>NZ_CP097463.1:2400000-3600000 GCF_027247405.1 Jatrophihabitans cynanchi | reverse complement strand
GCACCAACCTGGCCGGACGGTGGAGCGACTTCTTCGACACGACGCGCGAGATGCTGGCGTACGGCGCGCTGCTGAGCGGCGCCGACTACGTGCAGGCGCAGCGGGTCCGCGCGGCCGCGCAGCGCGGGGCTGCGGCGCTGTTCGAGGATCACCACGTCGTGGTCACCCCGACCCTGACGATCGGCTCACCGGCGTACGGCCCGGACTTCGCAGTGGACGTCGGGTCCATGCTGGACACCATCCACACCGGGTACTGGAACTGCACCGGTTCACCCGCTCTCGCCATTCCGATGGGATTCACCGCAACCGGGCTGCCGCTGTCGTTCCAGATCGTCGGCGCACCCTTCCACGACCACCTGGTCACCGATGTCGGTGAGGCGATCCAGCGGGCCACCGACTGGCATCGCCGCATGCCGTCGGGTGAGCAGTTGGGCACGTGGCATGCGCAGCTGGGCACGCCGCGTACACCGGGGCCGCGGGTGCTCCGCACACCCGTGCCCGACAGCGAGAACCTGCAGACGGTGCGGGCGCTGCTCGCGGCGGCCGGGATCACGGGTGCCTCCGAGCACGAACTCGCCGCGCTCGCGTACGCCTATCCCGGCCACCGGCGGGCGCTGGACTCGCTGTACGCCGAACCGTACGGCGACCTGGCGCCCGCCGTACGGTTCGCTCCCGACCTGCCGCACTGACGGGGACGTGCGCCGCGTCGTGTTCAGACGCGTCGGGTCAGGCCTCTTCGTAGGGCTCGAGGCGATCGGCACGGGACGGTTGCCTGCCGGTGCGCATCGGCGACAGCGGTGCTTCGACGAGCAGGATGCGTTGGGCCGAGCGCACCTCGACGCCGGCGGGACGTCCCAGGCCGAGCGTCCGGGTGGCTTCCTGTTCGAACGCAGCCCACTGCGGCCAGCTCGGGATCGCCCACAGGATCAGGCATTCCGAGTCGTCCGACATTGCCGTGCGCCACGCACCGGCCAGCTGCCAGCCGAACGACGCGGTCACTCCCGGAGCCAGGTCGCCGACGCCGTCGAGGTACCGCACAGCCTGTCCGGGCGGGACGACGACCAGCTCGTGCGCGTAGACCACGCCGCGCACTCCGGCGCCGACGAGGGCGTCGATCGGGCGGCTCCACGGTGCCGGGACCAGGATCCGGTCGGTGCCTCCCGAGCGGAACCGTGCCGCCCGCGCCCACCACTGCGCGAGCTTCGGGTCCTGCATGGCGGGGTTGCCGGTCTCGTGTCCGAACGACGCGGCGAGGCCGTCGAAGCCGTTCTCCTCCCACAGGTTCACGACCTGCGGCCACCGGCCGGTACTGCCGATCGTGCCCCACACGCCGAAACACTGCTGGCCGCGTTCGTCCTGCGCGATCGGCGAGTAGTTCGCCAGCATGTGGTAGACGTAGTCGCTGCGGTGCCGGCCGATGATGTCGATGAACTCGTGGATGTAGACCTTGTCATTCACGCGGCTCGGCCCCGAACACGCCGGCCCGGGCCAGTTCGTCGAGCTTGGCCTCGTCCAGTTGCAACACCGAGCGCAGCACCTCGGCGGTGTGCTGGCCGGCGGTCGGCGCGGCGGACGGGCGGGGCAACGACTCGCCGACCAACCGGATCGGGTTCGGCACCATGTCGGTGCCCACGTCGCTCGCCGGCAACCAACCCAGCCGGGCCTGGAACTGTGGGTCGTTGCTGATCGTCGCCGCGCTGTTCACAGCGGCGATCGGGCAGTTGCTGTCGGCACCGAGCTGCACCCAGTCGGCGCTGCTGCGGGTGGCGAAGATGTCCTGTAGCTCGCGTTGCAGTTGCCGGTTGCCGCGGGCGTGGTCGGCGTGATGACTCCCCCGGGTGGCTTCGAACAGGTCCTCGCGGCCCACGGCGGTGCAGAAGTTCTGCCAGAACTCGCGCTCGGAGGCCATCAGCAGCACGTGCCCGTCCAGCGTGCGGTAGTACTGGTAGCGCACCGATCCGGCCATGCCGGCAACGCCGGGCGCGCGCCGCTCGCCGCCGTCGGCGGGGTTGCCGGTCACCTCGTCCTCGGGACGCTCGTACGCGCGCTCGCCCTCGATCCGGAACCAGTTCATCGCCGCGGCGACGTCGCTCTGGGCCAGGTCGATGTGCGCGCCCTCGCCCGTGGAGCGGGCACGGATCAGCGCGGCGCACACGGCGAGCGCGCCGAACACCGGGGTGACCCGGGTGCCGACGGTCGTGTGGTCCGGCATGTAGACGAAGCCCTCGTCGTCGGTGGCCGGCGCGGCAAGGCCGGCCCATACGTCGAACCCGATGCCGTGCGAGGGGATGTCGCGGTACGGCCCGGTCATCCCCCAGCCGGAGACGCTGCAGATGACGAGTGCCGGATTGCGCTCGCGCATCCGCTCGACGGTGATCCCGCGCCGTGCGAGAGCGCCCGGTCGCATCGCCTCGATCACCACGTCGGACTTCTCGACCAGGTCGAGGTACAGCGCGACGCCCTCGTCGGTGCGCAGGTCCAGCTCGACGCTGCGCTTGCCGCGGTTCACGTGCCAGTGCAGCAGCGAGACGCCGTCGATGATCGGCCAGGACATGCTGCGCACGTAGTCGCCGCCGGGCGGCTCCACCTTGATCACGTCGGCACCGAGCTCGGCCAGCGTCATGCCGAGGGCACCGGGTTCGAGCAGCGAACTCTCCAACACCCGGACGCCGGCGAGCAGTTCACGCATCGCGCACTCCCCTGGCCAGCGCGTCCAACGCGACCACGCGATCGGGCAGCGCCACCAGCGGGTTGATGTCCAACTCGGTCACGGCGCCGTCCTGCGCGAGCCGCTGCACGGCCATCACGGCGTCGACCAGCGCCTCCAGGTCTGCCGGCGGGGCACCACGGTGTCCGGTGAGCAACGGGAAGCCGCGCACCTCGGCGATCATGCGGTGCGCCTCGGCGCGGCTGAAGGGCGGAACCCGGAAGGTCGCGTCGCGGTAGACCTCGACAGCGACACCGCCCAGCCCGAACATGACCACCGGTCCGAAGACAGCGTCGGTGGCGATGCCGACTACGGTCTCGACGCCGCCGGAGATCTGCTCGCACACCAGCGTCCCCTCGTAGCCGGCGCCCGGCTGCCCGGCCACGATCCGCTCGAAATCGGCCACCGTCTCGCGCACGGCGGCCTCGCCGGCCACGCCCAGCCGCACCAGCCCCAGGTCGGACTTGTGCGTGATCGCGGCCGACACCGCCTTCAGCACGACCGGCCCGGAAAAGCCAGCGGCGGCCGCGACGGCATCGTCGGCGTCGGCACAGAGCACGTCGCGGGTCAGCGGCACGCCGTACCCGGCGAGCAGTGCCTTGGACGCGACCTCGTTGAGCACCGCACCCGGCGCGGGCATGCGTACCGGCCCGGCTGGCGGGTCGAGCAGGTCGTCGATCCGGTCGGCGAAGGCGTGATAGTCGAGGTAGGCGCGGATGGCCCCGACGCAGTTGCCGAACGTGCGGAACACCGGCAGTTGGGAGCCGAGCAGGGCGACCCGGTAGGCGTCCTCGGTTCCCGACGGCGAACCCCACACGACGCAGATCGGCTTGTCGGTCGTCTCGGACACCGCGACGAGGTCGGCCACGAACTTGTCACTCATCGGCGGGAAGGCACCGGTGATCGGAACGACCAGGATGCCGACGTTGGGATCGGCCAGGATCGTGTCGAGGATCTTGCGGCCGCGCCAGTCGCCCACCGGGTGCCCGCCGCTGTCGACCGGGTTGTTGATGCGCAGGTAGCCGGGGATCCACTCGCGCAGCGCGGTCTGCGTCTCGGCCGCCAACTCCGGCAGTCCGATGCCGGCCGCCGTGAGCAGGTCGGCCAGGTGCGCGCTGGTTCCTCCGGAGATCGAGTAGACGCACACGCCGGGCGCGGACGGCCGGCGGGCGCGCGCGAACAGCGCCGCGGTGTCGAGCAGTTCGTCCAGCCCGTCGACGCGGGCGATCCCGTACTGGCGCAGCACGGCGGATGTCACGTCGTCGGCGCCGGCCAGGTGACCGGTGTGCGACTGCGCCCACGAGCGGCCCACCGCGGTACGCCCGACCTTGACGATCACGATCGGCACGCCTTGGCGCGCCGCGTGCGCGGCCGCGCGACGGAACGCCGCACCGTCGTGCACGCCCTCGAGGTAGGCGGCGATCGCGCCGGTACCGGGCTGGTCGGCGAAGTACCGGATGAAGTCGGCGGCGGCCAGGTCGGCCTCGTTGCCGGTCGGCGCCCAGTGGCTGAACCGGATGCCGAGTTCCTGGCCCTGGAACACCGGGCGGCCCTGGTGGCCGCTCTGCGTGATGAGCGCGATCGCCTTGCCGGGCAGGTCGAGGAACTCCTCGAAGGCGTTCATGTTCGTGTTCGGGCCGAGCATGCGCACGCCGCTGCCGTCGAGCAGTCTCAGCAACTCCCGCTGCCGCTGCGCGCCGTCTTCACCCACTTCGGCAAATCCTGCGGCGAAGACGATGACGAACGCCGGGCCCTTCTTGGCCACCGCGCGCAACGCGTCGTCGACATCGTTGACGAGCAGCACCGCCACGTCGACCTCGTCGGGGACGTCGACGATCGACGCGTAGGTGGTGATGCCGTCGACCGACGCGCGGTTCGGGTTGACCGGGATGGCCTGCCCGCCTGCCCGCGCCGCCCAGTCCCGGACCCGGCGCCAGTTGAGGGTGGCGGGGCGGCCCGGGGTGTCCGAAGCGCCGATGACCGCCACCGTGCGGGGGTGGAACAGCCGGTCCAGATCAGGTGGAGTGGAGGCGGTGTCGTTGTCGGCAGGCACGCGGAACCCTCTCGTTGTAGCAAGCGCTTGCTAGAGCCTATGGTGAACCTGACGGGGCGTCAACTAATCTCGACGCCATCGTTTCGCCCGTTCCCGGAGGTCGCTCGTGCATGCAGCTCACCTTGCCGGCAAGGTCGCCCTGGTGTCCGGCGTGGGCCGTTCGCCCGGCATCGGCAGGGCGACCGCACTGCGTCTTGCCCGAGCCGGGGCACACGTCGCATGCGCCGAACTCGTCGGCGACAGTGGATCGGCGGACACCGGTTCGGCGGACCGCGCGCTGTTCGACCGGATCGTCGCGGAGGTCGAGGACGCCGGGCCGGGCGAGGTGCTGGCCCTGCCGATGAGCGAGTTGGGCGGGTGGGACCGTGTCGTCGATTCGGTGCTCACCCGGTTCGCCCGGCTGGACATCTGCTGCGCGCTCAACGGCGTGACCGGAGCCGAGGCGGGCAACGGCCCGCTCATCGAACTCACCGCGGACTCCTGGCAGCGTTGCCTGGACGGCAACCTGACGGCGTCGTTCGCGCTGATGACGGAGGCGGCGCGCGCGCTGATCGGTCGCGGCAGTCCGGGCGCCATCGTCGCGCTGTCCTCGCACGCCGCGCAGTCCCCGGCCGCGGGCGTCGGTGCGGTGGGAGCGGCGCGGGCGGCGGTGCAGCACCTGGTCGCGGTGCTGGCGCAGGAACTGGCCCCACACGGCATCCGGTGCAACGCGGTCAGCCCGCTCGCCGTGCTGCCCGAGGATCGGTTCGCCAACCCCGGGTTGGTCGCGTTCGCCGAGCGCGCCGCGGGCTCGCTGTCCGCGTGGCTCGCTGAAGGCGTCCCGCTCGGGCGTGGCCAGTCGGCGGACGAGACGGCCGCAGTCGTCGAGTTCCTGTGCTCGGACGACGCGTCCTACGTCACGGGCGTCACCGTCCCGGTCGCCGGCGGAGCGCGATGAACGCCGTGAGCGACTCGGCCGGCCCGCTCACCGGCGTCCGGGTGCTCGACCTCGGCACGGTGGGCCCCGGCGCGCGAGCCTGCCGCATCCTCGGTGATCTGGGGGCGTCGGTCACCCGTGTGGTCGCGCCGGCCGGCATCGGCACGGCGCTGCCGTTCTACGCGTACTCGGCCATGCGCGGTGTGCGCCGCTGCGGCATCGACCTGCGCACGGATCAGGGCAAGGCGGCGACGCTCGACCTCGCCGTAGCCGCCGACGTGGTGGTCGAGGGCTTCCGCCCGGGCGTCGCCGATCGACTCGGTGTCGGCTACCACGCGGTGCACGCGCGCAACGCCCGCGTCGTCTACTGCGCCGCGAGCGGCTACGGCCAGCACGGGCCCCGCGCGACATGGGCCGGGCACGATCTGAACTACCTCGCCGTCACCGGCTTCCTGCATGCCGGCGAGCGGGCCGGCGACCGGCCCACCCTCCCCGGCGCGACCGTGGCCGACGCTGCCGGCGGCGGCATGCATGCGGCGCTTGCCGTGCTCGCGGCGCTGTTCGGGCGGGCGAACGACCCGGAGCAGTCCGGCTGTTATCTCGACGTCGCTGCGACCGACGGCATGCTCGGACTGATGGCGATGCCGATCGAGGAACAGCTGGCAACGGGCAGCGACCCGGGCCCGCTCAGCGGGGTCCTCAGCGGCCGTTACGCCTGCTACGGCCTGTACGAATGCGCCGACGGCGGCTGGCTCTCGGTGGCCGCCGTCGAGGCCAAGTTCTTCGACAACCTGTGCCGCGAGCTGGACTGCCCCGAGCTTGCTGCGCTGCAGTACGACGACGACCGGCAGGACCAGGTGCGCCTCGCACTCACCACGACGTTCGCGACCCGCGACCGGGATGACTGGGTCGCGCGCCTGGCCGACCACGACACCTGCGTCGCGCCAGTGCTGTCCGTCGCGGAGGCCACCCACGACGCGCACCACCGCTCGCGTGGCCTGTTCGCCACGGCGCAGCATCGCGACCGCGGCAGCTTCGGCCAGCTCGGCGCGGTGTGGGCGGGCAGCGTCCCGCCGTCCGAACCGGTCGTGCTGCCCGCCGACGACCAGTTCGATACCGACGCCGTTCTCGGCGAACTCGGTTACACCGCCGACCGGTTGCGCGCGCTGCGCGCCGCCGGGGCCATTCGCTGAGGAAGGAGAGCCCATGCGGCTCGGCGAGATTCGCAACGCGGAGGCGCTCGCCTCCGGCAAGCCGCTGGACGGCGTGCGCGTGCTGGCCCTGGAGCAGCTGCAGGCCCTGCCGTTCGCGACCCAGCTGCTGGCGCGCCTCGGCGCCGACGTGGTCAAGGTGGAAAAGCCCGGCACCGGCGAGTCGGGTCGCGGGTCGCTCCCGGCGATGACCGACCCCGCGGGTCGCCAGGTCGGTGCGACCTTCCTGCGCAACAACCTCGGCAAGCGCAGCGTGGCGATCGACATCACCCGGGACGCCGGCCGTCAGCTGGTGCTCGAGCTGGTCCCGCACTTCGACGTGGTCGCGGAGAACTTCCGTCCCGGCGTTCTGGACCGGCTCGGGCTCGGGTACGACGACGTCCGCAGCATCGACCCGCGCAGCGTCTACCTGTCCGTGTCCGGCTTCGGGAACACGCAGCCGTCCCCGTACAGGGACCGGCCGGCGTACGCGCCGGTGCCGGAGGCGATGTCAGGCATCTACGAGATGAAGCGCCTGCCCGGCGCCGCGCCGATACCGGTGCCGATGGGCGGTGTCGGGGACATCGGCTCGGCGCTGTTCGCGGTGATCGGCGTGCTGGCGGCGCTGCGCCACCGCGAGCACACCGGGCGTGGGCAGCACGTCGACGTCGCGATGTTCGACTGCATGCTGTCGATCACCGACCTGGTCACCAACTTCTGGTCGATGGGGCTGGCCGAGGGTCAGCTCGCGCCGCACATCATGCACGGCTTCCGGGCGTCCGACGGGTGGTTCATCGTGATGGTCATCCGCGAGTACGAGTTCGAACGGCTGGCGCGCCGCATCGGGCAGGACCAGTGGTTGACCGACCCGCGGCTGGCCACTCGAGCAGGTTGGATCGAACACCTCGAGACGGTGGTCCGGCCGGGCATCGAGCAGTGGGCGGCCGGCCGAACGCGCGAGCAGGCCTGCGCCGAGTTGGGCGCGGCCGGTGTCGCGACCGCGCCGTGCCTGCGCGCCGGAGAGGTCGTCACCGACCCGCACGTCGAGGCGCACGACATGCTCGTCGAGGTCGACCGCACCGACGGTGTCGCGCAGCCGATCCTCGTGCCCGGCAACCCGATCAAGATGACCGACGTGGCGATCGGGCCGGAGCGTCGGATGCCGTGGCTCGGCGAGCACACCGACGAGGTGCTGGCCGCCGAGATCGGGCTGAGCGCGGCCGAGCTGGTCCGGTTGCGCGACGCGGGCGTGCTCGGCTGATGGCGTCCGGCACCGCACCGTCGAACTGGAACCGATGGGGACCCGAGGACCAACGCGGCACGCTCAACCTGATCACGCCGGAGCGACGCCGCGCCGCGCTCGGCTCGGTGCGCAGCGGCCGGACGGTGTCCTGCGCCCGCGATCTCGTACCCGGTCTCATGCCGTACGCGCGGGGCGCCACCGCGGTCGAGTTCGACATGGTGCGCTCGGGCGCGGACGCGCCGCCGGACGCGGCCGCCGGGGCCAGCGAACACCTCGGCATGGTCTTTCACGGCCGGTACGTGACGCACCTGGACAGCCTGGCGCACGTGTTCGACCGCGGCCGGCTGTACAACGAGGTGGACGCGCGCGAGGTGAGCCCGGCGGGCACGCGCACCCACGCGGTCACCGTCGCGAGTGAGGGCATCGTGACCCGGGGCGTCCTGCTCGATGCGGCGCGTCACCGCGGTGTCACCGAGCTGGCGGACGGCACGCCCGTCGAGGCGGACGAACTGGATGCCATCGCCCGCGCGCAGGGCGTCACGCCGCGGCCCGGCGACGCGGTGCTGCTGCGCACCGGTCACGGCGCCCGGGTTGCCGCGTGGCGACCGGGCGACGCTCCACTGACCGGGTACGCCGGCTGGGCGCCGTCCTGCCTGCCCTGGCTGCACCGGCACGATGCTGCTGTCGCCGGCGCCGACACCGCGCAGGATCCGCTGCCCGCTCCCGCCGACGTCCGGTACGAACTGCACGTCACCGGCATCGTGCGGCTCGGCCTGTGGTTGCTGGACAACTGCGATCTGGAGGAGCTCGCGGCCGCCTGCGAGAGCGAGCGGCGCTGGGACTTCCTGTTCGTGATCGCCCCGCTGCGTCTGGCCAGCGGGACCGGCAGTCCGGTCAATCCGATCGCCATCTTCTGAAGGGGTACAGATGAACGACGACTTCCGCGCCTGGATGCGCGGCCCGGTGCGCTGGATGGCGCCGAACCGGCCCGCGAAGCTGAACGCCTGGACCTACGAGATGGCCGCGCAGTTGACGGAGCAGTTCGCCGCCGCCGACGCCGACCCGGCGGTGAAGGTGATCGTCCTGGCCGGCGTCGGCGGCGTGTACAGCGCCGGAATCGACCGCAGCGTGCTCAGCGGCGACATCCCGGTCGCCACCCCGTTCGACGTCGAGGCGTTCGTGAAGTCGCGCACGCCGACCATCGCCTGCGTCGACGGCCTGGCCTTCGGCATGGGGGCGACCACCGCCACCGCGTGCGACCTGCGGGTCGCGTCCACCCGCGCCAGCTTCACGTTCGGCTTCGTCAACGTCGGCATCACCCCCGAGTGGGGCTCGTCGTACCTGCTCAGCAGGCAGCTCGGGCTCGGCCGGGCGATGGACCTGTGCCTGACCGGTCGCACCGTGGACGCACAGGAGGCCTACCGCCTCGGGCTGGTCGACCGGCTCGTGGCGCCGGACGACGTCGAGGACGTCACCCAGGCGCTCGCCGAGCAGATCGCCGAGCGCGACACCGGCGCAGTACAGCAGACCAAGGCATTGCTCTGGGCCGGGCTCGAGGCCGCCGACTTCGCCGCGTCCCGGCAGGTCGAACTGGAGGCCGCGTTCGAGCGACGGCACGCGCTCAAAGCGGCCGACGACAGCTGACCGCTGGGTCAGACGCCGAGCAGGACGGTCGACGTGGAGGAGAACCAGCCGCCGGTGCCGTTGACGCAGCAGACCTTCGCGTCCGGCACCTGCCGCCCGACCGCGTCGCCGCGCAGTTGGCGCACCGCCTCGACCAGCAGGAACACCCCGCGCATTCCGGGGTGACAGGCCGACAGCCCGCCGCCGTCGGTGTTCGTGGGCATCGCGCCGCCGAGCCGCATCGTGCCGCCCTCGAGGTACGCGCCGCCCTCGCCGCGGCCGCAGAAGCCCAGCGCTTCGAACGTGAGCAGCACGGTGGGCGTGAACGAGTCGTAGAACTGGCAGCAGTCGACGTCGGCCGGGGTGAGCCCGGCGCGCTGGAACGCCAGCCGCCCCGAGTCGGCCGCGGGCGAGCGGGTGAAGTCGGCCCACTCGCTCATCGTCGTCACGTTGCTCGCGCTGGCCGCGCCGAGCACGTGCACCGGCAGTGCACGCAGGTCGGCAGCGCGCTCGGCCGAGGTGAGCACCACCGCGCCGCCGCCGTCGCTGCGGATGCAGCAGTGCAGTTTGGTCAGCGGGTCCGCGACCATCGTCGACGCGGCGACGTCGTCGACCGTTATCGGCTCCCGGTAGAACGCGTCGGGGTTGAATCCCGCGTTGTAGCGGGTGTCGACGGCAATGTTCGCGAGCTGCTCGATAGTGGTGCCGAACTCGTGCATGTGCCGCCGCGCCGACATTGCGTACTTCGCGATCAGCGTGTGACCGTACGGCGCGTCGAACTGGCTCGGGCCGCGTGAGGAGATCGCCACATTCGCGGTGCGCAGGCCCTTCTTCAGGTCGGCGCGGGTCGTCGACCCGTACACGAGCAGCACCGTGTTCGCGTGGCCCGCGGCAATCGCGGCCACCGCGTGCTCGAGCATGACCTCCCAGGTGCTGCCGCCGACCGAGGTCGAGTCGACCCAGGTCGGCCGCAGGCCCAGGTACTCGGCCACTTCGATGGGCGGCAGTACGCCGGTTCCGGTCGAGCCGAAGCCGTCGACGTCGTGGTGGGTGAGCCCGGCGTCGGCGAGGGCACGCGCCGCCGCCTGGAAGTGCAGCTGGAACGGCGTCGCGGTGTCGACCCGGCCGCAGTCCGACAGTGCCGCGCCGACGATCGCTACCTCACTGCGCGCCATCGACACGTCCCTTCGCCGGTTGCTGATTCGCTCTAGGCTACCCAAGCAAGCGATTGCTAGGCTAGCGCGGGACGTCCACCTGTAGGGAGCGAAACGAGCCGATGGCAGACCAACCGGCGCAGCACACCGTGGACCTGCTCCGCCGGACCGCTGCCGCGCACCCCGATGTCGACGCCTTCGTCGAGGCCGGAGGCGCCCGGATCAGCTTCGCCGCCTGGGACCGGGCCGCGGACGGCATCGCCGCCGGGCTGGCCCGGCACGGCGTGCGAGGCGGCGACGTGGTGTGCCTGATGCTGCCGTCGTCGATCCGCTACATGCTGTGCTTCCAGGCGGCGATGCGGCTGGGCGCGATCACGAGCGGCCTGAACCAGCGGCTGGGGCGCGCCGAGATCGAGCACATCGTGGGCAGCGCGCGGCCCGCCGTGGTCGTCGTGGATCCGGACGGTCCCCAACCGCCGCCGGGCACCCGGGTACTGGCGTGGCCCGAACTGCGCGGGTTCTGCACCGAGCCCGCGCCCGACCTGCCCGCCCTGCATCGCGACGACGTCGTCGTCCTGTGCTGGACGGGCGGCACCACCGGCCGTCCCAAGGGCGTCGAGTTCGACCACGACAACCTGGCCGCCGTCGCCGCCGCCGCCGGGCCGCTGTCGGCACCGCTCGACCGGCGGCTGTCGCCACTGTCGTTCGCGCACGTCGGCACGATGACCCGGGCGTGGGACGAGATCGGGAGGGCGATCACGACGGTGATCACGCCCGCGCGCTGGACCGCTGCCGACGCGCTGCGCGTCATCGCCGCGGAGCGGGTCACCGTCGCTCAGGGGGTGCCCACGCAGTGGGAACTGATGCTGCGTCACCCCGACCTGGCGACGACCGACACCAGCAGCCTGCGCCTCGCCGCGACGGGCGGCAGCCGGGTGCCGGTCGACCTGGTCTATCGCATCCGCAAGGAACTCGGCATCCCGGTGATCAACCGGTACGCCTCGACGGAGGCGGCCGTGATCAGCGGCACCCGTCCCGACGATCCGGACGAGGTGATCATCGGCACCGTCGGCCGGCCCGGGGCGGGGATCGAGATCCGGCTCCGCGACGACGCGGGTGCCGAGGTGCCCACCGGCGCGGTCGGCCGGATCCAGGTGCGCTCGGCCGCAGTGATGCGCGGCTACTGGCGCGACCCGGAGGCGACGGCGGCCGCGATCGACGCCGAGGGCTGGCTCACCGTCGGCGACCTCGGCACGTTCGACGAGGCCGGCAACCTGCGTGTCGTCGGCCGGCTGGGCGAGATGTTCGTGCGCGGCGGCTACAACATCTACCCGATCGAGGTGGAGCAGGTGCTCGCCGAGCACGCAGCGGTCGTGCAGGCCACGGTCGTCGCGCGGACGGACACCGTGCTCGGCGAGGCGGGCGTCGCGTTCGTGGTCGCAAACGGTCCGGTCGGCGGCGACGAGCTCAAGGCCTGGGTGCGCGAACGGCTGGCCGACTACAAGACGCCCGACGACGTGGTGCTGGTGGACGAATTGCCGGTGACCCCGCTGGGCAAGATCGATCGTCGCGCGCTGATCGCCCGCACCACCGGGCTGGCCCGATGAGAACGCTCGTGATCGGCGGCACCGGGCCGACCGGCCCGGACGTCGTCCGCGAACTGCTGGCGCGCGATCACGAGGTGGTGGTGCTGCACCGCGGTGCACACGAGCCGGACGACCCGGTTCTCTCGCAGGTCGAGCACATCCACACCGACCCGCACTTCGCCGACACACTGGGCGCCGCGCTCGGCACGCGCCAGTTCGACCTGATGCTTGCCACCTACGGCCGCATGACGCTCAACGCGCAGGCATGCCGCAACCGCTGCCCGCGCTTCATCGGTGTGGGCGGCAACCCGGTGCACGCCGGCCACCTGGACCGGCGGGGAACCTGGCCCACCGGGATGCGGATCCTCGCTGCGGAGGACGGGCCGAAGACGACCGCGAACCGCAGCGACCGCGACCGCTTCGCCGCGCGGGTCCGCGCCGCGGAGGAGGCCGTGTTCAGCACGGCTGCCGACGCGGGGTTCGTCGCCACCCACCTGCGCTACCCGATGGTGTACGGACGCCGGTCGATGCTCGGGTTCGAGCGCGGCCTCGTCGCCAGGCTCCGGGCCGGGCGGCGCCGGATCGTGCTGCCGGACGGCGGGCTGAGCATCTACTCGCGGATGGCCGACCGCAACGCCGCGCACCTCGTCGGCCTCGTGGTCGACCACCCCGAGGTCAGCGCCGGCCAGGTGTACCAGTGCGCGGACGACCAGGCGTACTCGGTGCTGCAGTGGGCCGAGCTGGCGTGCGCGGCGCTGTCGGTCGAGGTCGAGTTCGTGCCCGTCCCGCTGGAGCTGGCGCGGCCGTGGTGGGACCTGCTGCCGACCGGCCCCGTCGCGAGCCGGCACACCCTCGTGGACACGGGCAAGGCGCGGCGCGAGCTCGGCTATCGCGACGTGGTGCGGCCGGCCGACGTGCTCGCCGACGTGATGCGCGAGCTGTGGGAACGCGCGCCGTCCGTCGAGCTGGACCTGCCCGCCGAGGACGCCGTGCTCGCCGCGCACGACCGGATGGCCGCCGAGCTCACCGCGCAGCTGGGCTGGCAGGACGTCGACGGCGGGCCGGCCGGCTGGCACCCGTACGCGCACCCGCGCCGCACGCCGGCCGGCGAGGTGACCGGGTGAAGGTCGGCCTGTTCCTCGACCTGCGCAACCCGCCCGGTTGGGGGCGACCGTGGGCACAGCTGTACCGCGACACGCTCGCAACGGTGGAGGCGGCCGAGCGCGCCGGCATCGACTCGGTGTGGCTGTCCGAGCACCACCTGTTCGGCGACGGCTACCTGCCCCAGCCGCTGACGATGGCCGCCGCGATCGCCGCCCGGACCTCGCGGGTGCGGATCGGCACCGCGATCGTGCTTGCCGCGCTGCGCCACCCGCTGCACCTGGCCGAGCAGGCCGCGGTCGTCGACGTCCTCAGCGGCGGACGCCTCGAACTCGGTCTCGGCGCAGGCTTCTCCCCCGCCGAGTACGCGGCGTTCGGCGTGGACCTGACGCGACGGTTCCGCCTTACCGACGAGGCGTTCGTCGCTGTCCGGGAGGCGCTGGCGAACCGGGTGACGCCGCCGCCGGTGCAGCAGCCGCTGCCGATGTGGCTCGGCTACCAGGGGCCGCGTGGCGCACGGCGGGCCGGGCGCCTGGGTGCCGGCTTGCTGAGCCTGGCGCCCGAACTGCTCGAGCCGTACCGGGCCGGCCTGGCCGAGGGCGGCCATGACCCGGGCACCGCGCGCATGGGCGGCATGCTCGACATCATCGTCGCCGACGATCCGCCCGCCTGCCTGGCGGCGCTGCTTCCGTACTACGCGCACCAGCTCAACAGCTATCGCGCCGCCGCGACGCCCGTCGGCGGTACGCCGCCGGCGCCCGTCACGGTCGCGCAACTCGCCTCCGGCCGCCGGGGCGAGGGGCGCATCCCGGGGCTCAGCGTGCTCACGCCGGCCGCTGCTGTTGCCGCGATCGGTGAGCGCACCGCGGGGCTGCCGGTGGAACACGTGTACCTCTGGGCGAGCGTCGCCGGCATGCCGGACGAGCTCGCCGGCCGTCACGTCGAACTGCTGTGCACGCAGGTGCTTCCCGCGCTGCGCGCGCAGCCCGGCTGACGGCCGGCGAGCGCCGGGATCAGGTGCGGTCCAGGCCCAGCATGGTGATCGCGTTGCCGCGCGTGATCTTGTACACCTGCTCGGCGGTCAGCCCGGCGAACATCTCCTCGGCCAGCTTCTTGGTGTGCGGCCAGGTCGAGTCGGTGTGGGGATAGTCGGTCTCGAAGGTGATGTTGTCGATGCCGATGTCGGCCAGCGAGTTCACGCCGTGCTGGTCGCGGAAGAAGCAGCCGTACACCTGGCGCCTGAAGTAGCTCGACGGCGGTTCCGGGACGAGGTCCTTGACGCCACCCCAGGCCCGGTGCTCCGACCATACGTCGTCGGCCCGCTCCAGCGCATACGGCAACCAGCCGATCTGCCCCTCCGAGTAGGCGATCTTGAGCTGCGGGTACTGCACCAGCTTGCCGGAGAACAGCCAGTCGGCGAGTGAAGCCATCGCGTTGTTGAAGCTCAGCGTGGCGGCCACCGCAACCGGCGCGTCGCCGGAGGTCGCCGGCATCCGCGACGACGAGCCGATGTGCATGCACACCACCGTCCCGGTCTGCTCGCACGCCGCGAAGAACGGATCCCAGTAGCCGCTGTGGATGCTCGGCAGGCCCAGGTGCGGCGGGATCTCGCTGAAGCAGACGGCACGGACGCCACGAGCGGCATTGCGGCGCACCTCGGCGGCGGCCAGTTCGGCGTCCCACAGCGGGACGATGCACAGCGGGATCAGCACGCCGCCGGAGTCACCACACCACTCCTCGACCATGAAGTCGTTGTAGGCGTACACGCAGGCCTCGGCCAGTTCCTTGTCCTTCGCCTCCGCGAAGGTCTGGCCGCAGAACCGCGGGAACGTCGGGAACGAGAGCGAGCCGTCGACCCAGTTCGCGACGAGATCCTCGACGCGGGCCTTCGGGTCGTAGCAGCCCGGGCGCATCTCGTCGTAGGTGATCGGCGACATCGTCATCTCGTCGCGGCTGAACCCGACAGCCGCGACGTGCCGCTTGTGGATGTAAACCAGGTCTTCGTAGATCCAGCAGTCCGCCTCCGGCCCCTCGTCCGCGAAGGTCTGCTCGTACGCGCCGCCGCCGATGTGCCGCATCGCGCCGATGTGCCGGCGCTCGATGCGCGGCCCGCGCTCACGGAACCTGGCCGGCAGCCACCGCTCCCATGTATGCGCCGGCTCGACCACGTGATCGTCGACACTGATGATCTTCGGCAGGGTGCCGAAGCTGAACTCGGTTGCGGGCTGGTCCTGAACTGCGGTCACGGTGTGCGCCTCCTCGACGGATTACGGGGCTCCGCAGCCAGTCTGACGCCCCGTCAGGTTACCGGTCAAGTGCTTGCTTGATTCATGTGGCAGCATGGCCGGATGAACATCGAGGCCGCCGACGGGCAGATCCGCAGCCTGCTCGCGCGCATCGCCCACCTGGCCGACGACGGATCGATCGAGGAGTACCTCGAACTGTTCACGGCGGACGCCGTATGGCAGATGCCGGCGAACGAGGCGGTCGGGGCGCCGGCCGATCGCCGGGAAGGGCGCGAGGACATCGCGGCCGGGGTCCGCGCCCGTCGGGAGAGCGGACTACAGGGGCCGGGCACCGCGACCAGGCACGCGATCATCAGCATCGACGTGCAGGTCCGCTCGGCCGAACTGGCCGAGGCCGTCTCCTATTGGCTGTTCTTCTCCGACACCAGCACCGCCCCGCGAGTGGTCAGCGTCGGCCGCTACGACGATGTGCTGCGCGGTAGCGACGGCCGCTGGCAACTGGCCGAACGCACCATCACAGTCGGCTGAGCTCTTCATCCCTCTACAGCGCTTGAGCTGACGGCTCGGCTCTCGCTCGGGCCGCCGCGGTCGAAGGGCGCGGCGACGAGGAGCTGGGCGCTCGGCCGGTTGCCACTGCCGGGTCGCCTTCCGCTCGGGTTGCTCCGCGTCGAAGTGCGCACCGACGAGGAGCTGGGCGCTCGGCCGGTTGCCGCTGCCGGGTCGCTGCTGGTCCTGGTTGCTGTCCGTCGAAGAGCGCGCTGACGAGCCAGAATGGCTCTCGGTCGGTTGCCGAGTCCGGGCCGGCTCTCGCTCACGCTGCTCTGGTTCCAAGAGCGCGGCGACGAGAGCTGAGTGCTCGGTCGGTTGCCGCTGTCGGGTCGCCTCTCGCTCGCGCTGCTCTGGTTCCAAGAGCGCGGCGACGAGGAGTTGGCTGCATGGTCGGTTCGCGCTGCTGGGTCGCCGTCCGTTGGTGGTTTGCATCCGCTCCGGACGTTCTCCTTCTGTCGGGATCAGTCGATAAAATAAGGCGAAAGTCTGTCCCAAAGGATTGACATGTCGGATCCATGCCGTAGAATCAGACGCATGGGCGAATCCGATCAGATCATCGTCGACGGGATCACCGTCGACCTGGTCGACCCCGCCCAGTGCACCCCACTACCGACCGCGTCGGACGTGCTGCACCGACCCGACCAGGTCGCCTGCGCGGCGACCGTGCTGACACCCTCGGGTGCGGTGTTGACCGCGGTCGAGTCGCTGCTGCCGGGCCGGCTGTCGGACACCGGCCTGATCGACGCCCTGCAGGCCTGTGACCGGCTGCGGGCCCTGGTGGATGCCAAACAGAGCGAACTGCTGGCCGAGCTCGCCCGCCGTGACCCGGACGGCGAGCAGTTCCTGCGCGACGAAGCGGCGCTCGCGCTGCACCTGGCCCCGGCCACCAGCCAGGACCGCCTCGACTGCGCGGCCGAGTTGACGTCGCGCCTGTGGGACACGTTCGACCTGCTGCGTGCCGGGCACCTGTCCGCGGTGCACGCCCGCATCCTGGCCACCGCCACCATCGACCTGCCCGATCCGGTGGTCGCGAAAGTCCAGGCACAGGTCCTGAAGCGGGCGCCCGGTCAGACACCCGGTGAGTTCCGCGCCTCCGTGCGCCGCGCCATCGCCAGGCACGACGCGAAGACCCAGAACGAGAAACACCGCCAGGCGGCCGCGCAACGCCACGTGCGCAAACAGCAGGTGGAGGACGGGATGGGGTGGCTGACCCTGTTCGCCCCGGCCGACGGCATCGAAACCGTCTGGACCGCCGTCACCACCTGGGGCACGCGAACCAGCCGGGAAGACCAGCGCACCGCCGACCAACGCCGCGCCGACGCACTCGTGGAGATCTGCACGGCAGCCCTGGCCATGCCCGGACTACCCGCCCAGCACGGACTCAGGCCGACGGTGAACATCACCCTCGCCGCCAGCACCCTCACCGGTGCCGACAACCAACCCGGCCACCTGAACGGCGAACCCATCCCCGCCGACATCGCCCGACGCGTCGCCACCCAACCCGGCGCCAAGCGGTTCTACTGGCCCGTCGACAGCACCGGCCGACTCCTCGACACCACCTGCCCGCACGCACCCGCAGCATCCACAGTGCCCACCGGGCCGGT
This sequence comes from Jatrophihabitans cynanchi, assembly GCF_027247405.1. Taxonomy (NCBI): domain Bacteria; kingdom Bacillati; phylum Actinomycetota; class Actinomycetes; order Jatrophihabitantales; family Jatrophihabitantaceae; genus Jatrophihabitans; species Jatrophihabitans cynanchi. Next base: position 3,582,028 of record NZ_CP097463.1, on the reverse strand, counting down.
GATCGACAACAGCCTCACCACCGCCACCTACCAACCCACCGTGACGATCGCCCGACACGTCATCACCCGCGACCAACACTGCATCATGCCCGGCTGCCGACGCCGCGCCCACACCTGCGAACTCGATCACCGGCTCCCATGGCCGGACGGCGCGACCAGCGCAGTCAACCTCGAACCGCTCTGCAAACGGCACCACGACCTGAAGCATCACGCCGGCTGGACCCTCACCCGAACCCCCGACGGCACCTACCACTGGACCACCGCCACCAGACACCACTACCGCTACCGGCCACCCGAACTCCCCGTCCCCGAACCACCACCACCGGTGGCAACGGAACCGGACCCCAACGACGAACCGCCACCCTTCTGATCTTGACGCATCTGTTCCTGCATGCCCGAGAAAGTCGCGCGGCAGTGCGCGGTCGGTCGCGCTGCGTGTCGTGAATGTTCGCCACCAGCCACCGGAATTCTGGCGATCAGTGGCGCTCGCGCGTCGCGGCGGCGCGAAACTCCGACAATGGGCGGGCTCGCTCGGCGCCGACGGCGAGCGCCGGTCGCCCGACCGGCGGCTCCGGCAGCGGGTCGACACGCTGCATCGTCGCGAGCGAGCGGACCGCGAGTTCCTGGTACACCGCGGTGCCGTTCGCCTTCCACCGCTTCTCCTCGTCGGTGAGCACGCGCTGCACCGTCGCCGGGCTTCCCGCGGCCAGCCAGCCGGCGGGGACCTCGAACCCGGACTTGACGAAGCTGTGCGCACCGACGAACGCGGTCGCGCCCACCACCACACCGTCGAGCAGCACGGCGTTGATCCCGATCAACGCCCCGCGGCCCACCCGACAGCCGTGCAGCACCGCGCCATGGCCGATATGCCCGTCTGGCTCGACCACCGTCTCGCGCCCGGGGAAGCAGTGCAGCACGCAACCGTCCTGCACGTTGCTGCCGTCCTGCAGTTCGATCTGCCCCATGTCCCCGCGCAGCGACGCGAGCGGGCCTACGTAGCAGCGCGGACCGACCCGCACAGCGCCGATCAGCACCGCGTCCGGGTGCACGAAGGCGCTCGGGTGTACGACCGGCAGCACCCCGTCGATGCTGTAGCAACCACCCATCAGCTCCTCCTTCAGCCCAGCGGACGCGGCAGGTTGGTGAACCTCTTCGCGTCGCGGCGGAACCAGCCCGGCGCGGCGAGCGTGCCACCGTCGACCCGCAGCGTGCTGCCCGTGACGAACGCCGACTGGTCGGACACCAGGAACACCGCGGCGTCGCCGTGATCACGTGGATGACCGAACCGGCCGGCGGGCACCCACTTGCCCACGTGGTCGGAATACCGCTCGTCGGTGCTGGCCCACATCGGCGTCTGCGGCGTGTCGGTGAAGTCCGGCGCCAGCGCGTTCACCCGTACCCCGTGCTGGCCGACCTCGGCGGCCAGGCTCGCGGTGAAGCTGATGACCGCGGCCTTCATCGCGCCGTAGACGGCATTGCCGGGGATCCCACGCAGACCTTCGACCGAGGACACGTTCAGGACGTTGCCCCCACCGCGCTCGACCATGCCCGGCAGCAGCGCGTGCGTCATCGCCAGCACGTGCCCGAGGTTGAGGGCGAACATCCGGCCCCAGCCGTCCGGCGTGCTGTCCAGGAAGGGCCCGTCCGGACGGAAGTCACCGACGTTGTTCACCAGGATGTCCGCGCCGCCGAGGTCGTCGGCGGCCGTGCACACGAGCCCCGGCGTACCCGAAGCCGTCACGTCCGCGACGATGGCGGCCGGCGACACCCCGAACGCGGCGATGCCGGCAGCGGTCGCGGCGAGCGCCGCTTCGTCGGTGTCGACCAGGACGAGCGTGGCGCCGTGATAGCCGAGTGCGCGCGCGATGCCGGCGCCGATGCCTCGCGCGGCACCGCTGACGACCGCGACGCGACCGCCGAGCAGCGGGGCGTCGGCGCTGCGGGGCAGGCTGCTCGGCAGTTCGGGCTCGGGCGGCGGCTGCAGGTAGCGGCGGCTCATGCCGACAGGCCCAGTCGCGCCGCGCACCCGGTCAGTTGCTCGATCAGGTCCTCCAGCGAGTTCGCGCCACGTGACGGCGAAAGCAGCACAGTGGTGGCGCCCAGCGCGCGCGCCCACTCGACGTGCGCGGCGTCGGCCCGGCCCAGCGTCCCGCCGAGCACGAGGCCCAGCTCGGCCGGATCGCGCCCGGCCTCGCGCGCGGCCGAGCGCATCGTCTCGATCGCGGCGCTCAGTTCGTCGCCGGCCAGTCCGAGCGGCTGGAAGCCGTCGCCGAGCCGCCCGGCACGGCGCGCGGCCGCCTTGCTGTGCCCGCCGATGTACAGCGGCACGCCCTCGGGCCGGACCGGTTTCGGCCAACTGTGCGCGCCGTCGATCGCGTATGTCGCGCCGTGAAACGACGTCCCGTTCGGTTCGGTGCCACGCCACAACGTGCGCATCAGCTCGATAGCCTCGTCCGCAATCGCGCCGCGCCGGTCGAAATCACCGCCGCACGCCTCGATCTCCTCGCGCATCCAGCCCAGCCCGAGGCAGATCCGGGTGCGTCCGCCGGAGAGCCGGTCCAGTGTCGCCAGCCGCTTGGCGAGCACGACAGGGTGGTGGTTGGGCAGCACCAACACGCCGGTCGCCAGGCCCAGCCGGGTGGTGCGCCCGGCGAGGAAGGCCAGCAGCTCCAGCGGATCGGGCAGCGGGCAGTCGTCGGGCAACGGCGAACGGCCGGTCGGCGAGTACGGGTAGCGACTCGTCGTGCTGTCGATGACCACGGAGTGCTCGACGACCGAGATCTCGTCGAAGCCCAACCTCTCTGCCTGAATCGCGAACTCGCCGGCCCACTCCGGCTCGGCAGTGTGGCCCAGCTCCGGCGGCAACAACACGGCGAACTCCATCAACGATCCGATCCCGTCGAGTAGTCTCTAGCAAGCGCTTGTTTGACAGCGATGGCAAGCGTACCGCCGCGTCGATCACTACAGGAAGGCCGACACCGTGAGCGACATCGAGTCCCGCCTCGCCGCCCTCGAAGCGAAGGAGGCGATCCGGCAACTGGTGGCCCGCTACGCGCTGGCGCTCGACAGCCGCAACGTGCGCGACCTGGTCGAACTGTTCGTCCCCGACGTGCGGACCGGCGACGGTGGCGTGGGTCGCGACGCGCTGGCGACCTGGTTCGACGCGGTGCTGCGCCCGTACACCACCACGTTCCACCTGATCGGTGGCCACGTGATCGACCTGGTCGACGACGAGCACGCGACCGGGGTGCTCTACTGCCGGCCCGAGCATGAGGTGGGCGATCTGTGGGTGGTGATGCCGCTGCAGTACTGGGACCGCTATGAGCGGCGTGCCGGGCAGTGGCTGTTCAAGAGCCGCAGCGTGCACGCCTTCTACGCAGCGGACGTCCTGGCGAACCCGACCACGGTGCCTGGTCGCTTCCAGTTCCCCGGCAACCCGCTGATCACCAAGGCGGACCTGCCCGAGCGATGGGAGAGCTGGCAGCGGTTCTGGCAGGCGAGTCCGACGGCATGAACAGCAGGCTGGCGACCCTCGAGGCGCGCGAGGCGATCCGGGCACTGCCGCCGCGCTACGCCGACGCCTACGCGCGGCTGGACCTGGACGCGCTCGCCGCTCTGTACCTGCCCGACGTGCCGCTGCGCCCCGCAGCCGACGGGACGGCGGAAACCGGCCGCGCGGCGCTGCGGGACCACTTCGAGCGGGCCACTCGCGGCGCCACCCCTGGCCGCGGCCTGGCGACCGTGATCCTGCACACCGACAACCACGTCATCGACGTGACCGGGCCGGACGCCGCCACCGGCAGCGTCTACTGCCACGTCGAGGTGCACCGCCGTGACGGCAGCGGGTACCAGCAGGCCGTCGTCTACACCGACCGTTACGCGCGACACGAGGGCGCCTGGTACTTCGCCACGCAACGCAAGCACGACCTGCTGTACGGGGCAGCGCCGCTCACCAGGCCGAACGCGCTTCCGCCGGCGAACTGGCCGGCGAGCCAGACCGGGCGCGGGACGCTGCCCGACGCGTGGCCGAGCTGGCGCGAGTTCTGGGCCGAGGCGCGATGAGTTCACCGGCCTGGACCGAGCCCGCGGCCGACGAGGTCGCTCCCGGCATCTGGCGCATCCCGCTGCCGCTGCCGGACGACGGACTGCGCGCGGTCAATGTCTACGCGATCGCCGATGCCGAGCGACTGGTGCTCGTCGACTCGGGATGGGCCCTGGCCGAGAGCGAGGACGCCCTCGTGCGGGCGCTCGATTCGATCGGCTACTCGTTGCCGCAGGTGTCCCGGTTCCTGATCACGCACGCGCACCGCGACCACTACACGCAGGCCGTCGCGATCCGCCGCAGCCTGGGCACCTCGATCAGCCTCGGCGACGGCGAGCGCGAAGCGATGGAGTGGCTGGCCACCGACCGGGTCGCCCGCCCGGTCCGGCAGCAGGATCAACTGCTCGTCTGTGGCGCCGCGGACATCGCTGCCGAGCTGCGTGCGCTGCCGGACGACCCGACGGTCACCGCGACCACGTGGGCGCTGCCGGACGAGTGGCTGCACGGCGGTACCGAGATCCCGCTGGCCACCCGCACGCTGCGCGCGCTCGCCACGCCCGGCCACACCCAGGGCCACACGGTCTTCTACGACGCCGACGCCGGGGTGCTGTTCGCCGGCGATCACGTGCTGCCGCACATCACCCCGTCGATCGGTTTCGAGCCGTTCCCCGGCGAGTCACCGCTCGGGGCCTACCTCGCCTCGCTGCTACTGGTGCGGACGATGCCGGACGCGCGGCTGCTGCCGGCCCACGGCCCGGCCGGCGGCAGCGTGCACGCCCGTGTCGACCAGCTGCTCGATCATCACGGCGCCCGGCTCGAGCACACGCTCGCCGCGGTCGCTGCTGGCGCGCACACGGCACGCGAGGTCGCCGGCCGGCTGACCTGGACCCGCCGCAATCACAAGCTCGACGACCTCGACGTGTTCAACCGGATGCTCGCCGTGATCGAGACCTGGGCGCACCTGCAGGTGCTGGCGGCGCGCGGGCTGGTGACGGCCACCGATCTCGACGGCGTCACGCACTACGCCTGACGTCACGTCAGATCAGCCCCGCGCGCTCGCCCACCAAGCGGCGCAACTGCGCGGGCGTACCGGCCGTCAGCTGGGTGGACTTGGCGCGCTTGAAGTACAGGTGCGCCTCGTGCTCCCAGGTGAAGCCGATGCCGCCGTGCAGCTGGATCATCTCGGCCGTGACGTGCATGAACACGTCCGCGCAGTGCCGCTTGGCCAGCGGGCCGACGACGGCGAGCGAATCGGGATCGTGCACGGCCGTCCACACCGCGGCGCGCGCGGTCGCCCGGGCCGACTCGACCTCGACGGCGAGGCCGGCGCAGCGGTGCTTGAGCGCCTGGAACTGACCGATGGGCCTGCCGAACTGAACGCGCTCCTTCAGGTACGCCACCGTCGCGGCCAGACAGTGGTCGGCGGCGCCGACCGCCTCGACGGCCAGTGCCGTCCGCAGCAGGTCCTGCGCGAGGTCCGCCGGCACGCCGACTGTGATGGCCGGCGACGCGCGGAATGTCACGTTCGCCTGTGGCCGGGTCTGATCGAGCGTGCCGACGGCTTCGACGTCAGCGTCCGCGGCGCGTACCGCGACCAGCGTGTCGACGGCGCGCACCAGCAGCACGTCCGCCGCTGCGCCGTCGGCCACGTTTCGCGCTGTGCCGCTCACCGTGCCGTCCTCGAGCGTGACCTCGCCGTCGAGCGCGAGCGCAGCCTTCGCCGTCCCGTCGGCCAGGCCGGGCAGGAACTGCCGAGCCGCGTCCGGCTCGCCGCACGCCAGCAGCGTGGCGGCGACCGCCCCGGACAGGTACGGGACGGGCGCGAGCACCCGGCCGGTCTCCTCCAGGACGACGGCGACCTCGGCGAAGCCCGCCCCGGCACCGCCGAGCGCCTCGGGCACAGGCAGCGCGGTCAGGCCCAGTTCGCCGCAGAGCCGCATCCACAGCGCGGCGTCGTAGCCATCGGACCCGGCGGCGGCCGCGCGGACCCGTTCGGGCGTGACGTGCCGGCCCAGGAAGTCGCGCACCACCTCGCGCAGCTCTGCCTGATCGGGTGAATCGGTGAATTCCATGGCTATCCCCGCGGCAGGCCGAGCAGCCGCTCGGCGATCACGTTGCGCTGGATCTCGTTCGAGCCGCCGTAGATCGTGTCCGAGCGCGTGTACAGGAACAGCCGCTGCGCGTCGGACAGGTCGTAGTCCGGGCCGACCTCGGTGCCGGCCGCGCCGAGCACGTCGACCGCCAGCTCGCCGAGCCGCTGGTGCCACGGCGCCCAGAGCAGCTTGACGATGTTGGCCTCGGTGCCCGGCGTGGTGCCCGCGGGCACGCCGAGCGTCGCCTGCGCGGTGTAGCGCAGCACCCGCAGCCCGATCCACGCGTCGACCAGGCGCGCCGCGAGGTCCGGATCGGCGATGCCGCCGTTCGCCCGCGCCTGCGCGAGTACCGCCTCGAACTCGCGGGCGAAGCCCTGCTGCTGGCCGAACGTCGAGACGCCGCGCTCTACGGCGAGCGTGCTCATCGCGACCCGCCACCCGTCGCCGGGCGCACCGACGACGTCGGCCTCGGCTGCGCGCGCGTCGTCGAAGAACACCTCGTTGAACTCGGAGGTTCCGGTGAGCTGGACGATGGGCCGGACGTCGACGCCCGGCTGATCCATCGGCACCAGCAGGTAGGACAGCCCGCGATGGCGCTGTTCGCCGGGATCGGTGCGGGCGAGCACGAAGCACCAGTCGCTGAACTGGGCGAGCGAGGTCCACACCTTCTGCCCGTGGATGTGCCACTGGCCCTCGCGCAGCACCGCGCGGGTCTTGACCGCGGCGAGGTCGGACCCCGCCTCCGGTTCGGAGTAGCCCTGGCACCACAGCTCGGTGCCGGTCAGGATGCCGGGCAGGAACCGGGCGCGCTGCTGCGGGGTGCCGCACATGAGCAGCGTCGGGCCGAGCAGCTGCTCGCCGATGTGCCCGACGCGCGCGGGGGCTCCGGCGCGCGCGTACTCCTCATGGAAGATCACCTGCTGTTGCCAGCTCAGCTCGCGCCCGCCGTCCTGCTGCGGCCAGCCGATCCCGATCCAGCGGCCCTCACCGAGCCGCCGCTCCCAGGCAATGCGCTCCGGCACGAACTCGTGCTCGCGGCCCGGACCACCCTTGCCGACGAGTGCGGCGAACTCGCCGGTGAGGTTGGCGGCCAGCCACGAGCGGATCTCGTCGCGGAACGCGGCGTCGCCGGCAGCGTCGTTGTCCTGCCCGCCCACCGGCTCAGGCCCCGTAGACCGGTGCCGGCGCGGGTGCCCGGTTCAGCAGCGCGCGCAGCGGCGCGCCCAGCTCGGCCGGGTCCCAGCGCGCGTCCTTCTCGATTCGCGGGCCGTGCTGCCAGCCGTCCGCGACGCTGACGGTGCCGCCCTCGATCTCGAACACCCGGCCGGTCACGTCCCCGGCTTCGGCGCTCGCCAGCCACACTACGAGCGGCGACACGTTGCCCGGGTGCATCGCGTCGAAGCCGGTCTCCGGCGCGCGCATCTGCTCGGCGAAGACGGTCTCGGTCATCGGGGTGCGGGCCGAGGGTGCGATGGCGTTGACGGTGATGCCGTACCGCGCGAACTCGACGGCGGCGACCTGGGTGAGCGCGGCGATGCCGGCCTTGGCCGCCGCGTAGTTGCCCTGCCCGACGCTGCCCATCAGCCCCGCGCCGGAGCTGGTGTTGACGATGCGCGCCTGCACCGGCGTGCCCTGCTTGCTCTGGTCGCGCCAGTACGCGGCGGCGTGCCGCATCGGCGCGAAGTGGCCCTTGAGGTCGACCTTCAGCACCAGGTCCCACTCGTCCTCGGACATGCCGACCAGCATCCGGTCGCGGTTGATGCCGGCGTTGTTCACCAGCGCGTGCAGCGTGCCGAACTCGGCGATCGCCTTCTGTACCAGGGCTTCGGCCTGCTGCCAGTCGCTGACGTCGGCGGCGAAGGCGATCGCGGTGCCGCCCGCGGCGCGGATCTGCGCCGCCACCTCCTCGGCCGCGTCGCCGACGTCGTTCACCACGACCCGGCCGCCCTGCCTGCCGAACTCGAGGGCGTGCTCGCGCCCGAGTCCCTGACCGGCACCGGTGATGATCACCGTGCGCCCGTCGCTCATCGCGGTCATGACGTTCCCTCCCCTTCCTGGCGGGCGTCGCGCATCGAGCGTGCGTCGTGCCCGCCGAGTGAGTCCACGCCCGCCTCGGCGTTGTGCGCGTGGGCGAAGTGGTGCAGCCCGAACACCGAGTCCATGCCCACCTGCAGCCCCATCGCGTCCTCGGCCTGGTTGACCGCCTTCTTGGTGAGGGCGAGACCGAGACGCGGCATCGTCGCGATCTTCGCGGCCAGCGCGTCGACCTCGGCCTCGAGCTGCTCGCGCGGCACCACCCGGTTCACCATGCCCAGCTGCAGCGCCCGCCCGGCGTCGACGCGCTCGCCGACGAACAGGAACTCCTTGGCCTGCCGCGCCCCCATCACCCACGGGTGCGCGAAGTACTCGACGCCGGGGATGCCCATGCGCACCACCGGATCGGCGAAGAACGCGTCGTCGGAGGCGACGATCAGGTCACAGATCCAGGCGAGCATCAGGCCGCCCGCGATGCACGCGCCGTGCACCTGCGCGATCACCGGCTTCGGCAGCTCGCGCCAGCGCCGGCACATGCCCAGGTACACCTCCTGCTCACGCGCGTAGCGGCTCTCCCCGCCGAGCTTGCCGACGTGGTCCCACCACAGCCCGGCGCGCCGGTCGAAGGAGGTGTCCACGTCGCGGCCCGGCGTGCCGATGTCGTGCCCGGCGGAGAAGTGCTTGCCCGCGCCGGACAAGATGATCACCTTGACGTCGTCGTCGGCCGCGGCGCGATAGAACGCGTCGTCCAGTGCGTAGGTCATCGCCGAGTTCTGCGCGTTGCGGTACTCGGGCCGGTTCAGCGTGACGCGCGCGATCGCGCCGTCCCGCTGGTACAGCACCTCGTCGGCCATCGAACTCACTCCCCTATTCCCAGTGCGGATGCCAGCCGGGCCCGGTGCCAGCCCGGCGAGCCCCAGTCCGGGGCCAGCGCCCAGGCGCGCTTGGCGAACAGTTGCAGATCGTGCTCGGTCGTGTAGCCCATCGCGCCGTGGCACTGGATCGACGTGCGGGCGAGCAGCCGGGCGGCGTCGGACGCGAGCACCTTGGCCGCGCCCACCTGCGCGTCCGCGTCGGGAACGCCGGCGGCCAGGGCCCAGCCGGCGGCCAGCACGGCCGGGCGGGCGAACTCGACCGCCACGAGCGCGGACGCCAAGGCGTGCTTGATCGCCTGGAAGCTGCCCACCGGGACGCCGTACTGCTGCCGCTGCTGCACGTACTCGACCGTCATCGCCAGCATCCGGTCGGCCAGCCCGACCAGCACCGCCGCGGTGCCGATAACACCGCGCTGCCAGGCGAGTTCGACCTCGTCCGGATCGTCGGTGAGCACGGTGCCGCCGGCGGCCGGGCCGGTCCGCCGGGCGAGTGCGCGCGACCCGTCAACGGCATCGACCGGCTCCAGGGCCAGCTCGCCGCGCTCGTACAGCCGCAGCTGCCCGCCGTGGCGTAGCACCAGCAGGTCCGCGCCCGCACCGAACGGGACGAGGCCGCTGTCGCCGAGAGCCGCGGTGAGCACCGCGGTGCCGGACAGCACGTCGCCGAGCCGGTCCGAGCGCGCGTCCGCGAGCAGCGGGGCCGCGACGGCGATGGTCTCCACCACCGGCATCGGCAGCCCGCTGTGCCCGAACCGCTCCAGTGCCGGCAACGCGCTGTTCAGGTCGAGCCCGAGCCCGCCGGCCGCTTCGGGGGCGAGCGTGCCGAGCACGCCGACGTCGGCCAGCTTGCGCCATGCGGCACTCACGACGGCGCCGTCGCCGTCCGGCCAGCCGGCCCGGATCACCGAGCCGGTCACCTCCTTGGTCAGCACGGCGGCGACGGCATCGCGCAGCGCCGCCGCGTCGGCATCGAGTTCGAACCGCACCCCGGCCTACCTCCTCGGCAGCCCGAGCAGGCGCTCGGCCACGACGTTGCGCTGCACCTCGTTGGTGCCTGCGTAGATGGGTCCGGCGAGGGAGAACAGGAAGCCGCGCGACCACGGGCCGTCCAGCTGCGCCTCCTCGCCGAGCAGGTCCATCGCGGTCTCGTGCAGCCGCACGTCCAGCTCGGACCAGAACAGCTTGTTCAGGCTCGACTCGGCACCGACGGCGCGTCCGTCGACGATGGACGTCACCTGGCGCAGCGTGAACCACTGGTACGCCTGCGCGTCGATCCAGCTCTGCACCACCCGATCGCGCAACGCCGGCTCGTCGCGTTCCTTGGCCAGCTGGACGAGCCGCTCGGCGCTGCGCAGGAAGCGGCCGGGCGAGCGCAGCGTCAGGCCGCGCTCGGACCCCGTGGTGGCCATCGCCACCCGCCAGCCCTCGTTGACGCCACCGAGCACGTCGCGATCCGGCACGAACACCTCGTCCAGGAAGACCTCGGCGAATCCCTCGTCGCCGTCGAGCCGCTCGAAGCCGCGGACCGTCACACCCGGCGCGTCCAGCGGGACCAGGAAGTAGGTGAGGCCGTGGTGCCGCTGCGCCTCGAGATCGGTGCGGAACAGGCCGAACAGGTGCGTGCAGAACGCGCCGCGCGTCGTCCAGGTCTTCTGCCCGGACAGCAGCCAGCCGCCGCGCTCGTCGTCGCGCACCGCGCGGCTGGACACCGCTGCTAGGTCGCTGCCGGCACCGGGCTCGGACCAGCCCTGCGCCCACAGGTCCTGCGCGGCGGCCATGCGCGGCAGCAGCCGCTCCTGCTGCTCGGGCGTGCCGAACTCGAAGATCGTCGGCGCCAGCAGGAAGATCCCGTTCTGGGTGATCCGCTGCGGGGCGCCGGCCCGGTAGTACTCCTCCTCGAAGATCAGCCACTGCCACAGCGAGGCGTCGCGACCGCCGAACCGCTCGGGCCAGGAGACGGCCGACCAGCGTGCGGCGAACAGGGCGCGTTCCCACTCCAGGTGCGCGACGAAGCCCTCGCGGGTATCGCCGGAAGGCAGCCCGTGCGGGACGTGCGCCTCGAGCCAGCTGCGGGCCTCGTGGCGGAAGGCGTCGTCCTCGGCCGACCAGCGCAGGTCCATCAGCGCGGCCCGTCCGATCCCGGTCCGCCGAAGCCCTCGCGCAGCCGGTCGGACACGCCGGACAGGTTCAGCTCGAAGGTGAAGCCCTGCTCGTAGCGGTAGCTGCGCTTGACGTCCCACAGGTCGATGCCGTTGAACGCCTCCTTGGCCATCCGGATGACTGCCGGGTCCTTCGCCGCGATCTGCGCGGCGAGGGCCAACGCGGTGTCGCGCAACCGCTCGCGTGGCACCACCGTGTGCACCGACCCGAACGCCGCGAGCTCGGCGGCCGTGGCGGTGGCCGAGGTGTACATCATCGCCCGCGCCTTGTGCAGCGGTACGAGGCGCGAGAGGTGGGTGGCCGCACCGAGCGCGCCGCGGTCGACCTCGGGCAGGCCGAAGGTGGCATCGTCAGATGCCACGATGACGTCGGAGTTGCCGACCAGGCCGATTCCGCCACCCAGGCAGAAGCCCTGCACCGCGGCGATCACCGGCACCGCGCACTCGTACACGGCGGCGAAGGCGGCGAAGCAGCCACGGTTCGCGCCGATCAGCACCTCGAAGCCGGAGCTCGCCTGGACCTCCTTGATGTCGATGCCGGCGTTGAAGCCGCGGCCCTCGGCGCGCAGCACCACGACCCGCACGGCCGGATCGGCGCCGGCCGCGCGGACCGTCTCGGCCAGCTCGAACCAGCCCGCGACCGGAAGCGCGTTGACCGGCGGGTGGTCGACGACGATCTCGGCGATCCCGCGCTCGTCGACAGTGCAGCTGATCATGCTGCCTCCTCGCGCGTGAACGTCGCCCAGGCCTGTACCGCGATACCCCCGGTCTGCCGGGTGCAGGCCAGCTCGACCTCGACCATCGGCTCGCCGTCGCGCTCGTACTCGCGTACGACCGAGCCCGTGCAGGTGAGTGTGTCACCCGGCCAGACCTGTTCGCGGAACCTGATCCGGAAGCCGCGCACCGCCTCGGCGCCGAGCCAGTCGGTCGCGTAGGTCGCGAGCAGCCCGGCGTTGAACATGCCCACGGCGAGCGGGGCGTCGTAGCCGGCGGCGCGGGCGAACGTCTCGTCGTGATGCACCGGGTTCATGTCGCCGGACGCGCCCTGGTAGCGGACGAAGTCGGTCCGGGTGAGTGGCCCGATCACCAGTGGCTCGGGCGGCTGCCGCGTCACGAGTCCGCCTCCGGCGCGCGCTCGGTCTCCACGCCGGTGAGCCTGGCCTCGGCGACCAGCCGGCCGTCCGCGTCACGGAACTCGGTGACCATGACCGCGAAGGTCAGCGTGCCGCCACGGCGGCCCTGCTTGGTGAAGATCTCCTCGATGCGCGACTGCGCGGTCAGGGTGGTCCCGGCGCGCGGCGGTGGCCCGTGGAACACGTACTCCTGCTCGGCGTGCATGCCGCGCTTGCGGTCGAGCTCGACGTGCCGCCACGGGTTCGCGTCGTCACCGGCCCACTCCTGCCAGAACAGCTGGGTGGTCAGGAACGTCGGCGGCACCACCGGTGCGTCCGACGTCCAGTACGCCGGGTTCGCCGAGCGCGTCGCGGCGGCGAACTCCAGGATCTTGCCGCGCTCGATCGGCACCGGATACGGCGTTCCGGTGCGCCCTTGTGCCTCGTGGTTTGCCATCGACTCCCCTATGGGTGCTGACTGCTGACCGACACGACCTCGCCGGTCATGTACGAGGAGTAGTCGCTGGCGAGGAAGACGATGACGTCGGCGATCTCCCACGGCTCGGCGGCCCTGCCGAACGCTTCACGCGAGGCGAGTTCGGCCAGCAGCTCGTCCGAGGACACCTTGGCGAGGAACGGGTGCATCGCGATGCTCGGCGACACCGCGTTCACCCGGACGCCGTGCGGGCCGGCCTCGATCGCGGCGCACCGGGTCAGCGCCATCACGCCGGCCTTCGCGGCTGCGTAGTGCGCCTGGCCGGCCTGGGCGCGCCAGCCGATGACCGACGCGTTGTTCACGATCGCACCGGTGCGGCGCGGCAGCATGTGCCGCAGTGCGGCGCGGGTGCAGCGGAACGTGCCGTTGAGCGTCACGTCCAGCACCGTCGACCACTGCTCGTCGGTCATCTCCACGACGGGGGTCTCGCCGCCGAGCCCGGCGTTGTTGACCACGACGTCCAGCCGGCCGAACTCGGCGATCACCGCGTCGAACATGTGCCGCACGTCGGCCTCGCGCGTCACGTCGCACGGCACCGAGTACGGCTCGGCGCCACCGAGTGCTGCCAGCTGCTCGAGCGACTCGCCGAGGCGCCGCTCGTGCCGGTCGCTGATGGCCACCCGGGCACCCTCCTCGATGCACCGCTTGGCGGTCGCGAAGCCGATTCCGGTCCCGGCGGCGGCGGTCACGAGCACGGTGCGCCCGGCGAGCAGGTCGTGGTTCGGGTGCGGCCGCGGCGCGGGCACCGGACCGGTCGGCGTGTCAGCCACGGACATCCTCCAACTGTGTCATCCGGGTACGTGTCGACCAAGCGCTTGCTACATTAGCGCAGACACGATGGTAGCCGCGCGCGCCGCCGCCGCGGCCGGCCCTTCTGCGCTGATTCGCGGCCCGAGCAGCTCCAGCTCGATCGGGCCGGTGTACCCGGCCTCGGCGAGCCAGCCGAGCTGGCGGCCGATCGCGATGTCCCCGTCGCCGGGCACGGCGCGGTCCGGCGTGCTGGTGGTGCCGAGCACGAAGTCGGCGACCTGCACCAGCGCGAACCGCTGCGCGCCGGCCGCGATCGCCGCCTGCAGGTCGCGGTCGGTCCAGGCGGCGAACAGGTCTGCGCACACGGCGATCCCGGCGAGCGCGGCGGCCTCGACCGTATCGGCGAGGCCGTGCAGGAAGCCGAGATCGGCCCGCATCGTGGTGGTGTTCTCGATCGCGAGCCGCACCCCGGCGGCGTCGGCGTCCGCCCGTACCGGCGCGATCGCGTCGCGGAACGCGTCCGCCGCCTCGTCCCAGAGCAGCCGCCGCGACGGCCCGGTCGTGAGGTACAGAACCGGTGCCGCTACCGCCGCGGCGAGTTCGACGCAGTGCCGCAGCCGGTCACGCTCGGCAGGCCAACGTGCCGGATCGTCGAGGGTGAACGCGGTCGGTTCGACCAGATCGAGGACGCTGCACCCGGACGAGCGCAGCGCGGCCAGGTTGGCAATGCGATCGCCCGTCTCGAGCTGGACGACCGGCACGCCGAGGCGCGTGATCCCGTGCGCGGCGAGCGGGCCGAGCACGTCGGCGACCGGGACCGCACCGAAGCCGATCGTGCTGACCCACAGCCGCTCGTGCATGTGACGTAGCCTACCTATCAAGCAAGCGCTTGGTCATTAGGATCGGCGTCACAGCCGACCGCCGAACAGGGGACCCCATGCAGCTGAGCCCGTCCGCCGCCGCCCGAGAGCACCTCGCCACCCTCGAGACGTTCATGCGCGAGCAGGTACATCCGGCCGAGGCCGACTACGCCGAGCAGCGCAGGGCGGCCGGGCCGGACGATCACACCCTGCCGCCGATCGTCGAGGAACTCAAGGCGCGGGCCCGGGCGCTCGGGCTGTGGAACCTCTTCCTGCCCGACCTGTCCGGGCTGTCCAACCTCGACTACGCGCACCTGGCCGAGGTCACCGGCCGCTCGCCCTATCTGGCTCCGGAGGCACTCAACTGCGCCGCGCCGGACACCGGCAACATGGAACTGCTGCACCTGTTCGGCACGGCAGCGCAGAAGGAGCGCTGGCTGGCACCGCTGCTGGACGGCGTGATCCGCTCCGGCTTCTGCATGACCGAGCCGGACGTGGCCTCGTCCGACGCCCGCAACATCGCCACCTCGATCGTCCGCGACGGCGACGACTACGTGATCAACGGGCGAAAGTGGTGGACGACCGGAGCGGCCGACCCGCGCTGTGAACTGCTCATCGTGATGGGCAAGACCGATCCGGACGCCGCATCGCACCGCCAGCAGTCCATGATCCTGGTGCCTACCGCCACGCCCGGTGTCCAGATCGTGCGCGCACTGCCGGTGTTCGGCTTCCACGACCAGCACGGGCACTGCGAGATCACCTTCACCGACGTTCGGGTGCCGGTCACGAACCTGCTCGCCGGCGAGGGCGAGGGCTTCGCGATCGCGCAGGCCCGGCTCGGGCCGGGCCGGATCCACCACGCGATGCGGTGCATCGGGATGGCCGAGCGCGCGCTGGCCGAAATGACCCGCCGGGCCCTGTCCCGCGAGGCGTTCGGTGGGCCGATCGCCGCGCAGGGGGTCGTGCAGGCGCAACTGGCCGAGTCGCGGATGGAGATCGAGCAGGCCCGGCTGCTGGTGCTCAAGACCGCCTGGCTCGTCGACCGGTTCGGCGCGAAGGGCGCGCGCACCGAGGTCGCGGCGATCAAGGTGATCGCACCGCGGGTGGCGTCCGCAGTGCTGGACCGGGCGATCCAGATCCACGGCGGCGCGGGAGTCACCGAGGACCTGCTGCTGTCGCGGATGTGGGCCACAGCGCGGATCCTGCGGATCGCGGACGGCCCGGACGAGGTGCACATCCGCACCGTCGCGCAGCGCGAGCTGGCCCGGCACCGGCCGGCGGGCTAGCTCACGCCTGCATGCGGGCGAGCACGGCTTCGGCCTGGGCGATGATGCGCGCCAGCAGCTCGGCGCAGCTGGGCAGGTCGTCGATCACACCGGCCACCTGGCCGCTCGCGAGCGTGCCGAGATCGACCCGTCCGTCGACCATGCTGGAGCGCAGCATCATCGGCGTGTTGGCGGCCATGATCACCTGGCCCAAGGACAGCTCGTGCGTCTTCTTCATCGCCAGGCCCTCGCGGACGATGTCGCGCCACGGCGTGCCGGACATCTTCTGGAACGCGACCGCGTGCCTGACCGACCGGGTGAGCCGCGAGGCGGCGCCGCGGCCGATCAGCTGATCGACCAGCTCGGTGCGCAGCACGCGCTGCGGGACGCCGTCGAGCACCGAGGTCACGACGGTGTCGTTGACGCCGCGCTTGAGGTACTCCTGCTTGACGGCGTCGGGCACCGGGCTGTCACTGGTGAGCAGGAACCGGGTGCCCATCGCGACGCCCGCGGCGCCGTACGCGAGCGCCGCGACCAGGCCCCGTCCGTCGTGGAACCCGCCGGCGCCGATCACCGGGATGTCCACGGCGTCGACCACCTGCGGCAGCAGCACCGAGGTCGGGACGCTGCCGGTGTGGCCACCGCCCTCGCCACCCTGGACGATCACGGCGTCGACGCCCCACGCCGCCACCTTCTCCGCGTGCCGCTTGGCCCCGATCGAGGGCATGACGACCAGGCCGGCGTCCTTGAGGTCGCGGATCACCCGCTCCTTGGGTGCGAGCGCGAACGAGGCGACCCGGACGCCGTGCTTCTTGAGCAGCTCCGCCCGCTCGCCGACATCCGGGGCGTCACCGCGGACGTTGACGCCGAACGGCGCGTCCGTCAACTCCTTGGTGCGCAGGATCGCGGCCTCGGTCTCGGCGACGGTGAGCGTGCCGCTGGCCAGGATGCCGAGGCCGCCGGCGTTCGCGGTGGCGGCGGTGAGCTCGGGCGTGGACACCCAACCCATGCCGGTCTGCACGACCGGGAACTTGACGCCGAACAGCTCGCAAGCGCGGGTGCGCAGGGCCGGGTGCAGCTCGTCGCTCACGCGCGAACCTCCTTGTTGCGCAGGCCCTCCGGGTCGATGACCTCGTTCAGCAGCTGCAGCTCCTCGGCCGTCGGCTCTCGGGTCTGCGGCACCTCGGCGTCGATGGCGAGTTCGAAGCCGGTGTTCGCGACCACGTCGTCGATGCTGACGCCAGGATGCACGGACACCAGCCGCATGGCGTGGTCGGGGCCGCCGAAGTCGAGCACCGCCAGGTTGGTGATCACCCGGCGCAGGTCGAGGAACCGGCTCGCGGCGGGTCCGGCCTTCGCCGCGCTGTCGTAGCCGACGCCGGACACCATGTCCACGCGCGGGACGAAGCAGCGCGTGGTGTGGCGCGGCACCCAGTAGCTGGTCGGGTGATGCACCGTGTTGCCGGGTGCGCCGCGGACGCCGAGCAGTTGACGGGTGGGGCGGGCGAAGTCGCCGATCGCGGAGATGTTCGCGTTGCCGAACCGGTCGAGCTGGCTGGGCCCCATCATCACGTGCCGCCTTCCGCCCCAGGCCAGGTCGAAGACCGAGCGGAACGGCAGCCAGCCCTCGGCAGGTCCGGGCGGCGGGCTGCCGACGGCCCAGGTGCCGGCCACCAAGGTCGCCTCGCCGTCGGAGAACAGCAGGTCGGGTGCGAACGTGGCGCGCGCGAGCTGGGCACCGACGCTCGGCGTGGTGCCCATCGGGCTGACCACGAGCTCGCCGTCGTTGCGCCACACCTCGGCGCAGGCCACGGCGCACACGTCGCCACGGGACACAGTGCTCATGCTGCGTTCCCTCGCGCCGCGACCGCCTGCTGGTAGTCGCGTTCGGACCCGGACAGGTAGGTGTGCACGAACTCCTGCCAGGCCTGCGGATCCTTGGCGGCGGCGACGTACTCGCGCTGGAACGTCTCGTCCCGGCCGTAGTCGGGGGCACACGAGGTGAAGTGCGCGCCGTTCGGCGCCTCGACGACTCCGTCGACCATCCAGCGAGGCACCCGCAGCGAGGCGATACCGCCGAGCTCGGCCAGCTCGGCGGTGGGCACGATGCGTTCGCACGAGACGAACGCCTGCTCGGCGGCGGTGCAGAACAGGTCGTCGAAGTACAGGTCCGGGCCGAGGTACTGCGCGTTGCCGGACGCGTCGGCGCGGTTGAGGTGCACCAGCGCGGCGTCCAGGGGCAGCGCCGGCACCGCGAGCAACTCCTCGGCGTCGTCGTACGGCGAGACCACGGTGCGCAACTGCGGATTCACCCGGATCACGTCCGAGCCGAGACCGGCGCGCGTCGGCAGGAACGGCAACCGGATGCTGGCGGCGTACAACGCCCACTGCAGCATGCCCTCGTCGTACTCGGTGACCTCGATCGCGGCCGCCTGGCGGGCGGCCTGGAAGTGCGGTTCGAGCGGAATCGAGTCCAGCGAGACGAAGCCGTAGACCAGCCGCTTGACCCTGCCGGCCGCGCAGAGCAGGCCGACGTCCGGGCCGCCGTAGGAGACCACGGTCAGATCACGCAGGTCCGAGCGCAGGATCGCCCGCACCAGTGACATCGGCTTGCGCCGCGAACCCCAGCCACCGATGCCGACGGTCATCCCGGAGCGGAGCCGGCCGATCACCTCGTCCTCGGTCATTCGCTTGTCAGCCACGTGTCCCGCCGTCCCGTCGAAGTACGTCTACGACCGCAGCGTAGCAAGCGCTTGGTTGTTTGACGACCGGGTGTGGACGTCACCACGCAGCGGCGTCGATCCGTCAGCGCCGGCCCAGCGCGTGGTACAGCGGATCGGTGCGATCGCGCCTGCCGCTCGGCCCGGCGCCTTCCTTGGTCAGGGCGAGGCCGGCATCCGAGCGGGTCCACTCCCGGACCGCCCACCGCTCAGCGATCGCCCACCTGCCGGAGCGCCGTTCCATCCGGTCGACGTACCGGAAACCGCTGGTGAAGTTGCGCTGCGGGTCGTCGGGCGGATCGCCCCAATGCACGGCTGTCCCGTAGGTCTCGGCAACGGCCAGGTCGTCACCGTGCAGTTCGATCAACTGGTTGCCGACGAGGTGCATCGTGCCGCCCAGCCGGTGCAGCGCGGAAGCGACCCAGACCAGGTACTCCTCGATCGTGCCGTCGAACCCGGTGTGGTGATCGATGCCGTCCGGGTGGTACGCCGAGCGCACCAGATCCAGGTCCAGCCGGTCGATGCCACGGCAGTAGCGCAGCACGATCTCGCCGATCGCCTGCTTGGCGAGCAGGTCGTCGAGCGTGCTCACGACCGGTCGGCCTGCCGCGCCGCGAGGTAGCGCGCCGGGATCTCCCCGCCGCCGTGCACGGCGAGGTCCGCTCCGGTCACGTAGGCGGCCAGCGGCGAGGCGAGGAACAGGCAGGCGGACGCGACGTCTGCCGGCTCGGCCAGCCGCCCCATCGGGATGGTCGCCGCGACCGACGCGCCGCCGTCCTTGCCGTAGTACTCCGCAGCGCTGTCGGTGCGGATCAGCCCGGTGGTGATGTGGTTGACCCGCACCCTCGGCGCCCACTCCAGCGCGAGCCCGCGGGTGAGGTGCGCCAGGCCGGCCTTCGCGGCTGCGTACGCCGCGGTTCCCGGCTCGGGATCGCGTCCGGCGACGCTGCCGATGTTGATGATCGCGCCGCCGGAGTCCTGCTGCTGCATCACCGCGTTCGCCGGCTGCGCGACGTAGAACGGGGCCAGCAGGTTGAGTGCGACGATCCGCTCGACGAAGCGCGGTGACACGGTTGCCGAATCGGCGTTCGGCGAGCCGCCCGCGTTGTTCACCAGCACGTCCAGCCGTCCGTGCCGCGCGACCGCCTCATCGACGACGGCGCGCGCCTGCTCCGGATCGCGCACGTCGGCGGCGACGAACGATGCGGTGCGGCCGGACGCCGCAGGCAACTCTGCGGGCGAGGTGCGCCCGCAGACCACGACGTCGGCGCCCGCGGCCAGGAACGCCCGGGTAATCGCCAGGCCGATGCCGCGGGTGCCGCCGGTGACGACCGCAACCCGCCCCGTGAACTCGACCGGGTTGTCCACCTGCGCTCCTCAGCCGAGTCGTTCGATGACGGTGACGTTGGCCTGGCCGCCGCCCTCGCACATCGTCTGCAGACCGTAACGGCCGCTGGTGCGCTCCAGTTCGTGCAGCAGCGTGGTCATCAGCCGGGCGCCGGTGGCACCGAGCGGGTGCCCGAGCGCGATCGCGCCGCCGTTGACGTTCACCCGGTCCTCGTCGGCACCGGTCTCGGCGAGCCAGGCCATCACCACCGACGCGAACGCCTCGTTGATCTCGATGCGGTCGAAGTCACCGATGTTCATCCCGGTCTTGGCGAGCGCGTGCGCCGTCGCCGGGATGGGCGCGGTCAGCATCCACACCGGGTCGGCACCGCGCACCGACAGGTGATGGATCCGGGCACGCGGTGTCAGCCCGTGCGTGCGCAGCCCGCGCTCGTTCACGATGAGCAGCGCGGCCGAGGCGTCCGAGATCTGGCTGGACACCGCGGCGGTCACCCTGCCGCCCTCGACCAGCGGCGGTAGCGAGCGAATCTTCGCCCAGTCGGGCACGCGCGGGCCCTCGTCGACGGCGAGCCCGAACACCGGCTCGATCTCGCGGTCGAACCGCCCCTCGGCCTGCGCGGCGAAGGCGCGCTCGTGCGAACGCACCGCGAACTGCTCCATCGCGTCGCGGGTGATCCCCCACTTCTCGGCGATCATCTCCGCGGAGCGGAACTGCGAGACCTCCTGGTCGCCGTAGCGCTGCTGCCAGCCGACCGAGCCGCGGAACGGGTCCTCGAAGCCGAGCGCCTGCCCGGCCGTCATCGCGTAGCCGATCGGCACGGCGCTCATGTTCTGCACCCCGCCCGCGACGACCACGTCCGCGGTGCCGCTCAGCACCGCCTGCGCCGCGAAGTGCACGGCCTGCTGGGACGAACCGCACTGGCGGTCAACGGTCGTGCCAGGCACGTGGTCCGGGAGCCCGGCGGCCAGCCAGGCCGTCCGGGCGATGTCACCGGCCTGCGGCCCGAGCGTGTCGACACAGCCGAACACGACGTCCTCGACGGCACCCGGGTCGATGCCCGAGCGATTCATCAACGCGGTGATCGCCGCTGCGCCGAGATCGGCGGAGTGGACGTGGGACAGACCGCCGCCGCGCCGGCCCACCGGCGTGCGGACGGCCTCGACTATGAATGCCTCGGCCATGCGAGATAGCCTACCAAGCGCTTGCTCCGAGCCGCTAGAGTATCGGACGTCCCCGTACGGAGGTACGACTGCATCATGCCCGGTTCGCGCACCATCCCCGATGTCCTGGCACACGCACGCGTCGCCTACGGCGGCCAGGAAGCCTTCATCGACGACGATGTGCGCTGGACGTTCGCCGAACTCGGCGAGCAGGTGCAGCGGTGCGCCGCCGCGATGATCGCGTCCGGCGTGCGGCACGGCGACCGGGTCGCACTCTGGGCGCCCAACGGCCACCGCTTCGTGGTCGCCTCGCTGGGCGCGGTCATGGCCGGAGCGGTGCTGGTGCCGGTGAACACGCGGTACAAGGGCGACGAGGCGCGCTGGATCATCGGCAAGAGCGGCGCCCGGCTGCTGCTGGTCGACAACGGATTCCTCGGCAACGACTACCTCGCCATGCTGCGTGCGAGCGCGCCGGACGACGGGCACCGCCCAGTCGTCGGCCTGCCCGCGCTCGCCGAGGTGATCGACCTGCACGCGGGAGCGGGCGACTGGCAGGACTTCCTGGCCCGCGCGGAATCGGTTCCGGTGGCCGACGTCCTGAACCGCGCGGCGCAGGTGACGCCGGATGACCTCTCGGACATGTTCTTCACCTCTGGGACGACCGGGCGGCCCAAAGGGGTGATGACCACGCACGGCCAGAACATCCGGGTGTACGACGCGTGGATCGACGGCGTCGGGCTACGCCAGGGTGACCGCTACCTGCTGATCAACCCGCTGTTCCACACGTTCGGGTACAAGGCGGGCCTGCTCGCCTGCCTGATCCAGGGCGCCACCATCGTGTCGCAGCCGGTGTTCGACGTCGAGCGCGCCCTGGCCGCGATCAGTGCAGAGCAGATCACCGTCGTCCCCGGCCCGCCGACGCTGTACTCGTCGATGCTCGACCACCCCGCCCGCGAACGCGCCGACCTGGGCTCGCTGCGGCTGGCCATCACCGGAGCGTCGGTGGTTCCGGTCGCGCTGGTCGAGCGGATGCGCACCGAACTGTTCCCCAAGGTGGTGATCGCCTACGGGATGACCGAGTCGTGCGGCACCGCGACAGTGGGCGACCCGGACGCCGACTCCGAGACGATCGCGCGCACCGTCGGCACCGCGATCGAGGGCACCGAGGTGATCGTCGCCGACGCCGAGGGCCGGCCGCTGCCGCCGGAGCAGAGCGGCGAGGTGCTGGTGCGCGGCTACAACGTGATGCGGGGCTACTTCGACGACCCCGACGCCACCGCGGCCGCGATAGACGCCGACGGCTGGCTGCACACCGGCGACGTCGGCGTGATCAGGCCGGACGGGAACCTGCGCATCACCGACCGGCTCAAGGACATGTTCGTCGTCGGCGGGTTCAACGCCTACCCGGCCGAGATCGAGCAGGCGATCACCCGGCACGAGAAGGTGTCCGAGGCCGCGGTGATCGGCGTGCCGGACGAGCGGCTCGGCGAGGTGTGCCGCGCCTACGTGATCCCGCGGCCGGGCATGAGCCTGAGCGAAGCCGAGATCATCGCGTTCTGCCGCGAGCGGCTGGCCAACTTCAAGGTTCCGGCGTCGGTGGTCATCGTGGACGCCCTCCCCCGCAACGCGTCCGGCAAGGTGCTCAAGTTCGAACTGCGCAGGGATGCTCATGCCTGAAGCCGTCGTCGTCGCCGCCGCCCGCTCGCCGATCGGCCGAGCGTACAAGGGATCGCTGCGCGACCTGCGCGCCGACGATCTGGCCGTGGCGATGGTCCGCGCCGCACTCGCCCAGGTTCCGGAGCTGGATCCGGCGGACGTCGACGAGCTGATCCTCGGCTGCGGACAGCCGGCAGGCGAGCAGGGCCACGGTCTGGCCCGCGTCGTGGCGGTGCTGCTCGGCCGCGACGACCTGCCGGCCACCACCGTGCAGCGCTACTGCGCGTCCAGCCTGCAGTCGACCCGGATGGCGCTGCACGCGATCCGGGCCGGGGAAGGCTCGGTGTTCGTCTCGGCCGGCGTCGAGTCCGTGTCTCGTTACGCCGCCGGCAAGGCCGACGGCATGCCCGGCACGCACAACAGCCTGTTCGCGCCGGCCGAAGCGCGCACGGCGGCGCGGGCGACGGGGGCTTCCGACGGGTGGGTCGATCCGCGCGTGAGCGGCACGCTGCCCGACGTGTACGTCGCGATGGGCCAGACCGCCGAGAACGTCGCCCAGCGCTACGACGTCAGCCGGCTCGCACAGGACGAGTTCGCGTTGCGCAGCCAGACGAACGCGCAGAAGGCGATCGCCGACGGGTTCTGGGCGCGGGACATCACGCCGGTGACCAGCCCGGACGGAACCGTGATCGACGCCGACGACTGCCCTCGCTCCGGCAGCACGTTGGCGGGCCTGACCGCGCTGAAGCCGAGCTTTCGTGCCGACGGCACCGTGACGGCCGGCAACGCGTGCCCGCTCAACGACGGGGCGGCCGCGCTGGTGATCATGTCCGACGTGCGGGCGGCAGAGCTGGGCGTCACGCCGCTGGCGCGAATCGTCAGCACCGGTGTCGCGGCGATCTCGCCGGAGATCATGGGGGTCACGCCGATCGCGGCCACTCGCGACGCACTGGCCAACGCGGGCATGAGCGTCTCCGACCTCGACCTGGTCGAGATCAACGAGGCGTTCGCCGCCCAGGTGGTGCCGTGCGTGCGCGAGCTCGGTCTGGACCAGGACATCGTCAACGTGCACGGCGGCGCCATCGCCGTCGGGCACCCGTTCGGCATGACCGGGGCGCGGATCACCACCTCGCTGATCCACGCGCTGCAGTGGCGCGACAAGCAGATCGGCCTGGAGACGATGTGCGCCGCCGGCGGGCAGGGCATGGCGATGGTGCTCGAGCGGCTCTCCTGACCCGAGTGTGTGCAACCTGCGGCGCACCCGGTGGCACGAGCGGGTCAGAGCGCGGCGGCGAGCTCGAGCGCGTGGGCGGCGAGCCGGGCGGCCTGGTCGGCGTAGCTCTGCGCGGTGCGGCCGGTGGCCGGCGGGGTCCGGGTGGCCCGTGAGTACACGCCCTCGACGATGCAGGCCAGCTTCCACCACGCGAACGCCACGAAGAAGTCGACGTTCGCATCGGGATCGCGCCCGGCTGCGGCCAGATACGCCGACAGCAGCTCGGCGCGGGACGGGAAGCCGCCGACCCGCGTGGGCGGATCCTGCAGCGCGCACAGCTCGTCGCCCGGCTCGGCCCAGTACGCCAGCAGCACGCCGAGGTCGGCGAGCGGATCACCGAGGGCGCAGATCTCCCAGTCGAGCACCGCGCGCACCGATCCGTCGGCTCCGACGATGCAGTTGTCCAGCCGGAAGTCACCGTGCACCAGCGCGACCCGGCGCTGCTCCGGGACGCACGCGCGCAGCCTGTCGTGGGCGGCCTGCAGCGCGGGCAGGGGCCGCTTGCGGTCCGCGTGCCACTGCGCGTGCCAGCGCGCCAACTGCCGCTCGACGTACCTCTCGCGCCGGCCCAACTCGCCCAGCCCGACGTCGTCCGGATTGACGCCGTGCAGGTCCGCCAGGGTCTGTGCCATCGCCAGGCCGGCCGCCTGCCGCTGCGCCACCGACAGCCGTGCGGCGTCCTCGGCACCGGCGCACGCGGTGCCCGCGACGTACTCCATCAGCACGAACGGTGCCGCGGCGACCGTCTCGTCCGCGCAGGTCAGCAGCACGCCCGGAACCGGTACCGGCGATCCGGCGAGCGCCCGCAGCACCCGCGCCTCGCGCAGCACGTCGTGCGCCGTCGCCAGCGCGCCGCCGACCGGTGGCCGGCGCAGCACCCAGGACGCGCCGGTCGCGTCCTGCACCCGGTAGGTCAGGTTCGAGTTGCCGCCGGCCAGCCGGGTGAACCGCAGCGGCGGCCGGACCTGCGGTAGCTGCTGCGCCAGCAATGCCGCGATGCGCCGCAGCGGCACCTCGGCGCGGTCAGCCACGCGCGCCGGCCAGCGCTGAGCCGACCGCAAGCGCGTCACCGATCAGCTCGCGCGCGGGGTCGAGCGGCAGGAACTTCAGCACCGGGACGTCCACCCCGGCCGCGACGTACTCGCGCACCCGCGCGGCGCACTCGGCCACCGGCCCGTGCACGATCAGCGCGTCGACCACCTCGTCGGGCACGGCTGCCGCGGCGGCGCGCTTGTCGCCGGCGGCCCAGGCGTCCCAGCAGCGGGCGAGCGCGGGACCGCGGCCGAGCCACTCGTGAAAGCGCGCATAGGCGGGCACGCTCGCGTAGGTGGCGATCAACCGCCGCGCCGCGTTGCGCACCACGGCACGCTCGGTCGAGGGGCACAAGAAGATGCGCGCGGTCACGATGGAGTCCTCGTCCAGGTGCGCGCGCACGAGCGGAACGTCGTGCGCGGCCAGCCAGTTCAGTACCGCCCCGTCCGCCTCCCGCGCCGCGACGCGCAGCATGCCGGGACGTAACGCGGCGACCAGCACCGGCGGCACGTCGGCGGGTGGGCGCTCCAGCCGGAAGCCGCGCACCGCGAACGTGTCGTAGGCGGCGTCGACCCGCTCGCCGGCGAGCGCCGCCCGCAGGAACCGCGCGGTGTCCCTGACCCGGGCGAGCGGCCGCTCGAACGCGACGCAGTTCCAGTCCGTCGCCAGCGTCGGTGACGAGGCCCCGATGCCGAGTACGAACCGGCCGGGTGCGGCCTCGCCGACCGCCGCCGCACCCATCGCCAGCGCAGCCGGACCGCGCGCGTACACCGAGGCGATCGCGGTGCCGAAGCGCGCGTCGGCCATCACCGCCGCGGCGTGGGCGAGTGGGCCGAACGCGTCGCAGCGGGCCGTCTCGGCGGTCCAGAAGTCGCTGTAGCCCGCCGCCTGCAGCGCACGAAGCACCGGTGGGTGTTCGGCGAGCGGGAGGTCCAGCGGGATGGTGATGCCGAGGCGGGTCGGCTGCGGGTCGTCCGGCCGTGGCACGTGCGCTCCTAACGTTTGACGGCCCGCTTGGGGGTGCTGCCGGTGCGGGAACGGGCGGCGCTCTTGCGCCGCGCCGTGTAGCCGTCGAGGAAGACGGACGTGACGTCCTCGGCGAGGGTCGTCGTGGGGTAGTCGCCGTTCGGGCGGTGCCAGCGCACCGAGAGCCACAGGGCGTCACGGATCAGCCGGTAGAACACGCGCGGTTCGATGTCGCTGCGGAACTCGCCGTTGGCGACGCCTGCTTCGATCACTGCGAGCCAGGTCTTCTGCACCGCGGCGGCCGCGGTCTGCACCTGCTTGAAGCGCGGCTGCTCACGCAGGTAGTGCAGTTCGTTCTGGTAGATCGCGGTGGCGAACGGCTGCTGTTCGGCCACCTCGAGGGAGGCGAGCACGAGTTGCCGCACACAGTCGGCTGCGTTCGTGCCGCGGGCCACGGCCTCGGCGTACCGAGCACGCAGCGCGTCGAGGTAGTCGCCGAGCACCTCGTCGACGATCGCGTCCTTGGACTCGAAGTGGTGGTAGAGGCTGCCCGACAGCACGCCTACCGAGTCCGCGATCTCGCGCACGGTGGTGGCGCCAACACCCTTGCGCGCGAACAGTTCTGCCGCGCTGGCCAGGATCTGCGCGCGCCGGCTCTGCGTCTCGACCATGATCTTCGTTGCCTCCCGACCGGAGCGGACCGAACTCCGTTCCGCTTTGCCGGATCGTACCGGTTGAGCGCTTGTTTGGTAGCTGCGACCAGGCGATCCCGCCTACTGCGTCACGGTCCAGCCGCCGTCGACGGTCAGCAGCACGCCGTTGATGTACGACGCCAGCGGCGAGAGCAGGAACAGGATCGCCCAGGAGATCTCCTCCGGTGTCCCCAGCCGGTGCAGCGGAACGCGCTGCAGTACCCGCTGTCCCACGTCGCTCGCGGCGAAGCCCTGCAGCCGCGGCGTGTCCGTCATGCCCGGTGCCACCGCGTTCGCCCGCACGTCGTCGCTGCGATATGCCGCCAGGTGCCTGGTGTAGCCCATGATCGCCGCCTTGGCGGCGGGGTACCAGTCCGGCGCCGTGCCGATCACGTTGCCGGCGACGGACGAGACGTTCACCAGCGCGGGTTCCGGGGCCGCGGCGCGCTCGAGCCAGCTCATCGTGACCCGCCGCATGCTGCCGACCGCCATGGTCAGCGCGGCGTCGAACTCGAGCTCGGACGCGCTGGCGGGGCCGGCGTTGTTCACCAGGTAGCGCACCCGGCCGAACCCGGTCGACCGCGCGAGCGCGTCCTCGACCTGGGCCTGGTCGGTGACGTCGGCCGGCACCGCGGCGGCCCGTCCACCGGACGCCCGGATCGTCTCGGCGGTCGCGGCGACGCCCGCCTCGTCCAGGTCCCAGGCGATCACGGCCAGCCCGAGCCGCGCCGCGTTGAGCGCGGTCGCCCGGCCGATCCCGCTGGCAGCGCCGGTGACGATCACGGCGTCCTGCGCCGCGAAGCCGAACGAAATGGGTGCACTCATCGCTACTTCCCGGAGAACGAGACCGGACGGCGGTCGACGAAGGCGCGCAGTCCTTCGGTGAAGTCCTCGGCGCGCGAGTTGACCTCGATCGCGAGCGCCTCCTCGCGCAGCGCGCTGCCCCGGTCCTGGTCCAGGGCGTGGTTGACGAGCGATTTCATCAGGCCGAGTGCGACGGTGGGTCCGTTCGCGAGCCGCTGCGCCCACTCCTCGACGAGGGCCGCGAACTCGGCGCGCGGCACCGCACGGTTGATCAGCCCGATCCGCTCGGCCTCGGGCGCGGTCAGCGGGTCGGCGAAGAACATCAGCTCCTTGGTCCGCTGCGGTCCGATCAGGCGGGGCAGCAGGTAGGCGCCGGCGCCGTCGGCGACCAGGCCGCGGCGGGCGAAGATCTCGATGAACGTCGCCTCATGCGTGGCGATCACCAGGTCGCAGCACAGCGCGAGGTGCACGCCGATCCCGGCGGCGGTGCCGTTCACGGCGGCGAGCACCGGCTTGGTGCAGTCCAGCACCGCCGCCATCAGCCGGTGCATGCCGTGCGTGATCAGGTTGACGATGTCGCCCACCGGCCGCGGCGCATCGGGATCAGGGGGCGCGGCCCCCTCGTGGCGCAGGTCGCCGCCGGTGCAGAAGTGCCGATCACCCGATCCGGTGAGCACGACGGCGCGCACCCGCTGGTCGGTCGAGGCCGCGTCGAGTTGCGCGGCGAGCCGGTCGCGCTGGGGCGGCGAGATCGCGTTGCCGCGCTGTTGCCGGTCGATCCGCAGGCGCAGCACACCGTCCCGGAGCGAGCTGACGATCTCGTCCTCGCGCACGGGTTCGCTGGTGAACATGTCCGAGACCCTACGCATCGCCCGCCTCCCTAGCAATC
Source organism: Jatrophihabitans cynanchi (assembly GCF_027247405.1). Classification (NCBI taxonomy): domain Bacteria; kingdom Bacillati; phylum Actinomycetota; class Actinomycetes; order Jatrophihabitantales; family Jatrophihabitantaceae; genus Jatrophihabitans; species Jatrophihabitans cynanchi. Next base: position 3,553,802 of record NZ_CP097463.1, on the reverse strand, counting down.
GCTTGTTTGGTTGTTTAGCATCGCCTCACATGAGACCAGACGACAGCGCCCGCGCGCCGCTGCCCGCCCCGCTCGCCGGCGTGACGGTGCTCGACCTGGGCCGGGTCATCTCCGGCCCGCTGTGCTCGCTCACCCTCGCCGAACTGGGCGCCACCGTGATCCGCGTCGAGAAGCCCGGCGGCGACTCCAGCTGGCAGCTGCCTCCGTTCCTGCACGAGGACGGGTCGATCGACGACGACCGCCGCGGGCCGCGGGACATCGCGCTGAGCCACGCCAAGCGCGATCACGGCAAGCTCAGCGTCGAGCTCGACTACACCAGCCCGGAGGGCCGCGAGCGGCTGCTGCGCCTGGTGGGTACGGCCGACGTGCTCGTCGAGAACTTCCGTCCCGACGTCATGGCGGCCCTGGGCCTGGGCTATGACGTGTTGAGTGCCGCGAACCCGCGATTGATCCACTGTTCGATCACCGGTTACGGGCACGACGGGCCGTTCCGCGAGCGGCACGGCATGGCGCTGCTGGTCGCCGCGATGTCCGGCGCGATCGCCAAGACCGGGTTCCCGGACGGTGCCCCCGTCGCCCCGGGGTTTCCCGTCGCCGATCACGCCGCGTCGGTCTACGCGGTGGTCGCGATCCTGGCCGCGCTGCGCCAGCGAGACGCGCACGGTGTCGGCCAGTTCGTCGACGTCTCGATGTTCGACGTCATGACCAACCTGCTGTGGGACGAGCCGCTGGACCAGTACGAGGACGAGGGGTACCCGCACCGCACCGGCAACACCGACCTGCGTGGCGCGCCGCTGAACGTGTATCCGTCGGCCGACGGGTGGGTCGTCGTGATGGGGCTGAGCCAGGCACACTTCGACCGGCTGTGCGGCGTGCTCGGCCGGCCGGAGCTCGCCGCGCGCTACCCGGACCTGGCAGCGCGCGTCGCGGCGGCCGAGCAGATCGACGAAGCCATCGCGGACTGGACGCGCACGCTACCCACCGACGAGCTGGTGCGCCGCCTCGACGCGATCGACGTGCCGAGCGCACCGGTCAACGTGCCGTGGACGACGCGCACGCACGCCCAGACCGAGGCCCGCGGCATGCTCGTCGAGCTCTCGCACTCCGCGACGCCCGGCGCAGCGGCGCGGTACCGCGCGGCCCGGATCCCGATCGCGATGTCCCGCACGGCACTCGGCGCGTCCGGCGCCGTGCGGCCGCTCGGCGCCGACACGCGAGAGGTGCTGGACGAACTCGACTGAACGCGAACCGCCCCACGACATCGGCGTCGTGGGGCGGCTCGGTCCAGCTGGGTGAATCAGGCGCCGGGCGCCCCGAACTGACCGTCGATGACCTTGGTCGGGGCGGTGAACAGGAACGAGGTCACGTCCACGTTCGCCGAGTGCGACGACGAGGTGAAGTGGTACGCCGGGAAGATCGCGGTCTTCGGGCCACCGGGCTTGAGCCCCTCGATCGCCTTGGCGATCTTCGCGGCGTCGGTGGTGGTTCCCGCGGCCTCGGCACCGGCGGCCGCCAGCACCACGGCATCGTGCATGTAGGCGACGATCAGCGGTGCCGGAATGGTGCCCTGCTTCTTCATCTCCGTGATCATGTCCTTCAGCGGCGCCGGCGCGTTCGCGTCGTACACCGTGCTCTGGAAGACCTCGGCCCTGACGTTCTTCTCCTTGTCGGTGCCGAGCATGCCGTCCGGCGGCGGGGTGTTCACGACCGGCGAGACCATGAACGCGTTGTCACCGAGGATCGGCACGTCCCAGCCGAGCTTGTCGCGGCCCTGCAGCACGTAACCCGACGGCGCACCGTAGGACGAGACCACGAGCACGTCCGGGTGCTTGGCCTGCAGGGCGGAGAGCTGCGGGGTGACGTCGAGCGCGTCGAGCTTGAACTTCTCGCGGCCGACCATCGTCAGACCGGCGGCCTGGCACTGCTTGGCCACCTCGCTGGTCAGGCCCTCGGCGAACGGCGAGTCGTTGTAGATGATGCCGAAGGTCTTGGCGTTCATCTTCTTCATCTCGGGACAGAACGCCTCGGCGTAGTTCGGCGTCGACGGCGAGAGGTCGAAGTTGTACGGCGTCTTGCTCGGGTCACCGGACGTGTCGGTCGGCGACTGGTTGAACGAGACGACCTTGTTCTGCGTGGCGATCGGCAGCGTCGCCTTCGCGATCGTCGACTGGCCGACCTGCAGGTAGATGATCGGCTTCTTGCTGCTCGTCCACTGCTGCTGCAGCTTGGTGACGGCGGTGGTCGCGTCGCCGGCGATGTCGATCACCGACAGCTCGACCGGCTTGCCGAGAACGCCGCCGGCGGCGTTGATCGTGGCGACCGCCGCCTTGGCTGCCATGATGGCGGTCTTGTCGTTCGCCCCGACGCCCGCGGACGTGATGGACGAGGTCATGACGATCCGCAGCGCAGGCTGGTCCGACTTGTTCCCGCCGCCGCTGCCCGAACTACTACAGGCAGTGATTGCGAGAGCAGCGACAGCCAGCGCCGCCCCGAGAGTTTTGCGCACCGAAGGCCTCCTAGGGGTTCCCAACCAAACGCTTGGTCGCGGCCAGCATAAGTGCGCCGGGGGCCATCCGTCGAGACCTTAGCCGGACCGTTACCAACGGGGCGTCAGGTTCACCCGACGAACCGTCAGGTTTGTGCCGCTGCGGTCAAGCGAGCGCTTGCTTGCCGTTTGTGCCTGTGGCACGGTTGCGCCGTGAACCTGCCGATCAGCTGGCCCATGACCATCGACCTGTCCGGCCGCGTGGCCGTGGTGACCGGCGCGAGCGAGGGCATCGGCGCCGCCACGGTGCGGGCGCTCGCCGCCCACGGCGCGCAGGTCGCGTTCTGCTCCCGCTCTGCGGGCAACGGCGAAGCGCTCGCCGGCGGGCTGTCCGGCCTGCCTGGAAGCGGGCACCCGTACGTGGCCGACATGAGCGACGCCGCCGCGGTGAACACCTTCCTCGACGCCGTCGAGGCCGACCTCGGGCCGGCGGACATCCTGGTCAACAACGTCGGAGCCTCGCCCTCGCGCAACTTCCTGCATATGACTGACGCCGACTGGACCGGCCTGTTCGAGCTCAACCTGATGTCCGCGGTGCGCTGCACGCGCCGGATGCTGCCCGCGATGCGCAAGACGGGTTGGGGCCGCGTGGTGATGGTGGCGACCGCGGGCGCGAAGTACCCGAACCCCGCGCTCGTCGACTACGCGGCCTCGAAGGCGGCGATGGTCGCCACGGCGTGCGCGCTGGCCAAGAAGTACGCGGCCGACGGCGTCCTGGTGAACTCGGTACTGCCTGGCCTGATCCGCACGTCGATGTGGGAGCGGACCGCCGCCGAGGTGGCGAGCGCGACCGGCACCAGCGCCGAGGCCGTCTTCGCGCAGCGCGGCGCGAACGTGCCGGTGCGCAGGTACGGCAGCCCGGACGAGGTCGCCGCGGCCATCCTGTTCCTGAGCTCGCAGTACGCCGGCTACGTCAACGGCGCCGCCATCGAGGTGGACGGCGGCCTCGGCGCGGGCATGTACTGAGCCGTACACGCCCCTAGGCCATTGACCAAGCGCTTGATAGGGTGACTCACGATGGAGACGACGGACTTCGCGGCCCGGACCGGCGCCGCACTGGTGGTCGGCGCCAGCGGCGGTCTGGGCGCGGCGATCGCGGCGCTGCTGCTCGCGCGCGGCGCCCGGGTGGCCGCGACCCACCGCCGCCCCGACCCGGCCCGGCTCACTGCGATGAGGACGCCCGACGGAACGCTGCGCAGCTATCAGCTCGAACTCACCGACGCCGACGCGTGCGCCCGACTCGTCGACACCGTCATGGCGGACTTCGGCGGCCTGCACACCCTGGTGTACGCCGCGGGCCCGCACGTGCCGATGGTGCACCTGAGCCGGGTCGCCCCCGAGGAGTTCTGCAGCCAACTGCTCGCCGACGCGGCCGGCTTCTTCAACATCGCCCATCCCGCGCTGCCGCCACTGCGCGCCGCACGCGGCAACATCGTCGCGGTCACCACCGCGGCCACCACACGCTTCCCGGTCCGCGACGGCCTGTCCGCCGGCCCGAAGGGCGCGGTCGAGGCGCTCGTGCGCGGCCTGGCCGCCGAGGAGGGAAGGTTCGGCGTCCGCGCGAACTGCGTCGGGCCCGGCATGCTCACCGACGGCATGGCCGAGACGCTGATCGGATCCGGTGACCTCGACGAGCGGGCGCTCGAGGTCACCCGCGCGAACATCCCGCTGCGCAGGTTCGGCTCCGCCGCCGACATCGCCGAGGCGGTCTGCTTCCTCGCCTCGGACCGGGCCGGCTTCATCTCCGGGCAGAAGCTCGACGTCGACGGCGGGTACGGCGCCTGATGCAGCTGATCGGGGTGGACACCGGGGGCACGTTCACCGACGCGGTGGCGGTCACCGGCAACGGCCGCGTGGTCGCGAGCAAGGCGCTGTCGACGCCCGCGCAGGTCGAGACCGGCGTGCTGGCAGCGATCGAGCTCCTCGCCGCCGAGCTGGAGCTGAGCCCGCAAGAGCTGCTGGCCGGCACCGACGTGTTCGCGCACGGCACGACGGTCGGGCTCAACGCGGTGCTCACCGGCACCGGGGCCACCGTGGGCGTGCTCACCACGGCCGGGTTCGAGTCGACCCTCGCGATCGCCAAGGCGAACAAGGTGCACGGGCTCACCGACGAGGACCTTCGCCGCCCCACGAGCTGGGACAAGCCGCCGCTGCTGGTGCCGCGGCGGCGCGTTCTCGGCGTCCGGGGACGGATCGACCGGTCGGGTCAGGTCGTCGAACCGCTGGACGAGGCCGGCGTGCGCGCCGCGCTGCGCTCGCTCGCGGCCAGCGGGGTCGACGCGGTTGCGGTCGCCCTGCTCTGGTCGCCGGTGAACCCCACCCACGAGCAGCGGGTGGCCGCGATCGCCGCCGAGGAGTTGCCCGGCTGCCACGTGAGCCTGTCCAGCGAGCTGGCGCCGCGGATCGGCGAGTACGAGCGCACCTGCTCGGTAGTGCTCGACGCCTACGTCGCCCCGCTCGTCTCGTCCTACCTCGGCCGGTTGCACGCCGCTCTCGCCGACCGCAAGTTCGGCGGCACCCTGCTGGTGACCCGGATGGGCGGCGGGGTGCAGTCGGTCGATGCCGCGCGACGCTCCCCCGTGCAGACGCTGCGATCCGGCCCGGCCGGTGGGCTGGCCGCGACCGCCAAGGTCGGCGCCGCCCTCGGCCACCCGAACGTGGTCGCGACGGACGTCGGCGGTACCAGCTTCGACGTAGGCCTGGTGCTGGCGGGCGAGCCCGGGTACGCGGCGCGGCCGATGATCGACCGGTTCGCGCTCGCCATGCCGGTCGTCGACATCACCTCGATCGGCACCGGCGGCGGCAGCCTCGCCTGGGTCGACCCGGTGCTGGGCGCGTTGCGGGTCGGTCCGCAGAGCGCGGGCGCCGATCCCGGCCCGGCCTGTTACGGGCGCGGCGGGACGCAGCCCACGCTCACCGACGCAGCGGCCGTGGCCGGGTACGTCGAGCGGTTGGGCGGCACGCTCGAACTCGACGTCGCCGCGGCCGCGGCGGCCATCGACCGGATGATCGCGCGGCCGCTCGGGTTGAGCGTCGACGCAGCGGCCGAGGGGATCCTGGACGTCGCCTGCGAGCAGATGAAGGACCTGGTGCGCCGCACCACCGTCGAACGCGGCCACGACCCCGGCGACTTCGCGCTGCTCGCCTACGGCGGCGCCGGACCGCAGTACGCCGGCCGCTACGCCGAAGACCTCGGGGTGCGCGAGATCCTGGTGCCCGCGTTCGCGGCGCAGTTCTCCGCGTTCGGCGCCATCGCCAGCGACATCCGCGCCGCGGCCGAGCACGACCTCGCGCCGGCATCGCTGCACGAATCGCTCGACGCCGTGAACGCCGCGGCCGCGCGGCTTGCCGCGAGCGTGCGCGCGCAGCTCGAACTCGGCCAGGCGCCGCTCCCGCCCGGCCGGCAGGTCACCGTCCGGCGCCGGATCGGGCTGCGCTTCTACCGGCAGGTGCATCGCGTCGACATCGTGCTGCCCGAGCGTGCGATCGGCCCGGACGACGTCGCTGCGCTGACCGATCGGTTCCGGCAGCGCTACGAGCAGGTGGTCGGCCCGGGCAGCGGGAAGGCGGACACCCCGATCGAGGTGGTCGCGGTGTCTGCCGAGGCGTTGTTGCCGATGCCGCTCCCGGCGGGCGATCCGCGACGAGCGGGGACCGCGGCACCGCGGCGGCACCGGGCGGCGCTGTTCGACGGGCACCGGCAGGAGTGCCCGGTGTACGCGTGGGACGACCTGGGCGCCGACCAGTGCGTACCCGGGCCGGCCTTCGTCGAGTCCGAGAGCACCACCGTCGTCGTGCACCCCGGCCACAGCGCACGCATCGGCACCGACGGGCACCTTCGGCTGACGATCCGAGCGCGGTCATGACCCCGGACGCCGTCACCTTCGAGATCATCAGGCACCGCCTGGACAGCATCAACGACGAGGCCGCGAGCACGCTGCAGCACGTGTCCGGCTCGCAGATCGCCGTCGAGTCGAACGACCTGAACACCGCGATCACCGCGGCCGACGGCCGGGTCGTCGCCTGTGGCCGCTACATCCTCGCGCAGGTCGCCTCGATCCACCTCGTGGTCGCCGACATCCTGGCGAACTACCAGGACAACCCCGGCATCGGGCCGGGCGATCAGTTCCTGACCAACGATCCGTACGTCGGCACCCTGCACCAGCCGGACGTGGTGCTGGTCGCGCCGGTGTTCGCCGGGTCGCGGCTGATCGGCTGGGTCGGCTCGACCGTGCACCAGGCCGACGTCGGCGGCCCCACTCCCGGCGGAATGAGCATGGCCGCGGGCTCGATCTGGGACGAACCCATCCCGATGCCGCCGGTGAAGATCGTCGAGGCCGACCGGATCCGGCGCGATCTCGAGCGCGAGTACCTGATCCGCTCGCGCACCCCGCAGCTGAACGCGCTCGACCTGGCCGGCCAGGTCGCCGCCAACCGCGCCTCGGTCGCGGCGCTGCTCCGCTTGTGCGAACGGTACGGCGCCGACCAGGTCGAGGGCGCGATGGCGCGACTGCTGGCCGGCACCGAGCGCCGGATACGCGAGCGGCTCGCCGAGCTGCCGGACGGGCGGTGGCGGCACGTGGCGCACCTCGAGTACGGGCCGGATCCGGACGGGTCGCCGGGCGGGGCGGTCTACGCCGTGCGGCTGACGGCCACGAAGCGGGGCGAGCAGCTCGAGCTCGACTTCTCCCAGAGCTCGGACCAGGCTGCCGGCGCGATCAACACCGCCTACCCGGCGCTCGCCGGGTTCACCATGGCGGCGGTGCTCGTCTACCTGTGCGGCGGGCTGCCGTGGGTGCCGGGCGCGCTGTGGCCGGCGGTCCGGATCGTGAGCCGCAAGGGTTCGGTCGTCGACGCGCAGTGGCCGGCCGGCGTCGCGATGAGCACCGCGACCGTCGCGCAGGCGGTCCGGACCTGCGTCAACGTGTGCCTGGCCCGGATGCTCGACGGCAGCGGTGAGCACGCCGAGCACGTCATGGCGGGCTGCCAGCTCGCCGGCGGTGGCGGAGTGGTGCTGACCGGCCACACCGACGACGGCCGGCTGTTCGCCGGGATGACGCTCGACGAGGTGGCCGGTGGTGGCGGCGCGCGGACCTTCGCCGACGGCGCCGACTCGTCCGGCCCGACCACGTCGCCCGGTGGCGGGTGCGCCAACATCGAGGTGAACGAGAGCTACCTGCCGGTGCGGTACCTGATGCGGGCCGAACTGGCCGACAGCGCGGGACCCGGCCGGCTGCGCGGCGGCGTCGGCTCGCTGCACCTGCTCACCCCGCACGACGTCCGCGGGCCGGTCGGCGTGCTCTCCTTCGCCCAGGGGCTGCAGCACCCGGGAGCCATGGGGCTGGCCGGCGGCGAGCCGGGCGGCTCGGGCGCGTTCGCGATCCTCGGCCCGGACGAGGCGCGCGCGCTCGTGGCCGGTGGACTCGGACCCCGCGAGCTACCCATTCCCGGCCCGGACGCCGCGCTGACCGGGTCCGACGTGCACGTCGCGGTCTCCCAGGGCGGCGGCGGGTACGGCGATCCGCTCGAGCGCGACCCGGACGCAGTGCTCGAGGACGTCCTCGACTCGTTGGTGAGCCGTGAGCGGGCGGCGTCCGACTACGCAGTCCGGTTCGCCGACACCGCGAGCGGCCCGACCGTCGACCGCGCCGCGACCGAGGCACTGCGCACCGAGCGGCTGCGGACCCGGCTGGGCGGAGGCGTTCCGCGGCCGGTGGCGCCGACGCCGACCGGGCGCCGGTTGAGCGCGACGTTGCGGCTGGACGAGGACGGTGGAACCCCGGTGATCACCTGCAGCCGATGCGCGCTGGCCCTGTGCGATGCCACCGAGAACGTCTTCGCGCACCTGCTGCTCGACGAGCAGCCGGCGCGAACCTTCGCACCCTTCCGGCTCGGCTACGCCGGCGCCGAGCGCTTCACGGTCCGCCGCTTCTACTGCCCCGGGTGCGGCCGGCAGGTCGACGCGATCCCCGCCCGCCGCGGCGAGCCGTTGCTGCACGCGATCGAGCCGCGATGAGCGCGCCGCGCACCGACCTGCCGACGATCGAGGCGGACACCGCGCTCTGGTGGCAGGCCGCCGCCGAGGGGCGGCTGCTGCTGCGCCGCTGCCGCTCGTGCACGGCGGCACACCTCTACCCGCGCCCGTTCTGCCCGTCGTGCTGGAGCGAGGACGTCGCCTGGGAGCAGGCGAGCGGCGCGGCCAGCCTGTACACCTACTCGGTCGTGCGCTTCAACGACCTGCCCCCGTTCGCCGGGCGGGTGCCGTACGTCGCGGCGATCGTCGAACTCGCCGAAGGGCCGCGGCTGATGAGCAACCTCGTCGACTGCGAACCCGACGAGCTCACCGTCGGCATGCCGTTGCAGGTCACGTTCCGGCACGACGCCGGCGCACCGGCCGCTCCGGTCTTCCGTCCTGCACACGCGCCACGAGAGGAGAACTGATGGCTGGGTTCATCGAAGGCAAGGTCGTCGCCGTGACCGGAGGCGGGCGCGGAATCGGGCGCGCGATCGCGCTAGCCTGCGCCGAACACGGCGCGCGGGTCGTCGTCAACGACCTCGGCGTCGCCCTGGACGGCAGCGACCCGACGTCCTCGGTGGCCCAGTCGGTCGTCGACGAGATCAGCGCCGGCGGCGGATCGGCCGTCGCGTCCGGCGATGACGTGACGGCGATGGACGGCGGCGAGAACATCGTGCGCGCCGCGCTCGACACGTACGGGCGCCTGGACGGGGTCGTCTGCGTAGCCGGGATCCTGCGCGAACGGATGCTGTTCAACCTGACCGAGGACGACTGGGACTCGGTGGTTGCCACACACCTGAAGGGCACGTTCACCCTGTTCCGGGCGGCATCCGCGGTGATGCGCAAGCAGGGCTCGGGGCGGCTGATCGGCTTCGCGTCGGGCGCGTTCACCGGCAGCGTGGCGCAGGCGAACTACAGCGCCGCGAAGGGCGGCATCATCTCGCTGGTGCGCAGCGCGGCCCTGGGCCTGCACCGGTACGGCATCACCGCGAACGCGATCGCGCCGGTCGCCCGGACCCGGATGTCCGAGTTGGTGCCGTTCGCGATCGAGGACATGGGCGGCCCGGAGGACGTCGCGCCGATGGCGGTGTACCTGCTCTCGGACGCCGCGGCGGAGGTGACCGGGCAGGTGTACACGGTTGCCGGCTCGAAGGTGGCGGTCTGGGCGCAACCGCGCGAGCTGCGCACGATGTACGGCGCCGGCCGGTGGACGCCGCAAGAACTCGCCGAGCGGCTGCCGGCCGCTGTCGGTCAGGACCGGATGCCCAGCCTGGATCTGATCGCGCAGCGCGCCGCCGCTGCGCAGACCGGCGCCCGTCCCAACGCGTGAGCTAGCGAGCGGCCTTTCGCCGGGGCGCCGCCTTGGCCGAGATGCCGTCCAGCAACGTCGAGGTGCAGTCGTCGGCCAGTTCGCGCAAGCCGTAGTCCGGCTTCGGGTCGTACCAGCGCACCGACAGCCACACCACATCGCGGACGATCCGGTAGATCACCTTCGGCTGCATGCTGGTGCGGAACACGCCGGTCTCGTTGCCGCGCTCGATCACCGCGAGCCAGGTCTTCTGCACCTCGCCGGCAGCCTTCTCGAGGTACTTGAAGCGTGGCTCGTTGCGCAGCAGGTTGAAGTCGTTCTGGAAGATCTCGGTCGCGTGCGGGTGGGCGTCGACCGCCTCGAAGGATGCGTGCACGAGTCGGTCGAACATCTCGCGCGGGCCGAGATCTTCCGCCATCGCCGCGCGGTAGCGCTGCAGCAGGTCGTCGAGGTAGCTGCGCAGCAACTGGTCCACGATCGCGTCCTTGGACTCGAAGTGGTGGTAGAGGCTGCCGGAGAGCAGCCCGACGCTGTCGGCGATCTCGCGCACAGTCGTCGCCGCAACGCCCTTGCGCGCGAACAACTCGGCCGCCCTGTCCAGGATCAGGTCCCGACGACTGCTGGTCTCCACCATGGTTGCTCCGCTCACGAATCGACGGCGACAGCCTACTGATCAGCAGGCTGTCGCTGCGGGATCCGGCATCACTAGCCGATCAAGCAAGCGCTTGATAGTGTCAGGACACCGATCAGCCTTGGAGGTTTCGATGGCGACATCAGCGCCGTCCCACGTGGCCGGCCGCCTGCTCGACGCCGACTCGCATCTGTACATGGAGCCGGAGGTGATGGCCGAACTGCTCGAGCCGATCGGTTCGGACTGGGTGATCGACATGCTCGCGGGCTTCCGCAACGCCGAGACGTTCGCCGCCGACCGGTTGCGCGCCGAGGAGGACCCGTGGACGGTGAAAGGCCTCGCCGCACTCGGCTCGGCCGACCCCGCGGGCCGGGTCGACGCGATGGATCGCATGGGCATCGCGCGCCAGTTCGCGTTCCCGAACACGCTCGGCCGCGAAGCCCGGCTGGCCACGCCGCAGGCCTGGCAGGTGGTGCGCAACTACAACGACTACTGCCTGAAGTGGACGCGCGACACCGGCGGCCGCTCGATCGGCGTCTGCCAGCTCAATCTGAGCGATCCGGCCAAGGCACTCGCCGAGGCCGAACGCGTCATCGGCGCCGGAGCGCGCGGGATCTGCGTGTCGTTCGCGCCGGCACCCGCGGGCACCTCGCCGGCCAATCCGGTCTGGGACCCGCTCTGGCACCTGCTCGCCGACGCGAACGTGCCACTGCTCGCACACCTCGGCGCGACCGGGCAGTTCTCCGCCGACCGCGACGACCCGATGCTGCTGCCGCGCGAGCTGTGGGACTCCCCCACGCTGCGCTCGGCGTTCCCGGACCAGCCCGGTGCCGAGGAGCGCATCGGCCCGATCTGGACGATCATCGCGCCGATCGGCATGGAGGTGGTGCTGACCGCGATGGTGATGGGCGGCGTGTTCGAGCGGGTACCGGCACTGCGGTTCGGCATCATCGAGTTCGGCGCGCAGTGGCTCGGCCCGCTCGTCGAGCGGATGGACCTGCACGCCGCGCTGCTGACCAAGGTGGGTGTCGGGCTGCCGTTGAAGCCGAGCGAGTACGTGGCGCGCAACGTGCGGGTCACCCCGTTCTGGAGCGAGCCCGTGGACCGCTACATCGAGCGGTACGGCCTCGCCGAGACGTTCATGTTCTCCACCGACTACCCGCACGTCGAAGGTGGCAAGGATCCGGTGGGCCGGTTCCTCCAGAGTGTCGGCAGCCTCGGCGAGGACATGCTCGAGCAGTTCTTCGTCGGCAACGCCGAGCTGCTGTTCGGCTGATCAGCAGCCGTCGTCCCCCGACCGGTCGGCGCAGCAGGCGGCGCGTGACCTGGCCGACCGGTCGGCGCTGGCCGTCGCCGCTTCCCCCACCGCCCGACGAGACGCTCGCCGCTTCCCCCACCCCGTTCCCAATATTCCGGCCGGATTCTCGGCGGGGCATGGGGGAAGCGGGACTACGTCAGGCGCGCACGCCGCGCTTGGTGGCGGGCTTCGGACGCTCGTGTTCGGGCACGCGCGGGCCGGTGATCGCCCAGTAGACGACGTCGGCCATCGCGTCGCGGATGCTGGCCATGCTGATGCTCCAGTCCTCGTACCTCGCCTGGTGCGCGGCGACGTGAGCGAGCATCGACACGAGCACGGCGGCGGTCGCCATCGGATCCGCGCCGGGCCGCCCGTCGGCGGCACCGCGCACCTCGGTGATGACGCTCGCCAACTCGCGGGTGACGACGTTGAGCATGCCCACCCGCACGGCCCGAACCCGCTCGTCGCCCTCCTCGGTGAGCAGGTCTACCACCCGCAGGATCGGCTGGTGGCTGCGCCAGAAGTCGAGGAACGCGTCCACGACCGCCAGCGAGTTCTGCCAGCCGTCGGCACCGCGCCACCGCTTGGCCAGCAGCGGTGCGGACAGCTCGGCGCCCTCCGCGGCGGACGCCTCGGCCAGGGCGAGCACGGCGCTCTCGATGTCCAGGAAGTACTGGTAGTACGTCGCGGGCGACGTGCGCGCGCCGCGGGCGATCTCGGTGACGGTGATGCTGCGGTACGGCTTGCGCGCCAGCAGTTCCGCGGTCGAGGCGAGCAGCCGCTCCCGCGTTGCCGTCCCGCGCCGGCCGGGGATGCGTCCGCCGGGTTCGCGGGGCAGTCGTTCTGCTTCTGAGTCGGGCACGGTCTCACATCCTAGGGTCGGGCGAGCATCCGCCGCAGGGTCGACTGCGAGGCGAACGCCTGGTGATACAGCCGCGCGCAGTCCGTCGCGAGCTGCGGGTACCCGTAGCCCGCGGTGGGGCGGAACCAGCGCACCGACAGCCACAGCCCGTCGCGGAGCAGCAGGTACAGGTGCCGGGTGGGCAGGTCCGCGCGGAAGACCCCGTCGGCGACCGCGGTCTCGAGCACTCCCATCCAGGTCTCGCGCACCCGCTCGCCGGCCACCCGCACGTAGCGGTACCGCGGCGTCTCCCGGAAGTACTGCGCCTCGTGCTGGTAGATCAGCGTGGCGTGCGGGTGCAGTTCGATCGTGCGCAGCGACGCGTGCACCAGGCCTTCGAAGGTCGCCGACACGTCCGTCGCCTCGTCCAGCACCGCGCGATACTGCGCCTGCAGCTCCTGCAGGTAGGCCGACATGAGCACGTCGACGATCGCGTCCTTGGACTCGAAGTGGTGGTAGATGCTTCCGGACAAGATCCCGACGGCCTCGCCGATCTCGCGCACCGTGGTGCCCGCGATCCCCTTGCGGGCGAGCAACTCCGCTGCACGCGCGACGATCACCTCGCGGCGGCCGGACCCGGCCGGCCCGGCTTCGTTCATGCGGTCGGCTTCGGCGCCCGCCCGAAGTAGGCGTCCTTGATGATCTCGACGTCGTCGAGCTCGCTCGCGCTGCCGGACATCACGATCCGCCCGATGTCCAGCACGGTCACCTGGTCGGCGACGCCGACAGCTGCCTCGACGGCCTGCTCGACGAGCAGCACGCCGAGCCCGGTCTGCTTCAGCTGCTGGACGCTGGCCATCACCTCGCCGACGATCGCGGGCGCGAGCCCGGCGGACGGCTCGTCGAGAAGCAACAGGTCCGGCTTGCCCATCAGCGCCTGCCCGATCGCGAGCATCTGCTGTTGCCCGCCGGACAGCTGCCCGGCCGGGTTGCTCGCACGCGTCCGCAGCACCGGGAACAACTCGTAGATCTCATCCAGCGCGGTGCGCAGGCTCTTGCGGCCCACACCGCGCGCGTATCCGCCGAGCAGCAGGTTCGCCTCGACCGTCCGGCGCTTGAAGACGCGCTTGTTCTCCTGCACCATGCCGATACCGGCGCGGATGCGCTTGTGCGCCGGCGTCCCGGAGATGTCGCTGCCGCGTAGCAGCACCGATCCGCCCTGGACCTTGTTCAGCCCGGCGATCGCCCGCAGCGTCGTGGTCTTGCCCGCTCCGTTGCGGCCGAGCAGTGCCGTGACCTGGCCGGGCAGCACGTCGAAGGAGACGTCCCAGACGACCCGCAGGTCACCGTAACCGGTCGCCAGGTTGCGCACGCTCAACAACGGTTCACTCATGCTGACCCCCCTCGGTGACGCCGCCTGCTTGCAGCAGCTGTTCGGCCTCGGGCGCCTTGACCCCGAGGTACTCGGTGAGCACCTGCGGGTGTGCCTCGATCTCGGCCGGTGAGCCGGCAGCGAGGATCTCGCCACGCGCCAGCACGTAGATCTTGTCCGCGAGGGACAGCACCAGCCGGAAGTTGTGCTCCACCAGCACGACGGTTCCACCGGCGTCGCGGATCCGGCGGATCAGTTCGGCCAGCCGGTCGACCTCGTCCTCGTCCAGCCCGGACGCCACCTCGTCGAGCAACAGCAGCCGCGGCTTGGCGATCAGGGCGCGCGACACCTCCAGCAGCCGCCTGGTGCCGAGCGGCAGCGAGACGGCCTCCTCGTTCTCGAGGTCGGCCAGCCCGACCAGCGCAAGAACGCGCCGCGACTCCTCCAGGTCGCGGGCGCGGGCGCGCCGGTAACTGGGCAGCCGAAGCACGGCGGACAGGAACGAGGCGTGCTGCGTGGTGTAACGACCCGAGCGCACCGCCTCGCCGACGCTGATGCCGGGCGGGATGGTCGGCGTCTGGAAGGTGCGTGCGACCCCGGCGCGGGCCGCCTTGTACGGGACGCGGGACAGCTCGCCGTCACCGAGCCGGATGGCCCCTTCGTCGAGGCGGTAGTAGCCGCAGATCATGTTCAGCAGCGTGGTCTTGCCCGAACCGTTCGGCCCGATCAGCGCGGTGATGCTGCCGGCGGCGGCGGTGAGCGAGACGTCGGACAGGGCGTGCAGGCCACCGAAGGTCTTGGACACGCCGGCCACGTCGAGCGCGACCCCGTCGACGCCGTCGAGCAGGTCACCGGCGTAGGGCGCCGAGCGCGGCCGAGGGAACCAGCGCCGCTCGACCCGCTTGCCGGCCAGCTCCAGCAGCCCGGCGATTCCCTTGGCGAGCACGACGCCGCCGACCAGCAGCAGCAGGCCGTAGACGACCAGCGCGTACTCCTGGAAGTCGGTCGACTCCAGTGGGCCCAGTTGCAGCAGCATCGCGCCGACCACCGCGCCGTACACACTCGCCGAGCCGCCCAGGATCGACGCCGCCAGGATCGAGATCGCCAGCTTGAACCCGAACGAGGACGGCGCGAGGAAGTGGTCGAGGTTGGCGAACAGGCAACCGGCAAGCCCCGCGGGGATCGCGCCGATCGCGTATGCGGCGAACTTCATCCGGAACACCGAGATGCCCATCGACGAGGCGAGCACCGGGCTCTCGCGCAGCACCCGGAACGCGGTGCCGTGCCGTGACCGGACCAGGTTGCGCAGCACCAGCAGCCACAGTGCCGTGACGACGGTGACGGCGATGCAGTACTCCCGCGGGTCGAGGGTGTGCCCGAACAGCGTGGCCGGGAAGATGCCGCTGAGCCCGAACGAACCGCCGGTCTCGTCCTTGAACATCTCCAGCAGATCCGGCACCAGGAGCACCAGGAAGAAGGACACCATCGCCAGCGACCAGTGGCCCAGCCGCAATCCCGGGATGCCCGTCACGACCCCGATCAACAGGGCCACGCCGACCGCGGCCGCGAGCTGCACGAGCAGTTCGGTGTGGCCGTGCGCCCCGAGGTAACCGCTCACGTACGCACCACCGGCGTAGACCGCGGCCTGCCCCAGGGCCAGCTCGCCCGCATAGCCGAGGCTGAGGTTCAGGCCGCTCACGATGAGGGCGAGGATGCAGATCAGCACCAGCTGGCGCTGCACGTTCGACTCGATGCCGACGACCGGCATGAGGATCACCGCGACGGCGGCGATCAGCGGCACCGTCCACGACGGCACCCTCCAGACCAGAGCCTTCAGCGACATGATCACACCGCCCGCTCTCGTGTCGTGCCGAACAGTCCGGTCGGTTTGAGCAGCAGCACCACGAGCAGCGCGGCGAAGACCATCAGCGTCGAGTAGGTCGCACCCAGGTAGCGGCCGGCCACCGACTCGATGAGCCCGACCGCGAAGCCGCCGATCAGCGCGCCGGCCGCGCTGCCGAAGCCGCCGATCGCCATCGCCACGAAGCCCTTGAGCGCGAGTGCCGAACCCAGCGTCGCGACCGCGAACGTCTTCGGCCCGATCACCGGTCCGATCAGGCCGGCCATCACGCCGGACACGGCGAACGCGCCGATAGCCAGCGCGCGCACGTTGATGCCGCGCATCAGTGCCGCCTCGCGGTCCTCGGAAACGGCGAGCATCGCCAGGCCGAGCATCGTATTGCGCCCGGTGAACGCGATCACGACGGCGATCGCGATCGCGATCAGCATGAGCAGCAGCTCGACGGGGAAGACCCGCCCGCCGAGGACGTTCCACACGCCGTCCGGCCCGAAGAACGGCACCTGCAGCGGCTCACCCCCCCAGATCACCTGGGTGACGCCGTCGAGCAGGGTGGCGAAGCCGACCGTGGTGATCAGTTGCCCCTCGGTGCCGACGACGGTGCGGATCGCGATGCGCTCCTCGACCACGGCCACCGCTGCGACGATCACGGCCGCCAGCACGAACACGATGCCCGTCGGCAGCTTGAGGGTCACCAGGCCCCAGTACGAGATGAACACGCCCAGCATCACCAGCTGCGCGTGCGCGAAGTTGAACGCGTTCGAGCTGACGAACACGATGTGGTAGCCCAGGGCGATCAGGGCATAGATGGCGCCGAGGGCCAGCCCGGCCAGCAGTGTCGTCATCATTGCGCGGTCCCCTGCCGTGTCATGGCCGTCACTCTACGACACAACCAAGCGCTTGGTCATCACCTGGAATCCATGAATCTGACCAACCGTCAGCCAGACGAGCAAACGCTTGGTCGATTGTTAGGAATCCTCGACCGACCGGAATCGCGGCAGGGTGACGGCGCGGCCCGACTCGGTTACTACGTCCTCGAAGAAGACCTCGACCGCCATCTCGATGTGCACCCGGTCCACGTCCTGCGCGGGAAGGTCGCTGAGCATCCGGACGCCCTCCTCGAGCTCGATCGTGGCGATCGCGACGGGAACGCGGTCGCGCCACGCCGGATGGAACGCCTGGTGCGAGACGGTGAACGTGTAGACGGTGCCCCGGCCGGACAGCGGCTGCCAGGCGTACTCGATGCCGTGACAATCCGGGCACATCGGCTGCGGATAGTGGCGCAGCGCGCCGCAGGACGCGCACTTCTGCACGACGAGTTCGTGCCGTGCCGCCGCTGCCCAGAACGGCTCGGTGAGCGCGCCCGGCTCGAGCATCGGCCGGCCCGCGCTCACGACCGGCTCCGCAGCACCATCACGGCGGCGTCGAAGAAGTTGCCCTCGTTGACCACCGCCACCTGGTGGCAGTCCGCGATCTGCCGCTCCGGTTCGACGCTGCCGCGCAACTGGCGCACCGCCTCGATCGCGTGGTTGATGCCGGACACGTGCCCTTCCGAGAGCGCGCCGCCGTGCGGGTTCACCGGCAGCGAACCGGTCAGCGTGATGTGCCCGTCCGCCACGAACGGGCCGGCCTCGCCGGGACCTACGACCCCGAGCGCCTCCAGCGCCGCGAGGACGTACCAGGTGAACCCCTCGTGGATCAGCAGGCACTGCAGGTCGGCCACCGTGACGCCGGCCATCGTGAACGCGCGTCGGGCGGCGGCACTCAGGCTGGGCACCGAGGCGATGTCGGGCTTCTGGGTGAGCGACGTCGGCGGATAACCGTGCCCCTCCCCCACACCGCCGATCAGCACCGGCGGCTGGGCGAGGTCTCGCGCGCGCTCAGCGCTGGTCACCACCACCGCTCCGGCACCGTCGGACTCCAGCGAGCAGTCGAACAGCCGGAACGGGCTGGAGACCATCCGCGAGTTCTGGTGATCGGCCAGCGTCATCGGCCGCCCGTGCATCAGCGCCTGCGGGTTCAGGTTCGCGTTCGCCCGGGCGCTCACCGCCACGTGGCCGAGTTGCTCACTGGTCGTCCCGTACAGGTGCATGTGCCGCTGGGCCGCCTGGGCGAACCACTGCACGGCGACCAGGTTGCCGTACGGGGCCTCGAACTCGCGCACCGCGTTCAGCAGCGGCTCGACCGGCCCCTGACCGGTCGAGATCCGCTCACCGGAGTAGCCGCGCCGACCGGCCGGGATCAGCACGCACGACGCGACCCCGGCGCTGATGGCCAGGCAGGCGCTCTGGACCGAGGCGATGAAACTGCTGCCGCCCATGTGCACCGTCGAGCTGAACGCGAGATCGCGCAGCCCCAGATTCGCGATGAAGTCCTCGGCGCAGCGGCCGGCGGTCGCGCTCGGCATGACGCCGTCGACGTCCGCCGGAGTGAGCCCGGCATCGGCCAGCGCCCGTAGCGATGCCTCCAGGTGCAGCTCGACCGTGCTCCGCGCGGTGCCGCGCGTGTAGGCCGTGTTGCCGATTCCGACGATCGCACACTGGTCGGCGACGAGCACGTGTGCTCCTCTCTCGGTGGGATCCTCGCACTCTGCAGCACATCTGACGGACCGTCAACTAGGTTGCTAACCTGGCCCGATGCAGACGGCGAGCGATGCGGGCATGGCCGGGTTCGACGTCCTCGACGGGTTCGACGTGTTCGACGTCCATCAGCATCACGGCACGGTGGCACACTCGGCAGTGGCCGGAGCGGCTGCGCCGACGGACGCCGCGCAGTGGCTGCAGGCGGAGGTCGCGGCCCGGGTCTCGACGATGGACCGGCTGGGCATCGGCCGCACCCTCGTACTCCCCGGCAACTCCTACCTGCGCCCCGACGGGCTGCGCGACACCTGTGCGGTCAACGACGCGATCGCGCGCTACTGCGCCGCCGACCCGACCCGGTTCGCTGCCGGTGCCGGCGTGGTGGAGCCGCTCTACGGTGCGGCGGGCCTGGCAGAGGTGCGCCGCATCGCCGAACTCGGTCTGGTCGGGGTCAGCTACCACGCCCGCTTCCAGGGCGTGGCGACCGACGACGCCTGGATCCACCGGCACCTCGAGCTGATGCCCGCGCTGGGCCTCGTCCCATTCGTGCACTGCTACGCAGACTCCACACTGGAGGCGCCGGTGCTGGTGGGCAATCTGGCGCGGGCGCACCCGGAGCTCACGATCGTGGTGCTGGACGGCATGTCGACCTACCATCACACGCTGGAGTGCATCGCGCTCGCCGAACGGCATCCGAACCTCGTGTTCGACTCGGCGATGGCGTTCAACGCGAGCGCGATCGGCCAGTTCGTGCGCGCCGTCGGCGCCGGTCGGCTGCTGTTCGGCAGCGATATCTACTCGTACCCGAACACGTTCGTCACGAGCAACACGCCGGCGGCGCTGCGCGCCGGCGGCCTGAACACCGACGAGTTGCGCGCGATCCTCGGCGGCAACCTGGCCCGGCTGCTCGGGTCCCACGGGCGGACACCGGCCGGCTGAGCGTGCGGTCGCCGGGGTGCCGGGCGAACGGCCGCCCGGACCGGGCACAATCCGTCGGTCAACGGTTCTTCACCGAACCCAGCCGTTCGTACCGAATCAGGAAGCCGCCGTGTCCGGACCCGCACCTGCGCGCAGCAACTGGGCCGCGCTCGCCGGGTTCGCCGCCGCCGCTGCCACCACCCAGCTGCTGTGGCTGACCTTCGCGCCGATCACGACGGACGCCGCGAAGCACTACCGCGTGTCCGAGGGGGCGATCGGCTGGCTCGCCAACGTGTTCCCGCTCTGCTACGTGGTGCTCGCGATCCCCGCCGGGCTGGTGCTCGACCGCTGGCTGCGCGGCGGCGTGCTGCTGGGCGCGCTCCTGACCGCCGCGGGTGGCGGGCTGCGGCTGGCCGGCGACAGTTTCGGCTGGGCGCTCGCCGGTCAGGTGCTGGTCGCGATCGGGCAGCCGCTCGTGCTCAACGCGATCACCGGAGTCGCGGCACGGTACCTGGCTGATGACGACCGGGCGAAGGGCATCGCGCTCGGCACCGCGAGCACGTTCGCCGGCATGGTGGTCGCGTTCGCCTTGGGCACCGCGCTGCCGCTGCGCGGGCTGCTGGTGGTGAACGCGCTGCTCGCCGCCACTGCCGTCGCCGGCCTCGCGGTGGCACTACGCCGCCCGCCCACGTACGGTGCCGCGCCGTCCGCCGGTGGCGTCAGCGCATTCCGCGCGACGTGGAACGACAGGTATCTGCGCCGGCTCGCGCTGCTCGTGTTCGTGCCGTTCGGGACCTTCACCGCACTGACGACCTGGGCAGAGGCGCTACTCGACCCGGCCGGGGTGAGCAGCACGCAGGCAGGCGTCCTGTTGCTGCTCAACATCGTCGCCGGGGTCGGCGGCTCGGCGTTGCTGCCGGTCGCGGCTGCGCGGCGCGGGCGGCAACTGCACGTGATGGCCGCCGCGGTCATGGTGACCGCGGCGGGATGCGCCCTGCTGGCGCTCGCCCCCGGTTTCGCGCTCGCGCTTGTCGTGTTCCCCGTGATCGGGTTCGTGCTGCTGCCCTGCCTGCCGATGGTCCTGGAGCTCACCGAACGGGCCGCCGTGGCGACTGCGAGCACGGCGGCCGGGCTGATCTGGCTGTCCGGGCAGCTCGGCGCGCTGGTGATCACCGGTGCGATCGGGACGTCGGTGCACCACCCGCTGCCTGCGTTCCTCGCGCTCGCCGCGGTGACCCTGCTCGCGCTGCCCGCGCTCAGGGCCGTGCATGCGGTCAGCGCGCGGCGAAGTCCTCCTCCCGGTATTCGCCCTCCGGACGCGACCCGGCCTGCTCGACCTCGGCCACCCGCAGCTCCACACGGCGGATCTTCCCGCTGATCGTCTTCGGCAGGTCAGCGAACTGCAACCTGCGAATCCGCTTGTACGGCGCCAGATTCTCGCGGCAGTGTCGCAGGATGTCACCTGCGAGCTCGCGGCCAGGCGTGTGCCCGGCGACGAGCGCCACGTATGCCTTCGGCACGGCCAGCCGCAGTTCGTCCGGGGCGGGCACGACCGCGGCCTCGGCCACCGCCGGGTGCTCCAGCAGCACCGACTCGAGCTCGAACGGGCTGATCCGGTAGTCGCTGGCCTTGAACACGTCGTCGCTGCGCCCGATGTAGGTGATGTAGCCGTCCGCATCGCGGTTCGCGACGTCGCCGGTGTGGTAGCGGCCGCCTGCGAAGGCGGCGTCGTTGCGCTCGGCGTCGTCGCGGTAGCCGACCATCAGCCCGACCGGACGCGGATCGCAGCGCACGCAGATCTCGCCCTCGTCGGCGAGTTCGCCGCTGACCGGGTCGACCAGGTCGATCGCGAAGCCGGGCATCGGCCGCCCCATCGAGCCGAGCTTGAGCCGCTGGCCGGGAGGGTTGCCGATCTGCAGCGTCGTCTCGGTCTGCCCGAAGCCGTCGCGGATGGTCAGCCCCCAGGCGCGCTGCACGGTCTCGATCACCTCCGGGTTGAGCGGCTCGCCCGCGCCCACCAGCTCGCGCAACGACGTCTGCCACCGGCCGAGGTCCTGCTGGATGAGCATGCGCCACACTGTCGGCGGCGCGCAGAACGTGCTCACCTTCGCCTCGCGCAGCACGTCCAGCATCGCGCGCGCGTCGAACCGCTCGTAGTTGAACAGCACGATCGTCGCACCGGCCAGCCAGGGCGCGAACACGCACGACCAGGCGTGCTTCGCCCAGCCGGGGCTGGACACGTTCAGGTGCACGTCGCCGGGTTGCAGGCCGATCCAGTACATCGTGGACAGGTGCCCGATGGGGTAGCTGGCGTGGGTGTGCTCCACCAGCTTGGGCAGCGCCGTGGTGCCCGAGGTGAAGTAGAGCAGCAGCGGGTCGTCCGCCCGCGTCACACCGTCGGGCTCGAACGGCTCGTCGAAGCCGGACGATTCGGCGTAGTCCAGCCAGTCCGGCACGCGCTCCCCGACCGCGATCCGCAGGTAGTCGCCGGCGACGTCGGCGAAGCCCGCGGTCACGTCCGAACGGGCGATCACCGCGCCGGCGTTCCCGCGGCCGATCCGGTCGCGCAGGTCGGCGGGCGCCAGCAGCGTGGTCGCCGGGATGATCACGGCCCCGAGCTTCATCGCGGCCAGCGTCGTCTCCCACAGCTCGACCTGGTTTCCGAGCAGCACCAGCACCCGCATCCCGCGCGCCACGCCCTGCGCGCGCAGCCAGCCGGCGAGCCGGTCCGAGCGGCGCGCCAGGTCGGCGAAGGTGTAGCTCGCCTCGGACCTGTCGCTCTCGATCAGGCGCAGCGCGATCGCATCGGGCGTCTCGACCGCGAGCACGCCGTCGAACCAGTCCAGTGCGAAGTTGAACTGTTCCGGGCGCGGCCAGGCGAACTCGGCGCGCGCGCGTTCGTAGTCGGTACGGGCGGCAAGCAGCAGATCCCGTGCGGTGCGCAACAACTCGCCGGACGTACTCACTCGGCCATCTCCTTCACCTGGGCGCGGCGTTGCCGGCCACGCTGCGTCCAGGCTATGACGACGGCGCGCGATCGGCCTCCCTGCGCTGCGGTCCGGCCACGGCGTCGGGTCCGGCCACGGTGTCGGGTCCGGCGGCGGTATCGTGCCGCACGTCGGTGGCGCGGCGGCGGTCCGTTGCCCGCCGGTTCAGCTTCGGGGCAACGGGCGGGCTGGCCAGGATGCGGAACCCGCCGTCGCCGTAGGAGTACTCGCCGGTCTGGGTGCCGGCCGCGCCGCGATACAGCATCTCCTGCCAATCCGCTTCCCGCGTCGGCGCGGGAGCGAGCACGCGGTTGCGCCGCACGACCTGGACGTCGCGGCGCTGGTCGGTCACGTAGAAGTGTTCGACGAAGCCGAGCAGCACGTCGACGAGCGCGTTGCGCACGCCCATGAACGCGACGATCGCGTAGGCGGCGGCGAGGGTGTTGATCCCGGCGAACGCGGCGTTGCCCCAGTTGTGCTCGTGGACGTCGCGCACCACCGTCCACACCGAGTACGCGATGATGAGGAACGGCGACAGGGCGAACAGCAGCGGTGTCGCGGTCCGGTTCGCGACCTTCGGGGTGCGCGCGAACGGGATCTTCTTGCCGCTGATCGCCTGCTGCAGCGACTTGGCCACCCCGGCGAGGTTCACCGGCAGAAGGATTAGGTTGAAGCCGTAGATGCGCATCGCGTCGGTCCGCTTGTAGCCCAAGCGCTTGAGGTCGCTGGCCATCGCGAGGAAGTAGGGCAGCGCGGCCAGGACGATCAGCGGGCTCAGCAGCTTGCTGTCGAACGGGTAGGCAAGTAGGAACAGCAGCCCGAGGCTGCTCCAGCAGGTCGAGGCCATGTAGTTCACCCGCAGTAGCGTCTGCGAGGTGCTACCGTGCTGGCCGCGCTTGGCGCGCTCGCGCCCGTTGCGCCAGAGCTTCGGCAGGATCAGCAGACCGCCGTTCGCCCAGCGGCGGCGCTGGATGCTCAGCGAACCGAAATCCGGCGGCGTCGCCGAGTAGCTGAGCCGCTCCGGGTAGTTCAGCAACCACCAGCCGTGGATCGCCAGGTCGAGCGAGGACTCGGTGTCCTCGATGACCGTGCGGTCCTGGACGTAGCGGCGGATCTCGTGGCCGCCGCTGTGCTCGACCTCGACGATGTCCTCGAGGGCGCGCTTGCGGATGACCGCGTTGGCGCCGACCCAGAACGTCGCGTCGTGATAGCTCATCCCCTGATGGATGATGTGCTGCAGATCCGTCGTCGCGCCGGCCAGCCGCTCCATCCGGGTGCGGGAGCCGGGAAACGCCGAGTACGGGGTCTGCGCCACAGCCAGCCGGTGGTTCTCGGGTTGGTGCATCAGGTGCACCAGGCGCAGGCAGTACTCGGGCAGCAGGATGCTGTCGGCGTCCAGCGTGAGCACGAAGTCGGCGTCCGGGAAGGCGATGGACCGGCTGCCCGTCGAGGGCGCGAGGATCAGCCCTTCCGGCGTCTGGCGCGGCTCGACGCTGCGCCCCATCAGGCCGAGGTAGCTGTTCAGGTTCATCGCCTTGTTCGCCTCGTGCGACAGGGAGGCGTAGAGCTTGCGCTCGAACCAGGTGATCTCGGCGCGGAACGTCCACGCCAGGCGGCGGTACAGCTGCACCATCCGCTTGCGCTCGATCCGGCCGCCCTGGGCGGCCGCCGCGCGCAGCGCGGTTTGGGCGGCGTCGAAGTCGGCCGCGAGCGTGCCCAGGACCTGGTCGGCGAAGAACCGGTCGACGTGGTCGGCGATGACCTCCTCCTCGGCGCGGGCGTGCAGCCAGGCAGCGGCCCAACCGAACTCGGCAGCCAGGTCGAGGACGTCCGCGACACTCGCCGGGCCGTCCGGCGCCGAGGTCTCGTAACCCTCGAGCACGCGGGCGAAGCGGGTGGCCGGTTCGGCGAGCCAGGCGGTCAACTCGCCCGCGAGGGCACGCGCGGCGGCCAGCGAGTCGGCGTGCGGGCCGGGCTGCGGGTTGGGTGGATCGTCGAGCAACAGGACGACCCGCAGGAACGGGTATTCCTGCAACGCGGCGGACAACAGCGTCTTGCGTACGACCGCGACCTCTTCCCGATAGGACGGGACGAGCGCGGTCATCGTGGGCCGGGTCTCCTCGAACGCGTCGTCGATGACGGCCCGCGGGATCCGGCGGTGGGCCCGGGTGCGGTAGAGCGCGCCCTGGCGGGCCACCAGGTACAGCAGAGAGGACAGCGTCAAGAACGACATGATTATCACGTACAGCGTGGCCTCGGAGGTGTACCGCATTCCCTGAAAGCCCTTGTTGACCAGCTGCGACAGGACCGTCACGCTGAAATAGGCCAGCCAGGCGAGCAGGGTGACGACGATGCCGAGCCTGCCGAGCGTCATCAGCGCATCGCTGGCCGCCGGCGCTACCGGCGACGCGGGCTGGGTCCGCTTGTCGGCGCCCCACTGCTTCTTCACGCGGACGCCAGGCTTGCGGCGCAGATTCATATAGTGCGCTCCCCACGGGTGCTGGCCGCCTCAGGCGGTCTCGAACCCTTAACTTCGGCAGCCGTCCGCCGATTCGTAGGTCGTGCAGCGAATCGATCTGGCGAACCCGAGAGCAGTGCTGGCGTGACACCTGAGGAGCGCGCCTACGCGGCCGCGCGCCGCGAAGGCGGCTCAGCACAACCTGATGCGGTGCGCCGGCTGTCCTGGCTGCGCATCGCCGGCTTCATCGTGCTACTGGTCGCCGGCTCGGCAGCCGTAGTCGGTTTCCGCACTGCCTCGCACAGCGCCCGGGTCGCCGCGCCGGTGTCCTCGTTCATGCCGTACGTGGACGTGACCGCGACGCCGCAGTACGCCTTCGAGGACGCGTCCAAGGCGATATCGGCCAACCTCGTACTGGGCTTCGTGGTGAGCTCGAAGGCGAACGCCTGCGAGCCGAGCTGGGGCGCGAGCTACTCGCTGGACCAGGCCGCGAGCACGATGGACCTCGACCGCCGCATCGCCCGGCTGCGACAGCGCGGCGGACAGGTCATGGTCTCCTTCGGCGGCGCCGCGAACTCCGAACTCGCGATCGGCTGCGCGGACACCGGCAACCTCGCCGCCGCTTATCGAGCGGTCGTGGACCGATACTCCGTCAACGCCGTCGACCTGGACATCGAGGGCACCGACGCCTCCAGCAGCGACGTGTCCACCCGCCGCGCCGAGGCGATCCGCTCGCTGCAGCTAGCTCGTGAGCGCTCCGGCCACCGCCTCGCCGTCTGGCTCACCCTGCCGGTCACGCCGTCCGGACTGACCGCCAGCGGGCAGGCCGTCCTCGCCGCGATGCTGCGGGCCAAGGTCGAGCTCGCCGGCGTGAACGCGATGACGATGGACTACGGCAACTCACTGGACGGCCAGAGCCTGGCCGGCGCGAACCGTTCCGCGCTCACCGCGGTCGCCGGCCAGCTGGTCGACGCCTACCGGGTGGCCGGGGTACACCTGAGCAGCGCCCAGGCGTGGCAGCGGGTGGGCGCGACGCCGATGATCGGGCAGAACGACGTCGCCGCCGAGCGGTTCGGGCTCGAGGATGCCAAGTCGCTGCTCGTGTTCGCGCAGACGCACCACCTGCGGCGCCTGTCGATGTGGTCGGTGAACCGCGACCAGGCGTGCGGCCCGAACTACGCCAACGTCTCGATCGTGTCGGTCAACTGCAGCGGAATCGACCAGAAGACAGCCGCGTTTACCCGCATCTTCGTGCCGTTCACCGCCGGGCAGGTCACGCCCGCGATCGCACCCTCGACCGCGGTCGACTCCGGTGCTCCGGCGCCCGTCGCCACCCAGATCGTGGACGACCCGGCGACCTCGCCCTACGCGATCTGGAACCCGACGCTGCCTTACGCACAGGGCACCAAGATCGTGTGGCGGCACAACGTGTATCAGGCCAAGTGGTGGACCCAGGGCGATCAGCCCGACACCCCGGTCACGAGCGCCTTCGAGACGCCGTGGACGCTGATCGGGCCGGTGCTGCCGGGCGAGCATCCGCAACCGACGCCGACGCTCTCGGCCGGTACGTATCCCGCGTGGTCGGCGACGACCACCTACCGCGCGGGTGCGCGGGTGCTGTACGACGGGATCGGCTACCAGGCCAAATGGTTCACCCAGGGCGAGGTACCCGGCCTGGTCGTCTCCGATCCCGGACAGACGCCGTGGCAGCTGATCAAGCACAGCTGAGCTTTCAGGCACAGCAAAGCCGCGCCCGTCCCATGGACGGATGGGCGCGGCTCATGACGGGTGTGCCCCCGCCGTCCCGGCATACGGCCGGGACAGCGGCGGGCGGCGGCGGCTCAGCCCCAGTTCCAGTGCTGCATCAGGACACCTCCTCGTAGCGGGACGCGGCGGGTCAGGTTCCTGCCGTGAATCCTGGAGCAGCCGCCGAACTCAGCTCCGGTTCTTTATGGTCGATGAACACGAGTAAAGCGGCCGTGTGCTCACGCTCGGGGTCGCTGTTCGAAAACGGCATATGCATACAAATGGCCACGGCATCTGCATCGGGAGGAACGGTGGCACCAGGCGACGACGCCACACGCCGCCCGATCCTGCGCGTGCGCGACTGGGATTTGTGGTCGCTCGATGCTTCCGGCCGGCGCTTCATGCTGGCCGTGGAGCTGGCGGCCGTGATCATTCTGGTCGTCGCACTGACGGCTGCAGACCCAACCAGCACCGACCTTGCCCGGCTGGCGACGCTGGCCGGGCTCGCCGTAGTTTTCACCGAATCGGTCGCCTACTTCTCCCGGCTGCGGCACTGGCTCGGCGGCGACCGGGTGCGCGCCGATTACCTGTCGGTGTGGACCGTGGCTGCCGCTCTGCTGGTGCCCGCCGGGTACGCCGGCCTGCTCACCGCGCTCGGCTCGGCCTACGTCGTGCTCCGCACCGGTCGCGGCCAGGGTCTGCGCCCGTACCGCGAAGTCTTCAGCGCCACCACCGCTACCCTCGGCATCCTCGCCGCGTCCGCCACCTACCACGCGCTCGGCGGCCTCGCTCCGGCCAATGAGCCGGTTCGCGCTGCCGCTACCGTTGCGGCGGTGCTCACGTCCGGGGTGCTGAGCCTGTGCCTGCTCACGGCCGGCATCATGCTGGTCGTCCGGCCGCCGACGCTGCGCAGCGTGCTGCCCAACCGGGACGTCGCCGCGTTCGAGATCGCCTCGCTGATCGTCGGCGCGCTCACCGCCGACGTGATCCGGCACACCGCCTGGCTGACACCCGCTCTGCTCATCCTGCTCGGCGTGCTGCAGCGCAGCGCGATGGTCAGCGTGCTCGAGGTCGAGGCGGGGACCGACGACAAGACCGGGCTGCTCACCGCCGGGGCGTGGCGCCGGCTGGCCGACAGGCACCTGGCCCGCAGCTCGCACAACGGCGAGCCCAGCTCGTTGCTGCTCATCGACCTGGACCACTTCAAACAGGTGAACGACACCCACGGCCACCTGGCCGGGGACGAGGCGTTGCGGGCGGTCGCCGAGTGCCTGCGTACCGATCTGCGCGGCCACGACGCCGTCGGGCGGTACGGCGGCGAGGAGTTCGTCGTGCTGCTGCCGGGCATCGACCGGGCGGGCGCGCTGGGCATCGCGCTGCGCCTGACCTCGTGCATCCGCGGGCTGGCCTTCGGCGGCGGGATGCGGCTGACCGCGTCAATCGGTGTCGCCATCGCCTCCGAGGCCGCGCGAACGCTCGATGAACTGATCGCCACTGCGGACGTGGCCCTGTACGCGGCCAAGGCCAGCGGCCGCGACCAGGTGCGCTTCTGCGACTCGCCTACGCCGGCCAGAGGCTGAGCCGCGCGTCCGTCAGCCGCGCACGAGTGGGCTGACCTCGCTGCCGACGAAGCCGGCGAACTCGCGAAGCGGCGGCGCACTCTCGCCGACCGAGTGCAGGGCGACCGTGGTTGCGCCGGCCGCGGCGTAACGGGCCACGGTTGCCGCGACCTCGCCCGCGGGCGGCGCGCCTTCGACGGCGTGGAACACCACCACCTCCGCCTCGCCGGTGCGGCCGGCCCCGTCGCGTCCGGCCCGGATGCGGGGCAGCGCCGCGGCCAACTGCTCGACGCTGGTCTCGCCGGTGAGAATCACGCCATCACCTGTTGATCCGGCCAGCTCGAGCGTGCGCGGCCCGACCGCGCCGACCAGTAGCGGGGGCACCGCTTCGGGCGGCCAGGCCAGCGTGACGTCCTCGAGCCGCACATAGCGGCCTGCCGCGTTCACCGTCGCCCCCCGGAGCAACTCACGCAGTGCCGTGGCGTACTCACCGAGCAGTGTCAGCGGCGACTGCGCACGTGCACCCACCTGACCCATCCAGTCGAGTACCCCGTGACCGATGCCCGGACTGAGCCGACCGGGGAACAGCCGAGCCAGGGTGGCCAGCTCCATCGCGGTCAGCGCGACGTTGCGCAGCGGCACCGGCAACAGGCCGATGCCGACACGTAGCCGCTGCGTCCACGCCAGCACGGCAGCGGCGGTGGCGATGCCGCTCTCGGCGAAGCAGTCCTCCCACAGCCACAGCTCGGCGACGCCGGACCGCTCCGCCTGCTGCGCCACCTCGCGCAACTCCTCCGGCGGACGGTCGGGCGGAAAGATCACGCCAAGGTTCACCATCAGCCGAGTATCGCGGTCGGTGCCGACAGGGTCGCGGTCCCGACGTGGTCGCGGTCGCCTCAGGTCCGTCGGCGCCGGCGCAGCAGCCAGCGCACCAGTTCGGTGCCCAAAGTGACCGCGAACGCGATGCCCAGCGCGACGAGCAGTCCCTTCCACGGCTGATGCTCGAAGGCCTGGCCGCCGAAGTAGCCGAGCAGCGCGGCATAGCCGGCCCAGATGAGCGCGGCGATCGCGTCGAACACGGCGAACCGCCGCCACGGGAACCGGGTCAGCCCCGCGGTGAGCGTCACCGCGGTCCGGCCACCGGGGATGAAGCGCGCGACGGCGATCAGTTCGCCGCCGCGCTCCTCGAGCTTCGTGCTGGCCCAATCCAGACGTCGCTTCGCCTTCTCGCCCCGGAAGAACCGGTCCGTCACCCGCGTGCCGTACCGGCGGCCGATGCCGTACGCGAGGTTGTCGCCGGCGAAGGCGCCGACGGCGGCCGCGGCGATCACCACGGGCAGCGACAGGTCGCCGGACACTGCGACGACGCCGGCGGTGATCACCGCGGTCTCGCTCGGCACGACCGGCAACACCGCGTCGACCACGGCGAACAGCAGCACCACCACGTACGCCCACGCCGAAGCCTCCGCGACGAGCTGGGTGAGCTGGTCGAACATCGTTACAGCCGGCCCAGGGCGCGAAGCATGGCCATCGCGCGGCTGCTGGACATCCCGAGCATGCCGCGAGTATCCCCGCAGGCGCGTCCGGCTACTCGCCGCCGCCCGGGCTGCCGAGCGTGATCATCCGCTGCACGGCGCGCCGGGCGGCAGCCGCCACGTCCTGCGGGATGCTCACCTCGTCGCGTCCCTCGCGCAGGCAACGCACCAAGAGCTCCGGCGTGATCATCTTCATGTACCGGCACGACGCCTTGGGGTTCACCGGCAGGAACGACGTGCGGGTGTTCGCCTTGCCGAGCTGGTGCAGCATGCCGATCTCGGTCGCGACGAGGGTGGTACTCGCACTCGTGCGGCGCGCGGCGTCGAGCATCCCGCCGGTAGACAGGATCTTGACGCGTTCCTCGGGCAGTTCGCCCTGGCCGGCCAGCCAGATCGCCGACGAGGCGCAGCCGCACTCCGGGTGGATGAACAGCTCGGCGTCCGGGTGCGCGCGCACGGTGTCGATGAGGTCGGTCGGGCTGATCGCCGCGTGCACGTGGCATTCGCCGAGCCACACCTCGATGTTGTCGCGGCCGGTCTGGCGACGGACGTGGTCGCCGAGGAACTGGTCGGGCAGGAACAGGATCGGGCGGTCCGCCGGGATCGAGTTCACCACGTCCACGGCGTTCGAGGAGGTGCAGCAGACGTCGGACTCGGCCTTCACTGCCGCGCTGGTGTTGACGTACGCGACGACCGCCGCGCCCGGGTGCTCACGCTTCCAGGCGCGCAGTTGCTCGACGTCGATGGTGTCGGCCAGCGAGCACCCGGCACGCGCTGTGGGGATGAGCACGGTCTTGTCGGGGCTCAGCAGCTTCGCCGTCTCGGCCATGAAGTGCACGCCGCAGAAGACGATCGTGCTCGCGTCCGTCGTGGCCGCGAGCCGGGACAGGGCGAGCGAGTCGCCCACGTGGTCGGCGACGTCCTGGATCGCCGGCTCCTGGTAGTTGTGCGCGAGGATGACCGCGTCCCGTTCGGCGGCCAGTGCCCGCACCTCGTCCTGCCAGGTTCGGGTCTGCGTGGTCGACATAACGGCGCCCCTTTCCGGTTTTCGACTTATAGTCGCTAACTCGTCGGACAGGCTACCATCGGCCCTCGTGGCCACCGGTGTGAGACCTACCTCGGTGCCGTTCCCGAGCTATCCGCACGAGGTGCTCGCCGTCGTCCTGTCGGTGCGCGAGGGACGGCTCGGCGTGCTGCTGTGGCGGCGCGGGCTGGCGCCGCAGGCAGGGCGCTGGGCACTGCCCGGCGGTGGCGTCGCGCGCACCGAGCGGCTGCGCGCGGCTATCCATCGGCATCTGGCCGCGAAGGTCGACGTGCGCGAACTGGCCCACCTGGAGCAGCTCGCGACGCACAGTGCAGTGCGCCGCGATCCGCGCGGACGGGTGCTGGCAACCGCGTACCTCGGACTGGTCCCGGACGACGTCGAGCCGCACCTGCCGGCCGACACGCGCTGGCACCCGGTCGACGCACTGCCGACCACGGCGTTCGATCACCGCCACTTCATCGCGGCCGCGGTCGAGCGGTTGCGCGCGAAGCTGTCCTACACGAACCTCGGTTTCGCGCTGGCGCCGCGCGAGTTCACGATCGGTGCCCTGCGCCGCATCTACAGCGCAGCGCTCGGGTACGAGATCGACGCGACGAACCTGAACCGGGTGCTGACCCGCCGCCGCGTCATCGAACCCACCGAGCGGACCGCGCCCTCCGGCCAGTCCGGCGGGCGGCCCGCAACGATCTACCGCTTCTGCGAGCGTGAGCTCACCGTCACCGACCCCTTCGCCGCGCTGCGCCCACCTCGTTGATACCCGCCGTGCCGGACCGCGCGGCTACACCGTAGCCATGGGCAGCGGCACGCCGCGCTCGGACACAGAGCTCGCCTCCGGGCCCGCCCTCAGCAGCAGGCGCCGGCGGTGGGCCGGTCGGTGGCGCTGACGTCCGTGCCGCAGCAGGTGGAGCCGCCCTCGGCGGGGGCGGCGAAGGTGGGGCTATCGGCGAGGACGGTGTAGATCTCCCAGCGCTCACCGTTCGGGGCGCCCTCGACCCAGAACTTGTCCTGCTTGGCGTAGCAGCAGGTGCTGTCACGCTCCTCGACGGCGGCGAACCCGGCTGCCGCAAGGCGGGCCTGCTCGGCGTCAACCGTGTCGACGTCCAGCACCTCGACACCGAGGTGGTTCAGGCTGCCGCCGCGCCCCGGGTTCTCGATGAGCACCAGCTTCAAGGGTGGTTCGGCTACCGCGAAGTTGGCGTAGCCGGGACGCACCTTGGCCGGCTCGGTGTCGAAGAGCTTGGCGTAGAAGGCGATCGACTGGTCGAGATCGTCGACGTTGAGGGCGAGTTGGACGCGGGACATTTGCTACCTCCAAGAGTTAGACGCGCGTCTATGTGTTGTGCACGAGCCAGGTTGCCATGAGACATCGACGTCCGTCAAGATAGATGCATGTCGAAGTCACATCGGGTGCCGTCACCGTCGGAGACGGTGGCCTGCTGCTCGCCCCTGTCGCGCGAACCCCTGTCCCAGCCCCAGGCCGAACAGATCGCACCGCTGCTAAAGGCGCTGGCAGACCCGGTGCGGCTGCGGTTGATGTCTCTGGTCGCGTCGCACGAGGGTGGCGAGGCGTGCGTGTGCGACTTGACCGACGCGTTCACCCTGTCGCAGCCCACGATCAGCCACCACCTGAAGGTGCTGCACGAAAGCGGGCTGCTCGACCGGGACAAGCGTGGTGTCTGGGTGTACTACCGGGCCCGCACCGAGGAGTTGGCGAACCTGGCCACGCTGATCGGCTCCCCCGCCGCCGTCCCCGCGTGAGCGGCAGCGCGCCGCCCCTGCCGACCGTGATCCGGAACCAAGCGAGCCGAGGATGAGCGACCTGGTCACGGACCACACCGGGTCCGGGACGGACGAGCCCGTCATCGCCAGGCTGTCCACGTCGGACCGGTTCCTGCCGGTGTGGATTCTCGCCGCGATGGCTACCGGGCTGGGGCTGGGCCGGCTGATCCCCTCGCTGGCCGACGACCTGGACACCGTCAAGATCGGTTCGGTGAGCCTGCCGATCGCGCTCGGACTGCTGCTGATGATGTATCCGGTGCTGGCCAAGGTCCGCTACACCAAGCTCGATCACGTCATGGGCGACCGCAGGCTGCTGGTCAGTTCGTTGCTGCTGAACTGGGTGATCGGGCCGGCGCTGATGTTCACGCTCGCCTGGGTCTTGCTGCCCGACCTGCCCGCCTACCGCACCGGGCTGATCATCGTGGGGCTGGCTCGCTGCATCGCGATGGTGCTCATCTGGAACGAACTGGCCTGCGGCGACCGGGACGCGGCCGCGGTTCTCGTCGCGCTGAACTCGGTGTTCCAGATGCTCGCCTTCGCCGGCCTCGGCTGGTTCTACCTGCACGCCCTGCCGGGCTGGCTCGGGCTGTCCCGGACGGAGGCGCACTTCTCACCGGGCACCATCGTCGTCTCGGTGCTGGTGTTCCTCGGTATCCCGCTGGCAGCCGGGTTCGTTACCCGCACCTTCGGGGAGGCACGCCGCGGACGCGACTGGTACGAGACGCGGTTCCTGCCGCGGATCGGGCCGGTCGCACTGTACGGGCTGCTCTTCACGATCGTGGTGCTGTTCGCCCTGCAGGGGCACACCATCACCGCGCACCCGGGCGACGTGGCCCGCATCGCACTGCCACTGATCGGGTACTTCGCGATCATGTTCGGCGGCTCGTTCGCCCTCGGCCACCGGCTTGGGCTGGGGTACCCGAAGACCACGACGCTGGCGTTCACCGCGGCAGGCAACAACTTCGAGTTGGCGATCGCGGTCGCCATCGGGGTGTTCGGCGTGACGTCGGGACAGGCGTTGGCAGGCGTGGTCGGCCCGCTCATCGAAGTGCCGGTACTGGTCGCCCTGGTCTACGTCGCACTCTGGGCCCGCTGCCGTTATTACCGCGACAGTGTCGCAGCCTCCTGACCGAGCGAAGGGATCCCCCATGGCCGACAGACCCAGCGTTCTTTTCGTCTGCGTCCACAACGCCGGCCGCTCCCAGATGGCTCAGGGCTGGCTGCGTCACCTCGCCGGAAACGCGATCGAGGTCTGCTCGGCCGGATCCGAGCCCGCCGACCGGCTCAACCCGGTAGCGGTCGAGGCGATGCGCGAGGTCGGCATCGACATCACCACCGAGACACCCACACTGCTCACCGTCGACACCGTCCGCGACTCGGACGTCGTCGTCACGATGGGCTGCGGCGACACCTGCCCGGTCTTCCCCGGTAAGCGCTACGAGGATTGGGACCTCGCCGACCCGGCCGGGCAGAGCATCGACGTAGTCCGCCGGATCCGGGACGAGATCCGCGAGCGGGTCCAAGGACTGGTGGACGACGTTGCGCCGGCCGCGCCGCCGGGCACCGAGCAGCCGGGGTTCGACGTCGAGCCGATGCTGGCCGAGCACGCCGAGGCGGTACTCGCGATCTACCAGGCGGGCATCGACGAAGGCAACGCCACTTTCGAGATCACCGCGCCCGAGTGGCCACGCTTCGACGCCACCCATCTACCCGAGCACCGTTTCGTCGCTGTCGATCACGAGCGCAGGGTGCTGGGCTGGGTCGCTGCGGTCGCTGTCTCGGACCGGTGCGTTTACGCCGGCGTCGTCGAACACTCGGTGTACGTCCACCCCTCGGCTCGCGGCCGCGGGGTGGGATGTGCCCTGCTCGACGCGCTGATCACCTCCACCGAATCCGCGGGCATCTGGACGATCCAGTCCGGCATCTTCGCCGAGAACGCCGCGAGCGCCGCACTGCACCGCGCGGCCGGATTCCGCGAGGTCGGACGCCGAGAGCGCCTCGGCAAACATCATGGCCGCTGGCGCGACGTCGTCCTCATCGAACGCCGTAGCCGGGTCATCGACTGAACTGCGACGAGGCACAGCGTCGCGGCGTGGGCAAGCCCCGTGCGGATCGCTGGTACGCGCCCCCCACCGTGCCTTGATCAACGGCGAGTCGGGGCGGGCGCCGTCCCTGCCGGGCCGTCGAGCCGACCGATCAGGCCGGGTCGTCGAGAAGCGGGTCGTCGAGAAGCGGGTCGTCGAGAAGCAGGCCGTCGAGGAACGTCGCAAGCGCGCTCGTGACCGCCTCCGGGCACTCGACCGGCGGCAGGTGGCCGGCCTCGGGGAGCTCCAGCAGTTGCGCACCCGGGATGCCGTTCGCCACCTGGCGGACCAGGTCCTGGATGAAGCGCACGTCGTGCCCGCCGTTCATCACGAGCGTCGGGACGCGGACGTCCCTCAGCCGGCCGAGGACGGGCGGTTCGGGGGCGGTTTCGGTCGTCTCCGGTTCGCCCCATCCGCGCGCGAAGACGCCGCGCGCCATGTCCTGCAACAGCGCCCATGCCTCGGCTGAGAACATCGACTCCGATCCTCGTGCGCCCACCGCCATATAGCGCAACTGCATCGTGGCCATCGCGCGCACGTCGTCGTCGCGGACGGCATCGGCGGCGTGCGCGGCGTAGGCCGCCAGCCGATCGGCGGGAACCGCGGCATGCAGCAGTGGCAGCACCTCAGCGCGCATCTCGGCCGGCCACTCGTAGCCGGGCACGCCCGGGCAGATCAGCGCGAGGGCCCGTACGCGATCCGGTGCGAGCAGCGCGGCGTCGAGGCTGTAACCGCCGCCCATCGAACTGCCGACCAATACCGCCCGCTCGATCCCGAGCGCGTCCAGCACCTCGAGGACTCCGGCGCCGTGGCGCACCGCGGGCGGTGCCGGGCTGGACTGTCCGTAGCCGAGCCGGTCGAAGGCGACCACTCGGTAGCCGGTGGCCAGCGCGTCGAACTGGTAGCGCCACATGCGGCGATCCGTCAGGCTCGCATGGCTGAACACGACCGCCGGACCACGTCCGGCGCTGTCGTACGCCACGCGTCCACCGGGCACTGCGACCGTCTGCATCGTTCCTGCCTATCGCAGTCGATCCGCGCTGCGTAGCGATTTCGCCGCTGGCGTACGGGCGCATCCGGGTCGCCCGACGTGTTCGAGCCCGCTGACGCCCTGCGCGTCCCAGGCGATGGTCTCGACCTTCGTCTGTCGCGGTGCGGTCCTCTGCTCAGTTGATGATCACTCCTCGCTCACTGACCAGAAGGTCGGCGAGGCGTTCGCGCCAGGTCTGCAGTTCTTCGGGCGTCAATCGCGTCCACTCGGTGATCTCGCTGATGACTCGTAACGGCGCGCTGCTCCGGTAGGAGCGGGTGGGGTTGCCAGGGAACCTCTTGTCGGTCACGTTCGGGTCGTCCTCAAAATTTCCGGTCGGCTCGACGTGGTAGACGCGCGGCGCCGGAGTTCCCCCGGCAAGTTCTGCCGCGATCTCCGCGGCGAGTCCGGCCCCCTCGACGCGGGCGGTGAAGTACACGTGGTTCATGACGATCTCGGGACGGTAGTTCGATCTGCGGCCCGCGGTGAGGAGGTCACCGATGCGCAGATCCGCGATGGTGCCGTGGAAAAACGGTCCGGCGTCGAGTGGGCGCGTCACCCGCACTCCTATCGTTCGCTGTGTTGGGACGTGCGAGTCTGGCGCACCACCGGGGCCTTGCCGCAAGCCCCCCACCGTGCCATAACCTGAAGGTGGCCGGAGTTCAGCGCGGCCGCGGCCGGACGACACGGCCTCGACGTGCAGTAGGCAGGCTGGGGCCTGCCTGGATCGGGCCGCTGTGACGCGTCGAATACGGTTGTGCGGCGGCAGGTGGTGACCTCGTCCGAAGCGTCGCCTCGTCCGAAGCGTCACCTCGTCCGAAGCGTCGAGGTGCCGAGCCTGCTGCCCCGATCCTTGGGCCAGCGGCCAGCAGGATGCCGGGACGGCTGGAAGGTGGCGCGGTAGTCGCTCGGCCGCCTGCCGGTGTGGCGGGCGAACATCGCGCTGAACGTTCCGGGATCCCGGTACCCGATCGCGGCCGCGATGCTGGCGACGGTCCGGTCGGTCGTCTCCAGCAGGTGGGCGGCGCGGCGCACCCGCGCCGACTGCAGGTAGGCGAGCGGGCTCTGCCCGGTCTGCTCCCCGAAACGACGCAGCATCGTCCGGGTGCTGACGTGGAAGCGGCTCGCGAGCGCCGGCAGGTCGTAGCGGGTGCGCAGATGCTGGTCGAGCCAGCGGCGGACCTCGTCGGAGAACTCCTGCCCGCCGCTCGGCAGCAGTGAGGCGTCGACGTAGGGCGTTTGGCTCGAGCGGGCGTCATCGACGAGCGCGATGCGCGCCGTGCTGCGGGCAACTGCAGGGCCGTCGTGGCCGCGGACCAGTTGCACCGCGAAGTCGTACATCGCGCTGAACGCTGCGGTTGTGGTCACGCCGCGGTCGGTGACGACAAGCCGGTCGGGTCGCAGCCGGATCGAGGGGTAGCGCCGCGCGAACCTGTCGGCGAACAGCCAGGATGTGGTCGCCGAGCGTCCGTTCAGCAGGCCGGCCTCGGCGAGCAGGAACGCGCCGACACAGATCGAGACGACCGCGATGCCGGACTCGGCCTGCTCCCGAATGCACTCGAGCTCAGGGGCGAGGTCGGCCAGCATCGCGTCGAGGTCGATCCGGGGCGCAAGTTCGAAGCCGGGGACGAGCAGCACATCCACCGGGCCCGGCCGGGCAACCTCGATTCGCGCTCTGCCCGCGGCGCGCACGGTTCTGCGCGGCGAGACGACCGACACCGCGTAGGACGGCTCGGCGGATCCGCGCGCGGCAGCGACGTGGCTCGCCATCGCCAGCAGATCAGGCACGCCGAACACCTCAGAGGCGAAACAGCCCGGATAGGCCAGTACTCCGACCCGCAGCGGGCTCATGCGAACCTCCTCGACGCGTGGCGATATTACCTCGAAGATTGGCGATCTCGCCTATGGTCATCCGCGACGCCCGTTGCCAGGGTCAGTTCGTGACAGCGACACGCGCGCAGCGCGAGGACCCGTTGACCGATTTCACGCGGCGGATTGTCGATATCGACGGCGTCGCCAAGACCGTCTATGTGACCGGGTCCGGTCCCGCGGTCGTGTTGATGCCGGAGATGCCCGGCATCAGCCCGGACGTAGCGCGGTTCGCCAGATGGATCCGTGACGCGGGCCTGAGCGTGTACGTGCCGTCCCTGTTCGGGGTCGACGGCGCATGGCCGACCGTTGCCGAGGGACGGGAGGTCGTCCGCCGCGCATGTGTGAGCAAGGAATTCCGCGCGTTCGCCGGCGGCGGCACCAGTCCGGTCACGGCCTGGCTGCGCGGGTTGGCCCGTCTCGCGCACGCCGAGTGTGGTGGCCCTGGCGTCGGCGCGGTCGGGCTGTGCTTCACCGGCAACTTCGCTCTGACGATGGCTCTGGAGCCCGCGGTGATCGCGCCGGTCGTCAACCACCCGTCGCTCCCGCTGGACGATCCGGCCGGCCTTGAGTTGAGCGACAGCGATGCGTCCGCGGTGGCCGAGCGCGTCCGCCGCGACGGGCTGACCGTCCTCGCGTACCGGTTCGCGGGTGACCGCTGGTGCACCGGGCAGCGCTTCGCCGCGTACCGCGCGCTGTTGGGCCCCGCCTTCGACGGGCGGGTCCTACCCGACGAGGCAGCCTATTCGGAGCCGCCGCCCTTCTTCCGTGACGTCGTCGGCTGCGCGCACAGCGTCGTGACCGCGCATCTCATCGACCAGGATGGGGAACCGACCGCGCGGGCGCGGGACGAGATCGTCGCGTTCTTGTCCGCGCGTCTGGCCGTCCCGATGTCGCGTTGAGCGCGCGCGCTTCCGGAGTGTTGATCATGTCGACGCGGACACTGCAACTGGGTGCCTCCTGCCACAACATCGACAAGCAGTACCGCATCGATCGGGAGCGGATCCAGGCGCTCGAGAGCGTGAACAAGCAGTTCCCGCGCGGTTCTCTCACCGTGATCGCCGGCCCGTCCGGTTCGGGCAAGTCGTCGCTGTTGCGCATCCTGGCCTGTGTCGACCGGCCCGATACCGGTTCGCTGGAGATCGCCGGCGCGTCGGTCGCGAACGCCAGTGCCCGGGAGCGGCGCCGGCTGCGGCGCTTCTCGATCGCCTACATCTTCGCCGACCCGATCGAGAACCTGGTCGAGTATCTGAGCGCGGCCGATCAGCTCCGCCTCTCGGCCCGGCTGCGGGGTCAGCGGGTGAACGACGACGAGGTCGCCGAGATGCTCGGCCGCCTCGGCCTGCAGGGACCGCCTGGACCACACGCCGCACCGCCTGTCCGGCGGCGAGCAGCAGCGCGTGGCCATGGCCTGCGCGATGGTCGGCAGCCCACCGTTCGTCGTAGCCGACGAGCCGACGGCCGAGCTCGACTCCGTCGCGGTCGAACAGGTCCTCGACGGGTTCGGGGTGCTCAGTGACACCGGCGCGGCGATCGCGATCGCGTCCCACGACCCGCGCGTTATCGCCCGGGCCGACCACGTGCTCGGCCTGGACCACGGAAGGACCGTCGAGTCATGGTGATCGCAGTCGCGGAACGCGGCGGCCAGGTCGTGCGCGGCGCGGCCCTGACCACGTCCTTCCGCGGCGACGCGGAGATCGTCAACGCGCTGCGCGGCGTGGACATCACCATCGACAGCGGCGAGATCCTCGGCATCTCGGGCGCGTCGGGTTCGGGCAAGTCCAACCTGCTGGCGGTGCTCTGCGGCTGGGAGGACCCTGACGCCGGCGAGCTCGAGCACGCCGGTGGGATCGCGGCCGACCTGCCTGTTGCTCGCCGACGAGCCGACCGCGCACCAGGACCACGGGTGGGCCGAGGTCGTGCTCGGGTGCCTGCGCGATCACGCCACGGACGGCGGCTCGTGCGTGCTCGTCAGTCATCACAGTCACGCCCTCGACCATGCCGATCGCCGCCTGTCGATGGCCGACGGTGTGCTGCAGTGACACGCACACTCCTGCCGCCGCCGATACTGTTCGCACGCCCTGCATTGCCGCATGTCGCGGCAGCGGCGGTGACCGGCGCGGTCATGCTCGTCGCGTCCGTTGGCGCGGACCCGCTGGCCGAGCGTGCCCGGCGCGCCGAGATCCTGTGATCGGAGTGATGCGCATGAGGACCGCAGCGAACTCGCGCCGCCGTTTCGCGGGCCGGGCCGATCACCTGGCGGCTCTGGGCTCGGCACCGTGGACACGGGCGCCGCTGTTGCTGCTGCGCCTGCCGGCGGTGTTTCTCGCCATCCTGGGCGCCTCGGCGATCTTGTCGATCGCGGCAGCGTCCGGCCCGCTGTTCGTCTCCACGCTGGGTACGGCCAGCCTGCAGGCGCAAGCCGCATCGGCGTGCCCGGAGTACACCCTGCCGACGGTCACCGCCGCCGCGGTGCCACTTGCGCGGGCGGCGGCGGCCACCCAGGCCGGCAACCGAGCCTTCCGCGCGCAGCGCCTGCCGTCACCGCTCGTCGCCGACGTCGGGTCGGCGCGGGTGCAGGAATCGACGGTGCACCTGTTCGCCAAGCCGGGCGCGTTGTCGCACGTGCACAAGTTGACGCCCGACACCGGCCGGCCGGGCGCGTGGTTCCCGGACGTGTTTGCAGCCAAGATCGGCGCACGCCCCGGGGACGTGGTACGCACGGGCGCCGGCGCGCCGATCCCGGTGGCCGGGATCTATCAAGACATGGCGCCGAGCCCGTTCGCACTTGCGCACGTGCCGCGCTTCTTCTGCGCCTGGCAGAACCAGATCGAGCCGACCGCCGCCTCAGACCAGGTGATCGCGGCGACGCCGACCAACTACCGGCACGGCCCGTTCCTGATCACCGACCCGGCGACCGTCGCGGCCGTCAGCGACGTCCCGCTCGTCATCACGTGGACGGCGCCGGTCTCGCACGACACGGTGTCGCTGCCCGGCTTCGATCGGGCGCAGCGACGCGCGGCCGCTGCGGCCACGGCCATCACCCGCAGCACCGGGATGCGCGCCGAGGTCGACTCCAACCTGGCCAAGAAGCTGGCGATCGCGCACGAGTCGCAGGACGGTGTGGCCGGCTCGGTGGTGCCGATCGACATCGCCGGCGTCGTGGTGGCCGGGTTGCTGGTCGCGGGCGCCGGCGTGTTCTGGGCGACGCACCGCGCGCGGGAGATCCGGCTGCTGGTGGCCCGTGGCGTCAGTCCGCCGCTGCTCGGGGCGAAGGCGCTGCTGGAGGCGCTGCCCGCACTGATCGCCGGGCTCGTGCTGGGCTACCTGGCGACCCTCGGGCTGGTGCGTCTCGTCGGGCCGGCCGGCCTGCTCACGCCAGGCACGCCGCTGCGGGCGCTGGGCGTGGCTGCGGGCGCGGTCGGTGCGGGTACCGCACTGATCGCGGCGATCGGCGTCGCCGCAGGGCGGGAGCGCCGGACCGGCCGGGCCGCGGGCCTGTCCTCGCACCTTCCGTGGGAGCTCGCCGGCGTCGCGGTGGCGGTGTGCCTCGGGCTGCGGATCCGCTCGGAGTCCGTGGTCTCGGTGCACCGCACGATCGTCGACATCAGCCCGCTGGCGTTCGTCTTCCCGATCGTCGGCGCGACCGCGGCGCTGGTCCTGTTCGGCCGGATCGTCTACTGGCTGCTGCCCGTCGTTGGTCGGGCCGCGCGCCGGCTCGGGCCCGGCGGCTACCTCGCGCTGCGCCGCCTCGCCGGCTCCGGTGTGATCGTCACCGGGCTGGTCGTGGGCACCGCTCTGCCGTGCTGCCTGCTCACCTACGGCAGCACCGTCACGCAGAGCGTCAACGCCGCGGTCACGAACAAGTACCAGACCAACCTCGGCGCTCCGCACGTGCTGTTCGTCTACGGCGTCCGCGACACGAACCCGGACACGCACGGCAGCGGCACCGTCGTTTCGATCTACCAGACCGGACCGAAACTGCCCGGCGGGCTGCCTGCCTACGTGCTCGGCGTCGACCCGGGCAGCTTCGCGCAGTTCGCGTTCCTCAGCGGCAGCCAGCGTCGCGATCTGTCCGCGCTGCACGACGTTCCTTCTGGTCAGCCGGCGCCGGCGATCCTGGTCAACGCCCCGAAGCACACCGACGCCAGCAGCGTCACGATCGGGCAGACACGCCTGGCCCTGGACGTGGTCGCCACCAGCGCCGTGTTCCCCGGGCTGCGCAACGGCGCCCGTCCGATGCTCGTTGTCGAGCGCTCCACCCTGGTCCACGTGCACACCGAGGAGGAGCTGCTCAACCAGGTATGGACGTCACAGGCCCGACTCTCCGCCGCCGTCGCGGCATTCAACACCAAGCCCTACAGCGTGCTCACCCAAGTCACCTCCGATGTTGTCGTCGGCACCACCGGCCTGCTGCCCGTCACCTGGATCTTCGGCTACCTGCGCGCGCTCGCCATCTTGATCGGTGCCGTCGCCATCGCCGGACTGGTCTTCTCCCTGGCTGCGCGCACTCGCCGCCGCACCGTGTCCTATGTGCTTTCCAGGCGGATGGGGCTACGGCAGGTCACCCACGTCTGGTCACTACTGGTCGAACTGACCATCGCGGTCGGCCTCGGCTGGCTGGCCGGCTCCGGAGCCGGCGCCGGCGCATATGCGTTCATCTACAAGGGCCTGGACCTGTACCCCGCGCTACCACCGCCAACCGCGTTCGTACTCCCGGTGCCGACCCTGCTGGCGACCGCCGCGGTGACCGTCGCGGTGATCGTCATCGGCTCCTACGCGACGCACCTGCTGGCCGAACGGGCCAACCCCGCCGAGATCCTGCGCCTGGAGTGATCGACGACGGGCTCGGCTTCACGCAGCTGGCAGTGGGCGCGGGCTTCGCAGTTCCCGCCGTCCACGGCCCGCCCGAAGCGGGCGCCGTTCACGCCAGGCTACGAGACGACGAGGTCGACGGTGAGGTCGCCGGATCCGCCTTCGACGATGATCTTCCAGGTGCCCGGCTGGTCGAGTTTGATGATCAATTCGCCTTCGCTGCGCTGCTGGACGTCGACCTCGCCCGCGACGCCGCCAGAGGGTCTCTTGATCTCGAGCGTGCGCGGCCCGTCCGTCTCGTTCTCGAGCTTGAACTCGATCTTCTCGCCCTGCTTCGCGCCCCCGCTGAGTCCGGTGACGGATGAGCCGTCGGTCTTGAGTTCGATCTCGCGGTCGTACATCGCGTCGTCCGACCTGCTCGCTCCGGGCGCTCCGGCGGCGTCACCACCGACGGTTATCGCCCGGCGGATGCCGGGTCCTGTCTGTCCGGGCTTGCAGGCGAGTTCGTAGTTGCCGGGAGCGAGTGTCACGGTCAGGTCGCGCGAGGTCCCCGGGCCGATGTTCTCGACCTCGCTGATGACTTTGTCGAACTCGTCTCCGTTCGCGCCGTAGACGTAGACCTCGGTCACCTTGGAGCCGGCGTTCTTGACCTTGAACGTGATCTTCCCCGTATCGAAGCGGGTCTGTTCGACCTCGCACTTGTCGTTCGTCGCCTTGACCGCGACAGCCGAGCTCTCGCTCGATGAGTCGGAGCCACATGCACCGAGCAGCACGGAAAAGGTGACAGCAGACAGGCCGGTGAGGGCAGCGGAACGGGACACGGACAACCTCCGGGGCAGGAACAGTGATCGGCGGGCGGGTCAGCCGGCGGCGGCATTGGCGGCCGCCGGCTGCGGGGGTGAACTCGTGGCCACCGCCTTCGCGGGACGGAAGAACAGCACCGTCACCGGGGCGAGGTAGGCCAGCCAGAGGATCGCCTGCAACCAGGTGGTCGCGGGGGTGAAGTTGACCGTCCCCTTGAGGATCGTGCCGTACCACGAGTCGGGCGCGACGGTGCCGCTGACGTCGAATGCGAGTGAGTTCAGGCCGGGAAGCCAGCCGGCCTCCTGCAGGTCGTGCACGCCGTACGCGAGAACGCCGGCGGCCACCAGGATCAGGCCCGCGCCCGTCCAGGTGAAGAACTTGCCCAGATCGATGCGTACCGCGCCGCGGTAGAACAGGTAGCCGAGCACGACCGAACTGAGCAGGCCGAGAATCGCGCCGACCAGCGGCGAGGTCGAGTCACCCGTTGCCTGCACGGCCGACCAGACGAACAGCGAGGTCTCCAGCCCCTCGCGCCCGACCGCGAGCAGGGCGGTGAACAACAGCGCGAGACTGCCCATCGCGAGTGCCGCGTCGAGCCGGCCGCGCAACTCGCTCGACAACGTGCGCGCCGTGCGACGCATCCAGAACACCATCCAGGTGACGAAGCCGACCGCGACG
The DNA here is from genome assembly GCF_027247405.1 of Jatrophihabitans cynanchi. Taxonomy (NCBI): domain Bacteria; kingdom Bacillati; phylum Actinomycetota; class Actinomycetes; order Jatrophihabitantales; family Jatrophihabitantaceae; genus Jatrophihabitans; species Jatrophihabitans cynanchi. The sequence continues at coordinate 3,510,047 of NZ_CP097463.1, read as the reverse complement.
ATGGACAGCGACCCGCCGAAGGCTTCCTGCGCCTCGAAGCTGAGGTTGCTGCTGGTGTAGGTGAGCAGCGCGCCGAATCCGGCGCTCACCAGGACGGCGATGACGACTCCCGCCCACAGCGGGCGCTGGCGGTGCTTGTTGCCGGTCTTCACCAGGTAGGCGATGAGGATGCTGACGACCAGAGCGGCCTCGAGCCCCTCGCGCAGGCCGATGAGGTAGTTCGCGAACATCCTCGCTCCAATGCTTAGGGTTGCCTAACCTAAGCCGAAGGGTAGCGGACGTTCGACGGACTGTCGCCACCGAGTCCGGTAGCCGCGTCGGACACCCCGGATCCCGACGTGCCGCGATGGTCGGCTCCGCGCGGCGACTCGAGCTCGAACCGGCCATCGCGCGCCGGGGCGGCAGCCGTTCCCTTGTCACGAAGCGCCGTCGGGCGTAGGCACATCGCCAAGCACGTCCGAGGTCACACATCCGGGGGATGGCCATGAATACTCACCGCAACCGTGCCGTCGCGTCAGCACTCTCGATCACGGCGCTGCTGGCCGGGCTGGTCGCCGCCACGCCGGCGGCAGCAGCAGGTTCCAGCGCGTCGATCACGCCGGTCCTGGGCGGGCTCGCGGCACCGCGCGGGATCGCGTTCGACGGCAAGGGCAGCATGTACGTCGCCGAGTCCGGCGTTGCGGGCGCCGGACCCGCAGGGCTCACGCACACCGGCAAGGTGGACAAGTTCGCCTGGGGGCGGACCACACCGACGTGGAGCACCGGCTTCAACTCGCTGTACGTCTCGGAGGATCCGACCGCGCCACCGGACGTGCTCGGCCCGGCAGGGCTGAGCGCGATCGGCAACGGCTGCATGAAGAACAGCCACGGAGTCCGCAACGGCTGTCAGGTGCTGATGATCACCGGTGAGTCCACCCCCGGCGTTCTGGCCGCGACCGGCAATGCGGTGAACGACCCGCAGGCCGGCCACCTGTACCGCCTCGACGGCGCCACCGGCGCGGCGATGTCCAAGTCCGACGTCGGCTCACAGATGTACCAGTGGACGGGCGAGCACCAGAGCCTGTTCCCGGACGATTTCCCGGACTCGAACCCGTACGGCGTGCTGGTCACCAAGGACGCGCGGACAGAGGGGATCCGCACCTTCGTCGCGGACGCCGGGGCGAACACGATCAGCGAGATCATGCCCGACGGCACCGCGCGGGTGGTGTCCTACATTCCGAACGAGGACTTCGGCGCGTTCCGTGATTCCACGCCGACCTGTATCGCGCAGGGGCCGGACGGCTACCTCTACGTGGGCGCGCTCGACTTCGTGTCGAACCTGTTCGTCCCGCCGGGAACAGGCGGCCTGTCGAACGTGTGGCGCGTGGACCCGAACGCCGACTATCCGACCGCTCCGACGGTCTGGGCCAGCGGCCTGACCACGATCACCGCCTGCACGTTCGACCGCCAGGGCAACTTCTGGGCGACCGAGATGTTCGCCGGTGGAGTGGACGCCACCCCGCCGGGCGACGTCGTGCGGATACCGTTCGCGCACCCCGGCACTCAGGATCACTTCGGATTCGGACAGTTGCCGGTTCCCGGCGGCATCGCGCAGGGACCGGACGGTGCCATGTACGTCACCGTCGGCTCCGCCGCCCCGGGCGTCAACGGTGGCGTCATGCGAGTCCACGTCGGGCCGTAACTCGCACCGGAGCCGGCAGCCACGCGTTCCGGCGGCACGCGCAGCTGCTTGCGCGTGCCGCGACCGGATCCCGCGTCCGCGGTCCTCGCGTCAACCCTGATCAGCAAACTGGTGCTGTCATGCCGTCACGTCGTCGCGAGGCGGGCCGGTTTCTCCGCGTGCGTGCCGAACGTCCGGTCATCTTGTGCCACTACACAGCTGAGTACTGGCTCACGCACAGCTGATTTGGCAGGCTGGCCGCTTCCGGCCGGGAGGGCCCCGCCGGGGAAGGGGAATTGAGGATGCGCATCGCCAAGGCAGCCGCCGTAACACTGTTCGCCGCGGGGGCGGTCGCCGCGGCGACCGCGCCGGCCGTGGCCAAGCCCGCGGCCGCCTATGCGCCGCCCGTCGTCGAGTGGGTAGCGCCCGTCGTGCACGCGAACGCCGACAGCGGCACCGCGGTCGTCCACGCCAAGTACCGCTGCTACGGCGGCAACGAGGGCACCCACCTGTACATCGGCGTCAAGCAGGGGCCGGAGGTCAATGCGACCGACCACACCAGCAGCCAGTACGCGCGCACCTTCTACAGCACGAACTGGAACGCGGACGGTCCCGGCCTGAGCCTGAACTGCGACGGCGTCAGTCACAACGCGTCGTTCGTGGTGAAGCCGGACCCGTGGTTCTGGAACGCCGCAGATGCCCCGGCACTGGGCAGCGGCCAGGCGTTCGTGCAGTTCTGCGTGTTCGACAGCACGGCGGTCGGCGAGGACGACCTGTCGCAAGGCTTCGCGTTCGACTACAGCATGCGCAAGGTGGTCGTGAACCGCGGCTGACCCGAACCCGGTGGTGCGGCCCGACCAGTGGGCCGCACCACCGTCGGCCGCCATGGTGGCGCCTCCCCGCGGTCAGCACGAGACCGGGCCGTCAAGCTCCCTCGGCTGGCCTCGACCCTCGTGTCACGTCCTGACGGCTCGTAACCGATGAGTGAATGATGACCTGATCAAATCCCCGACAACTTTCTGGCCGCGATCCGTTGGGTTCCCGGCCAGATTCATAGCGGGGGCCTACCGGCGGGCAGTTTCTGACCGGAAACTGAATCCAACACGCGGCGCCAGGCCGTGGTAGTGCCGGAAGTTGTAGATCAACGGGCTCCAGCAGTCGGGATCGACATGGTCGGTGCCGGGCACAACCAGCTCGCGTCGGGCGTGGACGCGCAACACCGCGGCCTCGATGATCAGGAACTCATCCGCCGCATCGGAGCGGACGACCGTCGACCGTGCCTCGAACTGCAGAGGGCATTCGAGGACGCGTGGCGGCCGGACCAATTCCGAGGCCTGCGGGGTCAGACCGGCGGCAGCGAACTTGTCTGGTTCGAAACGGCAACGATCGCGCTTCGACTCCGGCACCGGATCTCGTCCCGTCAGCGGAGCCAAACGCTCCACCGCCTCCCATTGCACGGGATCCGGAAAGTTGACGACGACATCGGGTCGCTCGGCGAGATTCAGTCCGGTCTGGCCGGCCTTGCTCAGACCGAGAACGACTGTGTCGCCGAGCGCCCACACAGAGGACATGGGGGCAAGGTTGAACGAGCCGTCGACGTTCTCCGTCGACAGCAGCGCAACCGGCGTGCCCACGTACAGAATGCTGGGCTCGATCGGGATGTGCTCGCTGGCAACGGTCGAACCCGCGGGCACGGACAGTGGATGCATCGCCCGACCGTAAGGTCATGGCAGTTCGGCGCCGGCCGAACCGACGGCGATGGGTCAGGTGGCAATGGACTGCAGTGCCGCCGGCGGCGTACCAGCGCTCGCAACACTGGCGCGGTTGCCGGCTCCGACGCACCCTGGCTTCCACCCGCACCTGCTATGACCATCTCGCGGACAACCGGAGAGTCACTGATGGTTATCCGCCCCTCATTCGGTCACCCGGGATGGCTCCCGATTGGAAGGAATCACGCGACGCATGCGCCTGGCGTCAGGACAACATCCGTACTAGTATGTATGCCATGCCATTCGCAGTGCCGCCCAGTGCGAGGCCTCGGCTGTCCCACGCTTGCGGGCAGGGTGCCGAGCGAGAGCTGAGCACGCCGTGACCGGCTCCGATGCGATGCCCGCGCGCGACCTGTTGATCGAGGCGACCAAGCGGCTGATCTGGGAGCGCGGCGTCAACGCCACCTCGCCTGGTGCGATCCTGAATGCGAGCGGGGTCGGGCAAGGAAGCATGTACCACCACTTCAGCGGCAAGCCCGCGTTGGCTGCCGCAGCTGCCGCGTCACTGGCCGCCGACCTGCAAGCCGAGACCGATCGGATGCTCGGCGGCGCCGAAGCGAGCCCACTTGCCAAGGTGTGCGCCTATCTGGATGCGGATCGGGATGCGCTGCGCGGCTGTCGATTGGGCCGGCTAGCATTCGACCCCGGCCGCGACGATGGCGTCGCGGCACCGATCGCCGCGTACTTCACCGGGTTGCAGCGCACCCTGGCGCAACTACTCGATCAGGCTGTGACGGCAGGCGAACTGGTGGACAGCACAGACACCACGGCCGTGGCGACCGTCATCGTTGCCGGTGTACAGGGCGGATTCGTCCTGGCGGCGTTGACTGGCGACCCGCGGGCGATGACCGATACGACTCGCGGCCTGCAAGCACTCCTGCCGCGCGCTGTGACGTCGCACGCGCCACGACCGCGCAGCCAGTGAACAGATCTGCCAAGGAGCACACCATGATCACGGTCACCGACTATGGCTTCGGCCCGCAGTCGCGCAACCGGCTCGCCGCCGCGGCGGACCCCTCGCCCGCCGGGGCAGTCGCGGCGTTGGAGACGTTCTACTACGCGCTGAACCATCGCGACATCGACGCCATGGCTGCGGTCTGGTCACCTCACGAGCTGGCTCAGCTCAACAACCCGGTCGGCGGCATCCTGCGCGGCGGCACGCAAGCGGTCGCCCTCTATCAGCGGATCTTTGACAGCGGAACGCGCGTGCAGGTCACCTTCGGTGACGCCGTCGTCTACCTACAGCCCACCAGTGCCGTCTTCGCCGGCCGCGAGACCGGCAGCTATACCGTCGCCGGTCGAGCGCCGGAACCGCTCTTGATCCGGACCAGCCGGTTCTTCGCCTACAGCGAGGCCATCGGACGCTGGGTGCAGCTCCACCACCACGGCAGTATCGACAGCCCCGAGGCTCTTCGCGCCTACCAAGATGCCGTTGCGAACGGGTGAGGATCCCCGGTGCTACGGCTCCGAGCACGGCGTCGAATCCTGAGCCCTACGCTCGCGCGTCGTAACTGACCCGCGCGCCTTCAATTTCGTCCATGTGCTCGTATGCCCACTCGCGGATGCCGCGGACCCGGCGCGCCAGGCCCTTGCCGAGCTCGGTCAGGCTGTACTCGACGCGCGGTGGCACGCTGGCGAACACTTCGCGTCGCACCAGGCCGTCGCGCTCCAGGTTGCGCAGCGTCTGGGTGAGCATCTTCTGGCTCACCCCGTCCACCGATCTACGCAGCTGCTGAAAACGCAGGGTTCCGTGTTCCAGCGCGTAGAGCACGAGCAGGCTCCACCGGTCGCCGATCCGATTGACGACTTGGCGTGTCGGACAGGCCTCGGCGAGCACATCGAAGCGTCCGTCGCGCGAGACCGTATGACTGCGGTCCATGCCTACACCTTTCACTCACTTTCGGGTGCCTACCGCACAAACTAGTGCCTACTTCCCGGCAGCGGCCAAGCGTGGTTTCGTCGAGAGCGCAGCAAAGGAGGAGTCGAATGCGCGCAATGGTTCCCGACGGCACCGGCTCGGTCACCGTCGCCGACGTACCCGAACCGGTGCCCGGCGCCGGCGAGGTGCTCGTGCAAGTCGGCGCCTTCTCGATCAATCGCGGCGAGACGTTCCTGCTCCATCAGCCCGCCCCGGGCTGGCGGCCAGGAAAGGACGTCGCCGGCACCGTCCTGACCGGTCACGGGCCGGTACGTGCCGGCGACCGCGTGGTCGCGCACCCCGAGCAGTCGGGCTGGGCCGAACGCGTCGTCGTCCCGGTCGGTCAGCTCGCCGTCCTTTCGGACGAGGTGGACCTGTGTACCGCGGCGGCGTTGCCACTAGCGGGCCTGACCGCGCTCCGTCTGGTGCGCCTGATCGGCTCGCTGCCCGGCCGCAAGATTCTACTGACGGGGGCGTCCGGAGGTGTCGGGCACTATTTCGTCGAACTGGCCGCGGCCGCCGGTGCTCGGGTCACTGCGCTCACGTCCTGTGCTCAGCGCGGCGAGCGGCTGCACGCGCTCGGGGCAGAGCGAATCGTCACGCACCTGGACCAGGCACCCGGCCCGTTCGACGTCGTCATCGAGTCGGTAGGTGGCGAGGTATTTCAAGCCGCCTGGCAGCGCCTGCAGCCACGGGGCCTGTTCGTCTGGATGGGACAGGCCAGCCGTCGCGCACCGGTGTTCGACTTCTTCGACTGGACCGGCGGGCGGAGCGCCACCGTGCGCAAGTTCCTGTACTCCGACAACGAGGGAAGCGACGCCGAGGACCTGGCCACTCTGGTCCGCATGGTCCTCGACGGGCGCCTTCACCCCGAGATCGGCCTACGCGCCCCTTGGAGCAGGACCCAGCACGCGCTGGCTGCCCTGCTCGCCCGACAAATCCGCGGCAACGCCGTCCTGGAGGTCACGACGTGAACCGAACCACCACCGAGAACAGCCGCAGCGTGCTGCAGCGGTACCTCGATGCTCTCGTTGCCGGAGACATCGACGCCATCTCGGCAAGTTTTGCCACCGACGCAACCTGGTCACTACACGGCGACCTGCCGCTGTCCGGAGTGCGACGAGGTCGCGAGCAGATCATGGCGTTCCTGCTGAGCGCCGGCGAGTTGTTCCGCCCGGGCAGCCAGAAGTTCACCTTCGGCGCGATCACCGCTGAGGGTGAGCGCGCCGTTCTCGAGTGGCGGGTGCAAGGCGTCGCCGCCGCGACCGGGCGCCACTACGACAACGAGTACTGCGGTGTCTTCATCATCCGCGACGAACTCATCGTCGAGGTGCGCGAGTACCTCGACTCGTTGCACGCGGCCGGCACTCTCTACCGTGACCTTGCGCCCGATCTGCCTTCGTGAGCCGCCGGGCGCCTGGCCGGTGCACGCACACGGTTCCCAACCTGAGGAGAGAGTGTTCGCATGACGGCCGACCGCGTGACGTCGCAGCCGGATCCGGTGGGCAGAAGTGTCGTGACGGAACGGGGCGGGTGGCGCACGACCGCACGTGCCGCTCTTTCGATGGCGGTCTGAAACGATGTCGCCGCTTTCCATCGCCGTGACCGGAACCCGCGCCGTGCCTGACGCCGCACCGAATACTGTTCAAGCTTCGCTGGCCGACCACCTCGGGCCGTTCTGCGCGCAAGAAACGACCTGGCTGCTCGGCGGCGCGGCCGGCATTGACACCCTCGCGCTCGCGTGGCTCGCCGACCGATCTGACCGCGGCCGGATCGTCGTGGCCGTACCGGTCACCGTGGCGGCCCAGCCCGCTGCTGCCGCAGCAGCGATCAAAGCGGCGGAGCAGGCCGGTCGTCTCGACGATCTCGTCGAACTCAATCATCCGGAAGGGCTGGGCCCGGCCGCTTACACCGCGCGCAATCGTTGGCTGGTCGACCGGGCAGACGTCGTCGTCGGATTCCCGCTCACACCGACACATGACAGCTCAGGTACCTGGGAGACGTTGCGCTACGCCCGGGCCAGCCGACGCCCCATCGTCGTAGCCGCGTTATCGGACGGCAGTGGCGAGAACGGCAGCGATCCGCGAAAGAGGACGACCCGAGAGGACACAACCGTGCGTGATGCGATGACCCAGCGGCTGGACATCCACAGCGTCGACCCAAAGGCGCATCAGGCGGTCTTCGCGCTGGAGCGCTACGTACGCGAGAGCGGCCTGGATCCGCGGCTCTACGAGCTCGTCAAGATCCGCGCGTCACAGCTCAACGGCTGCGCGTTCTGTCTGGACATGCACCTGCGCGATGCGCGCGCGGCGGGCGAGGACCAGCGGCGTCTCGACGTGCTCGCCGCCTGGCGGGAGGCCCCCGAGGTGTTCACCGATCAGGAACGCGCCACACTGGAACTCACCGAGGCAGTGACCCGAATCGGGGACGCCGGCGTTCCCGCCACCACCTGGGACGATGTCGCCGAGCACTTCGATCAGGCCGGCGTCGTCCACCTGCTCATGGCGATCGCCACCATCAATGTGTGGAACCGCCTCGCGGTCAGCACCCATCAGCGGCTGCCACAACGTGCCGAGGTGGGCCCGGTCTCGGGCTACCCGCCGCAGCCAAGACCTTAGCTCGGCCCACTCGCTCGGCGGCCTCGAGAAGCTGCTAGCCGCGGACAGACCTTTTCCGCCCACGCCCGCGATCTGACGGGGTGTGGCCCGCGCTGTGCTCGGTCAGGAGTGCCAGCAATCTCACGACGGCGGGATGGTCGGCGGCACCGTCACGCACTCGGGCGGAGATGCTGCGGTGCGGTGTGGGGTTGGTGATCGGGACTGCCACCGTCGAGGCGGGTAGCGAATCCACCGCCATGCGCGGGACGACGGTGATGCCGATGCCCTCCGCGACGAACCTGATCGCGGTGGGATAGTCCTGGGTCTCAATGTGGAACGCGGGAGAAAAACCGGCCGCAGTGCAGGCGTCGAGCACGATCTGCCGGCAGACGCCGTGCCCGGAGTCGTTGTCGACCCAGCTCTGCTCGCGCAACTCGATCAGGTCGATGTGGCTGCAGGCGGCCAATCTGGACGTGATCGGGACAACCGCAAGGTACGGCTCGGTGAGCAGCGGGCGCACGTGGTACCCAGGACGGTTCGCAGGTTCGGTGCCGTCAACAGCGATCTCGACATCAGGCGGTCGTGCGTCGGGCTCGCGCAGATCGATGAGGCGCAGATCGAGGCGCAAACCGGGAAATTCGCGAGCGAGCATAGCGACGGCGGGCGGCATCCAGGTGGCGCCGGCCGAGGCGAAGTAGTCGACCGACAGGGTGCCCTCGCGACCTGCCCTCAAGTCGGTGACCAGGGAGTCGAGGCCGGAAAGATCTTCGAAGATCCGGGCGGACTCGGCTGCGATCGCGCGGGCCGCCATCGTCGGTTCGATGCCACGGCCGGAGCGCCGGAGAAGGGTCAGCCCGGTCTCCTTCTGCAGGATCGCGATGTGTTGACTGATGGCCGAGGGTGTGTAGCCGAGGCTGGCAGCGGCGCCGTGGATGGAGCCGGCCGCGATGACGGCGCGAAGCACGCGGAGCCGGTGCACATCCACGGCACAGACATTACAGCGCGGCTAATGATTGCGGCAGTATTTGTCGATTGTGCTTATGCATTGCCGATGTCAGTGTCAGGCTGTGTCGAGCAACCGGACCGCGGCAGTCGCTGTCGTGACGACCTTGCTGTTGTGGGCGAGCGCGTTCGTCGAGATCCGATCGGTCGGTGCGGTGCTCGCGCCCGGCGCGATGGTGTTCGTCCGGTTGTTGGTCGGCGCGATCGTCCTGGGGTTGGTTGCGCTGCGATATCGGCGGCCGTTGCCGCGGGGGCGGGCGTTGCGGCTAGTCCTCGGTTACGGCGTGCTCTGGTTCGCGGGCTACGGGTTCACTCTCAACTGGGCCGAGCAGCATCTGGACGCCGGGACCGCGGCAATGCTGGTGAACATTGCGCCGATCCTGGTTGCGGTGGTCGCGGGCGTGGCGTTCGGCGATGGGTTCCCTCGGCCGGTGGTTGCGGGCATGCTGGTCGCGTTCGGTGGCGTGGTGCTCATCGCGGCCGGTAGCGATTCTCATGCTGGCGTGGACTCGCTCGGAGTGCTGCTGGCGTTGCTGGCGGCGGTGTTGTACGCCGCTGCCGTCTTGCTGCAGAAGGTCGCTCTGCGGACCGTCGACGCGGTGACGGCGACGTGGGTGGCATGTGTGGCCGGATTGGCCGCGTCGATGCCGTTCGCCGGGCAGGCGGTCGGTGAACTGTCCGGCGCGCCGGCGAGTGCGGTTCTCGGCCTGGTGTATCTCGGAGTCGGCCCGTCCGCGATTGCGTTCACGACGTGGGCGTACGCGCTTGCCCGGTCCGACGCTGGACGGTTGGCAGCGACCACCTTGTGCCTGCCGGCGATCGCGGTTCTGATGTCGTGGGCCGCGCTGGATGAGGTGCCGACGGCACTGGGGCTGGCAGGTGGGGCGCTCTGCGTTGCCGGTGTGGCCATCAGCCGTCGCCGATCGCGCGCGCTGCCGACTGCCACACCGCCGGTGCACGGGCCAGCGGCGCCTTCGGGCGGCGTGCAGGGGTGCGACTCGTGTTCCGCGCGAGCGGTGCCTTGACTGGGTCGCCCAGCGAACGCGCACCGGCTCGGTCCGATGCCGAGAGCTCGACCAGCGCCATCGAGGAGTCACCGTGGCAGGTGCCGGACTTTCGCACGCTGTTCGCGGCTTCGGTCGCCAGCCAGGTGGCGACGAGCATCGGGTACGTCGCGGTTCCGTTGTTCGCGGTGATCGCCCTGCATGCCGGTGCCGGGCAGGTTGGTGCGCTCGCAACGTTGAGCACCGCGGCATTCCTACTGATCGGCTTGCCGGCCGGGTCCTGGGTGGACCGTCTGCAGGCCGGGAGCGTGCTGGCAGCTGCCGACTTCGCACGAGCCGTGCTGTTCGCCTCGGTGCCGGTCGCGCAGCTGTTCGGTGTGCTCACGTTCTGGCAGCTGTATGCCGTTGTCTTGCTGGCCGGGTGCGCCACGGTGTTCTTCGACGTCGGCTCGCAGAGCGCGATTCCGCGGTTCGTGGCGCACGGCGCGCTGCTGCGGGCCAACGGCGCAGTGGCCGGTCTGATCGCTGCGTGCAACGTCGCCGGCAGAGGGGCTGGCGGCGCTTTCGTCCAGTTGCTCGGCGCGCCTGTCGCTCTTGGTGTCGCTGCGGCGAACTACATGGGGTCCGCGCTGCGGCTTCGCGCGCTCAGCCGTGGTGCGGCGGGCCACGCCCCTGCCCGCGTGCGGATGTGGCCGCAGATCGCGGCGGGCTTGCGGCACGTCTTCGGTGATGCGGAACTGCGCGCGCTGGCGTTGACCGCGGCGATCAGCAATTTCGGTATGCAGATCGTCAACACGATGCTGCCGGTGGTGTTCATGCGTGAGCTCGCGTTGCCCGGCGGGGTGCTGGGTGCGTTCTGGGCGGCCGGCGCGGCAGGTGTCCTGTTGGGGGCGCGCTGCGCCCGGCGGCTCGCCGACGCGCTCGGCCTCGGCCGGGTACTGACGCGACTCGGTCCGTGCTTGGCGCCGTGCGCGCTGGGCGTCGCGCATCTCGAGCGCGGACCGTGGCTGTGGCTGGCGGCCGGCGGGTGGCTGCTCGCGATGTTCAAGATCGGAGTGGACAACGTGCTCGGAGTTAGCCTGCGCCAGCAGGCCACGCCGGCGCGGCTGTTGGGTCGGATGACCGCGACGTTCCGCTTCGTACTCACCGGGGCACTGGCCATCGGATCCGCTGCCTCCGGGGTGATCGGTGAGCTTGCCGGTGCGCGCGCCGCCTTGTGGGTGGGCGCAGCCATCCTTGCCGTCGCGTTCGTACCGGTCACGATGTCCCCGATCCGGATGCGGCAGTCGCTGTCGATATGAGAAAGCAGACACAACCGTGGTGATGAGTAGTTACTACCTACTAATTTCCTACGCATGCCACTTACCCGGATGACCGCGCAGCAGCGCCGTGAACAGGTACTGCGCGTGGCCGAGCTCGAGTTCGCCACGCGCGGCTTGCACGGGGCATCCACCGAGACGATCGCTCACCGCGCCGGAATCACCCAGACGTACGTGTTCCGGTTGTTCAGCACCAAACGGGAGCTGTTCCTGGCCTGTGTCGATGCGGCATTCGAGCGGCTGACGCTGGCGTTGCGGGCGGCAGCGGCAGACGCGACCGGTGTCGATGCTCTGGCGGCGATGGGCCGTGAGTACAACGCGATGCTCGCGGACCGCACCACGCTGCTGCTGCAGCTTCAAGGGATGGCGGCTGCGGCGGCCGGCGAACCCGAAATCCGTGACGCAGTGCGTGCCAGTTTCGGCAGACTCTGGCAGGCCGTGTCGGACACAGCCGGGCTCGATCCGGTGACGATCAAGACGTTCCTGGCGTTCGGCATGCTGCTGAACACCAGCGCTGCCCTCGGCTTGGCCGACGTGGACGAACGGTGGGCACGGCAGGCCCGGACCCGCATCAAGCCGGGACTGTTCGAGCACGTCACGCGCGAGACGAACCGTTGAGCGCCGTCCAGGAACGCACGGAGGCCAGGTTTCTCGTCGTGACCGTGGTGTCCATCGGCCTGGTGGTCGCCGTGGTGGGCACCCTCGGTGCACCGTTGATCACCGCTGTCGCGCAGTACTACCACGTGTCGCTGGCAGCCGCGCAATGGACGCTGACGATCGCGTTGCTTTCAGGCGCGGTCGCCACGCCGCTGCTCGGACGCCTGGGCTCCGGGCCGCGGCGCCGTGCCGTCATCCTGACCACGCTGAGCGTGGTCGTCGCCGGCAGCGCGCTGACTGTTGTCCCGCTGCCGTTCGCGCTGCTGCTGCTCGGCCGCGCCGGGCAGGGCGTCGGCTTGGGGTTGACCGCCCTGATGATGGCGACTGCGCGCGACCACCTTTGCGAGGCGCGCTCGGCGAGCACGATCGCGTTGCTCGCGGTTGCCTCCACCGCGGGCATCGGGATCGGCTACCCGCTGTCCGGGCTGCTCACCGACGTGGCCGGTATCCGCGCCGCCTACGCCCTCGGGTTGCTCGTCACGGCCGTCGTCCTCGTCATTGCCCTGATGGTGCTGCCGCCCGCGCCGTCTCGCGCGCCCGCGGGCGTCGACCTGCCCGGCGCCGCGCTGCTCAGCAGCGGGCTGCTGGCATTGTTGATCGTCATCAGCCAGACCGATCTCTGGCGTCAACATCCTGCTCTCGCAGGCGTGATCCTCGCCGGCTCGCTGCTGCTGCTGGGGGCGTGGATCGTGGTCGAGCTGCGGGTGGAGCATCCGCTCGTGGACATCCGGCTGCTGCGGGATCCTGCCGTCGCCGCCGCCAACCTCGCGATGCTGACCGCCGGTATCGGCATGTACCTGCTGCTGAGCCTGATCACCCGCTACGTCCAGACACCGATCGGCGCGGGTTACGGCTTCGGACTCGACACCTTCCAGGCCGGGCTCGTCCTCGTGCCGTTCTCCGCTCTGGGGTTCATCGCAGGGAAGACCTCAGCCCCGCTGCGAGCGCGCTACAGTGCCCGCGCCCTGCTCTCCTGCAGCGTCGTGCTGGTGCTGGCGGCGACCGTGCTTTTCGCTCTTGTCCGCGGACACCTCGCCGAACCGATTCTCGCGATGAGCCTGCTGGGCCTCGGCGTAGGAGCCTTCTCGGCGGCCATGCCCGCCGTCATCTTGGCCGTGACGCCGAAGAACGAGACCGCCAGCGCCATGAGCGTCAATCAAGTCGTGCGCGCGGTCGGCTTCTCCATCGGCAGTGCTATCGGCGGCCTGGTCCTCGCCGGCTACACGACCGGCGTCTATCCCCGCGCTTCTGGGTACGGCACCGCGGCCTGGATCGGAGCAGCTACGACAGCGGCGGCGCTGCTGTTCATCGCGGCGCGCCACTCGCGAGCCCAGCACCCCGGGCGACCCGGCCGCGGCCGTACGACCCATGCTGACCAGGCCGCCGCGCGGTGACAGTCAGAAAGGAGATCCGTGCAGACACACTTCACCGTCCGCCGTGGCGACGCCGCGGACACCCAGGTATTGCTCGACCTGTTCGACGGTGCGATCCGCTGGATGGTGCAGCGCGGCGCGACCGAGCAGTGGGGCTCGACCCCGTTCTCCGAGATCCCGCAGCGCGTGAGCTCGATCAGGACGTGGGCGGCCGGTGGTGGGCTGAGGGTGGCCGAGAGGGACGGTAGGCCCGCCGCGGCGATCGTTCTGGGGGACGCGCATCGGTACGTGCATGTGGCGCGTGAGCCGGAACTCTATGTGATGGTGCTGATCGGCTCGCGTGAACCGTTCGCCCGTGGAGCGGGTCGGTTCCTGTTGCAGGTGGCCGAGCAGGAGGCCTCCGCGAGGCGCCTGGGTCTGCTGCGAGTGGACTGCTTCGCCGGCAACGGCGGGGCGCTGGTGCGCTTCTACGAAAGCTGCGGATTCACGCGCACTGAGACGTTCACGGTGCGGGACTGGCCCGGTCAGGTGCTGGAGAAGCGGCTCGACAAGGCGGCGCCCAGTGCATGAGAGCATCGGACCAGCGCACGGGTCCGCCGTCGGTTGCGAGCCGCGGCCATGACCGCGTTACCGGCGGTGTCGGTCGGATCGCACGAGCGCGTCGCGCTGATCTCGGACGTGCACGGCAATGCCTGGGCGTTGCGCGCGGTGATCGCGACGCTGGCCGAGCACGGCGTCACGGCGCTGTGCTCGCTCGGTTGCCTCACCTGGGGTCCCGAACCCCGCCGGGTGATGGTCCTGCTCGACGAGTTGCCGGTACCCGTCTATCGGCTGGCCGGAAACGGCGAACGGGCGGTGATCGAAATGGCCGTCGGTCAGCGGCCGATCGAGCGTGAAACTCACGAGTGGATCGTGCGAGCGCACGGCGATGACGTCGACCGGCTGCGAGAGCAGCCCACGGCATTGACACTGACCGTGCCTTCGCTCGGTCCGATCCGCCTGTGCCATGGAAGCCCGCGCTCAGACGTCGAGCTGTTGACGCCCGCGACGCCGCACACTCGAGTTGCGGCGGCCTGCGAAGGCGTGCCGGAACAGACCATCGTTCATGGCCATACGCACCTGCAGTACGGCCGGCGTGTGGCTGATCGCGTCGTCCAGGGCTGTGGGAGCGTCGGGCTGCCGTACACGCACGACGGTCCGGCGGCCTACTGGACGCTGGCGGACGCAGACGGACTGCATCCGCAGCGCACCGAGTACGACATCGACTCCGCCGCCCGGGAGTTGTCCGGTCACCGGTTCCCGGGCGCCGCACGATTTGCCGACCAGATCCGGGCACCGACGGATCCGGACTGGATCGTGCAGGACGCCGAGGCTCGCGAGTTCGCGGACTGAGTTCTCACCAGTCGGCGTCGCGATACGCGACACGGCCCTCGACGTAGACCAGCAGCGGCCGGCTCATCACGTCCAGCGGGTCGCCGGACCAGAGCACGACGTCGGCATCCGTGCCGACGGTCAGCGAGCCGATCCGATCGGCGACACCGTAGATCTCGGCGGGAACCGACGTGATGGCCCGCAGCGCAGCGGCCCTGTCCATACCGGCTTTGACGGCGAGCGCTGCCTGCAGGACCAACAATTGGATGGGTACGCCGGGATGGTCCGTGGTGATCGCGACCCGCACGCCGGCTGCGTGCAGCACGGCCGGTGTGCGCCAGGTGCGCCCGGCCAGTTCCACCTTGCCGCGAGTGCCGATCAGCGGCCCGCAGACCACCGGGATGTCCCGTGCTGCGAGGATGTCGGCGAGAAGGTGCGCCTCGGTGCCGTGATGGATGACGAGGCGGTACCCGAACTCGTCCGCGAGCCGCAGCGCGGTGGCGATGTCGTCCGCGCGGTGCGCGTGCTGGTGCCATGGCAGTTCACCGTCGAGCACGCGCCAGAGGGCGGCGGCCGGCGTCCCGCTGCTCTCCTGGGGGGGATCGGATGCAGCTTGCTGCGCGGCGGTGAAGGCGCGTCTGATGAGTGCGGCGATTCCGGGCCGGGTCGCGGCGCCGGCATGGCGGGTTGCCCAGACCCGTTTCGGGTTCTCCCCCAGCGCGCTCTTGACGCCGGCCGGGCTTCGCACGATCATCTCGTCCACGGTCCGGCCCTGGCATTTGACCAGCGCCGTCTGGCCACCGATCGGGCTGGCCGAACCGGGCAGCACAGCTACCGTGGTCACGCCGGCAGCCAAGGCATCCTCGAAGGCTTGGTCGGCGGGGTTGATGCCGTCGATCACGCGTAGCTCGGCGTCGTCGGGTCGGGAAGCCTCGTTCAGGTCGTCACCGGGTTCGCCGACGGACTGCTCCTCGATGCCGGCGTGGGTGTGCGCGTCGATCAGTCCGGGCAGCACCCAGCACCCCTCGGCACGAACGATCTCGGCCTCGGCAGGCAGCGGGACGTTCGCGGACGGCCCGACCGCGGCGATGCGGCCGTCGCGGACCACAACGGTCCCCGCCTCGATGGGTGCGCCGTGCATCGGTAGCAGGCGGCCACCGACGATCGCGATCACGGACGACGTCACGGCTCGCCGCTCACGTGGGTCCCGGTCCGGTCGCGGCGTCTGGGACACCTTCCGGCGGTTCGCCCGCCAGCCGGCGCAGCGCGACCTCGGCTGCCAGCAGATCCTGACCGGCGATGCCGACGAGCTTGGCGATGGAGACCTGGGCGGCATCGCTGCGGCCGGGGTGCACGCGGCCGATGATGTCGCCGAGGGACGCGAGCCGTCCTGCAGGTGCGTCGAGGGCGCCGGCGGCGATGGCCCTGCGTAGGTCTCCGCCGATCTGCGGGGTGTGCTTGGGCGAGTCGATGGCGACGATGTCGGCGTGCGCGAAGCAGTCAACGTCCAGCTCGGTCTTGCTCGGGTCATCGGCACCGGTGGCCGTCACGTGCTGCCCGGGACGGAGCCATTCGCCGTGCAACACCGGTGCGTGGCTGCTCGTCGTGGTCAGGACGATGTCGGCCGCGTCGACGGCGTCCCTTGTTGTTTCGGCGACGACGGTGTGCAGACGTGGGTTCTTCGCTGTGATGGTTGCGGCGAGACGATGCGCCGCGTCGCTGCGCCGTCCCCACACCGTGACGCTGGTGATCGGTCGCACACGTGCGGTCGCCAGCACCTGCCACAGCGCCTGCGTGCCGGTACCCAGAACCGCGAGGGTGTTCGCCGACGCCGGCGACAGTGCGTCAGTGGCTGCAGCCGACGCGGCGGCGGTACGCAGATCGGTCAAGTGATGCTCGTCCACGAGCAGCGCGTGCAGCGTTCCGTCGTAGGCGTCGTGCAGCGCCACGTAGCCCCCTGGCTGGACGCGCCGATCGTTGCCGCCGTCCACGGTGAAGCCGGTAGCGACCTTGACGGCGAACCACGGGTGCCCCGGAACCCAGGCCGTCTTGACGTGCACGTCCCCGTCCTCGCCGCGGGGGCTGAGCACCGAAATGGTCGACTCCCCCACCCCGGCGGCCTCGATGCGGAACGCCTCGCGCATCGGCTCGATCAGGTCCTCGAGACAGACCGCCCGGCGGATCTCGTCCGCACCGTAGGTGACAGCTGCCCGGCTCATGACCGGCTGCCTGTGTCGGTGGCGGGAAGGACGTCGAGGCGACCGGTGCCGAGGAAGCTGACCTCGCCGGACACGGTGACGTCCTGGACGTGCTCCGCGCTGCCGTGTGCGGCGATGCGCATCCGGCTCGGCCGCCCGACGTACCGGCCTTGATGCAGCAGGAGCGGCTGCCCGCTCGCGGCGCGGCCATGGCGCAGCAGGTACGCCGCGACACACCCGGCCGCGCTGCCGGTCGCGACGTCTTCGATGAGCCCGTCGTTGTTCCAGTGCCGGCCCTCCAGGCCGTCGACGTCGAGCAGGTAGCAGAACTGCGCGCCATGGCGGGCCAGGAACGCGTCCATGTCCGCCCTGGTGTAGTGCGCACGCGCCAGCGCCCCGGCGACGACCGGAACGATCAGGTACCTCAACCCGGTGGAGACGACTTCGCACGGCAGGTCCCGCCTCAGATCGGCGCTCTCGAGCCCGACGGCCGCGGCCAGTTCCCGCGCGTCCGGTCGCGGCGATTCGGGCAGCTCCTCCGGGGCGCCCTGGGCCAGCTCGGCGCTCACCGTCCGCTCGTCCACGCGGCAGGTGGTGACGGTGACGGTCCGTGCTGCCAGCCGCAGCCGCCACCCGCGCGGACCCGCCGAACTCGCATCGGCCACCTGATGAAGGACCGCTGCCGCCCCGATCGTGGGATGCCCGGCGAACGGGAGTTCTTCGATCAGGTCGAAGATGCGCGCATCCACCACACCGTCCGCGGCACGGGTGAGGAAGATGCTTTCGAAGTGCCGCAACTCCTGCGTGACGGCGAGCATCTGCGCCACGGTCAGGCTCTGCTGATCGAGGAACACCGCAAGGGAGTTCCCGGCGTACGGCCGGCCGGTGAAGACATCGACGTGGTGATACTCGAGCATGCGCTCGACCGTAGGGGCAGATGTCGCCGCTCCGGAACCGCAATGTTTGGATGACAGATATCGACAATGCCAATACATGCGCCGCCCGTCCGGACTAGCCTCGCAGGGTGGACGGCGACCTCAACATCCCCGACCTGCGCGCGTTCGTCGCCAGCGTCCGTGCCGGGAGCATCAGCCAGGCGGCGACCATCCTCGCCGTCAGCCAGCCAACGGTGAGCCAGCGGCTCCAGCGGCTCGAGCGGGCCATCGGCGACCGGCTGCTCGTGCGAGGCAAGCAGGGCGTCCGACCGACCGCAGCCGGCGAACGACTGCTGGGATATGCCGAACGCATCCTCGCGATGCAGCAGGAGGCACGCCACGGTGTCGCCGCTGGCCCGGCCGCCGCCGCACCCGGGCGGCGCACCATCGGCCTGCTGGAGGACCTGGTTGTCACGGCGTTGCCGGTGGTGCTCGCCGATTTCGCGGTGCTGCACCCGCAGGTGCAGCTGCGCGTGCGGACCGGCGCTGCGGCCGAGCTGAAGCGGCTCGCGGTGCGCGGGCAGCTCGACCTGGCGTTCGGCGACCCTACGGTGATGCCGGAGGCGTGCATCCGTTGGCGCCATCAAGCGCCGCTGGCCTGGGCGTCCTCACCTGGGCTCGACCTGACCGGCGCGGAGCTGCCACTGGTCATGTTCAGTCCACCCTGCCGGTGGCGGCGTCCGGTGCTGGACGCAGTCGAGCGCGCCGGCCGGCGCTGGCGCGTCGCGTTCCAGAGCAACAGCATGGCCGCGGTCCAGGCTGCCGTCGTGACCGGTCTCGGCGCGGCGGCCCTCCTGCCAGGAAGCGTGCCTGCAGGGTGCAGCGCCGATGCCGCCGCTACGTTGCTCCCGGACCTGCCGGAAGTCGACATCGCTGTGTCGCGGCGTCCCGGTGTTGAAGGCGACCTGGCCCTGAACACGTTGGAGAGTCTGCTCGTTGCCTCGGTAGGTGCCGCCTACCAGGCGCGGCCTGCCGCCTAGCCTTCCGGGTAGAAGAGGAAGAGCGTGCAACCGGTCGTCGTCGCTGGGATGTGCCACGACCCTGCCGGTGCATGCAGAAACGTCCCGGCCGGATAGTCACGAGCGCCGTCATTGAACGTCCCGGCCAGTACATACACCTCTTCCGGCCCGGGTTCATGGACGTCAGGACGTGGCCATGACGCTCCGGGGTCCATCTCCAGCACATTCGCGTGCGCGCCGGTCGGGCCCTTCCACAGCGGACGCAGCCGGATACCGGGAAAGACCTCACGGACCGGAGCGTCGCCGAGCGGAACAGCGACATAGTCGCGCTGCGTAAGGATCTCAGGGTGCATACCGCCGGCCTCCCGTGCCTGTTCGTGCGATCGGTCTCACAGCCGCGCTCGGGCCGGAACTTCTTTCAGGAGCAGGGCGGTGACCGTCGCCAGGAGGGTGCCGGTGATGCGCCGCTGCAATTTGGCCCAGCCGGGCCGGGACGCCATGAGCCGCGCGATGGCGCCGGCGGTGAGAATGAACAGCGCGTTGACGCTCAGGCTGATCGAGATCTGGACGCTGCCGAGCACGAAGCCCTGCAGCGCGGCGTGCCCGGCGTGTGGGTTGACGAACTGCGGTATCAGCGCGAGATACAAGATGGCCGCTTTGGGGTTGAGCAGGTTGGTCAGCAAGCCCATGCGGATCAGCCGCCAGTTCGAGTCGCAGCGCAGTTCGCGGGTCTCGAACACCCCGGCGCCGCCGGGCCGCAATGCTGTCCAGGCCAGGTAGCCGAGGTAGGCGGTTCCGGCGGCCTTGAACCCGACATACACCCACGGCACGACGACGAACACGGCCGCCAACCCGAAGTTGGCCATCGTCATGTAGACGAGGAATCCCGCTCCGGTCCCGAGCAGCGAGATCACGCCGGCCCGCCTGCCCTGGCTGATACTGCGCGAAACCAGGTACATCATGTTCGGTCCCGGCGTCAGCGCCATTCCGAACGCGGTCAGCGCCATCCCCGCCAGCGCGCCCTCACTCACCCACACGTTCTTCTCCCCAACGCGAATCTGCGACCAATCCTGCAGGGTCGCCAACCAGACGGTAAGAAGGCACAAATTCGTGCCGTAGTCACCTGCGCGTTACCGATGACCACGCACGCAATCCACCGACAACCTTGATCACCCGCGCGCTAGCATCGACGCCGCAGCGCAGTTCGCCCCGGATGAAACTGCATGTCCTCAGGGCTCGAGGACGCGGCGCCGGCACCGAACGATCAACGAAACTCGACGTGATTCATCGTCTGGAGAAAGGGGTGGTCGGTCAGTGCCTACGACGTTCTCGGCCATGAACTCGCCGTCCTCCGACGAGGTAGCGCTGCTGGCTGGACTGGCCGCGGCGCCCGATCGTTGGGCAGCGATGATCGTGCATGGCCTTCGGGAGCGGACGACTCGTCCGGACTGGCTGTGGCGGGCTCACGACGGCGAGAAGCTGGTGGCGGCAGCGGTGTGGTGGTCGGCCGGTCCAGACGCTGCGCCGGAGATGGTGGACGTACTGGGTGAGACGGACGCCGCTTCCGTCGCAGAGCTCTTGGAGCACAGCCGCCTGGCGATCGGCGCCGAGTTCGCCCTGTGCAGCGTGCAGATCAACGGTCAGATCGCCGACCTCACGGACACCAGGCCGGTGCTGGCCGAGGCGCTCCGGTCGGCCGGATTCACCCTCGAGGTCAAGCGCGTTCGTGTCGAGTGGACCCCGACCTCGCCGCTACCGGTCGCGCCGCGCGAACCGGCGATGCGAGCCGCGACCACAGTGCGCAGAGCGGACCTGATCGAGCTGTTCGCAGCCGTCGCCGATCAGTCCCTCGATCACAACATGATCGCCGAACGCGAACGATCGGGTGTTCGCCCCGAGGCGGAGCTGCGACTACAGGCCGCGTTCGACAGTGACGGTCGACCCGACTGGTTCACGATCGGGGTCGATCGTGAAGGCGCCCTGGTCGGCTACGTCGTTCCCGCCCTCGTCAACGGCGACCGTCCGATCATCGCCGAACTGGGAGTCGCAGCCGACCACCGAGGTCACCACTACAGCGACGCATTGCTGGCCCATGCAACTGGGCTGCTCGCCCGCTCCGGCGCTCCCCAGATCCGCGCCGACACAGACCTGGGCAACCATCCCATGCGCGCCGCGTTCACCCGAGCCGGCTACACCGAATTTGCGCGCCGCTTCGACTACACCTGGCGAGGCGGGCGTAACGCACCCTGCCCCGCAGCGAACAGCAACGAGGTGTGAGGGACTTCGTGCTGGTCAGGCCAACAGGGCCAGGGCGGCGGCCGAGCTGCTGCCGGGTTCGGCGGTGTGTGTCAGCAGCCGTTGGCCGGCGGTGTCAGGCAGGTGCAGCGCCTCGAAGCGCAGTTCGAGGTCGCCGACGACCGGGTGGTGGAGTCTGCGGGTGCCGCTCGAGCACAGCCGCACGTCCTGTCTGGTCCAGAGCCTGGCGAACTCGGCGCTGCGCAGGCTGAGTTCGCCGATCAGTTCTGCCAAGCGCCGCTCGTCCTGCTGACCGGTGGCCTGGAAGCGCAGCGAGGCGACTGCCATAGCGGCTTCCTCTGCCCAGTCCCGGTAGAGCTCGCGGGTGTGCGGGTCGAGGAACAGCAGCCGTAGCTGGTTGGGGCGGGTCGCGGCAGACTGTGGCGCGGCGGGGTCGAGGTGGCCGGCGAGCAGGGCGTGGCCGAGGGTGTTCCAGCCGAGAATGTCCGCCCGTCGCCCGAGCAGCATGGCCGGCACATCAGACATCGCAGCGAGCAGCCGTAGCGCGCCCGGGCTCGGTGTCTCGGCTCGTGGCGGCCGCGCGGGCCGCCGGGGCGCGGGGCGGGCCAGTGCCCGCAGGTGGGCGCGTTCGGCTTCGTCAAGCTGTAGCGCGGAGGCGATCGCGTCGATCACGGCGTCCGATGCGTTAGCCGACTGTCCCTGCTCGAGCCGGGTGTAGTAGTTGATCGAGACGCCGGCGAGTTGCGCCAGCTCTTCACGCCGGAGCCCAGGGACGCGCCGGCTGCCCCACGTCACGAGCCCGGCCGCTTCCGGCGTGACAGCTGCCCGGCGGCTCCGCAGGAACTCACCGAGATGATTGACCGGCGATCCGCCCACCGCGGCCGCCAGCCGGCCATAAGCGATCTCTGGCATCCGTACAGTGTCCCGCGCCGCGACCCGGGCCGCCTGCCCCTGCCAGAGGTACCCCCGACCGGGCGTGGCGGGCACTGCCGGTGCGCACCGATCGTCGTGACCATGACCACGCACACCGAAGCCTCTGTCGCCAGCCGCCTGCGATCGCTCTCGCAGACGCCCACGGATCTCGGCGACCGGCGGGCCAGGGCCGCCCTGGCAGTGCTGCTCACGGCGAGTTTCGTTCTCGCCGTCGATTTCTCGATCCTCAATGTCGCCTTGCCGCGCATCGGGGCCGACGTCGGATTCAGCCTCGCCGGCCTGCAGTGGATCTCGACCGCCTTCGCGATCTGTGCGGCCGGATTCACGCTCCTGTTCGGCCGGTGCGCCGATCTGTTCGGGCGGCGTCGCCAGTTCCTGGCAGGCATCGGGCTGCTGGGCCTTGCGTCACTCACCGGTGGTCTCGCACAGTCACCGTCCCTGCTGATCGTCGCCCGCCTCGCCCAAGGCCTGGCCACCGCGGCTGTCGTTCCGGCGGCGCTGTCACTGCTGACGACGATCTTCCCTGAAGGGCCTCGCCGCGACCGTGCCCTCGGTCTGAACGGGGCTCTGATGGCGGCCGGGTTCACCTCCGGAGCAGTTGCCGGCGGGCTGCTCACGGACCTGATCAGCTGGCGGTGGGCGTTCTTCCTGAACGTCATCATCGCTGTGGGGGTGCTCGCGCTCGGGCCGCGTGTGCTGGACGAAACGCCGTCCACGGCGCGGCGTCCACTCGATGTACTCGGTGCCGCAACGGTCACCGCCGCGCTCACTGCCCTGACGTACGGACTCACACAGGCTGGGGAACATGGCTGGGGCGATCGGCACGCATGGCTCCCCCTCCTGGCCGCCGCACTGCTGCTGGTCGCGTTCACGCTCATCGAGCAGCGTGTGCGGGACCCTCTCGTTCCTCTCCGGGTCCTGCGGCATCGCAGCGTGGCCACCGGCAACGTCGTGGGGGTCCTGGCCTTCGCCACCGAGACGTCACTGGTGTTCTTGCTAACCCTTTATCTGCAGCACGTTCTCGGGTTCAGCCCGCTGCAGGCCGGCCTGTCGTTCGCAGTCCTCGGAATCGGCACCGTCCTCGGCGGAATGCTCGGCCCACGCCTGATCGGGCGTGCGGGGAACCAGGCCGCGATGGCCATCGCATTGACGGTGCAGGCGGTCGCCACCGGGCCCATGATCGCCATCGGCCGGGCCGACGCCTGGCTGGCCCTCGTGCTCGCCGCGACGTTCCTGGGCGGCATCGCAAACCTCGTGGCCATCGTCGGGTTCATGGTCACCGCGACCAGCGGCCGGCCCGACGACGAACAGGGACTGGCGACCGGACTTGCGACCATGAGCCAACAGCTCGGCATCACCCTCGGCACTCCGATCATGTCCGCCGTAGCAACCGGCGTCGCCCACGACCATGGCGTACTGATCGGGCTCCGGGCAGCGACCGGCATCGACGCCGCGATCTGCCTCGCCGCCGCGGTGCTTGCTGCCGTCCTCCTGCCTGAGGTCACGCGATGACCGCGCAAGACGGCGACACCGTGGAGTCTTGCGGATGCGCCGACGCGCCTTGGCAGGACCCACAGTCACCGGAGTGGCGAGTTGCTCAACGGGAGCGTGGCGAGTTGCACAATAGAAGTGTGGCCGTTTGCGCTAGTGGCGGGCAATTCCTGCTCGCCGGCTCTGCCGGAGTGACGCCAGGCGTGCGCATCCACTCCGGCGCAGGTCGGATCGTCAGCTTCCACATGCGACCGCTCGCAATCGCCGAGCACGGCATCAGCGAGCCGACGGTGTCTCTGAAGTGCGGGTGACGAAGCGTGCACCGCTGCTGTCGGCGGCCGCGGTTTTCAGCGAGCGCGTGGCGCGATCCGGTCCGGCGCAGCGCAGGTCGTCGTACACGGTGCTGACCCACAATCGGGCGACCGAGGCGATATCGTGCGGCAGCTCTCGCGCCGGGGTGTCCGAGATCGGATTGGCGGTCGGAAACCACCCGTAATCGCTGTTCATGCGAGGAGGCTGGCAGACTCCGCTCCGACCAGAGGTTCCTTGTTTGCGACTAGGAACTGTATTACAGTAATCTCATGGCGAAGAAGTACGAAGGCGGGACCATCGGCGGCACGCCCGTTACCGAGGAGCTGATCGCGAAGGCGGTCGAGCGTGCCGAACGTGGTTACGACGTTGAACAGCTTCGTAAGCGCGGCCGGCCCAAACTCAACCCCGACGCCGAAGGGGAGAGCACAGTGATTCCAGTTCGCATGGACGACGAGTTGCTCGAGGCGCTCGGTGAGAAGGCACGGCAGGGCGGCATCAGCCGGTCGGAAGCGATCCGCGAGGCGGTTCGCGCCTGGATCCACGTGGCCTAGTGCATGTCCACGACTCGGCGCTCAAGCACGGTATAGACCCCGAGGATTCGATCTACGCCGCCGAGCACGCCCTTGTTCGCGAGCCCGAGACAGAAGAACCACCCATCGCGGAGTTCCGTCTCGGCTTCGACACCCGCAGCCGCCTGCTGGAACTCACGGTCCCCCTCTTTGACAGCGGTAACGAGATGATCATCCATTCCATGAAGGCACGTCCGCAGTACTACTCGTTGCTCACGCAGGTCGCTCAGCCAGCCGGCGCTCCGCTGGTCCAGCAACGTCGTCATCAGTTCGCGCTGCTCCGGCAAAGACATACCGGATACAAGCCGGTTGATCAGCTCTGCGGGATCATCGGACGGCACTGACCGAGTGAAGCACACGGGGCGATGACCGACCTTCTCCGCGCGAGACACAAGGCCGCGCTCCGGGGGCCACGATGCAATTAGGGAACTTTCACGTACTGCCTTGTTGGCAGATAGGGAACTTTCACGTATCGTCTTGCAGGAAGGGAGGATGCCATGGCCAGCTCGGCCGCGGGCTTGCGCGACAGGACCACGCCGCTGCGTGAGCGTCAGCGCATCGTGCGTTCCCGCAACCGGTTCTGGCGTCCTGAGGAGATCGCCGGCGCAGCGTCGACGAAGAAGCATCTCCTGGCCGACCTCGTCGCCGAGGGCGACTTGCGCCGTGTCCGGCGCGGCCTGTACTGGCGCGGCACCAAGTCACCGCTGGGTATGAGCCCGCCCCCGACCGATGCGCTCGTTCGCGAGCTGGCGCCGGGCCCCGGGGTCGGGCCGGCCGGCCTATACGCAGCGAACCTGCTGCACCTGTCGACGCAGGTGCCGCGTCGAGCCGAGATTGCGGTCCCGACCCGGGCCCCAGAGGGCGTCGGCAGCGTCAAGTTCGCTGCACGGCCGGCCCGGACGGGCCGCGTGAAGGCGGGGCTCAACCCCACCGAGGTGGCGCTGCTCGAGATTCTCGAATCCTGGGAGCGGGCTGTCGAAGTTCCCCCCGCCGAAGCGTGGACGCGGCTGCGTGACCTTTTGGTCTCCGGGCAGGCTCGGGCGGATCGGGTGGCGCGTGCCTCGCAGACCGAGCCGGGCCAGGTTCGTGCGCGGCTGCGCCGGCTGCTTCGATTCGCCGACCGGCCGGACCTCGCCGAGAAGGTGCCCGAACCGGACGAGCGCACGACCGCTGAGGCGATTCGAGCGCTTCGGGATGTCTCGTGACGAATCCTGAAGCGAGACGGTGGCGGGACGCCGCGCCTGAACAGTTCGCTGCGGCGATCCTCGCCGCCGCCGAGCAGCTCGGCGTCCTGCCTCTCGCTGTCGAGAAGGACTACTGGGTCTGCGAAGCGCTCCGCGCCATCACCCTGTCGCATCCAGGCGAGGTGATCTTCAAAGGAGGGACGAGCCTGGAGAAGCTGCGCATCATAAGGCGCTTCTCCGAGGACCTCGACCTCCTGGTCGTCGGTGGGCATCCCTCCGACAACGCCACCAAGAACGCGTTGAAGGCGATGCTGAACAGCGCCGCCACAGCATCGCTGGGCGAACCCAGCGACGTGAAGAGTGGCGGCAAGCAAGGCAGTTACTGGCGACGCGGGTACCTGGTTCCCCACTGGTTCACTCGAACACCACCACCACCGTCGCGATCGCGCCATGGAACACGGTGTCGACCCGCGGCCACTGCTCACGGGCGGGCCGTTGCCGTCAAACATGGCGGTGTTCGGGGTCGGCGATGACGGCGATCCGTTTCACTACGGTGGCGGGCAGCCACCCAAATCACCGGGTCGTGTCCGGCGATTCTGGCGCGCACTGCCCTAGGCAGTTGCCGGTTCGCCGCATCGCCCGGTCCTTCTCGGTCACGTACGAGAAGTAGTTGCAGACTCCTGCTTCCAGAAGGGGGTACTGCTGCGCTCGGTCCGGTGGTCGGCGCATGTAGAGAACGTTCCCGTCCCAGAGATTCGCGCCCGCAAGCAGTTGACGGCGGATCGTCTTTTGATCGACACGAAAATCGGTCCGCTTTGGGTCCGTCACGGTGAGGAAGCGATCTGCATCCGGCGGCAGGGGCCCCCTTATCGGAAGGCTTGCGTCATGCAAGAACGGGATCGTGATCGCTCGAGAGAATGTCGCGGTCCTATAGAGGCCGACCCCAGCATCCGCGAATCTCTGAACGATGGCTTGACTTTGCTGAGCCTCACGCTCTTGACGGTTCTCAGCTGCGCGCCGACGCCGCACCCCGTCTGATATCCGGCGCGACGTTGCCCAGAACTCGGTTGCCGCCACCCCGAGCACGGCACCAACAATCAGTAGTAGTACGTCCTTCACATTGCCCCTCGGCTCCTGCGCCTGCGTCGGCACTGGCCGCAGGCTAGCGTCATTGGACCGATCGCCTCGTGCGTGCTCGGCCGCGCGGAGAGGGTGAGGCGATAACGACGGCTGTTTCAGCTCGGCGCTGGTGGCCCGCGCCCAAGGACTTCGTACCGGATTCCGACGACGAAGTGCACGGCCGTTCCAGGTCAGGGCCGCCTATATGACCTCATCTGCGCGCCGCGTATCACTCGTGCCGGCCCGCGCAGATCGACGGATCTTGGGGCCGATCGGCGACCCGCCCGGTCACTCGGGTCCCTGCTTGACAGCTGGTCCGCAAGGGCGGCGTCGGTGCGCCTGCTGCCGCTTCCCCGCGGAGCGGCTGGACGCGTGTCGACCGGCCGCGGTGGGCCGGAACTGGCGCAAGGCTGACGGTCGTTTGACGGTCATCGGGAATTCCAAGATCAACTGCGACGATCTTAGAAATGAACGAAGGCCCCGGAATCCGGGGCCTTCGTCGTTGTAGCGGGGGCAGGATTTGAACCTGCGACCTCTGGGTTATGAGCGCGATCTTCCGCTCATCTTGCCGCTCATCCATTTCCCGAATACCCTTATCCGATAAGGGTTTCTGAGCCGCACCAGTGTCGGCGCGTGTCGGCTGATGTTGGCTCGTGTCGGCTGTTTTGTGGACAGATCGTGGACAGGGGTGAGCGCGGTGGCCACGCCGAAGAAGCGGGTGCTCGCCAGCGGAGTGCGCTGGACCGCGCAGTACCGCGACGCACGCGGGCACCAGCGGTCGGCAGGCACGTTCGCGACCAAGCGCGCGGCCACGCTCGCGATCCAGGCGGCCGAGGCGCTGGAGCGGTCTGGGCGTGGCGGCGACGCGGCCGACCGGAGCTTGCGGTTCGCCGAGTACGTGAACGGCCGCTGGTTCCCGAACCACGTGCTCGAGCCGAGTACGCGGGAGAGCTACCGCTACTGCCTCGACCGGCGCATCCTGCCCTGGTTCGGGACGATGAAGATCCGCGAGATCCTGCCGATGCACGTGCGCCAGTGGGTGACCGAGTTGAGCGACGCCGGCGTGAGTCCGGCGCAGATCCGTCACCTGAAGATCATCCTGTCGGCGGTGTTCACGACCGCCCTCAACGACTTTGTCGTGGCGCTGCACCCGTGCAAGGGCGTCAAGACACCCACGGTGCCCGTGAAGGAGTACCGGATCCTGACACCCGCGGAGATGCGAGCGCTGCAGGAGGCGCTGCCGTCGGGCGTCGCCCGGCTGCTCATCCAGACCGCGATCGGGTCCGGGCTGCGCTGGGGCGAGCTCACCGAGTTGCGACCGATGGACCTCGACCGGCCGTCCGGCATCCTCACCGTGCGCCGCTCCGTCGTCGAACTGAACCCCGCGCACCACCCCGACGGCGGCCGCTTCCTCGTCAAGCCGTACCCGAAGAACAAGCGACCGCGCAGGTTCAAGCTGTCCCCCACGCTCGTCGCGGAGCTGGTCCGGCACATCGACGAGTACGACATTCACGACGATGAGCTGCTCTTCAACCTGGCGCACTTCCTTGCCCCCGCGCCGCGACGCCTGCTGATGTCGGTCGACCAGCTCGGGCTGACCGAACCGAACCCGGCGGGGCGCCGCTACGTGCACGGCACGCTCTCGGCGTACACCGCCGGCCGCTGCCGCTGCGAGCACTGCCGCGCCGCCTTCGCCGAGTACCGGTCCACCCGCCGCGCTGCCGGCCTCGACTCCCCGCGGCAACCGCGAGTACGTGACAGCGACGGCCACGTCCCCGGCCAATGGTTCCGGCAGCGGGTGTGGACGCCGGCGTGCGCGGCCGCGAACCTCGAACCGCGTCCCCGGCTGCACGACCTGCGGCACTCGCACGCATCGTGGCTACTCGCCGGCGGCGCCGACCTGCAGGTCGTCAAGGAGCGGCTCGGCCACGCCAGCATCGCCACGACCGGCAAGTACCTGCACACCCTGCCGACCGCCGACGAGACGGCACTGGCCGCGCTGGAGCGGATCCAGGGCCTCGGCGCAGTGTGAACCGCGTGGTCGCGATGGACGCGAGCGGCTGCGGATGCGCTTTGTATCTCGCGTCTCAGCACCGCGGTGGTGGAAGCATGATCCGGGTGAGCAGGATCCGGCAATACCTCCTTGTCTTCGACCGCGAGCTGACTCGCCTCGTCCAGGTCCAAGAGTTCGGCACCGACATCGACACCGCCCTCGCCGAGTACGACAGGCTTGAGCGGGAGAACTTGGGCAGCCCCACGATAGAGATCGTCCTAATCGGCTCGGACTCGCTCGAGACGGTGAGGGTCACTCACGCCAACTACTTCGACGATTTGGCGACGATGGTGGCGGCAAGCAAACACCTCACTGCGCCGTGATCCGACCGGAGTGCGCCCTGCTACTCAGTCGGTGCGGACTCCGTGCGCTTCCAGCCTGCACAGCAGCTGAAGGTGTGGCCGCGCGTCGGGGTTCGCCTGCTCGACGAAGATCCGGACCTCGTTCGATGCGCTGCGCAGCTCGTGGACGTCGTCGGCCAGCCAGTCCGGGACGTAACCCACTGGCTCTCCCGCACGCTCGTCGATCAGGATCGCTCGCGCGTTCACGGGATTGTCCGGCTCGTCGCGCAAGACCAACTCCTGCTCCGCCCGAAGCGAGGCGATGCGATCGGTCGCCCCCCTGAGGTGGCGGACGCCGGAAGCGAGGAATCGGCTGACTACGGCGCCCTGGGGGTGGTAGCGAAGGTCGTCGACGATGTGGAAGGTGTCGGTGGCGCGACTGCCGCCGCTGCGGACCAAGATCTCGACCGGGGTCGCGGTCGCGTCATTCAAGCCCAACTGGTGCGCGTACTCCGGATAGGTCTCGCGCTGGCGCGACATGACCCGGTTCGCGAAGAACGCCGGCAAGACATCCGATTCGTAGACCTCACCCAGCCGTGGGAACTGGGCAAGCGGGACGAAGCCCGGCTCCGCTTTGGCGGCGGGAAGGTAGCTGAACTCAAAGCGGCCACCCGGTGATGCGTGCAGCTGCCCCACCTTCACGAAGCGTCGCGATTCCGGGTCCTGCCAGATGAGCAGCAGCCGCCGCGCCGCGTCCCGTGGGACGGCGACGGCCTCGGCGACAGCGCTAGATGACATGGAGCAACCTTTCGCGGTTCACGAGCAGCAACCTCGTACAGAAGCTACGTCCCACCACCGACAATAATTCCTGCGGTACGAAGTTCACCGCATTCTCGACGTCAGCCACCGTGACTGCCTCCAACCGCGCACGCCAGAAGGCGGCGGCGCGGGGCGCTGCAAGTGCCAGCCCGTCACCGGCCAGCCGGACGAGCGGGGGCCGGCCGGCGAAATGCTGGCTGCGGCCACGCTCCGCCCAGAGTCGGACACCGTCGGGAGCGTCCAGCTTCCGTCGACGGTTCTCATCGCTCTCCTGGAAGCCGAGGGCGTTGCCGTGATCGAACGACGGCGCGAGCCACCTGCCGGTCTCGGAACGGATCGCGGCCCAGTTCTCGTGGTGCCTGTCTCTGCCGGCGACCCAGGCGTCGAGCATCAGGTAGCCGGCGAACGTGTCGAACGCCGTCAGGTCGGCGAACTCGTGGATGTCCCGCGGAGCCGCAATCCCGTTCAACGCAGCCTTGATCGCCTCGATGGTGTATCCAGGATTCTCGCGTGGGGCCTCGCGGTCGTAGCCGGGATCGAGGCTGGCGAGCAACTCGTTGCCGTGTTCCAAACGCTCACCCTCGCCGACGACCGAGCGGGACAGCACGCCGCGCCGCCCGCCGCAGGTTGCGAGACGAACCGCGGCGGTGGGCACGCCGACGAGCCGAGCCAGTTCAGCGACAAGGCACTCCGCCCAGTCCTCTCCACGAACGGCACCATGGACCACACGAGTGAACTTGAACAGCCAACGCTTCCCGCCGGGATCGGTAACCCAAAACTTCTCCTTGGTCCCCAACGGCTCGTCCGAGATCGGATCGGACTCGAGCTCGGCGTCCCAGTCCGTGACCTCGACAGGCTCCCAGATGTCGTCGGCGGGCCTCACACCTCGAGAACCTTCCTGACCTCGTCGCCGTAGTCCCCGTTACGGTTACTGGCGGTTGACGCCACAAAGCGCGGCGCCATGCTCTCCATCTGTTCGATGACGAGGCGAATGGCCTCGGGCTGCTTGTCCGGCGGGTACTTGTACTTCACCAGCAGCCGCTTGATGGATGAACGCAGCTTGGCGCGCACATCGTCGCGAACAGTCCAGTCGGTCTTGATGTCTTGCCGCATCACCCCTACGAGCTGGCGAGCGATCTCAGCCAGGATGTCCTCGCCCTGTAGCTCGACCGCGGATTCGTTCGCGGCGACGGCGTCGTAGAACGCCAGCTCGTCGTGACTGAGCGGCGGCGTGAAGTGCGAACCTCGGTTACCCTCGGCCGCGACCTCCTTGGCGAACTCGATCAACTCGGCGATGACTTCGGCTGAGGTCAGTTGCTGGTTGGTGTACTTGTTCATCAGCTCGCGAAGCTTCTCGGAGAACGCCCGGTGCCGCACCAGGTTGTGTCGCGTGGCCTTCGTCGTCTCCTGAGTGAGCAGGTCGCGCAGAGCCTCAATGGCGAGGTGGGGGTTCTCGGCCTGCAAGGTCTTCGTGACGAACTCAGGCCCCAGATCCGAAAGTGAAGGCTTCGGCATGCCCGCCGCCGCATAGATGTCGACCACCTCCCCCGTCACTGTCGCCGTCGCGACAAGACTCGACAGGAGTCGCTGGATCTCCTCGGGAACCGGGCGGCCTTGTGCCTGACGCTCTTGGGCGTCGAACTTGCCCATCCACACGCGAACCTCCTCGTAGAACTTCGCCGTGGGGCGAAGGTCGTCGAGGGTCTGCGAACCGGCGGCGAGCGCCCAGGCCCGGGCAAGCTGGTTCGCGAGCTTACGGAACCGGTCGCCGAGCGCCACGTCGCCACCGCTCACCTGGTTGCCCGGCGTCGCGGGTGAACGCAGGTAGTTGGTGAGACCGACGGCGGCCTTGATCCAGCTCCGGGTGTCACCTTGGAGCCGCTGGCGCCAGGCGTATCCGGCACACAGCCCGTCGAGGGTGCTGATGAGTTGGCGGGCGAGCACGGCGGCCTCGTCGATGTCGCGTCCCACCGGCCTCTTGGCCTGGTCGGTCTCGGTGTACTCGGCGAGAGCCTTGCTGAGGTTCTCGACGAGGGGCGCGTAGGCGACCATCAGACCGTCGGGCTTGCCGCGGAACGTCCGGTTGACGCGGGCAAGCGTCTGCATGAGCAGGGCGCCCTTCATCGGACGGTCGAGATAGAGAGTGTGCAGTGGCGGCGCGTCGAAGCCGGTGAGCATCATGTCCTTGACGATCACGATCTGGAGTGGATCTTCAGCGTCCTTGAGCCGCTTCTGGATGGTCTTGTTCTGTGCCTCGCGGCGGACG
Organism: Jatrophihabitans cynanchi; assembly: GCF_027247405.1. NCBI lineage: Bacteria > Bacillati > Actinomycetota > Actinomycetes > Jatrophihabitantales > Jatrophihabitantaceae > Jatrophihabitans > Jatrophihabitans cynanchi. Next base: position 3,478,002 of record NZ_CP097463.1, on the reverse strand, counting down.
TGTTTGGCGACCACGCCCTTGTCCGAAGCGGATCCGGAGTAGACGACCTTGATGACGCCCTTGTCGACACCGTCGTCATGCCAGTCGGGACGGAGCTTGATGATCTCCTCGTAGAGGTTGGCGCAGATCTCCCGGGTGGCTCCGACGATGAACGCCTTGCCCGGCGACTCGATGAACGGAAGCATCGCGGCCGACCGCTTCTCCCAGTGGTCGAGGATGTCCCGGGCCAATGCCTCCAAACGTGCCGGAGCCCCGTACATCGCGTTGATGACCGCGACCGACTTCTCGATGCGCTCACGCTCGACTTCGTCCAGCCCGGTAACGGCTTCATCGGCGGCAGCGTCGAGGTCTTCGTCGGTGATGTCGTCGGCGAGCTTGACGGCAACCAGGCGCGGCTCGAAATAGACCGGCACGGTAGCGCCGTCCGCAACTGCCCGGGTGAGGTCGTAGGTATCGATCACCGCGCCGAACACAGCCCGGGTATCCCGCTCGGCAGTCGAGATCGGAGTACCGGTAAAAGCGATGAACGCGGCGTTCGGCAGAGCGTCACGGATGTGGCGAGCGAAGCCGTCGAGGTCGTCGTAGTGGCTGCGGTGCGCCTCGTCGACGATCACGATGATGTTGCGGCGGTCGGTGAGGAGCGGGTGGTCGAGCCCGGCCCCGCGCTCGCTGTCGGTCAGACCGAACTTCTGCAGCGTCGTGAAGTAGATGCCGCCGGTCACACGGTTGGTGAGTTCCTCGCGCAGTTGCTTGCGCGTGGTCACATTGACGGGGGTTTCGGCCAACAGTTGCGACCGGTTGAACGCCTCGAAGAGCTGGCTGTCCAATTCGGTGCGATCGGTGACCACCACGAGTGTCGGGTTCTTCAGCTTCGGCTGGCGAGCGACAGCGTGGGCGTACAGCTCCATCTCCATCGACTTGCCAGAGCCCTGGGTGTGCCACACCACGCCGGCCTTGCCGTTGGACTCGACAGCCTGGACAGTCGATCCAACGGCCTTAGTGACGGCGAAGTACTGGTGCGGCTTGGCGATCCGCTTCGCGTACCCGTCTGCGCCCTCGTCGAAAGCAACGAAGTCGCGCTGAAGCTGCAGGAACCGCTCCTGGTTCAGAACCCCGGGGATCAGGTCGAGCATTTCGATCCGCACGGGGACCCAGACGTCGTCTGGATTGACCTCCTTCTCCGCGGCCTCGACCATGTTCTCCCAGGTCAATTTCGTGAAAGGACGACCGTCGTCGTCGAGGTTCCACGGCGCGTAGTGATTGAGCGGGGTGAATGGCGTGCCGTAGCGAGCGATAATTCCGTCGGAGATGATCGAGAGCACGACGAACCGGAAGGCCATCGGGAACTCGCGCAGGTACGTCTCCAACTGCGCGTGAGCGGACGCTATGTCTGCGGACTCCGACCCCGCACGCTTCAGCTCGACGATCACCACTGGCAGGCCGTTCAGGTAGAGCACGACATCGAAGCGGCGCTCGACTTCGGCGGACCGGATGATGACCTGGTTGACCGCGAGGAATTCGTTCTCGTCGACGTTGTGGCTGACGAACCGAATCGTCGGGCTCTGCTCGACCCCGTCGGAATCGACGTAGGTGATGCCTCGATAGCCGTCCACCAGAATCTGGTGAAGCCGGAAGTTCTCGGCAAGCGGATCCTGAGACTTCGGCGCGCGCACCTCGGCCAGCGCCTGAATGAGGTACTCGCCGGGCACGGCCGGGTTGAGCTTGCGCAGCGCCGTCAGCGTCCGCTCGGGAAGGACGATGTCATCCCACGATTCCCGGCCGTCCTCCGCCCCTGGGACAAGGTCTTTGCCGGACGTCGGGACCCACCCCTGCTCGTAGAGCGCTTCGAGCGCGTGCCGCTCCCACTCGGCCTCGCTCACCATCGCAGCTCCCCCTCCACGATCTTCTCCGCATCCTTGAAGCGGACCTTCCCCGACATCAGCAGGGGCAGCAGCTCGTCACGAGCCTCGGCGAGCTTCAGGTTTTCGACCTCTGCGGTCAAGGCGGTCTGCCAGAGACTCGTCATCAGATCGTCCAACCGCTTCACCTCAGACGGCGGGGGGATGCGCACCGGTTCATCTAGGTGGTGACGCTGGATATGCCCCATCGTGGTGGCCTTGTCGGCAGCGATTGCCTTGAACTCGGCGAGCTTCTCGTGGACGGCCTGGTTCACCAGCCACATCGGCGTCCCCGCGTTGGGGATGACCTTGAAGATGTGCTGGTTCACGATCGCCTCCGGCCTGTACCAGCGCGCAGCGGTCAACGAACCGGACCAAGCGAACAGCAGGTCACCAGGACGAGCAGTGTTGTCGTCTGGAACGTCAATGTCATTCCAGACGGTCGAGCCGCCAATCCCCGAGTTCAGCTCGGCGATACGCACCACGACGCGGCCTGTCCCCGTAGCGTCCTTCGTGTACGCCCGCCCGTTGACGAACCGGGCCAGCGACGATAGCGGCACCTCGTCGCCGCCGGCGGCGGCTGCGTGAAAGTGTGCGCTGCTCAGCTCATCCGAAAGACGAACGACCCGCTCGTTCGTTGCGATCTTGTCGTCGAGCGCCCCCAGTACCTCGCCAATCGCCTTCTGCTCAAGTGGTGAGTGTTTCGGCGCGCGAAACCCTTGGATCTGTGCGCCACTGATGTGCGGCACAGCGGTGCCCGTCTGCACTGCCAGCACATAGTCAGTGAACTCTTTGCTCCCGATCAGGTAGTGGAGATACCTCTGGTCCACTCCTTCCCTCGCTCGGAGCCGCGCGACTCGCTGGACCAGAAGCGCGGGCGTATCTTCCTCACGCAGGCTCGCGAACTTGAGCCCAGCACCGATCCAAGGCCGATCCATCGCGAGTACGAGGTCGCCAACCTGCAACTCGTAGCGTGCATCAGCATCGTGATCCCACCAGACAGCGTTCTCCCACCGGACTACCCCCTGGCCGATGTTGTCGCCCCGCAGCAAGCGGTGGCCGCGTCCAGTCGCCGCGTACCGCTTGCTCGCGAAGGGGTAGCCCACCAAAACCTCTGCCAGTTCACTGAGCGTCGTGTACGTCGCGGTCACGACCGCCACTCCAACTGTTTGCGGACAACCGCCGCCGCTCGCTCGGACTCGTCGAACGCAACAAGCAACTCTCGGCTCAGCCGCTTGATCTTGACGTATATGTCTTCACCGTCACCTTCGGACTCTGCAGCACCCACGTAGCGGCCGGGGGTGAGCACGTAGTTCGCACCCTTGATCTCGGCGAGCGTGGCGGACTTGCAGAAGCCTGGGACGTCCGCGTACGTCTTGCCCTTGGCCGACTTCGTCCCGCGCCAGGTGCGGTAGGTGTCGCCGATTCGCTTGATGTCCTCGGCCGCCAGGTCTCGCTCGGCGCGATCGACCATGTAGCCCAGGTTGCGGCCGTCGATGAAGAGCACTTGGCCCGAGCGGTCGATCGAGCCCTGCTTGCCCTTGGCCTTGTCCTTGGCGAAGAACCAAAGGCATACCGGGATACCGGTGCTGCGGAAGAGCTGGGTCGGAAGTGCCACCATGCACGAGATGAGGTCGGCCTCCACGATCTGGGCGCGAATGTCGCCTTCGCCGTTGGAGTTCGACGACATCGAGCCGTTCGCCATGACCACGCCGGCCTTTCCACGGGGCGCGAGCTTGGACAGGATGTGCTGGATCCAGGCGTAGTTGGCGTTGTTGGCCGGCGGGACGCCGTACTTCCAGCGGGGATCCTCAGCGTTGCGTGCCCAGTCCTTGATGTTGAAGGGCGGGTTGGCCATCACAAAATCCATCTGGAGATCGGCGTGCTGGTCGCGGGCGAACGTGTCGCCCCAGCGTGCACCCAGGCCCTTGTTCTCGATGCCGTGGATGGCGAGGTTCATCTTCGCTAGGCGCCAGGTCTCCTCGTTGGCTTCTTGACCGAAGATGGCGATGTCCTTCGGGTCGCCGTCGTGGTCGTAAATGAATCTCTCGGTCTGGACGAACATGCCCCCGGAACCGCAGCACGGGTCGTAGACGCGGCCGTGGTCCGGCTCCAGCACCTCGACGATCGTATTCACCACCGAGGGCGGGGTGAAGAACTCTCCGCCCCGCTTACCCTCCGCTCGGGCGAACGCGCCGAGGAAGTACTCGTACACCTCGCCCATCAGGTCGCGGGCGCGGTGTTCACCCTGCCGGCTGAACCGTGCGTTGTTGAACAGGTCGACCAGTTCTCCGAGGCGGCGCTGGTCGATGTTGTCGCGGTTGTAGATGCGTGGCAGCGTCCCGATCAACGATGGATTGCTCCGCATCACCGCGTCCATCGCGTCATCGATGAGCCATCCGATGCTCTTCTGCGGCTGGCTCGCCGCGGCTGGCTTTCCTTTGGCGTTCTCCGACAGGTAGGCCCACCGTGCCTCCGGCGGGACGACGAAGACGCCGTAGCCCTGGTACTCCTCGGGGTCGTCGATGAGGTCGGCGATCTGCTCTTCGTCGTATCCCTCGCCCAACAGGTCCGCTCGGATCGTCGCGCGACGCTCGTCGTAGGCGTCCGAGACATACTTCAGGAAGACGAGCCCGAGGATCACATCCTTGTACTGATGGGCCGACAGGGAGCCGCGCAGCTTGTCGGCGGCCTTCCAGAGCGTGTCCTTCAGTTCCTTCATGGTCGACGGTGCGGTGGGATCGGTCCTCTTGCGCGGTGGCATGTCAGCCGGCCTTCCTCTCGGTGGTCGATGAACCGAGCGCGACCGAGCCTTCGGCGACACCCTGGATCAAGTTGGTGATGATGTTGGTTGCTGCTTCCTCGCGGCGACGCAGCTCTGCGAGATGTGCGCGGATCTCACCCAGGGCATCCTCCAGTGGCTGGATGTCTGCGCGCGGGAGTTCGGGGATCAGCCATGTCCTCCACTCGGAGCTGGTCATCTCGTTGATCGCCGCGGCGAGTGCGCGTGGGCCGATGCCGGCACGCAGCGCGTCGACTCGCAAGATCCGACTCGGCGATGCCACCAGTGAGCCACCCTCCTCGTCGACCACTGCTCGCGGCGGCGACGCCAAGAAGACCACGTCGCCGGGCTCAGTTCGGTTGGCATGGGAGTAGCGGTCGACGGCTACGAGCGGGTCGATCGATCGCGCAGGCGCGCTCGGGTCGGCAGACAGAATCCGCACCGAGCCCGTCGCGTCACAGTGTTCATCCGCAACGCGCGATCCGTTCTGGATCTTGATGGACCGGGCATCCACGAGCTCGCCGAGCGAACGGGGTGCCGGGCGCGTGGTCATCCTGCGCCCGGAGACGGGAAGATCCAGCACGTTGACCGGTTCGCGCGTCACCAGGGTCGCCTCGACCACGCGGTCGAGCGGTGACCTGGCCTTGGGCGAGATCGGCGATGCCGCGCCGATGCCCGGCACGACGACCGTGTCTCTGGTCCACGTCTCGTTGTACGAGACGACGCGTCCGTACCGGTAGGAGCGGGCTCCCGTCTGCTCCAGCGCCCCGAGGACATCGTCGGCAAGCTCGGCGTTGTCGACCGCGCGCCCGGAGAGATCGGCGACCAGGACCCCCGTTGCGGCGACGTCGCCTCGAAGCACCCACAGCCCCAGGTTCTGACGGTGCGCCTCCCGCCAGAGGCCGCGCGGCAACTTGAACGCTGCGATCAGCGCGCAGCCCCCCTGCGCCCCCATCTCGATGGTCTTCCGTCGGCCGTCGTAGAGGTCGCCGGCGAGCCGGTCGCAGAGGGCGCTTGCCGGACCCACGATCACTGCGACCTGTCCAGCGGCAAGCTCGAGAGCCGCATCGTCGGCGAGGCGCAGCGCTTCGGAATCGTCACGTTCAGGCAAGGAGACGACGCGGACGCGTGGCCGGTCGACGTCATCGAGGGTAAGCCCGTCGATGACCAGGTGGCGCAGCATGGATCGGTCGGCGTTGTCGGTGTGCGCCGCCGACTCGAAGCCCGCCGCGATCTGGCGCGCGCGTGGATCCAGCCGAAGGTCGATCGCGACGTCGTCCGGGCCGAGGTACGTCCGGCACGCAGTCGCGATCGACTGCAGCAGGGCGACCAGGTCGGGCGCGAACCCACGGGCTCCTCGCGCCGGGCGGCTGTCGAGCAGCCGCGAGAGTGCCTCGCCCGGCCCTCGTGTCGCGGCGACCAACTCGTCGACGTACACGGCCAGATCACCGTCGTCGGCCGCGTCCCGGATCTCAGCAACGAGGTACCTGTCGTGTGGGTCGACCTGCTCGGCCAACGCGATCCGCTCCCCGGCCGTCAGCGGGCCGAGATCTTGAGCGACCTTCGCACGCAGCGCGAGCAGCGCCACCGCGCGGTCCAGGTCGAGGTTCTCGGGCGCCGCCACCGCCGGCGCGTCGAGCCGCGCCTCCCGGTTGTTCCCGCGCCCGGTCTCATCCAGCCAGTCGAGGATTTCGTCCTGGTCGAAGTACTCGACGCCGGCCACGACCTTGACGGACGGTGGGAAGCGGGAGCTGGCCGGGCGACGGCGCCAGTTCGTGACGGCCTGGCGCGTCACGTTCGCGAGACGGGCGATCTCCGACATCGTGATGAGCGACTGCACTGCTTCCTCCCTCCCACGTTAGACATCAAGTTGGCGACACAGAATCTAGATCCTATGCTCCCTCGCGCCCACATGACTCTCGTTTAGGGGGCTAAACACGCGGTTGTTTGTCTCGCCACACTCGCTCGTTGACGATCTGAGCACCTGGCCGCCGGGCAGCGACGGTCGCGACTTGGAGGTGCTACATGCACGAGATCAGGTGCCCGCACTGCGGGACCGTGTTCAAGATCGATGAGGCGGACTACGCCGGCCTCGCCCAGCAGGTGCGGACTGCGGAGTTCGAGATGGAACTCCACGCGCGGCTCGCCGAGGCCGAGCGGGCAAAGAAGGCCGAGATTGAGCTTGCCGAAGCGAAGGTCGCCCAGCAGGCCGAGGCGGCTGCAGCGAAGAAGGACGCCGAGATCCAGCGGCTGACGAGCGAGCTCGACCTCGCCGACCAGGCCCAGGAACTCGCACTCGCGAAGGCGTCCGAGGCGGCGCAGAAGAAAGTGGCCGAGAAGGACGTCGAGATCACGAGCCTCAGGAGCGAGCTCGACAAGGCCAGCACGAGCCAGGAGCTCGCCGTCACGAAGGCTGTGTCGGCCATCCAGCAGAAGCTTGGCGAGGCCGAGAGCAAGCTCGCGCTCCAGGAGGCCGAGCAGAAGGTCAAGGAGGCTTCGCTCAAGGAGTCGCACTCCAAGGAGATCGCGCTCCTGCAGGAACAGGTCGAGCAGTACCGGGACTTCAAGGCGAAGCAGTCCGTCAAGCTGCTCGGCGAGTCTCTCGAACAGCACTGCGAGACCGAGTTTAACCGTGTCCGGGCGATGGCGTTCCCCAACGCCGCGTTCGGCAAGGACAACAACGCTTCCAGCGGCACCAAGGGCGACTACGTCTTCCGTGACTTCAGCGAAGACGGCGTCGAGTACATCTCGATCATGTTCGACATGAAGAACGAGGCGGACACCACGGCGACCAAGAAGAAGAACGTCGACTTCCTTGCCAAGCTCGACAAGGACCGTCGCGACAAGGGCTGCGAATACGCCGTCCTCGTGTCCATGCTCGAAGAGGACTCCGAGCTCTACACGGGCATCACGGATGTCTCGCACGAGTACCCGAAGATGTTCGTCGTCCGACCGCAGTTCTTCCTGGCCATCATCGCTCTGCTCCGCAACGCCGCCCAGGAGACCATCCTCGTGAAAGCCGAGCTGGAGCAGGTCAGGAAGCAGAACATCGACATCACCAACTTCGAGGCCGAGCTCGAAGACTTCAAGTCGGCGTTCGGTCGCAACTACAACCTCGCTAAGCGCAAGTTCGACGCCGCCATCGACGACATCGACAAGGCCATCGAGCGCCTCCAGAAGGTCAAGGAGGGGCTCCTCGGATCCGAGAACAACCTCCGCCTCGCCAACGACAAGGCGACGGCCCTCACGGTCAAGAAGCTCACTCGTGGCAACGAGACGATGAAGGCGAGGTTCGCCGAACTCGAGCCGCCCCAGGCGCCCGACGCCGCCTGACCACCGACCCGCGCGATGCACCTTCGGCCCGACCGGAGCCGAAGGTGCATCCCGAGTACAGACTCTGATCGACACGATCAAGACCGCGGCAAACTCTTGCAGGAGTCCGCGAGGGCGTAGATCGGGACGCGGTGGCTCTACGCGGGCGGGAATGTCGCGGCGAGCCGCCGGTGGACCGCGTCGATGTGCTCAGCGTCGAGCGGACCGGGATTGAGGATGAGATCATGCGCCTTCTTCGGCCAGAGGACCTTGACGCCACGGGTGGTGAAGTCGCCACCGAACAGCGGCCAGTCGGCCTCGATGAAGACCAGCATTCCGGCGATCGGGACGTCCGCTATGACCGACTCCAGCGCTTCGCCCACGAGCCGTACTTGCTTGTTCATGCCCTCGACGATGGCGTCGCAGCGGCGGGTGCCCACCATCAGCGTCTCCGTGCGCGGGCGCAGCAGGCCGCCCTCGATCTTCAGGTGTGGTCTGCCCTTGTACCGCTTCGCATCCAGAACGCAGACGCCCACCGGGCTGACCGCGATGTGGTCGATGTTCGCCCGCGTACCGGGGATCCGGCGGTCGTGGAGCACTTTCACACCATGATCGGCCAGCCCGTCGAGGCTTCGGCCGAGTAGCTCCTCCCCCTTGGCGCCGCGCTCCCACGCCGTCGTGCTCTGCGGTTCCTCTGACAGGGCAAGGAGCAGACCACCGAGCTTCGGATGCCTCGCCCGGATCCGATCCTCGCGCTTGGCAACCCGCCGCTCGTACTCCCGTCGAGCCGACGCACCTGCCTTACCCGCGTCGGTGACAGCAGCCGAATCGAACAGGGTCGGATGCGTGGACGGCGCCTCCTCCCCGTGGTGGGCCGGCGCGTCGGCGGCGCAGTCGAGGCAGACGACCTGCTTGGCTGTCGCGTCGTACCAGGCGAACGCACCGCGATCGAGTTCGACGCCGCACGCCCGGCACACGCCGGCGTACCGCAGCCGGAGCTGCCTCATGCCGACGGATGCTGCCATCCCTCCGCGATCGGCACCAGACGCCGCATCTTGATCGCTTCCGAGGCCCGCTCCGACCTCAAGGTCCAACGATCACACCTCTTGCGAGCTGGCCGCGTCATTCGTTGGCACGTAATACTTGGTGGCGTGGATGAGGTGCGACGGAGCGTGCAACGCGCACGCGAGGTCGCTTGCGCATGGTGCGACACGGCGATCGTCGTGGCAGGCAGGGGCCGGCTGCCGACCTACTGCTCTAGCGGTTGTCGCCATCGGGCGTGGGAGCAGCGTCGCGCGGCTGCCAGCGGGCTGGCTGCCGTCCGAGTGGTCGAGCGGCCTGTCGAGGTCCGCGTCGAGAGGACGGTCGAGCGCGTCATGGAGGTGCCAGTCCACCCACGCGGGCGCGAGTGGGCCGACCAGCTGCGCGACCTCGCCCGGCAGCTCGACACCGGCCGCGTCTACGACCGGGACCTCGACGCGGTGGTCGAGGCGCTGCGGGTCGTGAACGATGCAGTCGCCCGGCGGGAACGCCACCGCCGCCGGTAGCCAATCGTGGTGGATGAGCGAGTGGGTGAGCTCACCCACGGGTGGCCCTAGAACACGTGGCCCCACACCGGCATACGCCCAGTGGCTGGCGTCCTGACCGCCATGCCGGGCGCCGCGGAGTGTGGACAGATTGTGGACAGATGATCAAGGGCTCCAGCACCGGAGTGCTGGAGCCCTTGAATTTACTGCCTTGCGTTGTAGCGGGGGCAGGATTTGAACCTGCGACCTCTGGGTTATGAGCCCAGCGAGCTACCGAGCTGCTCCACCCCGCGTCGGTACCACCAGCCTACCTGGCGGCACCCGGCATTCCAAACCGGCCTACTTGGACGGACTGGGGCTCGGCGTCGACGACGCGCCGGGCAGGCTGCCGTACTGGCTGAGGTACTGCTTGACCAGGCCGTTCAGCTTCTGCTGCGCCGCACCGATCTTGGCGAAGTCGCCCGTCTTGGTTGCGGCCACCAGGTCGTCGTACGCCGTGTTCAGCTGGGTGAGCAGCGCCTGCTGCCCGGCCGGCGGCGGGGAGGTGGACGAGCCGGTTGGCGTGGGTGTCGACGAGTTCGGCGGCGTGGTGGCACCGCCACCACTGCTCGGCGGACTCTGCTCGCTCGCGCCGCACGTGACGTTCGCCAGCGTGTGGCCGGTGCAGTTGCCGGGCAGGAAGTCGCTGAGCGCATCGGCGAGGGTCTCGCCGTACCCGACGTTGTCGCCGTACACCGCGATGATCCGCTGCAGCTGCGGGTAGACGCCCTTTCCGCCACCGGTGCCCTGCGTGTACAGCGGCTCGATGTACAGGAACGAGTTTCCGATCGGCAGCGTCAGCAGGTTGCCGTGGATGACGGAGGAGTTACCGCCCGCGGTGTTGAACAGCGACAGGTCCTTGGTGATCGTGCCGTTGCTGCTCAGCTTGTTGAAGACCTGCTCGGGCCCCTGCACCGCAGACGAGCCGTGTGGCAACTGCAGCACCGTGATCGCGCCGTAGTCCGACGGGTCGGAGTTCACGCTCACGAAGGACGCGAGGTACGTCGAGTTGTTGACGTTCATCGGGGACGTCAGCTGGAACTCGGCCGTGTTCGACTTGCCGTCCGGCGGCGCGGCCAGCACGTAGTAGGGCGGCTGCTGCGCGGCAGTGGACGCGGTCGGGTCGTCCGGCACCGTCCACTTGTCCGCGACGTTGTAGAACGTCACGGCGTCGTCGACGTGGTACATCGCCAGCGTCGCGCGCTGCACCTCGAACAGGTCCTCCGGGTAGCGGACGTGCTCGCGAATCCCTTGTGGCATCGCGTCGTTCGCCTTGACCAGACCCGGGAACACCTTCATCCACGCGTCGAGCAGCGGGTCGTCACTGCCCCACTGGTACAGCGTCACCTTGCCCGTGTACGCGTCGACGGTCGCCTTCACCGAGTTACGGATGTAGTTGATGCTGTCGTTCGGCTGGCTCGCCGTCTTGTCCGTCTCCGACAGCGAGTCGTTGGTCAGGCTCGACAGCGACTGCCGCTCGGCGTACGGGTAGTTGTTCAGCGTGGTGTAGCCGTCGACCATCCAGACGATGTGGCCGGTGTCCTGGTCGACGATCGGGTACGGATCGCTGTCCACGGTCAGGAACGGCGCGATCTTCTTCACCATCTGACGCGGATCACGATCGAAGATGATCTTCGCGCCGGACGCACTGGCCGCGTCGTTCAGCAGGAAGTTGCCCTGCTTGTACTTCACCGCGAAGGCGAGCCGGGTGAAGACGTTCGACAGCGAGACGCCACCGCTCCCCTCGTACCGGATCTTCTTGGTTCCGTTGCCGTCGTACTCCTGCGGAGCGCCGTTCGCCCCGACGATCGAGTAGTCCGGCAGCAGCTCGCCGAAGTACACCTGCGGCACCTTCAGATCGAGCGCGCCGGTCGGCGGGATCCCGCCGGCGGCAAAGGAGTCCGACACGTTCCCGGTGTTCGTGACGTCCTTGTCCGCCTCGGCCGCGACGAAGCCGTAACCGTGCGTGTAGTTGGTGTGCTGGTTGATCCAGTTCGTCTGATTACCCGTCAGGTTCGCCTTGTCGAGTTCGCGGACGGCGACGATGTAGTCATGCGTGACCCCGTTGACGGTGTACCGGTCCACGTCCAGCTTGCCCGGAAAGCCGTACACGTTGCCGTCCTGCTGGAACCGCGCGAAGGTCGGCGAGATGACGTTCGGGTCGAGGATCCGCACGTTGTCGATCGTGGGGCTCTTAGTGGTCAGCGCGGACACCGGCGGGTTCGTCGCCGCGGTGTACGGCACGTACTTGACGTTCTTGTCCGTGACGATGCCGTACGCGTTGCGGGTCGCCTCGATGTTGCGCAGGATGTACGGCACTTCCTTGCTGCTGGCGTTCGGCTTGACCGACACCTGCTGGACGATCGCCGGGTAGATGCCGCTGATCAACACGCTCAGCACCATCAGCACGATGAAACCGATGCCGGGCAGCAGCGCACTGCGCAGCCACAGGGACGCGAGCACCGCCAGGGCCAGGATCACCGCGATCCAGAACAGGATCGTCCGCGCGGGCAGCACCGAATGCACGTCGGTGTACGAGGCACCGGTGAACTTGCTGCGGTCGGAGAACACCAACCCGTAACGGTCCAACCAGTACGCGACGGCCTTGAGCGCCATGAATACGAACACCAGCACGGTCAGGTGCCGGCGCGCGGCGGGCGTGACCTTCGGGCCGGGCGTCTGGAGCCGGATCGCGCCGGACAGGTAGTGCATCACGATCGAGAGCAGCAGCGCGAAGATGATCGCGGTGAAGCCGAAGCCGAGCATCAGCCGGTACGTCGGGTAGTCCCACGTGAAGAACGAGATGTCGCGGCCGAACTGCGGGTCCTTGACCCCGAACTTGCCGCCGTGCAGCCACAACTGCCACGTCTGCCAGTCGCCCTGCGCAGACATTCCGGCGGCCAGGAAGGCGATGGCCATGACGAAGCCGAGGATCAGCTTGCGCCGCGGCTCGAGCATGACCCGGTAGTGCTCCAGGTTCTGCTGCTCGGCAGACATGGGCCGGAACGGCGGCCGCAACAGGTAGGCGACCACCATGTTTCCGCCGATGATCAGCGCCATCAGCAGCCCGAAGACGAGGAACAGCGTGATCCGCGTCCACAGCACGCTGCTGTACACGTTGCGGTAGCCCAACTGACCGAACCACAGCCAGTTGACGAACACCCCGGTCAGCTTGACCAGCACGATGAGCAGAACGATGAGCACGCCCACGACCGACAGCGCGATCTTGGATCGGCGCGACAGGTTCATGCTGGGCATGGGCGGCCGCATGGCCACGGGGTACTCCTACCGGTAAGGGTCAGCTTCGAGGTCAACGTACCGGCCGCCGCCGCGGTTCCGGACGGGCGTACGGCAGGATCGGGTCGTGACCGCTCCACAGCACGGACTTCTCGAGGCGACCACGGCCGAGATCGAGGCGCACGTCGCGGCTGCCGGCTGGGACCGGCCGCCCCTGCTGTTCGCCCTGGTCCGCGCCGCGCAACTGGCCGCCGACGACCCGGCGACCGCCGAGCGGCTCGGCCTGGACGCCGCCAGCGACGACGCACTGGTCCCCATCGAGCAGGAGCCGTTGCCCGACGGCCCGCTGGACGAGGTGCTGGCCCAGATCGCCTGGCCCGCCGAGGTCGCGGGATGTGCACTTGCCCAGGAGATCATGGTTCTTCCGCCGTCTGCCGAGGACGAGGTGGACGAAGCAGGCGGGGCAGCCGACCTCGCTGCGGCCGCCGCGCACCCCGAGCGTCGCGACGCACGCCTGGTGGTAGGTGTGCTCCGCGAGTCGCCCGGCACTGCTGCGGCACTGCTGCGGCTGCGCGGGCGCGACGGCGAGGACGACAGCGACCTGCTCACCGGCCCCGACCTGGCACCCAACCTCGCCGAAGCTCTGCACGCCACCCTCGCGGCTGACTGAGACTCGGCCGCGGCACCGCCGCGTCGCGGCACGGCATCGCGGCACCGCCGCGTCGCGGCACGGCATCGCGGCACCGCCGCGTCGCGGCATCGCGTTCAGCCCACAGCGACGGGCGACGCTCGCTCGCCTGTGGTGGCGGGCGCACGCTCGTCCTATGTGACTGGCGCAGGGACGGTCGCGCACGATTCAGGCGGTGCTTGCGCTGCCGGGTCGCCTCCGCACGGGACCAGAGACGACCGACGGTGACGGTTCGTCCCGTTGCCTGGGTCGCCTTCTGCCGTGGTGAAAGGCGGACCGACGGCGGCAGGTCAGCTCATGGTCGGGGTCGCGCTTCCGGTCGCGTTGGATCCCACCCGCCTGGACAGGCAACCAAACCCCCATCCGCAACACCGCACACGACCCCACGCCCAGCTACCCGCTCAAGACCTAGCCAGTGCTCGTGCGGACGGTTGCACCGGCGCCGAGCGAAGAAGCCGAGCGATCGACTACGCACCGCGCACGAGCACGATCAGCAGTGCGGGACAGCCGTGCCGGCCGCGAGCGCCTGCAGGTCCTGCACGGCGTCCTGCAGCTTGCTCACCTTGATCACCTGCAGCCCGCCCGGGACGGCGCCCCGCACGTCCGCGCAATTGGCCGCAGGCGCCAGGAAGACCGTCGCGCCGGCCCTGCGCGCGGCGATCATCTTGAGCTGAATGCCGCCGATCGGGCCGACCGTGCCGGCGGGATCGATCGTGCCGGTGCCGGCGATGAACCGACCGTGCGTCAGGTCGACCGTGCCGACCTTGTCCATGATCCCCAGCGCGAACATCAGACCGGCCGACGGGCCACCGATCTGGTTACCGAGGCCGAGGTCGACCTCGAACGGCAACTGGCAGATCTGCTCACTCACCTCGACGCCGAGCGAGCCGCCGGTGCGGCCCTTCAGCGCCGGCCCGAGCGTGATGCTCACCTGCTTGCGCTGCCCCTCGCGGGTCACGACCACCGGCACCGCAGTGCCGGGCGGCTCGCTGCTGAGTACCGATGTCAGCTGCGCACTGGTCGTGGTCGGCTTGCCGGCGACGCTCACGAACAGGTCGGAGGGCTCCAGCTTCTTGTACGACGCGCCGTCGCTGCGCACCGTCACGACACCGAACTTCTTCGGGTAGCCCAGCTCGCACGACGCCGCGGCGATCGCGCTGTCCTGCGATTGCGCGAACGCCTGGGTGTTCTCCTGGTTCACCTGCTTGTCGGACTTGCCCGGCGCGTACACCGACGAGCGCGGCACCACCACCTCGTCGTGCAGCAGCCAGCCCTTGAGCGCGTCGAAGGCGCTCAGCGGCTCGGACGAGACGTCGACCGTGGTCATGTTCAGGTGGCCGGTGGTGCGCTTCGCGGTGGTGCCCTTGATCACGATGATCTGGCTGCCCGCCTCGTCGGTGCCCAGCGTGTTGTACGTCGGGCCCGGCGAGAGCACGACGTACGGCACCGGCATGGTGAGCGCGAGGATGAACAGCACCACGAACAGCACCAACGCGATCAGCAGCGCACGCACCCGGCGACTGAGCGCGACGAACCAGCGGATCCCCGGAATCGGCCTGTCGAGAAGGGCGTCCAGGGGGCGTCGGCTCACCGGGGCAGCCTATCGGCCGGGGCTGTGCGCCCGATCAGGCTATCTGCTCGATCCGGCTGTGCACCCGATCCGGCTGTGCACCCGATCCGGCTGTGCACCGGATCAATCGTCGGGGCCGACCCGTTCGGTTCCGCGCGCCGGCACGGTCAGCGCGGCGAGGTAGTCGCGGTGTGCCTGCATCGCGGCGTCCGTGTCGAGCGGACGCTTCGGCCGCGCCCGCCACCACGCCCACAGCGCGGCGAGCACGGTTGCACCGACCGGTGCCGACAGCCACAGCGCCCATGCCATGGGCGCGACGTTACCGGCGCGGCGGTGTTCGCCCTGCGCGCAACGCGGAACGCCGAGCAGCACTGGTTCGTCGCTACTACCGTGAACCCCATGACCAATCCCCCGTTCGGATTCGGACCCGGCGCCGGCGGGTCTGACGACCTGTCCGGCCAGATGCCGCTGTTCGCCGAACTGCAGAAGCTGCTCTCGTGGACCGGCGGCCCCGTCAACTGGGACCTCGCCAAGCAACTGGCGGTCTCCACGCTCAACGGTGAGAACCAGCCGGTCGACCCGGCGGAGCGCGCCGCGATCGCCGAGGCGATCCGGCTGGCCGACCTGTGGCTGGACGAGGTCACCGAACTGCCGTCCGGCGTGCGGTCCGTCGAGTCGTGGACGCGGCTGGACTGGCTGGACCGGACGCTGCCGGTGTGGTCCTCGCTGTGCGACCCGGTCGCCTCGCGCGTCGTCGCCGCGATGTCCTCGGCCATCCCGGCCGAGCAGCTGCAGGCGATGGGTGGCGGCAACCCGCTCGCCGGAATCATGAACCAGGTCGGCGGCCTGATGTTCGGCGCCCAGGTCGGCCAGGGCCTCGGCGCGCTCGCCCGCGAGGTGGTCGCCGCCACGGACGTCGGCATCCCGCTCGGGCCGGACGGAGTCGCAGCGCTCGTCCCGGAGAACGTCAGCGCGTTCGGTGAGGGCCTGGAGCGCCCGGCCGACGAGGTGCGCCTCTACCTGGCGCTGCGCGAGGCCGCCCACCAGCGGCTGTTCGGCCACGTGCCGTGGCTGCGGCAGCGGCTGCTGGACGCGGTGGAGAGCTACGCGCGCGGCATCACCGTGGACATGTCCGCGATCGAACGGGCGATGGGTGAGGTCGACCCGACCAACCCCGAGAGCGTTCAGAACGCCCTGTCCGGCGGGCTGTTCGAGCCGGAGACGACGCCCGAACAGCAGACCGCGCTGCGCCGGCTGGAGACGCTGCTCGCGCTCGTCGAGGGTTGGGTCGACGCCGTCGTCGCCGCCGCGGCCGGCGAACGGATGCCCGGCGCGGAAGCACTGCGCGAAGCGTCCCGCCGTCGCCGGGCCACCGGCGGCCCGGCCGAGCAGACCTTCGCCACGCTCGTCGGGCTGGAGCTGCGCCCGCGCCGGCTGCGCGAGGCGGCCGCGCTGTGGTGGAGCGTCACCGAGAAGCACGGCATCGCCGGGCGGGACGCGATCTGGGCACACCCGGACCTGCTGCCCACCGCGGACGACCTGGACGACCCGCTCGGCTTCGCCGACACGATCGGCGGCGAGGAGCTCACTCCCCCGTCGGAGTGAGCCTGGCCGAGTGAGTTCGGCGCCGCTCAGGCGCGGCGCAGCCCTGCCTCCAGCGCGGCGATGATCCGCGGGCGCAGCTCGTGCGGGTCGATGACCGCGTCGACAGAGCCGACGCTGACGGCCCGATGGATGCTGTGGATCGTGTCGAACTCGGTGGCGACCTGCCCGAGCTTCTCCGCGCGCACCGCGGTGCGCACCTCGACGAGTTCGGACGCGAGCGCCGCGCGGTCGGCGTCCGAGGCCGCCGATGCCAGCCGTGCCTCGACGCCCGTGACGCGCGGGTCCGCGGCGGTGCGGGCGTCGACGTCCCGCGAGAACACCACCGCGGCAGCCGGCGCCCCGCCGATCACCGACGCGAACGAGCCCTCGACCGCCAGCACCGTCATCTGCGGGTTCAGTGCCTTGGAGAAGACCACGAACGCGCCGCCGTGATAGCGCGACACCACGCAGAACACGATCGGTCCGGCGAAGTTGACGATCGCCCGGCCGATCTCCGCGCCGTACTCCAGCTGCAGGCTGCGCATCGACTCCGGTGAGCCGTCGAAGCCGGACAGGTTCGCCAACACGACGACCGGGCGGTTCCCGCTGGCGGCGTTGAGGGCGCGAGCCACCTTCTTCGACGACCGCGGGAACAGCGTCCCGGCGGTGTACGTGTCCGGGCCGTCGGCGGGCGGGAAGCCGCGCCGTGGCACGGACTTCGACTCGATCCCGAGCAGGCACACCGGGATGCCGCCGAGGTGCGCGTCCTGCACCACCGCCGTCTCGGCGTCGGCCATCCCGGCCCAGCGCTCCAGCGTGGGGTGGTCCTGGTCGGCCACCGCCGCCATCAGCGTGCGGATGTCGAAGGCCTTCTTGCGGTCCGGGTTCGTGCCGGCCGAGAAGATGTCACCGACCGTGGTGAAGCCCGAGTCGGCCAGTTGGTGCGGGTAGACCGTGACGTCGCGGTCGGCCGGGTCGCTCGTGCGTGCGCGGCGCGGGCCGGACTCGCCGGGATGGACGTAGGTGTGCGCGTAGTGCTCCATCAGCACGTCGTGCGCGCCGGCCAGATCGGGTGCCCAGTACTGCGCCTGGCCGTTCGGGCCCATCACCCGGTCGTAGCCGCCGATGCCGAAGTTGTCCTCGGCGCTGACGCCACCGGAGAAGTCGAGGGACTGCTTGCCGGTGAGCACCATGGCGCTGTCCGGCGTCATGACCAGGATGCCCTTGGTGTGCATGAGCATGGTGGCCTCGGCGTTCCAGTACGGCTGGGCGCCGACGTTGATGCCCGCCACGACCACGTTGATCTCGCCGCCGGCCTGGGTGAACGCGACGATGCGCTTGAGCGCGCGCGCCACCCAGTCCATGTTCTCGGTGCCCGAGTCCATCGAGATGCGCGCCCCCGCGGACACCGCGAACCACTCCAGAGGCACACCTAGCCGCTCGGCGAGGTCGATCGCGGCGATGATGCGCGAGCACTCCGGCTCGGCGACCGCGCCGAGAGCCTTGAGCGGATCGCCGCACAACAGCACCCGGGTGATGCCCTCGGGGTACCGCTCGGTCGGCGTGGTGATGAGCCCGGCGATGATGCCCGCCTTGTTCAGCCCGTACGGCCGGTGCACCGGGACCAGCGCGCCGGTGTCGTCCAGGTCGTACTCCTGCGCCGTGCCGCCCGGGCCGGCGATCATGGCCTGCAGCTCGTACGGGTAGACGACGCCACGGCGCCGCGCCCGCAGCACCTTCTGCGCGTAGTCGTCGAGCGGCTTGAGCAGTTCGGTGGGCGGCTGCTCGATCGAGCTGCGCACGCCGGAGCCGGGGCGGTAGTGGAACCGGGCCACGATGGGGGCGGAGTCGCCGTCCGGTGTGGCGATCTGCCCCTGGATCAGCACCTCCTCGACGCCCGCACCGGTGGTGAGCGGCGAGATCTTCTGCTGCAGCGCGGTGAGCTGGTCCAGGTCGGCCTCGACGGCGGGCCAGATCTGCACCCAGACGTAGTTCATGTCCAGCCGGGCGCCGGCTGCACCCTGGGCCGAGCGGGCATGGCGGATCGCCTCGAAGCAGTTGGCGATGGCGCGCTCGAGATGCGGCAGCGCGGCGACCCGGCCCTCGTCATCGCGGACGACGATGAGCTGGCGCACCTGGGCGAGCGCGACCAGCCGCTGGTCGCCGTCGTTGCCCGGCGCCACGCAGTGATACAGCAGCACGTCCTCCGGCGCGTCCAGCCGGGTGAGCTCGAACCCGCGCAGCCGCCACAGGTTCAACCGCCGGCCGACCATCGGGTGCACGCCGCGGACCAGCCGGTCCTCCGTCAGCGAGCCACCCTCGCCCGGGCGGAAGGTGAAGTACCCGACCGGACGCCCGCCGCCGGGGCACACCGCGATCGCGACGCGCCGCACCTGGCGCACGAACGGCAGGCCGGTGAGCAGCCCGCGCAGCCGCTCGGCGGCCTCGTCCGGCGCGTGCGGCTCGTCCGGCCAGGACAGGTACAGGTCCGCGACGCCGTCCTGGCCCGGCTCGCGAAGGGCCAGCCGGCCGCCCACGGCGCTCGCCAGGGTGCTGCCGTCGCTGAGCTCGGCCACCGTCCCGATCGTCGACACCAGGTGGGTGGCTCGCCCGTCGAGCGTGTAGTCGGCCTCGGCGAACGGGCGGCCGTCGACGTCCAGCTCACCCAGCCCGGTGAGCCCGTGCTCGCGGTAGTGCCGCTTGACCAGCACCGCCAGCATCGGCTCGCGCGCCGGGACGCCGTGCTCGAGCCGCTCGGCGAGGAACCGCACGATCTGCTCGGGGATCGCGGCCAGCTTGTCCATCCGGGCCCGGCGCTCGGGCCCGTCCGCCATCGCCGCGAGAGCCTGCACCTCGCCGGCGACGCCGCCCAGCACGCTCGCCCGCTCGGCGTCCACCTGCGGCTGGTCGAACCACCGGAACCGCACGCTGCGGGCCAGGTCACCGATCACCGGGAAGCGCAGCTGGGTGGCCAGCACGAGCCGGTCCAGCACCTCGCGCGCGACGCCCGCGACCGGTTCGGCAGGGCCGGGCTCGACCAGCCAGCGCTGCAACAGCGCGGTCGCGAGCAGCACGTCCGGCGCGGAGCGCTGCTGCGCCAGGAACACCCGGAACACCGCCTCCTCAAGCTGCGGCGAGCGATCCAGGTTGTCGACCCCGTAGTGCCGCAGCACCCGGCCGAGCTTGGCGCGGAACTGCTCGGGCAGGGCGCCCCGCTCGACGTCCAGGCTCTGCAGGAACGTGTGGAAGTGCTCGCGCGGGCTGTGCACCCGGTGCTCGACGTGCTCCTTCTCCTCGGCCGGCCGGTTGCGGCTCAGCTCGGCGAAGTCGGCGAACACCTCCAGCACCGCAACCTCTGCGGCCAGCTGCGAGCTGTCGCTCGCGAGCAGCTCCTCGCGGGCGGCGAGGTAGGTCGCCAGCGTGCCACCCTCGTCGCGCGGGTCCACGTCGTAGCCGAGCAGCATGGCGCGCAGGTCGGCCCGGGCCCGCACCGCGCGTTCGGCCGGCCCGGCCAGGGTCGGCTCGGCCGCAGGCAGGTCGAGGTCGGCGGCCTCCTGCGTCCCGGCCTGCTGCACCGGGCCGGTGCCGTCGCCGACCGGCTCGAGCCGCATCAGCGGCGCCCCGGTCTCCACCTGGCTGCCGGCGGAGACCAGCAGCTCCTTCACCCGCGCGGCGAACGGGGCCGGCAGCACCGTCTCCATCTTCATCGACTCCAGCACGAGCACCGGCGCGCCTGCGGCGACCTCGGTGCCGACCGCGGCCGGGGTGGCCACCACCAGCGCCGGCGCCGGGGACCGCAGCACGCCGCCCTCGTCACGGCTCACCCGGTGGGTGACCGTGCCGTCGACCTCGACGAGCTGGATCGGGCCGTGCGTCGCGGTGATCAGCCGGTAGGTGCGGCCGCCGACGGTGACCCGGCAGGTGTACTCGTCGAGGCGCTCGACGTCGGCGTCGACACTCTCGCGCCGCTCTCCGGCCAGGATGTCCACCCGGAACCGGTGCGGACCGATGCGCGAGACGGTGAGCTTGTAGGCGGCCCCGCGCAGCTTGAGCTCGACGGCCCCGCTGGTGCGGTGCTGCACCTGGGGACGCCCGCCGCGCGCGGTCTCCAGCAGCCGGGTGCGCTCGAGCGCCTCCTCGTCCTCGTACGCCTCGATGCCGGCCGCGACGAGCGCGATGCCGGCGTGCTGGTGTGAGGCGAGCCGGCCCTGCGCGCGGACCCGGTCGATCCAGCCGGTGTCGGCGCTGCCGTCGGCCACCTCCGGCTGGGCCAGCAGCTCGAGGATGAACGACTTGTTGGTCGAGCCGCCCTCGATCACGACCGTGGTCTCGGTCATCGCCCGTCGCAGCCGGGCCAGCGCCTCGTCGCGGTCGCGGCCCACCGCTATCACCTTGGCGATCATCGAGTCGAAGTCGGCGGGGATGAGGTCGCCGGACGCCACCCCGGTGTCGACCCGGATGCCCGGGCCGGCCGGCAGGCGCAGCAGCGCGATCCGTCCGGGTGACGGGGCGAAGTCGCGGTCCGGGTCCTCGGCGTTGAGCCGGGCCTCGACGGCGTGCCCGTGCTCGCGCGGCGGCTCCCCCTCCAGCCGGCCGCCGCTCGCGACGTGCAGCTGCAGCTTGACCAGGTCGGTGCCAGTGGTGATCTCGGTGATCGGGTGCTCGACCTGCAGCCGGGTGTTGACCTCGAGGAAGGCAAACACCTGATCCCGCGGGCGGTACAGGAACTCCACGGTGCCGGCGCCGGCGTACCCGACGGCGACGGCCAGCCGCTCGGCGCTGGCCTTGAGCCCGGCCGCCTGCTCGGCGGTCATGACCGGTGAGGCGGACTCCTCGATCACCTTCTGGTTGCGCCGCTGGACCGAGCAGTCGCGCACGCCGAGCGCCCAGGCGGTGCCGTGGCCGTCGGCGATGATCTGCACCTCGACGTGCCGCGCGCCGGAGACGAGCTTCTCCAGGAACACCACGCCGGAGCCGAACGCCCGCTCCGCCTCGGCGCGGGTGCGCTGGTAGGCCTCGGCCAGCTCGGCGTCCGAGCCGACCATCCGGATGCCGCGCCCGCCGCCGCCGGCGCTCGCCTTGAGCATCAACGGGTAGCCGATCCGTGCCGCCGCCGCGAGGGCGTCCTCGAGGGTGTCCACGCCACCGCCGCTCCAGGGGGCCACCGGGACCCCGACCTGCTCGGCGAGCAGCTTGGCGCCGATCTTGTCGCCCAGCGCGCGCATCGCCTGCGGGCTGGGGCCGATGAAGCGCACGCCGATCCGCTCGCACAGCTCGGCGAAGCCGGGATCCTCGGCGACGAAACCCCAGCCCACCCAGGCGGCGTCGGCGCCGCACTCGAGCAGCGCCCGCTCGAGCACGGCGTGGTTCAGGTACGGCCGGTCCACCGCAGGTCCCAGGTCGTAGGCGAGGTCCGCCTCGCGCACGAACATGGCGTGCCGCTCGCCCTCGGTGTGCAGCGCCACGGTCTCGATGCGGTGCCCGCCCGCCGGGGCCTCGGCGTTGAGGTCGCGCACCGCGTGGATGAGCCGCATGGCGGCCTCGCCACGGTTGACGATGGCGATGCGCGTGAACATCGAAGGTGGGGCCTTTCAGCTCGGCGGATGGACGAGGGCGGATCCGGTGACCGCCCCTGAGCCTGCCACCCCGGCGTGGTGACTCACGGGTAATGCTCGCCTACCCGCTCGTCGGCGTGAGCTCGGCCCGATCCTCGTGCGGGTCGCCGTGCACGTCGTCCTGCAGGTCGTCCTGCAGGTCGTCGGAGAAGGACAGCCCCGCGGACGCGCTGACCCCGTCCAGGTACCCGCGAGCCCGCTCGGTGCGCGGATAGGCCTGCAGCAGCGCCCAGAAGCGCGGCCCGTGACCGGGCACGATGAGGTGTGCCAGCTCGTGCAGCAGCACGTAGTCCTGCACCCAGCCGGGCAGCTCGCGCAGCGCGGCGGAGAGCCGGATGGTGCCGGTGGACGGGGTGCAGGAGGCCCACTGGGTGCGCATCACGCCGACCCAGCGGACGCCGGCGGGCCGTGCCCGTCCGTCCAGGTAGTCGCGGGACAGTTCGGCGGCCCGGCGGGCCAGGGCGGCGTCACCGGAGCGTCTCGCGCCGCCGCCGCGCTGCAACCGGGCCACCATCGTGGCGACCCACTCGGCCTCCTCGGCGCGCGTGAACCGCGCCGGGATCAGCACCACGATCCGCCCGCCGTCGCGGTACGCGGAGACCGTGCGCCGTCGTTTGGCACTGCGGCGCACCTCGACCGGCTCGCCGCCCGCCGCCGCGGTCCTCGCTGCCGTCGTCGCCGCGGTCGTCACTGCCGTCGTCGCCGTCTTCGCCGGGTTCGCTGCTGGCACGTGCCTACGCTAACCCGCGGCACCGACGCCACCACGTCCACAGCCGGCGCGCGTCGTCCACAGTCCCGGCGCCGGTTATGCAGACACTGTCCACACCTCCGTCCACAGGTGTGGACATTCACTTCAGGGTTACTCGGCTGTCACCCGCGCGTCACGTCGAGCAGGGCTACCGGCAGCCGCTGTGGATAACTTTCGGACCCCGTCTCCCGCCGTGCCACAGTGACCGGATGGACGCCGTAGCTGGCCCTGATCGGATGCTCAACCCCGCCACCCGGCTGCTGTGGCGCTCGAACAACTGCCTGCAGCTGGAGCTGGGGGATCGTGCCGTCGTCGTCGACGGGCCGGCCGCGCGCAGCGTGCGACGGCTGGCCGGACGTCGCTCCCCCACCGACACCGGACCGGCCACCGGCACCGCGGTCCTTCGGGCGCTGGCCGACGCCGGTTTCCTCTGGCCGCGGCCGGCGCCGGACGGCGAGGACCGGCTGACGCCGCCGGTGCCCCGGCTGGCCGCCGAGCTGGCCGCGCTCTCGGCCCGCCGCGGCGAGGGTGCGGCCGAGGTGCTGTCCGCCCGGCGCTTCACCTCGGTGCTGGTGCACGGCTCGGGCCGGGCCGGGCCGCACGTCGCGGCGCTGCTGGCCGCCGCGGGGGTCGGCCGGGTGAGCCTGCGCGAGCCGGGCCCGGTGCGCCTGCACCACGGCGTGCCCGGCGGCGTGCTGCCCGGCGACGAGGGCCGCAGCCTGGCCGCGGCGACGGCCGACGCGGTGCTGCGGGCGGCGCCGGAGACGGCGACCGAAACGCTGCCGCCCGACGAGCCCGCCGACCTGGTGGTGCTCGCCGAGGACAAGCCCGCCGACCCGGACCACCGCGACGTGCTGCACCGGCAGCGCCGCGCGCACCTGGTGGTGCAGCTGGCGGCCGGGCACGGAGTCGTCGGGCCGCTCGTCATTCCCGGGCTGAGCAGCTGTCTGCGCTGCGCGGACCTGCACCGGCTCGACCGCGACCCGGCCTGGACCGCGCTCGCCGTCCAGCTGTCCGTACGGCGGACGCGCCGGGCGCCGGGCGAGGTCGCGCTGGAGTCGGTGATCGCCGGGCTCGCCACGCAGCAGGCACTCGCCTTCCTCGACGGGGAGCAGCCGGCCGCGATCGACGGAACGCTCGAACAGCATCCGCCGGACTGGCGGATCAGGCGACGCAGCTGGCCGGTTCACCCGGACTGCGACTGCCAGTCGGGCCGCTGAGCGGGCCCCGACCGCACGGCGGGGTGTGCCCGTCGTGGTGAACAATGGCAACCGTGACCGACATCCCGCAGCGCCGCGCCGCCCGGGCCGCCAAACTCGCGTCGCTGCCGCTGGGGGTCGCCGGCCGGGCCACCGTGGGGCTGGGCAGGCGGATCTCCGGGCGCTCCGCCGGGGAGGTCTCCGCCGAACTGCAGGCGCGCACCGCCGAGCAGCTGTTCACCGTCCTCGGCGAGCTCAAGGGCGGTGCGATGAAGCTGGGCCAGGCGCTGTCGGTGTTCGAGGCGGCGCTGCCCGAGGAGTCCGCGGCGCCGTACCGCGAGGCGCTCACCCGGCTGCAGGAGGCCGCGCCACCGATGTCGGCGATCACCGTCCGCAGCGTGCTGAACGAGCAGTTCGGCCGCCGCTGGCCGGAGCGGTTCGCCTCGTTCGACGAGGTGCCCGCCGCCGCCGCAAGCATCGGCCAGGTGCACCGCGCGGTGTGGGCCGACGGCCGCGAGGTCGCCGTCAAGCTGCAGTACCCGGGCGCCGGGCGGGCGCTGCTCGCCGACTTCACCCAGCTGTCCCGGTTCGCCTGGCTGTTCGCGAAGATGTCACCCGGCCTGGAGGTCAAGCCGCTGCTCGCCGAGCTCAAGGAGCGCATCCTCGAGGAGCTGGACTACACGCTGGAGGCCGAATCGCAGCGCGCCTTCGCCGCCGCCTTCGCCGACGACCCGGACATCGCCGTGCCGCGGGTCGTCGCCAGCGCCCCGAAGGCGATGGTCACCGAGTGGCTGGACGGGACGCCGCTGTCGCGGATCATCGCCGAGGGCAGCATCGAGCAGCGAGACCACGCCGGCACGAGGCTGGCGCTGCTGCACTACTCGGCCCCGACCCGGGCCGGCCTGCTGCACGCCGACCCGCACCCGGGAAACTTCCGCATCCTCGCCGACGGCCGGCTCGGGGTCGTCGACTTCGGCGCCGTCGCCCGGCTGCCCGGCGGTGCCCCGGAACCGCTCGGCCGGCTCACCCGGCTGGCCATCGACGGTGACGGCGACGGCGTGGTGTCCCTGATGCGCGAGCACGGCTTCCTTCGCCCCGGCGTGGCCGTCACGGCACGTCAGGTGATCGACTACCTGGGCCCGATCCTCGACCCGCTGCGCGAGCCGACGTTCACCTTCTCGCGCGAGTGGATGCGCAGCCAGGCGGCCCGGCTGGGTGACCCGCGCAGCGAGGAGAGCCGCGTCGGGCGGCTGTTCAACCTGCCGCCGGAGTACCTGCTGATCCATCGCGTCACGCTCGGCTCGCTCGGCGTGCTGTGCCAACTCGGCGCAACCGCGCCGTTCCGCGCGCTCGCCGAGCGCTGGCAACCAGGATTCGCACGATGAGCATCGAATCGGTCTTCACGTACGGCGCTCCCGCGCTGAAGTTCGGCGACGGCGCCTCGGACGAGATCGGCTACGACCTCGCCCAACTCGGCGCCACCCGCGCGCTCGTCATCACCGACCCGCGGGTCGCGGCGACCGGGCTGCCCGAACGGGTCGCCGCGCAGATGGCGCAGTTCGGGGTGCAGGCCGTGGTCTTCGACGGCGTGCACATCGAACCCTCCGACGCCAGCATGCAGGCGGCGATCGACTGGGCCCGGGCGAACGGGCCGTGGGACGCGCTCGTGGCCGTCGGGGGCGGTTCGAGCATCGACACGGCGAAGGCGGTGAACCTGCTGCTGACCAACCCGGGCGAGCTGATCGACTACGTCAACGCCCCGGTCGGCGGCGGGCTCGCTCCCGTGCGCCCGCTGCACCCCTTGGTCGCGGTACCGACCACGACCGGCACCGGCGCGGAGAGCACGACGATCTGCGTGCTGGACGTGCTGGCCCAGCGGGTCAAGTCCGGGATCAGCCACCAGCGGCTGCGGCCGACGCTCGCGGTCGTCGACCCGGCGCTCACGCTGAGCCAGCCGGCGGGCGTCACCGCGGCGGCCGGCATGGACATCTT
The DNA here is from genome assembly GCF_027247405.1 of Jatrophihabitans cynanchi. Taxonomy (NCBI): domain Bacteria; kingdom Bacillati; phylum Actinomycetota; class Actinomycetes; order Jatrophihabitantales; family Jatrophihabitantaceae; genus Jatrophihabitans; species Jatrophihabitans cynanchi. The sequence continues at coordinate 3,451,812 of NZ_CP097463.1, read as the reverse complement.
GTGCCATGCGTTGGAGAGCTACACCGCCCGGCCGTACGACTCGATCGAACGCAAGGCGCCCGAGCAGCGGGTGCCGTACTGCGGCGCGAACCCGATCTCGGACATGTGGTCGGAGAAGGCCCTCACGCTGCTCGCCGCACACTTCCGGCGCGCGGTCGCCGACGGCGACGACCTGGGGGCGCGCCGCGGCATGGCGATGGCGGCCACGTTCGCCGGCCTCGGCTTCGGCAACGCGGGCGTGCACATCCCGCACGCGAACGCGTACCCGATCGCGGGCCAGGTGCGCGACTTCCGTCCCGCCGGGTATCCGGACGACGAGCCGCTCGTGCCGCACGGCATGGCGGTCTCGCTCACCGCCCCGGAGTCGTTCCGGTTCACCTTCGCAGCCGCACCCGAGCGGCACCTGCGCGCCGCCGGACTGCTCGACCCGGACGCGGCCGAACGGGGCGACGCCGGCGCGCTGCCGCGGGCGCTGATCAGCCTGATGCGTGACATCGCGCTCCCTGACGGCGTGGCCGCGGTCGGATTCGGCCCGGCCGACGTGGACGAACTGGTCAGTGGCGCGCTCAAGCAGCAGCGGCTGCTGGCGACCGCGCCGCTGCCGGTCGCGGCGGAGGATCTTGCCGGCATCTTCGAGCGCTCGATGTCGCTCTGGTGAGGTAGCGTTTCCCGTTCGTGTCGTGGGGGAAACCTGCCGCTGTCCGGGCAACAATGGCGAGGTGAACGAACACTGCTCCCTCTGTGCTCGGGTGGCCGACCCCGAGCGCGACGGCGACCCGCCGCTCGGGTGGTGCGCCGACAACGTCGAGGCGCGCGGCGGGACCCGCACCCGCTGGGTGTGCGCGGACTGCACCCGCCGCCACGTCCGGGCCATCGAGGCCAAGCTGGACCAGAACTGGTGGTGACATGACGCGGCGGCCGCCGGATCGGCTGATCCGGCGGCCGCCGTTGTCTCTCACCTAGCGGGCAACGGCGACGGACGTTGCCTGCGCCGCACGTTCGGCGTGCCGCGTGGCCGCGGCCCGAGCGTGCTCGGCGAGGTAGCGCCAGCGGTTGGCCGCTGACAGTTCTGCGGACAGGCGCGAACGATGCGCCTGATGTTCTCGCTCGCGCATTCGGTCTCTCGCGAGCGCTTCCTGGATCGCGTACATGGTGGTGCTCCTTCGGGGAAGTACGTCGGTGTTGCGTGCGGTGGCGGTCATCAGGCCGCCTCGATGGTCCGGTCGTCCTTGCGGGGACGGCCGCGGGGACGCTTGCGGGCGACGATCGCGCCGCGCTCGAAGATCTCGCCGCCCCAGACTCCCCAGGGCTCCCGACGCTCGAGGGCGCCGGAGAGGCAGGCGAGCCGGGCCGGGCAATCGGTGCAGAACGCCTTGGCCTGCTCCAGTTGGGCCGGGGTCTCGGCGAACCAGAGTTCGGCGTCCTGCACCCGGCACGGCACATCGTCCGGGCATTCCTTGGCGAGCGGGTCGAGCAGTTCGGTGTCGAACCCGATTGCATCCAGGGTCGGCGCCTGTGGCACCAGGCCTGTCAACACGTCGGGTCACCTCCTTCTTTCGCAGTTAGCGGTTGTGTTGTGGGCGGATGTGTGTCCTAGAAACGACGAGGCCGCGGTTCCCAAGCTGGGAGCCGCGGCCTCGAGGAGCCAGACGCTGAACGTGTTCAGCGTGGTACCCCTCGAGGTGGGCGGGCCTGCTTGGCAGCGCCGACGGCGGCCGGACGGAAGGTGCGATCGTTCTGCGAGACCGGCGGGAGCTCGACATGCGCAGCGGTGCCGACGCCACCCGGCCACGACATGCCGGCCGACCCGGCCACCAGTCCGCTCGGACGGAGGGCGGCCACCGGCGTGATGATCGTGTTCTTCATCGCGGGCCACCCCCTCTCGGTCTCGGGACGCGCGGGCACGCGCCCGCGTCGTGAGCAAGACTAACGAAGGCTAAGAGAGGGGGGCAACACATTTATCGCACCGGTTTTTGGCGATCTCTCCGGGCGTGCGGAGCGGCCCGGCGCGGTGGCTCCGATGGTCGGCGTCAGCGCCGCGCGGTAGAACTGAAGACGAGGACATTCGAGTCCGCCGAGAGGACGATCGATGATCATCTCAGGCATCGGTAGGGGACGCCTCGCGGTCGCGGCCGCAGCTGTGGCCGTCGTCGCCGCAGCCGGGTGCAGTTCGAGCAAGTCCGGCCCTGCCACGTCCACGACCGGCGGCACCGGCGGACCGACCGGCGCCACGGCGTCGAGTGCGACACCCTCGGCCGACGCCGCCACGGTGGCTGCGATCAAGAACGCCTACGCGAAGTTCTTCGCCCCGGACACCCCGGAACAGGTCTCGCTCGGCCTGCTGCAGAACGGCGCCGCATTCAAGGCCACGATCGAGAAGCAGGGCCAGGGCGGCTACGCGCAGAAGTCGTCGGCGAAGGTATCCGCGGTGTCGCTCACCTCGGCCGACGTGGCCAAGGTCGTCTACACGATCTACGTCGGCAACCAGCCGATGCTCGCGGACCAGCCCGGCTTCGCGGTGCGTGAGAACGGGACGTGGCAGGTGGCCGAGCACACCTTCTGCCAGTTGCTCACGCTGGAGAACAGTGCGCCTGCGGAGTGCCAGACGCCGGCCGGCATGAACCCGCCGAAGTAGCCGGCGGACGGGCCGGGGGCACCGTGGAGCAGACCGTCGTCGGCACCCGCGCGGTGTCGCGATCCATCGCGCTGACCACGGTTCTGCTCGTGCTGTTCCTGACCTTCCTGGACACCACGATCGTCAGCGTCGCGCTGGGCAACATCCAGTACGACCTGGGCGCCGGCGTCATCCCGCTGCAGTGGGTGGTCAACGGCTACTCGCTGGTGTTCGCCAGCTTGATGCTGTTCGCCGGCTCGCTCGGTGACCGGCTCGGCCGCAAGTGGCTGATGCTCGCGGGCATCGTGGTGTTCTGCCTCGGGTCGGTGTTCGCGGCGCTGGCGCCGAGCATCGGCTGGCTGGTCGCCGGCCGTGCCGTAATGGGGGTCGGCGCGGCGGCGTCCGAACCGGGCACGCTGTCGGTGATCCGGCACCTGTACCCGGACCGCGAGCAGCGGGCGCGCGCTCTCGGCGCCTGGGCGGCGGTGTCCGGGCTGTCGCTGGCGCTCGGCCCGGTGATCGGCGGGCTGCTCGTGGCGATCGGCGACTGGCGCACGGTGTTCTGGTTCAACCTGGCGCTCGGCGCGCTGCTGCTGGCATTCGCGGCGCTGTACGTGCCGAACAGCGCCGACCCGCAGCCCGGCCGGCTCGACGTGCGCGGCTTCGTGCTCGGCGCGATCATGCTCGGCTCGCTGATCTACGCCGGCATCGCCGGGGAGCTGTACGGCTACGGCACGAGCTGGATCATCGCGCTGTTCGCGATCAGCGGCGTCGCGCTCGTGCTGTTCCTGCACGTCGAACGCCGCGAGCAGAGCCCGATGCTCGACCTGGGCTACCTGAAACAGGCGGCCGTCAGCAGCGCCCTGTTCGTCGCCTTCGCGGTCTACTTCGGCATCTTCTCGATCTTCTTCTTCACCGCGCTGTACCTGGACATCGTCGTCGGCTACTCCGGCTGGCAGCTGGCCGGCGTGTTCGGGCCGATGGCCGGGCTGATCGTCGCCGGCTCGGTCGGCTCCGGGTTCTGGGTGGGTCTGATCGGGCCGCGCGGGCCGATGCTCACCGGCTGCGTGATCAGCGCGGGCGGCATCCTGTTCACCCGATCGGCGGTGACCGCCGATCCGCACTTCGGCGAGCTGAGCCTCGCGCTCGCCGTGGCCGGCTTCGGGTTCGGGATCGCGGTGGTGCCACTCACGGCGGCCGTTCTCGGTCACGTGCCCGCGGCGTTCTCCGGAATGGCCGCGGGTGCGACGAACACCGCCCGCCAGTTGGGCGCGGTCGTCGGCGTCGCCGCGCTGGGCGCGCTGGTGAGCGCGACGATCACCCACGACTTCGGCAACAACCTGGCCCAGCGCGGTGTGCCGGACGCGCTCAAGGACGCGATCATCAGCATCTTGAAGACCGGTGGCAGCGGGGCGGCCGGCATCGACATCGCGCACCCGCCGGCGGAGATCTCGTCCCTGGTCGACGCGGCGACCACGGCGTTCCGCAGCGGGCTGCACCTGGCGCTGCTGGTGTCCGCCGTGCTCATCGTGCTGGCCGGCGCGATCACCGCGCTCATCCCCCGCGCCGCGCTCGCGCCCGATACCGAGGTCCAGTGACCTCCTGCCGGGACATGCGATCGACGATCGCATCAGGCCGGCGCGGGCCGGCCTACGGCTGGACGAGCGGGACGCCTGCCGGGTCGGCGCCGGCGAGCACGGCGAGCAGCGGTTCGGTGTAGCGGTCCAGCTTGACGCTGCCGACCCCGGAGATGCGGGCGAGCGCCTGCCGCGAGTCCGGACGCGCGTCGGCGATCGCGACCAGCGTGGCGTCGCTGAACACCACGTACGGCGGCACCTTCTGCGCCTCTGCCTGCGCCTTGCGCCAGGCCCGCAGCCGGGCGAACAGCTCGGCGTCGGCGGCCTCGGGCGCCACCTTCTTGCGCTTGGGCTTGGGCGCGACGTCCTCGCGCGGCACGAACGGGCGCAGCCCGTCCAGGAAGCGGCTCGGCCGGCGACCACGCCGCTGCCCCGGGCTGCGCGCCAGCGCCCAGGACAGCGCCAGCCGCTCGCGCGCACGCGTGATGCCGACGTAGAGCAGCCGGCGCTCCTCGGCGATCTGCTCCGCGGTGGTGGCGTGCTGGATCGGCAGCGTGGTGTCGGTAAGCCCGACGAGGAACACCGCGTCCCACTCCAGCCCTTTGGCGGAGTGCAGCGAGGCGAGCGTGACGCCCTGCACGGTCGGTGCGTGCTGGGCCTCGGCACGGGCGTCCAGTTCGGCGACCAACTCCGGCAGCCGGGCCTCGGGCAAGGTGGCGCTGAGGTCCTCGGCCAGGTTCACCAGCGCGGCCAGCGACTCCCATCGCTCCCGCGCGGTGCCACCGGCGGGCGGCGCGTCCGGCCGCCAGTTCATCCCGCTGAGCACCGCCCGTACCGCGTCACCCAGCTTGTCCTCGTCCTGCCCGGCCCGGGCCGCACCGCGCAGCAGCAGCCGCGCCTCGCGGATCTCCGGACGGTCGAAGAACCGCTCGCCGCCGCGCAGCACGTACGGGACCCGCGCGTCGGCCATCGCCTGCTCATAGACCTCCGACTGCGCGTTGATGCGGAACAGCACCGCGATCTCGGCCGCCGGGGTGCCGGAGTCGATCAGCGCCCGGCACTGCTCGGCGGTCGCGGCCGCCTCGGCGGGCTCGTCGTCGTACTCGGCGAAGCCGGGTTCCGGGCCCGGCGCGCGCTGCCCGATCAGGGTGAGCCTGCTGCCCGCCGTGCCGCCGCGGACCAGCTTGTTCGCCAGCTCCACCACCTGCGGCGTGGACCGGTAGTCGCGTTCGAGACGGACCAGCACGGCGTTCGGGAAGCGGCGCCGGAAACCGAGCAGGTGCTCTGGGGTGGCCCCGGCGAAGCTGTAGATCGTCTGGTTGGCGTCCCCCACCACGCACAGGTCGTCGCGCCCGCCGAGCCAACCGTCGAGGAGCCGCTGCTGCAGCGGCGAGACGTCCTGGTACTCGTCCACCACGAAGTGCCGGTAGCGGGCGCGTACCTCCTCGGCGACGTCGCGGTACTCCTCGAGGGCCGCCGCCATGATCATCAGCAGGTCGGCGAAGTCGACGACACCGGCCCGCTGCTTGGCCTGCTCGTACTCGGCGAACACGCGCGCGACCGTGTCGGCCGGCTGCGGGGTGTCGCGGCCCGCGGCGGCGGCCCGCTCGGCGTAGCTCGCCGGCGTGGCCAGCACCGCCTTGGCCCAGTCGATCTCGGCGGCCAGGTCGCGCAGCTCGGCGCGGTCGGTGCGCAGCCGCAGCCGCGCGGCCGCGTTGCCGACGAGGCGCAGCGGGTTGTCGACCACGTCCGGCAGCGCGCCACCGAGCACCCGCGGAGCGAAGTAGCGCAGCTGGCGCAGCGCGGCCGCGTGGAAGGTGCGCGCCTGCACCCCGGACGCGCCCAGGTTGCGCAGCCGGGTGCGCAACTCGCCGGCCGCGCGCGCGGTGAACGTGACCGCGAGCAGCTGGCCGGGCGGCACGGCGCCGGAACGAACCGCGTACGCGATCCGGTGCGTGATCGCGCGGGTCTTGCCCGTTCCGGCACCGGCCAGGATGCAGACCGGGCCGCGGACGGCCTCCGCGGCGGCCCGCTGTTCCGGGTCGAGCCCGGCCAGCACCACGTCCGCCTGCCCGTCAGCCATTCCCCGATCGTGCCAGCGACCCCTGACTGTTGCTGCGCCCGGGTCGGGCCCCGGGAATGCTGCCCTGTGCACCACTGTTTGGCAGGGGGAACCGGACGAAGGGCTGCTCATGCTGACGATGTACACGACCACCTGGTGCGGCTACTGCACCCGCCTCAAGCACGGCTTGCAGCACGAGGGCATCGAGTACGCCGAGGTGAACATCGAGCAGGACCCGGCCGCTGCAGAGCTCGTGATGAGCGTGAACGGCGGCAACCGCACCGTGCCCACCCTGCTGTTCCCGGACGGCACCGCGCTCACCAACCCGTCACTGGCCGAGGTCAAGGCCCAACTCGCGGCGTGAGCTTCCGGGCGGCCGCGCCCGAGGCGTTGGCCGGGCTGATCGCCGGCCGGGCGGTCGCGCACCCGGGCACGGTCCGCGTCGCGATCGACGGGGCACCGGCCGCCCAGCCGCACTCGCTGGCCGCGTCCCTCGTCGAGCCGCTCCGGCTGCTCGGCCGGCCGGTGGCGCTGGTGCGGGCGGACGCGTTCTGGCGCGATGCGTCGGTGCGCTTGGAGTACGGCCGCAACGACCCGGACGGTTACCTCGACTGGCTGGACGCCGGCGCACTGCGGCGCGAGGTGCTCGACGCGGCCCCCGCCGGCTCGTACCTGCCCAGCCTGCGCGAACCGCGCACCAACCGCTCCACTCGCGAGAGCCCGGTCGCCGTTGCGCCGGGCACCGTGCTCGTGGTCAGCGGGCAGTTCCTGCTCGGGCTGGGGCTGGCGTTCGAGCTCACCGTGCACCTGCAGTTGTCGCCCGCAGCGCTCGCCCGGCGCACGCCGCAGGACGAGTCCTGGACGTTGCCGGCGTTCGCGCGCTACGCCGCCGAGGTCGACCCGGCAGCGCTGGCCGACCTGGTGATCAAGCTGGACGATCCGCGGCACCCCGCGGTGCGCGGTTGAACACACTCGCCGCCCGCACGGCGCCGAGCAGTGCGGGCAACCCGACTGCCAGCGCGACGGCCCGAAGGCCGGCGGCGGCGAGGTACGGCGCGCGCAGCCCGAGCAGGTGCGCCACCAACCCGCCCGCCAGCGAACCGAGCGGGATCAGTCCCCACGCCAGCAGCCGGTACACGCTGTTGACCCGGCCGAGCAGTTCGCCCGGGACGACCCGCTGGCGCAGGCTGACGGTGACGATGTTCCACAGCGTGGTGACGAACCCGTTCACCGCGAGCAGGGCGCCGAGCACTACCGCGTCCGGTGCCAGGCCGAGCCCGAGGTACAGCACCACGTTCGCGGCGAGCGCGGTGACGAGCGCGGGCAGCTCGCCGACCCGCGCGACGATCCGCGCGTTCACCAGCCCGCCCAGCACGCTGCCGACCGCGCCGCCGGCGAGCAGGACGCCGTAACCGGTTGCGCTCAGGTGCAGCGTCTGGGTCGCCAGCAGCACCAGCGTTGCGGTTCCCATCGCGTTGGCGAAGTTGTTCGCCGCCAGCACCAGCGCGATCGTGCGCAGCAGCCGGTGCCCGGCCAGCCAACGCAGCCCCTCGGCGATCGCGGCGCGCAGCGGCGAGGGCTCGGTGGCCGGCAGGCGGCTGCGCGGCAGCGTGGCCAGCAGCGCGGCGGAGATCGCGAACGTGCCGGCGTCCAGCCCGAACGGCACGGCGACCGCGAGCCCGAACAGCAGGCTGCCCAGCGGAGGTCCGACGAACAGCTGGCCGACCGTCGTGATCGCGTACTGGGCGCCGTTCGCCTTGTGCACCAACGGGGCCGGGACGATCTCGGGGAGCACCGCCTGCGCCGCGTTGCCGAACACCACCTCGCCGGTACCGATCACGAAGGCGAGCAGGGCGAGCGATCCGATGCCGACCAGGTGGCAGCCGGCCAGCACCGCGACGGCGGCCACCGCGACTGCCTGACCGAGCTGGGAGCGCCACATGAGCAGCACCCGGTCGTAGCGGTCGACGATCGCGCCCACCGGCAGGGACAGCAGCAACCAGGGCAGGTAGGTCGCCGCGCTCACGACCGAGACCAGCCGCGGATCGCGGGTCATCGTCACGGCCAGCAGCGGGATCGCCGCCGCGAACGCGCCGTCGCCGACGTTGTCGACCGCGCTCGCCCACCACAACCGCCAATACGCCGATGGCAGTCGTCCCGCAGTTGTCGGGCGGGGTGGGCGGGAAGTCACCGCGGCAGCATCCGGCGCGCAGGCTCGGCCGCGCCATCATGTAGCTGATTGCTACATGATGGCGGCGTGACCATCAGCGCCGAGCTCGGCGTCAGCGAGCTGGCCGAGACGCGATTCGCGGTGTCCCCGCTGGGCGAGACGGTCGCGGCCCTGCAGCTGCTGCGCGACGGCGGGCGACAGGCACCCAACCTGCCCTGGGTGCGCTGGGCGAACGACGAACTCGCCGTCCGGCCGCTGCGACTGCCGCGGGTGTGGCCGCTGGTCGCCTCGCCCACCCCGACCCGTCCGGAGTTCCTGAGCCCGGCTCCGGCCGGTGCGAACACCACCCTCGCCGAGCAGCTCGCCACCATGCGCCGCACCCCGGCCGGGCAGGTGCGGGCGAGCCTGGCTCGGGTGTTCGGGGACCGGCCACCCGAGGCGGCAGCCGACCTGGCCGCGGCGCCGGCGGCCGAGCTCCGGGCGATCGCGGACGAGCTTCGCGCCGCCTACGAGCGGCTGGTGGCGCCGCACTGGCCACGGATGCGCGCCCTGCTCGACGCCGACATCGGCTATCGCGCCCGCCGGCTGACCGACGGCGGCGCCGGCGCCCTGTTCAACGAGCTGCACACCGACCTGCACTGGGCGGACGGCCGGTTGACGATGTCGGGCTTCCGGTCCGATCGCGAGGTGCGGCTCGGCCGGCGCGGCCTGGTCCTGGTGCCGTCCGTGTTCGGCTGGCCGCACGTGATGATCAAGCTGAGCACCACCACCCAGACGACGCTGACCTATCCGGCGCGCGGAGTGGGCCTGCTGTGGTCGGCGGGTACACGGCCGGCCGGTGCTGCCGTCGGCGAACTGCTCGGCCGCACCCGCGCCCAGTTGCTGCAGGCGCTGCAGGCCCCCGCGACCACCACCGATCTGGCCCGATCACTGGGCGTCACGGCGAGCGCGGTGTCCCAGCACCTGCGTGTACTGCGCGCAGGTGGCCTGATCCGCGGCGAGCGGTCCGGACGCACCGTGCTGTACGCGGCGACCGGGCTCGGCCGCGCCGTGCTGGACGGCACCGACCCCTGACGCTCCGGCTTGGGTTTTTGGGATCGCTGCCGATCGGGTAAGCGTGAGTGTGGCACCACCGGCGCACGTGATCGACATGGCGCACCCCCGGGCGATCGCGTCCCATGCTGCCCGCACGGTGCTGTTCGCGTCGGTGCTGCCGATGGCGGTCTTCTACGCAGCACTCTCGATCGCGGGCCTGAACGCGGCGATCGTGCTCACGCTCTGCTGGTACTACGCGGGCCTGGTCGTGCGCCGCCTGCGCAAGCGCCCGATGCTCGGCGCGACGATGCTCGGCGCCGTGCTGATGACCGTCCGGGCCGGCGTCGGGTTGTGGACCGGCAGCGCGTTCTTGTACTTCCTGCAGCCGGTCGCCGGCACCGTCGCCACCGCCACGTCCTTCGCCGTCACCGCGCTGGCCGGGCGCCCCCTGCTCGAGCACCTGGCACACGACTTCGTCCCGGTGCCTGCCGCGCTGAGCGAACAGCTGCGCGGCAATCGCTTCTTCAGCTACGCCTCTGCGTTGTGGGCGGCGATGTACGTGGCCAACGCGGCTGGCACCGTGTGGCTGCTCACGAACTCCTCGCTGGGCGCGTTCCTGCTGCTCAAGACGCTGCTGTCGCCGCTGCTCACCGGGGCGACGATCGCGGTCACCGTGCTGCTGCTGCGCCGGTTGCTGCGCCGCGACGGTGTGCGGCTGCGCTGGCCGGGACGCGGCGAGGCTACGGCAGCTCTCCGGCCAGCCACAGGTCTATCAGGAATCGGCTGATCGACAGCTTCGGCGAGATGGACCGCACCGTGGCCCGCGGGTCCGGCTCGGTGCCGGCGTCGGACCAGTCGGCGGCGCGCTGGACCTCGGCGCGGGTGAACCAGCCGGCCGCCTGCATCTCGACCGGGTCGACCCGCAGGGCGGCGTCACCGTCGAGCCGCCCGGAGAAGCCGAGCATCAGCGAGGACGGGAACGGCCACGGCTGGCTGGCGACATAACGAACGTCGCGCACCGCCACGCCGACCTCCTCGTACACCTCGCGGGCCACCGCCGACTCCAGCGACTCACCCGGCTCGACGAAGCCGGCGAGCGTGGAGTAACGGCCCGGTCCCCATCCGGCGCCGTTGCCGAGCAGGGCGAGGTCCGCGCCGTCGTGGATCAGCATGATGACGGCCGGGTCGGTGCGCGGGAAGTGCTCGCTGCCGTCCTGCGGGCAGGTGCGCGTCCAGCCGCCGTTCGCCTCCACCGTCGGGGCCCCGCACAGCGGGCAGTGCGTGTGCCGCTGATGCCACTGCTCCAGGGCGATCGCCGCGGTGAACAGCCCGGCGGCCAGCTCGTCGACGGCAAGCCCCAGCTCGCGCAGCGTCCGCCAGTCACCGTCGTCCGGCTCCAGCGTCGCGGCGAAGTACGGCACGCCGCCGGCGACGCCGAGGAACCGTCGCGGCACCGCGGGCGGGACGTCGGCCGCGGCCCGGTAGCTCAGCTGCGGCACTCCCCCGGCCCCGGTGACAACCGGCGTCGCCGACTTCGGGCTGACGCACAGCACCCGGGACCGCTCCCACGCGTCGGCCAGCCAGCGCAGGTCGCCGCGGTGCTGCGCCGCCCGGTCGAACACCGTGGCCGACAGCAGCGGCTGCACGCTCATGCGGTCTCGATCGCCGCCAGGGCCGCCAGCGGCGCGCTGATCGTGCCCGCGTCGCCGACGATCACGGACGTGAGCCGGGCGGGCGCGAAGAACTCGGCCGCGGCCGCGCTCACCTCGTCCACGCCGACGGCCGCGAGGCGGGCCGGGTGCTCCAGCACCCAGTCCAGCCCCAGCCCGACGGCGGCCAGGGCCGACAGGGTCGAGGCCAGCCCGGCCTGGGTTGCCGTGGACAGCGCGAGCGTGCCGATCGCGTACTGCCGCACCGACTCGACCTCCTCGGCCGTCACCGGCAGCGAGGCGATCCGGCCGAGCTCGTAACGCGTCTCCAGCACCGCGGGCGCGGTCACCTCGGTCGCGACCTCGACGTCGAACATCAGCGACGAGCCGAGCACGTGATGGTCGATCCGGCTGTGCGGGCCGTACGTGTAGCCCTTGTCCTCGCGGATGTTCTCCGTCCAACGCGAGGAGAAGTAGCCGCCGAAGATCAGGTTGGCCAGCTGCAACGCCGGATACCGTTCGTGCGCGCGGGTCAGCGCGGCGCCGCCCATCCGCAGCGACGACTGCACCGAGCCGGGACGGTCCACGACCAGCAGCGGGCCGCCGGGCGGGGCCGGCAGGGCGGGCACCCTGCCGGCTGCCTGCGACCCGGTCCAGCCGGCGAGCGCCTCCTCGGCCTGGTCCAGCACGCGTGCGGGTGACACGTCGCCGACGATCACCAGGGTGGCGCCGTGCGGGTGCACCAGGTCGGCGTGCGCCCTGCGGACCTGCGCCGCGGTGGTCGCGGCGACCGCCGCCACCTGCGGCAGGTCCAGCGAGTACGGGTGCTCGCCCCACATCCGCCGGCCCAGCGCCTCGCCGGCGACGACGCCGGGACGGGACCGGGCGATCGCCAGCCGCTCGAGCAGGCGCTCGCGCTCGGTGGCGACCTCCGCGGCCGGGTACTGCGCGCCGGTGAGGACGGTCGCGACGACTCCCAGCAGCCCGGCCAGGTTGCCGGCCAGCACGTTGCCGCCGACCATCAGCCGGTCGGCGTCGACCGACACGGACAGGTCACCGCCGAGGGCCTGCACCGACCCGGCGATGTCGGCACGGTCCAGCCCGTCGGCGCCGGTGAGCATGGCGTCCGCCAACAGGCCGACCCGCGCCGGGTGGGTGGGCTTGGCCGACAGGGCGGGGATCCGCAGCCGCACCTCGGCCAGCGGAACGCCCGGCTTGCGCACCACGATCACGCGCAGCCCGGTGCCGAGCGTGCGCTCGGCCAGGGCGAGCCGCTTGGCCTTGCGCGGCTTGGTGAGAGCCGGAACTGCTGCGCTCATCAGGACTGGGCTCATCGGGACGCACCCCCCGCGATCAGCTCGAGCACGGCTCGGCGTTCGGGCCGCAGCTCGGCGGCCGCGGAGCGCACCGCGTCCTCGCTGACCGCCGCGAGCCGCGCCGGCAGTTCGGCCATCAGCTCGGCCCGTCCGTAGATCAGCTCGAACTTCGCGAACTCCAGGGTGCGGTTGAGCACCGAGTCGACCTCCCGCATCAGAACCGACACCAGCCTGGTCCGCACCCGGTCCAGCTCACCCGGCTCCAGGCCGTGCTGGGCGATCCGGTCGATCTCCTCGTCGATCGCGCGCAGGATCGGCTCCAGCGCATCGCGGTCCGGGTAGTGCGCCGACACCGTGAGCGCGGTGGGATCGCGCTCGTCGAACGGGTCGCCGAACTCGCCGAGGTAGGCGGAGATGTCGGTGACCAGGTGGTCGCGCTGCACCAGCCGGCGCTGCAGGCGGGACGCGTCGCCGTCGCTGAGCACCTCGGCCAGCAGCAGCGTGGCCAGGTGCTCCTCGAGCGAGCCGACCGGGTCGGGCACGCGGTAGCCGATCGCCACCGCCGGGATCGGCGCGTGCGGATCGTCGTGCGTGGCCCGGCGCTCAGCGGTGAGGAACGGTTCGGCGAAGTCGGGCCGCTTCGGCGCGCGCCGCTTCTTGATCGGGCCGAAGTGCTTCTCGATCAGCGACAGCGTCTCGTCCACGGCCAGGTCGCCGGCGACGGCCAATACCGCGTTGGCCGGCGCGTAGTACTTGGCGAAGAAGTCCCGGGCGTCCTCGACGGTGGCGCTCTCCAGGTCCTCGAAGCCGCCGTACCCGTTGTGCGAGTTGGCGAACGTGTCGAACAGGACCGACGGCAGGTAGATCCACGGGAAGCCGCCGTAGGGGCGGTTCAGCACGTTGACCCGGATCTCGTTCTTGACGACCTCGAGCTGGTTCGCCAGGTTCTCCGAGGTGATCCGTGGCGCGAGCATCCGGTCGGCCTCGAGGAACAGCCCACGCTCCAGCGCGTTCGACGGCAGCGCCTCGAAGTAGTTGGTGTAGTCGAAGTGGGTGCTGCCGTTGAAGGTTCCGCCGCTGGACTGGACGTAGCGAAAGTGCTCCAGCTTCTCCAGGTTGGCCGAGCCCTGGAACATCAGGTGCTCGAACAGGTGCGCGAACCCGGTGCGTCCCTCGGGCTCGGAGCGGATGCCCACGTCGTACAGCACGGCCACCCCGACGACGGGCGCGGAGCGATCCGGCGCGACGACGACGCGCAGGCCGTTCTCGAGCGTGTGGTGGGTGAGGTCGAAGGCGGGCGCAGTCAGCTTGATCGGTCGCGGCACCGTCCCACCCTAACTACCGCGCCACCGTGAGCCGACGGTCCGGGCTCAGATGACCGCGATGCCGGCGATGACGGCCGGCACGTGCGGCCACAACGCCTTGACGTTGTCCGGGATCGTCACGTACCAGACCGACACGTCGTCCGCCCCGACCCGCATCGCGACGATCCAGGACCGCTCGGTGCGGACGGTCAGGTTGCGCTCCTTGCGGAAGGCCGGGTTGATCGTGAAGGTCGTCTGCAACACCCAGGCCGGCACGCCACCGACCGTCGCGGCCTTGCTCGAGGTCGTCCGCACACCGGGGTCGGTGCCGTAGGCGGGCGGATCCTGTACGAGCATCTGCTGCCGCAGGTTCGTCGCGATCCGTTGCAGCGAGCGGCCGCCCGCGGCCCCCCAGTGCCCGGCGCCCTCGGACATCGCCCAGGTGGCCTCGGTCGGCTTCTGCAGGTCCAGCGGCCAGGTCGGATCGTCCGGCGAGAACGTCAGCCCGGACGTCACGCAGTCGAAGCGCAGGTGCGCACGGGGATAGCTGATCGTCGGGCAGTTGACGACCGGTGGCGCGCCGGTCCCGCTGCCGGACGGGACGCCCGGGCCGGCTGTGGGCGTCCCGCCGGGACCGGACGACGACGGGAGGCCGGACCCGGTCGGGGTCGGCGCCGCCGAGTTCGACGGAGCCGGTGCTGCCGACCCCGACGGCGCCGGGAAGCCGCCGGTGCCGGACGGGCCCGGCAGGTTCGCCGACCGGCCGGTGCCGTCGACCACCGACGTGCAGGCGGTGAGCAGGCAGACCAGCACCGCGAGCGCGCCAGCGGTCCGTCGGCCCATCGCTGCTCTCCCCACCGGTCCGCGCCGTCGGGGCCCGGTCAGGACTCCCGCAGGCCGTCGCGACCCAACCGGGCGAAACCGGCCCAAAGCAGCGCGGCGGCCTCTGCCCCTTTGTACAGCATCGACACCGTGACCTTCTCGTTCGGCGCGTGGATCTGATCGTCGGGCAGGCCGACGCCGAGGAAGACCAGCGGGGCGCCCAGCGCCTGCTGCAGCGCAGCCTCCGGACCGCTGCCCCCTTCGCGTGTCGGCAGCACCGGCAGCCCGTCGAACGCGGTGGAGATCGCGTCGGTGAGCGCGCGGTAGGCCGGCGTCCCCAGCGGGACGAGGCACGGCGCGACGCCCTCACCCTCCCAGTCGACCTTCGCCGTGATCCCCTCGGGCGTCTGCGCGGCGACGAACTCCTCGACGCCGGCGATGACCTTGCGCCGGTCCTGCGCCGCGACCAGCCGGAAGGACAGCTTGACGAACGCGTCGCTCGGCACGATCGTCTTGCCGCCGTCGCCCTGGTAGCCGCCGCCGATCCCGTTCACCTCCGCGGTGGGCCGGGCGCCGATGCGCTCGAGGGTCGAGTAGCCGGCCTCGCCGCTGAGCGCACGCGACTGGGCGAAGGCGAGGAACTCGGCGTCGTCCATCGGCACCTTGGCGAACAGGTCGCGCTCCTCGGCGCTCAGCTCCAGCACGTCGTCGTAGAAACCGGGAACCTGGACGCGGCCGTCGGCGTCGTGCAGTGCGGCGGCGAGCCGGGCAATCGCGGTGGCCGGGTTGGGCACGGCGCCGCCGAACACGCCGGAGTGCAGGTCCAGGTCCGGGCCGTGGAAGGCCACCGTGCACGAGACCAGGCCGCGCATGCCGGTGACCGTGCTCGGCTTGTCGGCGGCGACCATGCCGGTATCGGTGATCACCACGACGTCGCAGTCGAGGCGGGCGCGGCGCTCGGCCAGCAGCGCCTCGAAGTGCGGCGAGCCGGACTCCTCCTCGCCCTCGATCAGGAACTTGAGGGTGACCGCCGGCGTGCTACGCCCGGTCGCGGCCAGGTGTGCGCGCAGGCCGAGCAGATGGAACAGCAACTGGCCCTTGTCGTCGGACGCCCCGCGGGCCCGCAACAGGTCCCCTCCCCCGACGGCTACGGCCTCACTGTCGGGGGCACCCCCAACGAACGTCGGGTCGAACGGGTCGGTGTGCCACAGCTCGATCGGGTCCACCGGCTGCACGTCGTGGTGCCCGTACACCAGCACGGTCGGCGCATCCGGCGTGTCGCTCGGCCACTCGGCGTACACGGTCGGCAGGCCGGCGGTGGGCCAGATCTCGACAGTCGTGAAGCCGGTGCTGCGGGCCGCCGCGGCGAACCACTCGGCGCTGCGGTGCACGTCCGGGTGGTGCTCGGGCTGGGCGCTGATGCCGGGGATCCGCAGCCACTGGTCGAGGTCGTCGAGCAGGTCTTGGCGGTGTTCGGTCACGTAGGTGCGTTCGTCGCTCATGTCACCGGACGCTAGTACCGCCCGACACCGTCCCCCCGGCCGCCCGGGAAGGCGACCCCTGGCACGCCTCCCCTGTCGAGCGGCGATCGTGCGCCGGCTTCCCCCACCCGGTGACGAAATCGCGCCGGCTTCCCCCACCCGGTGACGAAATTTCGGGCCGAATTCTCGTCACCCGGTGGGGGAAGCGGAGAAAGGCGAGCGGAGGAAGGCGTGGGGGAAGCGGAGGGGGGCGAGCGGAGGTCGGGTCAGCTGCCGGTGACCAGGCGGCGCAGGCCGGCGGCGTCGAGCAGCGCCGCGGGTTCGACGGTCTCGCCGGTGCGCACGTAGTGGAAGGCGGCCCGAACCCGCCGCAGGTCGGCTTCGGGCACGCCCGCCAGTCGCGCCCAGGCGAGCCGGTAGGCGGCCAACTGGACGGCGGCCGCGGTCGCGGCGGCGCCGGTGGGCCGGCGCCCGGTCTTCCAGTCGACCACCAGCCAGCCGCCGTCCGCTGTCCGGAACACGGCGTCCATCCGGCCGCGGACCACGGTGCCGTCGACCGCCATCTCGAACGGCACCTCCACCTCGGCCGGGGTGCGCTCGGCCCACTCGCTGCGCTCGAACGCCTCGCGCAACGCGAGGAAGTCGCTGTCGTCGGCGCCGTCGTCGGCAGCGCCGGGCAGCTCGTCGACGTCGAGCAGCGTCTGCGCCTGCCAGCGCTGCTCGAGCCAGGTGTGGAACGCAGTGCCGCGGCGCGCCCACGGTGCCGGCGGCATCGGCACCGGCCGGCGCAGCCGGCGGGCGAGGGCTTGCGGGTCACGCTCGAGCTCGACGAGCTGGGAGACCGAAAGCTGGGGCGGCAGCTCGATCGCGACCACCTCGCCGCGCTGCAACGCGCTGCGCTCGGCAAGCAGCACGTCCACGTCGTGCTGCCACTGCATGGCCCGCTCGCTCGCGGGGAACAGCGTGCCGTCGCCGTCACCGTCGCCCGAACCCGCCGCGCGGACCAAGGCCGCCCCGGCCTCGACGTCCGGCCGCCGCCCCGGCCCGGACTCGCCCACGTGCGGGCCGAGCGGGTCGGCCGGCCAGCAGGCCTGCCGCACGGTTGCGATGACGGGGTTCGCCGCGTCCTCCACGGGTTCGAACCACTCCGGCACCTCGGCGTAGTCACGCAGCTCGGTCAGGAACGGCGACGGAGCGCGCGGCGTCTTCGTGGTGTCCCAGCAGAACCCGGACACGAGCAGTACCGACTTCGCGCGGGTCAGCGCCACGTAGGCGAGCCGGCGCTCCTCCTGGGCGTGCCGCTCCAGTAACTGCTCGTGGTGCTGCTGCAGCCGGTCGCGCACCTCGCGGCGATCGGCGGCGCCGTCGAGGGTGAACGGTGGCAGCCCGTCGGAGTCGCCCCGCAGCGGACCGGGGAGCTCGTGCCGGGTGCGGGTCCAGTTCACGCTCTTCGCCTCCGCCGGGAACACCTTCTCGACCAGGCCGGGAACCGCGACGACGTCCCACTCCAGGCCCTTCGCCCCGTGCACGGTGAGGATCTGCACCCGCTCTGCCTCGACGACGACCTCGCCGGCCTCCAGCCCGTTCTCCTCCTCCTCGGCCGCGTCGAGGTAGGCGAGGAAGGCGCGCAGGCCGGTCTCGTCGGCGTCCGCGGCGAACTGCGCCGCCTCGTCCAGGAACCGGTCCAGGTGCACGCGGCCGATGGCGGCACGGTCCGGCCGGGCCGCTACCTCGACGTCGATCCCGATCACCCGCTCGACCTCGGCCACCAACTCGGCCAGGGGCACGCCGGTGCGCCGCCGCAGCCGACGCAACTCGCCGGACAGCGCGCTCAGCCGCCGGTACCCCTCGGCCGAGTACGCCTCGGCCGGGCCCGGATCATCGAGCGCCTCGACCAGGCTGGGCAGCTCGCGCTGCCGGGACTCACGCTCGTCCCCGTCCGGCGGGCGCACCAGCCACAGCGACCGGTTGCGCAGCGCGGCCAGATCGGCCGCCCCGATCCGCCAGCGTGCACCGGTCAGCAGCCGCACCAGCGAGCGGCCGGGTTTGTGCTCGGCCAGCACCCGCAGGGTGGCCACGACGTCGGCCACCTCGGCGGTCGTGAGCAGGCCACCGAGACCGACGATCTCGACCGGTAGGCCGGCCCGCTGCAACGCGTCGGCGAGCAGCGGAATCTGTGCGCGGCGGCGCACCAGGACGGCTGCGGTGCGCGCTCCGACGGGCAGCTCGTTCCATGCGGCATGCAGCTGCGCGGCGAGCCAGCCGGCCTCCTCGCCGTCGGTCTCCAGCCGCGCGGCGAGAACGCGGCCGGGCCCGGCGGACGCGTGCGGGCGCAACGCGACGGTGACGTGGCTGGTGCGCAGCGGCGCGGCCACGTGATTCGCAGCCTGCAGGATCAGCCGGTCGTTGCGGAACGAGGTCGCCAGCGGGTGGACGGCAGCCGGCGATCCGTCCGCATGGGTGAAGGTGCTCTCGAACGCGCCGATGTTTCCGGCACTCGCGCCGCGCCAGCCGTAGATCGACTGGTATGGGTCGCCGACGGCGGTGACCGGATGCCCCGCGCCGAACAGCCCGTGCAGCATGGCGATCTGCGCGTGGCCGGTGTCCTGGTACTCGTCCAGCAGCACCGCGCCGAACCGCGCGCGCTCGATCGCGCGCACCTCCTCCAGCTGCGCCAGCTCGGCGGCGAGCCACATCTGGTCGCCGAAGTCGACGCCGGGCAGCTCGGCCTTCGCGGCGGCGAACGCGCGCACGAGCGGCAGCAGCGCGAGCCGGTGCTCGATCGCCCGGAGCAGGTCGGCGGTGCTGCCGGGACGCTCGGAACGGATGCCCTTGCCGGGAGGCAGCGCGTCGAAACGGGCGATCACCTCAACGCAGAACGCCTCGACGTCATCGGGGCGGACGAGGTGGTCGGCGAACTGGCCGGCCATCGCCAGCACGTAGTCGACGACCGACGACGGCGCACCGATGTCGCGTGGCAACGGCTCGCGGTGCCGCCGCATGACCCGGTCGGCGAGCTGCCAGGCGACGGCCGGCGAGAGCAGCCGCGCATCAGGTTCGGCGCCGAGGCGCAGCGCGTGCTCGGCCACCAGCCGGCCCGCGTACGCCGCGTACGTCGAGACGGTCGGCTCGCCGGCGCGCAGCAGGGCGAGGTAGTCCTCGTCGTCCGGCTCGTTCCGCTCGACCACCGCGCGCCACTGCGCGAGCCTGCGCCGGATCCGCTTGCCCAGCTCCGCGGCGGCCTTGCGGGTGAAGGTCAGGCCGAGCACCGCGTCCGGGGCCACCTTGCGGTTCGCGACCAGCCACACCACTCGTGCGGCCATCGTCTCGGTCTTGCCGCTGCCCGCGCCGGCGATGACGACGGCAGGCTGCAGCGCGGACTCGATCACCTCGGCCTGCTCGCCGGTGGGTTCGGGCAGGTCGAGGATCGCGGCCAGCCGGACTGCGGAGATGCCGCTCAAGTGCTCACCTGCCGGCCCTCGTTGTGCAGCGGGCAACTGGTGAGCACGTCGCACCGGCGGCAGTCGGCGCTCGCGGTCGCGGTGAACTGGCTGCCGCGCATCCGCGCCGCCACGTAGGCCACCTGCTCGGCGATCCACTCCTGGGTGCCGGACCCGGCCAGCGGTCCCTGCCACTGCTCGGTGTCCCCGCGCGCGGCGAGCTGGACGAGAACCGCACCGCCGGCCTGCTTGCCCTCGGGGAAGGCGCCGTGCTCGACCGCGAACTGGTAGGCCGCCAGCTGCGGGTGTTCGGCGAGCTCGTCGGCCCGGGGCTTGTTCTTGCCGGTCTTGAGGTCGACCACGACGAGGCGCCCGTCGGTGTCGCGCTCCACCCGGTCGACCCGGCCGCGGATCACCGCGTCACCGACCTCGACCGAGAACGGCTCCTCGACGGCGACCAGCTCGAGCTTGGCCCGGCTGGTCCGCAACCAGTCGACGAGGCGCTGCAGGATCGCCGAGGCGCGCGCCCGTTCGTTGTCGGCATGCCAGGGTGCGCCGAAGTCCAGGCTCGCCCAGCGCTCGTCCAGCAGCCGTTCGAACTCGGCGAGCGGCGTGCCGGGCTCCGTGTTGGCGGCGAGGTCGTGGATCAGGGTGCCGAGCGAGGCCGCCACCTGGTCCTGGTCGCGCGCACCGAGATCGACCAGCAGCGCGCGCAGTTCGCAGCGCAGGAAGGCCTCCAGCCGCGACGGGCTGATCGGCACCGGGCGGCCGGGGGGTACGACCGGCTCGTCGGTGGACAGCCCGGCCAGTCCCCACCAGGTGTCGGGGTCGGCGCCGGGCACGCCGGCGGCGGCCAGCCGGGCGAGTTCGGCGGCGGCGTCGGCGCGGTCGCCGCCGGCCCGGGCCGGGTCGCACGCCACGGCGCGCAGCTCGGCCACCAGGCCGGGCAGGTGCACGCCCCGCAACGGAGGTGTCAGCTCGCGCTCCACGCCCGCAGGCAGCGGGTCCAGCTCGTCGAGGAACCGGGACGGCTGCTCCTCCTCACCGGCGACGGCGGTGGCCAGCACCCTGCTGCGCGCCCGGGTGATCGCCACGTAGAACAGGCGGCGTTCCTCGGCCAGTTGCGGCGCGAACGAGGACAGCCCGGCGCCGTCGCGGTCGGCAACCACGTCGACGAGCTGCTCGGAACCCAGCAGCGAGCCGCGCCGGCGCAGGTCCGGCCAGACGCCCTCCTGGACGTTCGCGACGCACACCAGGTCCCACTCCAGGCCCTTGCTCGCGTGCGCGGTGAGGATCGCGACGGCCTGGTCCTCCGGCGCACCGGCACTGAGGCTGTCCCCGGGGATCTGCTGTGCGGCCAGGTGCTCGGCGAACTCGGCCACGCCGGCCCTCGGCAACCGGTCGGTGAACCGGGCCGCGGTGTCGAACAGTTCGACCACCGCGTCCAGGTCACGATCCGCCGCGGCGCCCGCACCGCCGCCTGCGCGGCTGGCCGCCTCCCACCGGCCGGCGAGCCCGGTGGCGTCCCAGATCGCCCAGAGCACGTCCTCGGCGGTGCCCCCGGAACCGAGCGCCGCCGCCCCGGCATCGAGCACGCGCGCGACCCGCAGCACCGGGCCGCGGACGTGCGCAGGCAGGGCCGGGGCACCCAGCAGGTCCTGCACGGCCGGCGCGAGCAATGCGTGCTCGTCCAGGTGCCGCAGCACCCGCCGCAGCCTGCGCAGGTAGACGCTGTCGCCGCCGCCGATCGGACCGAGCAGCAGCCGCTCGGCGGCGTCCTCATCCAGCGCGGACGGGCGCAGCAGGCAGTGCAGCACCTCCAGCAGCATCGCCACCGCCGGCTGCTCGGCCAGCGGCAGGTCCTCGCCGCGGACCGCGACCGGCACACCGGCGGTGGTGAGCGCCCGGCGCAGCGTCGCGAGCACCGTCGCAGTGGAGCGCACCAGCACCGCCATCCGCGACCAGGGCATCCCGTCGAGATGCGCGCGGCGCAACGTCCCCGCGATGTAGGCCGCCTCCTCGCTCGCCGAACGGAACAGCCCGACGTCCACCTGGCCGGCGGCCACCCCGTCGACCGGCGTCAGGCGCCGCTGCTCCGGCGGGCCGGGCAGCCGCTCTGCGACCCGACGGGACGCGGCGAGCAGTACCGGCCCGCAGCGGCGGCACCGGGTCAGCGCGACCCGCGCGACGGCACCACGGCCGCCGAACCGGTCGTCGACATCGCGGATCGCCGATTCGTCGGCGCCGCGGAACGCGTAGATCGACTGGTCCGGATCGCCCACCAGGATCAGCTCGTCGGCACCGCGGGCGAGCAGCGCGAGCAGCTCGGCCTGCGCCGGATCGGTGTCCTGGTACTCGTCGACGAAGATCCGCCGCCGCGCGGCCCGCTCACCAGCGAGCAGCTCCGGGTCGGACAGGAGCGTGGCGTGCGCGGCGCGGATCAGTTCGGCCGGGTCGTAGCCGCCGGGGTGCTGCAGCACCGTGACGTCCTGGTACTCCTGCAGAAACTCGCCCGCGGCGACCCAGTCGGCCCGTCCGCGGGACCGGCCCAGGTCGGCCAGGCGCGGGCCGTCGAGACCGCGCTCGATCGCCCGCATCAACAGGTCGCGCAGCTCCGCGGCGAAGGCGCGGGTCGCCAGGGCCGGACGCAGCGCGACCGGCCACCGCGCGGTGGAGCCGCCGGCAACCAGTTCACGCAAGATGACGTCCTGCTCCGGGCCGGACAGCAGCCGTGGCGCGGGTTCACCCCTGGCGACCGCCGCCATGCGCAGCACGCCGAACGCGTACGAGTGCAGGGTGCGCGCGATCGGCTCGCGGACGGTGCGGTCCAGCCGCGCCGTGACCCGGTCGCGCAACTCGCCGGCGGCGCGCCGGCTGAATGTCAGCATCAGGATCTGCTCGACCGGGACACCGGCGGACACCCGGGCCACCGCGGCCTCGACCAGGGTCGTCGTCTTGCCGGTGCCCGGGCCGGCCAGCACGAGCAGCGGGCCGCCGGCGTGCTCCACCACCTGCCGCTGGGCAGCGTCCAGCTGCGGCGGCGCAACCGGTTCCCGCGCGCGCCGCACCAGCCGGTACTGCGAGTCGGCGGCCGCGATCATGTCAGCTATCCCAGCACGCCGCGCTGACAGTTTCGGCCGCGGCCTCGCCCACTCCGGTCGCGGGCGCAGTGTGCCGCGCGCGTGCGCGGTGGCAGGCACCGACCGGACGCCGGCGGCTGGCTAGTGTCTGCCCATCATGTCCACCGCGCACCCGGGGCCGCCCGTCTGGCTGCTCGATATCGACGGCGTCGTCAACGCCCTGGCCATGGGCCGGCCCGACGCCTGGCCCGCGGACGCCTGGGTGCAGCGGGTGGTGTGCGCCGAGGTTCCGAGCCAGGGGCTGGTCAACCTGCCGATCATGGCCGCTCGTCCGGTGCTCGAGTTCATCGCCGCGGTGCACGAGGAGCGGCGGGCCGAGATCCGCTGGCACAGCACCTGGCGCGCGGCGGCCGTCACCGGGCTGGCACCGGCCCTCGGCCTGCCGCCGATCCCGATCTCGATCGCCCCGGAGTGGGCGAGCCCGGTGCCGCTGTGGTGGAAGATCCCGGCGGCGCGCCGCGTCGCGGAGTCCGGCCGGCGGCTGCTCTGGACCGACGACCAGCTGGAGCTGTTCCGGGGCGATCCTCGCAACGCCGCCGAGCTCGCCGCGCTCGACACCCGGGCGGGCACGCTGCTGCTGTGCCCCGACCCGGACCCGGGACTGACGCCCGCCGACCTGGACCGGATCGCCGCGTTCCTTCAGCTCTGAGCGCCGTCCCACCGGCAGGCGCGCATGTCGACGCGCTCGCGGCGAAAGCGCACGCCCTCGGCCTCGAGCAACTCGCGTTGCCGGTCGGACTTGTGCGTCGCGAGCGAGCCGTCCGAGCGCACCACCCGATGCCACGGCACCGTGCCGCCGTCCAGTGACAGCACGCGCCCCACCAGCCGCGGCGTGTTCGCTCCGCAGTACTCGGCGATGTCGCCGTAACTCATCACCCGCCCGCGCGGGATGGACTCGACGCAGGCGAGGATGCGATGCGGCAGTGACTCGTCCGACACGCGGCAAGTCTGGCACCCGGCGCCGACGGCGAGCACGCTGGACGGGTGCTGCCCTGCGACCTGCCGATCGTGCAAGCCCCGATGGCCGGCGGTCCGTCGACCCCGGCGCTGGCGGCGGCGGTGGCGTCAGCCGGCGGGCTCGGCTTCGTCGCCGGCGGATACCTCGCCCCCGGCGCGCTCCGTTCGGCGATCGCAGACACGCAGGCGCTCACGTCCGCGCCGCTGGGCGTGAACCTGTTCCTGCCGTCGTCACCGGCCGACCCGGCCGCGGTCGGCGCGTACGCCCGGCGGCTGCAGCCCGAGGCGGACCGGCTGGGCGTCGCGCTCGGCGAGCCACGCTGGGACGACGACGGGTACCCGGCCAAGCTGGCGGTCGTCGTCGCGGCCGCACCCCGCCTGGTCAGCTTCACCTTCGGCTGCCCGCCCGCGGCGGACGTCGCGCAGTTGCACCGGGCCGGCTGCCAGGTCGCGGTGACGGTGACGTCGGCGGCCGAGGCACGGCAGGCCGAGGCCGCGGGCACCGACCTGCTGATCGTGCAGGGCACCGAGGCGGGCGGGCACCAGGGACAGTTCGCCGACGACGCGCCGAACCGCACCCTGCTGCTCGATGCGCTCGCGGCCGTACGCGCCGTCTCGGCGCTGCCGATGATCGCGGCGGGTGGCGTGATGACCGACGCGGATCTGCGCCGTGCAACGGCTGCCGGCGCGATCGCGGTACAGGTCGGCACCGCGTTGCTGTGCACGCCGGAGGCGGGGACGTCCGCGGTGCACCGCCGTGCCCTGCTCGAGCGGCGCTACCCGGACACGGTGCTGACCCGCGCGTACAGCGGGCGGCACGGGCGCGGGCTGCGCAACAGGTTCGCCGGGTTCGACGCACCGGCCGCCTACCCCGAGGTGCACCGGCTCACCCGCCCGTTGCGCGCGGCCGCTGCTGCCGCCGGCGATGACAGCGTGCCGAACCTGTGGGCGGGAACGGGCTGGGCGTCAGTGCAGGACGCACCGGCCGCAGCGGTCGTCCGCGCGATCGCCGGCTGAGCTCGGCTAGCCGGCTGAGCTGGCTGAGCTGGCTAGCCGAGCTCCTCGAACAGAGTGAGCTGCAAGCCGCCAGGTGCGTGCAGCCGGGAGTTGAGCGAGTCCCACGGCGTCCGGGTCGGCGCGGCGACCACCTCGGCGCCACCCCCAGCCAGGCGCGCGGTCGCCTCGGTGGCGTCGGGCACCTCGAATGCGACGCGGACGTGACCGGCCACGCGCCGCCCCACCTCCACCTCGTCGACGTACGCGGCATGCGCGGGGTCGGCGATCTCCAGCGTTGCCCGGCCCGCGTCGAGGATCGTGACCTGCCCGCCGGGTGAGGCGAAGGCGGCGCTCTCGGTCAGCCCGAGCACGTCGCGGTAGAAGCGAACCGCCGCGTCGTAGTCCGCCGCGGTGATCACCAGTCGCAGCTGGGCAACATCAGCCATAAGGCGCACAACAGCGGCGCGGCGCGTGCGCTTCCCTAGCGCGGCCGGCGGCCGGTGGCGGCGACCAGCTTGTCGATCGTCGGCGCGTCGTCGGGGACGTCGACCGGCTTGCCGAACAGGCCCGAGCCGGACAGGTCGCCGTGCCCGGACACTCGCTCGTAGACGTAGCCGACCAGCTCGTCCGGCAACGGCTCGGCGTACCCGATCGCGGTGCCGAGGTCCCATGCGTGCACCGTCAGGTCGAAGACCAGCTCCTCGAGGTAGCCGCGCACGGGAGTCTGGCCGCGGGACAGCTCCACCGTGCGCTCCAGCGTGCCGGGTGCGCGCACGGCGTTCGCGGACGCGACCGCGGTCTCGTCCCATTCCTGGGCCAGGTTGGCCCCGACACCGCCGTCGACCGGCAGCGAACGCGAACCGTCGACGACCTCACCGGCGGACCTCAGGTCGAGGCCGCGCAGCAGCGGCGGTACCCAACGGTGCTCGTCGATCAGGTGGTTCACCAGGTCGGCCACGCTCCACTCGGTGTCCGGGGTGGCGGACGCCCACTGGTACTCGGTGACGGCATGCACCCGCTTGCCGAACTCCGCCTGCCCCGACGCGAACATCGCCAGCAACCTGTCCATACCAGCAGCATTACCCGCGCGTCACCGCTCGGCAAACCCACCCGCTCACGCGATCGGCCGGACCGCTCGGGTGCGGGTGAAGCAGCCGCGGTGCACGGACACGACGCCGCCGAAGAGCGCGGCCGCGAAGTTCGTCATCCGGCGCGGCCCGTCCTGTAACAGCGCCGGCAGCAGGGCGCGGGTCGCGGCGGCGGCCACCCGGGCCGGCGTCTGTTCGAACCACTGCCGGATCCACGCGGACTCGTCGGCCCAGTCGAGCAGCTCGAAGCCGCAGGACTCGATCGTGGCGCGCAACTCCTCGGCAGCCACGAGGTGGCTGTCCGTGCCGTCGAGGGACCACGGCAACGGGAGCACCGGTTCGGCCGCGCCGTTGCGGCACACCTCGAACACCGCGAAGCGCGCGCCGGGACGCAGCCGGCGGGCGATCTCGCCGAAGAACCTCGTCTTGTCAGCGACGTTCATCTGGACGTGGACGGTGTACGCCGCGTCGAACTCGGTCGCGTCGAGGGCGGCGAGGTCGGTGCACTCGAAGCCGACCCGCTCGGACAGCCCGGCGGCGTCCGTGAGCGCCCGGGCCGCCTCGACGTACGCGGGCGTGATATCGACGCCGACGACGCGACAGCCGGCGCTCCGGGCGACCTGCCGGGCGGGGCCGCCGAGACCTGACCCGACGTCCAGGACGGTCATCGCGGGGGTGAGGCCGAGGCCGGGCAGCAGCCGGTCGACCGCCTCCGCTCCGCCGGCGTGGAACTGGTCTACGTGATCACGTTGCGGCTGGGCCAGTGCCACCAGCGGAGCGCCGGACAGTCTCTCGATCGAGGCGACGAGGTTGGTCTCGCGGTAGGTCATGCTGGGCTCCGGGTCGCAATCGTCGGACGTCACAGCGCGGCCGCGGGCTCGAGCACCGTCACGGCGGCGGACGGCCCGCGGGTGCGCCCGGGCAGCAGCGACGCGCCGGCGACGCCGAGCAGGCAGATGCCGGTGGCGACGAGACAGGCGAGGTGGAAGCCGCTCATGAAGGACGCCTGCACGCCGTCGAGGAGCTGGTGCTGCGCGTGGCCGGCACGAGTCCGGCCGACCGTTCCCAGCGCGGCGGCCACCGAGTTCTGCGCGGCGTCGACGACGTGGCCGGGCAGGCCGCGGAACGACGTGGTGGCCAGGTGCTGGGCGTAGACGCTGGTGAAGATGCTGCCGAGGACC
Organism: Jatrophihabitans cynanchi; assembly: GCF_027247405.1. Lineage (NCBI taxonomy): Bacteria > Bacillati > Actinomycetota > Actinomycetes > Jatrophihabitantales > Jatrophihabitantaceae > Jatrophihabitans > Jatrophihabitans cynanchi. The sequence continues at coordinate 3,424,980 of NZ_CP097463.1, read as the reverse complement.
GCGACGCCGAGGGTGCCGCCGACCTCGCGGGTCGCGTCGTTGACGGCGGAGCCGACGCCGGCTTTCGCCGGCGGCAGGACGGACAGGATCGACTCCGTTGCCGGCGCGGTCGTCAGCCCGAGGCCGAGGCCCATCAGCACCATCTGGCCGACGATCTGGCTGTACGGCATGAAGGTCGGTGAGAGTGCGATCCAGCCGAACGAGGAGCCGAGCAGGACCAGCCCGGTGGTGACCACGGCGCGGGTCCCGATCCCGCCGGCGAGCAGCACGCCGCCGACCGACCCGACGGCGATGGTGGTGGCGACCGGCAGGATCCGTACGCCGGTGGACAGCGCACTGTAGCCGCGCAGGAACTGGAAGTACTGCGTCACCAGGAAGATGAACCCGAACAGGGCGAAGAACGCGACCGTCACTGACGCGCTCGCGGCCGAGAACGCGGGCGTGCGGAACAGCGTGAGGTCGATCATCGGCCGAGCGCGGCGACGCTCGACGGCGACGAACGCGGCGACGAGCGCGGCCGTGGCTGCGAAGCCGGCCAGCGTCGCCGTATCGCTCCAGCCACGTCCGGGCGCCTCGATGATCGTGTACACTAGCGCGCCGATCGCGGCGGAGGACAGCGCGAGGCCGGGCAGGTCCAGGCGCGCCTGCGCGGCGTCGCTGGACTCGGGCACCCACGCCCAGGTGGCAGCCAGCGCGACGACGGCGACCGGGACGAGCGCGACGAACACCGACGGCCAGCCGAAGTGGGCCAGCAGCACGCCGCCGGTGACCGGTCCGATGGCCACGCCGAGCCCGGTCACGGCACCCCACACGCCGATCGCCTTGGCCCGCTCGCGGCGGTCGGGAAACGTGTTCGTGATGATCGACAGCGTGGTCGGGAAGATCACCGCCGCGCTGACCCCCATCACGAACCGCACCGCCACCAGCGCCGAGGCCGACCCGACGAGCGCGCCGACTCCGCTGGCCAGCGCGAAGCCGGCCAGGCCGGTCATCAGCGCCGGGCGGCGGCCGAACCGATCGCCGAGCGAGCCGGCGGTGAGCACGAGCGCGGCGAAAGCCAGGTTGTAGCCGTCGACGATCCACTGCAGGTCGCTGGTCGTCGCGCCGAGTTGGCGCGCGAGATCGGGGACCGCGACGTTCACGATCGTGGTGTCCAGGTTGATGGCGAAGGCGGCGAGGCACACCGTCGCCAGCACCACCGTTCGCCGACGAGCGGTCAGTTCGGGCATGGCATGCTCTCCATCAGGTCCAGCGATGTTGACGTCGACAACATCTGCGGTTGACGACCTTGGCACAGCCGGTGGACACTGTCAACATGGTTCGGGGAGACGATCGGGAGCCGCGGGCCTACCACCACGGAAACCTGCGCCAGGCGCTCATCGACGCGGGCGTCGAACTGGCCCGCACAGGCGGTCCGAACGCGGTTCTACTGCGTGCCGCGTCCCGCGAGGCGGGCGTCTCGCACAACGCCGCGTACCGGCACTTCGCCAATCAGGAGGACCTGCTCGCAGCCGTAGCGCAGCGCTGCATGAGCCGGCTCAGCCTGTTGATGATCGAGCGGATGGACCGCATCACCACCCGCGACCGCGTGCGGCGGGCGCAAGCCCGGCTCGGGGCGATCGGGCGCGCCTACCTCGAGTTCGCGCGCGCCGAACCGGGCTGGTTCCGCACCGCGTTCAGCTCCGCACGGCCACACCAAGGCTCCGGGGAGGCGCCCGCGGCGGACGACGCGGTGCCGAACCCCTACGACGTGCTGAGCGCCGCGCTCGACGAACTCGTCGCGGTGGGAGCGATCACGCCAGAGCGCCGCGACGGAGCGGAGTACGCCGCGTGGTCAGGCGTGCACGGCCTGTCCAGCCTGCTGCTGGACGGACCGCTACACGACCTGCCCGAGCCGGAGGTCGAGCGCGCGATCGGCACCGTCCTCGCCGTCATCAGCCGGGGACTGAGCTAACGGTCGGGTCAGTACGAGGGCAGGCTCGGGTCGATCTGGCTGACCCACGCCGTCACGCCGCCCTGCACGTGCACGGCGTCGGCGAAGCCGGCGTTCTTCACCGCGGCCAGGGTCTCGGCCGAGCGCACGCCCGTCTTGCAGTACATGACGATCTGCTTGTCCTGCGGCAGGGAGGCCAGCGCGTCGCCGCGCAGGATCTCGTCCTTCGGGATCAGCGTCGCGCCGGGGATGGAGACGATCTCGAACTCCGCCGGCTCACGCACGTCCACCAGGTACACCGGCTTGTCGGAGTCGAGCAGGTCCTTCAGTTCGGCCGCGGTGATCGTCGAGCCGGCCGCCGCCTGCTGCGCCTCCTCGGACACGACGCCGCAGAACGCCTCGTAGTCGATCAGCTCGGTGACGGTGGGGTGTTCGCCGCAGACCGCGCAGTTCGGATCCTTGCGGACCTTGATCTTGCGGAACTCCATCTCCAGCGCGTCGTACACCATCAGCGAGCCGAGCAGCGGCTCACCGATGCCGGTGAGCAGCTTGATCGCCTCGTTGGTCTGCAGCGCACCGATCGTGCCGCAGAGCACACCCAGCACACCGCCCTCGGCGCAGGACGGGACCATGCCCGGCGGTGGCGGCTCCGGGTAGAGGCAGCGGTAGCACGGCCCGTGCTCGGCCCAGAACACCGACGCCTGCCCGTCGAAGCGGTAGATCGAGCCCCACACGTACGGCTTGCCGAGCAGCACGCACGCGTCGTTGACCAGGTAGCGCGTGGCGAAGTTGTCGGTGCCGTCGACGATCAGGTCGTACTGGCTGAAGATGTCCATCACGTTGGACGAGTCGAGGCGTTCCTCGTGCAGCTTGACCGTGACCAACGGGTTGATCTCGACGATCGAGTTGCGCGCCGACTCGGCCTTGGAGCGGCCGATGTCGCTCTGGCCGTGGATGATCTGGCGCTGCAGGTTCGACTCGTCGACCACGTCGAAGTCGATGATCCCGAGTGTGCCCACACCGGCCGCGGCGAGGTACATCAGCGTCGGTGAGCCGAGGCCGCCGGCACCGATCGCCAGCACCTTGGAGTTCTTCAGACGCTTCTGCCCGGCCATCGCGACGTCCGGGATGATCAGGTGCCGGCTGTAGCGCCGCACCTCCTCGACGGACAGCGACTCGGCAGGTTCCACGAGCGGCGGCAGCGACACAGGACGGTCCTCACGGTTCGACGGATGTACTGGCTGAACCACATCGGCGGGGCTCTGCATTCCCATTGTCCCCCGGCACTCTCGCCGAGTGGCGACCGGACCGCCCGAGTGGCGGGCAACCGGTCGCCACTCGGCGGTGCCACTCGCCACTCGGCGGAGCAGTGAGGGGCGGACTCAGTCGCCGTTGATCTGGAACTCGCTGTTCGCCGGGGTGTCCGGCTGCTCCGCCCCGGGCGCGCCGCCGGCACCCGGCGGGTAGGGCCAGGGGTTCGCCGCGCACAGCTTGCCGGTGTTGGGGTCGGTGAGCCCGATCGTCTGCTGCATCATCACCGGCGCGAGGCCACCGGGCAGGCACTCGTGCGCGTGCTGGTGCCCCATCGCGTGACCGTCCTCGTGGTTGATCATGTAGAGGCGGTAGGCGTTCAGATCGCCTACGTACGCGGCCGAACCGCGCACCCACCGCGCCACGTCGAGCACCACCCGGTTCACCGGGCTGGTGTCGCCGGCGGGCACGTAGCAGGACGTCTCGACCGGGAGTTCGTAGCCGCACAGCGCCCGCACCGTCATCACCGAGGTGAGCGAGACGTGGAAGTCGACGGTGCCCGAGTCGACGCGCTGCAGCGACACCCCGTGCCCGGACCAGGATCGCGGGTCGGCCAGGGTCTGCTGCACGAGTGTCTCGAACTGCGCCACGTCGACGCCGGTGATGCCCTTCTCCACCTCGACGCTGTAGCGGAACAGGTGCCCCGAACCGACGACCTTGCTGGTGCCCTTGAGCACCTGGAAGGTGCCGTCGCCCTTGATCGTGTACTTCGCGCCCGGCGGCAAAGCTGCCGAACGCAGCGCGGTGTCGTGCGCGCCGGCGCCCGGTGCGTCCGACTTGAGCGCGGTGTTGCCCGACGCGACCGGGGGTGGGACCGCGTTGTTCTGCGCCGCGCCGCTCGGGCCGGGGCCGGCGCCCGAGGAGTGGGTGGTAACCGTGTTGTGCGCGGTCAGCAGCGCGGCCACGGTGAGCACGAGCAGGATCGGCAGCGCGTACGCGCGCCAGCCGTACTTGGCGACGAAGCCGCGCACGGCCCGGCGGCCGCCGCCGCGCTGCCACTCGCCGCCGAACGTGGCGACGCCGCGCCGGGCAGCTTCGACGTCGTGGTCGGCGTGGTGGCCGGGCTCGTCCGGACGACGCGTGCCGACTGCGTGAGCGAGCTCACCCCGCTCGCGATAATCGCGGTCCGCCACGGGTCCCAGGTTGCCACAGCGGCCCGGAAATCCGGGTCAACCCGCCCGCCGGTCTCAGGATCGGGCGACCGCGGCGGCGTCCTCGAGCAGGCCGAAGAAGGCACGCGCGGACGTCTGCGGATCCTCCATCATCGCGGTGTGCCCGATGTCGGTGAGCACCAGCACCCGAGAGTCCGGGACCGCCGCGGCGACGTAGCCGGCAAGGTCCGGTGCGACCAGCTTGTCCTGATCGCCCCACAGCACGAGCGTCGGGGCCTGCACCCGGCCGATCGCGGCCCAGGTCGAGCGCGCGCGAAAGAGCTGGTTCATCGCCAGGCCGCGCATCGAGCGCAGCATCGCCTCGTTCGCCCAGGCCATCGCCGCACGGTCCTCGGTCTCCGTCACGTCCTGCGCGAGCCGCTGTGCGGGATAGCGCGACGGGTCGGCCAGGACGATCCGCATCGTGCCGCGAACCCGGGACTCGGCCGAGGCACGGCCGATCCGGCGCAACGCGGCACCGCCGAGCCCCGGCAGGACGAGCAGCACCATCAACGGGTTCGCCTTCAGCGGATGCAGGCGCAGCCGGCGGACGTCCGGCACCGCGGGCGAGATCAGGGTGAGGGTGCGCACCAGGTCCGGACGCTGGGCGGCGACCCGCAGCGAGATCTCCCCGCCCATCGAGTTGCCGACCAGGTGCACCGGTCCGCGCGCACTGCGATCCAGGTAGGCGATCACCGTGCGGGCGTGCTCGGCGAGCGAGTAGTTGCGGCGCGGCGACGGCCCGGAGTACCCGTGCCCGGGCAGGTCGATCATCTCCACGTCCAGGCGGGTGCGCAGCTGGCCGGCGAAGTCGGTCCAGTTCAGCGCCGAACCGCCCAGGCCGTGCACGAGCAGCGCCGGTTCGGCGTCCTCGACCAGCGCCGGCGCGTGCCGGATGCACAGGTCGGCGCCGTTGGCCCGCACGCCGCGGTCCGGCCACACCCGCGAGTCCGGATCCAGCGGCGGCAATTCGATCTCGGACAGCCGGGCGGCGGGCGCGGAGCGGCTCGGGGTGCGTGCCATGGCGGTGACTGTACAAACCGGGCGCGGCCGCGTCGCGACGGCGTCCGCGCTCTGCGTGCCGCGTGCCGCGTGCCGCGTGCCGCGCGCCGGCAGCGACGACGGCACCGGGGATTCGGCGATGATCACACCGGTCGGGCCCATGCCAGCCCTACCTCGCTGCGTACATCGGGGTCTGCACGCATCCGTGCACGCAGACCCCGATGTAGCGGCGTGCTACACCACACGCGCTAGGCCGGGTGCGCTAGACCGGGTGCGCTAGACCGGGTGCGCTAGGCGGACTTGCGCGCCGCCTTCTTCGCAGCCGTCTTGTTCGCCGGCGCCTTGGCGGCGGCCTTCTTCGCAGTCGTCCTCGCAGCGGGCGCCTCGGTGTCGGACGACCTCTTCGCCGCGGCCTTCTTTGCCGGCGCCTTCACGGCCGTCTTCGCGGCCGTCTTCGCGGCCGGCGCCTCGGTGTCGGACGACTTCTTCGCCGCGGCCTTCTTCGCCGGCGCCCGGGTGGCCGCGGCTTCGTCCGGCACCGACTCGCCACGGCCGCGCTTGGCCGCCTCGACCGAGGCGCGCAGCGCGGACATCAGGTCGACCACGTTTCCGGCCCGCGGTTGCGCCTCCTCCGGCTCGACCAACTCCCGGCCCTCGACCTTCGCGTCGATCACCGCCTGCAACGCCTCGCGGTAGTCGTCGGTGTACTCGGTCGGGTCGAAGTCGCCGGACATGCTCTCCACGAGCGACTGCGCCATCTGCCGTTCCTGCGCACGCAGCTGCACGTCCTCGTCGAGGAAGCCGAAGTTCGGGGTACGCACCTCGTCCGGCCAGATCATCGTCTCCAGGACGACGACGCCCTCGCGCACCCGCAGCGTGGCCAGCTGCTCGCGGCTGCGGATCGCCACCTTCACCAGGCCGACCATGCCGCTGTCGGCGAGCGCGTCGCGCAGCAGCACGTACGGCTTGACCGCGTTCTTCTCCGGCTCGAGGTAGTAGCTCTTGGCGAAGTAGATCGGGTCGATCTGCTCGGCCGGCACGAACTGCAGCACGTCGACGACCTTCGCGGTGGGCAGCGGCAGGTCGGCGAAGTCCTCGTCGGTCAGCACGACGGTTTCACCGCTCGGCAGTTCGTATCCCTTGGCGATGTCGCCGTAGGACACCTCCTCGCCGTCGGCCTCGGCGACCCGGCGGTAGCGGATCCGCGAGCCGTCGCTGCGCCGGACCTGATGGAACGCGACGTCGCGTTCCTCGGTGGCCGAGAACAGCTTGACGCCGATACTCACCAAGCCGAAGGACACCGTGCCCTTCCAGATCGACCGCATCGCAACCTCGTCCCTGTGCGCCTCGGGTGAAGGCGTTCGTTGACCGCTCGGTGCCGTCCCTGACCAGAATGGTACGGATGAAGCCGATGCTGGCCAGTTCTTTGAGCGCGCTGCCGGACGGTCCGGGCTGGGCGTTCGAGTTCAAGTGGGACGGCGTCCGGGCACTGCTCGACGTCAGCGACGGGGTCGTCAGCATCCGCAGCCGCAACGGCAACGAGATCAGCCCGGCCTATCCGGAGCTGGTCGAGCTCGCCACCGGCGTCGACGACGTGTTGCTGGACGGGGAGATCGTCGCATTCGCCGGCGGCCGTCCGTCCTTCGAACGGCTGCAGGCGCGCATGCACGTGCGCTCGGGCGCCCAGGCCCGGCGGCTGGCCGTGGGCACTCCGGTGACGTTCGTCGTGTTCGACCTGCTGCGCCGTTACGGCGTCGGGCTGGCCTCGCGCCCCTACGTCGAGCGGCGCGCGACCCTCGACCGGTGGATCGCCGAGCGGCCGGGTTGGACGCTGAGCCCGTTCTTCGACGACGGCGCGGCGACGCTGGCGGCAGCGCGCGAGCACGGCCTCGAGGGCGTGCTCGCCAAGCGGCTCGCCTCGCCCTACCGTCCCGGCGTGCGCAGTCCGGACTGGGGCAAGCTGCGCTTCGTCAACTCCGGCGAGTTCGTGGTGGTCGGCTGGGAGGGTGCGGCCGGGCAACCGGACGAGCTGTCCTCGCTGGTGCTCGCGCAGCGGCGCGGGGGTGTGTTCACCTTTGCCGGCAAGGTGGGCAGCGGGCTCGACGCCCGGGCCCGCACGACGATCCGGCGCGCGCTGGACGAACGCGCGAGCTGCCCGCTCGACGTGCCGCCGCAACCCAGCCCGGGGCGCGTGGTGAGCTGGTGCGAACCGACCGTGGTGGTCGAGGTCGAGTACACGATGTGGACCGACGACGGCCGGCTGCGCCACCCGGTGTTCCGGACCGTCCGCACCGACAAGGACCCGCAGGAGGCGACCGGCGATGGCTGACAGCTCGGGCAAGGTCACCGTCGAGGTGGACGGGCACCACCTGCAGCTGAGCAACCTGGACAAGGTGCTCTACCCGGCGACCGGATTCACCAAGGGTGAGGTGCTGGACTACTACACGCGGATCGCGCCGGTGCTGCTGCCGCACCTGGCCGACCGCGCGCTCACCGTGAAGCGCTACCCCAACGGCGTGGACGAGAAGTTCTTCTTCGAGAAGAACGCGGCGCGCGGCACGCCGGACTGGGTGCGCACGGTGAACCTGCCCGTCCCCGGCTCGACCAAGAATCGCGAGACCATCGACTACGTGGTGGTCACCGGGCTGGCCACGCTGGTACGCCTGGCCAACCTTGCCGCGCTCGAACTGCACGTGCCGCAGTGGCGCATCCCGGTCCGGGCGCGCAAACCGAGGCCCGATCTGATCGTGTTCGACCTCGACCCGGGGCCGCCGGCGACGATCGGCGAGTGCTGCGAGGTCGCGCTGCTGCTGCGGGACCTGCTCGCCGAGGACGGGCTGACGCTGTTCGCCAAGACGTCCGGCTCGAAGGGGATGCAGGTGAGCGCGCCGGTGTCCGTCGCCGATCCGGAACTCACCTCGCAGTTCGCCAAGAACCTGGCGCAACGGCTGGAGCGGCAGCACCCCGACCTCGTCGTGTCGCGGATGACCAAGTCGCTGCGGCCGGGAAAGGTGCTCGTCGACTGGAGCCAGAACAACCCGGCCAAGACGACCGTCGCGCCGTACTCGCTGCGGGCGCGCGAGACGCCGACGGTGTCGACGCCGCTCGAGTGGTCCGAGGTCGCGTCGGGCGGCATGCTTCGGTTCACCGCGGGCGAGGTGCTGCAGCGGGTCGCCGAACGTGGGGATCTGTTCGCCGGGACGCTGGACGACAGGCTGCGCGTGGACGTGACCCGGGCGCTCGCTACCCGCGAGTAGAGTTCGCCGGACATTCCAGGCGGAGGCGGTGAGGATGAGCAGCAGCGCAGGCGCGGGAGCCGCCGGCCTCGGCCGCGCCGGCCGGCTGCCGCGCTCGGCCCGGCGCAAGCAACTGCTCGCCGCCGCCCAGGAGGTCTTCGTCGCCAACGGCTACCACGCGGCCGCGATGGACGACATCGCCGAGCGGGCCGGGGTGTCCAAACCGGTGCTGTACCAGCACTTCCCCGGCAAGCTGGAGCTGTACCTGGCGCTGCTCGACACGCAGGCCGAGGCGCTGTCGGCCGCCGTGCACGAGGCGCTGGCCCGCACCGAGGACAACCAGCAGCGCATCCACGGCGTGCTGAGCGCCTACTTCGAGTTCGTCGACCGCGACGACGAGGACGGCGCGTTCCGGCTGATCTTCGAGACCGACCTGGGCAACGAGCCCGCGGTGCGCGCACGCGTCGAGGCCGTCACCGAGAAGACGATGAAGGCCGTCGCCGACACGGTCGCGGTCGACACCGGCCTGGACCGTGCCTCGGCCGAGCTGCTCGCCACCGCGCTGACCGGCGCCGCCCAGGTCGCGGCCCGCTGGTGGCTCGCCAGCGAGCGGCCGATCTCGCAGGCCGATGCCATCCGGCTGCTGGAGGGCCTGCTGTGGCGGGGCATCGCGAACTTCCCGCGCCAGGCCGAGCTGCCGCACTGACTCCCGTTCGCTCTGGGCACTCCGGGTCGCGTTCGCTCTGGGCACTCCGGGTCGCGTTCGCTCTGGGCACTCCGGGTCGCGTTCGCTCTGGGCGCAGGGGTTCTGACGGCGGCGCCGCGCACGCTCGGCTAGCGTGGACGGCCACGACCGCAACGAACTGCAGGAGGACCCGCGTGGAGGTCAAGATCGGCGTGCTGCACACGCCGCGCGAGATCGCGATCGAGAGCTCGCAGACCCCGGACGAGGTCGAGCAGCTCGTCGCGACCGCGCTCAAGAGCGTCGACGGCCAGCTCGCACTGACCGACGAGAAGGGCCGCAAGGTGATCGTGCCGGCGAACCTGATCGCCTACGTCGAGATCGCCCAGGCCGACAAGCGCAGCGTGGGCTTCGTCGCCGGCTGAGCTGCCCGGCCGCCTCGACCGCGGCTCAGCTGGCCAGACCCAGGGCGCGCATCCGCTCCTCGTGCCGTTCGGTGATGCGGGTGATCATGCTCGCGACGCCGGACAGCCCACCGGTTCCCGCGACCATCAGCATCATCAGCGAATCGCGGTCGGCGAGCACGTGCTGGGTCTGCGAGATCGCCTCGCCGACCAGCCGCCGGGCCCACAGCGCGGCCCGGTCGGCCGCGGCCGGGTTGGCGCTGACGGCGGCCCGTACCTCGCGCAGCGCGAACTCGGCCCGGCCGCCCCCGCCCGCCACGCCTGCGTTGGCGGCGGTACCCGCGCTGTCGGCCAGCACCTCGTGGATCAGGGTGCGGGTCGACTCGTCCACGAACGAGGCCACCTCGCGGTAGAAGTCGGCTGCCATCCCGTCGCCGACGTACGCCTTGACCACGCCCTCGAGCCAGGTCGAGGGCTCGGTCAGCGCGTGGTAGGTGTCCAGCGCCGCGACGAACGGCTCCATCGCCTCCGCGGGGTCGGCACCCAGCTCGCGCAGCCGGCCGGCGAGTCGCTCGTAGTGACCGAACTCGAACGCCGCCATCGCCGACATCTCGGCGCGGCCGGCCAGCGTGGGCGACATCCGGGCGTCGTCGGCCAGCCGGTCGAACGCGCTCAGCTCGCCGTACGCGAGCGCCGCCAGCAGGTCGATGATCGCGTCAGGTGTGGGCACGTGGGCAGGGTATCGGGACAGACCGGTAGCATGAGGGTGCAAGAGCATCACGAATCTGCGCGTTGACCGCACCTCGCTGCACGCCTCCCCCCGCTCGGGGTCGCAGGCGGCCAGGACCGAGACCACATCAGACACGGTCAGCGCACCTGAAAACAGGGACGTACATGACCGACAACTCCACAGACCTGCTCACCGAGGAAATACCCGAGCCGCTCGAGGCCCGCGCACCGGTTGCGGCCGAAAGCCCCGCGTTCAGCGACTTCGAGGTCAAGCCCGAGATCGTCGCGGCGCTCGCCGACGTCGGCATCGTGCGCACCTTCGCGATCCAGGAGATGACCCTGCCGATCGCCCTCGCCGGCAACGACCTCATCGGCCAGGCGCGCACCGGCACCGGCAAGACCCTCGGCTTCGGCGTGCCGCTGCTCAACCGGCTCACGCTGCCCGGCGGCGAAGCGGCCGCACCGCAGGCGCTCGTCGTCGCGCCCACCCGCGAGCTCGCGGTGCAGGTGTCCGGCGACCTCGCCGCCGCCGGCAAGCAGCTCGGCGCGCGCGTGCTCACCATCTACGGCGGCCGCGCGTACGAGCCGCAGGTCGACGCGCTGCGCAAGGGCGTCGACGTCGTCGTCGGCACGCCGGGACGGCTGCTCGACCTCGCCCAGCAGGGCCACCTGGTGCTCGGCAACGTGCGCATCCTGGTGCTGGACGAGGCCGACGAGATGCTCGACCTCGGCTTCCTGCCCGACATCGAGAAGATCATGAAGATGCTGCCCGAGAAGCGGCAGACGATGCTGTTCTCGGCGACGATGCCCGGGCCGATCGTGGCGCTCGCGCGCAGCTTCCTGAACCAGCCCATCCAGATCCGGGCCGAGCACGGCGCGAGCACGCCCCGCACCGACCACATCGACCAGTTCGCCTACCGCGCGCACTCGATGGACAAGCTCGAGCTGCTCGCCCGGGTGCTGCAGGCCAAGGGCCGCACCCTCACCCTGATCTTCACCCGCACCAAGCGCACCGCCGCCAAGGTCGCCGACGACCTGCTCAGCCGCGGCTTCGCCGCCGCCGCCGTGCACGGCGACCTCGGTCAGGGTGCCCGCGAGCAGGCGCTGCGCGCATTCCGGTCCGGCAAGGTCGACGTGCTGGTGGCCACCGACGTCGCCGCGCGCGGGCTGGACGTCGAGGGCATCAGCCACGTGATCAACTATCAGGCGCCCGAGGACGAGATGACGTACGTCCACCGCATCGGCCGCACCGCCCGCGCCGGAGCGAAGGGCAACTCGATCACGCTGGTCGACTGGGACGACATGCCGCGCTGGAAGCTGATCTGCGACAAGCTGGACCTGCCGCTGCACGAGCCGGTCGAGACGTACTCCACCTCGCCGCACCTGTACCTCGAGCTGAACATCCCGGCCGAGGCGAAGGGCGTGCTGCCGCGGGCCGAACGTACCCGCGCCGGCCTGGACGCCGAGCAGCTGGAGGACCTCGGCGGTCGGGCACCGAAGTCGACCCGCCCGGGCCGCGGTTCGGGTGGGCCGGGCGGCCAGCGCTCGGCCGCCCCGCGCGCGGACCGGCCGGCACGCAACCGCAACCGGACGCGCACGCGCGGCGGCCGACCGGTCGACGGGGCCGCGGCGTCCGAGGCTCCGTCCGCCGACCCGGCCGCGAACCCGGCCGCCGACGGCGCGGCCAAGCCGGCCCGGCGCCGGCGCCGCCGCCCGGCGAACTCCACCGGCCCCGCCGCGGAGTGACGCCGCCGCAATAGGTCAGGATGGACCGGTGAGCGTCCGGGAGTACAACGCGCGCCTGCGCCCGTGGCGCATCGGGTACGCGGCCGCCATCGCGGTGGTCGTGATCGCCGTCGGGGTGATCGTCAAGATCGCCTACAACCACGGAGAGATCTCGCACGCGACGCTGCGCACCGCCGCTCGCCCAGCTCCCGACGTGCCACTCAGCACCACGTCCGCGACGCTGAGCACTGCCTGGACCAGTGCCGACCACACGGCCATCGGCACGCCGTACTGGCGCGGCACGGTGGTCACCTACTCCCAGCATGCGGTCACGGGACGCAACGGCCTGACCGGCAAGGCGATGTGGAGCTACACGCGTGACGACCGCACCACCTGCACCGCTGCACAGCTCGGCGGTGTCACGATCGCGGTGTACGAGGTCAACGGCAACTGCGACGAGCTGACCGCGCTCGACACCCAGACCGGCGTCCGGCAGTGGGTCCGCACGCTGGACAAGGACGGCCACGAGCTGAACGGGCATCCGTCCTACGCGGTCGGGCAGTTCACCTTCATGGTGTGGACGCCCCAGGTGATCTACGCCCTCAGCCCGGACGGCACCGCGAACGACGGCAACGGCGGCCTGGATCGCTGGGTGTTCGCCCAGGATGGCTGCACCATCAACAGCGCGGTACTCGGGTCCAGTGGCGCCCTGATCAGCCAGACCTGCCGCAAGCCCGACTGCGGCGAGCGCCAGTTCTGCGGCGCGGGACAGCAACTGCTGCTGCGCGACGCGACTGCCGGCGACAACCACGACGACGCGAAGAACCCCGACAAGATCAAGTGGAACCTGATCGGCAGCACGCTGCTGCCCGCGTCAGCCGACGGCGTGATCAGCGCGGTGCACCCGGGCGGGACGGCGCTGACCGTGCTGGACCAGCAGAAGGGCACGACCGTGAGCACCCTCCCGCTGCAGGCGCCCGCCCGCGAACACCCGCAGGCGATCGCGGCCGCGCGGGCGCAGCTGGTCAGCACCGGCGGCTACACCTACGCCGTCGGGCTCAGCGGCACCAGCGTGCTGTGGTCTGCACAGACCGCGAACCCGCCGGCCGTCACCTCGCGCGAGGACGCCACCACCCCGGACCTGTCCCACGCGATCGTCGCCACCGTCAGCGGCGGCGCGATCAACCTGCTCGACGGTGTGACCGGCACCGTGCAGCGCACCCTGGCCGTCGGGACGGCCTCGGGCGGCACCGCGTACGCGTTCGGCACCGGCTTCGTCGTGGCCGGCGACCGGACGGCGGTGTATCGATGACGCGCATCGCCAGCCAGCTCGATCTCGGCGCCGCCCGACCGCTGTCGATCGCCACTGCGGACGGGCCGATCGCGGCGTTGCACAGCGGCCCACCGGACGGCCGCCCCGCGCTGCTGCTGCCGGGCTACACCGGGAGCAAGGAGGACTTCGGCCCGATCATGGACGCGCTGGCCGGCGCGGGACTGCACGCGGTCGCGATCGACCTGCCCGGGCAGTACGAATCGCCCGGACCCACCGAGGTCGCGGGCTACACGACCGGCGCGCTCGGCAGCCGGGTGCGTGAGATCGCCGCGCAGCTCGGCGACGGGGTGCACCTGGTCGGCCACTCGTTCGGTGGGCTGGTCGCGCGCGCCGCCGTCCTCGCCGGTGCCGACCTGTTCGCCTCGCTGGTGCTGATGGATTCCGGCCCGGCCGCGCTGAGCGGTTCGCGCGCCGAGCGCATCGAGCTGATGCGCCCACTGCTGCCCGAGCTGGGCGTCGCCGGAATCTACGCGGCCAGCGAAGCCCTCGCGGCGAGCGAACCGGATCACGTCCCGGATCCACCGGAACTCGCCGCGTTCATGCAGCGGCGGTTCGTGGCGGGTTCGGCGGCGATGCTGGCCGGCATGGGCGAGGCCGTGACGAGCGAACCCGACCGGGTCGCCGAGCTCGCCGCCGCCGGGCTGCCGATGCTCGTAATGTTCGGCGTGCGCGACGACGCGTGGTTGCCGCAGTTGCAGCGCGAGATGGCACTGCGGCTGGGCGCGCGGTGCGTCGAGATCGACGGCGCCGCGCACTCCCCCGCCGTCGAGAATCCCGAGGCCACCGCGACCGCGTTGATCGAGTTCTGGCGGGCGCAGGGCTGAGCGTGCCACTGTGGAGCGCGTGAGCGACCTGGGCTACTTCGGGCCGGACAGCGTCACCTGGCGCGTGCACGGCGAGCCGGTGGCGGTCGTCGGCGGGCTGCGCGCGCTGCTGCTGCAGGCGCTGCACCCGGGCGCGATGGCCAAGCTGGCGCAGGTGTCGGACTTCCAGGACGATCCGTGGCCGCGGCTGCAGCGCACCGTCCGCTACGTCGCCGTCGTGTCGTTCGGGACGCGGGCGGACGCCGACCGGGCCGCGGCCCGGGTGCGCGGCGTGCACCGCAGGCTCGGCGTGGACGACGGCGAGCAGCTGGCCTGGGTGCACGCCTGCCTGGTCGACTCGTTCCTGGCCGCGGCGCGCGCAGCCGGTCTGCGGCTCACCGCGGCGGAGGTGGACCGGTACGTGGCCGAGCAGGTGATCGCGGCCGAACTGGTCGGCGTCCCGGACGATCGGATCGTGCGCGATCTGGCCGGGCTGCGCGCGTTCTTGCGTCAGATCCGGCCGCGACTGGCCGGCACGCCCGAGGCGCGCGCGGCGGCCCGGTTCGTGCTCGCCCCGCCGTTGCCGGTGCCGCGCCGGTACGTGCTGCCCGCCCGGCTCGGCTGGACGACCGTGACCTCGCTGGCGGTGGGGCTGCTGCCGCCGTGGGCGCGGCGCATGTACCGGCTGCCGCCGCTGCCCGGCGCGCAGCTGGCGACGGCCGCGGGGATGCGCACGCTGCGCACCGCCACCCGCACCCTGCCGGTGCGCTATCGCGAGGGTCCGCTGTACCGCGACGCGAAGCGCCGCGCGGCAGCGGCCGGCTGATCACGGTCGGTGCCCGCGGCGGGAGCCCGCCGGGATGGGCCGCTCAGCCGAGCTCGGCCAGTCCCGCCCAGGGGGTGATCTCGGTGGACGCGGCGGCGCCTTGCGGGCAGTGCGCGCGGAAGTCGCACCACGAGCACACCGGTCCGGGGCGCGCCGGGAACACCTCGTCGGCGTCCGCGCCGGCGGCCAGCGTGTCGGTCGCCGCCACGATGTCCTGCGCCGTCGCCTCGGCGCGGGCCAGGTGCCGGGCCAGCGACCCGTCGGTGTGCTCGCACGCGGCGACCTCGCCGGACGGGACGTGGTGCAGCTCCACCCGCCGGCACGGGCGCCGGAACACGCGCCGGGCGGCGAGCACGTACAGCGCGAGCGCCTGCGAGCCGCGCGCCTCGTCGGCGCTCACGCCGCGGCGTCCGGTCTTGTAGTCGACCACCACCAGCTCGCCATCCCGCTCGTCCACCCGGTCGATGCGCCCGCTCACCGCGAGCTGCCCGGTCGGGAACGCGACGGTGCGCTCGACGCCCACCGGTTCGGCGTCCGGGTCGATCCCGTCCAGGTAGTCACGCACCCAGCGCGCGGCAAGGTCCCGGTGGCGCTGGGACATCGCGTCGTCCTTGAAGCCCTGCTGGCTCCACTCACGCTCGACGAGCCGCTCGCCCTCGTCCGGGGTACGGCTCTCCCGCGGCAGCGACCACCAGCGGGCCAGCGCCAGGTGTACCGCGTTGCCGACGGTGTTGTGTGCCCACGGCGGACCCTTCGGCGGCGGCGGGCGGTCCAGGTAGGTGAACCGGTAGCGGCGCGGGCAGTCGAACGCGGCCAACCGCGACGGCGTGCACGCGAACAGCCGCGTTGGCCGCGTAGCAGGGTCAGCCCCGGCGTGTCTGCCTGCTGGGGGGCCAACGGTCATCGGAGCGGCTCGCGGGCGCTGGCGTGTTCGAGCAGCGCCTGGTACGCCTCGGGATCGGTCAGGCAGGCGCCGAGCGGGTTCCGGCTCTTGTTCGTGCCGTGATAGTCGGACGATCCGGTCGCGACCAGGCCGAGGTCGCGCGCCAGCCCGGCGGCGCGGGCACGGTCGCGCTCATCGTGGTCCGGGTGATCGACCTCGAGGCCGACCAGGCCGGCCGCGGCCATGGCGGCGACCGTCTCATCGCTCACGGTCGGGCCGCGCCGGGTGGCGATCGGGTGCGCGAACACCGGCAGGCCGCCGGCGGCACGCACCAGCCGGATCATCGTGAAGACGTCGGTGTCGGCCTTCGGTTCGTAGTACGGCGATCGCGAGGAGATGGGCCCGGCGAACGCGGCGTCGACACTGTCCACGACCCCGGCGGCGACCAGCGCGCGGCCCAGGTGCGGACGGCCGACCGTGCCGTTGCCGGCGAGCGCCTCGATCTGCGCCCAGGTGATCGGCAGGCCGTCGGCGACCATCCGCTCGACCATCACGCGACCGCGGCCGAGGCGGCTCTCGCGCAGCCGCGCCCGCTCGGCCCGCAGCGCGACGTCCTCGCGGTCGAACAGGTAGCCGAGCAGGTGCAGCGCGATGCTTCCGCGCAAGCGAGGCGTGCCCGGGCCGTTCTCCGGATGCCAGCGGCAGGAGAACTCCGTGCCCACGAGCAGGGTCAGCCCTTCCGGCCGCGCGGCGATGGCATCGTCCCAGCCTGCGGTGGTGTCGTGGTCGGTGATCGCGACGACGTCCAGGCCCGCGGCGCGCGCGTTGACGACCAACTCAGCGGGCGTGTCGGTGCCGTCCGACGCATCCGAGTGGGTGTGGAGGTCGATGCGCACCCGGTCACCCTACGGTGGACCGATGGACGTGCAGGCGTGCGCGGGTGCGCTGGTGTACGACGCCGACGGGCGGCTGCTGATGGTGCGGCGGCGCAACCGGCCGTCGCAGGACCTGTGGTGCGAGCCGAGCGGACGCTGCCTGCCCGGCGAGCCCGCCATCGAGGCGTGCGTGCGCGAGTGTGCCGAGGAGACCGGGCTGCTGGTGCGACCGATCCGTCGCGCCGGCGCGATCCGGCTCGACGGCGACGGCACCAGCTACGAGATCGAGGACTTCGTCTGCGAACTGGTCGCTGGCACCCTGCGCGCGGGCGACGACGCCGCCGAGGCGCGATGGGTGTCGGCGGCCGAACTCGCGACGCTGGAGCTGGCGCCGGGCGTGCTCGAGTGCCTCACCGAATGGGGTGCCCTGCCGCGCTGATCACGTCTCGCGCGGGATCGGCTCCGGCCGTCCGGGCTGCTCGGCCGCACCGGCGTAGTCGCGCGTCGGCACCATGACCTTGCGCCGGAAGACGCACACGATCGTGCCGTCCTGGTTGTAACCGATCGTCTCGACGTACACGATGCCGCGGTCGGACTTGGACTTCGACGGTGTCTTGTCCAGCACCGTGGTCTCACCGTAGATGGTGTCGCCGTGGAAGGTCGGCGCCACGTGCCGCAACGACTCGATCTCCAGGTTCGCGATGGCCTTGCCGCTGACGTCCGGCACCGACATGCCCAGCAGCAGCGAGTAGATGTAGTTGCCCACCACCACGTTCTTGCCGAACTGGGTCGTCCGCTCGGCGTAGTTGGCGTCCAGGTGCAGCGGGTGATGGTTCATCGTGATCAGGCAGAACAGGTGGTCGTCGTACTCGGTGACCGTCTTGCCGGGCCAGTGCTTGTAGACGGCGCCGACCTCGAACTCCTCGTAGAAACGGCCGAACTGCACGGTGGTCCCTCTTCCTGTCGCTGGCACTTACCCGGTGATCCTGCCCGGTCGCCGTGCCGGACGGGGCAGAATGTGGCCGATGCCAAATGTTCCGCGCCCGCGCGTTCCCGGCCGCCTCGTCCCCGGCCGCCGGGGGCGCGGCCATCCGCCGCTGCCGGGCGAGGCGGCGGCGGGGTCGGCCGTGGTCGACTGCGCCGTGTACCGCGACGGTGAGCGCCAGCCGGGTGCGCCGAGCTGGCAGGAAGCCGTCGACGACGTCGAGGCCGGCGGCACCGGGTTCGTCTGGATCGGGCTGCACGAGCCGACCGCCGCGCAGATCGTCGGCATCGCGGACCGCTTCGGCCTGCACCCGCTGGCCGTCGAGGATGCCGTGCACGCGCACCAGCGGCCGAAGCTGGACCAGTACGACGCGCAGCTGTTCGCCGTCGTCAAGACGGTGCACTACGACGACACGCTGCCCGGCGGCACGGCCGAAGTGGTCGAGACCGGCGAGGTGATGGTGTTCCTCGGCGCGAACTTCGTGATCACGGTGCGGCACGGTGAGCACGGCAGCCTGCGGAACGTCCGCAAGAAGCTCGAGTGCGATCCGGCCCTGCTCTGCCTGGGTCCGTCGGTGGTGCTGCACGGCGTGCTGGACGCCGCGGTCGACTCGTACCTGGTCGTGACGAAGGCGCTGCAGGAGGACATCGACGAGGTCGAGACCTCCGTGTTCGGCACCCGGCAGCGCCCGCCGGACTCGAACTCGATGTACGTGCTCAAACGCGAGGCGCTCGCGCTGCGACGGGCGACCGCGCCACTGGCACCGGTGCTGCGCACGCTCGCGCGGGCGCCGCTGCCGCTCGTGCAGGAGGACGTGCGCGACTACTTCCGCGATGTCGAGGACCACCTCACCCGCGTGGTCGATCAGGTCAACTCGTTCGATGACCTGCTGACCACGCTGGTGACGGCGAACCTCGCGCGCGTGTCGGTGGTGCAGAACGAGGACATGCGCAAGATCTCGGCCTGGGTGGCGATCGCGGCGATCCCGACCATGGTCGCCGGCATCTACGGGATGAACTTCGAGCACATGCCCGAACTGCACTGGACGTTCGGCTACCCGCTGGTGTTGTTCGTGACCGCGTGCATCTGCTTCACCCTGTACCGCGCCTTCAAACGCAACGGCTGGCTGTAGCTACGTCAGGTCCGCGGCCGGCCGGGCCAGGTCGAGCAGGTCCAGCTCTTGCCCGGCCCAACGTTCGCGCAGCGCGGCGCTGCCGTGCACGCGGCACCAGGCCAGCTCGGTAGCCGTGGCCGGGACGACCTGAAGCACGTCGACCCGGCCCGCCACGGTGTCGACGCCGCCGATCACGGACTCGTGCACCAGCACGCCGCTGCACCGCACGCCGGCCGCGAGCGGTGCGCCGAGATCGACCGTCATCCCGGGCGAGTAGACCACTCCCTCGACGGCGGGCGCGGCCGCGAGCACGGCAAGCGAGCGCCACACGTCACCGAAGGAGTCGGTCGGATCGCGCAGCTGCAACAGCAGCTCGGCACGCGGGCCGTCTGCCTGTTGCACCAGCTCGCCGGCACCGGTCATCGGCCGGCGCGCCATGCCCAGGCTCAGGTAGGCGCGCTCGCCGGGTACCGGTTCGAATCGCAGCACCTCGACCGGCTCGACGCCGACGAAGGACACCGACGCCCGCACCGGCGACTGCCCGAAGTGCTCCTGCAGCAGCGCATCGATGCCCGCCAGCACGTCCTCCGACCGTCCGTCCTGCATCCGGCAACGCTATCGAGCGGCCGCGACGGCGGCGTCAGCGGAACGACGCCGCGATCTGTTGCTCGACCTCGGCGTAGGCCGCGCCGGCGTGGGCGAGCAGCTGCCCGATGCCGTCGAGCGCGTCGGACATGCCGCGCGCGTGCTGGTCGAACTGCTCGTACAGTGCGGCGAACTGTGCTGCCGCGGTACCCGACCACTCGGCGCCGAACAGCGGCGACAGCTGGCCCTTGAGGCCTTGGTGCTGGCCGCGCACCTCGGCCGACACCCGGCTGACAGCAGTGCCCAGTGCGGCGAGCTGGCTCGGCGTGACCTTCAGTCCTGGCATGGCTCCTCCTGACAGCGGACCTGGCGATGTGAGCGGACGCTACGGGTTGCCGGTGTCGGCCCGCCGCCGGTGCAGCCTCCCCTGTGGATAACCGGCACCTCGTCCACAGGGCGCGGCGGGCGGGCCGATCCTGTCGCAGCCGGGGACGACCGTGGCCGGCATGCGTATCGACGTCACCATCCGCGACCGGGACGGCACCGAGCACGACGCCGCGATCCCGGCGGGCGCGTGCTCGGGAGCGCGCACCGGGGCGGTCGTGAGCGGCGGCCTGGTCGTTCCACCCGCTCCCGTCGTGACCGGCCAGTACCGGCTGGAGGTCGTCGGTGGCCCGGACGCCGGCCGCGCGATCGCGCTCGGTCCGGGCCCGGCGCGCATCGGCCGCCACCGTGACAGCACGCTGGTCCTGGCCGATCCGGACGTCTCCCGCCGGCACGCCGAGGTGTGGGTCGGGACGGCGGGGCCGCAGGTGCGCGAGCTGGGCTCGGCCAACGGCAGCTGGATCGAGGGTGAGCCGGTCACCGGGCGGCCGGTCGCGCTCGCTCCGGGGCGGTACCTGCGCCTCGGCGACACGGTGCTGTGCGTGCGCCGCGGCACCGATCGGCCGGCCCTGACGCGTGACGCGCCGGACGGTGCCGTGCTGCTGAACCGGCCGCCGGTTCCCGCCGCGCGGGCGCCGGAGGTCGAGATCACGCTCCCCGCCCCGCCGTGCGAGCCGGCGCCGCAGCACCTGCCGTGGCTTGCTGCGCTCATCCCCGCCGCGGCAGGAGCGGGGTTGGCGCTCGCATTCCACTCGATCCAGTTCCTGCTGTTCACGGCGCTGTCGCCGGTGGCCCTGCTCGCGACCGCTCTCGGCGATCGGTGGCACCGGCGTCGCACCCGCCGCAAGAATCTCGCCACGCACCGGCAAGGCACGGGCGAGGCCGTCCGGCGACTGGCGGCCGCGCTGGACGCCGAAACGACCACGCGGCGAGCGCGCGACCCTGATCCGGCCGCCGTGCTCGCGATCGCCACGCTGCCCGGCGCGCGGCTGTGGGCTCGGCCGGGCGAGGACGCCGTGCGGCTGCGTGTGGGGCTCGGCCGGCAAGAGGCACACACCCGGGTGCGCGACGGCCCGGTGACCCGCCCGGCCGGCACCGTCGAGCTGGTGCCGATCGTGATCGGCCTGTCCGACGGCCCGATCGGCATCGCGGCGCCCGCGCCGATCGCGGCCGGCATCGCCCGATGCCTGGTGGGTCAGTTGTGCGCGCACCATCCACCGGCCCAGCTGCGGCTCGCCCTGTTGCTGTCGCCGGCGAGCGAGCCGGGCTGGCGCTGGGCACGGTGGCTGCCGCATCTCGGCGGCCGGGTGGCGACGGCGCCGGGCGAGCACGCGGCCCTCGTCGCCGAGCTTGCCCGGGCGGCGGCGCAGCCTGGCCGTCTGGTGCTCGTTGTGGACCGCCACGGCGTGCTCGCCGATACCCCCGGCCTGCCGGACCTGCTGGCCGCCGGCACGACCAGCGCGCTGTGCGTCGACGAGCGGGAGGCCGCGCTGCCCGCGGTCTGTACGAGCGTGCTCGCGGCGACCGGCGAGAGTGGCAACCGGGCTGTGCTGCGGACCGGTGTGACGCGCTGCGAGGTCATCGCCGACCGGGTCGGTCCGGACTGGGCCGACCGCCTCGCCCGGGCACTGGCCCCGCTGCGCGACAGCGGCTCGCGGCCGGACGCGGCCGTGCCGGAGCGTTGCCGGCTGCTGCCGCTGCTGGGCGAGGAGCTGGATCGGGACAGGTGCGTGACGCGGTGGGCGGCCGACACCGGTGGCCTGGACACCGTGCTCGGCCTCGGCGCAGCCGGTCCCTGCGTGGTCGACCTCGCCCGCGACGGCCCGCACGCGCTGGTGGCGGGAACGACCGGATCGGGCAAGTCCGAGGTGCTCCGTGCGCTGGTCGCCGGCCTGGCGATCCGGCACAGCCCGGATGCGGTCACCTTCGTGCTGATCGACTACAAGGGCGGCGCCGCGTTCGCCGAGTGCGCCCGGCTGCCGCACACGGTCGGTGTCGTCACCGACCTCGACCCGCACCTCGCCCGGCGCGCGTTGCGCTCCCTGACGGCCGAGCTGACCCGGCGCGAGCGGCTACTGGCCGCAGTCGCCGCGCGCGACCTCGAGGAGTACCGGGCGGCCGGCGCCGCTGCGCCGTTGCCGCGGCTGGTCATCGTCGTGGACGAGTTCGCCGAACTGGCCGGTGAGCTGGCCGAGTTCGTCACCGGGCTGGTGGGGATCGCCCGCCGCGGTCGCTCCCTGGGCGTGCACCTGGTGCTCGCCACACAGCGTCCCGGCGGGTCGATCTCGGCAGAGATCCGCACGAACACCGCGCTGCGGATCTGCCTGCGGGTGAGCGACCCGGGCGAGTCGCGTGACGTGATCGGCACCGACGACGCAGCTGCGATCACCCCACGTACGCCGGGCCGGGCCTACCTGCAGCTAGCCGGCGGCGCACCGGTACCCGTGCAGGTCGCGCACCTCGGCGGCGACCCCTACGCCGGAGTCCCGTCCGTGCCGCTCGATCACTGGCGTCGGCCGGCGCCGGCGCCCGCGCACGCCGACGACAGCGGCGGCAACGACCTGCCTGCGGTGGTGGCGGCGCTGCGCGCGGCGGCCATGCGGGCCGGCATCGCCGAACCACACGCCCCGTGGCTGCCGCCGCTTCCCGAGAGGGTCAAGGCGGCCGACCTCACCGGCGGTACCGAGACACAGGTGCCGCTCGGGCTGCTGGATCTGCCCACCCAGCAGTGCCGGCGGGCACTGTTCGCGGACCTGTCCGCGCCGCAGTCGTTGCTCATCGCCGGCGCTCCGCGCACCGGCCGCACGTCCGCGCTGCTCACCCTTGCTGTCGGCGCGGCGGCGCAGCTGCCGCCGGATCGCCTGCAGCTCTACGCCATCGACTTCGCCGGCGGCGGGCTCGGAGCGCTCGGCATGCTGCCGCACACCGGTTCGCTCGTCGGCCCGGACGCCACCACCGCCGCGTTGCTGGTGCGCCGGCTGCGCACCGAAGCCGGCCGGCGGCGCGAGGCACCGGGGCCGCCGCCACCGGTGCTGCTGCTGCTGGACGGGTGGGAGGAGTTCAGCGCGGCGGTCGACGAACTGGACGCGGGCGGCACCACCGACGCGCTGCTCGAACTGCTGCGTGCCGGGCCCAGCGCGGGGTTCAGCACCGCGATCGCCGGCGGCCCCGGCACGTTCGCGCCACGGCTGGCCGGCCAGGTGGGCGTGCGCCTGCTGTTGCCGCTGAGCGACCGCAACGACGCCGCCCTCGCCGGCGTCGCACCCGCCCAGCTGCCCACCCGCGCGTGCCCCGGCCGGGCGGTGCGGGTGGGCGACGCGGCCGAGCTCCAGCTGGCGCACCTCGGCGCGGCGCCGACGGAAGCCGAGCAGCAGCGCGCGATCGCGCGGGCACGCACGCGCTGGCGCGACAGCCCGCGCGCGACCGGGGCCGTGCGGGTGCGTCCGCTGCCGCCGCAGGTCGAGTTGGACGCGCTGCCCGCACGCGCAGGTCGGGTGCTGCTGGGCGTGGGCGGCGATGCGGCCGCGCCCGTCGCGGTCGACCTGTTCGCCGGGCAGGCCCGGCTGCTGGTGGCCGGGCCGCCGCGCTCCGGGCGCTCGACCGTGCTGCGCCTGCTGTTGCTGCAACTGCTCGCCCTGGACGTGCCGATGCTGGTGGCCGCCCCGGCGCGCTCACCGCTCACGGCGCTGGCGATCGAACGGGACGTCCCGGTGCTGCGGCCCGGCGAGCAGCCGCCGGACCGGCCGGCCCCGCGGGCCGTACTGGTCGATGACAGCGCCGCCTTCCTGGACGCGGCCGCGGGCGAGGCGCTGACGACCTTGGTGCGCGACGGCCCGGCCGGTCTCGCCGCGGTCGCCGCCGGGGACAGCAGCGAGCTGGCGATCACGTTCCGGGGTGTGGGCGCCGAGGTGCGGCGCAGCCGGTGCGCCGTGCTGCTGGCACCCGGCCCGGCCGACGGGGAGCTGGCCGGTGTGCGGCTGCCCCGCCGGCGCGGCGACGCTCCGCCCGGGCGGGGCGTCCTGGTCGGCGACCCCGCGTGGGGTCCCGGGTTCGGCGCCGGCCCGATCCCGATCCAGGTGGCGCTGCCGTGAGACCGCCGTGAGCGGCGCTCAGCCCATGTGCGGGTACCTGTGGTCGGTGGCCGGGACGAACGTCTCCTTGATCGAGCGCGGCGACACCCAGCGCAGCAGGTTCAGCATCGAGCCGGCCTTGTCGTTCGTGCCCGAGGCGCGGGCCCCGCCGAACGGCTGCTGCCCGACGACCGCGCCGGTCGGCTTGTCGTTGACGTAGAAGTTCCCGGCCGCGAAGCGCAGCACGTGCGCGGCCTCCAGAACGGCGGCACGGTCGCGCGCGAACACCGCGCCGGTGAGCGCGTACCGCGACGCCGACTCCAGCTGCACCAGGGTGTCGCTCCACGCCGAGTCCTCGTACACGTGCACGGCGAGCACCGGGCCGAAGTACTCGGTCGCGAACGCGTCGTGCGTCGGGTCCTCGAGCTGGACGACGGTGGGTCGCACGAACCAGCCGTCACGGTCCTCGCTGGTGCCACCGGCGAGGATCCGGGCACCGCTGTCGGCCTTGAGCCGTTCCTGCACGCCGGCCAGCCGGGTGAACGCGCGCAGGTCGATCACGGCCGCGCCGAAGTTGTCGAAGTCGACGACGTCGCCGTAGCTGAGCGATTCGGTGACCGCGGCGAGCTCGTCGCGCACCCGCGACTCCCACAGCGAGCGCGGCAGGTACGCGCGCGAGGCCGCCGAGCACTTCTGTCCCTGGTACTCGAAGGCCCCGCGCACGAGGGCGGTCACCAGCGCGGCCGGGTCGGCCGAGGGGTGCGCCACGACGAAGTCCTTGCCGCCGGTCTCGCCGACCACCCGGGGGTAGCCGGCGTAGCGGCCGATGTTCGCCCCGACCGCCGACCAGAGGCGCTGGAAGGTCGCGGTCGAGCCGGTGAAGTGGATGCCGGCCAGCGCGGGGTGCGGCACCGCCACCTCGCTCACCGCCGCACCGTCACCGGTGATCATGTTGAGCACGCCCGGCGGCAGCCCGGCCGCCTCGAACAGGCGCATCGTGTGGTGCGCCGCGAGCTGCTGGGTCGGCGACGGCTTCCACACCACGACGTTGCCGAGCAGCGCAGGCGCCGACGGCAGGTTGCCGGCGATCGCGGTGAAGTTGAACGGGGTGATCGCCAGGACGAACCCCTCCAGCGGCCGGTGGTCCGTGCGGTTCCACACCCCGGTCGAGCTCTGCGGCTGCTCCTGCAGGATCGTCCGGGCGAAGTGCACGTTGAAGCGCAGGAAGTCGGCCAGCTCGCAGACGGAGTCGATCTCGGCCTGCTGCACGGTCTTGGACTGGCCGAGCATGGTGGCCGCGTTCAGCCGGGCCCGCCACGGCCCGGACAGCAGGTCGGCGGCCCGCAGGAAGATCGCGGCGCGCTCGTCGAACGGCAGCTCCCGCCAGGCCGGCGCGGCGGTGAGCGCCGCGCCGATCGCCGCCTCCACGTCGGCACCGGTCGCCTGCGCTGTCTCGCCGAGCAGCAGCTCGTGCCGGTGCGGCGCGCGCACCGGCACGCGGTCACCCGCGGCCATCCGCTGCGTGCCGCCGATCGTCATCGTCAGCTCGACCGGACCGGCCGCCTGCGCGGCGAGTTCGGCGGCCAGGCGGGACCGCTCGGGGCTGCCCGCGGCGTAGTCGAGCACCGGCTCGTTGACCGGTACCGGTGGGCGGGTGACGGCATCCATGACCCGATCGTGCCACGCGGCCGCACCGGGGCTCACGGTCAGAACGAGGCGAGCAGCTGCTCGAGCTCCTGGGGGGCGTACCACGACAGCTCGAAGCCGTCGGCGTCGTCGACCTTCTCCTGCGCGCCCTCGTCGCCGAGGTCCGCGGCGGTGATCGCCCCCGCGGCGGCGGTCACGGCGGGCTCGGCGTCCGCGTCGTCGACGTGGACGGACGCCACCTGCGCCGCGATCACGGGCGCGGCCAGCCGCACCACGCCGCGGTCCAGGTCGTCACGCACCTCGACCTGGTCCTCGGCGGCGTCCAGTGCCACGACCACGCGCCGCCACGCTGCCGTCGCGTCGGCGTCGATCAGCCGCAGCGACGCGCGGGCCGCCTCGCTCAACGCGGCGTACTCCAGTGCCTCCACGTCATCATCGTGGTACCACTCGCGAAGGCCCGGGGTGACGGCGAACGCGGTCAGCGGCGCCGGGCCGAGCTCGCCGTCGTCCAGCAGCGCCCGCAAGCCGGCCGAGGTGGCCGGCAGGTAGATCCTCACGCGCTGCCTCCGGATACGTGCCGGCCGCTGCCGTCCCCGGTACTGCTGCCCGCGCTCTGGCCGGCGGAGATCCGCTGCCTGCGCAGCTGCTCGGCAGCGGTGCGGCGGGCGGTCTCCAGCACGTCGCGGCGCGGTGCCGCGTTCATCAGGTTCAGGCCCATCACGGCGAGGTCCTCCGGTTGCGGCTCGACCACGCGCACCCGCACGCCGCGCGCGCGCAGGGCGGTTGCATCGCGAGCGATGGTGCGCGCGATGGTGCGGCGCACCGCCCGCTCGATGCGCTGCACCACGGTGCGCGGCCGGTCGGTGCCGGCGCCGCCCATCGGCGCCAGGACGAACACCTCGTCCACCGCGGTGCCGATCAGCAGGTCCAACGAGGCGTTCGAGGCCACGCCACCGTCGACGTAGGGCACGGAGTCGATCACCGTCGGCGGGTACCAGCCCGGAATCGAGCTGGACGCGGTCACCGCGTCGGCGAGCCGCGCGCGCCGGACCGCCCGCGCCGAACCGTCCCGTCGCGGGGCGAAGTCGTCCCTGCCGAAGACCACCCGGGAACCGGTCGAGTAGTCGACGGTGACGATCCACGGCCGGGGCCGCTCCGGCCAGCGATCGGCGTATCCGGTGTCCGCGCAGACCTCGGCGAGCAGGGCGTGCACCGGCTCCAGCGTGCCGGCACCCTCGGGCAGCAGGCCGGACAACGCCACCAGGGGCGCCATCCGCCGCGGGTGGCGCAGCCCGTCCAGGGCCAGCCGCGGCGCCCCGGGGCGCAGTCTCGGTCGCGGCGGCAGCGAGGCGCCGGTGCCGTCGTAGGCGTACGGGATCACCGGGTCGTCCGGCGTCGGGATGCCCTGGTGGTGCCGGCACAGCTCCTCGACGGAGATCCCGCAGCCGAGCAGCCCGGCGACCACCGCGCCGGCCGAGGTGCCGACCGTGAGGTCCACGTCGCGGGCATCGAAGCCGGCGAACTCCTGGACAGCGGCGAGCGCGCCGAGCGTCCACGCGAACCCGAGCACGCCGCCACCGCCGAGCACGATCGCTCGCCTGGGCGTTGCCTCCGGACTCACGGCAGGCTCCTCTCGGCACTGACGGGTGTGGGCGTCCATTGTCACAGACGGCACCGGGCGGGACGGGTCAGCGCCACGGCAGAAGGTGCGACCGGCGAGGGCCGGAACGGGCCGGGACACCGGTCAACGCCGCCGCGAGATCGCGCACCGCCCGGCGCAACGGTGCCGTCGGCCGTGCCTCGCCGAGCGTGCGGCCGGTCGCGAGCGCGGCGTCCATCGAGGATTGGTCCAGGGGCAGCAGCGCACTCGGCGTGCAGCCGGCGAAGCGCTGCAACGCGCCGGACAGCTCGGCGCGCACGTCGCCGGGCACGACGCCCGGCCGCACCCTGTTCAGCACCACCCACACGGCACCGGGCAGGTCCAGCTCGCGCAGGTCCGCCAGGGCGCGCACCAGCCGCTGCATCCCGATCGGATCGGCCGAGCCGACCACCATCAGCACGTCGGCGGCCGCGAGCGCGGCCAACGTCGCCCCGTTGCGCCGCGGGGCGATGGTGTCGAAGGACAGCTCCTCGTCCGCTTCGAGGTTGAAGCCGCAGTCGAGCACGGTGAAGTCGGCCATGCCGCGCGCCACGGTCAGGGCCGACTCGATCGCGGCCGGGCGCAGCTCGGGCCAGCGCGCGGCGAGCGGGACGCCGGTCAGCACGCGCAGCCCGGGCGTGAGCTGCCAGCACAGCGCGGCGAGGGCGTCGGCATCCAGCCGGGTCGCCGCCGCCTGCCGGCACGCGGCGGCGAGCCCGGGCGAGTCGTCCAGCAGCCCGAGCGTCGCGGCAACGGTCGCGCCGTACACGTCGGCGTCGATCAGCAGCGCGGCCAGCCCGAGCCGGCCGATCTCGTCGGCGAGCGTGACGGCGAGCGTGGTCCGCCCGGGTGCACCGGTCGGCCCCCATACCGCCACCAGCGTGCCGCGGCGGGTCGGGGCGGTCGGCTCCGGTGCGCTCGCCCCGGGCGGGACCGCCATCGACGTCATGGGGTCACCGAACAGGCGCGCCGAGCGGCCGGGCGCCTCCGGCTGGGTGCGCGCCCGGACCGCGTCCAGCAGCACCGCGGCCACCACCGCGGGCTCGGCGTCGTCGGGCACCAGGGCGTCGATCCCGAGCGCCCGCATCCGTTCCTCGGTCGCCGGGTCGCCGCGCGGCACGACTGCGACGGGCGCGACGTCGGCCGCGAGCAGGCGATCGACCGCGTCCGCGTCCAAGCGGCGCAGCGAGCAGGCGACGAGGGCCGCGCGCGCCTGTCCGGTCGCGGCGACCGAGAGCAGGTCGACCACGTCGACGCAGCGGCGCGCGATGCTCACCCCGAACTCGCCGCCGTCGAGCGCGGCAACCAGGCTCGTCTCCCACGCCTGCCCGCCCGCGGCGGTGAGCACGGGCAGCTTCACGACGGCTGCGCCGCGCAGGCGCTCAGGCTCGGCAGCGCGTCGTTGGCGCCGTCGTGGCGTGCCCCGGTCAGGATGCCGGCCCGGATCGCGGCGTCCTGGAGCGCAAGGGCGGCGATCACCCGGTCGGCCAGCGCGGCCGGGACGCTGAGCACGATGTCCTGCCCGGTCGCCGAGCCGATCGTGCCGGCGCTCTCGTGCGCGTCCTGCACGGTGACGTCGGCGAGCAGGACCAGCGACGGGCACAGTTTGGTCGAGAGCCACAGCTGCACGCGTTGGCCGGGATGCAGGGCCGGCGCACGACCCGGCGCGATCGGCACGCTGACCGTGGTGAGGGCCGGTGCCTCCGACAATGCGGCGGCCGGCACCAGCTCGCCCCTGGCCAGCGCGCGGTTCAGCCGGCGCCCCACCGCGTCGGCACTGTGCCCGACGTAGACGCCGCTGCCGTGGTCGGGCAGCCGTACCTGCACCAGCTGCAGGTCGGCCGCCCGCAGCGTCGTGCCGGCCGCGACGTCATGGGTGAGGGCGGGCATCCGGTACGTCGCGTGGGCTCCGGAGACGATCTTCGCGCCGATCAGCACCGAGCCCAGCACCAGCACGATTCCCGCGGCGAGCCGCAGGTCGAACCAGCGTGGCGTCTGTACTCGTTTCGGGGTCGGTGACGAGACGCTCACGCCGGACATAGTGCCGGACAATCGCATACCAGGCGATAGCAGCCCCTCGGGCGCTGTGGACAGCCGGCTCCGGACGGCCTGCCGGATGCCAGACTGGTGCCATGGCCGCCGACCGCTTCCTGACGCTCGCCGACGTCGCCGAGGTGCTCAACATCTCCGCCTCGCAGACGTATGCGCTGGTGCGCAGCGGCGAGCTGGTCGCGATCAAGATCGGCGGCCGCGGCCAGTGGCGGGTCGAGCGCGAGCAGTTGGAGCAGTACATCGCGCGGATGTACGACCAGACGCGTGCGTTCGTCAGCGCCCACCCGTTCGTCGAGGGTCAGGACGAGCACGCCTGACAGCGCGCGTGCTCGGTACGGCCCAATTCGCCGAGCGGCTAGTTCGCCGAGCGGCGCACCGACACCAGCGCGGTCATCGGCACCACCAGCACGTCGCGCACCGCGGCAACCCGGCGTGCCTCCCCCGGCGGGTGCACCGCGACCTCGACGAAGTCCGCCCCGACCCGGTCGATCGTCGCCGCCAGCGCCGTCGCGTCCGCCAGCCGCACCGAGACCGGCGAGCGGTCGCGCGCGATCCGCCGCAGCACGAACCACAGCCGCAACCGCGACGAGACGACGTCCATGCTGTTCGGCACCGCCGACTGCCGGCCCAGACCGCTGATCCCGGTGACCGCGGCCAGGCACACCAGCAGTTCGCGGTCGCCGTCCTGCTCGAGCAGCACCCAATCCGGTCCGACGCGAGCCAGCGTGCCGGCGCAAACCAGCCCGTCGACGGTGCGCAGCCGCAGCACCGTCCCGACCGCGGGGCGCAGCCGGTCGACGACGGTCAACTCACCCACCTCGGCGCGCACCCGGTCCTGCACCTCGGCGGCCCGCTCGGCGATCTCCAGCGCCTCCGCCTGCGCCTCCAGGTCGGCGAACACGGCGTCCCAACGCACCGGATCTGTCGAGGACGGACGCACCGGACCTCCCGGGGACGAAGCGGACGGATCGGGTCACTCTAACCGGCGGCCGGCTGGCTTGTTGCAATACGTTTGCAATAAGCTGTCGGACGGATCGAGATCACTCCACGGAGGGAAGCAGGCATGGCCGAGAGCGCGGTCGCCGCACCCGGCGAACGAGCGCAGTCCGGCCTGGACCGGTTTCGCGCCAGCCTGAACCAGCAGGACTGGACGTCGCTGGCCGGGATGGCCGGCTTCATCGTGTTCCTGCACGTGCTCGGCTTCGGGCTGTTGTTCGGGCTCGTCGTCCCGAAGCACTACAACCTGGGCGGCGACCACCCGGTGTTCAGCGTGGGCGTCGGCATCCTGGCCTACACCTTCGGCCTGCGGCACGCGTTCGACGCCGACCACATCGCCGCGGTCGACAACACCACCCGCAAGCTGATGGCCGACAACGTCGAGCGCGACGGCGGCCGCAAGCCGCTGTCGGTCGGCTTCTGGTTCTCCCTCGGCCACTCGACGATCGTCTTCCTGCTCGCCCTGCTGCTGTCGATCGGCGTGAAGGCACTCGCCGGGCCGGTCGAGCAGCAGGACTCCAGCCTGCACTCGGTCACCGGCGTGATCGGCGCCTCGGTGTCCGGGACGTTCCTGTGGATCCTCGGCATCCTGAACCTGATCGTGCTCGCGGGCATCCTCAAGGTGTTCCGCGAGATGCGGGCCGGGCGTTACGACGAGCAGGAGCTCGAGGAGCACCTGAACAAGCGCGGCTTCATGAACCGGTTCCTCGGCGGGCTGACCAGGTCGGTGCGCAAGGCCTGGCACATCTACCCGGTCGGCGTGCTGTTCGGGCTCGGCTTCGACACCGCCACCGAGATCGGCCTGCTCGTGCTGGCCGGCGGCGCGGCGGCCTTCAACCTGCCGTTCTACGTGATCTTGGTGTTACCGATCCTGTTCGCAGCCGGGATGTGCCTGGCCGACACCGTCGACGGCGTGTTCATGAACGCCGCGTACGGCTGGGCCTTCGCCAAGCCGGTGCGCAAGGTCTTCTACAACATCACGATCACCTCGATCTCCGTCGCGGTCGCGCTCGTGATCGGCACCGTCGAACTTGTCGGGGTGCTCGCCGAGCAGGCGAACATCACCTCCGGCCCGATCGCCGCGATCGCCGGCATCCCGCTGGACTACGCCGGCTACGCGATCGTGGCCCTGTTCGTGCTCGCCTGGTTCGTCGCGCTGCTGGTGTGGCGCTACGGCCGGATCGAGGAGAAGTGGACGGCCGGGCTCGCCGCGGCCGACACCGACTGACCCCGCGCCCTGACCCCGCGCCGGCCGTATCCGACGGCCACACAACTCCGCGCCGATCCGCCAAGCTCACCCCCGCCTCCGCCGGTGCAGTACCTCATGAAGCCGACCGCGAAGTCCCAAGCGGAACAGGCGATCGACTGGGCCGATGTCCGTATTGACAGGTTCACGGTGATACGCGTATGACTTCATCTGCACGCTAACGCAAGCAAATGGAGGTATCCGCATGCGAGTCGCCTCTCGTGCCGCGCTTCTGCTGGCCGCGGACATCGCCCTGCTGACCGTGCTCTGGCCGGACTGGGCCGCGCTCGTGGGTGACCTCGACGCACCCGCCGACTGGGCCCAGCAAGCCGGGATCGACGGCGCGGCAGCGACCCTGGCGGCAGCCGCACTGTGGCTGACCGCCGCGTGGCTCGGCGCGGGCCTGGCGGCCGCGGCGCTGGCCGGCGCACCCGGGGCTGCCGGCCGGGTCGCCGATCACCTGGCCCGCGCCGTGCTGCCGCGTGCGCTGTACCGCGCCGCGGCAGGAGCGGTCGGGCTCGGCGTCCTGCTGGCGCCGGTGGCCGCGGGAGCACACGCCCCGGCCCGGCACCTGCCGCTGCCGGCCCCCACCGCACCGACCGCCGCTGCGGCGGGCGACACATCGACCGACGGCGGAGTGCTGCCGGCCCCGGTCCTGCCGTCCTCGCCGTCGGCACACCCGCCGTCGGCACACCCGCCGTCGGCGCACCCGCCGTCGGCACAGCCGCCGTCGGCACACCCGCCGTCCCGGCGGTCGCAGCCGCCGTCCCCGCCCGCGGCCGGCACAGCGCTGCGGGTCCTGGTCCGTCCCGGCGACTCGCTGTGGCGCATCGCGGCGCAACACCTGCCGAGGGACGCCTCGCCGGCCCGGATCGCCCGCACCTGGCCGCGCTGGTACGCCGCCAATCGGGCGGTGATCGGCACCGACCCGAACCGCATCATGCCCGGCCAGCAGCTGCAGGCCCCGACAACCCCGGCAACCCCGACGACACCGACCGCGACGACGCAGGAGCCCTGATGACCGCCACCCTCACCCGGGGCCGCCCGGCGCGCAGCTCCGCGATCCGTCCCGCGCCGCGCCGCGAACCGCCGTTCGACGACGAGGTCCAGGGCGTGCAGCTGCACGCGGTCGGCCGCTACGACCGTCCGCTGCCGTTCGGCGAGCCGGACCGCGATGCGGTCCTGCCACCGGTGCCGTTGCCGTGCACGCTGCCGGACCCGGCCGGCTGGGGACGGCGGCTGCTGATCGGCATCATCGAGACGGCCGGGGGGCGTCGGCCGCTGCAGCAACTGTCCGCGCTGCTGAGCCCGTCGGTGGCGCTCGGGCTGGGCGCCGACCTCGAGCGGGCGAACCGGCTGCGCGCCCCGCACTGGACGCACGCCGCCACGGTGCGGACCGTGCACGCCAGCTCCCCGAGCGAGGGCGTCGCCGAACTCAGCGCGACGCTGCAGGCCGGCCCGCGCGTGCGCGCGATCGCACTGCGCCTGGAGGCTCGCCACGGCCGCTGGCGCTGCACGCGGCTGCAGCTGGGCTGACTACCTCTTGCCCTTGCCCTTGGTGGCGCGGTTGCCGCGGTTGCCGCGGTTGGGATTGGCGCGTGCCTGCTGCCGCTTCGCGGTCTTGGACGCCGGGTTCGCCGCCTCACCGCCACTGCGCTTGACCGACGGGCCCTCAGAGCCGAGCTCGGGTGCGCTGTAGATCATCGGCTGTTCGGTCTTGCCGCGGTCCAGACCCTTGGCCGAGATCTGCGGCGCCTTGCCGTTCGCCTCGGCGCCGTGCGAATCGTGCGCGTCCTGCGCCGCCTTGAGCAGTGAGACGTCCAGCTGCGGCGCGCCGCCTCCGTCCTCGCCCGCTTCGCCGGCAGCGACCGCGACCGGCTCGGCAACCTGGGTGTCCTCGACCTCGACCTCGAGGTTGAACAGGAAGCCGACCGACTCCTCCTTGATGCCGTCCATCATCGCGGCGAACATGTCGAAGCCCTCGCGCTGGTACTCCACCAGCGGGTCGCGCTGGGCCATCGCGCGCAGCCCGATGCCCTCCTGCAGGTAGTCCATCTCGTACAGGTGCTCGCGCCACTTGCGATCGAGCACCGACAGCAGCACGCGCCGCTCCAGCTCGCGCAGCACCTCCGCGCCCAGGTCCTCCTCGCGGGCGTCGTAGGCGGCGCGCGCGTCGGCGAGGATCTCCTCGATCAGGTACTCCCGGGTCAGGTCGGACTTCTCGCCGCCCGCCTGCGCGATCGCCTCCTCGATGGTCAGCGCGATCGGGTACAGCGTGCGCAGCGCGGTCCACAGCTGCTCGAGGTCCCACTCCTCGGCATACCCCGCGGCGGTGGCGCCCTCGACGTAGCCGCGCACGACGTCGTCGATCATCGGCCGGATCTGGTCGGACAGGTCGGCGCCCTCGAGCACCTTGCGGCGCTCCTCGTAGATCACGGTGCGCTGCTTGTTCATGACCTCGTCGTACTTGAGGACGTTCTTGCGGATCTCGAAGTTCTGCTGCTCGACCTGGGTCTGCGCCGACTGGATCGCCTTGGACACCGGACGCGCCTCGATCGGGACGTCCTCGGGCAGGCGCAGGAAGTTCATCATCTGCTGCACGCGCTCGCCGTTGAAGCGGATCATCAGGTCGTCGCCGAGCGAGAGGTAGAACCGGGACTCGCCCGGGTCGCCCTGACGCCCGGAGCGGCCGCGCAACTGGTTGTCGATACGCCGGGACTCGTGCCGCTCGGTGCCGAGCACGTACAGCCCGCCGAGCTCGACGACCTCGTCGTGCTCCTTCTCCGTCTCCGACGTCGCCCGCTCGAGCTCCGCCGCCCAGGCGGCCTCGTACTCCTCCGGCGTGTCGGCCGGGCTGAGGCCACGTTCGCGCAGCGCGGCGTCGGCCGCGAACTCGGGGTTGCCGCCGAGCATGATGTCGGTACCGCGGCCGGCCATGTTCGTCGCGATCGTGACCGCGCCCTTGCGGCCGGCGTTGGCGATGATCGCCGCCTCACGCGCGTGCTGCTTGGCGTTCAGCACCTCGTGCGGGATCCCCTTGCGCAGCAGCAGCGACGCCAGCCGCTCGGACTTCGCGACGCTGGCGGTGCCCACCAGCACCGGCTGGCCGTTCTCGTGCCGCTCGCTGATGTCGTCGATGACGGCCGCGAACTTGGCGTCCTCGGTCTTGTAGATGAAGTCGGTCTTGTCCTGGCGGATCATCGGCTTGTTGGTCGGGATCGGCACCACACCCAGCTTGTAGGTCTGGTGCAGCTCGGCCGCCTCGGTCTGCGCGGTACCGGTCATCCCGGCGAGCTTCTCGTACAGCCGGAAGTAGTTCTGCAAGGTGATCGTGGCGAGCGTCTGGTTCTCCTGCTGGATCTGCACGCCCTCCTTGGCCTCGATCGCCTGGTGCATGCCCTCGTTGTAGCGCCGGCCGTGCAGCACGCGGCCGGTGAACTCGTCGACGATCAGCACCTCGCCGTCGGTGACGATGTAGTCCTTGTCCCGCTTGTACAGCTCCTTGGCCTTGAGCGAGTTGTTCAGGTACCCGACGAGCGGCGTGTTCGCGGCTTCGTACAGGTTGTCGATGCCCAGCTGATCCTCGACGAACGCCACGCCGGCCTCGGTGACCGCGACGGTGCGCTTGCCCTCCTCGACCTCGTAGTGCTCGTCACGGCGCAGCCGCGGCGCGATCCGGGCGAACTCCAGGTACCAGCGCTGGTTCTCCTCGGCCGGCCCACTGATGATCAGCGGGGTGCGGGCCTCGTCGATCAGGATGGAGTCGACCTCGTCGACCACGGCGAAGTGGTGCCCGCGCTGCACCAGGTCATCCAGCGACCAGGCCATGTTGTCGCGCAGGTAGTCGAAGCCGAACTCGTTGTTCGTGCCGTACGTGATGTCGCAGCGGTAGGCCTCGCGGCGCTTCTCCGGCGGCAGGTCGTTGAGGATCTTGCCGACGGACAGGCCCAGGAACCGGTGCACGCGGCCCATCCAGTCGGCGTCGCGGCTGGCGAGGTAGTCGTTGGTGGTGACCAGGTGCACGCCCTCGCCGGCGAGCGCGTTCAGGTAGACCGGCAGCGTCGAGACGAGGGTCTTGCCCTCACCGGTCTTCATCTCGGCGATGTTGCCCAGGTGCAGCGCCGCGCCGCCCATCAGCTGCACCTTGTAGTGGAACTGGCCGAGGGTGCGCCGCGCGGCCTCGCGCACGACGGCGAAGGCCTCCGGCAGCAGGTCGTCCAGGGTCTCGCCGTCGCCGAGACGCTCCTTGAACGTGTCGGTGAGCGCGCGCAGCTCCGCGTCGGTCAGTTCGACGTAGTCGTCCTCGAGGGTCTCGATGTGATCGGCGATCGTCGACAGACGCCGGACAGTCTTGCCCTCACCGGCACGCAGAAGCTTGGCTAGAACCACGGCGGCCATGGTACGTGGTCTGGCAGGCTGTGCGGCCGTGGGAACCTTCGAGGGCGAAGAACTGGACGATCTCGTGCTCACCGG
This sequence comes from Jatrophihabitans cynanchi, assembly GCF_027247405.1. NCBI lineage: Bacteria > Bacillati > Actinomycetota > Actinomycetes > Jatrophihabitantales > Jatrophihabitantaceae > Jatrophihabitans > Jatrophihabitans cynanchi. The sequence continues at coordinate 3,388,896 of NZ_CP097463.1, read as the reverse complement.
CCCCCGGCTGATCCTGCGGCCGTGGCGCCCGGCCGACGCAGGCCGGGTGCACGAGATCATGCAGGACCGCGCGATGCACGAGTTCCTGGCCGTGCCGGACCCCTACCTGCCCGAGGTCGCGACGCGGTTCGTCACCGAACTGGGCGACGAAGGCCGCCGCGACGGCACCGGCATCGGCAGCGCGGTCGTCGAGTCCTCCTCCGGGCGGGTCGTCGGGTCGGCGGCGCTGCGGCTCACCGGCGAGCAGGACGTCGGCTACTGGATCGCCCCGGACGCGCAGGGCAACGGCTACGCGGCCGAGGCGGTCCGGGTGCTGGCCGGCTGGGCGTTCGCGCACGGCCTTCGCCGGGTGCAGCTGATGTGCGACGTGCGCAACCTCGCCTCGGCGCGGACGGCGCTGGCGGCGGGCTTCGGCTACGAGGGGGCGCTGCGCGACCGGCTGCAACGCCCGCTCGACGGCGCCGCCGAACCGCGGACCAGCGATCTGGCCTGGTTCGCCCGGCTGGCGACCGACCCGGGCGCCCCGGTGCCGCCCGCGTTTGCGCGACTGCCCCCCGGTGGGCTGACCGACGGGGTGCTCACGCTGCGCGAGCTGCGTCCGGACGACGGCGCCGGGTTCCTCGAGCAGGAGTGTGACCCGCAGACGGTGGCGAGCGGGTTCACCGGCCGCGCTCCGGCGCCGGACGCGGTGCGCCGGATGGCCGACCGGGCCGGGCTGGACTGGCTCGTCGGCCAGGTCGCGGCGTTCACGATGCTGGACGCAGCGAGCGGGCGGTTCGCCGGCTCGCTGCGGCTGCGGCAGGCCGGACCGCCCGGCGTGGGCGGGATCGGGTACGCGGTGCATCCGTCCTTGCGCGGGCGCGGCTACACGGCCCGGGCGCTGCGCCTGCTGGTGCCCTGGGCGTTCGAGCAGGCCGGGTTCGCCCGCCTCGAACTCGGCGCCAAGGCCGACAACGTCGGCTCGCAGAAGGCCGCCCTGGCCGCCGGCTTCGAGCCCGACGGCGTCCGTGCCGCCCGGCTGCGCTACCCCGACGGCAGCTACGCCGACGAGGTCCGCTTCGCCGTGCTGAATCCGCGCATCGCGCGGCGTTGATCAGCCAGCTCAGTCCGTGAGGCGGATCAGGCCGTAGTCGTAGGCGTGCCTGCGGTAGACGACGCTGGGGCGGCCGCTGTCGGCGTCGGCGAACAGGTAGAAGTCGTGCCCGACCAGCTCCATCTCGAACAGCGCTTGGTCCACGGTCATCGGCTTGGCCGGGTGTTCCTTCTCGCGCACGATGCGCCCCGGGCCCTCGTTGTCGCTCTCTGCCTGCGCCGCGTCCGGCTCGGCGAGCAGGCTCTGCGCGTCGGCGGCGACCGCGGCGATCGAAGCCGGGTTGCGGCGGCCGTGGTGCACGCGGCGCCGGTCGGCGGCCTGGCTCAGCCGCCGCTCCAGCCGCTCGGTCGCCAGGTCCAGGGCTTTGTAGAAGTCCTCGGCGCAGGCCTCGCTGCGGACCACCGGACCCCGGGTACGGCAGGTGATCTCGACATGCTGGCAGCGCCCGGTCTGCCGTGGGTTCTTCTCGTGGTTCAGTTCGACGTCGACGCGGATGATCTTCTGGTCATACCGTTCCAGCTTGTTCAGCTTGTCAGCGACGTGCTGACGATAGTGGTCGGGAACAACGACGTTGCGGCCGCGCACGACAATTTCCATGCGTCCCACGGCAGTTTCCATGCGACCTCCACCACGCTTCGGCGGTGTACTCGATCGCGATGGGTACTTCAGGCCCGGTGCGGGTCGGGTACACCTAGTCGGTCAGGTCATTCTCACGGTAGCCCGCCGGGCGCCTACCTGCCAGCGGAACCGGCGCGGCGCGGCGTGGCGGCCACCGCGGCCCCGCCCAAGATCGTCCAGCCGGCCTCGCGCAGCGCCCGGGCAGCCTCGTGCAAGGTGGCGCCGGTGGTCACGATGTCGTCGACGATCACGGCGCGACCGGAGCCGAGCGGGCCGGTGGCCCGCATCGCACCGGCCAGATTGGCCGCCCGCTCGTCCCGGTGCAGCCCGGCGGAGTCGCGCACCCGCCGCGCCAGCGACAACGCGGGCACGAGCGGCGTCGCCGTCCGGCGCGCGGCGTGCCGGGCGAGCCGCAGCACGTGGTCGCCACCGCGTTCCCGGGCCGCCCGCGGCGACGACGGCACCGGCACGAGAACGGGGGCGGCGGCGGTGTCCGAGGCGGCGAGCGCGGCCACGGCGCTCGCCAGCGCGGCGCCGAGCGGGCCGGCCAGCTCGCGCCGGTCGCGTTCCTTGTAGCGCACGATCGCACGCCGCAGCCCGCCGTCGTACCGCCCGGCGGCGAGCACCGGAAGCACCGCGGACGGGACGGGCACCGGTCCGGCCCCGGGCAGGCAGCCGGCGCACAGCAGCGTGCCCGGCCGCCCGCAGCCGGCACACTCGCGCGGCAGCACGAGGTCGACCAGGGACACCAGCAGACCGGTCATGCCGATCAGGCTGCCGGACCGGCGATGACCCGACGGGGCACGCACGCCGGCGTGTGGACGACGGTCCTGTCGTCCACAGGCCGGAGCGGACCCGTTACGCGGCGGCCCGCGGGCGGTTCACGAGGACGGCGGCAGCTGTCCGGTCAGCTTGACGTTGAACTTCGACAGGGTCATCTGGCCGTTCTCTTTGATAACTGCTTTGTGCACGGCGGTCGTGAACCGGAAATCACCTGGCATGCCTTTGACGCGATAGAGCCACGGAATGTTCCAGGTGAAGGTCCCAGCGCTCCAGTTCTTGCCCACGCTGGTCATCACGTTGTCCACCGAGTTCTCCCGGTTCTTTTTCGCCCCTCCATAGTTAGGCGTCCACGCGCCCTTCACCGGGTGAATCACCGCGTAGTCATCGGCAAGCTCGGCCAGCGACACCTCGGCCTGCGCGAAGTAGCCCTTTCCCTCGTAGGGCGCGGCGCCCTCGCGCGTCTCGACCCACTTGAACGACACGTCGAATGGCTCGATCTGGGAGTAGCCCTTGAACCCGAGCCCGCGTTTCACCGCGTACTCCTGGTGCAGGAAGGTCACTCCGGATGGGGCGACCACTTCGAACCGCTTTGTCGCATAGACGGTCTTCGGGTCCTTCTTGTCAAGAAGTGCGAGCACGACCGGGCCACCCTTGTTTCCGCAGGTGACCAGCGCCGAACCGGTCAGCTTTCCCGCCTTCAGCTTGGCCGGACCGCTCTTGACGACCCACTCGACAGCGGTTGCCGGCTTGACCGGAGGCGTTTCTTTCACGTCCAGTTCGATCTGCTCGCCGACGCCGAACCGCACATGGCTGCGGCCGCCGAAGTTGTCGACCGGCGTCATGGTCACGCTGAACTTCGGCGGCATTCTCTACCCCTCAGAGACATAAAGGTCATATCCCGGAGGAATAGGGCCCAACTTCGCCGCGGGAGCCCGCAGTCTGCCCTTGATCTTGGCCGAACGCACCCGCCGACGCAAGGATTCCGGACGATCTGAACGGGCCTGCGCCGAGCTGTCGACGCTATTCGAGGTAGACCGGGTTGGTGCCCGACGTCGTGCCCTCGTCCGGGCTCACCCAGGTGCCGGCCCGCTGCACCCAGACCGTCTCGCCCGCGGACACCGCAGGCACGACGTTCTCGGCGACGGTGATGCTGTCCGGCGCCTGCGGCAGGTTGCCGATCCCGCGCGGGTCCCAGTGCGAGCCGTCGCACTGCACCTCGTAGATGCTCGGGTCACCGGTGCTCACCTCGCGCCCGATCGCGAACAGCTTGGTCTGGTCGTTCCAGGCGACGTCCGTGATGGCGACGCCGGCGGGGCTGATCGCGTACAGGCCGACCACCCGCACCGAGTCCGGCGCCCGCACGACCGAGCCGATCCAGATCTGCGACTCGCTCTGGCTCGAGCGCAGCACCAGCCCCACCCGCGAGCCCTCGGGGCTGAACCGCACCGCGAGGATCTGACCGCGAACGGTGCCGCTGGTGGCCGTGATCGGCACCGTCTGGGCGGTCCCGTTCGCGCTGACCCGGTACAACTTGGCGCCGTCGCCGACCCAGACCTCGTCCGCCCCCGGGGCCCAGGCCGGCCGGGACAGCGCTCCGCGCACCGCTGTCTGGCGCAACGTGCCGCCGGACTGCCCGACGAGCAGCCGCGCGTCGGTGGCGCTGCCGGACGTACCCGCGACCAGCATGTGCGACGTGCTCGTCGACGACGCGAGTGCGGCCGAGCGCAGCCCGTACGTGCCGGTGCCGAGCGCGCCGCTGAGCGGTTTGCCGCTGCCGTCGTAGATCCCGCCGTCGTTGACGAAGAACAGCGTCGGCGACTGGTTGGCGGGGCTGAGCTGGTAGGCGAACTGCGCCCTGGTGAACGTCGAGTCGCCCAGCTGCGGGATCTTCACCGGCTGGCCGCCGTCGGTGATCTGCATGGTCAGCGACGTGGCGGCCTGATCGAGGGTGAGTGCGACCTGAGCCGCCATCCGGTCCTTCGTCGCCTTGTCCAGCTGGTTGGCCCCCGGCAGGTCCACGATCAGCGCGGACCCCAGGCTGACCTTGATCTGAGTGACGCTCGGCACCGACGGCAGGTTGGTGCTCAGCGCCGGATTGGGCTGGCTCACCAGCTGCGTCATCAGCCAGGTCGCCAGCAGGTCCGGGTCGGTCAGCGGGCTGTAGCGCAGCTCCGGCACCAACTGCTGCTCGGTCTGGTCGTAGAAGTAGATCAGCCGCTGCGTGTAGTACTGCGCGAACTGGCTGGCGCTGATCAGCAACCCGTTCTGCAACCGGTCGATGCGCCACTGCTTGTCGACGAGCTTGAGCTCGACCGTCTCGGTGACCGGCGAGCTGCCCGTCCCGGTGCCGTCGCCCTGCAGGCTGGGCGTGTACGCGCCGGACTGGTCGATCGTCCCGATCGCGTTACCGCGCACCGTCACGGTGTTGTCGACGAAGTTGCCGATCTGGACGCGGTCGACGATCGTCGTCGGCCCGGAATCGGACCAGCGGTTCTTCGCCTCCGGGGTGAGGAAGGCGCGGGCGGCCAGGTGGTGCTGGTCGGCGGAGGCGTTGTTCATCAGGAAGCCGTTGACGATGGTGCGCGGGTCCGCGCCGGGCTGCGGCGTGCTGACCGCCGGTTGCTGCGGCTGCGCCAGGCCGAGGGTCTTGATCACCTGCGGGGACGAGGACGCGGGCACGTCCGTGCACCCGCCCAGGGCGAGCACGGCGCACAGGGCGAGGACGCCGGCGACGGCGCGGTTCCGGCTCACGTGGCGTCCGCCTCCTCGTCCGGGTGCAGTGGCAGCGGCGAGGACATCAGGGTATGTCCGGCGTGGCGCGGCAGGGTGAGGCGGAACTGTGCACCCCGTCCGCGTTCGCCCCACGCCTGCAGCCACCCGTCGTGCAGCCGGGCGTCCTCCAGGCTGATCGCCAGCCCCAGGCCCGTCCCGCCGGTGAGCCGGCTGCGCGAGGTGTCACCACGCCAGAACCGGTTGAACACCAGCGCCGCCTCGCCGGGGCGAAGTCCCACCCCGTGATCGCGCACCGTCACCGCCACCGCGGCGTCGTCGTAGCCGACGCTGATCTGCACCGGCTTGCCCTCGCCGTGGTCGAGCGCGTTGCCGACCAGGTTGCGCAGGATCCGCTCGACCCGGCGCGAGTCCATGTCCACGCTCACCGGCTCGTCCGGCAGCTGCACGACCAACTCGCTGCCCTGCCGCTCGGCGAGCAGCCGGTTCGCCTCGACCGTCGAGTTGATCACGCCCCTGATGTCGGCCGTCTCGGACTCCAGGTGCGCGACCCCGGCGTCATAGCGGGAGATCTCCAGCAGGTCACCGAGCAGCGACTCGAACCGGTCCAGCTCGGCCTGCAGCAGTTCGGCCGAGCGGGACAGCTCGGGCGGGAAGTCGGCCCGCCGGGCGTGCAGCATCTCCGACGCCATCCGGATCGTGGTCAGCGGGGTGCGCAGCTCGTGCGAGACGTCGCTGGTGAACCGGCGCTGCAGGCGGGACAGGTCCTCCAGCCGGCGGATCTGCCGCTGCAAGCTGCCGGCCATGTCGTTGAACGAGCGGCCCAGCCGGGCGATGTCGTCGGTGCCGCGCACCTTGATGCGCTGCGACAGGTCACCGGCGGCCAGCCGGCCGGCGGTCTGCGCGACGACCCGGATCGGACCGACGACCTGCCGGGTCACCAGCAGCGCGATACCGACGACGAGCAGGACGAGTGCAAGCCCGGAGAACAGCACGGTCCGCTGCATCAGGGCGATCGTCTGCTGCTCGGCGGTCAGCGGGAACAGGTAGTACAGCTCGAAGACGCCCGTACGGGCGGGAACGGTCTCGCCCACGATCAGACCCGGCACCGAGTTCGGCTGCGCGCCGGTGTCGCGCACCGGCGCGTACTGCACGGCCAGATGCCCGGACTGCACCACGCGGCGCAGCGAGGTGGGGATCCGCACCTCGGCCCCGTCCGTCGACGGGGCGCTCGACTCGGACTCGATCGCGATGTTGAACAACCCGGCGCTGCGCCCGCTCGAGGTGAGCGTCGCGGTGATCTGCGACTTCGCCTCGGCTACGTCGCCCGGCGAGCTGCGGTCGACCCCGGCTAGCGCCTGCCGGGCCGTGTCCAGCCCCAGTTCGGCCTGCCCGATCGCGGCCTCACGCTTGGCACGCAGCACCCCGCCGGCGACCTGGTCGACGATGAAGATGCCGATCACCAGCACCGCGGTACCGGTGATCAGCAGCGTGGTGGTGGCCACCCGCACCTGCAGCGACCGCTGCCAGGCGTGCACGAACGAGTCGAGCACCGCCCGCAGCCGGGCAGCGAACGAGCGGCGCGGCTCGGCGGGCACCGGCAACTCGGCAGGCGCCGGTAACGCGGCAGGGTCGGCATCGGTCACGGAGGACCGGCTTTGTATCCGACGCCGCGGACGGTCAACACCACCTCGGGCCGCTCGGGGTCGCGCTCGACCTTCGAACGCAACCGCTGGACGTGCACGTTGACCAGCCGGGTGTCGGCCGCGTGGCGGTAACCCCAGACCTGCTCCAGCAACACCTCGCGGGTGAACACCTGGCGCGGCTTGCGGGCGAGCGCGACGAGCAGGTCGAACTCCAGCGGGGTGAGCCCGACCGGCTTGCCGTCCCGGCTGACCTGGTGCGCCGGGACGTCGATCAGGACCGGCGAGTCGGGCGGCCCGATCGCCAGCGACTCGCTCGCCAGGTCCTCGTGGTGCCGCAGCCGGGCCCGCATCCGGGCGACCAGTTCCTTGGGCTTGAACGGTTTCACGACGTAGTCGTCGGCGCCGGACTCCAGGCCCAGCACGACGTCGACGGTGTCGCTCTTGGCGGTGAGCATGATGATCGGGGTGCCGCTCTCGGCGCGGATGGCGCGGCACACGTCGATGCCGGACAGCCCGGGCAGCATCAGGTCGAGCAGGACGATGTCGGGCTTGCTCTCGTGGAACGCGGTCAGGGCGCGGCTGCCGTCGGCGACGAACGACGGCTCGAAGCCGTCGGTGCGCAGCACGATGCCGAGCATCTCGGCCAGGGCGGAATCGTCGTCCACGACGAGCACGCGAGGTTTCACGCCACCTATCGTGGCATCCCGGCAGCACGGACACCGGCAACCCGGCGCCCGGGATGTCAAGATGGTGCGCCGAACACCCGGTCCGAAGGGGATGCGCCGCGATGATGATGCCGGGCCTGCCGCAGGCGCCCCGTCCCGGCTGCGTCCCGCTGCGTCCCCTCGGGCTCGGTGACATCCTGGACGGCAGCTTCAGGGTCATCCGCCGGAACCCGAAGGTGACGCTCGGGCTGTCGGCGGCGATCGCGGTCGTGCAGGTGCTCTTCGTGGCGATCTTCGAGGTGCTCGCGTTCGCCCGGCTCGGCGACATCAAGGTGGCGAACGCGACGGACCCGACCGCGCAGACCCCGCTCGGCCCGCTGCTCGGCGTCGAGAGCGTGCAGCTGGCGGGGATCGTGGTCAGCACGCTGCTCGGGGCGATCCTGACCGGCATGCTCACGATCGCGGTGACGCAGGACGTGCTCGGCATCTCGCTCACCATCGGCCAGGTGTGGGAGCGCACCCGCGGCCGGATCTGGCGGCTGATCGCCCTCGCCGTGCTCACCACGCTGTTGCAGTTCCTGGGGCTGCTGCTGTGCATCGCGCCGGGGATCTGGTTGTGGGGCATCTGGGCGGTGTCGGTTCCGGCGTTGATGGTCGAGAACACCACGGTGCGCGGCGCGCTCGGCCGCTCCCGCGCGCTCGTCAGCGGGACGTTCTGGCGGGTGTGGGGAATCCGGGCGCTCGGCGCGCTGATGGTCATGTTCGTCGGCGGCTTCATCCTGGCGCCGTTCGAGATCGTCGGCATCGTGGTCGACAGCGACGTCTTCTCCGCGAGCACCGGATCCAGCCACGTGCCGGTGGTGTTCGTCGTGCTCACCGCGATCGGGTCGGCGGTGTCGGCGACCTTCACCGCGCCGGTGCGGGCCGGGATCGACTCGCTGTTGTACGTCGACCTGCGGATGCGCAAGGAAGGCCTGGACATCGCGCTGCAGCAGGCGGCGGCGCGCGTTGCGCCGGTCGTCCCGCCCGCGCCGCGGACCGCGTTCTGATGTTCGCGCCGCTTGCCTCGGCCGGGCCGGTGTTCGGCCCGGATGCGCAGCACGCGGTGAGCGAAGAGCTGCGCAAGGCCGAGTACCACCGCAGCGATCCGAGCTTCCTCGACCGGGGCTGGAACTGGGTGCTGGACCGGCTCGATGCGCTGTTCAGCGGCAGCGCGACCGGCAACGTCCTGCTGGTACTGCTGGTGGTGGCCGCGGCCTTGGTGATCTTCGCAACCGTGCGCGCCGGGCTGCCGCGGCGCGCCAGGGCACGTGCCGGCCTCGGCGCGACGGACCTGCTGCGGCCGCTGGCCGCCACCGATCACCGGCGACTGGCCGCCGAACTGGCCGGTCGCGGCGACCGCAACGGCGCGCTTCGCGAGTGGCTGCGGGCCGCGGTGCAGACGATCGAGGACCGCGGTGTGCTCGCGCCGCGCCCCGGACGTACCGGCGCCGCCACCGCGCGCGAGGCCGGCCCACTGCTGCCTGCGGCCGCCGACGACCTGCTCGTGGCGACCCGCGCGTTCGACGAGGTGTGGTTCGGCGGTCGGCACGCGAGCGACGCGGACGTGCGGGCCGCGCGCCGGGCCGCCGACGCCGTCGCCACCGCCCGGCTGATCGACCCGGCGGCGGCCACCGGCTTCGCGGTACCGCGATGAGCACGCTCGCGCGCACACCGGCGGCGGACAGCGATGCCCTGCTCGTGCCCGCCTGGCGGCGGGCCCGGTTCTGGGTGGCGATCGCGGTGGCGCTGGTGCTCGCGGCGCTCGCCGTCACGGCGCTGACCGGCACCTCGGACCGTGCGCTCGACCCGGCCTCGTCGGCGCCCGACGGAAGCAAGGCGCTGGCCACGGTGCTGCGCGCGCACGGGGTGCGCGTGCACACCAGCACGCAGCTCGCCGGGGCCGGCGGGCGCGTCGTGGTGACCGATCCGGACAGCTACACGCGGGCGCAGCTGCGCGCCCTGTCCCACCGAGCAGAGCTCGTTCTGCTCGGTGGCAGCGAGCGGTCGCTGTCCGCATTGGGCGTCACGGCCGGCCCGCCGATGCTGCTGGCCGGACGCACCGCGCCCGGTTGCGACTGGGTCGGCGCCACCGCGGCCGGCACCGTCGACCTGCCACCGGGAACGCTCGGCTATCCGGGCGGCGCCGGGCAGCGCTGCTTCGCCGGCGCGGCGCTGCGCGGTGACGGCTGGGCGGTGCTCGGCTCGTCCCGCCTGCTGCGCAACGACACGGTGGCGCGCGAGGGGGTGGCGGCGCTGGACGTCAACGTGCTGACCGACGACCTCACCGTCCGCGAGCTGACCTGGTTGCTGCCGGGCACCGAGGCAACCGGCTCGGCCGCGCCGACCGCGTGGGCGCTTTTCCCCGACGGGGCCCGCCGCGCGTTCCTCTGGCTGACGGCCCTGGGGGTGCTCCTGGTGCTCTGTCGCGCGCGCCGGTTCGGTCCGGTGGTCAGCGAGCCGCTGCCGGTCGTCGTGCGCGCGGCCGAGCTGGTCGAGGGGCACGGGCGGCTCTACCAGCGGGCCCGGGCCCGGGAACAGGCCGCCGCGGCCCTGCGCGCCGGCGCCGTGCATCGCCTGGGGGTGCGGTTGGGGCTGCCGCGCGGTACCCCGCTGCCGACCCTCGCGCACGCGGTCGCGGCGCGCACCGGCCGCCCCGGGACCGCGGTCCGCACGCTGCTCGCCGGCCCGGCGCCCGAGTCCGACCCCGACCTGGTGGACTTGGCGCTCGCGCTTGATGATCTTCATGACCTTCACGACCGTGACGACACCGACGGCGTCGACGACCTGCCGGCTGTGCCCGGCGTCCCCGTCCCGCCACCGAAGGGAACCGCACCGTGAGCGAACCGAGCAGCGACCCGCGAACCGCGCTGCAGCGGCTGCGCACCGAGATCGGCAAGGCGGTCGTCGGCCAGGACGCCGCGGTCAGCGGCCTGCTGGTCGGGCTGCTGTGCCGCGGCCACGTACTGATCGAGGGCGTCCCCGGGGTCGCCAAGACGCTGCTCGTGCGTGCCCTCGCAATGGTCTGCGACCTGCACACGGCGCGGATCCAGTTCACCGCCGACCTGATGCCGGGCGACGTCACCGGTTCGCTGATCTACGACACGTCCAGTGGCCGGTTCGAGTTCCGCGAGGGGCCGGTGTTCACCAACTTGTTGCTCGCCGACGAGATCAACCGGACGCCGCCGAAGACCCAGTCCGCACTGCTGGAAGCCATGCAGGAGCGGCAGGTCACCGTCGAGGGCCACCCGCGGCCGCTGCCCGACCCGTTCTGCGTGATCGCCACCCAGAACCCGGTCGAGTACGAGGGCACCTATCCGCTGCCCGAGGCACAGCTGGACCGGTTCCTGGTCAAGATCACGATGCCGCTGCCGGACCGCGACACCGAGGTGCGGGTGCTCGCGGCGCACGCCGGCGGGTTCGACCCGCAGGACCTCGCCGGTGCCGGCCTTCGTCCGGTCGCCTCCGCGGCCGATCTGGCCACCGCCACCGCCGCGGTGCGCGCCGTGCGCGTCGACCCGGCGATCCTCGGCTACATCGTCGAGCTCGCCCGCGCCACCCGCGCCGCCCCGGCCGTCTCGCTGGGCGTCTCGCCCCGCGGCGCGACCGCGCTGCTGGCAACCGCACGCGCCTGGGCCTTCCTCAGCGGTCGCGACTTCGTGACGCCGGACGACGTGCAGGCGCTCGCCCGCCCGACGTTCCGCCATCGCATCGGGCTGCGCGCGGAGGCCGAGCTGGAGGGGGTCAGCGTGGAGGCGGTCCTGGAGTCGGTGCTCGCCTCGGTTCCCGCGCCGCGCTGACGCATGCTCATCACCGGACGGTTGGTGGCGCTCGCAGCGCTCGGGCTGGTGATCGCGTGGGCGTCGGCGGCGCTGGCGATCGGGTACGGCGCGGCGCTGGTGCTGCTCGCGCTGGCCGACGCTGCGCTGGCCGCGCGGATCGCCGACCTGCACCTGGTGCGGGAGCCGACGCCGGCGGTGCGGCTCGGTGAGCGCGTCCCGGCGGTGCTGACCGTGACGAACAGCGGGAGCCGGACGCTGCGCGCGATGGTGCGCGACGCGTGGCTGCCGTCAGCCGGGATGACGCCGCGGCTGCAGCCGCTACGGGTGCGGCCCGGTGCGCGCGACCGGGTGGTTGGCACGCTGCGCCCGACCCGCCGCGGCGAGCGGGCCGCGGCCGTCGTGACCGTGCGCAGCTTCGGCCCGCTGGCCCTGGCCGCCCGGCAGCGGCGCCGATCGGTGCCCGGCTCGGTCCGGGTGCTGCCGTCGTTCGCGTCCCGCCGGTTCCTGCCGGAGAAGCTGTCCCGGCTGCGGCAGCTCGACGGTGCCGTACTGGTGCGCCAGCGCGGCCAGGGCTCGGAGTTCGACTCGTTGCGCTCGTACGTGATCGGCGACGACGTCCGCTCGATCGACTGGCGGGCGACGGCCCGCTCCCGCGACGTCGTCGTGCGAACCTGGCGTCCCGAGCGTGACCGGCACATCGTGCTGGCGGTCGACACCGGTCGTGCCTCGGCCGCCCGCGTCGGCGACGAACCCCGGCTCGACGCCGCGCTGGACGCCTGTCTGCTGCTCACAGCCGTCGCCGGGCGCGCCGGCGATCGGGTGGCGCTGGTGGCGGCGGACGTCACCGTTCGTGCGCGGGTCGGCGCGACCGGCGGACGCGATGCGCTGGCGCGCGTGGTCAACGCCGTGATGCCGCTGGAGCCGGCACTCGTCGAGACCGATCCGCAACTGCTGGCCGGCGAGGTGCTCCGCCAGGCGGCCAAGCGGTCGCTGGTCGTGCTGTTCGGCTCCCTGGACACCGCCGCCGACACCGGGCTGGTGCCGGCGGCGCGCGCGGTCGCGGCCCGGCACGAACTCGTCGTCGCGTCGGTGTCCGATCCGTCGCTCGGCGCGCTCGCCGCCGGACGGGGCGGGGCCGCCGACGTGTACGCGGCGGCCGCGGCCGAACTGACCCTCGCGGCGCGGCGGGCCGTGATCGAGCGGCTGCGCCGGTTCGGCGCGCACGTGATCGACGCGCCTGCCGACCTGTTCGCCTCGCACGTGTGCGACGCGTATCTCGATCTCAAGGCGGCCGGCCGGCTGTAGTCCACGCCCCGTCCGATGCTTCCCTTTTGCGATCTTGAGCCACTACTGTGCGATCACAAGGTGACCAGCCACAGCTACACCATCAACCAGGTGGACGCGGTGCAGTTGGTCAACCACAAGAACTACACGGCCAGGCTGCACTTCGACGTCGGCGAGGCGCACAGGCGAAGGCGGAGGCGGAGGCGGCGGCCGGCGTGACGATCCAGTCCTCGTCCACGATGTCCAAGACCTACGGGGCGTCGGTCACGCTCCCGGGCAAAGGCAGGGCCACGATCAAGTTCGGGTTCCGCCGCTACAACCGGTACGTCAAGGCCGGGCACTACGACCTGGCCAGCATGACCTCGTGCGGCATCCACTGGGACCACGAGGGCTGGGTGCGGGCGCCGTACAAGAAGGCGTTCATCATCGACTGAGCGACGCTTGCGGAGCGAACAGCAGCACTGAGCGACGCTTGCGGAGCGAACAGCAGCACTGAGCGACGCTTGCGGAGCGAACCGCGAGGCCGACAATTCACCTCACGACACGGGTAGTTCGTCGGCGCGCGCCTCAGCGGGCAGGTCCGGCTCACCGGCGCGCGCCGCACGCCGTCCCAGCACGAACACATAGCTGAGGAAGGCGAGTTCGGCCGCGGTGCCGATCGCGATCCGCGCCGCGGTCGGCAATCCGGACGGCGTGACGAACGCTTCGATCACGCCGGACACCAGCAGCACGCCGGCCAGTCCGAGCGCGACCACGCCGGCCAGCCGGCCGGCCTCGGCGAGCGCACGCGAGCGGGGCAGCGGGCCGGGCGCGACCCACGCCCAGCCGGTGCGCAGCCCGACGCCGCCGGCGATGAACACCGCGGTCAGCTCGAGCATCCCGTGCGGCAGGATCAGCCCGAAGAACACGTGCGCCTTGCCGGCACCGAGCATCGCGCCGCCTACCACGCCGAGGTTGAGCGTGTTCTGCCACATCGTGTACAGGGTGCCGACCAGCGTCACGCCGAGGAACAGCGCGACCGCCGACACCAGCGCGTTGTTCGTCCAGACGTGCGCGGCGAACGCACGCGCCGGGTGCTCGGAGTAGTAGTCGCGAAAGTCGCGGTCGACGAGTTGGCGTACGGCGTCGGAGGACAGCAGCCGGTTCAACCGCTCGGGATGCTCGCGCAGCCAGAGCATCATCGCCGCCGCGATCGCGATGTTCGCCGCGCCCATGCCGACCCACCAGCGCCAGGTGCGGTACAGCGCAGCCGGGAAGGTGACGGTGACACCGCGACCGAGCGCGGCCCACCCGCTCGAGCGCGATCTGCCGACCGCCGCGGCCCGTGCGCGGGCGAGCAGACCGGACAGCCTGGCCGCCAGCGCCGGGTCCGGCGTGCGCGACTGGACGAGCGCGAGGTGGGTGGCTACCCGGCGGTACAGCAGCACCAGCTCGTCCGCCTCGTCCGCGCTCGGCCGGCGCCGCCGGCACAAGGCCTCCAGCCGCGCCCACTCGGGTGCGTGCGCGGTGATGAAAGCGTCGATGTCCACGGTGCAGCAGAGTCTAGGGTCGAGCCGTGCAGCCCAGCCCCGCGATCGTGTCCGGCGAGGGCGTCGGCCTGGATCTCGCGCGCGCCGGCGTCGGGTCCAGGATCGCGGCGTCGGCGATCGACGCGCTCGTGCAGATCGTTGCCGCGGTGATCGCGCTGCTGATCACCGCACGGCTCTTCGGCGGCGGCGACTCGGCGGCCCTCACGGCCGTCATCCTCACCGAGCTGGTCCTTGTCGTCGCGGGCTATCCGATCGTGATGGAGTGGCTCACTCGCGGTCGCACGCTCGGCAAGCTGTGCCTCGGGCTGCGCGTGGTGCGCGACGACGGCGGCCCGATCGGATTCCGGCAGGCGCTGGTCCGCGGCCTGGCCGGTCTGGTGCTGGAGAAGCCGGGCCTGGTGTTCCCGTTCGGCACCGCGGCCGGTTTCCTCACCATGATCTTCAGCTCCGGTGACAAGCGCATCGGCGACATGATGGCCGGCACGTTCGTGCTCAACGAGCGCGGCGGCCCGGCCCGCACTCTCGCGCCGCAGCACTTCGCCGTGCCGCCGCACCTGCAGCCGTGGGCTCAGACGCTCGACCTGTCCCGGCTGGACGATCAGCTCGCGCTCACCGTGCGTCAGTTCCTGGTGCGCGCCCCGCAGCTGAACCCGGCCGCGCAACACTCGCTCGGCGAGAGCCTGCGCGCCCAACTCGAAGCGGTGATCTCCCCCGCTCCACCGGCCGGAACGGCCACGCCCTGGCTGCTTGTTGCGGTGCTCGGCGAACGACGGCGCCGCGCCGAAGCCGCCGCCCGGATCCCCGATCGTGGCGCCACCCCGTCCGCGGGCAGCAGTTGGTGATCGCGGCTCGCGTCACCCTGTCGTCCAGGGTCGCAGCTTGTCGGGGTTGCGCATCACCCAGATGTGCTTGATCCGCCCGCCGACGACGTCGAATGCGAACACCGTCACGGTGACGCCGCCCGACTGCGCTACCAGGCCGGGCTGGCCGTTGACGGTGCGCTCGAGCAGTTGCATGTCGCTCGACACTCGATCAGCCAGTTCCATCCACGCGCGCGCGATCTGCTCGCCGCCCTCGATCGGGTCGAGGAACGTCAGGGCCAGCCCGCCGCCGTCAGCGGTCGCCACGGCTTCGGGATCCAGTAGGCCGATGAGGGCCGCGATGTCCTTGGCCTGCCAGGCTTGCTTGAAGTTGCGGACGATCTCGGCACGCTGGCCGGCCGGCGTATCCGGTTGCCGTGCGGCGCGAAGGCGACGCCGGGCCGAGGATGCCAGTTGCCGGCAAGCGGCCGGCGTCCGCCCGACGATCTCGGCGACTTCGGTGAAGCGGTACCGGAAGACGTCGTGCAGGATGAGCGCGACCCGTTCGGCCGGTGTCAACGACTCGAGCACGACCAGGAACGCCATGTTGACCGACTCGTCGAGGGTGACGCGGTCGGCCGGGTCGACGGCTGCGCCAGTCCACTCGCTCTGATCGGGCACTGGTTCGGGTATCCACTCGCCGACGTAGCGCTCGCGCCTGGCCCGGGCCGAGCCGAGCAGGTTGAGGCAGATGCGGCTCGCGACGGTCGTCAGCCAGGCAGCGGGGTTCTCGATCTCCTGCTGCTGCTCCGGGGTCAGGGCGTACCAGCGGGCATACGCCTCCTGCACGGCGTCCTCCGCCTCGGCGAGCGAGCCGAGCAGCCGGTAGGTGACGTTGATCAGCCGGCGCCGCTCACCCATGACCGCGTCCAGGTCCGGCTCACCTGCCTCGGATCGGGTGCTCATCCTCTCGCCTGCCTTCCTCGCTCGCGGCGGCCGTCAGCACTACGACAGGACAGCACGTCCGAATGTGAGTCGGCGCACGGGCGCTCACAGTGCGGTCGGCCATCTTGTCGCAGTGATGAGACGAGAACTCAGCTACCGATCTTCAAGGAGTCTTCATGACCACACCGACGCCGACAACGACGTTTGCCGAGCCCGCGACAGCCGACAGCCTGGAACGCACGGCCGCGGCGCTGACCGCGCACGGCTTCACCGTCGAAATCCTCGACGACGCCGACGCGGCACGCGCCCGTGTCAAGGAACTGGTGCCGGCGGGCGCGAGTGTATTCACCGGGGCCAGCGAGACCCTGCGCCTGTCCGGCATCGAGGAGGACCTCAACGGCGAGCGGTACGACGCGATCAGATCGCGCGCGGTGGCCATGGATCGCGCCACGCAGGCGGACGAGATCCGGCGGCTGCTCGCCAGCCCCGACGTCGCTGTGGCCAGCGTCGCCGCGGTCACCGAGGCGGGCTCGCTGGTGATCGCCTCGGCCAGCGGGAGCCAGTTGCCGGGGTTCGCCGGCGGCGCGGCGCGCGCGATCTGGGTCGTCGGGGCGCAGAAGGTGGTGCCCGACCTGGACGCCGCGCTGCGCCGCATCGAGGAGCACGCGCTGCCGTTGGAGAACGTCCGCGCCCAGCAGGCGTACGGGCAGCCCAGCGCGGTCAACCGGCTGCTCATCCTCAACGCCGAGTACCAGCCCGGGCGCGGCACGGTGCTGCTGCTGCGCGAGGCCATCGGCTTCTGAACTCGCCGCTCGGTCACGGGGTTCGACTTCGCTGGTACGGCACCGCGACTGTGCTCGGGGATCAGTTCGACAGCAGGCTGGGATGGATGGGCGCAGATCGAGCGGCCCGGGTTCGTGCTACGCGGCTCGAGAACCATCCGCTCATGGTTGCCCTCTGTGTCATTCCGATGAGCGGAGATTGAGCACGGAAAGTCGCTCGCAGCCGAGCCTGCCCGTCAACTGCCGGGGAGGCTCGTCGCCCGTTTGCCGTCCGGCGATGACGCGCGCGTGGCGTGCTCGGCCGTGCTGAGGTTGCGGGCGTGAGCGGCGGTGGTCAGGATCCAGGCGACGAAGGTGCCGACGAACAGTCGTTGGGCGAGTCCGAAGTGGCTGTCGCCGAGCAGGGGGATGAGGACGAACGTGACGACGCCGAGGGCGGCCAACGCGGTGGTGGGTGCGGCGTGGGACCGCCACTTGGGCTGGTGCCGGAATCGGTAGGCCGCCGTGATCATCGCGACCAGGATCAGCAGGAACGCGGCGAGGCCGGCGCCGTTGTGAATGTTGCCGTGCATCGTGGTCTTGGCTCCGGTGCGGTCGGTGTGGAACGCGGCGGAGACGGGACCGGCGAGCACGGAGGCGACGGCGAGTAGCAGCGGTGTGGCGCGGGCTTTGCAGCTGGTGCGCAAGAGGATCAGCGCGAGCAGGAAGATGCCGATGCCGAGCCCGCAGAACGCGAGGACCATGAAGCTGCCGCCGGTTCCAAGCGCCAGTTCGCTGATCGCCTGGCGGCTGGGACTGTAGTCGCGTCGCTGGACGAGGTTGAGCGCGATCACGATGAGCGGGAACAACGACGCCGACACAAGTGCGGCCGTGGCGAGGCTACGGACGGGGCGCGCGGGACGGTTGACCTGCTTCACGATGGGACACCTCCGGTCAGGAACACAAGCACGGTAGGAAGCCGGGCAGCGTCCGGTCGTCAACCCCGGGTTGTCACCAGCGGATGATCTCGACGGCCTCGCGTCGTCCTGGTGACGACGCGAGTCATCCCGACGACGGACGTGCTGGCCGGTTCCGATCGGTATCGTCCAGTGCGTGGGAGCACAGACACTCGCGGTCCCGGTGCGGCGGGTCTCGTGGCCCCGCTCGGACTGGGTGCTTCCCGTCGTGCTGGCGCTGATCGCGCAGGCCGACGTGTGGCCGCCGGCGTCGTACAACCTGGGGCACCTGGTCGGTCCCGCACCGGTCGTCTCGGTCTTGTACGTCGTCACCGCGCTCGCGCTCGTGTGGCGGAAGCGGTCGCCCGTGGCGGTGTTGGCGTTCGTCGTCAGCGTCGACGCGGTGGAGTATCTGAGCTTCGGCGCCCCGGAAGGACTTGGGTCGCTGCTGCCCACGGTCGTCGCGTTCTACGCCGTCGGCCGCTACGCCGGCACCAGCGCGGTCACCGTGGCCGCGCCGCTGGCCCTGCTGGGCATCGCCGTGCACGAGCTCACCGACCCGGTGTTCACGCTGACCGGGTCGAACGCCGTCTTCTACGCCGTCGTCGCCGGTGCATGGCCGCTAGGGCATGCGTTCCGGCGCCGCGCGGAGCACACCGATCAGTTGCAGGCCCGGACTGTGGAACTCGCTGCCCAGCGTGATCGGCTCGCCGAGGTCACGGCGAGCGCCGAGCGCGCTCGGATCGCCCGCGAACTGCACGACATCGTCGGACACGGGCTGAGCGTTACCGTGCTGCAGTTGGCCGGCGCCACCGCCCTGCTGGACAACGACCGTGTAGAACAGGCGCGGGAGCAGCTGGCCAGCACCGAGCACACTGCACGACAGACCCTGACCGAGATGCGGCGACTGCTCGGCCTGCTCGACGAAGGTGACGATCCGATGCTGGCGCCTCAACCGGGCCTTGCCCAGCTCGACGAGTTGGTCGAAGCCACCCGGCGGGCGGGAGCGCAGATCACAATGCAAGTCACGGGAAACCCGGCGCCGCTACCACCCAGCCTCGACCTGACCGGCTACCGGGTGCTGCAGGAGGCGCTGACCAACGTGCTCAAGCATGCGCGCCCGCCTGTCTGCACGGTCCGGATCGTTCATGAACCCGACGCGCTCGCACTCGAGGTCTGCGATGCCGGCCGAACCGCGACACCGGCGACGACGGCTGGACGAGGACTGGCCGGCATGCGCGAACGCATCACCGTCTTCGGTGGCATCCTCAACACCGACGTCACGGCCACCGGTGGATTCAGACTTTGCGCGCGGCTCCCGGTCGTCGAGCGATGACCGTGGCCATCAGTGTTTTGATCGCCGATGACGAGGCGATCGTCCGCGACGGGCTGCGCACGATCCTGGATCTCGAGAACGATATGACGGTCGTCGGCGAAGCAGCCGACGGTGCGCAGGCTGTCGCGGCGATCCGTGAACTCCGCCCGGACGTGGCTCTTGTCGACATCCGGATGCCGGGGCTGGACGGCATCGAGGCGACCCGGCAGATCGTGAGGGCACCGAACCCGCCACGCGTGCTGGTGCTAACCACGTTCGACCGCAACGAGTACGTCTACGAGGCGATGAAGGCCGGTGCCAGCGGGTTCCTACTCAAAGACGTCCGGCGCCACCAGCTCACCGACGCCATCCGTACCGTCGCCCGCGGTGAGACGCTGCTCGCGCCAACGATCACCCGGCGCCTCATCGAGGAGTTCTGCACCAGGCCCTCCCCGGCAACGACGACGCCACCTGAGCTCGCGGCACTAACCCCACGCGAGGTCGAAGTGCTCACCCTCATCGGCCGCGGCCGCTCCAACGCCGACATCGCCGCCGAGCTCGTCGTGGCCGAGACCACCGCCAAGACCCACGTCGCGCACATTCTGGCGAAACTCTCCCTCAGCGACCGCGCGCAAGCCGTCATCGCCGCCTACGAAACCGGCCTGATCCGGCCTGGCATGCGCTGACTCAGCAGCGTCCCGCTGATCGGCTGGGCATCGGCAGGGGACGCTGGGCCGTCCCCGACCCGACGAGAACAGGTCCGCGAACCGCTCGTCCGGGAACAACACGCGCCGATGCCCGAAATCTCACCTTGCTGCCGAACTCAGTTCGCTATGGATCCGGAGCGGCGGCGGCGGCTTCGGTGAGGTGGGTGAGGATGCGGGGGATGTGGTGGGCGGTGTTGCGCCGGGGTGTTTGTTGCGGGTCGAGGTGGGGCGGTTCGGTCCAGTGCGGTGTGCCGTTGATCATGGTGAGGGTGGCGCCACGGTCGAGTTCGTCGTGATCGTGTGGGCAGACGAGGGCAAGCTCGTCGAGGTCAGTTCGTCCGCCGTGTTGCCAGGGGATCAGGTGGTGGACTTCGCACCAGTCGGCGGGGATGGTGCAGCCGGGGCGCACACACCGCCGTCGCGGGCGGCGAGGGCGCGGCGTTGTCCGGGGCTGGCCAGGCGTCGGTCGCGGCCGTAGGCCATAACGCCGCCGGTGTCGTTGAGGACGACGGGGATGAGGTGCGCGTCGCCGGCGCGGCGCAGCAGTTCGTCCACGGGGATGAGGGTGCCGTAGGAGGTGACCGCGTGCCCGTCGCTGGCGCCTGCGAATCCGTTCGCGCCGCCGAAGCCGAACCTGTCGGCACCGCATCCGTCGGTCCCGAGTCCGTCGCCGTAGTCTGCAGTGCCGGTGCCCCTGCCGCTTCGGGTGTGTTGCCAGTAGCGGTGCAGGAGGTCGCGGTAGTCGATGGTGACCAAGATGGTGGTGGCGGCGCCGCCGGTGTCGGGCAGGGTGCCGGTGCGTAGGAGCCGGGTGCAGGCCTCGGCGAGTGCGTCGTGGCGGCGTTGGGCGGGGGTGCGTTCGTCCCGGATGCTCTCGCCGTCGCTGCCGGTGGTGGGTGCGGGTGCGGCCAGGGGTCCGAGGACGGCGCGCAGTGCGGCGGCAGCGTGGGGGGTGAGCCGGCCGCTGAGCTTGGCCCAGCCGTCAGGCTGGTCGATCAGGCTCAGGCCGCGGTCGCGGCGTTTGGCCTCCTCGCACGGTTTGCTGCCGTCGGGGTCAAGGTGGGCGGCGGCCTGGACGCACCATTGCCGCAGCCGGTGCGGTGCGCACACCGCGGCCGCGTCCAGGGCGGCGGCTTCGATGGCCCGTTCGGCCTGGAGGGTTTGGGCGGGCAGGGCGTCGAACAGGTCGCCGACGGAGCGGGCGTGCTCGATCCCGATGTCCCCGTCGGCCAGGGCCCGGGCGGTGTCCGGCCGTAGCGGCGGCAGCAGTTCGCCGGACAGGCCGTGCCGGGGGACGAAGTCGCCGGCGTCACGTACCCGCCGGCGGGCC
Source organism: Jatrophihabitans cynanchi (assembly GCF_027247405.1). Taxonomy (NCBI): domain Bacteria; kingdom Bacillati; phylum Actinomycetota; class Actinomycetes; order Jatrophihabitantales; family Jatrophihabitantaceae; genus Jatrophihabitans; species Jatrophihabitans cynanchi. Next base: position 3,367,913 of record NZ_CP097463.1, on the reverse strand, counting down.
TGCCCCGGGTCCAGGCGCAACAGTTCACCCAGTAGTGCGGCGGTGCTGCGCAGTCCCTTCTCGCCGGCGGTGTGCCGCGAATCCAGTTCGGCGACGCTGGCGTGATCGAGCACGGTGCCGCGGCGTTTGTGCCGTTCCCAGGCGCTGGTGAAGCGCAGCAGTTGCTCGCCGGTCAGGGTGGACAGGTCGGTGCTGGTGAGTTTGTCCAGGGCGCGGTTGAGGTCCTCGAGCAGTGCGAACGCCTCGAGTGTCGCGTCGACTGCCATCCATCCATATTAGAACAACGGTCGGACGGTGTCACGCATTTCGGCTGAAATCAGCGATGATTTGCCCGAATCCAACCGCGCCTTCACATATCGAACAAGCCGCTGCCGCAGAGCCGGGTCTAGCCGGGTTCGCCGGTGACGGCCCGGCGACTGAGTCCGAGCGACTCCCCGGCGGCCGCTCGCCCGAACCACCCGGTCACCCCGCCGCCGCCCGCTCGATGACCACCAGCGCGGCGGCCCCAAACCGGGCCGACCGGAATCGGCCGGACGATCCGAGCCGATTCCATGATCACGGCATTACGCGCGCCATAGGCGACAACTGGTAGTCCTGTCCGCATATCGGTCCCCTCACTCATCGGAGGCACCTCGTGCGCAGATCCCGGATCGTCCGCTCGATCGCCCTTCTCGCCGCACCCGCGGCTGCGCTGATCGCGTTCGCGGCACCGGCCGCGGCCGCCACCGTCAGGTACGTCGCGCTCGGTGACTCGTACTCCTCGGGCGTGGGCGCCGGCAGCTACATCTCGGCCAGCGGCAGTTGCCTGCGCAGCACGAAGGCGTACTCGCAACTGTGGGCCAACGCGCATGCGCCCGCCTCCTACGTGTCGGTCGCCTGCTCGGGCGCGAAGACAACGGACGTGACGGCCAGTCAGGTGTCCGCGTTGAGCGGCACGACGACCCTGGTGAGCATCTCGGTCGGCGGGAACGATCTCGGCTTCGCCACGGTGATGCAGGACTGCGTCCTGTACAGCACGACGACCTGCGTCAACGAACTCAACGCGGCGGAGAACACGGCGCGCACGTCACTGCCCGGCTGGCTGGACACCACCTACAACGCGATCCGCGCGCACGCCCCGAACGCCCGCGTCGTGGTGCTGGACTACCCGCGCTTCTACCACGACAAGTGGTACTGCGTTGGGCTCAGCTCGACCGACCGCAACAAGATCAACGAAGCGGCGGACGTGCTCGACGGCGTGATCTCCGCGGCCGCGACCCGGCACGGCTTCGCGTTCGCCGACGTGCGCGCCGCGTTCGGCAACGGGCACGAGATCTGCGACAGCGGCTCGTGGCTGCACTCGGTCGACTGGACCGACCTGGTGCAGAGCTACCACCCGACCGCGGCCGGCCAGTCCGGCGGCTACCTGCCCGCCTTCACCGCGAAAGCCTGACCACCCCGCGACGCGATGGGCGACGGCGGGTGACCCACCACGCGATGAGCTCCCCCGCAAGCGGGAGGTACCCCCAGCGCGAAGAGCCGCGCGCCTCGCGAGCGCCAGCGAGCTTGCGGCTGGCGTTGGCCGATCCACCCCGTTCTTCGGGGTGGTCGGCGAACGCCAGCTCGCGCGGTTAGTAACGGTAGTGGTCGGACTTGTACGGGCCGGCGACGTCGACGCCGATGTACTCGGCCTGCTCCTTGGACAGTGTCGTCAGCTTCGCGCCGACGGCGTCCAGGTGCAGCCGGGCGACCTTCTCGTCCAGGTGCTTCGGCAGCGTGGTGACGGTCGGCTTGCCGTCGACGATGTAGGCCTGCGGGTTCTTGTGGATCTCGATCTGCGCGATCGTCTGGTTGGAGAACGACGCGCTCATCACGAAGCTCGGGTGGCCGGTCGCGTTGCCCAGGTTGAGCAGCCGCCCCTCGCTGAGCACGATGATCTTCTTGCCGTCCGGGAACCGCCACTCGTGCACCTGCGGCTTGACCTCGGTCTTGGTGATGCCGGGAACCTTCGCCAACCCGGCCATGTCGATCTCGTTGTCGAAGTGGCCGATGTTGCCGACGATCGCCTGATGCTTCATCGCGGCCATGTGCTCGGCCATGATGATGTCCTTGTTGCCCGTGGTGGTGACGAAGATGTCGCCCTTGCCGACCACGTCTTCGAGGGTGACGACCTCGAGCCCGTCCATCGCCGCCTGCAGCGCGCAGATCGGGTCGATCTCGGTGACGACGACGCGGGCGCCCTGACCGCGCAGCGACTCGACGCAGCCCTTGCCGACGTCGCCGTACCCGCAGACGACCGCGAGCTTGCCCGCGATCATCACGTCGGTGCCGCGGTTGATGCCGTCGATCAGCGAGTGGCGGCACCCGTACTTGTTGTCGAACTTGCTCTTGGTGACCGAGTCGTTGACGTTGATCGCCGGGAACAGCAGCGTGTTGTTCTTCTCGAACTCGTAGAGCCGGTGCACGCCGGTCGTGGTCTCCTCGGTGACGCCGATGATGCCCTGGCCCATCCGGGTGTACTTGCCGGGCTGTTCGGCGACGGAGCGGCGCAGCAGGTCGAGGATGACGCCGTACTCCTCGGAGTCGTTCTCGTCGGTGGACGGGACGGCGCCGGCCGCCTCGAACTCGGTGCCCATGTGGATCAGCAGCGTGGCGTCACCACCGTCGTCGACGATGGAGTCCGGGCCGCTGCCGTCCGGCCAGGTCAGCATCTGCTCGGTGCACCACCAGTACTCCGGCAGCGTCTCGCCCTTCCACGCGTAGACCGACACGCCCTGCGGGTTCTCGATCGTCCCGTGCGGGCCGACGACAGCCGCGGCCGCCGCGTGGTCCTGCGTGGAGAAGATGTTGCAGCTGACCCAGCGCACGTCGGCACCGAGCGCGGTGAGCGTCTCGATCAGGACGGCGGTCTGCACCGTCATGTGCAGCGAGCCGGCGATCTTCTTGCCCTTCAGTGGCTGGGCCGGACCGAACTCGCGGCGCAGCGCCATCAGGCCGGGCATCTCGTGCTCGGCCAGCTCGATCTCCTTGCGGCCGAACGCGGCAAGCGACAGGTCGGCGACCTTGAAGTCCGAGACGCTGCCTGCCGAGTCGGGGGTCAGAGTGATGCTCACGTGCTCTCCTTGGAGTGAGGGTGGTACCGAGGTTTCCGGGGTGGCGAGCCGGCGGTACAGACCGGCTCCCGGTGGTGCCGCGCTGCGGTGCAGCGGGCCGAACCACTCATCGACGGCCCGAGCGAGCCGCGCGTCGGTGCGCATGCGCAGTTCGAACGCGATGTCGCTGATGCCCAGTTCGTGGCCGTCGATCAGCTCGCGCAGCCGTTGCAGCCGCTCGATCTGACGGGGCCCGTAGTGCCGGTGGCCGCCCGGGGTGCGCAGCGCGGCGACCAGGCCGGCCTGCTCCAGGTAGCGCAGCATCCGTGGGGACCACCCGGTGGCGGCCGCCGCTTGCTGCATGGTCATCGACGCCATCGCCGGCGAACCTACCACGGTCGTGTCAACTTTGCCGGGCGACGCTCGACTCGCCCTCAGCGCCGCACGCGCCAGATGACGTACCCGCCGTCGCGGGCGAGCACACCCCCGGCGCGGATCGCCCGCATCGTGCCGGGGGCCACGCCGGTGGCGTGTGCGCGCACCAGGATGATCGCCTGCCCCGAGCGGAGGTAGGCCAGCAGGTCCCGCTGCCAGCGCGCGTTCGCCCGGCGTGGGACGTTGCGCCCGGCCCGGTCCGCGCCGTAGGTGCGCCCGCTGACGTCGATCCAGTTGGCGCAGCCGTAGCCCAGGTCGCGGCTGAGCACGCGCAGCCCGATCAGCGCGCCCGGCGCATCGGACATGACGCAACCCCGCCCGCCCAGCGCGCGCGCCAGCCGCTGCCCCGGGAACGCATGCTGATCCGCGCGGGTGGCCTGCACGAGCGCCGCCCCCGTGGTCAGCGCCACGATCACGAGGGGCGCCAGCAGAACCGGGAGCAGCCGGCGGCGGGACGCGGCCGGTTGCGCGCCACCGTGCCGGTACCCGGCGACGGCGGCGGCGATCGTGATCGCGAGGGCCGGCGCGAGGTAGTCGGCGTAGAAGCCGAACCAGCCCGGTGCCGCGAGCAGCACGAGCAGCTGCGCCCCGGCCAGGACCAGGAACGGACGGGCGGCAGCTTCCCGCAGCGCGAACCGGCACACCACCACGAGCACCGCCGCCACGCCGACGAGCCACACCACCGTCAGCGCCTGCGACGGATGGCTGATCGCCGGCCGGAGCGTGCTGAGCTCGGCCAGCCGGACCAGGGGGGCGCCGGTGATATTGCGACCCAGTTGCTCGGTGATCACCATGTCGAACATCTGGCGCGGCGCGGCCAGGAAGAACGGCACGCAGATCACGACGAGCGCCGCCGCCGCGCCGGCGAGGAAGGCGCCGACCTGCCTGCTGCGTCGGCCGGCCAGTAGCCAGCCGAGCATGACGACCAGCGGCACCACCCACCAGATCTTCACCGCCGAGGCGGCGCCGAATGCCGCGCCGCACCACAACGCCGGGCGCCGCGCACCCGTCGCCCGGGCGCGCGCGAACGCCAACAGCCCGAGCAGCGCGAACAGGTTGCCCAGCGGCTCGAGCCGCACGCCGTACTCCGCGCCGACCGAGCCGAACCACAACGCGTAGGTCAGGCCCCCGGCCACGGCCGCGCGCGTGCCGAGGCCGAGGTGGCGGGCGAGGCGCACGACCAGCACGGCGTTGAGCGCACCCAGCAGGGCGAACGCGAGGTTGGCCGCGACGAAGCCGGCCAGATCGCTGGTCAGCCGGCCGAACCAGTCGAACGGGGCCAGGACCACGATGACGGCCGGCGGGTGCAAGAACACGAAGTCGCGGTAGGGCAGGCGGCCGAAGGTGAGCGCGTCGCCGGCCGCGTAGTAGACGCCGGGGTCGTACGTGGACAGCGCGGTCAGCCCGCCGCTGCTGAGGCGCACTGCGAGGCGGACCAGCAGCGCCACCGCGAAGACGGCCGCCTCGGCACGACCCGTGCCGGCCCGCAGCGCCGACAGGCGCGTCGCACTGCTCGCGTCGGCCACGGTGACAGCGTGACACCGCCCGGCTGAGGACGGGCCGCGATCCTCAGCGGCGCTGCGGCAGCCCGACCGACGCGAGGAAGGTCTGGCCCGTGCCTTCCAGGGTGAAGACCGGATCACGCGCGGGCACGAACGCCGCCCGGCCCGGCGTCAGGCCGACCGAGGACCGCCCGGCCCGGACGCGGACGCCCCCCGAGGCGCACAGCACCAGGTACGGCTTGCCCGCATCACCGGTCGCGCACGCTCCCTGGGCCCGGCCGGGCTTGCGGTACGCGTCCAGATCGGCCGAGTGCAGTTGAAAGTCGGGAACCGGTACGTCGAAGCCGACGCCGAAGCCCGCCGTCCCGGAGCTCGGCCAGCGCGGCTCGGGCAGCTCGGCGAAGTCGGTGATCGCGAGCAGTTCGCCGACGTCGACATGCTTGGTGGTCAGCCCGCAACGCAGCACGTTGTCGCTGTTGGCCATGATCTCGATCCCGACGCCGTGCAGGTAGGCGTGCACGGTGCCGGCGCCCAGGTAGATCGCCTCGCCGGGTTGCAGCCGGACGTGGTTGAGCAGCAGCGCGAGCACGACGCCGACATCACCGGGGAACTGCGCCGCGGCCGCGGCAACCGCGGCCCGGACGCCGGCCCACCCGGGATCGGCGAGTGCGGCAACGCGTGCGGCGACCGCGCGCGACAGCGGCGCCGGATCGTCCAGGGTCAGCAGGTAGCTGAACGCCGCGCGCAACCCGTCCGCCCCAGCCAGCCGCGCGCGCACCGGTTCGAGCCCGTCCAACTCCAGGGCGTCCAGCAGCCGCAGCGTGCCGGCAACCGGCCGGAAGCCGCACAGCGCGTCGAACTCGCTGAGCGCGCACAGCAGTTCGGGCTTGTGATTGCGGTCGCGGTAGTTGCGCGCGGGTGCGTCGATCGCGATCCCGCGCGCGTCCTCGGCGGCGAACCCGGCCTCGGCCTGGGCGCGCGTCGGGTGCACCTGGATCGACAGCGGCGTGTCGGCCGCGAGCACCTTGAGCAGGAACGGCAGCCGTGGCCCGAACGCGGCGACGACCGGTTCGCCGAGCAGGCCGGCGGGGTCGGCCGCGATCAGTTCGTCCAGGGTGGTTCCGAGCGCGGCCGACGGGGCGCCGGGGTGCGCGCCGAACCAGAGCTCGGCAGCGGGCCGGCCGTCGACCGGGAGCCCGAGCAGCTGCTGGATCGCGGTGCTCGATCCCCAGGCGTAGTCGCGGATCGTGCCGTCGACGGCGAAGACGTCCGGCACGTCACCGCCGCCTGCGGGCGAGCTCGGCGGCGATCGCGGCCGCGATGAACGGGACGGCCAGCAGCGCGCCCAGCGTGGCCTCCGTCCGGCCCACGTCCGGTGCCGAGCGCAGGCTCACCGCGACGTCCGATGCGTCGCTGGCGAGCCCGGCGGCCAGCCAGAGCCGGCCGTCGCCTCGGGTCAGCGCCGCGGCGGTGCCGAGGCCGAGCGCCAGGTCGCGCACGCCGACCAGCCGGGTGAGCATCCGCTCCGCGCCGGTGTGGGTGCGGGCCAGTTCGGGCTTGGCGAGCAGCACCGCCCCGGCTGCGGACCGGGCCGCCGCGATACCCCAGGCGATCATCATTCGGCTCCTTCCGGTAACAGCGAGCGGTCCAGGTCGGGCTCGAGGTAGATGACCCGGGCGGACGGTACGGCGGCGCGCACCCGGGCCTCGGCGGTGTCGATCGCGGTGGCGACCTGGGCGAGGGCTGCGCCCGCCGGCATCGCGAGCTTCGCCGCCACCAGCAACTCCTCCGGGCCAAGGTGCATCGTGCGCAGGTGGATCACCCGCTCGACGCCGTCACCGACCAGCGCGGCCTCGATCGCGGTGACCTGCGCGGGGGCCGCGGATTCGCCGAGCAGCAGGCTCTTGGTCTCGATCACGAGCACGATCGCCACGGTGATGAGCAGCGCGCCGATCGCGCAGGTGCCGATGCCGTCCCAGACGGGTTCGCCGGCCGCCGTCGAGATGCCGACCCCGGCCAGCGCGAACACCAGCCCGGTCAGCGCCGCGACGTCCTCCAGCAGCACGACCGGCAACTCGGGGACCTTGGCGTGCCGGATGAAGGCGAACCAGCTCTCGTCGCCCTTGAGCGGACGCGACTCGTGCACCGCGGTGCGCAGCGAGAAGGACTCCAGCCCGATCGCGAGGACGAGCACGATGATCGCGACCAGCGGCGAGTCCAGGTGGTGCGGGTGCCGGATCTTCTGCACGCCCTCGTACAGCGCGAACAGGCCGCCGCCGGAGAAGAGCATGAGCGCGACCAGGAAGCCGTACACGTAGCGGTCGCGTCCGTACCCGAACGGGTGCTCGGGGGTGGCCCTGCGCTTGGCCGAGCGGGCGCCGATCAGCAGCAGGCCCTGGTTGCCCGAGTCGACGACGGAGTGCACGCCCTCGGCGAGCATCGAGGACGACCCGGTGATCGCGAACGCGACGAACTTGCCCACCGCGATCCCCAGGTTCGCCCCCAGGGCTGCGACCACCGCCTTGGTGCCCCCCGACGCGCTCACCGCCCGACCCCGTTGAGTGGCGGCTTTCGGCTTGAGTGGCGGGCTATAGGCCGCCACTCAACGGATAACCCGCCACTCAACGGGAGGAACGGGGAGGGCGGGGAGGGCGGGGAGGGCGGGACCAGGTGGCCGGTCAATGCGGCAGCTCCCCGGGGGTGGCGGCGCCGGGGTCGAGCCCCAGGCCGAGGGCGAGGTAGCCGGCGGTGAAGTCACCGAACGCGGCAGCGGCGGCGAAGCGGGCCAGCGGCGCGCCTTGGGGGACGTCGACACTGGATGAGCGCAGCCCGAGCTCGGCTGCCAGCGCGTGCAGCGCGGCCGCGGCCCGCCGGGCGGCCACCTCGTCCAGCTGGATCTGGGCACCCGATCGCGGCCCGAGTTCCGGGTCGTCGGCGGTGCCGTCGTCGCCGACGACCAGCAGCCGGCCGCGCTCGCGGACCACGTCATCGGTGCGGTCCCGGAAGAAGTCGTCGCCGGTACCGATGGGGGACGGCCCGGCGCCGCGCAGCACCGCGCCGGCGCGCGCCATGCCGTCGGGCAGGCTCACCGCCACCGCGGGGACGCCGGCGCACAGCTGCAGCGAGTCGGCGATCGCGCGCGCGGCGACGCCGGCCAGCGCGCCCGCGCCGGCGATCAGCGGCTGGGTGTCGGCGAACTCGGCGGCGAGCGCCTTGGCCGGGTTGGTGAACAGGTCGCTGCCGGGGCGGCACACCTCGGCGGTCTGGTCCAGCGCGTCGGCGACCTCGTGCAGCAGCGCAGGCGGCACCGCGTGCACGCCGAGCGCGTCCAGGGCCTGCAGCAGCGGGGTGAGCACGGCCCACCGGAACGCCCGCACGTTCAGGTCCGTCGCGAGGTGGTGCACCGGGGCGCGGCCGGCCGCGGCTGCCACCTGCGAGTCCTGCGGCGCGACGACCGCCATCGCCAGCCCGCGCCGCGCGCCCTGCTCGGCCAGCGCCACCAGGCGCGGATGCCGCCCGTCGACCGCGCCGATCAGCAGCGCGTCCGCGGGCCCGGCCCACCTGGGCAGCTGCACGCCGTGCCACGCCAGTGCCGGGGCCTGCTCGCAGCTGAGCCTGGTCACCACCCGCACGGTCACCGACGGCGGTGCGTCGGTCGCGATCAGCAGCGCCCGCGGCAGCTCGCCGCGCAGCCGGTCCAGCCCGAACTCCTCGGCGGACTCGATCGCGCGGCGCACCTGGGCGCCCGCGGTGGCCAGCGCCCACAGCAGCCCCTGGCCGTCGCGGCGCAGCAGGGCGTCCTCGTCGTCGAGCAGGGCCTCGTCGAAGCTCACGGCGGTCCGGTCACCCGGCCGCGACGCCGAGGCCGTTCGGGCCGGGCGTGGCCTCGTCGATCAGCAGCACCGGGATCCCGTCGTCGATCGGGAACCGGGACCGGCAGAACGTGCACACCAGGCTGTCACCGTCCTCGCGCAGCGGGGCGTGGTCCTCGCTCGGGCAGGCCAGCAGGGTCAGCAGCTCCGGATCGATGCTCATCGTCTGCCCTTCAGCCCCTGATGACCGCGAGCGCGTCGTCGCGCAGTGCCGCCATGGCCGCCTCGTCGCCGGCCTCCACGTTCAGCCGCAGCAGCGGCTCGGTGTTGGACGCGCGCACGTTGAACCAGCCGCCGTCCGGCATCGTCACGGTCAGCCCGTCGAGCTCGTCGATGCCCTCGGCCCGGTCGGCGAACGCGGCCCGGATGGCCTCGACCCGGCCGGCCTGGTCCTGGACCGTCGAGTTGATCTCGCCGGACGCGACGTAGCGGTTGTAGCGCGCGGTCAGTTCGGCGAGCGATCCGGCCTGGCCACCGAGCGCGGCCAGCACGTGCATGGCGGCCAGCATGCCGGTGTCGGCGAACCAGAAGTCGCGGAAGTAGTAGTGCGCCGAGTGCTCGCCGCCGAACACCGCGTTGCGCGCCTTCATCTCGCCCTTGATGAACGAGTGACCGACCCGGGTGCGCACCGGCACGCCGCCGTTCTCGGCGATCACCTCGGGCACGGCGTGCGAGGTGATCAGGTTGTGGATCACGCTCGCGCCCGGGGACTTGGCGAGCTCGCGCTCGGCGACCAGGGCGGTGATCGCGCTCGGCGAGACGGCCGCGCCGTCGGCGTCGACGACGAAGCAGCGGTCGGCGTCGCCGTCGAAGGCCAGCCCGAGGTCCGCGCCCTCCTCGACCACCTTGCGCTGCAGGTCGACGATGTTCTCCGGCACCAGCGGGTTCGCCTCGTGGTTGGGGAACGAGCCGTCCAGTTCGAAGTACAGCGGGACGATCGACAGGGGCAGGGCGGGCAGCACGCTGTCGCCGAGGACGGCCGGGACGGTGTAGCCGCCCATGCCGTTGCCGGCGTCGACGACCACCTTCAGCGGCCGGATGCCGGACAGGTCGACCAGGGCGCGCAGGTACTCGGCATAGGGGGTGAGCAGGTCGACCTGCTCGACGGTGCCGGCGGGGCTGGACGCGGCGGGCAGGCCGTCGTCCAGGTAGTGCTGGGCACGGTCACGGATGTCGACGAGGCCGCTGTCCTGCCCGATCGCGACCGCGTTCGGGCGGCACATCTTGATGCCGTTGTAGCGCGCCGGGTTGTGGCTGGCGGTGAACATGGCACCGGCCAGGCCGAGGTGGCCGGAGGCGAAGTAGAGCATGTCGGTGGAGCCGAGCCCGGCCTCCACCACGGACGCGCCGCGGTGCAGCGCCCCCTCGGCGAACGCGCGGGCCAGCCCCGGCCCGGACTCGCGCATGTCGTGCGCGGTGACGATGCGCTCCGCGCCGGTGACGTCGACGAACGCCGCACCGACCGCGCGCGCCACCGCCTCGTCGAGCTGATCGGGCACGGTCCCACGCACGTCGTAGGCCTTGATGATCGTCGACAGGTCCACGCCGGCAAGCCTACCGACGAACCGGGTTCCTCAGCGCGCGGGCGGGACGACCCGCAGGTGGCCGCGGCGGCCGGTGACTGCTTCGCCGTCGCCGCCGATCGGGGCGGCGGGCTCGACCCGCGCCGCCTCGCGGACCGCGTCGGCCAGCGCCTCGAGGTCGTCGGCGTGCGGGATCGGCGCCGGGAACTCGCCGACGTGGCGCAGCACCTCCCAGCCCCGGGGCACGGTGAGCCGCACCGCGTGTTCCTCGCACAGGTCGTACGAGTGCGGCTCCTCGAAGCTGGCCAGCGGGCCGACGACCGCGGTCAGGTCGGAGTAGGCGTAGGTGAGCGTGGCGACCGCGGGGCGTGCACAGCCGGTGCGGGTGCAGCGCCGCGCGTGCCTCATCGCCCACACCGTGCCCGCTCGATCCTCACAGCCGGGGACCCTATCGCCCCGGCAGCCTCCAGAGCGGCTTCTGGGCCGTCGCGCGTCGCACGTGTCGCCGCACGATCGGCCGCCCGATCGGCTGCACGGCGGCGCCACGGTCGGCGCCGCGTCTTATGCTGCCGGGATGCAGGTCGATCCGGGCGGGCGGATGGCGGCGCGACGTCGTGCGCGTCGCCGGCGGCGCGGGCGGGGCATGCGCGGCCCGCTCGCCCCGGCCGGCGTGCCCCTGGCCCGCACCCGCAGCGAGGCGTTCGACGCGCTCGTGCTGGACGCGGTCGAGGAGCTGGAGGGGCACTGGGCGGGCGAGCTGGCCGCGGTCGAGTTCGCGGTCGAGGAGGTCCCGCCGCCCGGGTCCACGGACTTCGGGCCGGACGTGATCGTCGACCGCGGCGTGCCGCTGGGCCGGTTGCTGCGCGAGGGGGCCGGGGTTCGGCAGCCGCTGATCGTGCTCTACCGGCGCCCGATCGAGGCACGAGCCGGCGAGCCGGAGGACCGCTCGGACCTGGTGTTCATGGTGGTGGCAGAGCTGGTGGCCGAACTGCTGGGGCGCGACATCGACGAGCTGGACTGACGCGGCCCGCGCGGTTCCGGACGGCTGCGGTCAGACCGCGCGGCGCTTGAGCCGGCGACGCTCGCGCTCGGACAGCCCGCCCCAGATGCCGAACCGCTCGTCGTGGGCCAGCGCGTACTCCAGGCACTCGGCGCGGACCTCGCAGCCCGTGCAGATCCGCTTCGCCTCCCGGGTGGAGCCGCCCTTCTCGGGGAAGAAGGCCTCCGGATCCGTCTGCGCGCACAGGGCACGCTCCTGCCAGCTTGCCTCTTCCGGCAGGCCGAACAGGTCGGACAGGTCGGCATCACTGAGGTTGCTCGACAGGTCCGTCACGGCTTCCTCCTGAAGGTTGTGGCGGGAACGAGGTGACACGTAGGAAATTACACGCGTGTCGTTCCCATTCGTCAAGCCGTAGTCCTGCTAAATGCGAAAACTCGCTTCACGCGGACCCGATTACGGACATCCCACGGAAGGGTGCTACCAGCGCCCGCGCCGTGCGGGCGCTGCGGCCTCCGCGGCGCGGCCGGCCAGCGCGCCGACCACGGCCTCGATCACCGGCCGCGACAGCGCCGAGGCGCGCGCGACCGCGCGCAGCCGGCGCTGCAGTTGCGGTTCGCCCAGCCTGCGGGTCTGGATCGCGGCCGCGCGCGTGTCGACCGACAGGCGCGGCAGCACCGCGACACCGTGCCCGGCCGCGACCGCGCGGGCCAGCAACAGCATGTCGTCGGTCTCCCAGCGCACCCGCGGCTCGAACCCCTCGGCGCGGCAGGCCGAGCGCACCGCCAGCCCGCACGCCGCGTCGTCCGGCGGCATGATCCAGTCCGCGTCGGCGAGGTCGGCAAGCCGCACGGCACGCCGGCCCAGGTGACCGCCCGGCAGGACGGCGACCAGCGGTTCGGCGCACAGCTCGCGGGCGAGGACGAACTCCGGTAGCGCGAGCGGGACGCGGTCGTACTCGTCGACGACCGCGATGTCCACGTCGCCGGCAAGTAGCAGGTCCAGGGATCGGGCCGGTTCGGCGACCAATACCGACAGGGCGATGCCGGGATGGCTCTCGCGCAGCTCGCACGCCGCGGCCGAGACGAACGTCGCCGCGGCGCTGGCCACCGCCGCGATGCGCACCGGACCGCTGAGCGAGCCGGCGATCCGGTCCAGATCGGCGCGCGCCGAGGCGAGCACGTCCAGCACCTCGTCCGCCCGCCGGACCAGGGCGTGGCCGGCACCGGTGAGCACGACACCGCGCGGCGAACGGTCCACCAGCGCCGTCCCGGCCTCGCGTTCCAGCACCGCCAACTGCTGCGAGACGGCGGACGAGGTCAGCCCCAGCGATCGAGCTGCGCCGGCGATGGTGCCGCGCAGGCCGACCTCCCGCAGCAGCCGCAGCCGCCCGACGTCCAGGAGGCCGTCCCCATTAGCCATAAGCTGAGCTTACGGCATACACTAGGCAGTCATAAGCAACGACGAGGAGTTCGAGATGACCGTCCCCGCGCACGACGAGCTCGTCACCGAGACCGCCGCGATCCTGTCCCGCCTCGGCGTCCATGACCTGCCCCGCACAGGGGCTGGCCTGATCGCCCGCTCCCCCGTCACCGGCGGTGAGCTGGCCCGGGTGCACGCGCACACGGCCGCGGAGGTCGCCGACATCGTCGGCGCCGCGTCCGAGGCGTTCCGGCAGTGGCGCGCGGTGCCCGGGCCGGTCCGCGGTCAGCTGGTGCGCGAACTCGGGGAGCTGCTGCGCGAGCACAAGGCCGACCTCGGGGCCCTCGTCTCGATCGAGGCGGGCAAGATCCGGTCCGAGGGCCTGGGCGAGGTCCAGGAGATGATCGACATCTGTGACCTCGCCGTCGGCCAGTCGCGCCAGCTGTTCGGGCTGACGATCGCGTCCGAGCGGCCCGGTCACCGGATGATGGAGCAGTGGCACCCGCTGGGCGTCGTCGGCGTGATCAGCGCGTTCAACTTCCCGGTGGCGGTGTGGTCGTGGAATGCCGCGCTGGCCTTCGTCTGCGGCGACGCGGTGGTGTGGAAGCCGTCGGAGAAGACCCTGCTGACCGCGCTCGCGTGCCAGGCGCTGCTCGCCGAGGCGGCCCGCCGGGTCGGGGCCCCCGAAGGTCTGTCGGCTCTGGTGCTGGGCGGTGCCGAGGTCGGCGAGGCGCTCGTCGACGACCCGCGCGTGGCCCTGATCAGCGCGACCGGCTCGACCCGGATGGGCAAGGCCGTCGCGCCACGCGTCGCCGCCCGCTTCGGCCGGTTGCTGCTCGAACTCGGGGGCAACAACGCCGCCGTCGTCGCGCCGTCCGCCGACCTGGACCTCGCGGTGCGCGGCATCGTGTTCTCCGCCGCCGGCACCGCGGGGCAGCGGTGCACCACGTTGCGCCGGGTGATCGTGCACGAGTCGATCGCCGACGACCTGGTGGCGCGCATCAAGGCCGCCTACGAGACGCTGCCGATCGGCTCGCCGCTGGCTATTGGGGGTACCCCCGGCAGTGCGGGCGTAGCCGCCGAGGGAGTGCTGGTCGGCCCGCTGATCGACCAGGCGTCCTACGAGGGGTACGTCGCGGCGCTGGACAAGGCGCAGGCGAACGGCGGGACGCTGGTCGCCGGCGGCGCGCGCGTGCTCGCGGACCAGGCTCCCGACGCGTACTACGTGCAGCCGGCTCTCGTGCGGATGCCGACGCAGAGCGAGATCGTGCGGGCCGAGACGTTCGCGCCGATCCTGTACGTCATGACCTACGCGGACTTCGATGAGGCGCTCGCCATGCACAACGAGGTGCCGCAGGGGCTCTCGTCGTCGATCTTCACGCTCAACCTGCGCGAGGCCGAGCAGTTCATCTCGGCCGCGGGCTCGGACTGCGGGATCGCGAACGTCAACATCGGCCCGTCCGGCGCGGAGATCGGCGGCGCGTTCGGCGGCGAGAAGGAGACCGGCGGCGGCCGCGAGTCCGGCTCGGACGCCTGGAAGGCCTACATGCGGCGCGCGACGAACACGGTCAACTACTCGACCGACCTGCCGCTCGCCCAGGGCGTCCAGTTCGGCTGACCTCCCGCGGGGCGCTCAGCCGCCGAGTTTGCGGAAGTCCCAGCTGGCGATCTTGACCGGGGTGACGCGCAGCCAGGCGTGCCGCCCGTCGTGGAACACCGCGCCGCCGAAGTACTTGCCGAAGAACGCCGTCTCGACCGCGGCCAGCTCCGGGTTCGGCTCGCCGGTGCGCGGCACCTCGCCGACCACCTCGACGCGACCGGTGATCTCCACGCCGCGCAGCTCGAAGTACTCCTCGCCCGCGTCGACGGTGACGCCGATGCGCGGGTCGCGCACCAGGTCGGCCCAGCGCTGGGCACCCGTGATCGAGTAGAGCCACACGCTCGCGCCGTCCCAGTAGAACCACAGCGGCGTCGCGTGCGGGCCGTCCAGCCCGACCGTGGCGACCCGGCAGGTGCGCTGCGTGTCCAGGAACTCGTCCAGCTCGGCGGGCGTCATCGCGATCGTGCGGCCACGCTTCTGCGGACGGAGCGGCCCGGTCATGCCGGCTTCTCAATCATGGACAAGTGCTTACCAGGGACGGCACTGCCCCGCCGCCCGAGACACAGCAAGGCCCCGGACCGCATCAGCGGTCCGGGGCCTGCCGCCCCCCGGTCTTCGGTCAGTGCTTGAAGGCGTCCTTGACCTTCTCGCCCGCGTTCTTCAGGTCCGCGCTCGCCTGGTCCTTCTTGCCCTCGGCCTCGGTGTCCTTGTCGCCCGTCGCGCGGCCGAGCGCCTCCTTGGCCTTGCCCTGTGCATCTTCGATGGCGTTCTTCGCCTTGTCGGTTCCACTCATCTGCCTCGTCCTCTCACTGGCTGGCCGGACACCGGACGTCTTCCCCGCCTGCCCGCAAGGCAAACCGGGCTCAGGCCCCCACGCGGGACGCGGCCAGCTCGATCCGCTCATCCGGCTGGACCGCAGCCACGCGGAACCAGCCGGTCGAGGCCGGGCCGTAGAACTCTCCCGGCGAGACGACGATCCCGGCGCGCGCGGCCAGTTCGCGTGCCGCGGCCCAGGCGTCGCCGCCCGGGGCCGGCGCCCAGAGGTAGAACGCGCCCGCCGGCAACTGCGCCGCGTAGCCGCAGGCGGCGAGGACGGCGCGCAGCCGGGTCATCCTGCGCAGGTACCGCTCGCGCTGCGCGTCGACGTGCGCGTCGTCACCGAGCGCGATCACGGCCGCGGCCTGCACCGGGCCCGGCGGCATCAGACCCGCGTGCTTGCGCACCTCGCGCAGGTAGTGCACCAGTTCGCGATCGCCCGCGTAGAAGCCGATCCGGGCGCCGGCGAAGTTGTCTCGCTTGGACAGCGAGTGCACGGCGAGGACTCCGGACGTGCCCGCGCGCAGGATCGTGGTCGGTGACCCCGTCCAGGTGAACTCGGCATAGCACTCGTCCGACAGGACCGGGATGCCCCGCTGCCTGCCCCACGCGGCGGCTGCGGCGAGGTCGGACAGTTCGCCGGTCGGGTTGCCCGGCGAGTTCACCCAGACGCACAGGGCGCGTTCGGCGTCGGCCGGGTCGATCGCGTCCAGGGCCGTGTACGCGACGGGCCGGCAGCTCGCCAATGTCGCGCCCATCGCGTACGTCGGGTAGCTGATCGCCGGGTAGAGCACGGTGTCGCGGGACGGGTCGCGCAGTTTCAGGTACTGCGGCGTGGAGGCGACGAACTCCTTGCTACCCACGACCGCCGCCAGCTCGGTGGCCGGGTCGACGGTGGCGCCGAGCCGGCGCGCGAGCCACGCGGCCGCCGCATCCCGCAAGGCCGGCGTGCCGATCGACGGCGGGTAGCCGCGCGCCGCCGCGGCGTCCGACAGTGCCGCGATCACCGCGCGCGGCGCCGGGTCACACGGCGTGCCGATCGACAGGTCGACCGCGCCGCCGTCGTGGGCGGCCGCGATCGCGGTGATCTCGGCGAGCCGGTCGTACGGGTACGGCGGCGGTACGAACGCGGTCACTCGGACTCCAGGTGATCGGCGAGCAGTTCGGCCAGGTGCACGCTCTGCACGCGCGCGAGCTGCTCGAGCTGGGTGCGGCAACTGAACCCGTCGGCCAGCACCACGGCGTCGTGCGGCGCGGCACGCACGGCCGGCAGCAGAGCGGTCTCGGCCACCGCCACGGAGACTTCGTAGTGGCCGCGCTCGACACCGAAGTTCCCGGCCAGCCCGCAGCATCCGCCCACCGCCGACACCTCCGCCCCGGCGCCGGTCAGCAGCGCGGAGTCGGCCTGCCAGCCCAGCACCGCGTGCTGGTGGCAGTGCGGCTGCGCGACCGCGCGCACCCCGTGCAGATCGGGCGCCGTCCAGCCGTCGGTGCCCGCAAGCAGTTCGGCGAGGGTGCGCGTGCCCGCCTGCACCTTCGCCGCACGCGCGTCGCCCGGCAGCAGTTCGACGACATCGTGACGCAGCACCGCGGTGCAGGACGGTTCCAGCCCGACGATCGGGATCCCGAACCGCACCGCCTGATCGAGCGCGTCCAGGCTCTTGCGCAGCTGCTTGCGCGCACCGTCCAGCTGCCCGGTCGAGATCCAGGTCAGGCCGCAGCAGACGGGCTCGTCGGTGATCCGCACGGAGTAGCCGGCCGCTTCGAGAACGCGTACCGCGGCCTTGCCCACCTCCGGCGTGAAGTGGTCGGTGAAGGTGTCCACCCACAGCAGCACCGGCTGGCCGGTGCGCCCGGGCCAGCTCTGGAACCACTGGCGGAACGTCTGCGTGGCGAACTGCGGCAGCGGACGGCGGCGGTCGATGCCGCCGAGCCGCTTGGCCACACGGGTGATCGAGTCGCGGCGCAGGGTGAAGTTCGCCAGCCGCGGCATCCGCGCGGCGAGCCGGGCCCAGCGCGGCAGCCAGCCCAGCGCGTAGTGCGCGGGCGGCCGCAGCCGGCGCCGGTAACGCTGGTAGAGCGCCTCGGACTTGTACGTCGCCATGTCCACGCCGGCCGGGCAGTCCGACGAGCAGCCCTTGCAGGACAGGCACAGGTCCAGCGACTCCAGCACCGCGTCGGAGCGAAAGCCCTTCACCAGCGCGTGCGCGTGCTCGGAGTCGCCCCCGAAGGCCAGCTCCTGCAACACGCGGGCGCGGCCCCGGGTGGAGTCCTTCTCGTCGCGCGTCGCGAGGTACGACGGGCACATCACGCCGCCGCTGGCGGTGTTGTCCGCGCGGCACTTGCCGATGCCGACGCAGCGGTGCACTGCGGTCGACAGGTCGCCGCCGTCGTGCGAGTAGGCGAAGCCCAGGCCGTGCCGCAGCGCACGCGCATGCGGTACCCGCAGGTCCGCGTCCAGCGGCGCCGGGTCGACGAGCACCCCCGGGTTGAACAGGTTGCCGGGGTCGAAGATCGTCTTGACTGCGGCGAACGTAGCTATCGCGTCGGAGGAGTACATGTACGGCAGCAGCTCGCCGCGAGCGCGCCCGTCGCCGTGCTCGCCGGACATCGAGCCGCCGTGCCGGCCGACGAGCTGCGCCGCCGCGACCACGAACTCGCGGTACTTCTTCGGCGCCGTGCTCAGCGGGAAGTCGATGCGCGCGTGCACGCACCCGTCGCCGAAGTGCCCGTACGTCAGGCCGTCCACGCCGTGCTCGCGCATCAGCCGGCCGAACTCGCGCAGGTACTCCCCGAGCTGGTCGGGCGGCACGGCGGCGTCCTCCCAGCCGGGCCACGCGGGCGCACCGGCGGGCGTGCGGCCGCCCAGCCCGGCACCGTCCTCGCGGATCTGCCACAACGCGCGCGCGGGCGCCCCGGTGACCACGAGCGAGTCGATGCAGCCGGAGTCGGCGATCACCTTGTCGGCGGCGGCGCGCGCCTCGGCCTCGGTCGCACCCGCCGTCTCGACGAACAGCCAGCCCTCGCCGCGCGGCAGGTCGGGGACGGCGGACGCCCCGCGGCGGGCGCGCACCACGTTGACCAGCAGCGCATCCATGCCCTCGATCGCGACCGGCTTGTGCGGCAGCAGGTCGAGCACGGCGTCGGCGGCGGCCGGCATGTCGCGGTAGCCGAGGACGGCCAGCGCGACCGCCTTCGGCGACTCGACCAGCCGGACGGTGGCGCCGAGGATCATGCCGAGCGTGCCCTCGGTGCCGACCAGGAACTTGGCGAGGTCGTGCCCGTTCTCCGGCAGCAGGTGCTCCAGCGAGTAGCCGGACACCTGCCGGGTGAACCGGCCGAACTCGGTGCGGATCATGCCCAGCCGGGGGCTGACGAGCCGCTCGAGTGCGACGCCGGCGGGGCCCGCCGCGGCCAGCCCGTCCCGCTCGAACCGGCGCGCGGTCAACTGCGTGCCGTCGGCCAGCAGCAGGTCGAGCTCGACGACGTTGTCCGCGGTGCGGCCGTACTTGAGCGCGCGCGAACCGCACGCGTTGTTGCCCAGCGATCCGCCGATCGTGGCGCGGGCATGGGTGGACGGGTCGGGGCCGAAGCGCAGCCCGTGCCGGGCCGCCACGGCGGTGATGTCGTCGAGGATCGTGCCCGGCTGCACGGTCGCGGTGCGCGTCTCGGGGTCGACCTGCACGACGTGGTTGAGGTGCCGCGAGAAGTCCAGGACGATCCCGGCGCCCACGGCGTTGCCCGCGGTCGAGGTGCCGCCGCCACGGCTGGTGACCGGCACGCCGAACTCGCGGGCCACGCCGAGCGCGGCGGCGGCCTCGTCGGCGTGCCGCGGGAAGGCGACGACCGCGGGGACGATGCGGTAGTTGGACGCGTCGCTGGAGTACTCGGCTCGGCGACGGGCGGAGTGGTCGACGTCGGCCAGCCCGGCCCGGCGCAGCGCTGCGGCCAGACCTGCTGGATCGCTCGACGTCACCGCGCCATTCTGGCCCACGCCGCCACCCGGGGAATCAGGGGGCGAAGCAGGTCGGCGGCGTGACCCCGTCCAGGGCGAGCGCCACGGCTGCGCGCGCGGCCACCGGACCGACCAGGTTGCCGGTGCCGTTGTAGCCGCCGAGCGCGACCACGCCCGGCTCGACCTCGGTGCACAGCGGACGTCCGTCGGCGGTGAAGCCGACCGACGCGCCCCAGCGGTGCCGCACGGTCACCGGCACGCCGGCCATCCGCGCCGCGACGCGTTCGATGTGCCGCTGCACCGGCCGGCTCGGTTCTACCTCGTCCGTCCACTCCCGCTCGACGTAGCGGTCGCGCCCACCGCCGACCGCGAGCGTGCCGTCGGGCAGTTGCTGCGCGTAGTCGTAGCCCCACCTGCCGTACACCGGGCAGGGCAGCCGCGCCGGAACCGGACCCGTCGCGAGCATCTGCAGCCGCGCCGTGCGTACCCGCCCGGCGAGCGCGGGCAGCAGCGCGTCGAGCCGACCGTCGACGGCGACGATGATAACGGCGGCGCTGACGGTTCCGTGCTCGGTGACGGCGCGGCCGGACGCCACCGACCGCACCGCGGTGTGCTCGTGCAGATCCGCCCGTGCGCGCAACCGGGTGGCCAGCGACAGCGCGCGGCGCGCCGGGTTCATCGCGGCGTCGTCGGGCAGGAAGATCCCGTGACCCAGCGGGCCGGCGTAGTCCTGCACCGCGATGCCGTGCTCGCGCAGCGCCGAGGCGTGCGCGGCGCAGTCGGCGCGCTCGCGCTCGCGGTCGGCGGCCTCGTCATCGGTCACCGGCTCGCCCGGCAGCCCGGCCAGCCGGATCGACCCGACCCGGCGCACCACGTCCGGGCCGAGTTCGGTCTCGAGCCGGTCCAGTTCGGCCAGCGTCTGGCGATACAGCTCGACCGCGGCGTCGGCTCGCCAGCGCGCGATCGCGTCGTGCAGGAACAGCGCCGGGCCACCGAGCAGGAACCCGCCGTTGCGCCCGGCAGCGCCCGCGGCCACCCGTCCGGTGTCCAGGCCCACCACGGACAGCCCGCGCGCGAGCAGCGCCTCGATAGCCGCCAGGCCCGAACCGCCGAGACCGATCACGCAGGCGTCGGCCGTGCGGTCGCCGTCGAGCGGCGCCAGGCCGGTCCAGGCGGCCACGTCGGGATGAGCGTCCCAACCGACACTCACGCGGGTCGCTGCCTCACAGCACCTTGGAGAGGAAGGCCTTGGTGCGCTCGTGCTGCGGGTTGGCGAGCACCTCACGCGGGTTGCCCGACTCGACGACGACGCCGGCATCCATGAACACGAGCGAGTCGCCCACTTCTCGCGCGAATCCGATCTCGTGCGTGACGACGACCATGGTCATGCCGTCCTTGGCCAACTGCTTCATCGCATCGAGCACGTCGCCGACGAGTTCAGGATCCAGGGCCGAGGTCGGCTCGTCGAACAACATCAGTTTCGGCTCCATGGCGAGCGCCCGCGCGATGGCAACACGCTGTTGCTGACCACCGGACAGCTGGCTCGGGTAGGCGGCACGCTTGTCCGAGAGCCCCACCCGATCGAGCAACTCGAGGGCACGCTTGGTGGCAGCCGCCTTCTTCTGGCCGCGGACGCCCACCGGAGCCTCGATGATGTTGTCCAGCACGCTCATGTGCGGGAACAGGTTGAACCGCTGGAACACCATGCCGATCTCGGACCGCTTGCGGCAGATCTCGGCGTCCTTGAGCTCGTAGATCTTGTCGCCACGCTGGCGATAGCCGACGAGTTCGCCGTCCACGAACAGCCGCCCGCCGTCGACCTTCTCCAGATGGTTGATGCAGCGCAGAAAGGTCGACTTGCCCGAACCGGACGGGCCGATGATCACCATCACCTCGCCGGCCGCGACCTTCAGGTCGATGCCCTTGAGCACCTTCACCAGGCCGTAGTGCTTGTGCACGCCCTCGGCATGAACCATCAGCGACGCACCACCGGCCGGTGAGGTCGCGCCGTCGCCCTTTCGCAGCGAGGTCATCGCGCCCCCTCGGCGTTCCGCGCAGGCAATTCACCCAGGTCGGCGGCCATGGGCCGGGTGGAGAACATCGCCCGGAACCGCTGCAGCGGGGTCGGAGGCTGCGCGCGCGAGGAGCCCCGGCCGAAGTAGCGCTCCACGTAGTACTGCCCGGCCGTGAGCACCGAGGTGACGATCAGATACCAGAGGCTGGCAACCAGCAGCATGGGCACGATCTGATACGTGCTCGCATAGATCAACTGGACCGAGTACAGCAACTCGGTCACCGTGATCACGCTCGCGAGCGAGGACGTCTTCAGCATCGAGATCGTCTCGTTGCCGGTGGGCGGGATGATCACTCGCATCGCCTGCGGCAGCACGATGCGCCGCATCGTGCGCAGCCGGGTCATCCCGAGCGCCTGCGCCGCTTCGGACTGCCCCTCGTCGACCGAGATGATGCCGGCCCGCACGATCTCGGACATGTACGCCGCCTCGTTCAGGCCGAGCCCGACGAACGCGAGGATGAACGGCGTGATGTCGTTCGCGCTGATCTGCACCCACTCGGGCCCGAACGGAACGCCGAGCGAGAGCGTGGGGAAGACGTAGCTCAGGCTGAACCAGAACAGCAGTTGCACGAGAACCGGGGTGCCACGGAAGAACCAGATGTAGGCCCAGGCCACCCACCGCACGATCGGGTTCTGCGACAGGCGCATCACCGCCAACAGCACGCCGCCGGCAATGCCGATGGCCATCGCGATCGCGGTGAGTTCCAGCGTAACGACCAGACCGTCCAGCACCTGCTTCGACAGGAAGTAGTCCCCCACCACCTGCCAACCGAAACGGTCCTGCCTGGACTTGCCGCGCTGGACCCGCGCGAAGACGGTCGCGTGCACTGCCATCGCGGCGAGCAGGAGCAGCACCGCGGCTGCCACCCACCGGCCCGGGTGGCGCACCGGCACGGCACGGATCCGGGACGGAGCCTGCGTGCCGGTGCGCTCCGGCGCTTCGTGAGTCATGAAGCGACTGGCCTAGCTCTGGGCTCCGTTGATCACCGACTCGGTGATCGCACCGTCGCTCAGGTCCCACTTCTTCAGCATGTCGGCGTAGTCGCCGTTCGCGATCAGCTCGGTCATCGCGGCCTGAACCGCCTTGGCCATGCCGTTGTCCTTAGGCAGCGCGATGCCGTACGGCGCGGTGCCGAAGGGCTTGCCGCTTTCTTTGAACTGCCCGTTGGACTGCTGGATGATGTAGGCGACCGGCGGCGAGTCGGCGAAACCGACGTCCGCGCGCCCGCTCGACACTGCGAGGTTCGCCCCGCTCTGGTCGGAGAACTGCTGCACCGTCACCGCCTGCTTGCCCGCGGCCGTGCACTTCTTGGACTGCGCGAGCGCATCGGACTGCTCGGTGGTGCCGTTCTCGACCGCGACCTTGGCGCCGCACAGTGAGTCGAGGCCGTCGAAGGTCTTGCTGCTGTCGGACTTGACGTAGAAGCTCTCGCCGGCGGAGAAGTACGTGACGAAGTCGACGATCTTCTCACGCTCCTTGTTGTCGGTGAACGAGGACATGCCGACGTCGTACTTGCCGCTCTGCAGACCGGGAATGATCGCGTCGAACGTGGCATTCACTTCGTTCACCTTGAGCCCGAGCAGCTTGCCCAGGGCGAAGCCGAGATCGGCGTCCATGCCGATGATGGGCGACTTGGTCCCCGGCTTGAAGAACTCCATCGGCGGATAGCTCGCATCCATCGCGATGGTGATCTCGCCCTTGGACTTGATCGCGGCCGGCACGAGCGCGGCAGCTGCCGACTCGGTCGCCGACGCAGAGCCCGCGCCGGTAGCAGGACTGGTGCCCGCAGGAGTGTTGCCCGGCGAATTGCCGCCCTTGCTGGAGCCGCAACCGGACAGCACCACGCTCGCGGCCACCAGCGCGCCGGTGAATCCGATCAAGATCCTTCTGTGAGCACGCACTTCGATCCTCCTTGAGGGGCAACGGCCCTACCCTAGCCAGCTGTCCGCCGCCCATACACGCGCCACGGCCCTGCCGCATCTGGGTGGGTGGGTCATATGTGACCGGAAGTTGGCTCCGAGCACCACGCCTATTCAGTAATGTCTGGTATCCCAGACTACGACTAGGCTACGGTGCGTGGCCGAAGTACCCGCTGCGGCGCAGGCGCTCGCAATCCTGCGCTTCCTCGCGCGCCAGGCCGGCCCCGTCCAGGCAGGGACGATCACGCGGGAGCTCAATCTGCCGCGATCTACGACATATCACCTGCTCGCAACCTTGCAGGCCGCTGGTTTCGTCGTGCATTTGCCGGAAGACCGCCGGTATGCCCTGGGAATCGGCGCGTACGAACTGGGGACCGGGTATACCCGGCAAGCTCCGCTGCAACGCCTGGCCCGGGTACCCCTGGCCACCCTGGTCGATCGCACCCACTACAGCGCTCACCTCGCGGTGCTGCACGGCCGCGACGTCGTCTACGTGATCGAGGAGCGCGCGCCGGGGCAACCCTCGCTCGTGACCGACGTCGACGTCCGGTTACCGGCCCAACTCACCGCGAGCGGCCGGGCCATGCTCGCCGCCCTTCCCGTGCAACACGTGCGCGCCCTGTTCCCGGGCCCCGCCGCGTTCGTGCTTCGCAACGAGTGCGGCCCTCAGTCGCTGTCCGCGCTGCGCCAACTGCTGGTGACGGTGCGGCGCGACGGCTACGCGGTCGAGAACGGCGAGGTCACGCCCGGTTTCGCCTCGATCGCGGCGGCGGTGCTCGATCATGCCCAGCACCCGATCGCATCGGTGGCGCTGACGTTCGCGGACATCGGCGTCGACGCAGCGCAACGCGACCAGTTGGCCAGACGGGTCATCGACACCGCCGCGCGCATCAGCCGGCGCTTCAGCGGACGCGGCAACTGAGCTACTGAGCCAGGCCCGACTCGGCGAGCCGATGTTCGCGCAGCGCCTCCTGCTGAGCCAGTCGCGTGAACGCGTCCGCGGCCGGCACCCGGTGCCTGTCGCGATGCCACGCGATGCCCACGACGCGCGGCGGAACACCGGCCAGAGGCCGCACGCACATCTCGGAACGATTCGGATCGACCGACAGCCACGACACGACGGCCGCCCCGAGCCCCTCGGCCGCCAGCCCGAGGATCGTGCCGTTGTCGTTGGAGCGCAGGACGACCTGGTGTGCCAACTCGGGGCGCCCCAGCCGATTCTCGATCGCGTGCACCTCACGCATGTGCGCGTACGTCACCAACGGCACGCCCACCAGGTCGCTCAGCCGCACCGGCCCGGACCCCGATCCCAGAGCATGGTCGCGATGGGTGGCGACGACGTACGGGTCGACCATGAGCTCGACGTGGGCGAACGGGCCAGGCGGCATCGGGTAGACGACGAAGCTCAGATCGAGTTCGCCGCGTTCCACGGCGTGCAGCAACTCGCCGTCGTCCTCGGCCTCGGTGAGTTCGACGCGCACCTGCGGCCAACCCCGGTGAAAGGCGCTGAGCAGCCGGGGCAGGATGCGCACCCCGACACTCTGATAGCACCCGATCCGCAGTACCCCCGCCGAGCCGTCGCGCAGCGCATCGAGATCGGCCTGAGCACTCGCCATCCGCGCCAGGATCGCTTCGGCATGCGTTCGCAGCACCTGGCCGGCCGCCGTCAGCACCACCGGCCGTGGCCCTCCCGGCCGTTCGATCAGCGCGTGCCCGACCGCGCGCTCGAGCCGGTGAATCTGTTGGCTGACCGCGGACTGGGTGAATCCGAGGCTGTCCGCCGCGCGGCTGAACGAGCCCTCTCGACCGACCGCGACCAGCGCGATCAAGGTGCGCGGATCCATCGGCACACTATAAGCGCTGCTACTGCTAATGGCGATGAACTGTACTTGCCCTAATGCGGCCTGGGAGCGGACGCTGAGGGCACCCCACCGCGGGCGCTGCGCGATCACCCGCCACCCGCCGATGGCAGCCGCGAAGGAGCACGCATGACCAGCACCGTCACTCGTCCGCCGTACGCCGACGTCGTGGACCTGGACGCCTATCCGATCCACCGGTTGGACTCCGACCCGGGCCAGGCACTCGTCGCCCGCTGTCGTGCCGAACTCGCCGCCGACGGCGTGTGCAACCTGCCGGGGTTCCTCACCCCGGCAGCGGCGGCCCGAATGGTCGCCCTGGCCGAAGAACTCGCCGATCGAGCCTGGCGATCGGACCAGACGCACACGATCTACTTCGAGCCGGTCGATGACACCGTCCCCGCCGAACACCCCCGGGCGCACACGGTTCGCTCGGCCAAGCGCGGGATCGCCTACGACTACATTCCGCCGGACGCGCCACTGCGCAGGCTGTACGAGTCGGACGACATGACCCGGTTCATCGCTGCGGCACTCGGGATCGCCACGCTGTACCGCAGCGCGGATCCGCTCGACGCCTTGCAGATGACCGCATTCCATCCCGGCGAGGAACTCGGCTGGCACTTCGACCGCAGCGAGTTCTCCGTCACGGTCATGTACCAGCAGCCCGAGGCCGGTGGCGAGTTCGTCTACGTGCCGGGGCTGCGTACGGCCGACGACCCGAACTACGCCGGCGTCCAGGCGGTGCTCCAGGGGGACCCGAGCAACACCAGAGTGCTACCCAGCGCACCGGGGACCCTGGCGTTCTTCCACGGCCACAACGCCCTGCACCGGGTGACACCGATCGAGGGCGCGCGGCCGCGCATCAACTCGGTACTCACCTACGGCGAGGTTCCGGACATGAAGCTGAACGACCTGACCTCGCAGCTGTTCTACGGCCGCATGTCACGCTGAACCGCGAGTCGATGGGGATCAGGGCAGCGCGAGCTGGCTCTTGCCGAGCACCACGATGCCGCTCTCGGTGACGTGGTAGCGCTCGCGGTCCAGGTCGGGCTCGACGCCGATGTGCGCACCCTCGGGCACCACGACGTCCTTGTCCAGGATGGCCCGGCGCACCACGGCGCCGCGCCCGATCTGCACGCCGTCCATGAGCACCGAGCCCTCGACGTACGCGCCGGCGAGCAGCCGCACGTTCGGCGAGAGCACGCTGTGCCGCACCGTCCCGCCGGCGACGATCGTGCCCGACCCGACGAGCGACTCCTGCGCGATGCCGCCCTCGACGAACTTGGCCGAGGGCAGGTGCGGGTGGTGCGTGTAGATCGGCCATTGCTGGTTGTAGAGGTTGAAGATCGGGTGCACCGCGACCAGGTCGGTGTGCGCGTCGTAGTAGGCGTCCAGCGTCCCGACGTCGCGCCAGTACCCGCTGTCGCGCTCCTCCGCCCCGGGGACGTCGTTGTCGGCGAAGTCGTACACGTACGCGTCGCCCTGCTTGACCATCATCGGCATGATCGAGCCGCCCATGTCATGGACGGAGTCCTCGTCCTCCGCGTCCTGCTTGAGCGCCTCGAGCAGCACCGAGGTGGTGAAGACGTAGTTGCCCATAGACGCGAACGTCTGGTCGGGCGCATCGGGCAGGCCGGGCGGGTTGGTCGGCTTCTCCAGGAACTCCAGCACCCGGCCGTCGGCGGCGGCGTCGATGACGCCGAAGGAGGAGGCCTCCTCGCGCGGCACCCGGATGCCGGCCACGGTGGCCCCCGCCCCGGACTCGATGTGCTGGGCGACCATCTGCCGCGGGTCCATCCGGTACACGTGGTCGGCGCCGAACACGATGATGTAGTCCGGCTTGTCGTCGTAGATCAGGTTCGAGGACTGCAGGATCGCATCGGCGCTGCCGGTGTACCAGCGCGGTCCGAGGCGCTGCTGCGCGGGAACCGGCGTGATGTAGTTGCCGGTCAGGCCCGACATCCGCCAGGTCTGGGTGATGTGCCGGTCCAGCGAGTGCGACTTGTACTGGGTCAGCACGCAGATGCGCAGGTATCCGGCGTTCACCAGGTTCGACAGCACGAAGTCGATCAGCCGGTAGTTCCCGCCGAACGGCACGGCAGGCTTGGCACGGTCCGCGGTGAGCGGCCACAGTCGCTTGCCCTCGCCGCCGGCGAGCACCATTCCGAGGACGCGCGGCTCCTTAGCCACGGCACCCGTCCCGCCTCGCGCCAGCCGTCATAGGACAACACTAGCGATCCGGGCGGATCTGCACAGCGGGCTAAGGTCACCTCATGCGAGTGGCCGTGCTGAGTCGCGAGTACCCCCCGGAGGTATATGGGGGTGCCGGCGTGCACGTCGAGTTCCTCGTCCGCGAGCTGCGGCGCCTGGTGGATGTCGAGGTGCACTGCTTCGGCGCGGACCGGCCCGAGGCGGGCGTGCACGCCTACGCGCCGCCGGCCGAGCTGGCGGCGGCCAACGCCGCAGTGCGCACTCTCGGTGTCGATCTGGCGATCGCGGCCGCGGTCGGAACGGCGGACGTGCTGCACTCGCACACCTGGTACGCGAACCTGGCCGGGGTGCTCGGGGCGCAACTGCACGGCGTCCCGCACGTGCTCACCGCGCATTCGCTGGAACCGCACCGGCCGTGGAAGTCCGAGCAGCTCGGCGGCGGCTACCGCGTCTCGTCGTGGGCCGAACGGCAGGCCTACGAAACGGCCGACGCGATCGTCGCGGTGTCCTACGGCATGCGCGCGGACGTCCTGGACGCCTACCCGTTCGTCGACCCCGCGCGGGTGCACGTGATCCACAACGGCATCGACACCGGGCTGTACGCGCCGAACCCCGACGCCGAGGTGGCACTGCGGTACGGGATCGACCCGACGCGTCCGTCGGTGCTCTTCGTCGGCCGGATCACGCGGCAGAAGGGGCTGACCCACCTGCTGGCCGCGGCCCGCAGCTTCGACCCGGCGATCCAGCTGGTGCTCTGCGCGGGCGCGCCGGACACCGCCGAGTTGGCCGCCGACACCGAGTCGACCGTTGCCGCGTTGTCAGCCGAGCGCACCGGGGTGGTGTGGATCCGGGACATGCTGCCGCGCGCCGAGCTCACCGCGCTGCTGACGGCGGCCAGCGTGTTCGTGTGCCCGTCGGTGTACGAGCCGCTGGGCATCGTGAACCTGGAGGCGATGGCCTGCGAGACCGCGGTCGTGGCAAGCGCGGTGGGCGGCATCCCGGAGGTCGTCGCGGACGGGCTCACCGGGCTGCTCGTACCCCAGCTGGCGGTGACGAGCGAGGAGTTCGAGGCCGGGCTGGCCGACGCGGTGAACACGCTGTGCGGCGACCCGGACCGCGCGGCCGCGATGGGCCGGGCCGGTCGCGAGCGGGCCGTCACCGAGTTCGGCTGGGACGCCATCGCGCACCGCACCGTCGAGCTGTACCGCTCACTGTTGGCCCCGTAGCAGGCGGTTCTGCGGCGTGTCGCCCTGCAGCGCGGTCCGGCGGCTTGCGCTTCCCCCACCGTCTGCCCAAATTTCTTGCGCTCCCCCCATCCAGTTCCCAGATCCAGGCCGCGGATCTCGTCGGCCGGTGGGGGAAGCCGCAGCAATCTCGTCGGCCGGTGGGGGAAGCGGGACGAGCTCAGCCGAGGGAGGCGACCCAGCGGGCCAGCAGCCGCGCGCCGAAGCCGGTCGCCCCCTTGGTCAACAGCCCGTCGTCCTTCGGTGCCCGCGCGGGTCCGGCGACGTCCAGGTGCGCCCACGGCAGGCCGCGCGTGAACGGCTGCAGGAACAGCGCGGCCGTGATCGCCCCCGGATTGCCCGGCGCGTTGTTCGCATCGGCGACGTCCGAGCGCAGCAGGCCCGCGTACTCGGCCTGCAGCGGCATCCGCCACAGCGGTTCGCCGACGGCAGCGCCGGCACGGGTCAGTGCGGTGGCCAGCCGGTCGTCGGTCGCGAACAGGCCACCGGTGCGCAGCCCCAGCGCGATCTTCATGGCGCCGGTCAGCGTCGCGATGTCCACCAGCGCGGTGGGCCGAAGCCGCGCGGCCGCGTAGGCCAGCGCGTCGGCGAGGACGAGGCGGCCTTCGGCGTCGGTGTTGCCCACCTCGCTGGTACGGCCGCCGTAGTGCCGCAGCACGTCGCTGGGCCGCATCGCCGTGCCGGAGAAGGAGTTCTCGGCGGCGGGCACGAGCGCGGTGACCCGCACCGGCACCTCGTCCTGCGCGACCAGCCGCAGCGCGGCCAGCACCGCGGCGCCACCGGCCATGTCGGTGTGCATCATCCGCATCGAGTCGCCCGGCTTGAGGTTGATGCCGCCGGTGTCGAACGTGATCCCCTTGCCGACGAGGACGGCATGCACACCCGGCTTCGCGCGCCGTGGCCGCCACGACGCCTCGATCAGCCGCGGCGCGGACGCCGATCCGGCCCCGACCGCGAGGACGCCGCCGAAGCCCTGTTCGGCCAGCCACTGCTCGTCCCGGGTCAGCACCTCGACGCCGACCGTGCCGAGTTCGCGCGCCGCCTGCGCGGCGAGCCAGGCCGGCGTCTTGGTCGACGCGGGCGTGTTCGCCAGGTCCCGCGCCCACACGGTCGCGGCGGCCGCGCGCAGGCCCCGGGCGAGCGCGGCGGCGTCATCGGCGCCGGCCAGCTCGACGAGCCGCCGTGGCGCGTCCGCGATCCGGTACGCGCCCAGGACGAGTCCCTCGGCGAGGGCGCTCAGCCGCTCACCGGCCAGCCCGGTCGCGTCCAGCACGGTCTGCTCGCTGCCGAGGCCGCGGGCCAGTTCGCCGGCCCGGCGGCGCACTTCGTCGGTGCTGCGCGCCCGGGGAGCCGGTGGCGCGCCGGGCGCGGGTGCAGCGAGGCGGACGTCGAGCATGGTCCTGATCCTTCCGCAGCCCGCAAACGCCTCCGGCCCCGGCTCCCACATCGGGAACCGGGGCCGGAGGTTCTGGTATCAGCTGACGACCGACTTGAGGGCGTCGCCGAGAGCGCTCGCCTCGTCCGCGGACATCTCGACGACGAGCCGTCCACCTCCTTCGAGCGGGACGCGCATCACGATGCCGCGCCCCTCCTTGGTGACCTCGAGCGGACCGTCGCCCGTCCGCGGCTTCATGGCCGCCATGCGTACCTCCTCGATGAGCGACGCGCGCTCACGTGTCGACAACCCGGTGCGGCGGAGAACTGCCGTCCCGTCGTTGTGACCATTCTCCCGCATCGGCACCCGCTCTCCCAACCCCGGGTCCGCGCTAGGGTCCGTGGCAATGCCCACCGAAAGGGACATACGGATGTCTGACGTGCTGCTGATCGATCGGGCGGACGGAGTCGCGACGCTGACGCTGAACCGCCCGGAGTCGATGAACTCGCTGTCGGTCGAGTTGAAGGAGGCGCTCGGCACGGCCGTCGACGAGGTCGCCCGCGACGCGTCGGTGCGTGCGGTCGTGCTCACCGGCAACGGCCGTGGGTTCTGCGTGGGGCAGGACCTTCGCGAGCACGTCGCCTTGCTGGAGGCCGGTGATCCGGCGCCGCTGGACACGGTCACCGTGCACTACAACCCGATCGTGACTCACCTGGTGGGCATGCCCAAGCCGGTGATCGCCGCGGTGAACGGGATGGCCGCGGGCGCCGGTGCAGGGCTGGCCTTCGCGTGCGACTTCCGCATCGCATCGCCCTCCGCGGGGTTCCTGCTCGCCTTCGCCAATGTGGGGCTGACCCTGGACAGCGGGGTGTCGTGGACGCTGCAGCGCCTGATCGGTTCGGCGCGCGCGACCTCGCTCGCGCTGCTGGCCGAGCCGGTGACGGCCGAGGCGGCGCTGGAGATGGGCCTGGTGAACGCGGTCGTCGAGCCGGACCGGGTGCTGCCCGCGGCGCAGGAACTCGCCTCCCGGCTCGCCGCCGGGCCCACCGCCGCCTACGGCGCGATCAAGGAGTCCATCGCGTTCGCGGCGTCCTCGACGCTCGCCGAATCGCTGGCCAAGGAGGCCGAACTGCAGAACGCGATGGGACGGACCGAGGACCATCGCAACGCCACGGCCGCGTTCGTCGCCAAGCAGAAGCCGGTCTTCACCGGCCGCTGAAGGCCCTCAACTCGCGCGCCAGCAGGTCGCGACGTGGTCGTCGACCATCCCGGTCGCCTGCATCAGCGCGTACGCCGTGGTCGGTCCGACGAACTTCAAGCCGCGCCGTTTGAGCTCCTTGGCCATCGCGACCGAGGCCGTCGACGTGGCCGGGACGTCGGTCAGCGACGCGGGACGGGCGGCGGGCGGGACGGGGGCAAAGGACCACAACAGCTCGTCCAGCCCCTCGGGCACCGCGTCGCGGATCGCGCGCGCGTTCGCGATGGTTGCCTCGATCTTGGCCCGGTTACGGACGATGCCCGGATCGCCGAGCAGCCGCGCGACGTCGCCGTCGTCGAAGCCGGCCACGGTGTCCACGTCGAAGTCCGCGAACGCCGTGCGGAACGCCGGCCGCTTGCGCAAGATGATCAGCCAGGACAGCCCGGACTGGAACGCCTCCAGCGAAAGGCGCTCGAACAGCGGAGCCTCGCCGTGCAGCGGCGTCCCCCATTCGGTGTCGTGGTAGTCGACGTACTCCGGCGCCGCGGTCGCCCAGCCGCAGCGGGGCCGCTCGTCAACGTTCGTCGGGTTCGGCATCGACGGCCTCTCGTGGCGCCTCGCGTTCGAGGTCGGACGATCCGTCCCCGGCCGGTTCGCTCTCGCCCGGTTCGCTCTCGCCCGGTTCGCTCTCGGCCGCGTACGACTGCTCGCTGTACGGGTTGACACCCTGCGGCTGCGGCTGCGGCTGCAGCGCGGCGGACGGTGCCGGGCCGGCCAGCTCAGCGCGCAACCGGGCGATCTCGGCGTCACGCGCGCGAAGCTCATCGCCGAGCCGGTCGAGCAGCAGGTCGGTCTCGGCGAAGCGGTAGCCGCGCAGCGCGACGGGCAGCCGCACCTCGGCGACGTCGGAAGCGGTCAGCTCGCGGGTGGCCGGCAACGCCCACGGCGCGTCGTCACGGACCGCGGGCGCGATCTGTTCTCCGGCGGGCAGCACCTTGGCCGCGACGACGTACAGCACGACCATGATCACGATGGCCAGCAGCCCGTACCCCGCCAGAGTCAGCACGCCTCGATCGTGTCATGCCGCACCGTCGACCCGCCGAACTGTCTAGCCGCCGCACAGGAACGCGCCGCTTCGGCGACGTTCAGCCGGCCTTGCTCACAGTGCCGGGACAACGCCACCGGCACCGTGATGGACTACCCGGATGCCACAACCCACCGTGCTGCACCAGCGCGTCGCACCCGGCATCGCCGTGCTCAGGCTCAACCGGCCGGACAAGCGCAACGCTCTCGACACCGCGACCACCGAACTGTTCGCGGACAGCCTGGACGAGCTCGCCGGCGACCCCGAACTGCGCGCGCTGGTCATCTCCAGCACCGACCCGCGCGCGCTGTGCGCCGGGGCCGACATCGGCGAGAGCCTGGACCACGACGGCGGCATCGCCCGGATGGCCGCCTACACGCGGATGTACGCGGCGATCGAGTCGTTCCCGGTGCCGACGGTGGCGGTGTGCGTCGGCAACTGCGTCGGCGCAGGCGCCGAGATCGCCGCCGGGGCCGACCTGCGCGTCGGCGGCGACAACCTCAAGCTGGCCTGGGCGGGAGCACGGCTCGGCGTGCCGGTGGGGCCGGCCCGTCTCGCACCGCTGATCGGCCTGGCCCGCGCGAAGGATCTGGTGTTCACCGGTCGCACGATCGGCATGGACGAGGCGCGCGATCTCGGACTGCTGCACCGGACGGCCACCGCCGCCGAGGCCGAAGCCGTGGCCCTGGACGTCGCCGCACAGATCGCCCGGCAGGACCCGCGCGGCGTCCGCGTGCTCAAGGCGATGTTCGCCGAGCTGGACGGCTCCGCGACCCGGGTCGCCTATGAGAACCGGCAGCTCATGCAGTTCCAGGAGCACGGCCAGGGGCTTCCGCGGGGCTGAGTTCGGCGAGCAGCGCGAACGCCTCGTCCACCGACCGCGCGCGCACCAGGGTGTCCAACGCGGACTGGCGCACGAAACCGCGCTCGTGCAGCGCATCCAGCCACTCCCACAGCGGTGCGTAGAACCGGTCGACGTCGAGCACGATCACCGGCTTGGCGTGTATGCCCAGCGAGGCGGACGTCCACATCTCGAACAGCTCCTCGAGCGTGCCGATACCGCCTGGCAGGGCGAGCACCGCATCGCTACGCTCGTCCATCACCCTTTTGCGCTCGCGCATGGTGTCCACGACCACGAGTTCGGCGGCGTCGGTGTCGGCGACCTCGAGCGGGACGAGGTGGGCGGGAATGACGCCGAGGGTGAACGCGCCGCCGTCACGCGCGCCCCGGGCAACGGCGCCCATCATCGAGACCCGGCCACCGCCGGAGACCAGCGAGTGCCCGTCGGCCGCGAGGCGGCGGCCGACCTGGTAGGCGAGTTCCTCGAAGGAGGGATCGATGCCCTGCGACGACGCGCAGTACACGCAGACAGCGGCCACTATCGGACGTCGTTCGTTCTGGCCACCGCGGCGACCGCTCGCTCCTCGGCTGCCTGCTGCGCGGACCGCTCCTGCGCGGCCTCGACGATGCGCGCGACGATCTGGTCCACGTCGTCGCTCACGTAGATCAGGTCCAGGTCGGTGGACCGGACCTTCCCGCCGGCCTGGACCGGCCCGCGGAGCCAGTCGATCAGCCCGCCCCAGTACTCGGTGCCGTAGAGGATCACCGGGAACCGGGTCACCTTGCGCGTCTGCACGAGCGTCAACGCCTCGAACGTCTCGTCCAGCGTGCCGAAGCCACCCGGCATGATCACGAACGCCTGCGCGTACTTGACGAACATCGTCTTGCGCGCGAAGAAGTACCGGAAGTTGACGCCGACGTCCACCCAGTCGTTGAGCTTCTGCTCGAACGGCAGCTCGATGCCCAGCCCGACCGACACCCCGCCCGCCTCGGACGCGCCGCGATTCACCGCCTCCATCGTGCCCGGGCCGCCGCCGGTGATCACGGCGTAGCCGGCGTGCGCGAGCGCGGCGCCCAGCGCGATGCCCGCGTCGTACTCCGGACTGCCCGGCCTGGTGCGTGCGGAGCCGAACACCGACACCGCTGCCGGCAGCTCCGCGAGCAGCCCGAAGCCCTCGACGAACTCGCTCTGGATCCGCAGCACCCGCCACGGGTCGGTGTGCAGCCACTCCGTCGGGCCGCGGGAGTCGAGCAGCCGCTGGTCGGTGGTGCTTCCCTCCTTCACCTGGCTGCGGCGGTACAGCACCGGGCCACGCTGGTGCTCGCGGGAGTCGTGCGCCGAAGACATGCGCTGAACGTTATCGCTCGCACCCGCGCCGGCGCCGCGTGCGGTGCACCGCGGTCAGTCGCGGGCGAGGAAGCGGACGAGTGCGCCCTCGACCGAGCGGACCTGCGCCAGTGACACGTGCTCCTCGGGCTTGTGCGCCAGGTTCGAGTCACCCGGGCCGAAGTTGACGGCCGGGATGCCCAGTTCGCCGAACCGTGCGACGTCCGTCCAGCCGAGCTTGGCCCGCGGCTCGCGCCCGACTGCTGCCACGATCGCCTTCGGCAGCAACGAATCCAGTCCGGGGCGCGCCGCCGGCGCGAGGTCGGTCACATCCAGTTCGAAGCCGACGAACACCTCGCGCACATGCTGTTCGGCCTGTTCCGCCGAGCGGTCCGGCGCGAACCGGTAGTTGACGGTGACCGTGCACTCGTCCGGGATCACGTTGCCGGCCACTCCGCCGCTGATCGCCACCGCGTTGAGCCCCTCGCGGTAGCGCAGCCCCTCGACGTCGACCTCGCGGGCGCGGTATTCGGCCAGCCTCGCCAGGATCGGAGCCGCCGCGTGGATCGCGTTCTCGCCGAGCCACGAGCGGGCACTGTGGGCCCGCACACCGCGGGTGCGCACGACCGCGCGCAGCGTCCCCTGGCAACCACCCTCGATGCCGCCGTCGGTCGGCTCGAGCAGGATCGCGAGATCGCCGGCGAGGACGTCCGGACGGTCGCGGGCGAGCCGGCCGAGCCCGTTGCGAGCGGCCTCGACCTCCTCGCAGTCGTAGCAGACCCAGGTCAGCTCGACACCAGGACGCAGCTCCCCCGTCCCGACCAGGTGCGCGACCCGCAGCATCACCGCGAGGCCGGATTTCATGTCGGTCGCGCCGCACCCGTGCAGCAGGTCGCCCTCGACCCGGGACGGCACGTTGCCCGCGATCGGGACGGTGTCCAGGTGCCCGGCCAGCACGACGCGTTGCGTCCGCCCGCCGTCGGTGCGCGCCAGCACGACGTTGCCGTCGCGTTCCACGCTCAGCCCCGGGCAGCCGCGCAGCGCCGTCTCCACCTGGTCGGCCAGCGCCGCCTCGTTGCCCGACACCGACTCGATGTCCACCAGGGCCGCCGTCAATCGGCCGGCGTCCACACCCAGATCCAGCACGCTGTGAGGCTACGTCACCGGCGCTGGTTACTGTGGCGGGGTGAGTTCCTCTCGAACGGCGTGGGGCTACGGGTTGTCGACGACCGACGCCGGCGGCACCGTGCTCGACACCTGGTTCCCGGAGCCGTCGCTCGGCCCGGCTCCGGCGACCGCTGCTCCGGCGCCCACGCTGACCGCGCTGACCGGCACGCACGGCACCGCGGGTGATCGCGGCGTGCAGGTCGACGTCGTGCTCTGCGAGATCGACCTGGACGCCCCGCCCGCGAACGTCCCTGACGCCTACCTGCGCCTGCATCTGCTCTCGCACCGGCTCGTCCAGCCGCGCGGCTGCAACCTCGACGGCATCTTCGGCGTGCTGTCCAACGTCGTGTGGACCAGCGCCGGCCCATGCGCGGTCGAAGGGTTCGAGGAGGTCCGAACCACCCTGCGCTACAAGGGGAACGTCACCGTCTTCGGCGTTGACAAGTTCCCCCGCATGGTGGACTACGTCGTGCCGAGCGGCGTGCGCATCGCCGACGCCGACCGGGTCCGGCTGGGTGCGCACCTGGCGCCGGGCACCGTGGTGATGCACGAGGGCTTCGTCAACTACAACGCCGGCACCCTCGGGGCGTCGATGGTCGAGGGTCGCATCTCGGCGGGCGTGATCGTCGACGACGGCTCGGACGTCGGCGGCGGAGCCTCGATCATGGGCACGCTGTCCGGCGGCGGCAAGGAGCAGATCCGGGTCGGGCGGCGCTGCCTGATCGGCGCCAACGCGGGGATCGGCATCTCCCTCGGCGACGACTGCGTGGTCGAGGCCGGCACCTACGTCACCGCCGGCTCGAAGCTCACGCTGCCCGACGGGTCCACCGTCAAGGCCGCCGAACTGTCCGGCAAGCCCGGCCTGCAGTTCTGGCGCAACAGCGTCACCGGAGCCCTGGAGGCACGCCCACGCTCCGGCGGTCCGGTCGAACTCAACGACGTCCTGCACAGCAACGACTGACCCCATGACCGGCCGCTCCAGGCGCGGTGTGATCATCGCGGTCGTCGTCGTAGTCGTCCTTGCAGTCGGCGGCTACTTCGCCGGCCGCGCCCTGTGGCACAGCGCGAAGTCCGCGCTCGCGTACGACCACTGCACCGTCGGCGACTACGAACTCGACCCCGACCAGGCCTCGGTCGCGGCCACCATGGTCGGCGCGGTGACCAGCTATCGGCCGGTGCTGCCAGAGCGGGCCGCCGTGCTCGTCCTGGCCGCCGGGCTGCAGGAGAGCAAGCTGCGCAACCTGGCTCCCGGTGAGGGTGATCGCGACTCGGTCGGCGTCCTGCAGCAACGCCCGTCCCAGGATTGGGGCAAGGTCGACGGCAAGCCGAACTCGACGACCGACCGCGAGAAGCGGCTCAACGACGTCTTCTTCGCGACCACGACGTTCCTCGACCACCTGATCAAGGTCGACGGCTGGCAGCAGATGACGCTCGCCGATGCGGTGCAGGCGGTGCAGATCTCCGCCGACGGCGGCGCCTACGCCCAGCACGAGGGTGAGGCGACCGCGCTCGCGAACGCGCTGCAGGGCAAGGTGGCGGCCGGCATCACCTGCGAGTTCGAGAAGCCGACGAAGGTGGCGACGACCGGGCAGGTGGTCAAGCTGGTCACCCGCGACCTGCCGGTGAACGCGCCGGCCGCCGCGGGACTGCAGGTGCGCGTCCCGGGGGCCGGATGGCAGACGGCGGCCTGGTTCGTCGCGAACGCCGACCGGCTCGGAATCGATCAGGTGGCGTACAAACAACGGCAGTGGAGCCGCACCAACGGCTGGCACGCCGCCTCGGCGTCGGCCGACGCCGTGGTCGCCACGATGTACCGACTGTAGGTCCGTGGTCGGGCGTTGCGCGGCTCGCGTCGCGTGGCTCGCGTCGCGTGGCTCGCGTCGCCGGGTCGCGCCGCCGCGTCGCGCCGCTGCGGGTCGCGTCGCCGGGTCGCGTCGCCGGGGCGCGCCGCCGGTCCGCGTCGACCGCTCGCGCCTGCCGCGCGCGGCTGACGTGCCCGTACGTGATCTGCGAACCGCCACCCGCCATCGACCAGTAGGTCGCCGGACCGATCGTGCTCTGCTCGCATTCTTGCTAGCAGAGCACGACTGACTCCATAACCACTGCCTTGCCCGCACCTGCGGTCGCGCATCGCCCCTTGCAGGGTTGCGCGAGCGCAGCGGCGGCGGTCGGCGTGGATACCGACAGTGACGTCTGCGACCGACGACCGTGGGGCGTCGTGCCGGCGCCACAAGGCAGGGGTGGCCCGACTCGCGCCCGGCTCGCGCTGCCGAGTCACCTCCGCACGTGGCGACGGTTCGTCTCGTGCCTGGTTCGCGCTGCCGGGTCGCCTTCTCACCCTCGGCACCCCCGTGCCGCATCTTCACCCGCCAGCAACGCCACGCCCTGATCATCCGAGACAAGGGCTGCTCGTTCCCCGGCTGCGACGCACCACCACAACACTGCGAGGTCCATCATGTCGTGCCCTGGGCCGACGGCGGACCCACCCATGTGGACGACGGCTGCCTACACTGCACGTTCCACGGGTGCGTGCGTCCGCCGGGCGAGCGCGAATCACGTGTCCGGCGGTGTCCCGGGATCCTTCATCATCGTGCCGAGCGGTGTGGGGATCGATCCGTGATGCTGGACCGCCCAGACGTCCGCGAGCAGGTCATGCCGAACTGCGGCCATGGAGCGCGACGAGCGCCGCCGCGAGCGGCGGCCGCGCTCGAACAGGTCCCAGAGCGCCGCGACGATCAACACGGCGAGCAGGCTGCCGAACACGAACGCCACCATGCGCCACCTCCGCTCATGGCCGGTGGTGCGAAATCACCGTCACCGATGCGTCGAAGTGTGCGCCACGCACGGCGCGGCGCGCCACCGAGCAGGCACGCGATGGCAGGTTCTAGTGCCCCTCCCCTTGCGGCGGCAGCGCCTTGATGAACGCGGGGTCGTGGTCGGTCGCGCCGACCTTGGACGCACCGCCGGGCGAACCGAGTTCGTCGAAGAAGTCGACGTTGGCCTGCGTGTAGTCGTTCCACTTCTCCGGCAGGTCGTCCTCGTAGAAGATCGCCTCGACGGGGCAGACCGGCTCGCACGCGCCGCAGTCGACGCACTCGTCGGGGTGGATGTACAGCATCCGGCTGCCCTCGTAGATGCAATCCACGGGGCATTCCTCGATGCAGGCCTTGTCGATCACGTCGACGCAGGGCTCGGCAATCACGTAGGTCACTGCGGTCCTCCGGGGCGGGTCTGGCAACGAAGCGGCCTCTAGTATGCCGGTCGTGATGGAGCCTAGTTGGGTGGGTCGACGCGTCAGCGTGCGCCGTGTCCTATCTCGCACGGCCGAGGGACGCCCGCAGTTCTCGGACGTCGTGGGGGACCTGCTCAGCCTGTCGGCCGACACCGCGGTGGTCCACTCGCGGCACGGGCTGGTCGAGGTCGCGCTCAGCGAGGTCGCGCTCGCGCGGATCGCACCGCCGTCGACCGCCGAGGAACTCGCGCTCGAGGACGTCGCAGCGCGCGGCTGGCGAGCAGCCGAGACCGAACAGCTCGGCGGCTGGCTGTTGCGCGCCTCAGACGGGTTCACCGGGCGGGCCAACTCGGTCCTGCCGCTGGGCCGCCCGGACGTCCCGCTGGACGACGCGCTCGAACGTGCACATGACTGGTACGCGGCGCGGGAGCTTCCGGCGCAGTTCCAGCTCCCGGTCGCGGCGCGGCGACTGCTCGACGCCGAGCTCGGCGAGAAGGGCTGGACGGCGAGCCCACCGGTCGACGTACTGGCCGCTCGCGTGGACCAACTGCTCGCCGCCGGATCGGGGCGAGGGCACACGCCGGAGGTCCGCATCACGGACCGGCCGGATGACGCCTGGCTGGCCCGGTACCGCGACGGCGGCGGAACGGCAACAGCTGCCCGCGGCATCCTGACGCGGCACGAACGCGTCGGCTTCGCCAGCGTCCGAATCGACGGCGAGGTGGTCGCCATCGGGCGCGCCACCGTCGATCGTGAGAACACGCCTGCCGGCACCGGGTCGCTGTGGCTCGGCATCACCGCCGTGGAGGTCGCACCCGAGTCCCGGCGGCGCGGTCTGGCGTGGGCGATCATGCACGCGCTGGGGCGCTGGGGCGCGGAGCGGGGCGCGAGCCGCAGCCACCTGGAGGTGTCCGCAGACAACGACCCCGCGCGGGAGCTGTACCGGACGCTGGGCTACTGGCAGCACCACGCCTACCACTACCGGCGCGAGCCCGGCGCGCGACGTTAGCGCGGCGGGCTAGCGCGGCAGGCTAGCGAGGCGGGCTAGCGGGGTAGCGGGCGGCGCGGCCGGCGGCCGCGAGGCATCGGCGCGAGGACGATCGTCGCCACCCCGGCCACGAGGCCGCCGAGCAGCAGCGCGTAGAACACCTTCTCCTCCGCGCCTCCGGCACGCACCAGCACGTCGCCCTCCGCCCGCGGCGTCATCGCGAGGAGCACCAGCGGCAACAGCCAGGCCGCGAACACCGCGACCATCGCGCCCGTGCGATCGGCGAGCGCACGAGCCAACCGGGGCAGCGCGACGTTGCCGACGATGCCGAACAGCACAGTCACCGGCATGATCGTGCCGCCGTCGTACAGCGGCACGATCAGCAGCTCGAGCAGCGCCGCAAGTGCTGCCGCTACGCAGAGCAGGAGCAGGCCGGCCCAGCGCACCGCCTGATCGGCCTTCACGCGTCGATCCCGGCAAACAGGTCACGTTCGCGCCCGTTCTCGTCGCGCTCGCCGGCGAGTTCGCCACGCGCCAACCGGAAGTACTCGGTGCCGAGCACCTCCAGGCCCACGTTGTTGGATAGCGCGAAGAACGGCCCGTCGACGCTGATCTGGGTGGCGTGCGCGCGCATCGCGTCCTGTTTCGCGGCACTGAACGCACGCCCGTCGATTGCCGTGGTGATCTGGTCGTCGTCGTTGCCGAACGGCAGGTCCTCGGCGCGCTCGACACCGTCGAAGCCGACTCCGCCCGACTCCCGCAGCGCGTCGATCCCCCGCTGCAGGACGGACTTCGGCACCGCACACCAGTAGATCTTCGCGATCGCCCACGGCTCGCCGGCGCCCTCGGGCTGCGCCGCGCGCTCGGCCGCCGCCATCGCGACGCGGTGCGTCATGATGTGGTCCGGGTGCCCGTAGCCGCCGATCTCGTCGTACGTCACCAGCACCTGCGGGCGCACTTCGCGGATCACCGCAACTGCCTGCTCCACCGCGAGGTCGAACGCCGCCGCGTCCCGCGAGCAGCGCCAGAACGCCCGCGGATCGTCGTTGCCCGGCGTGCCCATCATGCCGCTGTCGCGCCAGCGGGCCGCCCCGCCGAGGAAGCGGTGGTCGGTGACGCCGAGCGCGGCCATCGCCGCGCTGAGCTCGCCGATGCGGTAGCCCCCGAGCTGATCGCCCCGCTCGGCCGCCAGCCCTTCCAGCTCCGGGACGAGCACCTCACCCAACTCCCCCAGCGTGCAGGTGAGCAGGGTGACCTGCGCGCCGTCAGCGGCGTAGCGGGCCATGGTCACGCCGGTGTTGATGGCCTCGTCGTCCGGGTGCGCGTGCATCAGCAGCAGTCGTCGGGCCATCACGGCTGCGACGTTACCGTGCCTCACTCCCGGCGAGGAGCGTCACAGCACCCGGTCGACCGCCGCCCA
Organism: Jatrophihabitans cynanchi; assembly: GCF_027247405.1. NCBI lineage: Bacteria > Bacillati > Actinomycetota > Actinomycetes > Jatrophihabitantales > Jatrophihabitantaceae > Jatrophihabitans > Jatrophihabitans cynanchi. Next base: position 3,326,784 of record NZ_CP097463.1, on the reverse strand, counting down.
GTGACAGGCCGTGGGATGGCCGATGTCCCGGTTCGTCAGGGCCGGCTCCTCGGTGATGCACTTCTCCTGCTGTGACTCGTTCAGCTCGTTCGCGAACTTCGGGCAGCGAGTGCGGAAGCGGCAGCCGGACGGCGGGTTGGCCGGACTGGGCAGATCGCCCTGCAGCAGGATGCGTTCGCGAGTGCGCTCGCGCTGCGGGTCGGGCAGCGGGATCGCCGACAGCAACGCCTGCGTGTACGGGTGGGCCGGCCGCTGGAACAGCTCCAGCGTCGCGGCGGTCTCCATGATCTTGCCGAGGTACATGACCGCGACCCGGTCCGAGATGTGCCGCACCACCGACAGGTCGTGCGCGATGAACACGTACGCGAGCCCGAGCTCGCTGCGCAGGTCGTCCAGCAGGTTGATGACGCCGGCCTGGATGGAGACGTCGAGCGCCGAGACCGGCTCGTCCAGGATCAGCATCCGCGGCTCGAGCGCGAGCGCGCGCGCGATTCCGATGCGCTGCCGCTGGCCGCCGGAGAACTCGTGCGGGTACCGCGTCGCGTGCTCCGGATTGAGCCCGACCAGCTGCATCAGCTCGCGCACCCGGGCGCGCAGCGCGTTGCCGGACACCACGTCGTGGATGATCAGCGGCTCGGCGATGATCTTCTGCACCTGCATGCGCGGGTCGAGCGAGGCGTACGGGTCCTGGAACACCAGCTGGATGTGCCGACGGAGCGGGCGCATCTTCGCGCGTGAGAGCCCGACCAGCTCGCGTCCCTCGAACACCACGCTGCCGCTCGTCGCGGGCTGCAGGTTCAGCACGGCGCGTCCGGTGGTCGACTTGCCGCAGCCGGACTCGCCGACCAGCCCCAGAGCCTCGCTCGGGTAGACCTCGAAGGACACCCCGTCGACCGCCTTGACCGCACCGATCTGCCGCTTGAGCAGCCGGCTGCGGATCGGGAAGTGCTTCTCCAGGTCGGTGACCTTCAGCACCGGCTCGCCGGACGGAGTGCGCGGCGCCGACTTCTCGACGGACACGGACGTCACGGGGCATCTCCATCCTGCGGCGGGAAGTGCTGGGCGGGCGGGGCCGTCGGCTCGGCGTCCGGCGCGTGGTAGCGATCCGGTGGCGCGAACTCCGTCCCGGTCTGCGCCTCGTGCGCGGCCGCGGGCTCGGCGTCGGCCTCGGGCGGCCCCGCGTAGTCCGTCGGCAGGCCGGCGTCCTCACTGGTCGTCTCGAACACCTGCCCGGCCTCGTACCGGTCCTGGCCCTTGAGCTCGTCCGAGCGGATGCACGCCGCGAGGTGCAGCGCATGCCCGTCGACCTCGACCAACGGCGGCTCGGCCGCGTCGCACGCCGCGATGTGCAGCGGGCAGCGCGGGCCGAACGGGCACCCCGGCGGCAGGCTCTGCAGCGACGGCGGCGACCCGACGATGGGGGTCAGCCGCGTCTTCTCGTCGACGTCCATCCGCGGTAGCGAGTTGAGCAGGCCGACCGTGTACGGCATCCGCGGACGGTAGAACACGTCGTCGACGGTGCCGACCTCGACGGCGCGACCGGCGTACATCACCAGCACCCGGTCGGCCATCCCGGCGATGACCCCGAGGTCGTGCGTGATGAGCACCAGCGCCGCGCCCGTTTCGCGCTGGGCGGCCTTGATCGCCTCGAGCACGGTCGCCTGCACCGTCACGTCCAGTGCGGTGGTCGGCTCGTCGGCGATGATGACGTCCGGGTCGTTGGCCATCGCGATCGCGATCACGACACGCTGGCGCATGCCGCCGGAGAACTGGTGCGGGAAGTCGTCCACGCGATCGACGGCGTTCGGGATGCCGACGATGTCGAGCAGTTCGATACAGCGTTTGCGGACGTCCGAACGCGACATGCCCGGGTTGTGCGTGCGCAGCGTCTCGGCGATCTGCGCGCCGATCTTGTAGACCGGGTCCAGCGAGGTCATCGGGTCCTGGAAGATCATCGCGATCCGCTTGCCCCGGATCGCCGACATCGCCTTGTCCTTGGCGCCGAGCAGTTCCTTGCCGCGGAACTTCACCGAACCGTGGATGCGTGCCGAAGTGGGCAGCAGCCCCATGACCGCGAGTGAGGTCACCGACTTGCCGGAGCCCGACTCGCCGACGATGCCCAGGGTTTCACCGCGGCGCACCCGGTAGCTGACCCCGCGAACCGCGCGTACGCCCTTCTCACCCCCGAACGTCACGTGGAGGTCGTCGACCGTCAGCAGGACGTCGTCGAGGGCAGGCTCGGTGCTGTCGATCTCGATCTCTCCCTGCGCGTGTTGGGTCAACTCCATCAGTCACGCACCCGGGTGTGCCGCGGGTCGAATGCGTTGCGGATGCCCTCACCGATCAGGTTCACCGCGAGCACCAACAGCAGGATCAGGATGCCGGGGTAGTAGAACAGCCACGGGCGCGTCTGCGCGGCGTCGACGCCCTGCGAGATGAGCAGGCCGAGCGAGGTGTCCGGCGGGTGGACGCCGTAGCCGAGATACGTCAGCGAGGTCTCGGCGATGATTGACACCGCCGCGAACAGCGTGGCGAACACCAGGATCGAGCTGAGCGCGTTCGGGATCATGTGCCGGAAGATGATGCGGAAGTTGCTCGCGCCCATCGCGTGCGCCGCTTCGACGAATTCTCGTTCTCGCAGCGCGAGGAACTGGGCGCGCACCAGCCGGGACAGGCCCATCCAGCCGAAGCAGCCGAGCAGCACGGCCAGGCCGGTAGCGCCCAGGCCTGGGTAGCGGCTGGCGACGATGATCAGGATCACCAGCACCGGGACGCACAACATGACGTCGACGAACCGCATCAGCACGTTGTCGACGACCGTGCCGAAGTAGCCGGCGAGCGATCCGATCGTGATGCCGATCAACAGGGCGAGCGCGGTGGACACGAGGACGATGACGATGTCGCGCTGGGTGCCGCGCAGCATCCGGGCGAGCAGGTCGAACCCGGTGCCGTCCGTGCCGAGCGGGTGCCCCTTCTGGCCCGGGTGCAGGGAGAGCGCGATGTAGTGCCCGTTCGCGTCCTTGCGGGAGTCGATCGAGTTGTAGTCCCACCGGTAGAAGCTGGGCCAGATGAACGCGACCGCGACGACGAGCAGGAAGAAGATCAGCGCGATCATCGAGACCGGGCTGTGCACGAAGCGCGAGAGCGCCTGCCTGCCCTGCGAGATCGACTTGCCGCTGAACTCCGAATCCGGAGGCGGTGCGGCCGACTCGGCGACCTGCAGCATCTCTGACTGGGACGTCATGGTCTCCTACCTCCTGTCCTGTGCCGACTCATCACGCCAACCGGATCCGCGGATCCAGTACGGCGTACAACAGGTCGGCGATCAGGTTGAAGATCACGACGAAGATCGCCGAGACCATCACCCACCCGGCGACCGCGTAGGTGTCCTCGGCGCCGATCGCCTGGTTGAGGAACTCACCCATGCCGTGCCAGACGTAGACCTTCTCGGTGATGATGGCCCCACCGAACAACGCGCCGATGTCGATCGCCATCACGGTCACCAGCGGGATGAGCGCGTTACGCAGACCGTGCCGCCGGATCACCGTCCGGTACCGAACCCCCTTGGCACGGGCCAGGCGCATGTAGTCGGCGTCCAGGACGTCGATGGTCGACGCGCGCTGGTACCGGATCCAGCCCGACGCGGTGAGCAGGCCGAGCGAGAGGATAGGCAGCACCATGTGCTGCAACTGGTCCTGGTTGAAGGAGAAGATCGAACTGGGCGGTGGGCTGCCGAAAGTCTCGGTGCCCGCCGTGTAGAAGACCCGGTGGCCGATCGCGTTGTTGGCCCGGATCGCACCGTCCTTCAGTACGGCCGCGAACCAGAACGTCGGGAGCGCGAGAAGCACGAACGTGAGCACTGTGGCGACGGCGTCGAACGCCTTGTCGCGGCGCACGCCGGAGATGACGCCCAGCACGATGGCCAGGATCGCGGCCAGGATGATCGCACCGAGCACCATCCGGGTGGTGATCTCCAGGCGCTGGCCGAGGTCGTGCGCGACCGGCGCGTTGGCGAGGTCGTTACCGAAGTTGAACTTGACGAACGGGAAGCTCCCGTCGAAGCCGACCATGTGCCGCAGCCAGTCCCAGTACCGGCCGAGGATCGGCTGGTTCAGATGGTGCTGCTGCTTGAACAGCTCGATCGAGGCCGGCGTGGGGGGTGGATTCCGCGAGCGCAGCGGCTTGAGCGGGTCATAGTTCGCCGCGGCGAACATGAACACGATGAACGAAGCCACCAGCAGAACGAAGAAGCTGCTCACCAGCCGGCGGATTGTGAAGATCAGCATCGGGAGACCTCGCCCCTAAAGACTCGACGCGACAATTGTGGTGCCGCGCGCCTGTGAGCACCATCCCGAGTTTGCTACCCAGCGGGATCGCCGCGGGAAACCTGCCCCGGCATGGCTGGTGCCGGGGCCCGGATGTTGACCGGGCCCCGGCACCACGTGCTCTAGCTGTGGCGGACTAGGACTTCTTGGCGAACGTGTCCGAGTTCCACAACGGACCCGCCTGGGTGGCGTTGTCACCGATGCCGGTGAAGTTCGAGTCGAACGCGAGCAGCGTCGGCTTCTGGTACAGCGGCAGGGTGTACATCTGGTCCCACAGCAGGCTGTCGGCCTTGTTCGCGGCGGCGATCTCGTCGTCCGTGTTCGTGGCCGAGCCCATTGCGTTCAGTGCGGCATCGATCTCCGGCGTGCCGCCCTGGGTGTAGTTCTGGCCCACGCCACCACCGGCCGGGCTCAGGTAGATCGACTTGTTGGCCGAGATCGACGGACCGCCGACCCAGGCGAACAGCGCGATCTGGAAGCCCTCGGAGACCAGCGAGGTCGGCTTGTCGGTGTCGGCGAAGATGTCCGGGTTCGCGAACTCGCTGATCTTGATGCCGACCTCCTTCAGCTGGCTGGCGATCGTCTGGATCGTCTGGTCACGCAGCGGGTTGTTCTGCGTGGTCATGATCTTGAATGCGAGCGGCTTGCCGTTGAGCGAGTAGTAGCCGTCGCTGCCCTTCTTGGCACCGATGCTCTCCAGCAGCTGCTGGGCCTTCTGGACGTTCTGCGACGTGTAGTCGCCGCCGTGGTCCTCGTAGCCCTTCTGGTTCGTCATCAGCAGCCGGTTGTTCAGCACGCTTGCCTTGTCGGAGAACTTGCCGACGGTGGCGTTGACCAGGGCCTTGCGGTCGATGCCGTAGGCGATCGCCTGGCGAACTTCCTTGTGCGCGAGCAGCGGGTCCTTGATGTTGAAGTCGAGGTGCTCGAACGCGATACCGAAGTTGACCTCGGTGGTCACGCCGGAGAGCTGCTGCAGGCTCGCGATGAGGTCGAGCTGCGGCTGCGGGTACACCATGTTGACTTCTTGGTTCTGCAGCGCCTTGACGTTGGTGTCCGAGTCCGAACCCACGTAGGCGTCGACCAGCTTGTCGAGCTTGGCCGGGGTGCCCCACCACTTCGGGTTGCGGGTCAGCGTGAAGCTCTTGCCACTCACGTTGATGTTGGACTTCTCCAGCATCCAGGGGCCGTTGGTCGTACCGGCCGGGAAGCCGCCGGCGGTCGGCCAGCCGTCGGTGATGTACTTGCAGTTCTTCACCGGGTCACCCTGGTCGAAGACGTGCTTGCTCAGCAGCGGCGAGAACAGGCCCTGCCAGTCCGGGAACGGCTTGCCCTTCTGGTACTTGACGACGACCTCGTGGTCGTCGGAGCCGGCGGTGACCGACTCGATCTGGTCGTAGCCGGTGGTGCTCAGCAGCGCGGCGCAACCGCCGGTCTTGGCGTCCGAGGACTTCTCCGCGTTCCAGGTGTAGATGTAGTCGTCGGCCGTGATCTTCGTGCCGTCGTCCCACACCGCCTTGGGGTTCAGCTTGTAGGTAACGACCTGCTGGCCGCCCTGCAGCTCCGACGTCGGGTTGCCCACGACCTGGTCGGGGTCTGCCTGGAACGTGAACTGCGGCGTGATCTGGAACGGACCGTTCAGCATCCGGACTTCCAGGTTCGCGGTCGCGGTCGAGTTACCCGCCGCGATGAGCGGCATCAGGTTCTCGGGGAAGTCCGTCGACTCGCCGTAGATCAGCGTGCCGCCGCTCGCTCCCTTGCCGCCCTTGTTTCCGCCCCCGCTGCTCGAGCAGCCGCTGATGGCGATCGCGGCCACCGTCGCGCAGGCGAGCGCCGCCTTGCCCTTGTGGACTCTCACTGGTGAGTGACCTCCTGTGAAATGGTCCGGGGACGATCTGTCCACCGGCCAACGTGCAACTCAAGTCGCAGTCTGCTGGGGAAACAAGCCACAGCCAGCCCTGACGCCCGATCGTGACCAATAGTTAATACTGGTGATACGCGGGCGTGAGGTGTCCACCGGGCTCGCCGTGACGCAGTCAACCGCCTCCGGGCGGCCGACGGTCGGGTAGGAACACAAACTCGGTACGCACGGCGCTCACGGTAGCCGCATCCACCTCGGCGGTCAGCACCGACTCCCCGGAACCGCCCTCGGCGAGCGTGCGCCCCATCGGGTCGATGATCGCCGAATCGCCCACATGTGTGACGGATTTGGCGGCTCCGACCCGGTTGATGCCCATCACGAAGGCCTGATTCTCGATCGCGCGGGCACGCAGCAACGTCCGCCAGTGCTCGCGTCTGGGCTCGGGCCAGTTGGCCGGCACGACGTACAGGTCGGTGACCTCGGCGCACGCCCAGAACTCGTCGGCGAAGCGCAGGTCGTAGCAGACGAACGGCGTGACGCGGAGGCCGTCGACCTCGACGGTGAGGTACTGGTCGCCGGCGGCGTAATGCTCGTGCTCGTGCGCGTAGCTGAACGGATGGATCTTCGCGTAGCGGTGCACCGCGCCGTCGGGAGCGGCCAGAACGCAGTTGTTCCGGAAGCGGCCGTCGGCACCGCGCTGCGCGATCGACGCCACCAGCCAGGCGTCGTGCCGGGCCGCCTGCTCGCGCAGGAACTGCTCGTTGGGACCACCCTCGTCCTCGGCGACGCGTTCGGGTCGCATCGAGAAGCCGGTCGCGAACATCTCGGCGAGCCCGATGAGCCGGGCGCCGTCGCGGGCTGCCTCGGCGATGAGCGGGACGAGGCGGGCGCGCGTCGCTTCGGCGTCCTCCCAGGCGATGTCGTGCTGGATCGCCGCGACCTTCACGGGGCAGCCTCCTTGAGCCGCGCCAGGGCGTTGTTGAGGACGTCCGGCCGCTTGCAGAAGGCGAACCGGACATATCGGTCGCCGGCGTCCGAGTCGTAGAAGGCGCTGCTCGGGATCGCGACCACGCCGGCTCGAACCGGCAGTTCGCGGCAGAACGCCACGGCGTCCCGGCCGACGTCGACGGTCGCGAAGTAGGTCGCCTGCGGGGTGATGACGTCGTAACCCAGTTGCCAGAGCCCCTCGCACAGCAGGTCGCGCTGCGCCTGCAACCGCGGGGCGAGGGCCGAGACGTCGCCGCCGAGCGCGGCCGCCACCGCGGGTTGGAACGGCGCGCCGTTCACGTAGGTCAGGAACTGCTTGACGGTGCGTGCGGCGGTGAGCAGGTCCGGCGGCGCGCAGAGCCAGCCGATCTTCCAGCCGGTGACACTGAAGGTCTTGCCGGCGCTGGAGATGGTGATGGTTCGCTCGCGCATGCCGGGCAGCGTCGCGATGGGCACGTGCGGGCGTCCGTCGAACGTCAGGTGTTCGTAGACCTCGTCGGCGACGACCACCAGGTCGTGCTCGCGGGCGAGTCCGGCGATGATCTCGAGCTCGTCGGTGGTGAAGACCTTGCCGGTGGGGTTGTGCGGGGTGTTGAGCAGGATCACCTTGGTTCGCGCGCTGATCGCTCGGCGCAGCTCGTCCGGGTCGAACGCCCATCCCCCGCCGGCTACGCCGCCGCCGTCTCGGCGCAGGGTGACCACGCGGCGGGTCGCCCCGCCGAGCGCGACGGTGGCCGCGTAGGAGTCGTAGTACGGCTCGAACATGACGACCTCGTCGCCCGGTCCGGCCAGTGCGGTGACGGTCGCGGCGATCGCCTCGGTGGCGCCTGCCGTGACCAGCACCTCGGCGTCCGGGTCGTAGTCGAGGCCGTAGTGGCGCTGCTGGTGTGCGGCGATGGCGTGGCGGAGCTCGGGGATGCCGGGGCCGGGCGGGTACTGGTTGTGGCCGGCGTGGATCGCGTCGGCCGCTGCCTGCAGCAACTCGGCCGGCCCGTCGGTGTCCGGAAAGCCCTGGCCCAGGTTCACGCTGCCCGTCTGCACGGCGAGCGCGGACATCTCGGCGAAGATCGTGGTGCCGAAGCCGCGCATGCGTTGCACGAGCCGCTCGCCGCCAAGTCGCGTCACGCGGTCGAGCCTATGCCGCCCTCGAAATCCGCCGAGTGGCGAGTTCGGGCGCCGAGTGGCGCGTCATTCCTCGCCACTCGACGTGCCGGGTCGCCACTCGCGGGTGCAGGTCACTTGCGGTTGCGCGAGCGCGCCTTGGCGCGGGCCTCGGCGGTCAGCTCCACCTTGCGGATCCGGACGTTCGCCGGCGTCACCTCGACACACTCGTCGTCGCGGCAGAACTCCAGTGCCTGCTCCAGCGAGAGCACCCGGTGCGGGATCAGCGGGATCAACACGTCGCCGGACGACTGGCGCATGTTGGTGAGCTTCTTCTCCTTGGTGGGGTTGACGTCCATGTCGTCGGCACGCGAGTTCTCGCCGACGATCATGCCCTCGTACACCTCGACGCCGGGGCCGACGAACATCGTGCCGCGTTCCTGCAGGTTGGCCAGCGCGAACCCGGTGGTGGCACCGCGCCGGTCGGCCACCAGCGAGCCGGTCGGCCGGGTGCGGATCTCGCCGGTCCACGGCTCGTAGCCCTCGTGCACGTGGTGCAGCAGGCCGGTGCCGCGCGTCTCGGTCAGGAACTCGGTGCGGAACCCGATCAGCCCGCGCGCGGGCACCAGGTACTCCATCCGGATCCAGCCGGTGCCGTGGTCGACCATCTGCTCCAGCCGGCCCTTGCGCAGCGCCAGCAACTGGATCACGACGCCCTGGTATTCGGTCGGCGCGTCGATCGTCATCCGCTCCATCGGCTCGTGCAGCTTGCCGTCGACCGTCCGGGTGACCACCTGCGGCTTGCCGACCGTGATCTCGAACCCCTCGCGCCGCATGATCTCGACGAGGATCGCGAGCTGCAGTTCCCCGCGGCCCTGCACCTCCCAGGTGTCCGGCCGCTCGGTCGGGAGCACGCGAATCGAGACGTTGCCGACGAGCTCCGCCTCGAGCCGGTTCAGCACCTGACGCGCGGTCAGTTTGCTACCCGACTGGCCCGCCAGCGGCGAGGTGTTGATGCCGATCGTCATCGAGATCGACGGCTCGTCGATGGTGATCACGGGCAGCGGGCGTGGGTCGTCGGGATCGGCCAGCGTCTCGCCGATGGTGATCTCCGGGATACCCGCGATCGCGATGATGTCGCCCGGGCCGGCCTGTTCGGCGGGGTAGCGCTCCAGCGCGCGCGTCAGCAACAGCTCGGTCACCTTGACCCGCTGCACCGAGCCGTCCGCCCGGCACCATGCGACCTGCTGGCCCTTGCGGATCGTCCCGTTGTGGACGCGGCACAGCGCCAGCCGGCCCAGGTACGGCGAGGCGTCCAGGTTCGTCACGTGTGCCTGCAGCGAGGCGGCCTCGTCGTAGAACGGCGGTGGCATGGTGTCCAGCAGTGTCTGGAAGAACGGTTCGAGGTTCGGCGAGTCGGGCATCGTGCCGTTCTCGGGCCTGGTCATCGAGGCACGGCCGGCCTTGGCCGAGGCGTACACGATCGGGAAGTCGATCTGCTCCTCGGTCGCGTCCAGGTCGAGGAACAGCTCGTAGGTCTCGTCGACGACCTCGGCGATCCGCGAGTCCGGGCGGTCCACCTTGTTGATCAGCAGGATCACCGGCAGCTTCGCCGCGAGCGCCTTGCGCAGCACGAATCGCGTTTGCGGCAAGGGACCTTCGGACGCATCGACGAGCAGCACGACGCCGTCGACCATCGACAGGCCGCGTTCGACCTCACCGCCGAAGTCGGCGTGGCCGGGGGTGTCGATGATGTTGATGGTCACCCGCTCGCCGGAGGAGGTGGTGTGCTCGACCGCGGTGTTCTTCGCGAGGATGGTGATGCCCTTCTCGCGCTCGAGGTCGTTGGAGTCCATCACCCGCTCGGCGACGTCACCGGTGTCGGCCTGATGCGCCGTGAACGCGCCGGACTGCCAGAGCATGGCGTCCACCAGCGTGGTCTTGCCGTGGTCGACGTGCGCCACGATGGCCACGTTGCGCAGGTCGTTGCGCGTAGGCACAGCGGTACCCCATCTCGTTCGTGTGGATTCGGTCCAGTCTATGGCGCGCGGGACGGCTCCGACGACCACCGCTGCGCGGCCTGACGGTTTACACGAATAGACTCGGATCTATGACCGCAGCCGCCCTGTCCCAACCCAGGTTGCGGGCGGCGCTGCCGTTCGCAACGGTCGGCGCGGCATGCGTCGTCGGGGGCGGGGTCGTCGCCGCCGCGACCGCGCACGCGCCGACCGAGCACGCGCTGTGGGCGGTCGCCTACCTGGTGCTTGTCGGCGGGGTCGGACAGCTCGCCCTGGGCGCCGGGCAGGCCTGGTTGGCCGGCGCGCCCCCGTCCACGGCAGTGCTCGCGGTCGAGTTCGCCGCCTGGAACGTCGGCAACGCCGCCGTCATCGCGGGGACGATCGCCGGGATCGTCTGGCTCACCGACGTGGGCGGGGTGCTGCTCGTCCTCGCCCTGGCGCTGCTGCTCACCGGCACCGCCGGCGCTCGCCCCGGCTGGCTGCTGCGCGGTTACCGCGCACTGATCGTGATCGTGCTGGTCAGCATCCCGATCGGGCTGGTGCTCGCCCGCGTGCGCGGCTGATGCGGTAACCCGCTCCGAGCCGTTAGGGTCGCGGCAGCCGATCATCGCTGCGCGCGGAGGATGTCGAGTTGTTGTCCAGCCGGGTACGCGATGCCGTCCGGACGTTGAACCCGGGCTACTTCGCGATGGTGATGGCCACCGGCATCGTCTCGATCGCGATGCTGAATCACCATGCGTACGCGGTGTCGGTGGCGCTGCTGTGGCTGGCCGGCGTCGAGTACGTCGTGCTGGTCACGCTCTACAGCTGGCGGCTGATCCGGTTCCGGGCGGCCGTGGCCGAGGATCTCGCCGAGCCGGCGCGCGCGTTCGGCTACTTCACCTTCGTCGCCGCCACCGACGTGCTGGGCACCCGGCTGGCCGCCGACCAGCACCACGTGGTCGCGCTCGTCCTGCTCGCCGGCGGCTGGCTGGCCTGGCTGTTGTTCGGCTACGTGATCCCGTGGACCGCCGTCCTGGGATACGCCGGACGTCCCGTCGTGCAGTTCGCGAACGGCACCTGGTTCATCTGGGTGGTCGCCAGCCAGTCGATCGCGGTGCTCGCGGCCGCGCTCGAACCGGCCGTCACGATCGGGCGTCGCGAGCTGGCGTTGCTCGCGGTGTTCTCGTGGTCGGTCGGCGTGTTCCTGTACGCCGCGGCCGGGATCTTCGTCGCGGCCCGCATGCTGCTCTACCCGCTGCGTCCGGCTGATCTGACGCCGCCGTACTGGGTGTCGATGGGCGCCACCGCGATCACCGTGGTGGCGGGCGCGCGGATCGTGCAGATGGCCGACGCACCGATGGTGGCGGCGACGCGCGGCCTGATCGCCGGCGCCTCGGTGGTGTTCTGGACGTTCGGCAGCTGGCTGATCCCGCCCCTGGTCGCAGCCGGCGTGTGGCGGCACCTGGTGCATCGCATCCCGCTGCGGTACGAGGCGCCGCTGTGGAGCATCGTCTTCCCGCTCGGCATGTACGGCGTGGGCGGGCACTACCTCGGCCAGGCCGATCACCTGCCGATCGTCAAGGCGATCGGCGCGAACGAGAGCTGGGTCGCGCTGGGCGCCTGGGTGCTGGCGTTCGCCGCGATGCTGCACCACCTGTACCGGACGTTGCTCCGGGCGCCCGCAGCGGCCGCAGTCGATGCCGGACACTGAGCGGCGGGAGGACGAGGATGCCTGACAAACCGTCCCGCGACATTCCGCAGCGGGCCGCGGTGCGCTCGGCTCGGCTGGCCGCGCTGCCGCTCGGCTTCGCCGGGCGGGCCGCGGCGGGATGGGGCAGGCGGCTGGCCGGCGGCAACGCCGAGGAGATCACTGCGGCCACGCTGGAGCGCAACGCCGAGCACATGTTCGCGGTGCTCGGCGAGCTCAAGGGTGGCGCGATGAAGCTCGGCCAGGCGCTGTCCGTCTACGAGGCGATGATCCCGGCCGAGCTGGCCGAGCCGTACCAGCGCGCGCTGACCAAGCTGCAGGCGCAGGGGCCGGCGCTGCCCGCCGAGCGGGTGCACCGCGTGCTGGACGACCAGTTCGGGCGCAACTGGCGCAAGCACTTCCGCGAGTTCGACGACGTGCCCGCGGCCGCGGCCAGCATCGGTCAGGTCCACCGCGGCACGTGGCACGACGGGCGATCCGTAGCGGTCAAGGTGCAGTACCCCGGCGCGGACGTCGCGTTGCAGGCCGACCTGAAGGCGATGGAGCGATTCTCCCGACTGTTCAACCTCGTCGTGCCGGGGCTCGAGGCACGGGAACTGATCCACGAGGTCCGCGACCGCATGATCGAGGAGCTGGACTACCGCTCCGAGGCCGAGCACCAACGCCGGTTCGCCGCCGAGTTCGCCGATGACCGCGAGATCCGGGTGCCGCGCGTGCTCGCCTCGGCGCCGAAGGTGATCGTGTCCGAGTGGATCGACGGCGTCGCGCTGTCGAAGCTGATCCAGCAACGCGAGGTGACTGCCGCCGAGCAAGCCGATCGCGACCGGATCGCCGACATCGTCATCCGGTTGATGTTCTCCTCGCCCGCCCGGATCGGTCTGCTGCACGCCGACCCGCACCCCGGCAACTTCCTGGTCCAGGACGACGGGCGGGTCGCCGTGATCGACTTCGGCGCGGTGGCCGTGCTGCCGAACGGGCTGCCGCGCGTACTCGGCCGCATCCTGCGTTTCGCCGCCGACCGCGACGCCGAGCCGATGATGGAGCTGATGCGCGCGGAACGCTTCGTCACCGGCAACGTGACCGCGCAGGACGTGCTGCGCTGGCTGGGCGCGCTCGCCGACCCGCTGCGGGTGGCGGAGTTCCACGCGGACCGCGAGTGGATCGCCGCGCAGGGAGCGCGCGTGGCCAACCTGCAGAGCAACGCCTACAAGCAGACCGGACGGCAGCTGAACCTTCCCGCCGAGCACATGCTCGTCGCGCGCGTGTGCGGCGGCTGGATGAACATCCTCGCCCAGTTGGGATGCACCGTGCGCGCCCGGGCGATCGCCATGCAATGGGTGCCCGGCTTCGCCGATCCGCTCACGCCGTCGGACCCGCTCGCGGCGCCGTGACGACGTGACCCCCGTGACGACGTGACGCGCGGATCGCTGCCCCGGGTGCTGTCGTGAAACGTCCGCCGCTTCGCCGTCCGATACGCACTGTCCTCGGCAGGTACCAGCGGCTCTAGCTGTCGAGGACGATGTCGACGGCGGGTGGCTCGTGCAGGGTGTTGTGGACGGTGCAGTGCGAGGCGACGGCGAGGAACGCATCGCGCCTGTCTGCGGGCAGGGCTGCGGGCGGGGTGATGTGGACGGCGAGCTCGCTGACGCGTGCCGGACGGCCGCCGACCGCGTACCTGGCCGTGACTTCCAGGCCGCTCGCGTCGAGTTCGTGCCGGACGAGGTAGCGCCGGGCATAGAACGCCACGCAGCTGGCCAGTCCGGCGACGAACAGCTCGGTGGGCGTGGGCGCGGTGTCCGTCCCGCCGTCCCCCACCGGCTGATCGACGGTGACGCGGTGCCCGCGCACGTCGACGGTGAACCGGTCGCCGTCGACGTGGCGCACGCGCAGCTCCCCGCTCACGTGGCGTCCCCCTGTGCCGCGTCGTCCGGGGCGGCCAGCGCATCCAGGGCTGCCGCCAGGCGCGTGCCGGCCTGCTCGGCAACGTCGGCGAGGTCCTGGTTGCCGGTCGCCTCGACCATTACACCGGGGTTCATCGCCTCCACGCGGGTGTGCGAGTCGTCCAGGGTGCGCACGACGACGTTGCACGGCAGCAGCGCGCCGATCGCGGGCTCGAGTTCGAGGGCGCGGTGGGCCAGCGGCGGGTTGCACGCACCGAGGATCAGGTGGGCGCTCATGTCGAGGCCGAGCTTGGCCTTCATGGTGGCGGCGACGTCGATCTCGGTGAGCACGCCGAAGCCCTGTTCGGCCAGTGCCGCGCGGGTGCGCTGCACGGTATCGGTGAATCCGGCGTCGAGGGTGACGCCGAAGGTGTAGTCGGACATGGTCGGTTCCCTTCAGGTAGTGCCGTAGATGGTCAGTGGGAGAAACGGACGCGGGGCAGGATCCGGCCCAGCCACTTCGGCTGGTGCCACGCGCCGTGCCCGGTGAGCCGGAGCACGACCGGTAGCAGGATCATCCGGATCAGCAGCGCGTCGAGGAACACCGCGACCGCGAGGATGATGCCCATCTCCTTCGGCGCCAGGGGGCCGGACAGGGCGAACGTCATGAACACCGCCACCATGACGCCGGCCGCGGCGACGACCACCCGTCCGGAGGTTCGCAGCGCCATCCTCATGGCGTGCTGCGGGTCGCCGGTGAGGTCGTAGTGTTCCCGGGCGGCCGAGAGCAGGAACAGCGTGTAGTCCATCGCCACGCCCGAGAGCATCGCACCGAAGAACAGCGGAGCCCACGCGTCGACGAAGCCCTGCGGCTCGAAGCCGAGCAGCCCTGACAGGTGACCGTCTTGGAAGACGAGCTTGGCCACGCCGAACGCGCCCGCTATCGAGGCCAGGTTGGTGACCACGCCGACGAAGGCGATCAGCGGGCTCCCGAGTGCCACGAGCAGCAGCAGGAATCCCAGGCCGATGAGCAACCCGAACACCAGTGGCGTCCGGCTCGAGAGCACCTGCTCCAGGTCGTGGTTCTCCGCGGCGGCCCCGCCGACGAGGGTGCCCGAGGGCAGTTGCGAACGCAGCCGGTCGATGGTCGATCCGGTGGCGGGGGCCGAGGCGTCCGTGGTGGGGATCGCCAGCGTCATCGTCCAGCCGTTCGACGATCCGGCGGGAACGGCCGCCGCGATTCCGCGATCGCTGCGGAGCAGCTGCAGCGCCGCCGTCTGCTCGGTCGCCGGTGTGACGACCGAGAGCGTGCCCGGCGCGCCCGGTCCGAAGGCGTCGACCACCTGGTTGTAGCCGGCGCGCGCCGTCTGGCTCTGCGGAATGATCGCGATGCTGGGCATGCCGGTACGCAGGGACAGGACGGGCCAGGCCAGGATCCCGATCACCACCAGCACCAGGCCGCCCGCGATCCATGGACGCCGATGAAGCAGCGCACCCCAGTGGTGCAGCAGCCGCTCCAGCCCGACGACGGTGTGGTGCGGGTGCGCGGCGTGGCCGGCGCCCTCGACGCCCGCACCGGTAGCGGACGCCGCCGCGGCTGCCGCGCGCCGCTCGGCCCGCCGCTCGGCACGGTCCAGGGCCCCGGGAAGCCGGATGCGGCCGGAGTCGACGCGACGGCCCAGTCGGCCGAGGACGGCCGGCAGCAGGGTGAGGGTGGCGGCCAGCACGGCGACGACCGACAGCATGATGCCCAGGGCCATGCTGCGGAACGCAGGACTCGGTACCAGCAGCACGGTCGAGAGTGACACGAGCACGGTGAGGCCGCTGAACGCGACCGCCTTGCCCGCCGTCCCCATGGTTTCGGCGACGGCCTCGATCGCAGCCTGTCGGCGATCGGTCTGGTCAGCACGACGTTTGAGTGCGGCTCGGAAGCGGACGACGATGAACAGTGCGTAGTCGATGCCCAGGGCCAGCGCGAACATCATCGCGAAGTTCATCGCCCAGATGCTGACCGGAGCGATGTGCGTGGACAGGACCAGGGCACCGGCGGCGGTGAGCAGCCCGACGAGCGTCAGCATGAGCGGCAGCCCGGCCGCCACCAGGCTGCCGAACGCGAGCACCAGCACCAGCATCGTCACCGGCCAGGACAGCACCTCGGACTTGATCATCGCCGAGTGGTTGACCTGGTTGAAGTTCGCCCAGAGCGCGCTCGAACCGGTCAGGTTCACCGACACGTTCTTCCTCGACAGCGCCGTGATCGGCTTGGAGAGCTCGTCGGCTGCGCGCACCATCTCGTTCGGGTCGGCCTTCGCCCCGCCTTGGATGATCGCGGTACGCCCGTCCTGCGAGATGCTCACCCCCGGCTGCGGTGGGAGCACCGTACTCACCCGGGGATCGGCCTGCAGCAACGCGCTCGCCCGGTCGACCGCCTGCCGGGCAACCGGATCGGACGCGATCGCGCCGGCGCTGTCGTGGACGACGACCTGCAATGCGGTCGAGTTCAGGCCGCTGAACTGATTGGCGATCAGCTCGCGCGCCTTCACCGACTGGCTGCCGCTGTCCTGCCAGCCCGCGCCGGACAGCGCCGACTCGACCTGCGGGGCGAATGCGCCGAACGCGACGAGCACGAGCAGCCAGCCGATCAGGACGACGCGCAGATGCGTCCCGGACCAGGCGCCCAGGCGGGCGAGCCAGCCAGGTGCGTGCTGCTCGGGGGCCGGTGGAGGGTTCCGGCGGGAGGCAATGGTGGTCAACGCTTCTCCTCGGCAGGTCGGGGACGAGCCGCTCTCCGCGGGTCGCGTTCGCCAGCGTACCCATACCCCTATGGGTATATCAAATGGCGGCTGCCATCGCCGGCGAACTCACCGGGAATCGAATCCGGCCGTCGCTCGTTATACCCCCACTGGTATAGCAACGACAGGAGAGCTCATGTCCACCACCACGTTGAGTGCGGCCGGTTTCGAGGACGTCCTGAAGGAGAACGACATCGTGCTCGTCGACTTCTGGGCATCCTGGTGCGGCCCGTGCCGGATGTTCGCACCCGTCTTCGAGAAGGCCTCCGACGAGCACCCGGACATCGTCTTCGGCAAGGTCGACACCGAGGCGGAGCGCTCCCTCGCCGCCGCCGCGGGCATCCAGTCGATCCCGACGCTGATGGCCTTCCGCGAGGGGATCCTCGTCTTTTCCCAGCCTGGCGCACTTCCGGCGAGCGCGCTGGCCGAAGTGATCTCCGCCGTGCGCGCACTCGACATGGACGAGGTTCGCGCACAGGTCGCGGCGCAAGCGGGCTGACGGCCGGCGGCACCCCGCCGGACGACTGGGGGAACCTGATACCCGCCTGGGTATACTGGCACATCACTTCAGCAGAGGAGCGGGCATGGTCGAACTGCCACGCGAGAGCATGGACGCGATCGTCAAGCGGTTGCGGCGCGCGCAGGGCCAGATCGGCGGCGTGTTGAAGATGATCGACGACGGCAGGGACTGCGAGGAGATCGTGACGCAAGTCGCCGCGGTCAGCCGGGCGCTCGATCGTGCCGGCTTCGCGATCGTCGCTACCGGCCTCAAGCAGTGTCTGATCGACAGCGGCGGCGTGGACAGCGTCGACAGCGACAAGATGCAGAAACTGTTCCTGTCGCTGGCCTGAGTTCGCCGCCCGGCTCAGGGCTCTGATCGGCGCGGATTGGCGCACTCCTGCCCGCGGGTCATCGTCCCGCGCAAGGCCAGGCGCCGCCACTGCTGGGAGTCTCTAGGTCCCGTATTTGCTGGGTTCTTGAGCTCAGTCACACGTTGAAGCGGAACTCCACCACGTCGCCGTCGGCCATGACGTAGTCCTTGCCCTCGATGCGCACCTTGCCGCGCGCCTTCGCCTCGGCCATCGAGCCGGCGGCGACGAGGTCGGCGTAGGAGACCACCTCGGCCTTGATGAAGCCGCGCTCGAAGTCGGTGTGGATCACCCCGGCTGCCTGCGGCGCGGTGGCGCCGACCGGGATCGTCCAGGCCCGCGCCTCCTTCGGGCCGGCCGTCAAGTAGGTCTGCAGCCCGAGCGTCGCGAATCCCACGCGGGCGAGCAGGTCGATGCCGGACTCCTCCTGACCCATCGACTGCAGCAGCTCGAGCGCCTCGTCCGGATCGAGTTCGATCAGCTCGGCCTCGGTCTTCGCGTCCAGGAAGATCGCCTCGGCCGGCGCGACCAGGGCGCGCATCTCGTCGGTGAACGCGGCGTTGGAGATCTCGTCCGGATCTACGTTGAACACGTACAGGAACGGCTTGGCGGTCATCAGCTGCAACTCGCGCAGCGGCTCGCGGTCCAGCCCGGCTCCGAAGATCGTCCGGCCGCCCTCGAGCACCTGCTGCGCGGCCTCGACGGCAGCGACGACCGCGACCTTCCCCTTGTCCAGGCGTGCTTCCTTGTGCAGTCGTGGCAAGGCCTTCTCGATGGTCTGCAGGTCGGCGAGGATCAGCTCGGTCTCGATGATCTCGATGTCGTCCTTGGGCGAGACCTTGCCGTCGACGTGCACGACGTCCGGATCGCTGAACGCGCGGATGACCTGGCAGATCGCGTCGGCCTCGCGGATGTTGGCCAGGAACTTGTTGCCGAGCCCGGCTCCCTCGGAGGCGCCCTTGACGATCCCGGCGATGTCGACGAACGACACCGTCGCCGGGACGATCCGGGCCGAACCGAAGATGCGCGACAGCTCGGCCAGTCGGGGATCGGGGACGCCGACGACACCCACGTTCGGGTCGATCGTGGCGAACGGGTAGTTCGCCGCCAGGACGTCGTTCTTGGTCAGCGCGTTGAACAGCGTGGACTTGCCGACGTTGGGCAGCCCGACGATGCCGATGGTGAGGCTCATCCGGGGCAGCAGTCTCGCGAGGTGCTCACGACGGCCGAGTCTACGTAAGCGGCGATGCCCGCGCGGACAGCCGCTGGCCGCGGCCAGGAATTGTCGGACCTTGCTGCTTGCCTGTCCGCATGGAGCTACTCATCGCGCTGCTGACCCTGGCCGCCGGGCTGGCCATCGGCTGGTTGCTGGCCGTGCGCCGGGGCGAACGCGCGCTGCACGCCGCCTTGAACGAGCAGGCCGCACTGCGCGCCGGGATCGAGGCCGAGCGCGCCGCCACCGCCCATCGTGAACAGTTGCTGATGGGCAACGGCAACCTGGCCGCGCTCGTCACTCCGCTGCGCGACTCGCTCGGCCGGGTGCAGGAACAGTTGGACGAGGTGCAGCGCGGCCGCGCGATCTCGGACACGGCCCTGCGCGAGCAGGTGCGGGCGATGAGCGCGACGTCCGAGCAACTACGCACCGAGACGGCACAGCTGGTCACCGCGCTGCGGGCACCGCAGGTGCGCGGGCGGTGGGGCGAGATGCAGTTGGAGCGGGTGGTCGAGGCGGTCGGGTTGACCGAGCACGTCGACTTCACCACCCAGCTGAGCAGTACCGACGGCGACGGGCGCACCCAGCGCCCGGACCTGGTGGTGCACCTGGCCGGTGGCAAGCAGGTGGTGGTCGATGCCAAGGTGGCCTTCAGCGCGTACCTCGAGGCGATGCAGGCCCCCGACGAAGCGACCCGTGACGCCCGCTTCGCCGCGCACGCCAGGCACCTGCGCACGCACGTGTCGCTGCTGTCGGCGAAGGCGTACTGGGAGCGGTTCACCCCGACGCCGGAGTTCGTGGTCTGCTTCGTCCCCGCCGACGCGTTCCTGGACGCCGCACTGCAGCACGACGCGACACTGCTGGAGTACGCGTGCGCCCGGAACGTTGTGCTCGCGACGCCGTCGACGCTGGTCGCGTTGCTGCGCACGGTCGCATACACCTGGCGCCAGCACGCGCTCGCCAGCAACGCCCAGCAGGTGCACGAACTGGGCCGCGAGCTGTATCAGCGGCTGAGCACCATGGCCGGGCACGTCGACAAGCTCGGCCGCAGCCTGGGCAACGCGGTGTCCGCGTACAACGACACGGTCGGTTCGCTGGAGCGGCGGGTGCTCAGCAAGGCCCGGCAACTGCGCGACCTGGAGGTGGTCTCCCCGCACGACGAGCTGCCGGAACTGCGCCCGCTGGTCGACGTGCAGCCGCGTTCACCCACGCCCGGGAACGGCGCGTCCGAGCGGGTCGTCGAGCTGCGACCGTCCGGCAGCACGGTCCCGGCACGCGGCGAGTGAAGCTGAGGAACCGCCGCCGGGCGGGCCACGGATGCAGCGTCGGCACAGCTGCTCCGGGTAGCGTGTCCGGGAGCACACAGCGCGCCGCAGCCCGGAACACCGCTCGGTCGCGCACCGACGCAAAGGGGTCCGATCTTGGCGAACGCGCCGTACGGTGCGCGTGGCGGCGACCAGGGCGACGACCACGGCTGGGGACCCGCGCGGTCGGTCCAGTCGGGCAGCCAGGGTGCCACCCGCGCCGAGCGGTACGACGCGCCCGGTGATCGCGGTGTCCACTACCCGGCGCCTGCCGAGCACGGGGGGCGCTATCCGGCCGAGCCGCGCTCGGGCCGCTATGCGGCGCCCACCGCCACGGCATCCACCGAGCCGCCGCCCTGGCTCGACCCCCGCGCCCGCCCGCGCGAGCGCGGCCTGCCGTGGTGGGGGGCACTGCTGGTGCTGCTGGCGATCGCTGCGATCGGCGGCGTGATCGACACGATCAGCGGCGCCCAGGTCCGCGGCGGGTTCAACATCGGCGTGGTGGCGGCCTCGATCATCGCGATCCTGCTGGTGCGCCGCGCCGACATGTTCACTGTGGTCATCGCCCCGCCGATCGTCTACTCGGTCGCGTCCGGGGCGATGGTGTACCTGCGCTCGGGCGGGCTGCACGACCGGCGCGCGCTGTACGACGCCGCGTCGAACTGGCTGGTGTACGGGTTCCCCGCGATCGCCGCCGCCACCGCGGCGGTGCTGATCATCGCCGGCATCCGGCTCATCGTCCGCCGCTGACGCGCCGCGCTCCCCCGGTCAGCCGGTCAGTCAGACGGCGCGGGCTTTGCCTGCAGTTCGCGGCGCAGCTCACGGGGCAGCGCGAACGTCAACCGCTCCTCGGTGTGGCTGACCTCCTGCACGTCGCCGAAGCCGTGCTCGTCCAGCCACTGCACCACCTCGCGCACCAGGATCTCCGGGACGGACGCCCCGGACGAGAGCCCGATCGTGCGCACGCCGTCCAACCACGACTCGTCGATCGCCGCGGCGTTCTCGACCAGGTGCGCGGCCCCGGCACCACAGGACGCGGCCACCTCGACCATGCGCACCGAGTTGGACGAGTTCGCCGAGCCGACCACGAGGAACAACTCGACCTGCGGCGCGATCGTCTTCACCGCCGCCTGCCGGTTCTGCGTGGCGTAACAGATGTCGTCCGACGGCGGCGACTGCAGTAGCGGGAAGCGCTCGCGCAGCGCGTTCACGGTCTGCATCGTCTCGTCGACCGACAGCGTCGTCTGCGAGAGCCAGACCACCTTCGCCGGGTCGCGCACCACCACGTTCGCCACGTCGTCCGGCCCGTCGACCAGCGTCACCCGCTCGGGTGCCTCGCCGCTGGTGCCGACGACCTCCTCGTGGCCGTCGTGGCCGATGAGCAGGATGTCGTAACCGGCTTCGGCGAACCGGCGGACCTCGTGGTGCACCTTGGTGACCAGCGGGCAGGTCGCGTCGATCGTCTTCAGGCCGCGTTCGGCCGCCTGCGCGTGCACCTCGGGCGCCACGCCGTGCGCGGAGAACACCACGATCGAGCCCTCCGGCACCTCGTCGTTCTCCTCGACGAAGATCGCGCCACGGGCCTCGAGCGCACGAACCACGTGCAGGTTGTGCACGATCTGCTTGCGCACGTACACCGGCGCACCGTAGTGCTCCAGCGCGTGCTCGACGGTCTGCACCGCCCGATCCACCCCCGCGCAGTACCCACGTGGCCGGGCCAGCAGGACTCTCCCCCGCGGCGCGTCGGTGACGCCCGACGCACCTCCCGACCCGGCAGAACGCGGCTGTGTGGAGGTCATACCTGACATGGTACGGATCGCCCGCATGAGGCAGGCTGGTGTCATGCCGCAGCTGCCCACCCCCCTCCGCGCCGCGCTCGGCCTGGCCGCCGAGGCGGCCGAGCAGGCCCGTCACCTCCCCGATCGCGCGATCGAGTTGCCGATGCTGGCGATCAGCACCGCGCTGCAGGTCTCGCTGCGCGCCCAGCAGCGGTACGCGATGCTCGCAGCCCGCGGGGACGACCTGCTCAACCGCCGCCCGACCACCGACGAGCCGCCACCGTGGGCCACGTTCGACGGACCCGTGGACGCCGCCGCCCCGGCTCAGGACCAGGTCCCGCCGGCCGACGCGGCTGTGATCGCGAAGGCCGTGGCCGCCGAGGCGGTGGCCTCGTCCGGGGACGCCGGCCCGGCTGCCGACAACGCGCCCCTCGCCGGCGTCACCGACCTCGCCGACGCACCGAAGCCGTACCCGCGCAAGACGGTCCGCAAGCCGCGCAACACCAAGCCGTCGCGCTTCGACACGGTCGGCGACGAGTAAGCCGTGCCCGCGCAGACCACGGCCGAATCGCCCTGGCCGGTGCGCGTCGTCGCGCTGAAGATCGGCGAGTGGGTCAACCGGCTGGGTGAGATCTGGGTCGACGGGCAGATCGCGCAGCTGACCCGCCGTCCCGGCATGCCCACCCAGTTCCTCACCCTGCGGGACCCGGACGCGAACATCTCGCTGTCGGTGACCTGCCCCCGGGGCGTGCTCGGCGACGAGGTCGCCGAGGGGTCACGGGTCGTGGTGCACGCGCGTCCGGACTTCTGGATCGAGCGCGGCACGCTGAGCCTGCGGGCGAGCGAGATCCGGCAGGTGGGGCTGGGCCAGCTGCTGGCCCGGCTGGAGCAGCTGCGCAAACTCCTGGCCGCCGAGGGGTTGTTCGCGGCCGACCGCAAGCGCCGGCTGCCGTTCCTGCCGCGCACCATCGGCCTGATCACGGGGCGGGCCAGCGCCGCCGAGCGGGACGTGGTCGAGAACGCCCGCCGCCGGCTGCCGGGGGCGCGCTTCCGCATCGAGAACGTCGCCACCCAGGGCCCGTCGGCCGTCACCGAGGTGGTCGAGGCGCTGCAGCGGCTGGACGCCGACAGCGCAGTCGACGTGATCGTGATCGCGCGCGGTGGCGGCAGCATCGAGGACCTGCTGCCGTTCAGCAACGAGACGCTGGTGCGGGCGGTGTCGGCGGCGCGCACCCCGGTCGTCAGCGCGATCGGGCACGAGAGCGACGTCCCATTGCTGGACCACGTGGCCGACTTCGCCGCGTCCACCCCGACCGACGCCGCCAAGCGGATCGTTCCCGACCTGGCCGACGAGCTGCGCGAGGTGGCCGGGCTGCGGCAGCGAGCGCGGGACTGCGTGCACCGGCGGCTGGAGCGCGAGCGCGAGCTGATGGCCGGGCTGCCCGAGCGGATGCGCCACACGGTGCGTGCCCGGGTGGGGCGCGAGCAGGCCGAGACCGAGCAGGGCCGCGAACGGATCCGCCGCCGGCTGCGCGGCCTGCTGGAGGCCGGCGGGGCCGACCTGGTGCACGTGCGGGCTCGGGTGCGCGCGCTGTCGCCGCAGGCGACGCTGGACCGCGGCTACGCCGTGGTGCAGCTCCCGGACGGGACGGTGCTGCGCGAGGCCTCCGCTGCGTCCGGCACGCTGCGCATCCGGGTCGCACGCGGCGAGTTCGAGGCCGTAGCCTCGGCGCAATGAGTGACAGCCTCGGCGCAATGAGTAACAGCCTCGGCGCAATGAGTGACGGCGTCAGCGCACAGAGCGAGCCGAGCTACGAGCAGGCCCGCGCCGAGCTGCGCGAGGTGGTGGCCAAGCTGGAGTCCGGCGGGCAGAGCCTGGAGGACTCGCTCGCCCTGTGGGAGCGCGGCGAGCAGCTGGCCGATATCTGCCAGAAGTGGCTGGATACCGCGAGCACCCGGCTCGACGCGGCCATCGAGCAGCACGACACGGACGCCTGATCCGCCCCTCCCCCGCGGGTTGTGCGTGTCGGCGTCCGGCACGTTGTCCTCGCTCCGCCGTATGCGGTGGGTGCGCGAGGACAACGTGAAACGGACCTCGAAGGCGCGGTCTGACAGGATGAGTCCCTGCCTGCCGAGAGGATCACGCCGATGACAGACGGACCCCCGCCGCACCCGCACGTTCCGCAGGAGCTCGCTGTCGCCAAGCAAGCCCCGGACCGCAACCTCGCGCTCGAACTGGTGCGGGTCACCGAGGCCGCGGCGATGGCGGCCGGGCGCTGGGTCGGGCGTGGGGACAAGATCGGCGGGGACGGGTCGGCCGTCGACGCGATGCGCGCGCTGATCGGCACCGTCTCGATGCGCGGCGTGGTCGTGATCGGCGAGGGCGAGAAGGACCACGCGCCGATGCTCTACAACGGCGAGGAGGTCGGCGACGGCACCGGGGCGCTGTGCGACGTCGCGGTCGACCCGATCGACGGCACCACGCTGATGGCCAAGGGGATGCCGGGCGCGATCGCCGTCATCGCGGTCGCCGAGCGCGGCACGATGTTCGACCCGTCCGCGGTGTTCTACATGGAGAAGATCGCGGCCGGCACGGAGGCCGCCGCGGTCATCGACATCACCGCCCCGACTGCCGAGAACATCCGTCGCGTCGCCAAGGCCAAGAACGGCCACAACGAGGACGTCACGGTCTGCATCCTGGACCGGCCGCGACACCAGGCGCTGGTCGACGAGGTCCGCGCGGCCGGTGCCCGCATCAAGTTCATCAGCGACGGCGACGTCGCGGGCGCGATCGCCGCGGCCCGCCCGGGCACCGGCGTGGACCTGCTGCTCGGCATCGGCGGCACCCCGGAGGGGATCATCGCGGCCGCCGCCCTGCGCTGCATGGGTGGCGCGATCCAGGCCAGGCTGTGGCCGCACGACGACGACGAGCGGCAGAAGGCGATCGACGCCGGCCACGACCTGGACCGGGTGCTGCTCACCGAGGACCTGGTCAGCGGCAACGACATCTTTTTCTGCGCAACCGGGATCACCGACGGTGACCTGTTGCGCGGCGTGCGGTACCTGGCCGATTCGGTGCAGACCGAGTCGATCGTGATGCGCTCGAAGTCGGGCACGATCCGACTCGTCGATTCGGTGCACCAGTTGGGCAAGTTGCGGGCATACTCTGCTGTCGACTTCGACCGCAACTGACAGGAGCACGCCGATGCTGGTGACCACGACCTTCGAACTGTCGGGGTGGCAGATCCAGCGCGTGTGCGGCGAGGTGTTCGGGCTGACCGTCCGGTCCCGCAACGTGTTCTCGCAGATGGGCGCCGGTTTCAAGTCGATGTTCGGCGGCGAACTGCAGGGCATGACCAAGAACCTGACCGACAGCCGCAACGAGGCCATGACCCGAATGCTGGAGGCGGCGCGCGCCAAGGGCGGCAACGCCGTGGTGGGGTTCCGCTTCGACACGTCCGAGCTGGGCGAGACGTGGAGCGAGATCTGCGCGTACGGCACCGCCGTGGTCGCCGTCCCGGTGGACGACGGGGCCCGGCAGACCGCGATGGAGCTCGGCTACGGCCAGCCGGGGCCTCCCCCGACGACACCGGACCCGGTGTTCCAGCAGCAGCCGCAGTACCAGCAGCCGCCGCAATACCAGCAGCCGCAGTACCCGCCAACCCAGGAGCAGTACCCACAGCAGCTGTAGCGGTGAGCAAGGCCACGGCGGGCGGAACCGAGCGCGTCACTAGGCTGAAGGCGCACCATCGCCGAGCCTGGGAGAGCGCCGTGACCGATCAGCAGGACTACCGCATCGAGACCGATTCGATGGGCGAAGTCCGGGTGCCCGCCGCGGCGAAATGGCGTGCGCAGACGCAGCGGGCGGTGGAGAACTTCCCGATCTCGGGGCAGCCGATCGAGCGCGAACTGATCGGCGCGCTCGCGTCCATCAAGGGCGCCTCGGCGGCGGTGCGGGCGGACGAGGGGCTGCTGGACGGCGCGAAGGCGGCGGCGATCCACGATGCGGCGGCCGAGGTCGCGCGCGGCGACTGGGACGCCGAGTTCCCGATCGACGTGTTCCAGACCGGGTCCGGCACCTCGTCCAACATGAATGCCAACGAGGTGCTCGCCACGCTGGCCGGCGAACGTCTCGGCGCGCCGGTGCACCCGAACGACGACGTCAACGACCCGTTCTCGTCGAACGACCAGTTCCCGGCGGCGATCCACATTGCTGCTACCCGGGCGATCACCGCCGAACTGATCCCGGCGCTCGAGCACCTGGCCGGCACGCTCGAGGCCAAGGCCGCCGAGTTCGCGACCGTCGTCAAGTCCGGGCGAACCCACCTGATGGACGCGACGCCGGTGACGCTCGGCCAGGAGTTCGGCGGGTACGCGGCCGCGGTCCGGTACGGGGTCGACCGGCTGCGTGACTCGCTCCCCCGCATCGGTGAGCTGCCGCTGGGTGGCACCGCGGTCGGCACCGGCATCAACGCGCCGGTGGGCCTTGCCGCCAAGGTGATCGCGAAGCTGGCCGCCGACCTGGGGCTGCCGCTCACCGAGGCGCGCAACCACTTCGAGGCGCAGGGTTCGCGCGACGCGCTGGTCGAGGCGAGCGGCGTGCTGCGCACCATCGCGGTCGGGCTGAACAAGATCAGCAACGACCTGCGCTGGATGGGTTCCGGGCCGCGCACCGGCCTGGCCGAGGTGTTCCTGCCTGATCTGCAGCCGGGCAGTTCGATCATGCCCGGCAAGGTGAACCCGGTGCTGTGCGAGGCGGTCTGCCAGGTCGTGGCGCAGGTGGTCGGCAACGACGCGGCGGTGGCCTTCGGCGGCGCGGCCGGCAACTTCGAGCTGAACGTGATGCTGCCGGTGATCGCGCGCAACGTGCTCGAGTCGATCCGGCTGCTCACCAACGTCTCGCGGGTGTTCGCCGACCGCTGCGTCGCCGGGATCGAGGCGAACGTGGAGCGCTGCAAGGAGTTCGCCGAGTCCTCGCCGTCGATCGTGACGCCGCTGAATCACTACGTCGGCTACGACGAGGCTGCCAAGATCGCCAAGCAGGCACTCAAGGAGCGCAAGACGATCCGTCAGGTCGTGATCGAGCGGGGCCACGTGCCGGACAAGATCAGCGAGGCCAAGCTGGACGAGGTGCTGGACGTCCTGTCGATGACGGCGCCGTCCGCCTGAACCGCGGCGCGGCCCTTACGCCCCGCGGCGGGTACCGCTGCGCCAGATGAGCACGCCGGCGAGCAGCAGTAGCGCGCCGCCGACCGTCAGCAGGCTGACCGAGGCGCCGGTGAGGGCGAGCGAATCCACGCCGTGACCGGACGCGCCGTGCGAGCTCCCCGGTCCCACGCTCACCCCGGCGATGCCGCTTGTCGCGGCGAGTTCGACCCGCAGCCGGAAGCCGAACGTGTCCGACTGGATCTCATTGCCCACGGCCGCCGGCAACGCCGCGGTGACCCGCAGCCAGCGCTGCTCGTGCGCGCCCAGCATCACCTGGGTGGCCGCGCCCCGCTGCAACTGGGCAACCGTTCCGGTCCACGCCGGGGCGAAGGTTCCCGATCGACTCGCCGACGTCGCCACCGTGAACACGACGGACGAGCCGAGGTCGCCGTCACCCACGCCGCAACTACGGTCGACCAGGGCTTCGCTGGGTGTGCACCCGTTGTCGTCGTCGTGCACGTCCAGCAGCTTCAGGCCCAGCGTGGTGTCGCCGCCGAAGCCGCTGCGCACGCCCAGTAGCGCGGATGTCGAGGTGCCCGGCGCGAGCCCGCCGACCTGGAACAGCGAACCGCCCGGGTGCGCGGTAAAGCCCTGCCCGGGCAACGAGACCTGCACCCGCCCGCCGGCTGCCGCGTCGGCGCTCGGCGGTAGCAGCACCCCGAGCACGAGGCAGCACAACGCGGCCGCGAACGCAGCGAATCCCCACCGCCGCCGGGTCATCGGGCTGCCCGCCGCTCACGCGCGTACGAGCCGAACTGGACGAGCGCGTAGCCGCCCAGCGCGAGCACTCCACCCACGACGATGGCCGGACGCGCCTCGGCGAGCCGTGCCCGCAGCGTACCGAGGTACGGGACGGCGAACCAGACTCGTCCTTGCACGGCGGCGGCGGGCACCGGCTCCGGATCAGCGGACGCGTTCGCGTCGCCCCGGAAGGTGAACGTGCGGTTCGTGCCGGATCCGTTAACCGCGACGACGCGGTGCGTGACGAGTGAGCCGGACTGCTCGCGGTAGGTGGCGATGTCCCCGACGTGCAGCGCGGCCGCGTCCACCGGACGCACCACCACGAGGTCACCCGTCGACAGGGCGGGCGTCATGCTGCCGCTGCGTACGGTCAGTGCAGCACCATGGACGAGGCGGGGCAGCAGCAACACGACGACGAGCGCGCCGAGGACGGCGACGCCAGCGACGACGGCCGCGCCACGCAGCACCCAGCGGCCGGCACCCAGACGGGTCGGCACCGTCGTGGCGTGCGCGCTCACGAATGTACCTGCGTCAGGTCGAAGCTCAGCTGCACGGTCAGCGAGTCGCCCTGTGCCGCGTTGTCCGCCGGCTCGTTCGTGCCTGGCGCTTCGTCACCCGGCCAGTCGGCAGTGACCGCGACGCACACGCCCTCTCCAGGTCCGAGTACCAGCCGGCCACCGTCGCGCTCGGCCACCGGCAGCTGCTGCGCCGACGCGGCAAGCATGGCCAGGTTTCCGCGCCCGGTCTCGGGCAGCGCGACGGCGGTGCCCTGCGACTGCACCGAGCAGGAAGCTGCTCCGAGCATCCGCGCGGCCGACACGCTCATCGTCAGCACCTTGGACAGGCTGCCGTGTTCGGGAACGCCGGAGACCGTGGTATCCGTGACCGTGCAGCCGGCGACTCCCGCGGCAAGTACCGCGCGCGCCTTGTCCCGGCTGGTGTCGCAGGGCGCCGCCGTGTCGACCAGATCGTGAAAGCGCAGCGACAGCGTGCCATCGATCGAGGACGTGCTGTCGTTGGCGGCGACCCACACCGCGCGCGTGCTGCGCCCGCCGGGCATCAGCCGGCCCAGGGACACCACAACCGAGCCCGATGCGCCGGGAGTCAGGTCGAGCTGGAGGGTGCCCGCGGCGGTCTGGTTCCCGGGCACGTCGCTGAAGTCGTTGAACGCGGCGGACGTCGAGCCGCCGACCCCCAGGCCGACGGCCGCGATCGCAGCGATCGCCCCCGATACGAGCCTGCGATCCACCTGAACAGGGTGCTCGGGACAGCGCGCCGGGCGCCTCGTCAATTCTGATGAGCTGCGAACCATCGATTCTGGCGATGCCGTAACGCCTTGCTCACGACGAGCCTAAGAGCTTGGCCACGTCCGTGGGGGTGGTGGCCAACCCACAGGAGGGGGTAACACATGCGAAAAGGAAAAGCCTTGCGCCTGGCCGGCTTCATCGGTGCGACGTGCGCCTCGGTCGCACTGGTCGCCACGGCCGTCGAGACCACCGGCGCGTACTTCACGAGTTCGAAGGACGGCAACATCACGGCCCAGGGCGGCCACCTGACGCTCAGCAACACATCGTCGATGAACCTGAACTTCCAGGACATGATGCCCGGAGCGAACCAGACCAAGCCGGTCAACTACGCGGTCTCGGTCAGCCCCGGGAACACCGTCGACCTCTGGCTGACGTTCGACACCACGAGCCGCGCCTACAACTTCTTTACCGGCGGTAAGTACGCCACCGGAGGCGGTCTGGACGCCAATACGTGCGTGAACCACGACACCACCGCCAACTGCGGCGGCCTGGGTCGTTACGGCTACTTCGCGGTGGCCGCCAACGACACTGGTGCGAACCCGGTGTTCCAGTCGGGGAACCTGTCCTTTGCGGACAGTACCAACACGCCGCACGTCGGCGCGTCGACGAGCAGCGAATGCGGGGTCAACGCCGATGGCGACGGTGGCAGTTCGCAGGTCGCGAGTAGCCCGTCGGACCACGCCGTGCCCTACTGCGGCGTTCCTGGTGCCATCTTGGTCGCCGCCAACCTTGGCAACGCCGCCTCCGGCAGCGTCAGCGTGACGTTCGGTATTGCCTCGATCGCTGGCAACAATGACCAGAACGCGTCGATCCTGCCGGCGAGCCCGCTTCCCTACCACCTGGTCGCGACGCAGCACGGACAGCGTCCCTGATCAGTAGGGCAACCGGTATCACTACATGAGTCTCGACGAGCAGCAGGTGGGGCAGGGCGACCTGTCCCACCTGCTGTCGTCGTTCGCGGAACCCGCAGCGCGGGCCCGGCGCCGCGCTCCCGGCGTACGGGTAGTCACCGCACGGCGCGTCGTGATCACCCTGATCACCCTGCTGGTACTGGGCGTTGTCGGTACCGCTGCGATGCTGTGGCACGAGGGCTATCGCGCCTACATCATCCACACAGGCTCGATGTCCCGAGAGTTGGTACCAGGCGACCTCGTCATCGATCGGCCTGCCAAGGGTCAGCTCAAACCTGGCGAGATCATCACCTTCCAGCACTCGCCGACCGACGAGGGCGGGCTGGTCACCCACCGGGTCGTCGAGGTCACCCAGTTCGGGATCCGCACCAAGGGTGACGCGAACGACTCCGCTGACGTCTGGACCATCAAACCGGGCTGGGTGCACGGCTCGGTCGAGTACCGCATCCCGTACGGCGGGTACGTCAGCTACTTCCTGCAGCAGCCGACGGGCATCGGAGCGTCGCTCGCCGCGCTGTTCGCGCTCATCTTCCTCTGGCGGATGTTCTTCCCGCCGGAGGAGGAGGACGAACAGGCGGAACCGCCGGCGCGCAGGCGCTCCCCTGCGCATGCCGCCTCTGCTGCCTGACCGGAGCTTTGTCCGGATAGGTACCGGACCGTCCCGCCACTTCTGCACGAAACACTCACACGCTATTGACGCGGGCTTCCCGAGCGATGATCATTCCGTCCGCGTACGTGCTACGTCGCATCCGGAACCACCGGGGCTCGAGCACGGCCGCGGGGGGAACGTTGGTGGGGACCATCGGGGGTATTCCGCAACGGCGCCGGGCTAGCCAGGGCACCGTTCTGTCGGGCGCGCTGACGCTCGGCGTCGCGCTCTGGTTGCTGTTCGTCGGCGCCTCGTCGCTGTCCTCGCACACCGCGCGCGAACAGTTGCCCGCGCTGGCGGTCAACCTGGCCTCCGGACTGTTCCTGGTCATCGGCGTGCTGCGCCTCGCATTCTGGCGGCTGACCGAAGCACCACAGGCCGCGCGCGGCGCGGTCGCCTTCCTCGTCCTCGGCACCGGGCTGCCGGCCGCCTCGCTCATCGGCCCGCTGCTGCACGAGCCCGCGGTACTGGCCGGCAGCGCGCCGAGCACCAGGATCCTGTTCCTCGTCGTGGTGTTCGCCCTGCTGCTGCCCGGCCCGCAGTGGCGCCGGGCGACCGGTGAGCGCCCGATCTCGGCGCGTTACCTGGTTGTCGTGAGCGCCGCCCTGGCCCTGGTCGCGACCGGCCTGCTCGCCGGACGGCTCTGGCTGCCGACCCACGACGCGCACCTGGCGGCGATCGCGATCGCGGTGGCGGCGATGGGGCTGTGGCTGCTGCTGGCCGTCCGCGAGTGCCTGTTGTCGAACCGGCACTGGATCACCGCGGCGTTGTGCCTGCTCGCGGCGGCCGAACTCGTCCGCGGGCTCGTCGCGATCGGTGCCCGCGCGGTGGTCGGTTTCGCCCCTGGACTCCAACTGGCCGCCGCCGCCGTTGTGGTCTGCGTCGCCACGGCCGAACTGCGCGACGCGCACCGCAACCAGGGCGAGCACTTCTCCGAGGCGGTCGCCGGCCTGCAGCGGCATCTCGCCGAACTCGAGCAGGTGCAGCAGCAGCGACTGCACGATGCGCGCACGGCCATGGTGGGCGTGCTCGGGGCTTCCGAACTGCTGTCCGAGCCCGGGCCGGACATCGACGCCGACCTGCTGCGGCGCCTGATCGCCGAGGAGCTGCAGCGGCTGTGCTCGGTCCTGGAGACCAGGACCGACGAGCCGCTCGAGCAGTTCGACCTCGCCGACGCACTCGGGCCGGTCGTGCTGATCCATCAGCTGGACGGCCGTGCGATCAGGGCCGAGCTCAGCTCGTTGCCGGTCATCGGCCGGCCGCTCGCCACCGCGACCGTCCTGGACAACCTGCTGCGCAACGCCTGCCTGCACGCGCCGGGTGCGGACGTCGTGATCCGGGCGAGCACGGACGGGCACGTCGCAACCGTCGTCGTCGAGGACAACGGCCCCGGCATCCCCGCGGCCGAGCGGCAGGACGTGCTGCGCTTCGGCGTTCGCGGGTCGTCGACGCACGCGCCGGGCGACGGGATCGGATTGCACGCCGCGTGGCAGGCGATGGCCGCGCAGGGCGGCGCATTACGCATCGGCGAGCGCGCCGGCGGCGGTACCCGCGTCAGCTTCTCGCTGCCGCAGGCGGTGCAGCCCGTCGTCCAGCGGCGGGCCAGCTGAGGTGCCGCGCGTCGCGATCGTCGAGGACCACCTGCTCCTCGCCGAGACGCTGCACGCCGCACTCGCCCGTACCGGTGTCGACGCGGTCCTGATCGCGCCGCGCGAGCCCGACGCGCTGCTGTCCGCCCTGCTGCAGGCCCAGCCCGACCTCGTCCTGCTCGATCTGGATCTCGACGGTTTCGGCGAGAGCACACCGCTGATCGCACCGCTCGCCGAGGCCGGCGTGCGGGTGCTCGTCATCACCGGCAGCAACGACCGGCTGCGGATCGCGGCGGCGCTCGAACAGGGCGCGCTCGGCTACCAGTCCAAGGCCGCCGGCTTCAACGCGTTGCTGCACAAGACCGCGCTCGCCCTCACCGCGATCGCGCCGCTGGACGCCGAACACCGGGTGGAGCTGCTGGACGAACTGACGCGCAGCCGCGCCGCCCGCGAGCGCGACCTCGCGCCGTACGCCACGCTCACCGCGCGCGAGGCGGACACGCTGCGCGCGCTGGCGCGGGGCTGGTCGGTGGCAGACATCGCGGCCAACTGGGTGGTGTCCGAGAACACCGTCCGCAGTCACGTGCGCGGGGTGCTGGCCAAGCTCGGCGCGCCGTCGCAGCTGGCCGCGGTGGCGGACGCGGTGCGCACCGGCTGGTTCGTCGGCTGAGCTGCTACCTCAGCGGCGCGCGAGCTTCCAGGCCGTCGGGAAGGCCAGTGCGGCAAGGCCGATCTTGATCGCATCGGTCGCGAGGAACGGGCGCACGCCGAGCTTGAACGCCTCGGCCGAACCGATGTGCAGATCGACGGCGAGCCACACCGTCCCGATCAGGTAGATCACCACGCTGCCGGCGACCATGAGCAGCACGGTGCTGACCACGTGCCGGTCGGCGCCCCGCTTGGCGAGCGCGCCGACCAGGCCCGCGGCCACGACGAAGCCGAGGATGTAGCCGAACGCCGGCCCGCCCCAGCCGTGCTCCTGGTTGGCGTACCAGGGCACGCCGACCATCCCGCCGAGCAGGTACAGCAGCATCGACAGCAGGCCGCGCACGCTGCCGAGCGCGGCGCCGACCACCAGCACCGACAGCGTCTGCAGCGTGAACGGGACCGGCGAGAGCGCGGTGTGGATGGACACCTGAGCGGCAAGCCCGGTCAGGCCGGCACCGCCGACGACGAGCGCGATGTCACGTACCAGCGCGCCCGGCACGAGGTCGGCGAGGACGAGACGGTCGAGGCGATGGGGGGCGACGGCAGCGGCGGACATCCACACTCCTATGCACGGCGAGGGGCTGGCTCCGGACGAATCCGGCGTAGCTGAACCCTAGCGAGTACCGCATCGGGACGGGACGTGCGGCCGCTCACACCACGGCAGTCACCGGGTCAGGCAGGCACCGGAGCAGGTTCGTCGGTCGCCGTCGGGGCACTGCGCAGGTGCTTCGGAGCGGCGTAGCAGAGCACCGCGACCAGGCCGATCAGCACGACCGCGGCCGGCAGCAAGAGCGATTGCGCCATCGCGGTGCTGAACCCCGCGTGCAGGATCCGCGGGAGCGTCCCGCCGCCCTCGGCGCTGACGGACGACCCCGCCGTGGCGGGCAGTTCGGCCGCGATCCGGGACTGCATCAGCACCGCGATCGCCGCGCTGCCGAGCACGGCTCCGACCTGCCTGGTGGTGTTGAAGATTCCGGCGCCCGCACCCGCCTGCTGCATCGGCAGGTTGCGCGTCGCGGTCGAACTGACCGGTGCCCAGATGAAGGCGTTCGCCAGGCCCAGCAAGGCGATGGGCAGCAGCAAGGTCCAGATCGCGGCGGCCGGCTCGAACTCGGCCGCGAGCCACACCAGCGAGATCGGCAGGAGCGTCAGCCCGATCCCGGCCAGGTAGCGCGGGTGCACCCGGTCGGACAGCCGTCCGAAGATCGGGGCGAACCCACCGGAGAACACCGCCATCGGCACCAGCAGCAGGGCCGATCGAGTGGCGCTGAGGCCCTCGACAGCCTGCGCGTACAGCATGATCGGCACCGCCATCGAGGTGACGGCGAAGCCGACCGCCGAGATCGCGATGTTCGACAGCGAGAAGTTGCGGTCGCGGAACAGGGCGAGCGGCACGAGCGGCTCGCCGCTGTTGTGCCGCTGCCAGTAGACGAAGCCGGCCAGCACCACCAGCCCGGCCGCGATCAGCAGCCAGATCCCGAGCGACCAGTTGTAGCTCTGCCCCTCCTGGATGCCGAACACCAGCAGGAACATGCCGGCCGCGCTCAGCCCCACGCCGATCCAGTCGAAGCGATGCGGATGGGTGTCCAGCGCGGGGACGAGCCGCCACGCCAGCACCATCGCGATGACGCCGACCGGAACGTTGATGAAGAAGATCCACTCCCAGCCGAGCCCGTCGACCAGGACGCCGCCGAGGATGGGCCCGACGAGCGTGGCCACGCCGGCGACCGCTCCCCACAACGCCATCGCCTGGCCACGCCGGTTGGACGGGAAGGTGCGGGTGATCACCGCCATCGTCTGCGGTGTCATCAGCGAGGCGCCCAGGCCCTGGAACACGCGCGCGGTGACGAGCATGCCGATCGAGCCGGTGAACCCGCACCACGCCGAACTTGCCGTGAACAGCACCAGCCCGATCAGGTACAGGTTCTTCGGGCCGTACCGGTCACCGAGCCGTCCGGTGATCAGCAGCGGCACCGCGTACGCGAGCAGGTACGCGCTGGTCACCCAGAGCACCCCGTTCACGTCGGTGTGCAGCCCCTCCATGATCGCGCGCACCGCGACGAACACGATCGTCGTGTCGACCAGGATCATGAAGAAGCCGAGGACGAGCGCCCAGAGCGCCGGCCACGGGTTCGGGTTCTCATCGAGGATCAGTTGGTCGGCCATGACAGGTCCTTGCTCTCGATTCGGTCGATGAGGTGCGCGAGCCAGTCACGCTCGGTGGTGTGCATCGCGCGCACGTAGTCGGCGGTGATCCAGTAGGCCTCGGGCACCTCGCGACTGCGGGCGGACGCGATCAGCGCTTCGACCTCGTCGATCAACTGCTGCAGTTGCGTGGCACGCGAGGTCAGCAGCTCGAGTACCTCGACACGGTCGATGTTGTGGGCCTCGCCGAGCGCGACGGGGAAGGCCGGGTACTCGTTCACCGGGCTGCCGATGAGTTCGGACAGCCGGCGGGTCAGCGCCTGCTGCCCGGCCGGGGTGATCGTGTACGTGGTCCGTTCCGGGCGGTTGCCCGCGCGTTCGGTGCGGGTCGCCTGCACCAGTTCGCCGGCCGCGAGCCGCTCGACCGTGTGGTACAGCGAGCCGGGCCGGACCTTGACGATGCGGTCCTGGTGCCGCTCGAGCAGTGTCTGGACCATCTCGTAGGGGTGCATCGGACGTTCGTTGAGCAGCGCCAGCACCGAGATCGCCAGCGGCGTCACCGACATCGCATGCCCCTTATGGATTAGTCCTCACCGATTAGTCCATGCGGAACAATAACGCAGCCCACGACCGGTCGCAACGCGCCGGAGAGTTCACCCAGCCGAACCGGACCCGCCGGGCGTGCTAGTTGCGGTGAAGTGCCGGCAGGACGAGTTCGGCGGTGCCCGCGGCGACGACGCGCACGGCCGCCCAGTGCGCGTCGTCCCAGAGAAGCGGGTTGAGCTCCCACAGGTCGACCAGCCGTCCGCTACCGAAGTACGCGCGGATATCGGCTGATTCCGGGTCATCGGTCCGATCGATCACCAGGTACGTCGCGCCGTACCACTGCAGCGCACAGTAGGCGACGCTCTCCAGCAGACGGCGCAGCTCGACCTCGTGCGCGTTGCCCGCGGGCTGGACCACCACCGGCACGACGCTACTGCGTCAAGCCCCCGCAACAACGCGACGACCGGACCGTAGCGCTGACCTGATGCGACGTAGGCGGGCGGGCGTCAGGATTCGGCGCGCT
The DNA here is from genome assembly GCF_027247405.1 of Jatrophihabitans cynanchi. Lineage (NCBI taxonomy): Bacteria > Bacillati > Actinomycetota > Actinomycetes > Jatrophihabitantales > Jatrophihabitantaceae > Jatrophihabitans > Jatrophihabitans cynanchi. The sequence continues at coordinate 3,290,642 of NZ_CP097463.1, read as the reverse complement.
GCCCGCGTGCGAACCAACCGGTGCAGCCGGGACGGACCCGGAGAATGCCTCGGAGCCAACGCTTCGATCGCTGCTGTGGTCCGCTCACAGCAGCGGCCGTCGCGAGCCACGAAGGTCGAATCGATCCGCTGCTGGTACAGCGGCAGCGGCCGCTTACCAGCGGCGAGCGTGTGTTCGACCGCCGACACCGCTTCGGTCGCGGTCCGAGCCACCGGACCGAAACCGTCGCGCAGGTAGGAGAAGTAGCCCGGCCGGCCGACGTGTCCGCCTTCCAGCGCGCGTTCGGCATCGAACTGGAAGTAGACGACAGGCCGGTCGAGATACGCGGCGTTGAACGCCATCGACGAGTAGTCGGTGATCATGACAGCACACTGCGCGATCACGGCCTGCACGTCATTGCCGGCGAACGGTACTGCTTCGACGTGTGGGGGCAGGTCGAGTCGCGGCAGGGCAGGTTGAATGTTGGGGTGCGGCATGAAGGCGACCCGCAGCCCTGCGTGCTGCGCAAGCTCTCGCAGCGTGTCGTCACGCAGGAACGCGAGCCAGTTGCGTACGTAGTCGCTGTCGACGAAGTCGTCGCGCACCTCGCGGCGCTGCGACCCGACCGCAAGGGCCGGGTTCAGCCAGTCTCGCCAGGTCGGGCAGACCAGGATCAGGTCGCGCTGCGTCTCGTCGAAGCGAGCGCCGACCTCGCGCAGCCGGTCGAAGCGCGGCAGCCCCGTCATCTGCGCTTCCCGCGAGGTGTAGTCGTACGGCGTGTCGTCACCGGCGATGGATTCTTGTTCCTGCGGAGTGCTGGTGACGAACAGGTCGAACGCCTTGGGGTTCAGCCAGCGCGACAGGTCGTCCTTGATCACGCCGTGTTGGAGGAAGACGAACCTCCACTGCGGCTCGCGCATCCGGACGATCGCGCGCGGGCGGTGCACCGGCCGATCAGCATGCGAAGAGATGAGATTGGCGCAGTTGAGCATGAGCAGCTTCCACCGCAGGTTGCCGTGTGCCACCAGGCGATCGGCGTAACCGTCCTTCACCAGGCGGGTCCAGTCCGGCGTCCCGCGCTCCAGCGCGAACCACGCATTGATCTCTCGGCGGTTGTCGCGAAGGTGACGGAACAGCCGCTCAGCGTTGTCATCGGCGTCATGGATCCTGTCCATCAAGACCCATGCGTCGCGGTACTTGGCGCGCGATCGCACCAGTCGGGACATGGCCAGCGTCGCGCGGTCGCGAGCCGATAGCCGGCGGCTTCGATCGGTCTCGGACGGCTGGGCGCTGAACCACCGATCGAGCTGTCGCGGCCGAAGTGTTGTCACGTGGGGCGGTTCCCAGGTCGGTTCCAGGCGAAGCGGTCGGCCGTTCACGACCAACCGCAGCGTGCCGTTGTACGGCAGCCAGGCGATGCGTTCGCGCAGCAAGACCTGGCCGAAGTACTCGTGGGTCCGTACCTTGCCGGTCAGGTCCTCGACCTGCTCGCCGCGGAAGAACACCCTCTCGCTCGGCCGGCCACCGACAAATCGGTAGGCGACGCGCACGAGTTGGCGGTGCAGGTCGCGCTTGTCTGCCACCGCGTACGGCGTCACCCACGACTCTGCCTTGAGCCCGTGCAGCAGGATGTCGCGCCAGACGCGGTCGAACCGCGATATCCGGTAGCTGTTGATCACCTCCGGATCAAGACGCTTGGCGATCTCGCCCAGCAGTCGAACGAACTCTTGGCCGACCGCCCCGCGAGCCGCGGTATTCGACGAGATCTTCAGATCGGAGATGAAGTAGTGCGAGAGCTCGTAGAGGATGAAGTTCTGCAGCCACTCGGGCGCCCCGCCCTCACACGTGGCGCCACGGTCCAGCAGGTCCAGGTACCCGTACCTGGGCACGTCGGTGAATCTGCGTGGGTCGCTCAGGCCGCGCTGCAGCGTCGAGGTCCCCTCCACGCGCTTGCGATATAGGTACTTCGCGTTGCCGGCGAAACCCACCAGCCAGTTGTCCGCCACCAGCAGGTACCGCGAACAGAAGTGCCCGTCTTCGAAGTTGGGCCGGATGCGGGTGTCGAAGCGGAGATTGTGCCGCTCGATCAACTCGGTACGAAAGAACGCCGCTGGCGCACTGCCGTGGAAGTAGGCCGGGAATCTAGCCAGGTCAACCACATGATCACCGGGCGCGAACATGCGGCGCAGCGGGTGAGAGTCCGACAGTTGGTCGACGCTGCTGCTGAAGAAGATCCGGTTCGTGCCGACCATCGCCACATGCTCGTTGGCATCGATCAGGGTATCGACAACGGCGAGGTAATCATGGGCCAGGACATCGTCAGGGTCGGGCATGGTGATCCACTCGCCGCGCGCGTGGTCCAGGCCCAGATTGCGGGCTGAACCCTGGCCTCCGTTCTCCTTCGTCAGAACCCGGACGAGTTCGGGCCGGCGCTGCTCCCAGTCTTTCAGTACGCGAAGCGAGTCGTCGGTGGACCCGTCGTCTACGGCGATGACCTCGACGCGATCCAGGCCGAAGGATTGGCCTTCTATCGAGGCGATGAACTCATCCAGGTACGGAGCGACGTTGTAGACCGCCGCGATGATGCTTAACCGTGGGCGTTTGCCCGGCGAACCGGGTAAATCCTCCTGCGGCAACTGCCCGTTCCTGCCTCTCCAGATTCACAGCTCGTGCGTCGCCCAATTCTAGCGTGCTGTCGCATCTGGGGGACTCGGGTGGATTGCCGCTCTCAGCTCGGCGGCAGTCAGATTCCAAGGCATCGTATGGAACCCGCGCGGCGCTGCCCCGTCCGCCACTCCCCGAGCAGGGGTCAGGCATGGTGGGCAATCTAGGCTGTGTACGTACGGCCTACTGCGGATGTGAAGGGCGAGCATGAACTGGCTCGATCACGTGTCAGCGTTTCGCGACGCGCCCGTCAATGAGGCGCGGGTGCGATCTACATGATGCCCCGTCAGGCGATACCCGAGATGACCCGGCTGCGCCATGATCTGCTGCGCATGACTGACCGCGCTGTGGGGGCAGAAGCCGAGGTGGCCGGTCTTACCAAGCGGCTCGAGGCCTGCCAGGCCGAGCGCGATCGATTGGCCAAGCAGCTCCAGGCAGTCCATAGGTCGACGACGTGGCGAGTGGGGCACGCCGTGCTCCTGCCCGCAGCCCTCGTCCGTAGGCGTCTACGGCGGTGATCCACCCGCGTCCCCGCTTTTCGATCCTCCTTTCCGGCGCCCACCCCGACACCATCGCTTCGGTGTTCGGCCAGACCTTCGAGGACTGGGAGTTGCTGCTGATCGGGTCGGTCGGCGAGTCCGATCCTGCCGTCGCCGCGCGCATTCGGATGTTCGACACCACCGGTGATCACACGACCGCGGTCAATCGTGCCGTTGCCGCCGCGGCGGGCGACTTCTTGTTGATCTTGCACCCCGGTGATTCGCTGGACCCAGATGCGTTGCGGCGGCTCGTCCGCGCAGCGACGGACGGCGTCGACGTGCTCTATCTGGACGAGACCGTCGGCCCCGATGCCGGACCAACCTCGAGAGCGGAGGTAATCCGCAAGCCGGACTGGTCACCCGAACGGCTGCGCCATTACAACTACATCGGCCCGGCCGTCGCGCTGCGAACCGCCCTCGTCCAGGACGCCGGCGGGCACCGCGTCGGCTTCGGCGAGGCAGCCGATTACGACCTGCTGCTGCGCATCAGTGAGCGTGCCGGTCAGATAGTCCACGTACCGACGGCGCAGTTCCGTCGCGCGGCGGACCGGCAAGCCGAACCCGAAGCGGCCGCGCGACGCGCGGTCCAGGACCACCTTGACCGTCTCGGCGTAGCCGCCACGGCGGAGGCCGGCTCCGATCCGCGCTTCGGGCGCATCGTCCGACGGCTGGATCCGAGTCGGCTCATCAGCATCGTCATCCCGACGGCGGGCCAGGTCGGGACCGTCGAAGGTGCGCCGCGCACCTTCGTGATCGAGGCAGTGCGAAGCGCGCTGGCGAGAACGCACCATCAACGCGTCGAGGTCATCGTCGTTCATGACATGGCTACGCCCGCGGACACGATCAGCGAACTCCACGACATCGGCGGTAACCGACTCGTCACACTCGAATACGACAAGCCGTTCAATTTCAGCGAGAAGTGCAACCTCGGTTTCTTGAAGTCGCAGGGGGACTTCGTTGTGCTGCTCAACGACGACACCGAGGTCGTCTCCGACGACTGGCTCGAGGCGCTGGTGGCCCCGCTCGAGGAGGCAGACGTCGGTCTGACCGGGGCGAAGCTGCTGTATGAGGACGGGTCGATCCAGCACGGCGGCCATCTCTATGCGTCAGGGTCTCGCCCGCCCCACCCGCTACACGCCTACCGCTGGTGGCCGGACGGCACCGGCCTGTTCGGCGACCTGATCATCAACCGAGAATGCTCGGGTGTCACAGCTGCCTGCGCCGCGCTCAGGCGGGACGTTTACGAGCAGATCGGCGGCTTGAGCGAGATCGTCCCGGTCAATTTCAACGACGTCGATCTCTCCCTGAAGGTCCGTCACGTCGGACGGCGTGTCCTCTGGATTGCCGATTGCGTCGTGAAGCACTTCGAGTCGAAGTCTCGGGTGCAATCCAAGGCGCGAGATTTCGAGATCGAGTTCCTGGAGCGCCGTTGGCCCGATAGCTTCGTTCGCGACCGCTACGCACCATGGTTGTCCTACAAGGAAACAGTGCGGCCGCACGCGTACAAGCGTTGGGAGCGGTGAGCGCATCCGATTGCTGATGCGCCAGTTCAACCCAGCTCAGACAGCGCACGGTCGAGACGTTCCCGTAGGAATCGGCCGTCGCGTTCGAAGTCAAACGTGTACGCGGACCCGAACGCCGCTTTGCTCCATGAGCCGACCGGGTGCGGCAGCTCGGCCCGGCACCAGGTTGAAATGATGTGATGGCCGCGGATCGCTGCGATCATGTGCTCGTTGCGAGCGGTGTACGTGTCCGGCCCGATCGTGAAGACCGTTTTCGGCTGGTCGCAGAACGCGAGCTGGAACAGTGCGCTGCCCGCGAAGCCACCGATGATCTCCGCGCTGCGAAACACTTGGATCTGGTCCGCGAACGACATGGTCTCCGGTGCAACGACGTCGAACCCGTACTTGACGAACAGCTCCTCGACCTCGGCGGAGTTCCGGCACAGTCGCTTGAGCTCGCGCGGCCGGGTGCAGAAGACCCGGCGGGATGCTCCAGCTTCCGGGGCGATCCCGTGCGTCAACGCGGCGGCCAACCGATCCCAGATCTGGCTGATGTCCGGATGTACGTAGTCGTAACTCGAGAACATCGAGGTAGCCGAGTAAAGACGCTCGGGACGACAAGGGCGCTCGAACGCAACCACGTCGTCGGGCTCGATCCCCATAGCGGCAAAGATCTCGCGTGCGTATGACGTGAGCTGCTTCGGTTCGCGATCGTGCTTGAACGTGGTCAGCACCTTGATTCCCGGATCGTGCCGGCGCGCTTCGTCCCACCCCCAGAGGCGACCGACGACCTCGGTCGTGAAGTGACCGAACTCGTCCGGCCATTCCGAGTCCAGGTGGTACCAGGACCCGGGCAGCTCGTCGGGCATCGAGACGTCGCGACGGACGTAGCCGAACCGCGGGGCCGACTCCTCCACGTAGATGTTCGTAAGTCGCGGCGACATGTGATGGCGGAACGAGTCAGGAAACAGGAAGTCGCCGCGCGTCACAACCTGGCCGCGCGAACAGATCGGCTGCTCGTACAGCCGAAGCGCGATCTTGGGCGAGGTCATGACAGTCCGGAAATACGGGTCGCTGCCGAGGTTGTGCGCAAAGGATCCGTTTGCAATGAGGGACGCGGCGGGACGTGACGCGATCTCGCGGCCGATCCCGGGCAGCCGGCACAGGACCTCATCAGTCTCGGCTTCGGTGAGCTTCGACTGCGTCCGAAAGCCGTTGGTGATCAACATCATCTTGCTCTCGACGTGCACCTCGGCGAGGTGCCGACCGAGCCCACGGACGTCACGGTAAGTCGGCTCGTCCTGCGCCTCGGTCGAGAAGTCCCTCATGCGCGCGGACTGCGCGGCGGAGACGAGGGTCCACAGGTCGCGGAACGGTACTCCGGGGGGCAGATCCTCGTTCGGGACGAGAACCGGCCCGACCGGGCCGGATCGGGTGTCATCGGGTGCGGCGGGGATCACGCGTGGCGTGAGGTAGGCGCCGCCCAGCCCAAGGTGCATGAAGAGCCGGTGGAAGAGATCCACCTGCTGCTGCGCATCCATATCCGCTGTTTGGAGTACCACGTCGAACGGGCCCGTGGCGCTCAGTAGCGCGTGCGCCATCGACTCATCGTCGCCGAGGCGAACAGCGTGCACGGTCCGCCCGGGCCAGGTTTCGCTGACGACGCCAAGGAGCGTGTCGGCCTGCGGTCCGCCGGCAATGAGAATCTTCCCAGCCGGGTTGCGGCACACCACCTGCGCCGTCAACTCGAAAAATGCGCGGAGCGGACGAGTGTCGCCCCAGTCCGTGGCTCTCGCGCGTCGCCATAATCGCGCAAGGTCAGATCGTCCGACGCAGTCCGAGCCGACCGCGTTCGACAGTCCCGATACGACCTTGTCCACGGACATGATTCAACACGAGTCGCGCGGGCCCCATCCCGACCGTGGCCCCGCCTGCCAGAGTTGGTCGGGCGCTCCGCCTCAGGCCAGCGCACCATCAGCGTACGTTCGACGTGGAGCGAGTCCCGCCGCGAGCGGGATCACTGCATCGGCCCACGTGTCAGCGCCCGAGCGATCAGGCCGCCCCGACACCATCACCCGCACAGTAGCTCCAGCCAGCATCGCGCTCCACGAATGGCGCTGCTGAACGCTCGATCGGGGCACGCGCGGAAGTCTTGCGGGCGGCCAGGGCGGCACCCGGCGGCTTCGCTGCGGGGTGGCTGGCTGTCAGTCGATGTGTCTGTGCAGAGTACGTTTGCCGGGCACCTTTGAGGAGGAGATGCATGAGCTTTGATGCGGTAGTCATCGGCCTTGGTTATGTCGGACTGCCACTTGCTGAGGCCGCGAGCGGACGAGGCTTGCGGATCGCCGGACTTGACGTGGATCCGGCCATTGTCGCTGGGCTCGCCGCGGGTCGTTCGCATGTCGACGACCTCTCGGACGAAACCGTTCGTCAGATGCTGGCGCGAGGTTTCTCACCCGGCACGGACGAAGCCGTCATCGCAGCCAGTGAGGTCGCCGTAATCTGCGTGCCGACCCCACTGTCCAAAGACGGCGGCCCGGATCTCGGTGCAGTACGCGCGGCGGTAGCGGCGGTGGGCCGCAACCTACGAGCGGGCATGCTCGTGATCCTCGAGTCGACGACATATCCAGGCACGACCGAGGAAGTGGTCGCGCCGACGCTTGAGGAGCTGTCCGGGCTCCGTGCCGGCGAGGATTTTGCCCTCGCGTTCTCGCCCGAGCGAATCGATCCCGGCAACCCTCACTGGGGAATGACCAACACGCCGAAGGTCGTCGGCGGACTGACGTCCGCCTGCGGCGATCGCGCAGCGCAGTTCTACGAGCGCTTCGTGGACCGCATAGTTCGGGCCAAAGGCACGCGCGAGGCCGAGACGGCAAAGCTGCTGGAGAACACGTATCGGCACATCAACATCGCCTTGGTCAACGAGATGGCCAGGTTCTGCCACGAACTCGGAATCGACCTGTGGAACGTCATCGAAATGGCGTCGTCCAAGCCGTTCGGCTTCCAGCCGTTCTATCCCGGCCCTGGTGTTGGCGGGCACTGCATTCCGATCGACCCCAACTACCTCTCGCATCGCATCCGATCTCAACTCGGGTATCCCTTCCGGTTCGTCGAGTTGGCGCAGGAGATCAACGCGACAATGCCGGCTTACGTCGCCGGCCGCGCCCAGCGAATCCTGAATGACGCAGGCAAGGCCACCAAGGGCGCGTCGGTACTGCTGCTGGGAGTGACCTACAAGGCCGACATTGCAGACGAGCGCGAGTCCCCAGCGGTGCCGCTCGGACGGCAACTCGCGGCGCTCGGCGCCACGCTGTCCTATCACGACCCGCACATCTTCGATTGGAAGGTTGCGGCCGAGCGCGTGCCCGACGAGAGTTTGCCCGGCGCGGTCGCCGAGGCCGACCTGGTGATCCTTGTGCAGAACCATTCCGTATATGACATAGCTGCACTCGTAGCGATGTCCCGCCACTTCTTCGACACCCGAGGAGTGGCTCGGGATCCGAAGGCACACCGCCTATGAGCGTGCACCCTCAACCCCTCGCACGCTCGCGTAACGCATCCTGAACCAGCATCAGCAACTGTTCGGCCCGGGCAGCGAAGGAGTGCTCCGCACGTATGCGCTCGGCGACCTCAATCCGCTCGGCGGCGGGGGCGAAGCTCAGCCGCCCTGCACCGCTGCACAGATATGCCAGCTCCTCGACCGTGGCATACGTACGAACCGAACCTCTGAACAGCTCCTCGATCCCGTCCACCCGGTCGCTGATCACTCGAGCGCCCGACGCAACCGCGTCAAAGAGCCGGTTGTTCAAGAACCCGTTGGCGGCCATATCCGGCCAATGATCGTTGAGCACGACGCCGGCCGACCCATAGGCGTTGCTGAGGTCGACGTTCTCCAGGTACGCCGCCTGCAGCACCCCGTCGGGCAACCGCCCGGCCCAACCCGGCCCATACACCGCCAGCTCGACCTGTGCTTCCAGCGCGTCGCTCACGATCTGCCGTGACTCCTGGCCGCGCGTCCCACCGACAAACAGCACGGAGTGGCCGTCGTCTCGCACGAAGCGCGGTGCGAACAGGCTCGGGTCAGTTGCCTGGTAGACGACGTGCACGGGCCGCCCGGATGTGCGGCTCATCGCCTCGGCCCACGCAGGAGACGCCGACGCCACGATGTCGAACTGCTGCACCTCCCGCACGTCCACAAGGTCCGGGTGGCTGATCACCCAGAGCACGTTTACTGCGCCCGGCTGCGGGTGGGCCGGGGTCAAGCCGCGCAGTGTCAGCACCACGTCCGACAAGTGTGCAACCGAACTGTCATGCGCCCCGTGCCGGAAAACCACCGGTTCCTGCTGCAGCGCGCCTAGGGCGCCCGTGAGCGCCGCGGCGAAATGACTATCGCCCCAGCGGTCCCCGCCAGGTCCGGGGACCGAGCTGATGTTGATCGACCAGCGCAGCCGTTGTGGAACCCGTTGCGCCGTCGCCCTCTCCAGTGCCGAGCCCGGCCGGCTCAGCACAGCTCGCGGCGCCGGGTAAGGCGATCCGTCGCCCTGCACTGCCGCTACCTCAAAGCCGACTGCCAGGTAGCGATCTCTGCCGTCCGTGCCGGCGGGCAACCTACCCCGCCAGCGGTCCAGGAAGATGCGGCGGTTCTCAGCGATGTACGTGCCGCGGCCTGGTGTGCGGCTTTCGTAGTGGGTAACCACCGAGTCGTGGATCACGCTGAAGAACCCCCGCGGGTTCCGCTCCCGTGCGCGAAGGCACAGGTCGACGTCCTCCATTCCGTTGGCGTACAAGCAGTCGAAGCCGTGCAGCGCGATCACGTCCTCCGCCCGCATCGCGAGCGCAGCCGCGGTGACCGCCTCGAACCCGCCCCCTGAGTCGCGGCGGGCGTCCTCGGCAGGATGACCTGGGAGGAACGGACTTGCCACCCGCTCGTCCGCAAGGAAGACCGTTCCCGCCGACTGGACGGTGTCGTCGGGGAAGAGCAGCAACGGCTGCGTACCGAGTACATCCGGATCGGCCAAGGGAGCAACCAAGGGCTCGAGCCAGTCCGCCCGCACCACGGTGTCGTTGTTCAGGAAGACGACGCGCGCGCCGGTTGAGTAGGCGAAGGCTGCATTGCAGCCGCCGGCAAAGTTGTAGTTGCGCGCAAGCCGTCGCACGACTACTCGAGCATCGCCCGCGAATGTGGCCCAGAGCAATGCGGAAACCGACCGCTGCGACCCGTTGTCGATGACCACCACCTCGACGTTCGCCTGCGCAGCATCGGCCTGTGCCAGCACGGCCAGCACAGCGCGCCTCGTCATCGTGAAGTCACGGAATGTCGGCATCAGGATGGAGGTGCGACCTCGAACCCGCTCGCCGAGGCGTTCCTCTTCCGCCTGCCAGTCGACGAGGTTCTTGCCGAGCGCCGCAAATTCCCAGTTGTCCGACTCGGTTCGGGTGATGCGATCTGCCGAGCCCTCGACGCTGTCGTAGCGTGCCCCGATAAATGGAAGCAAAGTGATCGGTGTCCTACGGGACAACCGCAACACCAGATCATGGTCCATCCAGCGCCGGAACGATTCGTCCAAGCCGCCGACCTCGCGCAGCAACTGCGTCTCCGCGACCAGGACGATCAGCGGGACGTGATTCTTGATTATGAGATCGTCGTAGTCGCCCTGGAACGCGAGGTAGGTCGCAGGGCCGCCCACCGTCACCTCGGCGACAGCATGGGCCACGCGTAAGCCCTGTCCATGCATAGCGGCGAGCGAGAGCTGCAGGAATACCGGTTCCCACACGTTGTCCGAGTCGAGGAACGTGGTGTATATCCCTCGGGCCTGGCGGATGCCTACGTTGCGGGCGGCGGCCGCTCCACCGGACACGGGCAGCTCGAACACCCGGATGCGCGGGTCCTGTCCGGCTAGCTCGTGCAGCACCTGCGGGGTGTGGTCCGTGGAGCCATCGTCGACAACCAGCAGTTCCCAGTCCCGGTGCGTTTGCGCCTGGATGGACGCGATGGCATCTACGACGATCTGCGGACGATCCTTGACAGGCATAACCACAGAGACGGCAGGACGGTCGGCGAATCGAGGTACCGGAGCTGCTGCCCACCGCCGCAACCAGTCGGCATGGTCCCGCGCGTTCCACACGTCGATCGTGCGTTTGCGGACGCGTGCGAGTTGATGGCCGTACTCGTCAGCACGCCGCAGCGCCTCCTCGCGCACGCGACCCCAGCTGGGCGGTGCACCGAGAAAGTCCTCTGGAGTGGGAAGGACAGTGTCCGGCCGCGCCGTCTCTAGGAAGTGGCCCAATGCTCCAGCCGGATGCGTGCCGGCGTCCGGGTGTAGCTCGAGCCATCGTCGTGGCGAGAACAGCGGACTCAGATCGCGCGGCTCCGCGGTGTTGATCAACCGCTCGAGCAAGCGTCTGAAATTGCCGCGTTCCTTCCATGCCGTCGTCCAACCGATCGGCAGGTAATCCGGCTCGACGAGGGGATGGAACGCCCAGCCGCGCTTCGCGCCCCAGCGAATCGCGTGTCGGGCCGCAGCGAGGTCGCTGTCGAACTCTACGCGGCACTGCGCTTGATAGAACACGCGATCGAATAATCCGAGGGTGATAAGGCGTCTCGCTTGGATGTCCTCCGGAGCATCGCGGATCGTGTTGTCCACACCGATCACGACTCCTGGGCGGGCGCCCGCATGTCGTAGAACGTCGATCGGCCGATCTTGGCGCGCTCGATGAGGTGCCCATGAGGCGTTGAACGGCTCAGCCAGTCTTCGGAGATCTCCTTTTCCGCCGGACGATTCGTGTCATCCAGCACTACGACCGAGTCGTCATAGAGGCGCGACTGCAACAGCACATACGCGGGCCGGCGAGCCAATCGTCCGGTGTCACCGGGTGGCCCGTCAACGAAGAGCAGATCGATGCGGTCAGGCAGTAGGTCCAGGGCGGCGAGGTCGTACCACTGGACACTCTCGCCCTCGATCACCGTGTCCGCTAGCGGTGCATCGATGACGGTCGCCCACTGTTCGAGTCCGTGCGCCCGGAGCTGATCGCGCGCCAGCCCGGCGAACCTCACCTCGTGCTCTAACGCGAAGACGTGTCCGGTACCGCGGTGCCGGAGCGCCAGTGCAATCCATACCGTAGACGTCCCGCAGCCACACTCGACGATGTTCTCGCGCGTCGAGCTGAGCACTTCGTCCACGAGCGCAAGCAGGGTCTGCCCGGTCAGCGCCCATCCGCCCGGCAGGGGCAGGCTCCCCGGCCCCACGCCGAGTCGCTCGGCCAGACGCGCCATCTCAACAGTCAGTCCGGGCGCCTGCTGGAGTTGGGTCTCCACTTGGTCCAGACGATGCAGCACGCTGCGGTGCCGGGTGCCGGCAGCCTCAGTCGCGCTCGCGCGCGCCTCCAAAAGTCGGCCGAGCGTCTCGGTCGCTACTACCGACTGCTGCGCGACGATCGGTAGGTCGTTCAGTTGGGTGCCGATCCGCTCCAACGCATCGAGGAGTCGTTGCGGGTCTGGCTGCCGCGAACCGCGCCCACCTGCACCGGTGAGCGAACGAGAGACGTGCCGCTCGAACACGACCAGGCGGTTGATCACGGTGCGGGTGGATGTCCACAGCGCGACGACGAATGCCGCGACGGCCAAACTCAGAAGCGTAAGCGCGACGCGGGCGTTGCCGATCGCAGCGAACACTGCTGCGAGCACGGATAGCACGCCGGACGCTCCGAAGCCGATCCGCCGTACCTGGGCCGTGGAAATCACCGAATGTTCTCCCAATCAGGACATGCATGCCGAAACCGCTGCTCACCTTATCGTCTGGCCGCATTGGCATTGTCCCGACGTGGCGCGTTAGAAGAACACGGTGGACCAAGCTTGTGGGGTGCTGAAGCCGGTGCCGGTAGAGGTCATCACATAGGTATTGCCACTGTTGACCGCGACGAGATCGCTCTTGCCGTCCCCCGTCACATCGGCACTCAACGTCGCACGCACCCCGTAAAACGCCGCACCGGACCACAGCCGCGGAGCACTGAAACCCGTGCCGGTAGAGGTCATCACATAGGTATTGCCACTGTTGACCGCGACGAGATCGCTCTTGCCGTCCCCCGTCACATCGGCACTCAACGTCGCACGCACCCCGTAAAACGCCGCACCGGACCACAGCCGCGGAGCACTGAAACCCGTGCCGGTAGAGGTCATCACATAGGTATTGCCACTGTTGACCGCGACGAGATCGCTCTTGCCGTCCCCCGTCACATCGGCACTCAACGTCGCACGCACCCCGTAAAACGCCGCACCGGACCACAGCCGCGGAGCACTGAAACCCGTGCCGGTAGAGGTCATCACATAGGTATTGCCACTGTTGACCGCGACGAGATCGCTCTTGCCGTCCCCCGTCACATCGGCACTCAACGTCGCACGCACCCCGTAAAACGCCGCACCGGACCACAGCCGCGGAGCACTGAAACCCGTGCCGGTAGAGGTCATCACATAGGTATTGCCACTGTTGACCGCGACGAGATCGCTCTTGCCGTCCCCCGTCACATCGGCACTCAACGTCGCACGCACCCCGTAAAATGGGGTGCTAGACCATTCGGCCGGCGTGGCGAACGCACTGCCGCCGGACGCCATGACCGCGGTGTTGCTTCCATAGTCGGCGACGAGGTCGGCCATGCCGTCACCCGTCACATCGCCCTGCAAGCGGATGTTGCGATCCGGAGAGGCCAAGGCATCCAACGCCGCCACAGAGCCGAGGAAGACATCGCCGTCGACATCACCCTGGATACCGGAAATCTGCGCGGAAGCGGTGTACTGCCAGACGGTGTAGGAGGACCATCCGGCTGGGAGCGGTGCCGGGGACGTGCTGCCCCAGGAGGCAATGTTAAGCGGAAGGCGGGCGAACTGAGTGCTGCTCGCCGTGCACGCGTTCCACCAGTTGGTTGAGGTGTAGAGCAACGGCCGGACACCGGTCTTTGTCTCCAGTCTGTTCACGAACGCACCGATCCAGGCGCGCATCGCTGACGAGCCGAGATTCCAGCAATCGTTCTCGCCGGTGATACCAGCGTATGGACCCTCCAAGTCGATCATCGGAGGCAGGGTCCGCCCATCGGAGCGGTAGGGCGCCGCAGCCAGCAGCGCGTCGGCCTGCTCGACCGGATCGTTGGTGTCCGGTCGACCGAACGCGTAGGCACCGACGTACATGCCGGCCGTCTTGGCTCCCAGCGCGTCGTCGCTGTAATACGGATTGACGTACGTCGTCCCCTCCGATGCCTTGACGTACGCGAACTTGACCCCCGCGCCTGCCACCGAACTCCAGTCGATTTCCGCTCCGCCGGGGTGCTGGTAGGACGCGATGTCGATGCCGGCGACGCCGGCAGGTCTGGCTGAGGCGACCATGGGGGCCAGCCCCGCCTGAGCCCCGGCCTGGGCATGCCCGCCTCCGCCCGGAGCGATCGGCGAGTCGTGGCTCGGCGGCAGGGCGTCGACCGCCGTCGCGCAGAGAGCCGCGACTCCGGCGAAGGCCATCCAGACGACCACCACGCAACCCAGGCGCCGTACTGCCGTGATGCCGCTCGCTCGATCACACGCCACCATAGGGCTCCTTTACAGACGTAGTGACGGCTGTACGCGCCGCCGCTGTCGATCATGATCACTCTGATGCATTACCGCACTCCCGACAACTCGATCCGAGTAATCGGTGCACCCCCGGCCCGGATGACGTACAACTGACGGGTGCTGTAGCCGTACCACGGGAGGCAACTTCCGACGCGAACCCCGAGCGTGTCGCCACTCGCGGGCAACGCGTTGACGCGAATCTGCTCGCCGTCGCCTGACGGAAGTGCGTCGGTGATCGCGAGGCCCGCCGTGCCCAGACGGCCAGCGGCGCGAAGGGTCAGCAGGTCGAACTGACTCGGGTCGATATCGGCGGGGAGGACTGCCTCCCCAACGCGCTCTGGCGTCTGCGATTCCAGCTTTCCCGGAAGGGGCGCGCCAACTGCGACCTCACTGCCATCCGGCAGGCGTACCGATCGCGGTACGAGTACGTCGACCGGTTCGCCCTTGATGGGGTGCAGCTTCCCGTCGGACGCCAGCGCTAAGGCGATGACGGCGTCCGGCGGAGCCGGTCTCAGGACCGCACTGAAGCCGACGCCAATAAAGCTCACGCCGATGACGCGGGCTACGTCGATCCGCGCGATGCTCGGGGCAACTACTGCGCGGACCTTGCCGCCGACGACCAACATGATCGATTTGGCTGGCCTCTTGGCGACCGGGTCCGCCGCCCAGCCGCTGACCCGGGTCACTGTGCCCGCAGGCGTGACGGGAATGGTAAGCGATCGGCCCGCCGGCTTCGAGGTCAAGAAGTTTGGGACGTTGCCCCAGTCGCAGGAACCACTGCTGAAGTAGAGCGAGCTCGTCCGAGCAGGCTCGGTGAGATCAGGAGCTGGAGGAAGCGACGCGATGAGGTCCTTGCGCACCATCAGGAGAAAGCTGTGGGTTTGCAACACCGGAACCCAACCGCGCAGAACGAATCTGCTGACGAGATAGTGCCGCACTTGGTTCGATATTCCGTCCCATGCGGGCAATCCGATGTTCCGGCTGTCGAACACAATGACAGGCGGCCGGCTCTTCTTGAGTCCATCGATGAGTGTCTTCTGTGCAGATGCGGGGACCGCCATACTGACGTGGACGAACTTGCTGGCAGGTATCCGATTCAGTAGGTAGTAGATATAGCCAGGACTGTTGGTCATATCGAACACTGGTGCGGTCGTACCGGCATAGGTGTTCAGAGCCGCCTTCAGGTCGCTGACAAGGGCCGGATCCACAGCGCCGGGGAGGGAATACCCCAACTGAGCGACACTTGGCTCTTCGGCAACGACAGCGTGGGTCCGGCCCGGAATGGTTCGGACCTGCGACCAGATCGACGGTCCGGTGTGGAACACCGGGATCACCAGCAGGCAGACGACGAAGGCGCAGACGGTTACCGGGTGTCGGACAGGTGACTGCAGGCGGAACTCTCTCAAGCGGCCGGATCGCGCCGCCTCTCGGATTCTGCGATCCGCCCAGCTGAGCCCGGCGTCAGCCTGCAACACGATCAGCGGCATCGTGGCGGTGAAGGACTCGTGCAGATGCCCTAAGTCGAACCGGCCGAGCGCCTTCTCACCGTAGAGCGCAGCGAACCCGGCCGCGGCTACCATCACCCACTGCCGAGGCGCCCAGTCCTTCCGTGTCCGTAGTCGATACGTCACCACAGCGTAGGTGACTAGTACCAGAGCGATGCCTAGCCCGAAGTAATTCCAGCCACTCTGCTTGATCTGGATCGGCGGGATGACACCCGACGCATTGTGTCCTGGACCGAAGATCAAGTAATACTGGATGAACGAGCCCAGCGAGTCATTGGCCGCGAGAAAGGCCGCCCACACAGCCGCTAGCGCTAGGCCCGTGCCGAGCACCCAGTAGGTGCGACGAAACGCCGCACGAAGTGGGCGCCCGGGGTTTCGATGCGTGAAGTCAGCGGCTGCGAGCGCGAGCAGGATCGGTATGGAGACAAACAGGGTCTCCGGCACCAAGATCTCGAGGGCGAAGAGCAGCAGCGCGAGGACAGCGCACCAGCGTGCGCTCTGCCGTCGCACGGTCTCGCCGAACAGCACTAACGCGATGGGGACGAGGATGAAGCGCTGTTGAACCCCAAGCGTGATCCCGGAGAGCACGACGAGCACTGCCAAGATCGGTAACCACGTGTTGCGACGACAGGTCCATACTGCGAGCAGGTACAGCAGGACCCACGCCAGTGGGTTCAACACCGCGGTTATCCCAGCCGTACCCGCCCACCGCGTTTCCCCGAAGAGATGTGCCGAGATGCTCCCGGTGAGCACATCCGGGTAAAGGCCATGGATGAACAGCATGTCCCGCCACGGGAAGAGTCCACGACTTAGTAGCCAGCCTCCAGTCAGCGACTGGGCGTCGTCGAAGCCGACGAACCGTCCGAGCGCGCCGGGGATCGTGGAGATCGCGATGAACACGAAGACGCTTCCCACGGCTACCTTGAGGACGGTTGTCTCGACCAGCCTGGCCGCCATGCCGCGCCTCAAGCGCCAAACGGCCCAACCCGCAGCACCAAGCGCCAGTGGCACCCCCAGCCACCACGGTAGCCAGGCGTAGTAGTGCCGAGTCCGGTCCGAACTGACGAAGACCGAACACTCCCGGGTCGCCACCCAAAGACCGATGAGGGCGACGAACCCGGCAAGAACGCCGTTGATCGCCGCAACGTCGCGTGCCCAGCGTCGCGCGAACGAGCGGACTGGCCCTCGCTGAAGCAAGCCAGCACTGAGCGCCGCCGCGACCAGCACTCCAAGAACGTACGTGAGACCGTAGGCAACGCCGTGCCGGCCGACTTGTCGCGCGTGAGCATGCGCGCTCGCCTCGAGCGCGAGCACCCCGGCAGGCAGGGCGAGCCGCGCCGCTAAGGAGAGCAGACGTCCGGCAGCGAAATCCGGCTCGTCCGGCTCGTCATCGACCGTCAATGCGATTGCTGGGAGGGGCTTGATTCTGGACGGCCGGCGAAGCGGTCCTCGCCAGGCGAGCAATAGGTAGAGCGCGATGGCGAGGATCGGGAACACGTAGACTACGAGACGGTAGGCGAGAAACGACGGCAGATAGTCGTAGTTCGCGAACGTGGGGTAGCCGACAATGTCGATCCGGCCACTGAGGTGGCGCGGCTCGCGCGCCCAGATCACCAAGGCAATGAGCGCGGAGGTACCCAGCGCCAGCACCAGCCGGACCGTGGGTCGCCACCAGGCTTCGATCGGCTGCGCGGCAGGGGTAACAGGACCGTCGGCTGCTTCAAGCGAGCATGTCGCCTTGACGGAGCGCGACCACGACGGCGCCGACGGACGCTGGTGACGCGCAACGCGACCCGCGACGGCGGGCCAGCTGCGCAAGTCCGCCGTGACGAGCACGGCGAAAGCGAGCGACGACGCCAACGCTCCGCACAGGAAACCCGCGGTTGCTCTCGTCACAGGGCTCGCAGAGACGATGGTGCCGAGGCCGAGCCCTACTAGCCCGATCAGCCAGCCCGAACAAACGGCGGCATGGCGGCCGCGCCCGAGCATGGCTTGCGCAAGCACCGCGGCACCGAGGAACAGTCCGACAGAGATTCCCAGCGCTAGGAAGCCGATATGACTCAGACCGTGGCGGAAGCCGAACAGCAACCGCAAGCCGAGTGGCCCGAGCAGCGTCAGTGCCGCAGTACTCGCTACGACTAGGACACCGCAGATCGTCAGCACACGGCGAAGTAGCTCGACAAACTCCGATCGCCGATCGGCGGCGGCGTGCTCGGCCATTGCAGGCAGGAAACTCGGCTGAACTGCGGTGAAAAGGAACACCGGGATGCGCACGACTACCAGCGCGGCGAGAAACGCGCCCGCCTGGGCGCGCTGCGTACTGTTGCTGAGTAGCTGGATGACCAGTGGTCCGGCATTCACGAGAAGCTGAGCGGCGAGGGAGCCGAGCAGCAGCCAGCCGAGCGGTCGGATGAGCGGGCGCGACTCAGCCGCGTTGATCGGGGCCGATGGTCGTCGTCCGAGCAAGGAACCGCCAAGGGCAATCCATGGCGCGGCAGCGAACAGCCAGCCCACCGCGCTTACGGCATCCACACTTGCCGCGGCCAGCGCCAGGACGCCGACTAGCCGGAACGCGCCTTCGATACCAAGCTGGATCCCGTAGCGTCGCAGCTCACCAGCACCGGCGAATACACCGCGCGAGAGAAAGCACGCGGCGTATCCCGGCAGGGCGATGCAGAGCGCGGCGAGCAGGTCTCGGTCGCCGTTGAGCAGTCGTAGGACCGAGCCGTGCGCCGCGAGACTGAGCGCGACGAGCAGCAGCGCCGCGGACATCGCGATAGCGCTCGCGCGTAGGACCAGTCCCCGATCGCCACCGCCCGCACCACGATCGCGCCCGCGTCGCCTCGCGATCTCCTGCTCGAGTGGCAGGAACAGACCGGTCGCGACAGCCGTGATCAGCACATACAACGCCGACAGCCCGGCGAAGTGGGCCGCACCGACCAAGCGGCCGGCGACTATCAGGGTGAGATACGTGCAGCCTGCCTGCACAGCCAGGCCGGCAACCAACGGCGCGGAGCGTGCGAGCGTCCCTGGACGGACTTCAGTGGTTGCCATTCACACTTCCGCGGCATTCTCCACGCAGCATCCGGTCCAGCTCGTCCCGACCCCGCGGCGAGCCGATCTCGTAGAAGCGATCGCGCACCTCGAAACCCGCGAGCAGCCCCTCGGTCGCCAGCGTGGCGCACAGCGCGGCCAAGTCGTACACCGCCTCGGTCGGCACCCGCTCGGCAATAACCGCAGACCGGAACGCCAACAGCCCGTAATCGACCCAGCGCATCTGCGGAGGTGGACTCGCCAACCCCTTGGCGTATCTGACGACGCACTTGCCGTCGAACACCACGTTGCTGGCGTCCCACCGGCCGTCGTTAAGCAGCACGGTCATCAGGGCGGGCTCGGCGCGCGCCTGGGCGGCACGCAGTACCTCGGCAGGATCGACCTGCAGCCACGAATCGCCGTACAGCACGAGGAAGCTGTCGTCGAGGCAACCGCGATCGTAGGCAAGGCGTAGGGCACCCGCCGTGCCGCGCAGGTCGTCGCCTTCGTCGACATAGCCGATCCGAACGCCGATGCCTGATCCGTCACCCAATTCATCGCTGACCATCGAGCCGAGGTGTCCGATGCAATACACGACCGAATCGACACCAGCGGCCGCGAGCCAGCCCAACTGCCACTCGGCGAAGGGTCGGCCAGCGACGGGCAGCAACACTTTGGGCACAGTCTTGGTCTCGGGCCACATGCGGGTGCCAAGCCCGCCGGCAAGGATCACACATTGCATGCTGCGGCCTAGTCGCGGACGAGAAGAGTGCTGCCGTCGTGGTCGAAGGTGAAGCGCACCTCGACGAGGCCTTCGGCCGCCATCACCTTGCGCAGCGCCATTGGCTCCCGCGTATAGAAGAGCAGGAATCCTCCGGCCCCAGCCCCCACCAGCTTGCCGCCGATCGCTCCCGAGCCACGACCGACGTCGTACCAGCGATCGATGCTGCCGTTGGACATGGCGGCGGAGCGCTTCTTCTTGTGCTGCCAGTGCTCATGCATGAGCGCGGCAAACTCCTCGGTCGCGCCGGCCTCGAGCGCCGCCTTGCTTCGCAGACCCAGTTCTTTGACGAAATGCAGGTTATCGATCATTGCGGCGTCGCCGCCCTCAGACCTGTCCTTCTGCTCCTGGAGGACCGTGTCCGCCCCGCGCGAATAGCCGGTGAAGAACATCAGCAGGTGTTCCTCGAGGTCGTGCAGCGTGGCAGTCGATATGTCGAGAGGTGATACCACGACTGAGCCGTCTTGGCGGAACTCGTAGCAACGCACGCCGCCGAACGCTGCGACGTACTGGTCCTGCTTGCCGACCGGACGCCGGAGCTTTTCGATCTCTACGGCACAGGCCTCGTCAGCGAGATCAGCGGCCGCAATGTGGTTGCGCTGCATCGCGTAGACGGCCCGCAACAGGCCGACGGTGAACGCGCCCGACGAGCCGAGACCTGTCCCTGCTGGGATGTCGGCCATGCTGACAATTTCCACGGCTGGACCGATGTCGTGCGCGACCAGCACTTCGCGGACGATCGGGTGCTCGATATCGGTCGGTCGATCGACGCGCTCCAGCGCCGAATACTTCAGGAAGTAGTCCGGGGTGAAGGTGCGATTGACGGTGATGAAGATGTACTTCGAGATCGCAGCCGAGAGGACGAACCCGCCGTGTTGCTCGTAGTACGACGGAAGATCGGTTCCGCCGCCGGCGATGCTGATCCGTAGCGGGGTCCGGGTGATGATCATGTCAGGCACCCTCTGCGGGAACGCGTGCAATAGCGACCAACTGCCACCCGAACGCGGAGTCCTCGCAACCGTGCCTGAGGCCGGCGTCGAAGAAACGGGTGACCGTCGCCTCGAGGCGCGAAGGGACAGTCTGCGGAACGCGATTCTCGACGTCCGCTATCAAGCGCCGACCGCGGAGGATTACGGCGAGCTTGTACAGGTTGAAGAACGGGAATCCCGCCCGCAGAACTCGATCTACCTCGTAACCGGCGTCGTGGAGCACCGCGCGCAACTGGTCTGCGGTGAAGTGCCGGTGATGCCCGATGTGACGGTCGAAGGCTGAGCGGGGACCGCCCGGCACGGTAACCACGACACGGCAGCCGGGCGCGAGCAGGCTGCGGGCGTTGGTCATGAGCCGCACCGGGTCCGCCACGTGCTCGAGCACTTCAGAACACACCGCATATCTGGCCGGCTGCTGCTCGGGATCGAGAGCCACCGGCTCAAGCAGGTTGCGGCCAACGAAGCGTGCGCCCACGTCACTCTCCCGCGCAGCAGCTTGCGCGCGCGAGACGCCCGACTCGCTGTATTCGACGCCCCAGACGGCGAGATCGGGGTACAGCCCTGCCAGAAAAACCGCGAACTCGCCCTGGCCGCTGCCAATGTCCAGCACAGTTGAATTCGCCTGCGGCCGGCCCAACAGATTCATCAGTAGCCGCCGCCGGAAGCGGTTGGCCGGATTGGTCTGCGCGGCCTCGCCGTAGGCGTCCCAATGGTGATCCCAGTCGTCTGGATCGGCGATGTGGGCCGTGGCGTCCGGATTCACAACAGAAATCCTGCCGCCCGTGCATCGTCGTGGAACATCTTGACGGTGGCGAGTGAGTAATCGTGCAGATCGCGACCGAAGGTGCCGAGCTTTTTCAGCAAGTCGTGAGTGACGGTGATGATGTGTACGCCGAGGTCGTCGGCCTGCCGGACGTTGAGGATCTCTCGCGGACTTGCCCATAGCAGTTCGAGGCTTGGGCGTGGCGCGAGGATGTCCAGGGCCTCGCGCATGATCGGAATCGGGTCGCGCCCAGTGTCCGCGATCCGGCCAGCGAACACGGACACGATCGCGTTCGTGCCGTCGCCGAGCGCCTCGGCAACCGAGGCCACCTGCGCGATCGTCATCAGCGCAGTCACATTCACCTGCACGCCTTCCGCGGCGAGCTCGTGGACGACGTCTATCGTGCTTGCACCGGCGGTGTTCATGACCGGAACCTTGACGTAGACGTTGTTTCCCCACGATGCGATCAGCCGCGCCTGCCGCAGCATTTCGCGCGGCTCGTCGGAAAACACTTCGAAGGAAACGGGTAGATCGGTGATTTCGGCCAGCACCTTGTGCGCGAATCCCGCGTAGTCGGTGATCCCGATTCGGTGCATCAGGGTGGGATTCGTAGTGAATCCCGCTATCTCCGGGCGCCTAGCGAGCTCGATCATCTCGGCCACATCGGCACCGTCGGCGAAGATCTTGACTCGCTCTAGCCCCGGCCCCATCAGTTCTCCTCACTCGCCCCAGCTAGCCCGGCCCGTCTAATCCAGCTGACCGCCTCGCTCAGACTGCCGACCGTGACGTCCGGATCGGTCGCACTCCGCTCGACATAGTCCCAGGCTAGGTGGATCGCCCGAACCCCGGCACGCCGAGCGGCCTCGATATCCCGCCAGCGGTCCCCTACGCAGGCGCTCCGTTCCAAGTCCAGACTCAGGTCCTTCGCAGCTTCGAGGATCATGCCCGGCTTCGGCTTGCGACAGGGGCACCCGTCGCTGTCGTCGTGTGTGCACACGTAGATCGCGTCCAGCGGAACGACCTCGCGAAGCAAATCATGGATTTGATCAAGGCACGCGCGGGCCAGTGTGCCACGTGCAACGTCCGGCTGGTTCGTCACCACTACGAGCGCGTAGCCGGCAGCCCGCAGATCGGCGCAGGCCTCGACAACACCAGGAAGAACGTGGAATTCGCTCAGCGAATGCGGCGGATACGGGATGCCGGCGCGAATAAGTGGCTGGTTCAGAACGCCGTCGCGATCGAGGAAGACTGCCGGCCGCAGCCGAGTCGAGGTCATTTCTCCAGCCGGCCGGAACGGAAGTCCTCGGCCATCGACTGCATCGAGGCGCGCAGCGCTTGCCGGCCAGTACGCGCATTCCCCCAGCCGAGCGCGCGGATGCGGTCGGTATTGATGCGCACAACCGGGACGTCCCCCTGCCATCCTCGATCGCCGCCGGTGTAGGCGAGGCGGGTGCTGCCTGGCGTCAGGCCGAGAACGTCCATCGCGAGTTCCGCGATCTCGGACACGGTCACATAGTCGCCTGTGGCCACGTTGAAGACAGCGAAGGGGCCCTGTGCCGCGCTAGCGGCAAGCAGCACCGCAGACACCACGTCATCGACGTGGATATATGACTTGCTCTGGCGGCCATCGCCCAGGATGCGCAACTCTGTCGGGTCTGCCAGCAATCGGCGCACGAAGTCATAGCCGACGCCGTGGGTCTGGTGTGGGCCCACGACATTGCCGAACCGGAATGCACGTACCACAAGGCCGAACATCGCCGCGTACGACGCGAGCAGCGCCTCTCCGGCGAGCTTGCTGGCGCCGTACGTGGACACCGGCAGCATCGGCCCGTGGTCCTCGCTGGCTTCGTGCTCACCAAGGTCGCCGTAGACACCGCTGCCCGAGGCGTAGATCACCAGTTCCACTGTGCTGCGGCGCGCGGCCTCGGCGACGTGGTGGGTGAGCAGGGTGCCCTGATCGAAGTCCACGGCGGGCTCGGTCACAGCGCGGGCGATGTCAGGGTTGGACGCGAGGTGAATGATCGCGGTGTGGTCGCGGACTGCGTCGACGAGGTCGCCGAGATCGCGGACATCGGCCTGGACGATCCGCAAGCGTTCATCCGACGCGTGTGGCGAAAGGTGCCAGTCACGGCCGGAGGAGAAATTGTCGTAGACCGTGACACCTTCGGTGTGACTGTCAGACAGCAGCCGGTCTACGAAATGGCTGCCAATGAAGCCTGCACCGCCGACAACGCAGACGCGGGCGAGAGGCGACATCACTGCAGCGACTCCCAACGCGTCGCGACTTTAACCAGGGCCGGATGGGTGACGAGCAAGTGCCAGACGAGCGCACACAAGCCTTCGGTCAGCGGCGTGATGTGATCGGTGAACAGGGGCGGGATGATTACGCAGGCGGTGGCGAGCTGAGCAGTCGTACCGCCGTCGCGTCCGACGATTCCGTAGATGTCACAGCCCCGTTCGCTCCCGAGTTGCAACGCCGAAACGATGTTGGTGGAAACGTGCTTCTCCGCGTTGCCACCTCCGACGGAGAACACCAGCAGGGTGTCAGAGCGTGACAGGCGAGAGCCTTTCAACCATTCGACGAAGGTGGTGTCCCAGCCTTCGTCGTTGGCTCGTGCCGTCAGTTCGGAGACATTGTCCGTCGGCGTATATGCCTCGATGTCGCATATCTTGCGGAAGTCATTGACCGCATGCGACGCGTGACCGGCCGATCCGCCTACGCCGAGAATGAATAGCCGACCACCACGCTCGCGCGTATCGGCCAAGCCGCGGGCGACCGATTCGACTGCATCAACGTCCAGTGCGTTGATGACGGCAACCGATTCGGCGAGGAAGTCTTGGGTGAAGGTCATGTGTCCTTGGTCTCCGGTGGCTAATTACGACATATTGCGAAGGTGTTCAGCGTCAGTTTGTGCCGGAAGCACTTGATGTTGTGCGGAAGGAACCCGGCTCGGACGAGCAGCGGCCATAGATCGGACGGGTCGTAATAGGCCTTGTGATCGTCCATCTCGGCGGCCGGCGACAACCCGAGGCGAAATGCCGAGAACTCGAGCGCGCGTTTGCCGCGCCACGAGGGCACGTTGACGGCACAGACACCTCCCGGCCGCAGCAGCCGACGGAATTCGCTCAACGCCTGCTGCGGGTCCCAGAGGTGCTCGAGGACCGACATACACAAGATGACGTCGAACGACGCGTCAGTGATTGCTTCGAGCGCCTCCGGAAGGACGCCCTCGATGGCGGTGATCTTCGGATGCGCCTTCAGATCCTCGGCTAGGGCAAGGTCGACGAGCGTCGCCGACCGCACGCTGCTCACCACGGTACGCATGAATGCGGCCTCGAAGCCGCAGCCGAAGTCAGCGACGTCCTGTCTCGCCAAGTCGCCAACGGTGCGGCGGATCCGGTGGCCGGAGAGCCATACCCCGAGCCGGTCAATCGGGCTCATCGGCCCATCCTGCCCGAAGGATCCCTCTCGGGTCAGGTCAGTGGACGACATCGTCGCCCCGACCGTAGCGGACCTCCGTGGCATGCAGGACCAGCGTGAAGCAGAACGTCGAGAATCCGAAGATCATCAGGAGCAGCCCGGTGATGCTGAGGTGATCTACCACGGACGAGGTAGCAGGGAGCCGGAAGTCGTGGGCCACGTAGTGGACCAGTAGCGTCGCGGCGAGACCGAGGCCGAGCACGAACATGCCGGCACTGAGCAACACGGACGGTGTGTACCGGAACAGTCGTTGCCACCGTTGCCTGGCCCGCCCGGTGTAGTCGAGGAAGGCATGCGCGAGGCAACCGAAGTAGACACTCTGCAGGCCGAGGACCGATAGGGTCAGGCCGATCAACATCCAGTAGAGGCTGAAGGTCACGTGACCGATCGTGATGTCACCGAAAGTGAGTGGCAGCGTGAGCACAAGCCCGATGGTCATAAGCACGATGCCGGGTTTGAACAGGAAGAACTCGGCGCCGTGAATGAACATGGCCCGAAGATTGATCCAAGCTGCGCTGAACGGCGAGAACCAGCCGGCGCGCTTGTGATGCGACAGCCGCCCTTCGCGGTCTTTGAGAAAGCGCACCGGGACCTCGGTCGTCTGCAAGCCCATCCGGACGGACTTGAGCACCATCTCCGAGGCGTACTCCCAGGATTGGGAGACCAGCCCCATTCGGCGGAGGGCATCGGTGGTAATGCCGCGCATCCCGCAGTGGATGTCGGTGAAGTGGCTGCCGAAGAGTCTGTTGAGGATCCACGTAGTCAGCGGGGTGCCAAAGTACTGATGCAGAGCAGGCATCGCGCCACGCTCGATCGAACCTTTCCAGCGCGAGCCCATCGCGTACTCCGTGCCGTTCCGCATCGCTTCCACGAACGGCGCCAGTTGCCGGAAGTCGTATGTGCAGTCGGCGTCACCCATGATCACGTAGCGTCCCCTGATATAGGGCAGCGCGTCGATGTAAGCGCGACCCAGGCCGCGCTTGGGTGTCTTGAGGACTCGGGCTCCCCCGCTCAGCGCGATCTGCGCGGTGCGGTCTGTCGAACTGTCGACGATCAAGATCTCGCCCACTAGGCCTGCCGCTTGCAAACCCTCGTGGCACCACGCGACAAAATCGCCCATGGTGAGTTCCTCGTCGACCGACGGAATCAAGATGGTGACCTCGGGTTCAACGACATCGTCCGCCGGCAGAAGCAGCTCTACGTCGGGGTCGGTCGGAGATGCGATACACCGGACAGCTTCCGGAAGATCGGCCGATAACGGACTGTTGGCTGTCACGTGGCCAGAGAGTAGCAGGGTGCACCGGCTCATCAGCCGGCGCAAGCAGCGTCATTACGCACGCGCACGCGCTTGACTCGGCGCGAGCTCGCCGGCCGCCACCTCGTTTGCTCGACTGGGTGCCAGCACGAGCTTCAGCTTTCTGGGCGATTCCACGACCGGTAGGCCCTGGAATCGCTCAACTACATGTGGGTGGGAGGCGATCAGCGGCAATGAATCCTGACCTCAAGCACCGTGAGACTGCGGCGCGAGCGCGTCGGAGTACATTTCGGCGACCACGGCGGCCCGGCGGCCCGGCGGTCGGTGCGATAGGTTCACGGTCATGGCTGGCTGGTTCACCACTACGAATCGCTTCGCGGATCCGACGGGCGCGCGGCGAGCCGGGCAGTTCGTGAGCGCCCTCGACGCATTTCCGGTTGGCCACCTCGTCGACCTCGGCGCCGGGCACGGAGGATTCTCCAAGATCGCCGCGGACATGGGGTGGCGGGTGACCGCCGTCGACGCCCGGTCCACGCGCTTTCCTGTAGACCAACGCATCAGGTGGGTGGTTTCCGATGTCCGCGAATTCGACAACTATGCCGACGTCGATGTCGTTCTGTGCCTTGGGCTCTGGTACCACCTGACGTTGCAGGACCAACTGGACTTGGCGAAGCGTGTTCACCCACGCCCGTTGATCATCGATACACACGTTGGAACGCGGAATCCCGACGAGTACCACGGCGCGAATCCGAGAATCAGCACTTTGATTGGCTCGAACGGCTACGAGGGGCGCTATTATAACGAGGCAGGACTGCGCAATTCTCCCACGGCGTCGTGGGGTAACGACCTATCGTTCTGGCCGACCGTGGCCACGCTGGAACGCCAACTCTACGAAGCCGGTTACGACACGGTAGAGCACCTTGCGCCGCCACACCTCGCGGACCGGGGCTTCTTCGTTGCGCGGACCTTTGACAACGAGCAGCGCGTGCGAATGGACCGCCTAGTCACGAACCTTACAGCGTTGGCCAACGCCAATGCAAAGCCGGACTCGTTACCGTTGCCGACGTTGTCCCCAGCGATCAGCGACCTGGCGCCGATAGCTGATCCACGCCAAGCCGAAGCAAGCGCAGTGGCGCCAATGCCACCGTCTCCGACAGGTGTGCGCGATGCCACTACTCGTCTTGTCGAGGCGCTAGCCCGTTCGGCGAGATTTCGCACTCATCGGGCTCTCCGCACGGCACGGCGCCGACTTTGGGAACGGTCCCGGTAACCGCCTAGATCGGCAGGTCGTCAAGTATCTCGATGGATCAGGGCGGCTAGCGCTCCAAGTGAGCGAGTGAGCTTGACGTGCGCAAACTGCGGGTGCCCCTGCAGTGCCTCGATCACCGCCTCCGCGCCCTGGTGCCGGTCGACCCAACGGGTCGTCACGCTGGGCAACTTCGTACGTCAGCACTACCCGTGCGCCGGCCGCGATGCGCGAGAGCTCGTCAGTGGCGTCGTAAGACAGCAGCCGACGGTCTTCTCAATGAGCAAATTGACCGTGCCGGCGCCGCCATGGACAAAGCCGTTGGTAGTAGGTGTCAAGAACCTGCGGCCTTCGGTTCTGACATTCGGTCGGCTTGGGTGACTTCGTGTGGTCCGCGGGTGGGTTGACAGTGGCGTAGTCCGACCGCAGTTGCTCGTAGCAGTGCCAGGCAGTGGTGAATTCCCAACTCGAATCGCTGGCTTGCAACCCGGCATCGAGGCGGTGGGGTTCTGGGCATGGACACGCGAACTCAGCAATCAGGATCGCGAGCGGGCAGGTTTGCCGGGCGAGCGAACCCACGGGTTCGGCACCAATTCGATCCGTAGGTCGCGCGGCAGGTGGTTATACACCTTGAAGCTCCTCTGTAGCCGCGGGTTGAACGGGTCGCCGTCATGAACGAAGCTGGGGAACGGCAGTGGCTTCACCTCGACGCTGCTGTGGCCCGCGGCCACAGCAGCGCGAACCGCTGCGATTCGGCGCTCGGCCGCCCGGTCGACACGCACGTAGACGATGAACATCGCGACCAGCAGCACTAGGGCGATTGCGTGCGGAGCAAACGCGACGCCTTTGACGCGCAGGACTGCGAACGCCTCGGCGGCGGGCGTGGCCAGAAGGCTGACGATCGCCAGCAACAGGAAATAGGACGGATAGAAGCAGCGTGGCCCCAGCGGATGGACGACTGCCAACGGGAGGACCAGCAGGACCACGGCCGCGCACAACAGCCACAGAGTCCACCGCCTACGACGGTCGGACAGCAGCTTCGCACCGGTCACGACGAGCGCGATCGCCAACAGCACGACGTCGAGCGTTGCCAGCGCGCGTACCCGTTCGGCGGTCCCCCCGTGGCGCTCGACGAGCCACAGCCAGTACCCGAGAGCCGCCCATGCGACAGACGCGACGACCGCTACGATCGCCCACCTGCTCCACGCGCCGGCGATCCGCTTGGCGCGCAATGCGATCAGGACCAACAACACGAGCAGTACCGCGTTGAGAGCGAGATTCTGCACCACCGCCTGCGTGGGCAGGTAGTCGACGACCTTCACGGCCAGCTTGCGCGCCGCGTGTTTGCCGGAGGCCGGCTGCACGCCCTGATACTTGGCGTTACCCGCCACCGCGTGGCGGTACGCGGAGTTGGAGAACATCGCGGCGGCGCCGACCAGGGCCGCGAGAGTCCACGTGGTGGTCATCGTCGGCCAAGAACGATGCACCCGGCGGCCGGCAAAGGTCAGCACGATGCCCAACGCGCAGATACACAGCGTGACGTGCTCCATGAACAGTTGTCCGGTGAACCCGGCCACCGCCACCGCCACCAGTTGCAGCCGCGGCGGCGCGGCAGGCTGCCCGGGCGGCCCGGGCTGACCGAATCGCGACCACTCGGAAGCGACAATGACGAGAAAGCCCAGCAGGAAGAGCGTGGCGACGCCGTAGTTGACGAACCCGGACAGCCAGACCACACCCTGCCGCCACACGCCCAACGGCATGGCGAGGACGAGCGCGCTGACGAGCCCGTAGCCGAGCGGCGTGCGGTTGCCGGTGAGCTGGAGGAGCAGCACGGCGCTGGCACATACGACAGCGGAGAGCACGACGGCGGCAAGCGGTCCGGTTCGCAGCAGCGCAACGATCAGCAGGTTTCCCCCATACCTGCCGTTGATGCCGGCGAAGAACGTGTCGAGGCGGCGGTTGCCGGCGGCCGATCCCCAGACCCAGTCATCGCCACTGCGCGGGAAACAGTCCGCCAGCGCGGCGAGGACGACGAACCACGTGCCGACAACGGCCAGCTCCCAGCGAGGCGGGCGCCGGGTGTCTCGTGCGACCGGCGCGATGGCCGGCGTGGCAGTCACGACGTCCCACACCCAGCAGGAAGCAACGTCACGCTGCCCTCCATCGAGTTCGTGCTTGTAGGCGCGGTCACTCGGCACCACCACACCGCCCGGCGCCCGCTGAACTCTAACGTCCATTCCGGGGATCTCCGTAACCGCTGCCGGCCGACACTCCGGGGCACGGCGCTGACGAGTCGGGTCCGATACCATCGGGCCGAGCCGATGCCGGCCGATGCCAGCGGCTGACTCCGCCGCCGAGAGGAGGACGGGATGACAGCCGACCCAGGCGAGGATCCCGCGAGCATCTTGGCGGACTGGTACGGCGAGCACTACTCCAGCGTCACGGCGACCGCCGACGGCTCGGTATTCCACACCTACATGCACCGAGCGATGGAGCGCCGGTACGGTCCGCAGGCGAGTTTTCCGCGCGTGCTGGAAGTCGGCGGCAACCGCGGCGAACACATTCCGTTCGTCCGGCACCAGTTCACCGACTACCTCGTCACCGACCTGCGCCTGCCGGTGCTGCCCGACCAGCTGAGCGCCGACAGCCGGATCCGCGCCGAGGCCTGCGATGTTCTGTCGATACCGCAGCGTGACGGGACCTTCGACCGCGTCATCGCCACCTGCCTACTTCACCACGTGGACAGTCCGCTGATGGCTGCGCGCGAGATGCGGCGCGTGGTCAGGCCGGGCGGCCAGATCACGATTCTCCTGCCGACCGACCCCGGCCTCGCCTACCGAGTCGGAAAGGCAGTGACCTCGGGCCGGGCGGCTCGACGCGCAGGCCTCGGCGACCGTTACAAGCTGATCGGCGCCATCGATCATCGCAACCACTTCCAATCCATCAAAGAGCAGCTTCGGTACGCGTTCCGGCCCGACACAGTCGGCGTCGATTGGTACCCGTTCCGCCTACCGAGCATGAGCCTGAATGCGTTTGCGGTGTTCACGATCGTTACATCATCAGTCAGCTAGTAGACCGAAGGCCGGGGAATGCCGATAATCCACGAACTGTCCACCTACGCCGATGAGCGCGGAAACTCGATCAGCTATCAGGGCAGGCAGGAAAAGGGAATACGAGTCAAATTCACCGGCTCGAACAACACGGTCACCATTGATCCCCGTGCCCGTATCGAGAGCTTGATTGTGGACTTCGACTGCAATAACGGTGTGCTGCGAATCGGCGGTAACGACGGCGCACCTCCGCTGCGCGCCGCGATCCGGGTCGGGCAGGACTCGGTGGTCTCGATCGGGCGCAATGTATCGATGACCTCGGTGTGCGCCATGTCGGCCACTGAGGGAGCGCACATCACCATCGGTGACGATGTCATGTTCGCCAGCGAGAATCAGGTGCGCGCCGACGACGGCCACCCGATCTTTGACGTTCGCACCGGTTTGCGTGCCAATCCCGCTCGATCAATCACGATCGGAGCACATGTCTGGCTGGGGCGCGCGGCCGTCGTACTCGGCGGCGCCAAGATCGGGTCCGGCAGTGTGATCGGATACGGCAGCATCGTGACGAAATCGGTTCCCAACAACTGCATCGCGGCGGGGGTTCCCGCCAAGATCGTTCGCCGCGATATTGCGTGGGAGCGTCCGCATCTCTCGCTCGTCGCACCCTTCTACAAGCCAGATGCAAGCACGATCACCAAGTCGTCCTATTGGCATCTCACCGAGGGGCCGAGTCGCGCACGAGGCCTCGGTACTCGGCAACTGCTGAGACGGGTAGGTACGCGGCTGATTCATCAACTGCGGCGAGTCCGCGGGTCAGCGAGATGACCCGCCCGCCGGCCGGTCATCATGGTGCGGGCAGTGGGGGCGGCTTTCCAGGAACGCGCAGCCAGGGATTGGGCACCAGTTGCACGACGAGATCGCTCGGCAGGCCGTAATACGCCTTGAACCGCTCATAGAGCACCGAGAAGAACGGATCGCCGTTGTGCACGTAATACGGATATGGCAGCGGGCTGATCTGCACATGATCGCGTCCGGCGTCAACCGCCTGATGGATATGGTCGAGCCGCCGGTCGAGCGCGTGGCTGATAGTGACGTACACCACGAACATCAGCACCACGATTGCGGCCGACGCCAGGTGGAGCGGAACTGAGAACTCGGGGCGCCCGACTACGCTGAGCCGTTCGCGTACCTCGCGCGCGACGACGCTCACCGCAACCAGCAAGAGCAGGTAGGTCGGATAGAAGCAGCGCGGCCCGATCGGATTGACGAACAGTAGCGGTCCGATCAACACGACCGACGATGCGACGGCCACGCCCATCGACCAACGCCGCTCGCGGGAGCGGATAAGCGTCAGCGCCGTCAGCACCAGCATCGCCAGGAGAAGCAAGGTAGCCAGCATCGCGAGCGATCGGGTTCGCGTGCCAAGGTGCCGATGCCGCTCGGCCAACCACAGCCCCCAGGA
Source organism: Jatrophihabitans cynanchi (assembly GCF_027247405.1). Taxonomy (NCBI): domain Bacteria; kingdom Bacillati; phylum Actinomycetota; class Actinomycetes; order Jatrophihabitantales; family Jatrophihabitantaceae; genus Jatrophihabitans; species Jatrophihabitans cynanchi. The sequence goes on along the minus strand of NZ_CP097463.1, from coordinate 3,258,801 downwards.
CAGCAGCAGAAACGCGAAGGACAGCACGATGATCACCTGTCCGGCGCCGGTTCGGAATCGGCCGGATGCGATGACTAGAAGAACTACGAGGACGACGAGTGTCGCATTCAGAACTACGTTCAGCACGACGGCGTGGGTACTGATGTAGTCGAACAATTTGACGGCCAGATCGTGTAGTCCGTTCTTCCCGGACAGGACCTGGGTCTTCTGATAGGCGGGTCCACCACGGGCCACGGTCCGGTACGCCGAATTGGAGAACATCACAGCAGCACCGACGAATCCCGCCGCGGTCCAGGTCAGCACGTAGGGACCCCAGCGACCATGCACTCGACGGAACAGGAGGCTGAGCCCTACACCCATGACACAGATGCTGAGCGTGACGTTTTCCATGAACAGTTGACCGACGAACCCGGCGAGCGCGACCAGCGCGAGTCGGCCTGCTCCCGGCCGCCGAAGGCGACCGCTCCACTCGCCCTTGGCGAGAGCGAAAAGGCCGAGGAAGGCGAGCGCGGCGAAGGCGTAGTTCGTGAAGCCGGAGAGCCAGACGACACTCTCGCGCCAGGTACCCAGCGGCATGGTGAGGAATAGCAGACCGACCAGCCCGTAGCCGAGCGGCGAGCGGTTGTCGGACACCTGCAGCACGAGAAACAGGGTCGCGCAGACGATCGCCGAGACAACCAGTGGCGCGAAGAGACCGGCGCGGACCAGTATGAGCACGGTCAGATCTCCGCCGTAGCGCCCATTGATCCCGGAGAAGAAGTGTGAAAGCCGATCTGTGCCTTCGTGTGTACCCCAGGCCCAGTCGTCGCCGGTCCGCGGGAAGAACTCCGCCAGGATCGCGAACACGATGAACCAGGTGGCTAACAGCCCGGCCTCCCAGCGGGGAACCCAAGGCAGGTTGGTGGCGCGGGGGTTCGACCTCGGCGCTTTCAGTTGTCCTGCCGAACGCGCCGTCATGGGAAGGACGATAACCGGTGATTTGCGCCGGGATGGAGCCCGGTTCAGCGAACTGCTCGCTTAGGAGTCGGCCGCATCCCGGTGGGAGTCAGCGAGCCCTACCTCGGGCGGGTGCCCGACGCCGCTGAGTCTGCCGATCATGATGTGGTGAGCGAGGATGTAGGTCAACGGAATCGCGAATACGGCGACGGCCAGCGGCGCGATCCGCTGATCGATGCCCAGTCCGGCTACCGCAATGCGCAGCCCGACGGTGGTCAGGACGAAGTTCGCCACGTTGGAAAGTGGGAACAGCAGGAACGTGCGCCAGGTCGGCCGCGTGCGAAACGTCAGGTAGCAGTTCAGGAAGTACGAGCAGATCATCGCGACGACGAACGCGCAGACATGCGCTAGCAGATAGGTGATCTCTGTTCTGAGCACGAGGTAGACGGCGTAGTAGATCCCGGTGTTGAGGACACCGATCGCACCGAAGCGCGCGAGACGTTTGAGCACCATCAGCCTTCGCGGGTGGCCTTCGATTCCGCCGAGCGCGCCACTGCCTGCTCGATCGCGGCGACCAGCTGCTCGTGGGCCGGGCCGAGCACCTCGGTGACCGGCAGCACCACCGGTCCGCTCGCCTCCTTCAACAGAAAGTGCGGCCGACCCTTGGTCTCGGCGTAGATCCGGCCCAGGTACTCGCCGATCACCCCGAGCAGGATCATCTGCAGGCCGCCGAACCCCACCACGGCGCAGATCAGGGTGACGTATCCGGGTGCCGACACCCCGCTGACGATCGCCTGCACCAGCACCCACACCGCATAGACGAGGGCACTGAGCGAAACCACGATACCCAGGTGGATCGCGAACCGCAGTGGCTTGGTGTTGAAGGACAGGATCCCGTCGATGCCGTAGTTGACCAGGTCCCGAAGCCGCCACTTGCTCTCGCCGGCCTCACGCGCCACGTTCTGGTAGTCGACCGTCGCCGTGTTGAAGCCGATCCAGGAGAACAGCCCTTTGGAGAAGCGGTTGTACTCGCCGAGGGCGAGCAGCGCACGGACCGCGGTCCGGCTGAGCACCCGGAAGTCTCCGACCCCGTCTTCCAGCGGCACGTCGCTCAGCCGGTTCATCAGCCGGTAGTACTGCCGAGAGGCGAACGTGCGGACGGCGGCGTCCCCGGTCCGCGTGCGGCGCGCGACCACCTGGTCGTAGTCGCCGTCGAGGTACGGCAGCATCTGCGCGAGCAAGTGCGGCGGATGCTGCAAGTCGGCGTCCATGATCGCAACTGCGTCACCACGCGCCTGGCTCAGCCCGGCCAGCATGGCAGATTCCTTGCCGAAATTGCGGCTCAACGCGAGATATCGGAACCGCCCGTCGCGCCGGGAGAACTCACGCAGCATCGCAAGCGTGGCGTCCCGGCTCCCGTCGTCGACAAGGATCACCTCGTACTCCGAAGTGATCGCACCGAGCTGCTCGACGAGTGCCTGGAACAGCTGTTCCAGCACCGATTCCTCGTTGTAGCACGGCACGACTACCGACAGCTTCACGACTCTCCACTTTCGACAGCGACCTCGATTGCGCCAGCCAATTGCGCCAGCTAGAGGCTACGCGCGCACCCGAAGCTGTCCGGCACGATCACCGGCTTCGACTCAGCTAGAGCGGCAGGTCCTCGAGCATCTCGGTGACCAGGGCCGCGATCGGCGAGCGCTCCGAGCGGGTGAGGGTGACGTGCGCGAACAGCGGATGCCCCTGCAGCGCCTCGATCACCGCGGCCACGCCGTCGTGCCGGCCGACCCGCAGGTTGTCGCGCTGGGCGACGTCGTGCGTCAGCACCACCCGCGAACCGGCGCCGATGCGCGAGAGCACGGTGAGCAGCACGTTGCGCTCCAGCGACTGCGCCTCGTCGACGATGACGAACGAGTCGTGCAGCGAGCGGCCGCGGATGTGCGTCAGCGGCAACACCTCCAGCATGCCGCGGTCGAGCACCTCGTCCATGACGTCCGAGGACACCAGCGCGCCGAGCGTGTCGAACACGGCCTGCGCCCAGGGCGCCATCTTCTCGTTCTCGCTGCCCGGCAGGTAACCCAGCTCCTGCCCGCCGACGGCGTACAGCGGCCGGAACACCACGACCCGCTTGTGCGCGCGCCGCTCGAGCACCGCCTCCAACCCGGCGCACAGCGCGAGCGCCGACTTGCCGGTACCGGCGCGACCCCCGAGCGAGACGATGCCGACGTCCGGGTCGAGCAGCAGGTCCAGGGCGACACGCTGCTCCGCCGAACGCCCGTGCAGGCCGAACGCCTCGCGGTCACCGCGCACCAGCCGCACCTGCTTGTCCGGTGTCACCCGGGCCAACGCCGATCCCTTGGCCGAGTGCAGCACCAGCCCGGTGTGGCACGGCTGGTCCGCGACCGCGGCGAAGTCGGCGTGGTCGATCAGGTCCAGCTGCTCGCCGCCGTAGAGCGCGTCGATCGTCTCGGCGGCGACCTCCAGCTCGGCCATGCCCGTCCAGCCGGTCGCGTCGGCCACCGGGTGCATGCGGTACTCGTCGGCCGTGATCCCGACCGAGGCCGCCTTCACCCGCAACGGCATGTCCTTGGTGACCAGCGTGACGTCGTAGTCGTCAGCGGCCAGGTTCAGCGCGACGGCGAGGATGCGCGAATCGTTGCTGTCCATGCGAAAGCCCGCCGGCAGCGTCGTCAGGTCCGAGTGGTTCAGCTCGACACGCAGCGTCCCGCCGTCCGCGCCGATCGGCACCGGGGCGTCCAGCCGGCCGTGCTCGATGCGCAGCTCGTCCAGCACGCGCAGCGTCTGCCGCGCGAACCAGCCCAGCTCGGGGTGGTGCCGCTTGCCCTCCAGCTCGCTGATGACCACGAGCGGCAGCACCACCTCGTGCTCGGCGAAGCGGCCCAGCGCGCCCGGGTCGGACAGCAGGACGGAGGTGTCGAGGACGAACGTGCGGCGGGTAGCGGTCACGGATCGCTCCTGGCGGTGGACGGGGCGCGGCGGCTCGCAGGCGCGTTCGCCGCGCAATCGAGGATCCGGTCGGCCCGGGCGCCGGCAGCGGCGGGGACCATCCGGTCCCCCTCGCTGGTATCGACCACCGTGCGGGACCTCCCGAGCGGGTCGGGTAGGCCGGCCCACCGGTGTCGACGCTACGTCGGGTGCGGGTGGCCTTCGGGTAGGCGCACCGGGTCGGCGGGTCGCCCGCGCCCGGGCGCAGGGTCAGGCAGCTCAGGCGAGGGTTCAGCGGCTCAGCCGGGGGTTCAGGGGCTCAGGCGGGGGCTCGGCAGCTCAGGCAGGGCCGAGGGCGGCCGGACGCGTCTCGTCGGCACCCCACTGCGACCAGGAACCCGGGTAGAGCGCGAGCCCGTCCAGCCCGGCCACCGTCATCGCCAGCAGGTCGTGGCAGGCCGTGACGCCGGAACCGCAGTACGCGACCGCACCGTTCGGCTCAGCGGCAGCGAACCGCGCGCGCAGCGCCTCGGCCGGGCGGAACAGCCCGGACTCGTCGAGGTTGCCCGCCCAGGGCGCACTGAGCGCACCGGGGACGTGGCCCGGGCGGGGATCGATCGCCTCGTCCCCGTAGGCGAACCGCACGGCAGTGCGCGCGTCGTACACGGCCCGCTCGGACGTGGCCACCTGGTCGGCGCTCAGGAACCGTCCGGCCGGCCACTCGCGCACCGGGCGCTGCACCGGGACGGGCACCGGGACCTCGGTGCTGAGCTCGCCCGGCCACGCGTCGATGCCGCCGTCCAGCACGGCCACCGGCTCGCCCAGCACGTGCAGCAGCCACCACAGCCGAGCTGCCGTCGAGCCTCCGGAATCGTCGTAGGCGACCACCGGTGTGCCCTCGGCGATGCCCATCCGGCCCAGCGCGCCGGCGAAGGCGGCCTCGTTCGGCAGCGGGTGGCGGCCGGCGGCGGGGCTGGCCGGGCCGGACAGGTCGGAGTCGATGTCCAGCCACACGGCACCGGGCAGGTGGCCGGCCAGGTACGCGTCCAGGCCACCGCGGCCGTCGCCGGCGCCGTTCAGGTACCACCGGACGTCCACGAGGCGAACCTCGTCCAGCTGCTCGGCCAGCCGGTCGGCTCGCACGAGCGGCCCGAACTCAGCCGCCATAACGGCGCTGCCGGGTGCCGAAGTCACGCAGCGCCCGCAGGAAGTCGATCTTGCGGAAGTCCGGCCACAGCGCGTCGCAGAAGTAGAACTCCGAATGCACCGACTGCCACAGCAGGAACCCGCCGAGCCGCTGCTCGCCGGACGTGCGGATCACCAGATCGGGATCGGGCTGGCCCTTGGTGTAGAGGTGCTCGGCGATGTGGTCGACGTCGATCACCTCGGCCACGTCCTCCAGGGACGCGCCGGCGGCAGCGTGCTCCTGCAGCAGCGAGCGCACCGCGTCGGCGATCTCGCGCCGCCCGCCGTAGCCGACCGCGATGTTCACGTTCAGCCCGTCGCGCCCCGCGGTGCGCTCCTCGGCGGACTTCAGCGCGGCGGCCGTCTCCGACGGCAACAGGTCCAGGGCACCGACCACGTGCAACCGCCACGGCTTGCCGGGCGCGGACAGCTCCTCGCCCACCCCCGCGATGATCCGCAGCAGCGGCTCGAGCTCGCGCGGAGGGCGGCGCAGGTTGTCGGTGGACAGCAGCCAGATCGTCACGTGCGCGACGCCGGCCTCGGTGCACCAGTCCAGCAGGTTCGCGATGTGCTGCGCCCCGATAACGTGGCCCTGGCTGACGTCGTCGAAGCCGGCCGCGCGCGCCCACCGGCGGTTGCCGTCGATCATGATCGCGACGTGCCGCGGGATCGGCAGGCCGTCCAGGTGGGCGCGCAGCCGACGCTCGTAGACCGAATAGACGGCATCGCGCAGACCCACGAACTCAACATAGCGCCACCGCGGCCCGCCCCGATGCGCCCTGCTGTGTGGGGACCCGCGGAAATTCGGCGCGGAACCTACGCTGCAGTAACCTTGGGCCATGAGCTCGTCGCCCGTGCCGACCACCCCCGCGCTGGTGATCTCGGCGGTTGCCGACCTCAAACCCCGGCTGCGCGGCTGGCTGCACGCCTATGCCGCGGCGGTCTCGATCCTCAGCGGTGCCGCGCTGGTCGCGGTTGCCGCGGCGCTGCGTGGCGGCCCGGCCGTCGCGTCCACGAGCGTCTACGCGGCGACGGTCACCATGCTCTTCGGCACGTCCGCGCTCTACCACCGGCTGAACTGGAGCGAGCGGTCACGCGCGCTGATGAAGCGCCTGGACCACTCGATGATCTTCGTGTTCATCGCCGGGACCTACACGCCGATCGCCGTGCTCACCCTGTCCCGGACGTCTGCGGTCGCGGTGCTGGCCGTGGTCTGGACGGGCGCTCTGTTCGGCGCGAGCCTGCAGACCGCGTGGCCGGCCGCACCGCGCTGGCTGTCGGTGCCCACCTACGTGGCGCTCGGCTGGGTCGCGGTGTTCGTCTTTCCTGGCCTGCTGCACGGCGGCGGCGTCGCGGCGTTCGTCCTGATCGCGCTCGGCGGCGTCGTGTACACGCTCGGCGCACTCGTCTACGGGCTCAAGCGACCCAACCCGGTGCCCGGCGTGTTCGGCTTCCACGAGGTGTTCCACCTGTGCACCCTGGTCGCGGCGCTGTGCCATTACGTCGCCATCTGGATCGCCGTCTTCAGCTGAACGCACGCTCCCCCCACCCAGTGACGAGAATCAGTGCCGGAATCTCGTCACCGGGTGGGGGAAGGCGTACCCCCGATCAGCGCGCGGCGTCGACGAACTGCGTGCTGTAAGTCTTGCTCAGGTCGATCTGGTCGGCCTTGCCCTTCAGATCCGGGTGGAACTTGCTGAGCACGGTGAGCACGTTCTGCGCGCCGGCCGGATCCATCTTCCCGTCAGCGGTGAACATGTTCTTGCTCGCGTTCAGGGCCGCCACGTAGGTGTCCGACCCGCCGTTTCCGGACGCGAAGTCGGTCGGCATCTTCGCCGCGATCTCGGCTCCGGTGTGGTCGTGGATGAAGCCGAGCGTCTTGACCAGCGCGTTCGCCAGCTTCTGCACGGTCTTCGGGTTCTTCTGCACGTACGAGCAGTCCATGTACAGCGAGGACGCCGGGTACAACCCGCCCAGCGCGGCCTGGGTGCCCTCGACGGTGCGCATGTCCAGCAGCACCTTGCCCAGGCCCTTCTTGGTCACCTGCTGCACGGTCGGGTCGGTGGTCATGCCGGCCGCGATGCCGTGGTTCTGCAGCGCCGCCACGAACGTGCCGCCCGCACCGGCCGCGACACTCGTGTAGTCAGCCGAGGACACGCCCGCCTTGCCGGCCAAGTACTGGGTGAGGAAGTCGGTGGACGAGCCGGGGCTGGTGATCCCGAGCTTCTTGCCCTTGAAGTCCGAGGGTGAGGAGATGTCCGAGCCGGTCGCGACCATCTCGACCTCGCCGGGCACGTTGGCGAACTGCACCACCGATTCCAGGCACTTGCCCTTGGACTGAAGGTCGATCGTGTGGTCGTAGAAGCCGACGACGGCGTCGACCTGCCCCGCGACCAGCGCGGTCTCGGCGCTGGCACCGGACGGCTCGCTCTGCAGCTTGACGTCCAGCCCCTCGTCCTTGAAGTAGCCCAGCCGTTCGGTGAGTTCGGCGGGCAGGTAGATCACCTTGTCCAGCCCGCCTACCATGATCGACACGTGGGCGGGGTTGCCGCCGGAACTCTCGTGCGCGGACTTGCCGTGGCAGGCGGCCAGGCTCAGCGCCGTGGTGGCGGCGAGAGCGACCGCGATGGGCGTGCGCAGTTTCATGGTGCAGTTCCTCCTGGGTGAGACGGGCTCAGATACCCGCGGTAAAGGTGGACGGGGCAGGTGGACGCCAGCGCAGCAGCCGGCGTTCGGCGAAGCCGAGGATCACCTCGGCGAGCAGCGCCAGAACGGTGGACAGGATCATCCCGGCGTAGATGCCGGCCGCGTCGAACGTGCCCTGCGCGGTGGAGATCAGCAGGCCGACACCCTTGTCCGCGCCGGCGTACTCGCCGACGATCGCTCCGATCAGCGCGAAGCCGAACGCGGTGTGCAACGAGGCGAGGATCCAGCTGGTCGCGCTCGGCACCACGATCGAACGCAGCACCTGCCACCGTCCGGCGCCGAGCACCCGGGCGTTGTCGATCAGGTTGCGGTCAACCTCCCGGGCGCCCTGGAAGGCGTTGAAGAACACCGGGAAGAAGACGAGCACGAGCGCAGTGGCGACCTTGCTCTCCATGCCCAGGCCGAACCAGATGATGAACAGCGACGCGAGGACGATGCGCGGCACGGCGTTGAGCGCCTGAACGAACGGCGCGAGCACTTCGGCAAGCAACCGAGCCCGGCCGAACAGGATGCCCAGCACGATGCCGGCGAAGGAGCCGAACACGAAGCCGAGCACCGCCTCCTGCAGCGTGACGCTGACGTTCGCCCAGATCGAGCCCTTGTAGGTGCCGACCGTGAACCAGCCGTACAGCCGGTCCCAGATCAGGCTCGGCTTGGAGTAGTAGAACGGGTCCAGCCAGTACGACGCGGCCAGCTGCCACAGGCCGAACACGGCAACCAGGACCAGTACCCGCAGCGTCCAGACCACCGCTGATCGGCGGCGGCGGCGCATTCGCCAGCGGGCCAGGTCGACCTCGTCCGAGGTGTCGAAATCTTGTCCGGCAGCGCGGACGGTGCGTGACCTGACACGCTGGGCGACGGCCTGCTCAGGCGACACGGCCGGCCTCCTTCTGCTCCTGCCGCGCGATGTCGACCTCGGCGGACAGCGACCGCCAGATCTGCTTGTAGATCGCGATGAACCCGTCCGTGACGCGCAGTTCCTCGACGTCGCGCGGGCGCGGCAACCCGATCGCGAAGACGTCCTTGACCCGGGCCGGCGAGGCGGTCATCACCACTACCCGGTCGGCGAGTGCGATCGCCTCTTCGAGGTCGTGGGTCACGAACAGCACGGCCGCTCCCGATCCGGTCCACAGCCGCAGCAGCTCGTGCTGCATCAGCGCGCGCGTCTGCACGTCCAGCGCACTGAACGGCTCGTCCATCAGCAAGATCTCCGGTTCGATCATCAGCGTCTGGGCGAGCGCGACCCGCTTGCGCATGCCACCGGAGAGCTGGTGCAGGTAGTACGACTCGAAGCCGGACAGCCCGACGCGCGCGATCAGCTCTCGGGCTCGGTCGCGGGCATCGCGCCGGTTGGCGCCGCGCCAGAGCGGTCCGGCCGCGACGTTGCCGAGCACGTTGCGCCACGGCAGCATCGCGTCGGTCTGGAACATGTAGCCGACACCGTCGGGAATGGCGGTGACCGGACGACCCTTCACCCGCACCTCGCCGGAGCTGGCCGGCTGCAGCCCGGAGACCAGGGAGAGGGTCGTGGACTTGCCGCATCCGGTGGGGCCGACCAGCGCGACGAACTCGCCGGGCTCGACCGACAGGGTCACGTCGCGCAGCGCGGTGTGCAGCCCGCCTCGGGCGGTGGGGAAGCGTTTGGTGGCGGCGACGAGCTCGACCAGCGGGGACATCGGGCCTCCTTTCGTTCGGGACTGGCGAACGGTAGGCAGGCTGTGGTGGGGCGCACAGCCCTTCTCGCCGTTATCGGGGCAGTGCGCGTTGCCGACGTATTGCTCGTTTTGCTCTCCACGACACGTAGCGTGAGGGGCTGTGGCCCGCAGACCTTCGCTGTCGCGCCGGACGCCGCGTTCGGCGCTGCGTTCGGCGCTGGGCCGACACGACCGCCGCATGCCCTTCACACGGCAGATGTTGTTGCTCCAGATCGGAGTGCTCGCGCTCGTCGTCGGGCTCGGCTTCGCGCTCGTGGCGTGGCAGCTGGACCGCACTCTCAAGCGCGAGTACGAGCGGCACGCACTGGCGGTCGCCCGCACCGTTGCCGTGGATCCGCTGCTGGCCCGGGGCGTCGTCGCGCATGATCAGCCCGCGGTCCAGTCGATCGCCGTCCGTGCGCAGCAGGCGACCGACGCCCTGTTCGTCGTGGTGACGGACGGGCACGGAATCCGGCTGGCGCACCCGAATCCGGCCGAGATCGGCAAGAAGGTCAGCACCAGCCCCGACGCAGCGCTGAGCGGGCACGAGGTGGCGAACATCGAACGCGGGACGCTCGGGCTGTCCGCGCGCGGCAAGGTCCCGTTGCGTACCGCCGACGGCACGATCGTCGGCGAGGTCAGCGTCGGGTTCGACGCCAACGACATCAGCAGCGCGCTGCTGCAGCTACTCGCTCGCACCGCGCTGTTCAGCGGCGGCGCGCTACTGCTCGGCGTCGCGGGCTCGGCACTGCTGGCACGGCTGCTGAAACGGCGCACCTTCGGGCTGGAGCCGGCCGACCTGGCCGAGCTGGTGCGCGAGCGCGAGGCGGTGCTGTACGCCGTCAGCGACGGTGTCGTCGCCGTGGACGTCGACGGCCGGGTGACGATGGCGAACAGCGAGGCGCAGCGGTTGCTCGACGACTCGGTGCAGCGCGGCCGGCTGCTCAGCGAGCTCGACCTGCCGCCCCGACTGCACGCGGTCGTGGCGGCACCGGGCGAGGCGGTCGCGGTGAGCGGGAACCGCGTCCTGGTGGTCAAGCACCGCAGCGTGGAGCGTGACGGCACGCCGCTGGGCTCGGTGCTGACCCTGCTGGATCGCACCGAGATCGAGCAGCTCACCGACGAACTGCACGCGGTGCGGCTGATGACCGAGGCGCTGCGGGCGCAGCGGCACGAGTTCGCGAACCGGCTGCACACCGTGCACGGGCTGTTGCAAACGGCCGGCCTCGAGGACGCCAGCGAGTACCTGGCCGCGCTGATCGGTGCGCCGGAGCTGGGCCGGCTGGGTGACGACGATGCCGTGGCGTCCGCGACGATCCGCGCCTTCCTCGCCGGCAAGGCGGCCGAGGCGGCCGAGGTCGGCGTGCGGCTCTCCCTGTCGGACACCAGCTGGCTGCCGCACAAGCTCGTCGCGCCCGTCGAGGTGATCACCGTGCTCGGCAACCTGGTGAACAACGCGATCGAGGCCGCGTCCGGATCCACCCGCCGTCCGGCCGAGGTGGTCGTCGACCTGCTCGCCGACGGCACCGACCTCGTGCTGTCGGTGTCCAACACGGGCGACGGGCTGGCTCCGGATCGGGTCGAGGCGATCTTCGTCGAGGGCGTGTCCTCGCGCGGGCCGGGGCGCGGTCTCGGATTGCCGATCACGCAGCAGACCGCGGCCGCGCTCGGCGGCGACGTTCGCGTGACCAACGCGGGCGGCAACGGCTGGACCGTGCTGTCGGCGCGGCTACCGGGTGTATTGGCGGTGCGGTCACCGAAGGAGGCCGAGGCGTGATCGGCGTGCTGGTGGTCGACGATGACTTCCGCGTGGCCCAGGTGCACGCGTCCTTCGTCGGCGCCGTCGAGGGATTCCGCGTCGTCGGCACCGCACACACGGCCGCGCAGGCGCTGGAGCTGGCCGTCACGCTGCGTCCGGATGTCGCCCTGCTGGACAACTACCTGCCGGATCGGCCGGGCATCGAGATCATCGGCGCGCTCGGCTGCGATGTGCTGATGGTGACGGCGGACGGCTCGGCGGCGACGGTTCGCGCCGCGCTGCGGGCGGGCGCGCTGAACTACGTGATCAAACCGTTCAACGCCGAGCTGCTCGCCGGCCGGCTGCGGGCCTACGCGCGGTTCAGCCGGTTGCTCGACCCGCGGGCCGGCGAGGTGAGCCAGCCGGGAGTCGACCGGGCCGTGCAGGCGCTGCACCAGGCCGACCGGCCGCCCACGCCGAAGGGGCAGTCGCCGGTCACGGCCCGGCTGGTCGCCCAGGAGCTGCGGCGCGCCGACGAGCCGCTCACCGCGACCGACGTAGCCGAGCGGCTCGGCATCGCGCGCGGGACGGCGCAGCGCTACCTGGCCGGGCTGGCCGACGAGGGCCGGGTCCGGATGAGCCTGCGCTACGGCAGCACCGGACGTCCGGAGCACCAGTACTCCTGGGCTGAACGCGGCCGTTGAGAGTGCCGGCCTTCGCTTGCTTTGCCGATTCCGTTGTTGCTGTGTAATCATGTAATCACGGCAAGTAGGGAGTGAGACAGATGCACGAGCATGCCGAAGAAGGACCCCGTCGCCGTGGCGGCCGGGGCGCACACGGCGGACACGGCGGACACGGCGGTCACGGCCCGCGCGGACGCGGCTTCGGGCGGCCCGGCGGCTGGCAGCAGGCCGACCTGCCGCCCGCCGACGACGCCGGCGCCTGGCTGGCCGGCCGGCTGCCGGAGGACTGGTTCGTCGGAGCGCCCACCGTGACGGTGGACCGCGAGGAGATCATCGTGTCCGGCGAGCTGGCGCCGCCGGAGACGCCGACGGACAGCGAGGCCGCGGCAGCGGGCCGGATCAGCCGCTGGCGGGAGCAGACCCGTGAGGAGCGGATGCAGATCGCCGACGAGGCCGAGGCCCGCTACCGCCGCAAGCTGGCGTGGGGCGCGTCGATCGGCGACACCCGGGTGCTGTTCACGCACCTGGCCGTGCCGGTGATGACCCGGCTGCGGCAGGACGAGCGGCGGGTGCTGGACACCCTGGTCGACGCCGGGGTGGCGCGTTCGCGCGCCGACGCGCTGTCCTGGTGCGTGACCCTGGTGGGCGAGCACACCGACGAGTGGCTGGCCGGTTTGCGCGAAGCGATGGCCGAGGTCGACAAGCTGCGGGCCCAGGGCCCGGACCTGTAGCTCTCGAAACCGCGTCCGCTTCCCCCACCCGGTGGCGAACCCGCGCCCGCTTCCCCGACCCGGTGCCGAGCCCGCGTCCGCTCCCCCCGGTGCCGGGCCCGCGTCCGCTTCCCCCGGTGCCGAGCCCGCGTCCGCTCCCCCCACTCAGTTACGGACCCGCGTCCGCTCCCCCCACCCGGTGGCGAATCCGCGTCCGCTTCCCCGACCCGGGTGGCGGGCCCGCGTCCGCTCCCCCCACTCAGTTACGAACCCGCGTCCGCTCCCCCCACCCAGTCACCAGATTTGCTGCCGAATATTCGTAAGCCGGTGGGGGAAGCGCGCGAATGCTCGTACGCCCGTGGGGGAAGCGCGCGGGCTGGCGCGTACGGACCGGAGAGGCATAGGGCTGCGGCGCGCGAATGCTCGTACGCCCGTGGGGGAAGCGCGCGGGCTGGCGTGCAAGCCGCTGGGGGAAGCGATCAGGATCGCAACTGGGCGACCAGGGCGTCCGCGTCGGTCACCGGCAGGTCGCAGACCATGCCGCGGCAGACGTAGGCGGCCGGACGGCCGTCGACCAGCGGGCGGTCGGCGAGCAGCGGCAGGCCGGCGGCGTTCGGTTCGGCGGACAGCACCACGGCGCCGGGCGGGCGGTGCCGCCACGCAGTCTCGGTCAGCGCACCGGCACCTTGCTGGTCGGCACCTTGCGCACCGGCACCTTGCGCACCGGCACCTTGCTGGTCGGCACCTTGCGCACCGGCACCTTGCGCACCGGCACCTTGCTGGTCGGCACCTTGCTGGTCGGCACCTTGCTGGTCGGCACCCTGCGCACCGGCACCTTGCGCACCGGCACCTTGCTGGTCGGCACCTTGCTGGGCGGCGCCCTGCTCGCCGACGATCGCCACCTGGACCGGCCCGCTCTGCAGCGCCTCACCGGCCGCGAGCGTCCAGCCGAAGAACCGCGGCTGCTCGACGGAGAACCGCGCCACCGCTCCCAGCGCCGCCTCCGCGGCCGCGCGCTGGGCCAGCGAACCGGTCAGCGCCGAGTGGGCCAGCAACGCGGTGGCCAGTGCGCTGTTGCCCGACGGCGCCGCGTTGTCGGTCGGGTCCTGCGGGCGCCGCACGAGCGTCTCGGCATCGTCGGCGGTGTCGTAGAACAGTCCGCGCGGGTCGAGGAAGTGATCGCGCGCGAACTCGAGCAGCGCGCCGGCCTCGCCCAGCCAGCGCGGCTCGGCGGTGACCTGGTGCAGCACCAGTAGCCCGTCGGCGAGATCGCCGTAGTCCTCCGCGACCGCGAGCGCGCCGCCGACCGCACCGCCGCGCGAGGTGCGCCGCAGCCGTCCGGACACCAGATGCGTCCCGACGATCAACTCGGCAGCCTGGTGCGCGGCGTCGAGGAAGCGCGGTTCGCCCAGCAGTACCGACGCCTCGGCGAGCGCGGCGATCGCCAGACCGTTCCAGCCGGTCACCACCTTGTCGTCGCGCGCCGGTTGCGGACGCGTGGTGCGAGCGGCGAGCAGAAGGCCGCGCAGCTCGTCGAATGCCCCGTCGTCCGCCGGATCCTCGCGCAGCTGCAGCGTCGAGGCGCCGTGCTCGAAGGTGCCCTGCTCGGTGACGTCGAACAGGGCCGCAGCCTCGTCCGCGCGAGCACCCAGCACCTCGCGCAACTGGGAGGGCGTCCACACGTAGGTGAGCCCTTCCACACCGTTCGTGTCGGCGTCCAGAGCGGACGCGAACCCGCCCTCGTCGGTGCCCAGGTCGCGCACCAGGAACTCCGCGGTCTCGCGGGCGATCCGCCGGCCGAGCGGCGAGCCGGTCAGCCGCCACCAGTGCAGGTAGGCGCGCAGCAGCAGTGCGTTGTCGTACAGCATCTTCTCGAAGTGCGGCACCACCCAGCCGGCGTCGACCGAGTAGCGCGCGAATCCTCCCGCGAGCTGGTCGTACATACCGCCGCGGGCCATCGCCTCGAAGGTCACGTCGGCCATCTCGAGCGCGTCCGCGTCGCCGGTGCGCTCGTAATGGCGCAGCAGGAACTCCAGCACCATCGGCGGCGGGAACTTCGGCGCCCCGCTGAAGCCGCCATGTTCGCGGTCGAACTGCAGCGCCAGCCGCTTGGCCGCCGCGTCCAGCTGGGATGCGTCCGGCGGCGGTCCGTCGGATGCGGGCAGGCTCGCCTTGGCGAGCGCGGACACTACCTGCTGTCCTGCCTGCAGGACCTCGTCGCGGTTGCGCTGCCACGCCTGCGCGACCGACTGCAGCAGCTGCGCGAACTGCGCCCGGGGGAAGAATGTCCCGGCGAAGAAAGGGGATCCGTCCGGCGTGAGCAGGCACGTCATCGGCCAGCCACCCTGGCCGGTGAGCGCGGTCGTTGCGTCCATGTAGACGGCGTCGATGTCCGGACGTTCCTCACGGTCGACCTTGATGCTGACGTAGTGCTCGTTCAGCACCGCGGCGATGTCGGCGTTCTCGAACGAGTCGTGCGCCATTACGTGGCACCAGTGGCAAGCCGCGTAGCCGACCGAGAGCAGGATCGGGACGTCGCGCCGCCGAGCCTCCGCGAACGCCTCGTCGCTCCACTCCCACCAGTCCACCGGATTGTCGGCGTGTTGGCGCAGGTACGGGCTCGTCGACGACGCGAGGCGGTTCATCCGGTCATTGTCCTACCGCGACGGTGACCGGCCGGCCACCCGTGCCTGCGGTAATCCGAAGCCGCGAGCTCCAAGGCGGTGCGGCGATTGCCGGACGCGCCGCTGCCTGCCCGGGCTCGGCCTGGGTGACTCAGCTTCGGTGACCTTCTCCACGAGGCGCAGGTAGGTCTCACCGCCCGGAGAGTCGGCCGCGGCATCGTCGGGGCGATCGACGACCAGCCAGCGGCCAGCAGATGCAGGACGCCTGCGGGCGGTTGGTCACGACCACAGGAGGAGCATGGCGATCACCACGTAGTGGCAGGTGGCCGCTGCGCACACGCACGCGTGGAAGACCTCGTGGTAGCCGAAGACGGTCGGCGCGGGATCTGGCCAGCGCCGGTAGTAGCCGACCGCTCCGAGGATGTAGATCGCGCCGCCGGCGAGCACGAGTAGCGCGGCGGCGACGCCGACGTCGGTCCAGATCTGCGGCAGCGCCAGCGCCGCGATCGCCCCGAGGCCGATGAACGTGCCGCCGACCAGCCAATCGGGCGCGCTCATCCAGACCAGATGGAAGACGGTCGCCACCAGGGTCAGCGACCACATCACGATCAGGCAGACCCGCCCGTAGGTGCCCGGCGCCGCGAGCGCGAACACAGGTGTTGCCGTTCCGGCGATGAGAACGAAGATCATGAGGTGGTCGACGCGCTGCACGATGCTTCGTGCCCGGGGCCGCCAGCTGCCGCGGTGGTAGAGGGCACTGACGCCGAACAGCCCGCTGACGCTCGCGGCGAAGATCGCCGCCGCGACCGTGCGGGTGGCACCGGCGGCCGCCAGGACGAGCAGCGTGCCGACCACTACGGAGGCCACGAACCAGATCAGATGTGACCACCCTCGCCATGAGGGCTTCTCGTAGTGCAGCTTGCGACGGGAGTCGTAGAGCAGCACGTCGCGCCGTCGTGTTTGCTGCCGCTGTCTCGTCCGGTGGGCGGCCGCCATCGGGCCGGGGGGTCTGGACCGCGCCGGCCGCCGAGGTCGAATCGTGGTGTCGCGTCATACGTCCAAGAAAACAGAGTCGACAGTTGCAGGCACTGGCCTTTCGTCACTCAGTGGTGATCAATTGGACCGTTGTCCGTGGCTCGGGTCAATGGTCGGGGCGCTACCCGTGATCGCCTCGATCACCTGGGCGTCCCTGGTACATCGAGTCGAGGAGATTGCGGAATCTGGCCTCGATGACGTTGCGCTTCATCTTCATGCTCGGCGTCAGCTCGTCGTCCTCGACGGTGAGGTCGTGGTTCACGATGCGGAAGTCCTTGATGCTCTCCCACCGGTTGACCCGGCCGTTGAGCTCGGAGACGCAGGTGCGCACATACTCCTCGACGGCCGGATCGGCCGCGAGTGATTGATAGTCGCTGCCCTTGAGTGCTCGCGCCCGGCCCCATTGCGCCAGCGCGTCCGGGTCGAGGCTGATCAGCGCCGTGGCGTAGTTGCGGCCCTCGCCGTGCACCAGGATGTGGCTGGCGAGCGGGCACAGCGCTTTGAACATGACTTCGATGACCTGGGGTGCGATGTACTTGCCGCCACTGGTCTTGACGAGATCCTTCTTGCGGTCGGTGACCTTCAGCCTGCCCGCCGCATCGAGTTCTCCGACGTCGCCGGTGGCGAGCCAGCCGTCCTCGGTCAGCACCTCAGCTGTGGCCTCGGGCAGATTGTGATAGCCGCGCATCACCATCGGCCCGCGAACGAAGATCTCGCCGTCGTCGGCGAGCCTGATCTGCGAGCCGAGCAGGGCCGAGCCCACCGTGCCGAATGCCGGGTGCGCGATGCTCGCGATGCAGGCGCCGCCACCGGTCTCCGTCAGCCCGTAACCCTCGATCACCGCAAGCCCGACAGCGGCGAACCAGGCCGAGATCTCCGGTGCCAGGGCGGCGCTGCCGGAGACCAGGAACCGGATCCGGCCGCCGAGACCGGCGCGAATCGTGCGCAACACCAGGCGGTCGGCAACCGCGTACTGCGCCCGCACGGCCGCGTTCGGTCTTCGATCCTGCAGCCGCGACTGCGATACCCGGGCACCCACGCCGACCGCCCACGCGTACACCCGGGACTTGACGCCGCCCTCTTCTTCGACGGTCTGGACGACCTTCGCATGGACCTTCTCGAAGATCCGGGGTGGGCCGGCCATGAACGTCGGTCGAACGACCCGGACGTTGTCCATGATCTTGTCCACGCGGCCGTCGACGGCCGAGGCGAACCCGACCTGAAGTTGCACCGCCAGCAGCATCCTGCCGAACGCGTGGGACAACGGCAGCCACAGGTACTGCAGATCGCTGGGGTGCACGAGTTCGAGTGCCTCGGCGGCCGCACCGAGATATGTCCAGGATCGGTGCGGCAACTCCACGCCCTTGGGCCGGCCCGTGGTTCCGGAGGTGTAGATCAGGGTGGCCAACTGGTCGGGACCGATCGCGGCTACGGTGTGATCGACTGCGCTCGGGTCCTCGACGAGGAGCTTGGCACCGAGAGCCTGCAGCTCGGCCAGGCTCAACACCCATTCGCCGTCCGCTTCGCCGTCGAAGGCGATCACGCGCACCAGGTCCGGCAGGTGATCGCGCTGCGAGCGCAACTTGGCGATCTGTACGTCGTCCTCGGCGAACGCGATCCGGGTTCCGCTATCGCGCAGGACGAAGGTGACGTCCTCGGCGCGGGTGGTCGGGTAGACCGCCGTCGTCGCCGCGCCAGCGCACATGATCGCAAGATCGGCGTAGATCCACTCGATGCAGGTACTGCTCGCGATCGCGACCCGATCCTCGGGCCGGATGCCCAAGGCGAGCAGGCCGGCGGCGGTAACCTGCACCGTCTCCCACACTTGGGCCCAGCTCACCGACGTCCACCGATTCTCGTGTGGGAATCGGAAGGCCTCGTCTCGTGGGCTCGCCGTCGCCCGCTGTTGCAGCATCCGGGGGACCGACGGTGCCGGCATCGGAAACGTGGTCGCGTCGAGTGCCGTAGTCACGATGCATCGCCTCCGGCTCCTCGGGCCCGGCCGCGTCGAGAACTCATACCCCATCGTGGATTGCACGTGCCTTCGCTGCACACGGCCGAAGGTCACATCGGCCGACAAGGCCAGAACCGCTTCCCGCGAGAGGCAGGGTGCGGGCCGGCAAAGGTCCGGTCGGCGGTATGACCAAAGGCCCTGAAGGCGATCTCTACACCGCACGACACTTGCGGAAGTCGGCACCGCGCCGGTAGCGCCTGGAACACGGGAGATGGCCGATGCAGGTATCGAGCAGTGTGATCGGTAGCCAGCGCCGCGGTTCCAGACGCCGGGTGCGGGTCACGGTGCGAGCGCGTCGCGCGTTGCGTGACCTGGTCGCGCAGAGCGGCCCGCAGCACGTCATCGTGTCCTGGCCCGCCGGTGCCACCACGTTGCCCGCCACGCTGCACACGGTGAGCCCTCATGAGGCGATCGTCGGCCATGTCGCCGGCTGCCCGATCTTCGTCGATGTGCGCCAGGTGAGCCTGTTCCGAAACCGGCGCGGGCTGCTGGACGTACCTGTGCCGTCGCGCCATCACTGCCGTCCGCTGCTGCGGTTGCAGACCGCCGGGCTGGACTGAGGCGTGCCGGAACCGGCCGTGTCGAGCGACGGGGGTGCGAGCCGATGGTCATGTTTGCCGATCGGGTGGACGCAGGTCGCCGGCTGGCCCGGGAGCTGGAAGCTGTCCGTGGGCAGGACGTTGTGGTTCTGGGGTTGCCGCGCGGCGGGGTGCCGGTGGCGTTCGAGGTCGCGGCGGCCCTTGGTGTGCCGCTGGACGTGATCGTCGTGCGCAAGCTCGGGCTGCCGTTGCGACCCGAGCTGGCGATGGGCGCGATCGGCGAGGGCGGCGCGCGGGTGCTCGATCCCGGCGTGCTGGCGGCGGCCCGGATCACCGCGGCGGAGTTGGCCACGGTCGAACGCCGTGAGCGGGCAGCCCTCGAGACCCGGGTGACACGGCTGCGACGAGGCCGCCCACGCGTCGACCTCACTGGTCGCGTCGCGGTGATCGTCGATGACGGGATCGCGACCGGTTCGACAGCCCGGGTGGCCTGCCAGGTGGCCCGCAAGCTGGGTGCGGCCCGGGTGATCATGGCCGCACCGGTCGCGCCGGCCGAAACGGTGCAGAAGCTGTCGGAGGCGGACGCGGTCGTGTGCGTCTCGATCCCGGACGACTTCCTGGCGGTCGGGGCGCACTACCGCGACTTCTCCCCGACCAGCGATGAGAAGGTGATCACTCTCCTCGATGCTGCGGCCCAGCGCGTGCGGCAGGGCTCAGCCGGGCGCGGTGCATCGGACGGCGGATTCGACGGTGACGTGACGATCCCGCTCGGCGCGACGGCGACACTGGAGGGCCACCTGCACCTGCCCGACCACGTCACCGGCGTCGTGGTGTTCTCGCACGGCAGCGGCAGCGGCCGGCACAGCCCGCGCAACCGCTACGTGGCCGACGTACTCGGCCGCGCCGGGCTCGGCACGCTCCTGCTGGACCTGCTCACCACCGAGGAGGAGCACGATCGTGCCAACGTCTTCGACATCGGCCTGCTGGCGGCTCGCCTGACGGCCGCCACAAGTTGGCTGCGTGGCCGGAGCGACACCCGGGCCGCGCGGATCGGCTACTTCGGGGCCAGTACCGGAGCCGGAGCCGCCCTATGGGCGGCCGCCGAGCCTGACAGCCAGGTCGCTGCCGTCGTGTCGCGCGGGGGACGTCCGGACCTGGCGGGGTCACGCCTGAGCGCGGTCCGCGCGCCCACCTTGCTGATCGTCGGCGGCAACGACGGCGCAGTGCTCGAGCTGAACCGTCGAGCACAGGCCGAACTGCGGTGCACCAGCCGGCTGGAGGTCGTGCCCGGGGCGAGCCACCTGTTCGAGGAGCCCGGCACGCTTGCCAAGGCCGCGATCCTGGCCCGCGGCTGGTTCTGCGGCTACCTGCTGCATCACGGACCCCGGCCCGGCGAGCCCGAGTTCGAAACCGAACCGACCGGCCGCTGAGCGCCCCCGACGTTCCGCGGCCCACCGCGTCCGCGACCACCGCGGCGGCGGCCCCACGTGCGATGCCACGACACCGCGGAGCCTGGCTGCCACCGGAAGGCGGCTCCGGTGATGAGCGAGGAACCCGCAGTCCAGGCCAGCGTGACGGTCAGCTGCGATTGGCTCATCGGCCAGCCGGTTCCCGTGGTGGTGAAGATGCGCTCCGCCGCCTCGGCGATCGGGGCCAGCGGGAATCTGGCTGCGACCTGGTGCAGCCACCCCGGCTCACCGGTGGCCGGGAAGAACACATCGGAGATGAACGCCAGCGGCAGCAACGTCCCGTACGCGACGGGAAGCGCGGAGTCCGGACGCGGTATGAGTGTGCTCACCGCGAGACCGAGGATCGTGAAGCTGACGATGCCCAGGCCGGTCACGCCGGCGAGCGCCGCAACCCGGCCACCGTCCAGGTGCACGTGCAGGAAGACAGACCCCACCGCGACAACGACGATCACCGAGGCGAGTGCGACAACGGCCGCGGCTACCCCACGGCCGAGGACGTAGGCCCACAGTGGCAACGGTGTCCCGCGCAACCGCTTGAGAATGCCACCCTCGCGGGCGAGCACCGTCGAGGTGATGACATTGACGTAGCAGGCATTGAGCACGGCGAACACAGCCATCGCCGGCGTCAAGAAGTCCGCGTAGCGGGTCCCGTGCAGCACGCGCACCGTGCCCTCCGGCGTCGCGACATTGAGCGCGACGAGCAGCATCAACGGGATGACCAGCGCTGTGAAGGTGCCGATGGGGCTACGCAGCAGCAACAGCACCTGGTAGCGGACCTGCCCGGCCGCCAACTGCAGCCCGAAGCGGCTACGCCGGTCCGGGATCGCAGGCGTGGCGGCCATCAGGCTGTCGCCGGGTCTGCGTGCGACGGCTCGGCGCCCGTGATGGTCAGGTAGGTGTCCTCCAGCGACGGCCGCATGACGGTGAGCCCGGACAGCTCCTCACCCCGCTCGGTTGCCCAGCTCGTGAGGATGGCGAGTGCCCGGGTCGGCTGGTCGGTACGCAGCGTGAGCACGTCGTCCTGCCCGGGCGGCCCCGGCTGCTCGGTCCACGGCCCGGCCACGAGCTCATCGCGCCAGCTCGCATACGGAACCTGGAAGGTGATCAGCGCCTGGGCGACGTCGCGTCCGCCCAGCCCGCGCGGGGTGGACTCGGCGACGATGACCCCGCGGCGCATCACCGCCACCCGATCGGCGAGGTGTTCCACCTCGTCCATGTAGTGCGAGGTGAGCAGCACGGTCATGCCCAACTCGCGCAGCCGCTGCACCATCTCCCAGGCCGAGCGGCGGGCGGTCGGGTCGAATCCGGTCGTCGGCTCGTCAAGGAAGAGCAGTTCCGGATCGCCGATCAGCGCCAACCCCAGATCAAGGCGCCGCTCCAACCCACCGGACAGGGCGCCCACTCGCGTGCCGCGCTGCCCGGTCAGGCCTACCAGGTCGATGGTCTCGCCGACCGAGCGCGGCCGGCGGTAGAGGCGGGCGTAGAGCCGCATCGTCTCGGCAACCGTCAGGTCCGCGTCGATGCCGCCGCCCTGCAGCATGATCCCGATCCGTTCGCGGTAGGCGCGGCCGCCCCGGTCCGGGTCGACACCCAACACCTGGACGTAACCGGACGTCCGTCGGCGGTGGCCTTCGAGGACCTCGATCGTCGTGGTCTTCCCCGCGCCGTTGGGCCCGAGCAGCGCGAAGATCTCCCCGCGGCCCACGTCGAAGCTGAGATCGTCGACCGCGCGAAATGATCCGTACTGCACGCGCAGTCCCCGGACCGTGATGGCGGCCATCGGTGGATCTCCCGTCGCGGTGAATGCAGGCCAACTGGCTCCACGCAATCGCAGGCGTGCCTGCGACCGCAAGGGCCGAAAGTCCGTCGGGCGACGCTCCCGACCGGATGACGGCGGACCTGTCTGCTGCAGCCGCCGACCAAGGACCGGCGCGGCGCGGGACCTGTGACACTGCCGGCGACCGTGTTCGTCACGAGACGGTGTGAGCACCGGGCGCAGGAAGCGGCCGCGTAGCCGCGTGCGGGAGGTCCCCGATGACCGAGCCGGCCCGCGCCCACGGCTCCGCGGGGTTGACGTTCGCCGGGCTGGTGTTCCACAACGTCGTGGTCAAGAAGCTGAGGTTGGCCTTGACTTCGCTGGCGATCGCGATCGGCGTGTTGACGGTGGTGACGTTCAGCATCGTCGACCACAGCCTCCGGGCCAGCGCCCTGTCGATCATGCAGACCGGTCGCGCCGACTTCACCATTGCCCAGAAAGGTGTCTCGGACCTGCTCAACAGCAACATCGACGACGCGACGCTGCGACGCATCGCCGCCTCTCCCGACATCGCCGCGGCGACCGGAGTGCTGGTCGGTACCACGAGGTTGAACGCGGACAATCCGCTGTTCCTCGAGATCGGGATCAAACCCGATCAGCTGAGCGACTTCGGAGTCACCGTCGTGTCCGGCGCGGCGTTCACCGCAACGGCGACGAATGAGGTGCTGCTCGGCTGGCGGGCAGCGAGCAACCTCGGCAAGCACACCGGTGACACGATCACCATCGACGGCACGGCGTTGCACGTCGTCGGCATCTTCTCCACCGGGCAGGCACTGGGAGACGCCGGCGCGATGCTGCCGCTCGTACCGTTCCAGGCCGCCCAGCGTCAGCCGAGTGAGCTGACCCTGGTGTTCGTCCGGGTGCGACCCGGAACGGACATCAGCTCACTGCGAGCTCGGATCGAACACGACAACCCGCAGCTGGTCACCGTGCAGACCGCCGCCGACTTCGGACGCGCCGACCGTAGCCTCGCGCTCATCAACGCCGCCGATCAGGGAAGCACCCTGCTCGCGATCGTGATCGGCGCGATCATCGTCATGACGACCATGACGATGAGCTTCATCGAACGCACCCGCGAGTTCGGGATCCTCGCTGCGATCGGATGGTCACGCCTGCGGATCTTGCTGATGGTGATGTGCGAGGCACTGTCCATCGGCCTCGTCGGTGCGGCCGCGGGAGTCGGGTTGTCGTTCGCCGCAACGCAGATCCTGGGCCAACTGCCCAGTCTGGTCGGGATCTTGCACCCGGTCTACACGTCCGGGGCGTTCTGGCGGGCCGTCTACACGGCGGGCGCCATGAGCCTGCTCGGCGGCCTGTACCCGGCGAGCCGAGCGGCCCGGCTGTCACCTCTGGAGGCGTTGCGCCATGAGTGAGCGGTCGCCGGACAGCGACAGCGCCATCTGCCTGCGCGGCGTGCACAAGTTCTTCGATGCGGGGGTGGTGCGTGCGCTCGACGGCGTCGACATGGTGGTGCTACGGGGCGAGTGGGTCGCCATCACCGGGCCGTCCGGGTGTGGCAAGTCGACCCTGCTGCACCTCATCGCTGCGCTCGAGACACCGGACTCGGGCTCGGTCGACGTGTTCGGCCGGGCACTGGGTTCGCACCGCGGCCACGCCCAGTTCCGGCGCACCCAGGTCGGGCTCGTCTTTCAACTGCACAACCTGCTCCCTCAGCTGACCGCACAGCAGAACGTCGAGATCGCGATGCTCGGCCGGGGACTGCGCCGCCGTGGGCGGGCCGAGCGGGCGCGCGCACTCCTGGCGGACGTCGATCTCGGCGGACGCGAAGACCGGCCACCGACCAAACTGTCCGGCGGCGAGCGGCAACGCGTGGCACTTGCACGCGCGCTGGCCAACGACCCACCGCTGCTGCTGGCCGACGAGCCGACCGGCAGCCTTGACTCGGCATCGGTCGAACGCGTGATCGAGCTGATCGAACGGCTCCGCCGGGACCGACCCTCGCTCACCATCGTGATGGTCACCCACGATCAGCGCGTGGCGGGGGCCGCTGATCGGATCGTCCGGATGCGCGACGGCCGGATCGAGCACACCCACCCGGCCGCCGATATGACCCGCGGCTAACTGGTCACCGGCGCGAACGTGATCGGCGCGTCGGCCTCCTCGGTGGGCGACAGCGAGGCCTGCGTCACCGAGACGAGGCAGGCCTGACGCGCACCGCAGATGATGTTGTTGGTGCCGAACGGGCCGCGCAGGACGACCAGATCCACGCTCACCCGGCCGAGTCCGTCGGACGTGGCGGAGAGCATGCCGGTCAGGTTGCAGTCGCCCGGACCCGTGCTCGCCCCCTTCACCGCGCATTGGATCACCTGCAGCGCCTGGTTCGCACTGAACCCGGACCCGCTCACCCGGACGGTCTGGCGATTGCGCAGGCCCAGTGACGGCCGCACCGATACCCGCGGCTGCGCCCGTGCCCGGGTGGACCGGGCCGGCGACGACGCCGCCGACGCCGCCGACGCCGGCGACGCCGGTGACGCCGGTGGCGTTGAGAGCGTCGGCCCCTGCGTGCGGACGACACTCGACGAGCCGCTGCCGCACGCGGCCAGGAACATCACAGCGACGCAGATCGCGGCGCGACAGGCGAACGATCCGCCGCGCAGCTGCCGGGTCCGGTGCCCTGCCTTTGCTGCGGTGCGAGCACCGGCGTCGCTCACGACGAGGCCCTTCATCGATCCGCCCGGTTCCGCCGTCAGCTGTGTTCGATCGCAATCCTGGTCGGAGCCGGTGTCAGCTCGCCGAGCGGCACGCGGACCTCGAGGATGCCGTCCTTGTAGGTTGCCTTGACGTCCTCTTCCCTGACGCCCTTGGGCAACCCGACGGTACGGCGGAAGCTGCCGTAGTGGAACTCGGACCGGTAGCCGTCCGGGCGCTTGTCTTCCTTGCGCTCCTCACGGTGCGCATGCAGCTGCAGGACTCCGTCCGCGACCGTGATCTCCACGTCCTTGTCCGGGTCGATGCCGGGCAGTTCGGCGCGGATCACGCACGTGCCGTTGTCGACGAACTCCTCCAGGTGAATCGGGTTCAACCCGCCTTCGGCGAAGCGCTCCCCCAGCGGCCGCCCGGCGAACAGATCCCGGAACATGTCGCGGAACGCACGGTCAACCCGCTCTTCCGGCCAGGCAAGCCCCGTCGCCGGCCAGGACGTCCGCGATTCTCGCTTCGTGACGCTCATGATGATCTCCTTGGTGACGCTTCACGCGTCGTGACCAGCCCCGCCGGGCAATGCGCTGCCGACGGAACTCTGCCGGTCGCTCCGGCAAGTCCAACCTGTCGCCGCAGTGCGCGCCGAACCAGAGGCGAACGGCCTACGCCACCGACCGACGTTCGACTCGACGTCGGACCTCGGTCCCTGCCCGGCGGCTCGGACCAACGGCCCGGCACCGATGTCACGCTCGACTTCGCAGGCTCAGACGCGACGATCGCGGTGAGCTCCGCCGTGGCGCGTGGCCTTAGGTCCTACGCGTTTCGGGCGGGACGGATCTAATCGCGGTCGCCCGGTCGCGGGAGCGTTGTGCCATGCAGCAGTGCTGCCGACTCGTGGAGGAGATCGAGACGATGACGTCCACACCGCATGCGCTACGCGAACTCGGACTCAACGCCGGCAAGCGGGCTCGCCTGCACCGGCTGCTGTTCGGGCACGGCTTGGGTAACGGCACGGCACTGTTCCTGCCCTATGACCAAGGACTCGAGCACGGTCCACGCGACTTCTTCGCCAACCCTGCGGCGTCCGACCCGAGCTACATCCTCAAGCTCGCTGTCGAGGGCGGCTTCAACGGCATCGTCACGCAGATCGGGTTTGCCGAGAAGCTGTTCTGGGACTTCGCCGGCGA
This sequence comes from Jatrophihabitans cynanchi, assembly GCF_027247405.1. Classification (NCBI taxonomy): domain Bacteria; kingdom Bacillati; phylum Actinomycetota; class Actinomycetes; order Jatrophihabitantales; family Jatrophihabitantaceae; genus Jatrophihabitans; species Jatrophihabitans cynanchi. The sequence continues at coordinate 3,232,858 of NZ_CP097463.1, read as the reverse complement.
GGTACCGCTGATCTTGAAGCTGAACGGCAAGACCGATATCCCGTCCGATGCCCGCGCCCTCTCGCCGGTGCACGCCACGGTCGAGGACGCTGTCCGGCTCGGCGCCGACGCGGTCGGGTACACGCTCTACGTCGGCACGCCCGAACAGGTGACCGACTTCGAGCAGTACCGAACCGTACGCGCCGACGCGCAACGCCTCGGTATGCCCTTGATCGTCTGGGCGTATCCCCGCGGCGAGGCGATCGAGGCGAAGGGCGGCCGCGACTCGTTCTACGCGGTCGACTACGCCGCGCGCGTTGCAAGCGAACTCGGCGCCGACGTCGTCAAGGTCAACTTCCCGCACCCGGACAAGATCGCCGACGTCCCGGAGGTCTACCGGGCGAGTTTCTCCGCCCAGGCCGCGATCGACGCGGTGGTGCGCTCGGCCAACAACACGCTGGTGCTCGTATCCGGCGGGAGCCGGCAAGGCGACGAGGCGATGCTCGAGAAGGCCACTCGATCGATGGATGCCGGGGCGACCGGGCTGATCTTCGGGCGAAACGTCTGGCAGCGCCCGCACGAGGAGTCCCTGCGGTTCGTCGACCAGCTGCGCAAGATCCTGGCGCAGCACGCACGCGCGCGGTGATCGGGCGACCGGAAGGCGATCGCCGTGCCCCGCACCCGGGGCGATGCCTGCCCGTCGCCCCCCTACGTGCCGGCGTGTAGTGGATTGCCCCGGATCCCGGGGCAATCCACTATCGCCGCGACAACCCCCGCCGTCAGGCGCCAGGATCGGTCGTGCTCGTGCTGGCATACGCCCCGCCGATCGCCCGGGGGCACGCGCTAACGTGCCGGCCGCTGGTCGACGACCCGGCGCGCCTTGCCCAGCGAACGCTCGATGCCGTTCGGCTCGAGCACCCGCACGGCCACGCTCACCCCGATCGTCCGCTTCACCAGGCCGCGGAGCTCGTGTCCGGCCGTCTCCGCGTCGGCGGCGCTGACCTCCACCCGCCGCTCCACCTGGACGGTCAGTTCGTCCAGCGGGCCGGAACGCGTCAGCACGCACTGGAAATGTGGCGCCAGCGCCGGGGTGCGCAGGATCAGCTCCTCGATCTGGGTGGGGAACAGGTTCACCCCGCGCAGGATGATCATGTCGTCCGAACGCCCGGTGATCTTCTCCATCCGCCGCATCGTCCGCGCGGTTCCGGGCAGCAACCGGGTCAGGTCGCGGGTGCGGTAGCGCACCACCGGCATCGCCTGCTTGGTCAACGAGGTGAAGACGAGCTCGCCCTCCTGACCGTCCGGCAGTACCGCCCCGGTGATCGGGTCGATGATCTCCGGGTAGAAGTGGTCCTCCCAGATGTGCAGACCGTCCTTGGTCTCCACGCACTCGTTCGCGACACCCGGGCCCATCACCTCGGACAGCCCGTAGATGTCGACGGCGTGCATGTCCAACCGCTGCTCCATCTCGCGGCGCATGTCGTTCGTCCACGGCTCGGCGCCGAAGATGCCGACCGACAACGACGTGGAGCGCGGGTCGATGCCCTGCCGCTCCAGCTCGTCGACGATCGCCAGCATGTACGACGGCGTGACCATGATGATGTCCGGCTCGAAGTCCTGGATCAACATCACCTGACGCTCGGTCATGCCGCCGGACACCGGGATCACCGTGCAGCCCAGCGCCTCGGCGCCGTAGTGCGCGCCCAGGCCGCCGGTGAACAGCCCGTAGCCGTAGGCGACGTGCACCTTGTCGCCGGGGCGTCCGCCTGCCGCACGGATCGAGCGCGCCATGACCGACGACCAGGTCCTGATGTCCTCGGCGGTGTAGCCGACGACGGTGGGACGGCCGGTGGTGCCGGAGGACGCATGCACGCGTGAGACCTGCGACTGCGGCACCGCGAACATGCCGAAGGGGTAGTTGTCGCGCAGATCCGCCTTGGTGGTGAACGGGAACCTGGCGAGGTCGTCGAGGTCCTTGCAGTCGTCCGGGTGCACGCCGGCGCCGTCGAACGCCGTGCGGTAGTGCGGCACGTTCTGGTAGGCGTGCCGTAACGACCACTGCAGCCGCTCCAGCTGCAGCGCGCGCAGCTCGTCGATCGACGCTCGCTCGATCGGTTCGAGGCTGGCGGGGTCCGGCGTGCGGTCCTGCATGGAGAATCCTCTCTCAGGCGTCCTGGTTCTTACGCGTCATAGTCGACGGTGATCTCGTCCGAGACGGGAAGTGCCTGGCAGGTGAGCACGTAGCCGGCGTCGACCTCGTCCTGCTCGAGCGCGTAGTTGCGCCGCATCCGCACCTCGCCGTGCCGCACCAGGGCCCGGCAGGTGCCGCACACGCCGCCCTTGCAGGCGAACGGCAGATCGGGGCGGACCCGCTGCGCGCCGTCGAGCACCGCGGTGTCCGGCGGGACCGTGACCACCGTGGTGCGTCCGTCCAGCACGACCGTCACCTCGGCGCCCGTCCCGATCGGGGCGTCGACATGGTGCACCTCGGCCGGGGGATCGTCGCCGACGTAGAACAGCTCGCGATGGATGCGGGCACGCGGCACGCCGAACTCGGTGAGCACGTCGATCGCGTCGGTGACCATGCCGAACGGCCCGCACAGCCACCAGTGATCGACGGCGTCGACGTCGACGGTCGCGGGCAGCAGCGCGCGCAGCTTGGCCGCGTCCAGCCGGCCGTTGAACAGCTCTACCTCCTGCGGCTCGCGCGAGAGGACGTGCACCAGTTGCAGTTGTGCCGGGTAGCGGTCCTTCAGATCGGCCAGCTCGTCGGCGAACATCACGCTGTCGCTGCGGCGATTGCCGTAGACCAGCGTGACCTCCGCGTCCGCATGGGCGGCGAGCACCGACCCGGCGATGGAGAGCATCGGGGTGATGCCGCTGCCGGCCGCGAGCAGCACATGCCGCCCGGCTGCGGCCAGGTCGGGCGTGAACGCCCCGCTCGGCGCCTGCACCTCGACCACGTCCCCCGGTGCGAGCTCGCGGACCAGCCAGCCGGACACCGCGCCACCGGCGACCGCCCGCACGCCGATGCGCGGCGCCGCGCCGGCCGGGACGCAGATCGAGTACGAGCGGCGCTCGTCCGCCTCGCCCACCCGGCGCCGCACGGTCAGCGACTGCCCAGGCGCGAACGCGAACCGCTCACGCAGTTCGTCCGGGACCGCGAACGTCACAGCCGCCGCGTCGTCGGTCAGTGCATCGACGCGGGCGACGGTGAGTGGGAAGAACTCGGTGCGCGACGTGACCGGGGCAGCCATCAGATTTCCTTGACGTACTCGAACGGCTCGCTGCAGTCGGCGCAGCGGTACAGCGCCTTGCAGGCGGTACTGCCGAAGTCTGCGCTGCGCTCGGTGTTCGCCGAACCGCACTGCGGGCACTGGACGGCGCGCCGGGTGAGCCCGAGGTTCAGCGGCGCCGGACCGTGTCGCGCGGGCGCGCTGTGCGGCGGGGCGATGCCCGCGCCGGCGAGCTTGCGCCGCCCGTCGGCCGTGATCCAGTCGCTGGTCCAGGCCGGGGCGAGTTCGGTGCGCACCTCGACCTCGGCGTAGCCGGCCTGCTGCAGGCGATGCCGCAGATCGGCGCCGATCTCGCGCATCGCGGGGCAGCCGCTGTACGTCGGCGTGATCGTCACGACCACCCGGTCGCCGTCCTGCTCGACCGAACGCAGGATGCCGAGATCGGCGACGGTCACCATCGGCAACTCGGGGTCCGGGGTCTGCGCCGCGACGTCCCAGGCGGTGAGCGCCGGCGCTACCACGTCGCGTCCGGGTGGGCACGGGCGACGCTCTGCAGTTCGGCCAGCACGTAGCCGAGCGCCTCGGTGTGCACGCCGTCGCGGCCGGCCCGACCGGCGAGCGTGCCGAGCGGCGCGACGTCCGGACGGTCGAGGCCGGCCGTGGCCAGGACGGTGTCGATGATCGCGTCGGTCTCGGGCCGGACGAGCGCGGGATCGACCGCGGTGCCCGGCAGCGCCTGCTCGACGCCGGTGATGACGAACAGCTCGCCGACCAAAGGCCACAGCGTGTCGAGCGCACGTTGCATGCGGGCGTGTGATTCGCCGGTGCCGTCGCCGAGGCGCACCACCCACTGCCCGGCGTAGTCGCGGTGGTACGCGAGTTCCTTCGCGCCCTTCGCCGCGATCGCGGCAAGTACCGGATCCCCCGACGCGCTCAGCTTCGTGAACAGGGCGAGCCGCCAGGTCGCGAACACCAGCAGCCGCGCGACGAGTTCGGCGAAGTCGTCGTCGTGCCGCTCCACCAGGCGCACGTTGCGGAACTGCTTCGATTCGCGCAGGAAGGCGAGGGCATCCTCGTCCGCGCCGAGCGACGGGTCGGCCTTGGCGGCGCGGGCCAGCAGCATGCGGGCCTGGCCGAGCAGGTCGAGCGCGATGTTCGCCAGCGCCGTCTCCTCCTCCAGCTCCGGCATCCGGGTCAGCCACTGCTGCAGCCGGTGGCTGTAGATCAGCGCGTCGTCGCCGAGCGCGAGGCAGTACGCGGCCAGCGACGGCGGGTCGATCCCCTCCGGGACGGACGTGTCGATCCCTTCGAGCGGATCGGTGAAGCCGGTGCCGAACGCCCAGCGGTGGTCCTCGCTGTCCTCGCCGAGGGAGTGATACGCGGTGAACTCGTCTTCAGCCATCGGTCCGCCCATCACATGTGCGGGACATCGGCGGGGATGTCGTAGAACGTCGGGTGCCGGTACACCTTGTCGCCGCTCGGCGCGAAGAACGGGTCCTTCTCGTCCGGGCTGGACGCGGTGATGTCGCTGGAGGCGACGACCCAGATGCTCACGCCCTCGTTGCGCCGCGTGTACAGGTCGCGCGCGTGGTGCAGCGCCATCTGCGGATCGGCCGCGTGCAACGACCCGACATGCACGTGGTTGAGCCCGCGCTTGCCCCGCAGGAACACTTCGAACAGCGGCCAGTCGTTCATCGCTCCAGCTCCGCCGGCTGCTTGGCCTTGGTGGCATGGGCCATCGCCGCCTCGCGGACCCAGGCGCCGTCCTCGTGCGCCTTGCGGCGGTGCGCGACCCGCTGCACGTTGCACGGCCCGTTGCCCTTGACCACCTGCGTGAACTCGTCCCAGTCGACGGCGCCGAAGTCGTAGTGCCCGCGCTCGGCGTTCCAGCGCAGCTCCGGGTCAGGCAGGCTGACGCCGAGCTTGTCGGCCTGCGGCACGCTCATGTCCACGAACCGCTGGCGCAGCTCGTCGTTGGTGTGCCGCTTGATGCCCCAGGCCATCGACTGCGCGGTATTCGGTGAGGACGCATCGGGCGGCCCGAACATCATCAGCGACGGCCACCAGAAGCGGTTCGTCGCGTCCTGCACCATGTCCCGCTGCGCCTGCGTGCCGCGCATCATCGTCATCAGCAGCTCGTAGCCCTGCCGCTGGTGGAACGACTCCTCCTTGCAGATGCGCACCATCGCCCGCGCGTACGGCCCGTACGACGAGCGGCACAGGGGCACCTGATTGCAGATCGCGGCGCCGTCGACCAGCCAGCCGATCACGCCCACGTCGGCAAACGTCAGCGTCGGGTAGTTGAAGATCGACGAGTACTTCTGCCGGCCGCTGATGAGCATCTCGGTGAGCTCGGCCCGATCGGCCCCGAGCGTCTCGGCGGCCGAGTACAGGTACATCCCGTGGCCCGCCTCGTCCTGCACCTTCGCGAGCAGGATCGCCTTGCGGCGCAGCGACGGCGCGCGCGTGATCCAGTTTCCCTCCGGCTGCATGCCGATGATCTCCGAGTGCGCGTGCTGCGCGATCTGCCGGATCATCGTCTTGCGGTAGCCGTCCGGCACCCAGTCACGCGGCTCGATGCGCCGCTCGTGCGCGATCGTCTCGTCGAAGTGGTGCTCGAGCGTCTCGGTCATGCCGGCCACCGCTTCGCGACCATCGTCAGGACGTCGTACTGGGCCGCCACCGAGCCGTCCTGCTTGGTGAGCTCGGCGTCCCAGCGCACCTCGCCGTACTCGCCCTCGCGCGGGCTGATCTGCTTGCAGGTGAGCGTCACGGTCAGCTCGTCGCCGGGATACACCGGGGTGAGGAAGCGCAGGTTGTCGATGCCGTAGTTGGCCAGCACCGGGCCAGGATCGGGCTGCACGAAAAGGCCCGCTGCCAGCGACACGATCAAATAGCCGTGCGCGACCCGGCCGTCGAAGAACGGGTTCGCCGCCGCGGCCTCCTCGTCCATGTGCGCGTAGAACGTGTCGCCGGTGAACTCGGCGAAGTGCTCGATGTCCTCGAGGCTGACCGCGCGGGGGCCGCCGACCACGGTGTCCCCGATCCGCAGCTCGGCCAGCGACTTGCGGAACGGGTGCTCGCCCTCGGTGCGTGCCGCGCCCCGCACCCAGCGTCCGGTCACCGCGGACAGCATCCGCGGGCTGCCCTGCACGGCGGTGCGCTGCATGTGGTGCAGCACGCCACGCATCCCGCCCAGCTCCTCGCCGCCGCCGGCCCGGCCCGGACCGCCGTGCACCAGCATCGGAAGCGGCGAACCGTGCCCGGTGGACTCCGGTGCCGCCTCGCTGTCGAGCACGAGCAGCCGGCCGTGCCACGGCGCGACGCCGAGCACGACGTCACGCGCGAAGTCGGCGTCGGCCGTGACGATCGAGCCGGCCAGGCTGCCCAGCCCGCGCGCGGCGAGGTCGATCACGTCAGCGGTGTCGGTGTAGCCCATGATCGTGCTGACCGGCCCGAACGCCTCGACCTCATGCGGCTCGGCCCGCCGGGTGTCCTCGCACACCAGCAGCAGCGGCGAGATGAAGGCCCCGCGCTCGGCGTCCGCGCCGACTACGTCGACGTGCTCCGGGTCGCCGAACGCCAACCGTCCGGCCTCACGCAGCGCCTTCAGCGACCGGCGCACCTCCTCGCGCTGCTCCAGGCTGGCCAGCGCCCCCATCCGCACCGACTCGTCCGCCGGGTTGCCGACCACGATCTTGGCCAGTCGCGCCGACACGGCCGCTACGACCGCGTCGACCCGCTCGCGCGGGACGAACGCGCGCCGGATCGCGGTGCACTTCTGGCCCGCTTTCACGGTCATCTCGGTCACCAACTGCTTCACGTACAGGTCGAACTCGGCAGTACCGGGCTCGGCGTCCGGGCCGAGGATCGAGCAGTTCAGCGAATCGGCCTCGGCGTTGAAGCGCACCGAGCGCGCCACCACCGACGGGTGCGAGCGCAGTCGCTGCGCGGTCGCGGCCGAGCCGGTGAACGAAAGCAGGTCCTGCTCGCCGAGGTGGTCGAGCAGGTCGCCGGCGCTGCCGCACACCAGCTGCAGCACGCCGTCGGGCAGCAGGCCGGACTCGACGATCAGCTCGACGACGCGCGCGGTCAGGTAGGACGTCTGCGACGCGGGCTTGATCAACGACGGCACGCCGCCGATCAGCGCGGGTGCGAACTTCTCCAGCGGGCCCCACACCGGGAAGTTGAACGCGTTGATCTGTACGGCGACGCCGAGCCGCGGGGTCAGCACGTGCTGCGCGACGAACTGCCCGCCGCGGCCGAGCTGTTCGACCGCACCCTCGACGTAGAAGCGGTCGTTCGGCAGCTCACGCTTGGCCTTGCTGGCGTAGCTGAGCAGCACGCCGATGCCACCGTCGATGTCGAACCTGGAGTCGCCCAGCGTCGCGCCGGTGCGGGCGGACAGTGCGTACAGCTCCTCGCGGTGCTCACGCAGCATCAGGCCCACCGCCTTGGCAAGCGCCGCACGCTCATGAAAGGTGAGGGCGCGCAGGCCCGGGCCGCCGGTGGCTCGCGCGTACTCGAGCGCAGCGCGCATGTCGACGCCCTCGGACGAGACGCGGACGACCTCCTGCCCGGTCACCGCGTCATGGACCGGCTGGCCGTCGTCCGGAGCCGTCCACCGACCGCCGACATAGCTGCGCAGCACTGTCATCAATCAGACCTCGCAAACCCGCGTATTCCCGACCGTACGTTCAGTAATTTACCCGTAAGGTCCAGGACTGTACAGGACTTGTGGCACTATTCTCGACCGGACGTTCAGTAACTCGACCGGACGTTCAGTAATAGGAGCGGAGGCCCGAGCGATGGCGCAACTGACCGCCGTGCAGGCGATGATGGCCGCCGACGCAGCGTCGCGCGCCCTGGGCATCGAGGTGATCGAGCAGGCCGAGGGGCGCGCCGTCACCCGGATGAGCGTCCGTCCGGACATGGTGAACGGGCACGACGTGGCGCACGGCGGGATGATCTTCTCGCTGGCCGACACCGCGTTCGCCTGCGCGTGCAACAGCTACGGCCCGGTTACCGTCGCAGCCGCCGCCGAGATCGTGTTCGTCGCACCGGCCCGCACGGGCGACGTGCTGACCGCGGAAGCGGTCGTGCGGACCCGCTTCGGCCGCTCCGGCGTGTACGACGTCACGGTGCGCCGCGGCACCGACGTGATAGCCGAGTTCCGTGGGCGCAGCCAGCAACTGCGCGGCCAGCCACTTCGGGAGGGCCCCGCGTGACCGCCGCGCCGGACGCGGTGCCCGCCCGGCGCGGACGTCCGGGCTACGACGTGGCGCGCCTGCTGGCCGTGGCCGTCGAGGTGTTCAACGAACGCGGCTACGACGGCACCAGCATGGAGGATCTGTCCCGGCGCCTCGGTATCGCCAAGTCGGCGATCTACCACCACGTCTCCGGCAAGGAGGAACTGCTGCGGCTCGCACTCGACCGCGCGCTGGACGGGCTGTTCGCCGTTGCCGACGAGGCCCGCGCTCTTAGGGCGCCGGCGATCGAACGGCTGGAACGGCTGGTACGGGGCAGCGTCGAGGTGCTGCAGGCCGAACTGCCCTACGTCACGCTGCTGCTACGCGTGCGGGGCAACACCGACGTCGAGCGTGCCGCGCTGAACCGCCGGCGTGCGTTCGACCGGGTGGTCGCCGACCTGGTCAAGCAGGCCGAACGCGACGGCGACATCCGTCCGGACGTCGACCCCGCGGTGACCGCCCGGCTGCTGTTCGGCATGGTCAACTCGCTGGTCGAGTGGTACCGACCGGGACGGCGCCTCGGCGGCCAGTCGCTGGCCGACTCGGTCTGCGCGATCGCCTTCGACGGTCTCCGGCTGCCCACTTCGGCTCCCCCACCAGGTGACCAGCCCGGGAGTTCGGCTCCCCCCACCATGTGACCAGCCCGGGTTCGGCTCCCCCCACCCGGTGACCAAACCGGGCCGTCTCCCCCCACCGGGTAACCAAAAAGAGGGGCCGGATCTCGTAAGCCGGTGGGGGAAGCCGCGCGCAGGGCGTAAGCCGGTGGGGGAAGCCGCGCGCAGAGCGTAAGCCGGTCGGGGAAGCCGCGCGCAGAGCGTAAGCCGGGTGGGGGAAGGCGCACGCGCAGGGCGTCACCGGGTGGGGGAAGGCGCGCGCAGACGTCACTGCCGATGGGGGGAGCGCGCGCAGGAGAGGCTGAGGCCGCCTCAGCGGGTCGCCTCCTCGAAGATCAGGACGGTCTGGGTGCCTTGCACCTCCGGCATGTCCTGCAACTTGTTCAGGACCAGGTCGCGCAGCGCCGCGGCATCGGGAGCGCGCACCAGCAGCACCATGTCGTGCTCGCCGGACACCAGCGCTGCGTGGTCGACCTCGGCGATGCTCAACACCTTGCGCCGCAACGCCTTCCAGGACTGCTGCTTGACGCTCAGGTAGACGTAGGCCGACAGGGCGAGGCCACACTTCTCCGGGTCCACGGTCGCGGTGTAGCCGGTGATCACCTTGTCCCGCTCGAGCCGCTCCACCCGGCTGTACACGCTCGCCCGGGAAATGTGCAGCGCGCTGGCGAGGGCGCGCATGGACATCCGGCCGTCCGCCCGCAGTGCGGCGACGATGCGCCGATCGAGCTCGTCCAGCGGCGCCATTCGTCCATCCGCACCGGCGCCGCTTCCAGGTCTGACGGCCATAGTTCTGAACTGTACCGGTAGATGAAGCCATTCGTCTTGCAAATCACTGGATGGGTGGATGAATGGCCGCCGGTCGGACGAGACTGTCGAACAGGTACGACCGGGTACAGCACACCGCGAAAGGGACGCCGCCGTGACCACTGCCGCCACCGATGCGGCGCGCATCGAGGGGCTACTGCCCAGCCAGACACCGCTGCAGCTGATCGATCCGCAGGGCCGGCCCACCGCCGGGCATGGCGCGCTACCCCCACCGGAGGCGCTGCGCCGGCTGTACCGGGACATGGTGGTCGGCCGCCGCTTCGACACCCAGGCCACCGCGCTGACCAAGCAGGGCCGGCTCGCCGTCTACCCGTCCTCGCGCGGGCAGGAGGCATGCGAGGTGGGCGCGGCGCTCGCGATGCGCGAGCAGGACTGGCTGTTCCCGACCTATCGCGACTCGGTCGCCATCGTGTCCCGGTCGGTGGACCCGATCGAGGTGCTCTGCCTGCTGCGCGGTGAGTGGCACTGCGGCTACGACCCGTACGAGCACCGGGTGGCTCCGCAGTGCACGCCGCTCGCGACGAACACGCTGCACGCGGTCGGCCTGGCGCATGCAGCGCGGCTCAAGGGCGAGGACACCATCGCCGTGGTGCTGCTCGGCGACGGTGCGAGCAGCGAGGGCGACACCCATGAGGCGCTCAACTTCGCCGGGGTCTGGAACGCGCCGGTGGTGTTCCTCGTCCAGAACAACGGCTACGCGATCAGCGTGCCGCTGGCCAAGCAGACGGCCGCGCCATCCCTCGCATACAAGGGGATCGGCTACGGCGTTCGCTCGGTGCTGATCGACGGCAACGATCCCGCCGTGGTGTACGCAAGCGTGCGCGAGGCGGTCGAAGGTGCCGCGGCCGGCGGCGGGCCGACGCTCATCGAGGCAATCACCTACCGCATGGAGGCGCACACCAACGCCGACGACGCGTCCCGCTACCGCGCCGACGCCGAGGTGCAGCGCTGGCTGGCCCGCGACCCGCTGACACGGCTGGAGACCTACCTGCGCGAGCACGACCTGCTCGACGACGAGCGGGCCGCCGCCGTGCAGGCCGAGGCGGAGGAGTTCGCCGCGTCCGTCCGCGAGCGGATGAACCAGGACGACGAACTCGACCCGGCCGAACTGTTCGAGCACGTCTACGCGCGACCGACCGCCCAGCTCGTCGCGCAGCGCCAGGAACTGCTGGCCGAACTCGGGAACCAGGAGGACGCGTGACCAGCACCCTGCACCGCGACGCCGCCACCGAACCCGCACCCACCCCGGCGCCGGTGACCATGGCCGGCGCGCTGAACGCCGCACTGGCCGACGCGCTTGCCGACGACCCGCGCGTGCTCGTGTTCGGCGAGGACGTCGCCGCGCTCGGCGGCGTCTTCCGGGTCACCGACGGGCTGGCCCAACGCTTCGGCGAGACAAGGGTGTTCGACACCCCGCTCGCCGAGTCCGGCATCGTCGGCACCGCGATCGGCATGGCCATGAACGGCCTCGTGCCCGTCGTCGAGATGCAGTTCGACGCGTTCGCCTACCCCGCGTTCGAGCAGATCACCAGCCACCTGGCCAAGCTGCACAACCGCACGCGCGGAAAGGTCGCGCTGCCGGTGGTGGTCCGCGTGCCGTTCGGCGGCGGCATCGGCGGGGTCGAGCACCACTGCGACTCGTCCGAGGCGTACTACACGCACACCCCCGGGCTGCGCGTGGTCGCACCCGGCACCCCGGCGGACGCGTACCTGCTGCTGCGCCAGGCGATCGCCTGCCCCGACCCGGTGATCTTCCTCGAGCCGAAGCGGCGCTACTGGTCGCGCGAGAGCGCCGAGCTGACCACGAACGGTCCGGGAATCGACAGCGCCGCGATCCGCCGCGCCGGCACCGACGTCACGCTGATCGGCTACGGCGGCACGGTCGGCACCGTGCTGGACGCGGCCGAAGCGGCGACGGCGGAGGGTTGGGACGTCGAGGTGATCGACCTGCGCAGCCTGAGCCCGTTCGACGACGCCACCGTGAGCGCATCGGTACGCCGCACCGGCCGGGCGGTCGTCGTGCACGAGGCGTCCCGCTTCGGCGGCTACGGCGCCGAGGTCGTCGCCCGGCTCACCGAGCAGTGCTTCCACTACCTGCAGGCGCCGATCCTGCGGGTGACCGGACTCGACATCCCGTACCCGCCGCCCAAGCTGGAGCAGCACCACCTGCCGGACGTCGACCGGATCCTGGACGCGATCGCCCGCCTGCAATGGGACGATCATGTCTGATTTCCTGCTGCCCGATCTGGGCGAGGGGCTGGAGACCGCCGAGATCGTCAGCTGGCGGGTGCAGGTCGGTGACCGCGTCGAGGTGGACCAGATCGTCGTCGAGGTGGAGACGGCCAAGGCGGCTGTGGAGGTACCGGTGCCGTTCGCGGGTGTGGTGTCCGCGCTGCACGGTGCCGAGGGGGCGACGGTGGTCGTCGGGACGCCGCTGATCAGCGTGACCACCGAAGCGGCAGCCGGTTTGCAAGAGCCCGGCGTGGTCAGCGCACCCGTCGCGAGCGATGCTCCCGGCGGCAGCGGCAACGTCCTCATCGGCTACGGCACCAGCGGCGGCACCAGCGGCGGCACCAGCGGCGAGCGGCGGCGGCGCCGCAACCGGACCGCGCCCGCGACCACGCCCGAGCCGGTGCGCCGCCACGACGGCCCGGTGCCGGTGATCTCGCCCCTGGTGCGCAAGCAGGCGCGCGACGCCGGCCTCGACCTCGCCTCACTGCCCGGCAGCGGGCCCGGCGGCCTAGTGCTGCGCCGCGATGTGGCTGCGGCATCGGCGCCGGCAGGACCGGCAGCGGCAGCGTCGAGCGACGGTGCGCCGCGTGAGGCTGTGGCTGCCGACGCCGGGCCGACGCGGATCCCGCTGCAGGGGGTGCGCCGAGCGGTCGCGGACAAGCTCGCCCGCTCGCGCCGGGAGATCCCCGAAGCGACCGTCTGGGTGGACGTCGATGCCACCGAACTGCTCGCGGCCCGCGCCGCGATCAACGCGCGCGACCCGCACCAGCCCGTCAGCCTGCTCGCGCTGCTCGCCCGGTTCACGATCCTGGGGTTGCGCCGCTACCCCGAGCTGAACGCCCGGGTGGAGCAGGACGCGATCGTCGTCCCCGAGCACGTGCACCTCGGCTTCGCCGCGCAGACCGAGCGCGGCCTGCTGGTCCCGGTCGTGCGCCACGCGCAGCGGCTGACCACCCGCGAACTGTCCGCCGCACTCGCCGCACGCACCGCGTCCGCGCGCGACGGCTCGCTGGCACCGGCCGACCTCACCGGGGGCACCGTCACCGTCAACAACTACGGCGTGTTCGGCGTCGACGGCTCCGCGGCGATCATCAACCACCCGGAGGTCGCGATCATCGGCATGGGCCGCATCATCGACCGGCCCTGGGTAGTCGACGGTGCGCTCGCGGTGCGCAAGGTCAGCCAGCTGACCCTCGCGTTCGACCACCGCGTGTGCGACGGCGGCACAGCCGGCGGCTTCCTGCGCTTCATCGCCGACTGCGTCGAGTCACCCGTCGCCACGCTCGCGGACCTGTAGCGCGCCGCCGTCAGCGGCGCATCAGTAGCCCGTCAGCAGTCCGTCAGTAGTCCAGCCCGTCGTTCGGCTGCACGTACGTGGTGCCGCTGGTGCCGGCCGGGGTGCGGTGGATGACCTCGGTACGACGACGGGTGGACATCCAGATGATCGAGAAGATGAGTCCGACGAGGCCGACCACCATCAAGATGACGCCGATGACGCCGAGGTCGACATTCTTCACGTTGTCGGTGATCGCCCACTTCAAGATGGCGCCGATCGCAATCAGTAACAAGCTCCCGCCGATACGCATGTCCTGCTCCCTTGCTTGGTCCGCCGCGCATGGCTCGGGGTTTCCGGCACACACGAGGCGAATCGGTTGCCGTTGGCATACCCGTTCGCGGACGTGCTCCAAACAGCCAGGTAACAGGCTCCGCCGGTGCATCCGTGGCTGACGCGCGTGCCGACGCCCGGCGCCGGCGCACATGTCGTCGGGCCGATCGGGCTCTGCATGCATTCTTGCCTGCAGAGCCCGACCGATCCGACAAGTACTGCTGCTTCTTCCGCTGCCTCTTCCGCTGCCTCTTCCGCTGCCTCTTCCGCTGCCTCTTCTGCTGAGCGCTGCTGTGCGCTGCTGTGCGCTGCTCTGCGCTGCTCTGCGCTGCTCTGCGCTGCTCTGCGCCGCTCTGCGCCGCTCTGCACCGCTGCGCGTTGCTGCCGCGTCCGCTAGCGCGTCGGGGGCGCGCCCGCATCTACGCTGGCCCGATGGCAGGACGCGAGCTCGATCTGATCCTGTTCGGCGCAACCGGGTTCACCGGCGGGCTGACCGCCGAGTACCTGGCCCGCACCATGCCGCGCGGCGGCCGTTGGGCACTTGCCGGACGCATCCCGGACAAGCTGCAGCGGGTGCGCGAGCGGGTCGCGGCGATCGACCCGGCACTGGCGACGCTCGAACTGGTTCGGGCGGACGTGACGGACCCCGTCACCGTCCGCGAGGTCGCCGGGCGCGCGCGGGTCGTCATCACGACCGTCGGACCGTACGTGCAGCTCGGCTACCCGCTGGTCGCGGCGTGCGCCGAGGCAGGCACCGACTACCTCGACTTGTGCGGCGAGCCGGAGTTCGTCGACACCACCTACCTGCGCCACCACGCGCGCGCGGTGCAGACCGGCGCGCGACTGGTTCACTCGTGCGGTTTCGACTCGGTGCCGCACGATCTGGGCGCCTACTTCACCGTGCGGCAACTGCCCGCCGACGTGCCGCTGCGGGTCGCCGGCTACGTGCGCGCGTCGGGCATGGTCTCCGGCGGAACCGTCCACTCGGCGCTGGGCGCGATGTCCCGCGGCCGGCAGAACCTGGCAGTCGCCCGAGAACGGCGAGCGCGCGAGCCGGGGCCGTCCGGGCGCACCGCCCGCTACCTGCCCGGACGTCCCGGCCGCGACCCGGTCAACGGCGGCTGGGCGATCCCGCTGCCGACGATCGACGGGCAGGTGGTGGCGCGCTCGGCGCGCGCGTCGGCGGAATACGGGCCCGACTTCGGCTACTCGCACTACGCCTCGGTACCGCACCTGTGGACGGCGGTGGGCGGGGTGGCCGGGGTCGGTGCGCTGCTCGCCGCGGCCCAGGTCGCGCCGCTGCGGCGGGCAGTGTTGCGGCGTTTCCCGCAGGGTGCCGGCCCGAGTGCGCAGCGGCGTGCGCGCAGCTGGTTCACCGTGACCTTCGTAGGTACCGGCGGCGGACAGCGCGTCGTCACCAGGGTGTCCGGCGGCGATCCGGGCTACGGCGAGACCGCGACGATGCTCGCCGAGTCTGCGCTGTGCCTGGCGTACGACCCGTTGCCGCCGGCGTCCGGGCAGCTCACCACAGTCGCCGCAATGGGGGAAGCCTTGACCCGCCGGTTGCAGCAAGCAGGGATCGGCTTCACCGTTCTCGGCTGAGCGGCTACTGCTGGTCGGCGCGACGCCGGGCGGCCGGATCACCCGGGTACACCGCCCGCTGCTCCGCCGTCGGCTGCTCGGCAGGCTCCTGCGCCGCGGACCGCTGCACTGCCGGCCGCTGCGGCGCGTCCGGATCGGAGGCCGCCGGATCGGAGGCCGCCGGATCGGAGGCCGCCGGATCGCGCTGCGGCTGCCGGTACTCGTACGCCGGCTGCTGCTCGGTGCGCTGCTGCCCGTACGCCTGTTGCCCGTACTGCGATTGCTCGTCCGGCTGCCGGTACGCGGGCTGCTGGTAGGTCGGCAGCTGGTGGGTGGGTTCGTCGCCCGGCGCCCGCTGCTGCGGCGTACGGGGGAACTGCGTGGTCGCCTCGGTGTCGTAGCGGGGCGCGAAGGCCGTGTCGAAGTACTCGTCCGCCTCGTCGTCACGCGGCGCGCCGCCTGCCGCAGCGCCGCCGATCGCGCGGCGGCTCAGCAACGCGACGATCGCCGCGACCAGGCCGGTCACCAACCCCAGCGCCAGCCCGGCGACGAGGACCGGGCCGAAGTCCGGATAGCCGTACACCGACTGCCCGATCCGCGACTGCAACGGGCCCGGCGTCGACGGGACGACGATCACGTTGCGCACCATGATCGCCACCGGCGTCAGGATCGCGACGACGGCCCAGACCGACACCAGCACCCGGCCGAACCCGCCCACCCCGCGCGCCACCACCGCGACGGCGAGCAGGGTCAGCAGCAGCAGCGTGCCGATGCCGGCGAGCTGCGCCGCCCACTCGTGCGTCGCCTGCCCGTGCGCGGGGGCGAAGCGCCACGAGAACGTCAACGCCGCGTCCAGGGCACCGCGCGAGTAGTCCGCGAACCGGTGCGCCGGGTCTTTCAGATAGTTCCGCAGCGCACCCGCCACGCCCTGGTTGTCGACGGCGGCGATCACCACCAGCTCCGCGAACAGCGCGGTGAGCGCGACGAGCCACGGGCGGATGCGGTAGGTCCGCACCTGGTCCTGGGCAGGTCCGGAGGGCGACGAAAGGGTCGACTGGTCGGCTGGCTCCATCCGTCGAGGCTAACTTCAATCCGCCCTAGACTCGGGGATATGAGCCAGAGCGACACCCCCGAATCCGCCGGCGAGATGCCGGAGGCCGGCGGCAGCACGTCCTACGACATCCCGATGGCCGAGCACCTGCGCGCCGCGATCGCCCAGGACTGGGACCCGGCGCCCCCGATGCCGCACCCGGCGCAGACCGGCGTGGGGCCGTACGCGCGGGCACGCCGCGCGGCGCTGTCGGCGAGGTTCCCCGGCACCGTGCTGGTCGTGCCGGCCGGCGGCCTGGCCGCTCGCGCCAACGACACCGACTACCCGTTCCGGGCGAACAGCGCGTTCACCTGGCTCACCGGCGAGACGGTTGCCGACGCCGTCCTGGTCCTGGCGCCCGCACCGACCGGTCACGAGGCCACGCTGTACGTGCGCGAATATGCCCAGCCCGGCGACGTCGGCTACTTCACCAGCCGGACGCACGGCGCGGTGTGGGTCGGCAACGTGCCCGACCTGGCCGACACGTCCGCCGCACTGGACCTGGCGACCCGCCCGCTCGCCGCCCTCGCCGACGACCTGCGCGCCCACCGCGGTCGGGCGACGGCGGTGCTCACCGGCATCGACCGATCCGTCGACGCGCAGCTGCCGCACGCCAGCGCCGGCTCGCTCGCCGAGGTGATCGACGAGCTGCGCCTCGTCAAGGACGAGTGGGAGCTGGCCCGGCTGCAACAGGCGTGCGAGATCACCGCGCGCGGCTTCGCCGACGTGGCGCGCGAGCTGCCGAACGTGCTCGACCGGCCGGTACGCGGCGAACGCTGGCTGGAGGGGACGTTCTGGCGGCGCGCCCGGCTGGAGGGCAACGAGGTGGGCTACACCTCGATCGTCGGCGCCGGCCGGCACGCCACGACGCTGCACTGGTGGCGCAACCACGGGCAGATCCGGTCCGGGCAACTGCTGCTCGCGGACATGGGCGTGGAGACCGACGAGCTGTACACCGCCGACGTCACCCGCACCATGCCGGTGACCGGCGAGTGGACGCCGGAACAGCTGCGTGTCTACCGCGCGGTGCAGGAGGCGCAGATCGCGGGCATCAGCGAGGTCAAGGCGGGCGCGGACTTCCTGGCCGCGCACCGGGCGGCGATGTGGGTGCTCGCCGATTACCTGCACAGCTGGGGGATCTTGCCGGTGCCGGCCGCGGTGTCCTGCGACGCCGACCCGGAGCGGCCGGGTGCCGGGCTGCACCGGCGGTACACGCTGCACGGCACGTCGCACATGCTCGGCATCGACGTGCACGACTGCGCGCAGGCACGCGAACAGGCCTACCGCGAGGGCACCCTGGCAGCCGGGCACGTGCTCACCGTGGAACCCGGGCTGTACTTCCAGGTCAACGACCGCACCGCCCCGGCCGAGTTGCGCGGCATCGGGGTGCGGATCGAGGACGACATCGCGGTCACCGACGGCTCTCCGGTCAACCTGTCCGCCGGGCTGCCCCGCGATCCGGACGAGATCACCGCTTGGATGCGGCACGCGCAGGGCACGCCAGCGCTGCCGTGACCGACCTGGTCCTGCGGCCGCAGCGGGGGCTGCCCGACGGACTGGTCGTCCCGGCCGCCGAGCTGATCGAGCGGTTCAGCCGCTCGTCCGGCCCGGGCGGCCAGGGCGTGAACACGACCGACAGCAGGGTCGAACTGCGCTGGGACCTCGCCGCTTCGACTGCCCTGACCGACGTGCAGCGCACCCAGCTGATCGAGCGGCTGGGACGCCGTGTCGTCGACGGCGCCGTGGTGCTCGTCGCCTCGGAACACCGCTCGCAACGCCAGAACCGGACGGCCGCACGCGCCCGGCTGGGGGCGCTGCTCGCCGCTGCGCTGACCCCGCCCGCCCCGGTGCGCCGCCCGACCCGGCCGAGCCGGGCAGCGCGCGAGCGGCGGCTGGACAGCAAACGCCGCCGCGGGGACCTGAAGGCCGGGCGCGGGCGTCGCGATCCGGACAGTGCGTGACGTTCGGCTCAAGTATCAACCCGGGCCGCCGAACCTCCTGAGCGAACAGTTCTCTGTCAGGAGGTCGCGGTGACCACCACGAGCCAGCCGGCTGGCGTGCCGCTCGCCGGATACGTACCGGCGAGCGAGTTGCGCGACGCCGAACGCCGCATGTACGACGCCGAGTGCGCGCTGCACTTCGCCCACCAGAGCCACGTCGACGCCTGGATCACCGCGGCCGCGGACCGGTTGCACGAGGCGATCACGGCACACTCGCGCGCCCTGCACGCCGCCCGCGCGGCCTGAGCTGTGGGCAGGCAGTCAGCGCGCTGCCAGCGCCGCCCGCGCGGCCATGATCGCCTCGGACAGCGTGTCGAGATCGAACGCCCCGTAGTGCCGTTGACCGTTCACGAAGAACGTCGGCGTGCCGGACACGCCGCTCACATCGGCGGATTCGACGTCCTGAGCCACCCGCGTCGCGTAGCTGTGCCGGGTCAGGTCCGACCGGAACTGCTCGGTGTCGAGTCCGAGTTCGGCCGCGAGGCCGACCAGTTTCCGGACGCTGAGGTCGTCCTGATTGCGCATGAGCAGGTCGTGCATCGGCCAGAAGGCGCCCTGCGCCCCGGCTGCTTCGGTCGCCTCGGCCGCCAGTTGTGCTCCCGGATGCACGTCGCCCAGCGGTAGGTGACGGAACACGAAGCGGATGCCGGTGTCGTCGAGGAGTTCGCGCACCACCTGCTCGGCGCGGCCGCAGTACGGGCATTCGAAGTCCCCGAACTCGATCAGCGTGATCGCCGCCTCGGCCGGTCCGCGGATGTGGTCGCGCACCGGGTCCACCTCGGGTATCAGGTCCTGAACCACCCGCGCGTCCCCGAGCAGGGCACGCGCGCGCCGGGCGGGCGGCAGCAGGCCGGCCGTTCGGTAGACCGCCCCTGTCAGCAGCGCGGCGACGAATGCGGCGGTGAGCGCACCGAGCTTGGCCTCGGCCAACTGCGGCCCCTCGAAGGCCCGGTCGGCGATCAACAACGCGACGGTGAAGCCGATACCGGCGATCGTTCCGCTACCCAGTACGGCGGCCCAGCCGACCGGAGGCACGATCCGCCCGCGGCTGAGCCGCGCGACCAGCCACGACGTGGCGACCACCGCGAGCGGCTTGCCGGCGAGGTAGCCGAGCAGGACGCCCAGGGTGACGGGCGCCGTGTAGGCGTGCGCGAGGAAGTGGCCGTCAAGGACGATGCCGGCGTTGGCCAGCGCGAACAGCGGAACGATGACATAGCTCGTCCAGGGGTGGAAGAAGCTCTGCATCCGTTCGTTCGGGGACAAGGTGCCGGTCAGCCCGGTCGCGGCGTCACGGGCGAGCGCGGGGGTGGGTTGTTCCCGGAACCGCCGCACCAGTCCTGTCGCCGCCTCCAGTTCGTCGCGGTTCGGCGTGTACGCGGGCGCGACCAGGCCGATGACGAGCCCGGTCACGATCGGGTCCACGCCACTGGCGAACAGCGCGCCCCACATGCAGGCGCCGAGCCCCGCGTAGAGCACGCGATGCGATATCCCGAGCCGCGCGGTCACGATCACGACGGCGAAGACCGCAAGGGCGATCCCGAGTGGTAGCACGGCGATCCGCCCGCTGTAGACGACGGCGATCACCACCAGCGCGGCGAGATCGTCGACGACGAACACGGTCAGCAGGAACACCCGCGCGCGGTACGGGACGTTTCGGCCGAGCAGGGCCAACAGGCCGAGCGCGAGGGCGGTGTCGGTGGACATGGCCACGCCCCAGCCATGCGCGCTGGGCCGGCCGGCGTTGACCGCCAGGTAGATCAGCACCGGGACGAGCATGCCCACCAGTCCGGCCGCGAGCGGCAGCACGAACCGGCGGCGCTCACGCAGGTCACCGAGATCGAACTCGCGGCGCGTCTCCAGCCCCACCACCAGGAAGAACAGCGTCATCAACGCACTGTTGATCCAGGTCTGCAGGTCGCGGGTGACGCCGGCGCTGCCCAACCGCAAGCCGAACTGGGTCTGCCATACCGAGTGGTAGCCCGAGGCGTCGACGTTGGCCCAGATCAGCGCAGCCACCACCGCGGCGACCAGCACGCCCGCACTTGCGGACTCGGTGCGCAAGAACGCGCGCAGCGGCGCCGCACGGCTGCGCGCCCACAGCGTCCGGCCGCGCCAGGGCGATGCTCCGGCCGACGGCGCCGCCGGTGCAGGGATGGTCATAACTGGCGAAGCTAGCGGTTGGGGGGCCGCCGGGGCAGCGCGCCCGTCGAATCTCGTTCGCCGCCTCTGGCAGGCTCGGGGCCATGACTGCCGACACGCCGTTTGTCGACACGCCGTTTGCCGACACGCCGTTTGCCGACACGCCGTTTGCCGACACGCCGGAGCCGCCGTACGTCGCGGTGATCTTCACCTCGACGCGCACGGACGGCGACAACGGATACGGCGCGATGTCCGACGCGATGGAAGAGCTCGCCCCGCGGCAACCCGGGTATCTCGGCATGGAGTCCGCCCGCCAAGACGTGGGGATCACGGTGTCGTACTGGCGCGACGAGCAGGCCGCCCTCGCCTGGAAGCAGGTCGCGGCGCACGTGGGCGCGCAGCGGCTGGGACGCGAACGCTGGTACGGCGACTACCGGGTGCGGGTCGCGACCGTGCACCGCGACTACAGCCTCGACTCCTCGACGTTCGCCGGCTGAGCGCGTAGCGCCGGCCGCGGGCGGCCTCAGCCCATCGTCTTCGCGCCGTCGATCGCCTCGCGGATGATGTCGGCATGCCCGGCGTGCTGGGCCGTCTCGGCGATGATGTGCAGCAGCACGCGGCGCACAGTCCATCGCGCTCCCGGCGGGAACCACGGCGCCTCGGGCAGCGGCTGCGAGGCGTCCAGGTCGAGGCTGGCCACCAGCGCGTTCGTCTGCTCGGCCACGGCGGCGTAGTCGGCGCGCAGGCCCGCGAGCGTCTCGGCCGGCTGCATGCGGAAGCCGGCCGCGTGCTCCTCGAAGGCGGACGGGTCCGCGTCGCTCCACGCCGGCATCGCCGACGGGCCGTGCTGGGCGAACTCGATCCACCGCTTCTCGGTCGCGCTGACATGCTTGATCAGGCCACCGATGCACAGCGCGCTCACCGTGCTCCGCTCGGCCGCCTGGGTGTCGGTGAGGTCACGGGCCGTCTGCAGCAGGAAGAACCGGTGCCGGTTCAGCGACTCCAGCAGGTCGGCCCGCTCCGCGCTCAGTGTCTGGCTCATCAGTTCCCTCTCTCACGTCGCCGGCTGCCGCCGGCGCTGTTCACTGCGCTCGGGTCACGCTCACGTCGGTCGCGCCGCGCACCGCGCCGACCCGCTCGGCCTCGGCCGCGACCGACGTCCAGACCGACGCCGGCAGCGGCGCGAACGCCTCGACCTGGACGGTGAGCTTGCGGCCGGACGACTTGGGACGCCACGTGCCGACCACCTCGCCGTCGACGAACAGCGCGCCCGGGCGCCCGAGCACCGGCCACAGCGCCTTCTGCGCCGCCTTGTCCGGGACGATCAGGTCGCGGTCGCGGGCCTGCAGGAACGGGTCGAACCCGCCGAGCAGCCGCACCAGCTCGGCCGGCTGCGCGCCGGCGACGTCGTCCTGCTGCGCGCCCGGCAGCCAGGCCCGCCGCCCGTCGACGCTCACCTCGACGAGCTCCTCCGGCCAGACCTGCATCAGGTCGGCCCGGCGTGCGCCGAGATAGCCGGCGACGTCGGCCGGGGTGGCCGGACCGAGCAGGGTCAGGTAGCGCAGCGCCAGCTCCCGGAGCGCGTCGCGGTCGGGCCGCGTGGGCACCCGCGCGCCCGGGCGGCGCTGCAACACCGGCGGCGCGGTGTCCGGGACGAGCTCCAGCCCGGCGGCCAGCGAGGGCGCGCGCATCGCCGAGTCGGAGATGTGTTTCGCCTTGCACGGACGGCAATCGCGCAGCATGACGGGCGGGATGGCACGCGACACGGCGGTGCTCACCGCACCCTTACCGGTGGGCGCGCGTACTGCCGCGCGCAGCTCGCGCACCGCGATCGCGTACTGGTCCAGGGCGCTGATGCCGGCGCGCGCCACGCTGGGGCCGGTCTCGTTGAGCCGTCCCGCCGCGTCCTGCTCGGACAGCGGGTACAGCGCACCGGCCAGCGCGTCCAGGCCGGCGCGCCGGTGCACGTGCGGCGCGCCGCGCAGCGACCAGACGAGCGCCAGTGGCTTGCCGGGCCCGAACGCCTCGGCGGCCGGCGGCTTGCTCAACCGCGCGTCGAACGCCAGCCTGGCCTGCTCGCCCGCGGAGTCCTGCACGCCGAAGTCGAGCACGGCCAGCCGATCCGTCCGGGTGGCGTCGCGGTACAGGCCCTGCGCCGCCACCCGGTAGGACAACACCTGCTCACGCGTGAGCTTCACGGCTCTCCTGGTCGAAGTCGTAGCGCAGCTCCATCTTGTACTGCATCGCGTCGGCGGTGTAGTGCCCTTCGCCGCGCAGCCCGGCGAGCTCGCCAGTGCCGGAACCGGGGACCACCCGCAACCCGGTGCGCGCCACGCCCTCGCTGTGAGTGCCCGACGCGGCCAGGACGAACGTTCCGGTCCGGCCGGCCAGGGTGCCGGTGACCTGCTCGTAGCCGGTGTACGGCCCGACGAGCGTCTCCGGCTGGTCCGGGCTGCCGCCGACGTACGAGATCAGCAGTCCGCAGGTCGATTCGCCCACCAGGTCTCCGGCGTAGCTGGTGGTGAACGTGGCGGTGGCGACGGCGTGCACCGCGTCGGCCTCGGCGATCCGCTTCTCGTCCCAGGACTTGCCGGTGACGACGATGCCGGCGTGCTGGGTGTACTCGGTCATCTCGGTGGACTCGGTCATCTCGGTGGACTCGGCCATCTGGTTCTCCTCGTTGACGTCCGTCGGGTCGATGCGAACCAGGATTCCGGCTATACCTGTCAGCTTGGGTCAGGTATTCGCGCGATACTCGGCGGGTGCGCGCGAGCCGGCTGCTGTCGATCCTGCTGATGCTGCACACCCGTGGCCGGGTGAGCGCGCAGCAGCTCGCCGACGAGCTGGAGGTCTCGCTGCGCACGGTGTACCGCGACATCGACGCGTTGTCGGCCGCAGGCATCCCGGTGTACGCGACGCGCGGGCGGGCCGGCGGCTTCCAGCTGCTCGAGGGGTACCGCACCAAGCTCACCGGCCTCACCGCGGACGAGGCCGACGCGCTGTTCCTTGCCGGGCTGCCCGGCGCGGCCGCCGATCTAGGGCTCGGCAGCACGCTTGCCGCTACCCAGCTCAAGCTGCTCGCCGCCCTGCCGCCTGACCTGCGCGAGCGGGCCGCCCGCATCCGCGACCGGTTCCACCTGGACGCACCGGGCTGGCTGCGCGAGACGGAGGCACCGCCGTACCTGGCCACCATCGCCGGCGCCGTGTGGGGGCAACGGCGGATCGAGGTCCGCTACGAGCGCGCGAACCGGGCGATCGTCGAACGCACCCTGGAACCGCTCGGCCTCGTGCTCAAGGCCGGCACCTGGTACCTCGTCGCGTCGGTGCCCGCCGACCATCGCGGCCCCCGCACCTACCGGGTGTCGCGCGTGCATGCCGCGGCGGCGCTGGACGAGCGGTTCGAGCGGCCGGACGGTTTCGACCTCGAGCAGCACTGGTGCGGCTACCAGCGTGACTACGAGCAGCGGGTGTACCGGGAGACGGCGCGGATCCGGCTCTCCGCCGCGGGCCGCCAACTGCTGTTCCTGCTCGGCACCCTCCCCGCCCGTGCCGGGCATGCGGCGATGTCCGAGCCGGACGCCGCGGGGTGGGCGAGCACCACCGTGCCGATCGAGTCGGTCCGGCACGGGCACCACGCCCTGCTGCAACTCGGCGCCGAGGTCGAGGTTGTCGAGCCGGCCGAACTGCGCGAGCTGATCGCCGCGAGTGCGCGAGCGCTGGCCGAGCGCTACTCGGGCCGTGTCTCGGGCCGTGTCTCCGGCCGTGTCTCCGCCGGCGTCTCCGGCGGCGCGTCCTGACCGGCGTCGTGATCGGGGTGCGGCGGCGTGGCCAGCGACGGCTCGCTCGGCTGCGCCTCAGCCGCACCGCCGTCCGGCCCGGCAGGCGCCGGCGGCGTCGGCTCGTCCCCGCCGAACTGCTCGCGCACCCGGCGCAGGTGCTTGGACATCGACTTGAACAGGAAGTAGCAGCCCGCGCACAGCAGCAGGATGATCGCCAGCCCCCAGGGGCCGGACTTGGCGGCCTCCCCGGTCGGGCCGTCGGCCAGCACCACGAACGGCGTCATCGCGCGTCGACCTGCTCGCGAACACCGGCGAACAGGTCGTCCTCGGGCACCGTCGAGTCGACAAGGGACCGCACCAGCTCGAAGTCCTCGGTCGGCCACGCGGTGCGTTGCACATCCAGCGGTATCGCGAAGAACCAGCCGTTCGGGTCCACCTGGGTGGCGTGCGCCAGCAGCGCCTGATCGCGCCGCTCGAACCAGTCACCGACCGGCACCTGCGTGGTGATCTTGGGCGGGCGCACCTTGCCCTCCCATTGCCGGCGCCGCTCTCGCCACTCGGCGAAGGGCGATTCCAACCCCAGCGCCGTCATGGCGGCGTGCAGCGCGGCGATCTTCCCGTCGCTGAAGCCGACGTCGTAGTAGAGCTTGAGCGGCTGCCACGGCTCGCCGGTCCCGGGGAACCGGTCGGGGTCGCCGGCCGCCTCGAACGCGGCGACGCTGATCTCGTGACAGCGCACGTGGTCCGGGTGCGGGTAGCCGCCCTTCTCGTCGTACGTCGTGATCACGTGCGGGCGGAAGCGGCGGATCTCGGCCACCAGCGCCTCGGTCGCCTCCGCCAGCGGCACGAGGGCGAAACAGCCCTCGGGCAGCGGCGGCAGCGGGTCGCCCTCGGGCAGGCCCGAGTCGACGAAGCCCAGCCAGCTCTGCTGTACCCCGAGGATGTCGCGGGCGCGCTCCATCTCCTTGCGGCGGATCTCGGAGATGTTCGCCTCGATCTCAGCACGCCCCTGCAACGCCGGGTTCAGGATGCTGCCCCGCTCGCCACCGGTGCACGTCACCACCAGCACCTCGACACCCTCGTCGACGTAGCGGGCCATCGTCGCCGCCCCCTTGCTCGACTCGTCGTCGGGGTGCGCGTGGACGGCCATCAGCCGCAGTCCGTTGCTCACGGCGTCCATTGTCACCGATCACCCACAGCCGGCCGCACACCGGTCGGCAGCGCCCTTGCCGGTGTGGCGACGACGCGGGCGCTGCGGTACGCAACCTGCCACGAATCGGGCGCTTCCGGCGTCGCGACTTCGCTCTGGCGTGCCGCCGGTGTTACGTTCGAAGTTCGTACCTCGACCGCTAGCTGCATGGAGAGCCCTGTGTCCACGCCCGACACCACCGCCGTCACCTGGCTGACCCAAGAGGCGTACGACCGCCTGACCAACGAGCTCGAGGAGCTCAAGGCGAACCGCCCGGTGCTCGCGAAGGAGATCAACGACCGGCGCGAGGAGGGCGATCTGCGCGAGAACGGCGGGTACCAGGCCGCCCGGGAGGAGCAGGGCAAGCAGGAGGGCCGCATCCTGCAACTGCAGGACATGCTGCGCCGCGCGAAGGTCGGCGAGGCTCCCCCGGACGACGGCGTTGCCGAGCCCGGCATGCTCGTCACCGTCCGCTACGAGGGCGAGGACGAGACCGAGACGTTCCTGCTCGGCTCCCGCGAGGAGGCCGAGACCGCCGGCGTCGCGGTGTACTCGCCGCAGTCGCCGATCGGCAAGGCGCTGCACGGGCGCCACGAGGGCGAGACGGTCGAGTACGAGACGCCCAACGGCAAGACCATGAAGGTGGAGCTGATCAGCGCCAAGCCGTTCAGCGGCTGACCCGCTCGCCGGTCACCAGCGGCAACACCCGGTGCGAGATCGGGTTGGTCAGCGCGATCACCGTCGAGGTCCGGACGATCTCGGCAACCTGGGTGACGCTGTCGATGACGCGCTGCAGGTCCTCGTTCGAGCGCGCCACCAGCCGGCACAGCATGTCGCCCTGCCCGGTGATGGTGTGCACCTCCAGCACCTCGGGGATCGCGTTCAGGTGCTCCAGCACGGTGCGGCCGCGACCCTGGCGGATCTCCAGCGTGGCGAACGCGGTCACCCGGTAGCCGAGCGCCACCGGGTCCAGGGTGGGCGAGAACGTGGCGATCACGCCGCGTGCCACCAGCCGGTCCAGCCGAGCCTGCACGGTCGCCCGCGCGACGCCGAGCCGACGGGACAGCTCCAGCACGCCGACCCGCGGCGCGGCGTCCAGCTCGGCCAGCAGCCGTGCGTCCAAACCGTCGACACCGCGTCCGTCGTCCGTCGCCACGGGCCCAAGCCTGGCACACCGCCGGATCCACCCGGGGGTGTATTCCGTGATCGGGTCCGAGCGGTCATGCTGTGCGCATGCGTTCGAGACGATGGGCGGCGCTGGCCGGTGCGCTGGTGACGCTGACCGCGTGCACCACGTCCACCCAGGGCGTCGGGCACGGCGGCACCGTCCCGGCCGGCGGCAGGAGCGCGGACTTCCCCGCACCGAGCGCGCTGGCCGGCTCGCCCGTCGCGACGGTGACGCCGCCGGCCGCCACCGCGTCGGCCACCGCTTCGGCCACCGCTTCGGCCACCGCTTCGGCCTCGGCGCCCCGCTCGACAGCGCCGGGCACGCACCCGGTGCCGAGCGCGCCGCTGCGCAGTGCCACCGTGACCGCTCCGGACGGCAGCACGTTCCTCGTCCAGGTCTGGGCCTCGGTCCGCACGCCCACCTGCGCCGACCACGCGTACGGGCAGCCGATGATCGACTTCCTGCGGGCGCACAAGTGCTCCGGGCTGACCAGACGCCTGGCCACCACCACCTTGCACAGGCGCGCGGTGGGCCTGGCGATCTCCGACCTCGGCTTCACCGGCCGCGACCCGGGCGTCTACAAGACGGCGGGCGACTTCGTGAAGCTCGTGACCAGGAACGGCACCGGCAACCTGGTCGATCTGCTCCGCGAGGGGTATCGCCTGCCCGCGGGACCTGCCGCGGTTCCGAGCCCGGACGCCTTCAGCGCGCTGGGACAGGACGCGGGCGTCGAGGTGGTCGACGCCTGGTACCTGGACGGGCCGACGCGCGAGAACGATCCGGAGCTCGTCACGCTCGCCCAGTCGATCTTCCTGCAGGTGCCGTGACCGTGGCGGCGTTTGCCTCCGGGTCGTAGCGTCGAGCGGGTGAGCGCCCCCACCACTGCCCCGTCCATCTCCACACTCGGCGAGCTACGCGCGTCCGGGCACGTGCACCGCAGCGTCAAGACCGAGATCCGCGAGAACCTGATCGGCCGGCTCGCGGCCGGCGAACCGACACTGCCCGGCATCGTCGGCTTCGAGGACACCGTGGTGCCGGAGGTCGAGCGCGCGCTGCTCGCCGGGCACGACCTGGTGCTGCTCGGCGAGCGCGGCCAGGGCAAGACCCGGCTGATCCGCACCATCACCGGCCTGCTCGACGAGTGGACGCCCGTGATCGCCGGCTGCGAGATCAACGATCACCCGTACGCACCGGTGTGCGGCCGCTGCGTGGCGATCGTCGCCACCGACGGCGACCTCACCCCGGTGGCCTGGAAGCACCGCAGCGAGCGGTACGGCGAGAAGCTGGCCACCCCGGACACCTCGGTCGGTGACCTGATCGGTGACGTCGACCCGATCAAGGTCGCCGCGGGCCGCACGCTCGGCGACCCGGAGACCATCCACTACGGGCTGGTGCCGCGCACCAACCGCGGCATCATCGCAGTGAACGAGCTGCCCGACCTGGCCGAGCGGATCCAGGTCGCGCTGCTCAACGTGCTGGAAGAACGCGACATCCAGGTGCGCGGCTACCAGTTGCGGATGCCGCTGGACCTGCTGCTGGTCGCCAGTGCGAATCCGGAGGACTACACCAACCGCGGCCGGATCATCACCCCGCTCAAGGACCGGTTCGGGGCCGAGGTGCGCACCCACTACCCGCTCGAGCTCATCGACGAGCTGACCCTGGTCGCGCAGGAGGCCGCGGTGCTGTGGACGGACGCCTCGCACGCGGCGCCGGTCGTGCCCGCGCACCTGCTCGAGGTGATCGCCCGCTTCGCGCGGGGGGTGCGCGACGCACCGCAGGTCGACCAGCGCTCCGGAGTGTCCGCGCGGTTCGCTATCGCCGCCGTCGAGACGGTCGCCGCGTCGGCGGTGCGCCGGGCCGCGATCGCCGGCGAACCGCTGGCCGTCGCGCGGGTCGCCGACCTGCCCTGCGTCATCCCCGCCTCGCGCGGCAAGGTGGAGTTCGACGACGCCGACGAGGGGCGCGAGTTCGAGGTGCTCGAACACCTGCTGCGGCGCGCCGTCGCCGAGACGTTCCGGGCGCGGCTGGCCGGGCTGGACCTGCGCCCGCTGCAGCAGAAGTTCGACGACGGGCTCACGGTGAGCAGCGGCGACGCGGTCGGCGCCGACGCGCTGCTCGCCCAGCTCGGCCCGGTGCCGGTGCTCTCCGCGCTGCTCGAGCGCCTGGAGCCGGACGGGATCGGGGAGGGCCCGGCGGCGGTGGGGATCGCGGCGGCGGCCTTGGAGTTCGCGCTGGAGGGCCTGCACCTGAACAAGCGCCTGGCCAAGGACAGCGACGGCGTCCGGACGATCTATGGGCACTGACACCATGCGCGAGTGGCGACCTCGGGTGCCCAGTGGCGACCTGAATCTCGCCACTCGGCGTGTCGAGTCGCCACTCGGCGGAGATTGCGGGCAGGCGTGAGCGCGCGATACGGGGCCTGGCACGGGGGGCCGGACCCGCTGGAACCGCCGTTCGACATCCGCGAGGCGCTGGACCGGGTCGGCGACGACGTGCTGGCCGGCGCCTCGCCGCGCCAGGCGCTGAACCGGCTGCTGCGGCAGGGCGCGGGCGACCGCGACGGGCTGGACGCGCTGCGCCGCCGTGCCCGCTCGCGCGCCCGCGAGCTGCGCAACAGCGGCCGGCTGGACGGGACGCTGCAGCAGGTCCGCGAGCTGCTCGAGCAGGCTCTCGAGGCCGAGCGCCGCGCCCTGTTCCCCGACCCGGACGATTCGGCGCGAATGGCCGAGGCCGAGCTGGACGCGCTGCCCAACGACGCCGCCCGCGCGGTGCGCGCCCTGGCCGAGTACCAGTGGCGCTCACCGGAGGCTGCTGCCGCCTACGCGCGGATCCAGCAACTGCTGCGCGAGGAGGTGCTCGACGCGCAGTTCGCCGGCATGCGCAACGCGCTGCAGAACGCGACGTCGCAGGACCTCGACCAGATCCGGCAGATGATGCAGGCGCTCAACGACATGCTCGACGCGGACGCCCGCGGCGAGCACACCCAGGCTCAGTTCGAGGCGTTCATGGCGCAGTACGGGCAGTACTTCCCGGACAGCCCGCAGAACCTCGCCGAGCTCGTCGACTCGCTCGCCCGCCGGGCGGCGGCGGCCCAGCGGCTGATGGACTCGCTGACCCCCGAACAGCGCGGCGAGCTCGAGTCGCTGATGCAGCAGGCACTCGGCGACGCCGGGCTGGCCGAGCAGATGGCCCGGCTGCAGCAGGGCCTGCGCTCGGCCCGTCCCGACCTGCCGTGGGGCGGCCGGCAGCGGATGGACGGTGACCAGGGCCTCGGCTACGCGGACGCCACCGGCGCGCTGGCCGAGCTCGCCGACCTCGACCAGCTCGACGAACTGCTGTCCCAGGAATACCCGGGCGCCAGCCTGGAGGACATCGACGAGGAGCTGATCGAGCGCGCGCTCGGCAGCAGCGCCGTCGACGACATGGACCAGTTGCGCCGCATCGAGCGCGAGCTGCGCGAGCAGGGCTACCTGCAGCGCGGCAGCGACGGCCTCAAGCTGACGCCGCGCGCGCTGCGCCGGCTCGGCTCGACCGCGCTGCGGCGCGTCTTCGACGTGCTCGAATCCCGTGGACGCGGCGGGCACGACGTGCGCGATGCGGGCGCGGCGGGCGAGGTCACCGGCGCCAGCCGCGAGTGGCGCTTCGGCGACGAGCAGCCGCTGGACGTCGTGCGCACCGTCCGCAATGCGGTGTTGCGGTCGTCCGTGGAAGGCCGTCCGCTGCGGCTGACCGGCGAGGACTTCGAGGTGGTCGAGACCGAGCGCCGCTCGTCCGCCGCCGTCGCGCTGCTCGTGGACATGTCGTACTCGATGGAGCTGCGCGGCACCTGGGGCGAGGCGAAGACGACCGCGCTCGCGCTGCACTCGCTGATCAGCACGAAGTACCCGCAGGACGCGATCGAGATCATCGGGTTCAGCGACTATGCCCGGGTGATGTCCACCGGCGCGCTCGTCGAGCACGACTGGGACCGCGTGCAGGGCACCAACCTGCAACACGGCCTGATGCTGGCGCGCCGGTTCCTGGACAAGCACCGCAACGCCGAGCCGGTGATCCTGGTCATCACCGACGGTGAGCCGACCGCGCACCTGGCCCGCGACGGCTTCGCCGACTTCTCCTGGCCACCCACGCCGGAGACCATTGCGGCCACGCTGGCCGAGGTCGAGCGCTGCACCCGCCGCGGCGCGACCATCAACATCTTCATGCTGGACGACGACCCGCGGCTGATCGAGTTCATGCAGGAGGTGGGCCGGCGCAACGGCGGCCGGGTCTTCCTGCCCAAACTCGGGCGGCTCGGCGAGTTCGTGGTGGCCGACTACCTGCGTGCCCGGCACGGTCGCCGGCAGCGGCGGGCCGGGTGACCGCCGCGGTGCTCGCCCGCGTAGCCCCGTCGGCGATCGCCGGCGCCGGAACGTTCGCGGCGCGCGCGATCGCCGCCGGCACCGAGCTCGCACTCGGCGAGGCGGTCAATCACAGCTGCGAGCCGAACCTGTGGTGGGCCGGCCCGCACCGGTTCCTGGCGCGCCGCGAGATCGCAGCCGGCGAGGAGCTCACCTACGACTACGCGACCGTGATCGCCGACCCGCAGTTCCTGCTGCGTTGCCACTGCGAGAGCTACCGGTGCCGGCAGATGGTGACCGGCGAGGACTGGCAGATCCCGCAGCTGCAACGGCTGTACGCCGGACGGTGGGGACCCGACGTGCGGGAGCGGCTCGACAGCTAGCGTGGGCGCCATGTTCAAAATCATGCTGGCGCTGCACCTGCTGTTCACCGTGTTCGCGGTCGGCCCGCTCGTGCACGCGGCCACGACCGCGGCGCGTGGCGTGCGCACCGGCGATGCCGCCGCGACCGCGTCGTCCTCGCGCGTGCTGAAGATCTACAGCTACGCCTCGATCCTGGTGATCGTGTTCGGCTTCGCGCTGATGTCGAGCAAGTCGCCGTACGGCAAGCACGAGAAGGTGGCCGAGTTCAGTGAGCCGTGGATCTGGGTGTCCGCGCTGCTCTGGCTGGTCGCGGTCGCGCTGGTGCTGGGTGTGATCGTCCCGACGCTGGAGCGGGCCACCGCGCTGGCCGGCTCGGAGCCGGCCTCGTCGCTGAGCGCGCGCGTCGCCGCCACCGGCGGGATCGTCGGCATCATCTTCGCCGTGATCGTCTTCCTGATGGTGTACCAGCCGGGCAGCTAGGTGGTGCGTGTCGAGGTCGTCGACGAGGCGCTGACCCGCGGGCTGCGCCGGAGCGTGCTGCGCCCGAACCTGCTGCCTGGTGCACCGCTGCCCGGTGACGAGCTGACCGGCGCGGTGCACCTCGGCGCGATCGGCGACGACGGCGTCGCGCTGTGCACCTGCTTCATCTACCGGGACGCCCCGCCGTGGCAGCCGGGCCGCACGGACGGCTGGCACCTGCGCCAGATGGCCACGCTTCCCGGATACCGCGGGCGTGGTCTCGGTGCGCTCGTGGTCGGCGCCGCCGTCCGGCAGGCACGCGAGCGCGGCGGCGCGCTGTTGTGGTGCAACGCGCGCGAGAGCGCGATCGGCTTCTACCTTCGGCAGGGTTTCCGGCCGCACGGCGGGATCTTCGTCGAACACGAGATCCCGCACCAGCGGCTGTGGCTGGAACTCGGTGACGCGCCCACCTCGTCGATGCAGGTGGAGGCAGGTGGCGATGCGTGACGAGCCGGCGTTCCGCGCGTTCGTCGAGGCGAACGGCGCGACGCTGCTGCACGCTGCCCGGCTGCTGACCGGCGACCATTACCGTGGAGAGGACCTCGTGCAGACCGCGCTCACCCGGGTCTACCTCAAGTGGGACCGGATCGACGCACCGCTGGCGTACGCGCGCAAGGCGATGGTCACCGCGCACATCGATTCCACGCGCCGCAAGTGGTGGGGCGAGCGGCCGACCGAGACACTGCCGGAGGTGCCGGTCGCCGACAGCACCACCGGCACCGACGAGCGGGACGAGCTGCGCCGCCTGCTCACCGGGCTGAGCCCCAAGGAACGCGCGGTGATCGTGCTGCGCTACTACTGCGACCTGCCGGAACAGGAAACCGCAGAGACGCTGGGGATGCCGGTCGGCACGGTCAAGAGCACCTGTTCGCGCGCGCTGGCCCGGCTGCGCGTCGAGCTGTCGGTAGGAGGAACGCCATGAGCCCGAGCGAGTCGCAGCTGCGCGCCGCGCTGCGCGCCGGCGAAGGCCAGCCGGTCAACCCCGATCTGGTGATCGCGCACGCCCGGGCCGTCCGGCACAACCGGCGGATGCGGGTCGGGTCGATCGCCGCGGCGGTCATCGCAGTGGGCGGTATCGGCACCGGTATCGCCGCGCTCAGTACCGGGACGAACGGCTCCGGCGATTCGGCCGCCGGCAGTTCGGTCTCGGGCGACCTGCAGGGCAAGGCGGCGGCGCCGGAGGGGACGGCGCCGCGCGCGGCACCCGAGACGGCAGGCGGGGCGAACGGCGCTGACACCGCGAGTTGCCCGGCGACTCCGATCCGGCTGATGGTTCCCGGCGGGGGTGGCACCGGCCAGTTCGGCGGCTCGGGACCGCTGTTCGCCGAACTGGTCGACTCGATCCGGGTGTGCGGCTACGCGGCCACCTCGTTGGGCGGGCGGATCGAGGCCACCGGCAGCACCGTGCTGCTCGGCCGGGACGCTGCTGACGTGGCCACCAGCCTGAACGCGGCCGCGGTCACCCGGTCGGCACGGCCGTGCCCGGTCCAGCCGGTGCGCGAGCTGGTGCTGTACCCGACCGCGACCACGGGCGGCCGGCTCGCCCCCGTCGTGGTCAGCTACGCCGGCTGCGCACCGTGGGCCACCAACGGCACCGCGGTCCGCTACGACTGGACGCCGCCGGCCGGTACGTCCGGCCTGCTCAACCGGCTGACGCGCGCCACCCCGGGGCTGCCGAGCGTGCCCGGGCCGCACCCGATCGAACCGTCCGGCTCACCGAAGCGCTAGCGCTTCCCCCACCGGGTTACCAAAATCCGGCCCCAAATTCCGTCACCCGGTGGGGGGAGCGCAGCAAGACTCGCCACCCGGTGGGGGGAGCGCCGCAGCAGCTAGAGGCCGCGCATGCGCCGCGGGCCGGTGTCTCCGCGCGCCGTGGGCGGCGCCAGCCGGGCGGCCACCGACGTCACCTGCACGCCGAACGGCGTGGCCAGCGCGCCCACCCGGCACTCGGCCAGCTCCGGCAGCGCGTCGCCGAGCGCCGACAGCCGCAGCGCCAGGTCGGCGAGCGCCGCGGTGTCGCACGGTTCGCTGCCCTCGTAGCCGGTGAGCAGCGGCGCGGCGCGCGGGGTACCGATCAGCTGCTCCGCGTCCTGGGTGGTGAGCGGCGCAGCGGCGTACGCGGTGTCGCCGAGCAACTCGGTGGCCACCCCGCCCAGCCCGAAGGACACCAGCGCGCCGAACGAGTGGTCGTCGAACACGGTGAAGACCACCTCGACGGTCCGCGCCGGCTCCTCGTAGGACAGCAGCACGCCCACCGAGCCGAGCAGCCGGCCGGCCTCGTCGACGGTCAGCTCGCGGCCCTGCGGCGCGGCCGTCAGCACGCCGTCCACCAGCTCCCGCGCGCGGTCGAGGTCGAGGTCCGCGAGCTCGGGCACCACCCCGGCCGGGGTCGCGCGCCACGCCGCGTACCGCACCGCCCGGGCCAGGGCCCGCACCGCCCGCTCCGGGGACGGGTACGACGGCACCGAGCCGCGGGGCGCAGCCTCCTCGCCGGCTGCCGCGAGCGCGTCCGGCACGCCCTCGAAGCCGAGGAAGGTCGACAGCACCGGCTTCTGGCTCGACGCCGCGATCGTGCGCAGGGCGACGGCCACATCGTCACCGGCCGAACGCGGCAGCGGCGGAACGAACACCACCACGATCGCGTCGACGTCCGGGTCGGCCACCGCACCGGCCAGGGCCGGCTCGAACGCCTCCGCGCCGGCGTCCACCCCGACGTCGACCAGACGCGTCAGCTGCAGCCCCTCGGCGGAACAGGCGTTCGCCACGAGCACCCCGATCGCGGTCGAGTTGCCGACCACCGCGACCCGGCCGCCCGCCGGCAGCGGCTGCGTCGACAGCAGCAGCGCCACGTCGAACATGCCGCTGACCGTCTCCACCCGGATCACGCCGGACGCCTCGAACAGGGCGCGCGCGCTGACGTCCGGCACGTCGACCGACGTCTGCTCCAGGCCGGCGACCAGGACGGTTCCGGTGCCGCTCTTGATGGTGACGATCGGCTTGGTGCGGCCGAGCCGGCGGGTCAACCGGGCGAACTTGCGCGGGTTGCCGAAGCTCTCCAGGTACATCAGCACGACGTCGGTGCGCTCGTCGGTCTCCCAGAACTGCAGCATGTCATTGCCGGACACGTCCGCGCGGTTCCCGGCCGAGACGAACGTCGAGACGCCCAGCCCGCGCCGCGCGGCCTCGCCCAGGATCGTCACGCCCAGCGCACCGGACTGGGAGAAGAAGCCGACCCGCCCGGGCAGCGGCGGCAGCGGCGCGAGCGAGGCGTTCAGCCGCACCCCGGCCGCGGTGTTCACCACGCCGAGGCAGTTCGGGCCGACCACGCGCATCCCGTGTGCCCGGGCCGCCGTGACCAGGGCGCGCTGGGCCGTCCGGCCCGCCTCGCGTTCCTCTTCGGCGCCGCGCTCGCCGAACCCGCCGCTGATCACGATCAGCCCCTTGACCCCGCGCTGGGCGCACTCGTCGACGACCGCCGCCACCGACGGCGCCGGGACCGCGATCACCGCCAGGTCGAGCTCGCCCGGGACGTCCAGCACGCTGCGGTACGCCGGGATCCCGCTGACGTGCCGCGCGTCCGGGTTCACCGGGTAGAGCGGTCCGTCGAAGCCGCTGCGCAACAGGTTGACCACGACCGCGTGCCCGATCTTGCCGGCGTCGTTGCTGGCCCCGACGATCGCCACCGACCCCGGGTTGAGCAGCCGGGCGATCGAGCGCGCCTCGGCCCGCTGCTCGCGCTCGCGCATCACCGCCTCGGTCACCGCCGTCTCGTCGATCGCGAACTCCAGGTTCACCTCGCCGTACTCCAGGTGCCGCGTGACCTCGTATCCGGCGTCGCGGAACACCCGGATCATCGCGCTGTTCTCGGCGAGCACGACCGCGACGAACCGCCTGATGCCGCATTCGCGCCCGGCCGCCGCGAGGTGTTCGAGCAGCACCGAGCCGATGCCACGGCCCTGGTGCGCGTCGGCGACCACGAACGCGACCTCGGCGCTGGGTACACCGTCGGTCCCGGGTGACCGCTCGTACCGGCCGACGGCTATCGCCGCACCGCCGAGTTCGACGATCAGCGCCACCCGGTCGTGGTGGTCGACATGGCTGAACCGGTACAGGTCGCGCTCGGGGATGCGCGGATAGGCGGAGAAGTAACGCAGGTAGCGGGTGCGCGGGGACAGCCCGCCGTGCAGGGCGACCAGCTTCGGCGCGTCGGACGGACGGATCGGGCGCAGGTGCACGGTCCCGCCGTCGGCGACCACCACGTCGGCCTCCCAGTGCGGCGGCGGGGGCGGCGCCTCGGCGTCGTCGTAGTCCGGGACGGGGTCGGCGGAGTCAGTCACGGGGGTCGTCCGGGTCCAGGCCGAGCAGCGGGAAGGACGCGTGGCGGGTCGCGCCGATCGCGCGGTCCAGCCAGCTCTCCCCACCCGGCTGCCACCGTTCGGCGAACGGGACGCGGTCCTCGCCCATCGTGCGCGGCAGCTCGCCGGAGACGCCCCGGCCGCGCAGGTGGTCCGTCCACGCGTCCGGGATCCGGGTCTCCGGCGGGACGCGGACGCCGGAGGCCTCGGCCAGCAGGTGCGTCCAGGTGCGCGGCACGCACCGGATCACCCCGTATCCGCCGCCGCCGAACGCCACCCACCTGCCGCCGGCGGCCTCGTGCGCGAGGGCGTGCAGCTCGCCGATCGCGGCCCGCTGCCCGTCGACGGACAGCTCCAGGTTGGCCAGCGGGTCCTCGTGGTGCGTGTCGCAGCCGCACTGGGTGACCAGCACCTCCGGCGCGAACGCCCGTACCGCCCCGGGCACGACGGCGCGGAAGGCGCGCAACCAGCCTGAATCACCGGTGCCGGGCGGCAGGGCCAGGTTGATCGCGGTGCCCTCGCCCGGGCCGCGCCCGGTCTCGGTCGGCATGCCCGTGCCAGGGAACAGGGTGCGTGGGTCCTGGTGCAGGCTGATCGTCAGCACCCGCGGGTCTTCGTAGAACGCGGCCTGCACGCCGTCGCCGTGGTGCACGTCGATGTCGACGTACGCGATCCTGGTGGCGCCCGCGGCCAGCATAGTGCGGATCGCCAGCGCGACGTCGTTGAAGACGCAGAACCCGCTGGCGTAGCCCGGCATCGCGTGGTGCAGGCCGCCGGCGATGTTCACCGCGTGCTGCACGTGCCCGCCCCACACCTGCTGCGCCGCGATCGCCGAGCCGCCCGCGATCAGCGCCGACGCCTCGAACATGCCGGGGAACACCGGGTCGTCGTCGGTGCCGAGGCCGTAGCCGGTGAAGTCCTGGTCGACGCTCGCCGTGCGGACCGCGTCGAGGTAGTCGGCGGCGTGGACGGTGCGCAGTTGCTGCTCGTCGGCGGCGCGCGGCGGCAGCACCTCGAGCCGGTCCAGTACGCCGAGCTCGCGCGCGAGCCGGATCGTCAGCTCGAGCCGCACCGGGTTCATCGGGTGCTCGCCGAAGTCGTACGCGAGGTAACCCTCGTCCCAGATGGCGCACGCTGTGCAGCTCATGCGTACCACGCTAGCGTGACGCGATGCTCACCCCGGACTACCCGATCCGCACCGAACGGCTGCTGCTGCGCCCGCTCGACGCGGCCACCGACGTCGACGCCGTGCACGCCTACCAGTCGCGCGAGGACGTCTGCCGCTACATCCCGTACTCGCCGCGCAGCCGGGACGAGGTGGCCGGGCGGCTGGCCGATCCGCAGCGCACCCGCTCGACGCTCGACGAGGCCGGCCAGGCGATCGCGCTCGCGGTGGTGCGCCGCGACACCGGCGAACTGGTGGGCGACGTCATGCTGATGTGGCACAGCGCCGAGCACCGCGCCGGCGAGATCGGGTACGTGCTCAACCCCGAGCACGAGGGTCACGGCTACGTGACCGAGGCATGCCGGGCGCTGCTCGCGCTCGCCTTCGACGGGCTGGACCTGCACCGCGTCGTCGGGCGGGTCGACGCCCGCAACGAGAAGTCCGCGGCCGTGCTGCGCCGGCTCGGGATGCGCCAGGAGGCCGTCCTCGTCGAGAACGAGTGGTTCAAGGGCGAGTGGACGACCGAGCTCGACTTCGCCATCCTCGCCGCCGAGTGGCGGGCGGGGCAGGCTCAGGCCAGCGCCTGAGCCAGGTCCGCGAGCAGGTCCTCGACGTTCTCGATCCCGACGGACAGCCGGACGAGATCGCCCGGCACCTCCAGCGGCGAGCCGGCGACGCTGGCGTGCGTCATCTTGCCGGGGTGCTCGATCAGCGACTCGACGCCGCCGAGCGACTCGCCGAGGGTGAACACCTGCACCAGCTCGCACACCTTGAGCGCGGCCTCCTCGCCGCCGCGCAGCCGGAACGAGACCATGCCGCCGAAGCCGCGCATCTGCCGCGCCGCCGTCTCGTGCCCGGGGTGCTCGGGCAGGCCCGGGTAGAGCACCGCGGCCACCGCGGGGTGGCCGGTCAGGAAGTCGACGACGCGCTCGGCGTTGCTGCAGTGCCGGTCCATCCGCACGCCCAGTGTCTTGATGCCGCGCAGCACCAGCCACGAGTCGAACGGCCCGGCGATCGCCCCCATCGAGTTCTGGTGGAATGCGAGTTGCTGGCCCAGCTCGTCATCCGCGGTGATCAGCGCGCCGCCGACGACGTCCGAGTGCCCGCCCAGGTACTTGGTCATCGAGTGCACGACGACGTCGGCACCGAGCGTGATCGGCTGCTGCAGGTACGGGCTGGCGAAGGTGTTGTCGACGACCAGTTTCGCGTTCGCCGCGCGGGCGATCTCGGCGAGCGCGGCGATGTCGGCGATCCCGAGCAGCGGGTTGGTCGGCGTCTCGCACCAGATCACCCTGGTGTTCTCGCGCAGTGCGGCACGCACCGCGTCCAGGTCGGCGAGCGGCACCGGCGTGTACTCCAGGCCCCAGTTGGTGAGCACCCGGGCGACGAGCCGGAACGTCCCGCCGTACGCGTCGCCGGGCAGGATCACGTGATCGCCCGGCCGGCAGACGGTGCGCAGCAGGGTGTCCTCGGCCGCCAGGCCGCTGGCGAACGCGAGGCCGCGGGTGCCCTGCTCCAGCGCGGCGAGCGCGACCTCGAGCGCGGTGCGGGTCGGGTTGGCGCTGCGGCTGTACTCGTAGCCGCCGCGCAGCCCGCCGACGCCGTCCTGCTTGTACGTCGAGGTCTGGTAGATGGGGACGGCGACCGCCCCCGTCAGCGGATCGGGTTCCTGCCCCGCATGGATGGCCGTCGTGTCGAAACCAGGCATGCCCCGACCGTACCTGCACCCGCCCGCGTCCTCGTTGAGTGGCGGCTTATGGGCTCAGTGGCGGGTTATAGGTCGCCACTGAAACCCGAACCCGCCACTCAACGGGGCACCAGCGAGCCGCATCACCCGGCGGCGGTGAGATGGCCGAGCAGGTCCTGGCGGGTGATGATGCCGGCCGGCTTGCCGTCGACGTGCACGAGCAGCGCGTCGGCGTCGGTCAGCGCGGCGGTGGCCGCGGTCACCGGCTCGCCGGAACCGATGATCGGCAGCGGCGGTGACATGTGCGGCTCGACGGCGTCGGCCAGTGACGCGTGCCCGGTGAACAGCGCGTCCATCAGCGCCTTCTCCGACACCGAGCCGACCACCTCGCCCGCGGTCACGGGCGGCTCGGCGCGCACCACCGGCATCTGCGAGACGCCGTACTCACGCAGGATGTCGATGGCCTCGCGGATCGTCTCGTTCGGGTGCCCGTGCACCAGCGAGGGGGTCTCGCCGGACTTGCCGCGCAGCACGTCCAGCACCGTGGTCTCGGCCGAGCCGCGCAGGAACCCGTAGTCGGCCATCCACGCGTCCGAGAAGATCTTGGACAGGTAGCCGCGGCCGCCGTCGGGCAGCAGCACGACGATCACGTCGTCCGGTCCGGCCCGCTCGGCCACCCGCAGCGCGGCCACTACCGCCATGCCGCAGGAGCCGCCGACGAGCAGCCCCTCCTCGCGGGCCAGCCGGCGCGTCATCGCGAAGGAGTCGGCGTCGGACACCGCCACGATCTCGTCGCAGATCTCGCGGTCGTAGGTGGCCGGCCAGAAGTCCTCGCCGACGCCCTCGACCAGGTAGGGGCGGCCCGTCCCGCCGGAGTAGACCGAGCCCTCCGGGTCGGCGCCGATCACCCG
The DNA here is from genome assembly GCF_027247405.1 of Jatrophihabitans cynanchi. Lineage (NCBI taxonomy): Bacteria > Bacillati > Actinomycetota > Actinomycetes > Jatrophihabitantales > Jatrophihabitantaceae > Jatrophihabitans > Jatrophihabitans cynanchi. The sequence continues at coordinate 3,192,831 of NZ_CP097463.1, read as the reverse complement.
CACCGGGCCGTGCTCCTTGAGATAGCGGCCGGTGCCGCTGATGGTTCCACCGGTGCCGACGCCGGCGACGAAGTGGGTGATCCGGCCGTCGGTCTGCTCCCACAGCTCCGGTCCCGTCGTCTCGTAGTGCGAGCGCGGGTTGTTGACGTTGGCGTACTGGTCCGGCTTCCAGCCGCCGGGCGTCTCGCGCGCCAGCCGGTCGGACACCGAGTAGTAGGAGCGCGGGTCCTCGGGTGCGACCGCGGTCGGGCAGACGACGACCTCGGCGCCGTACGCGCGCAGCGTGTTGATCTTGTCGCCGCTCACCTTGTCCGGGCAGACGAAGATGCAGTGGTAGCCGCGCTGCTGGGCGACCAGGGCCAGCCCGATGCCGGTGTTGCCGGACGTCGGCTCGACGATCGTGCCGCCCGGCTTGAGCTCGCCGGACTGCTCGGCGGCGTCGATCATGCGGACCGCGATGCGGTCCTTCACCGACCCGCCCGGGTTGAAGTACTCGACCTTGGCCAGCACGGTCGGTGCCAGGCCGCTGGTGACGGAGCGGAGCCTGACGAGCGGGGTGTTGCCGATCAGGTCCAGGAGTGATTCGCAATAGCGCATGAGCGCGACCCTAGTAGTTCGTGTCCCCCAGTAGTTCGTGTCCCTGGTCGTTCTCATGGTGCGAACCGGTGCCGATAGTGCGTGTGAATGCGGGGCGCGTCGGAGGAGGCCGGCCATGACGATCGCACGGGTGGCACTGCGGCGGTTCGCGGACTGCGGGCCGGCCTGTGACGGGCTGACCCTGCGCGCACCGGGCGTCGCCGCGAACGGCGAGCCGGTCCGCCTCGCGCTGCTGGGCGGCTCCCTCGCCTTCGCCGGCTCTGCCGTGCCTGACGGCACGGCGGCCACCGAGGCTGCCGGCGCGAGCAGAGCTGCCCGGCTCGCGCTGCGGGTGTCCCGGCAGTGGGACCGCCCGGTGCGGGTCCGCAACGTGTCCGCCCGCGGCGCCGGCCCCGAGGCTCTGCGCGGCCAGCTGCAGCGGCTGCTCGCGTTCGTCCCGGACGTCGCCGTGATCGTGATCGGCGACCTGCGCCACCGGTCCGCCTGCCGATCGGTCCGGCAGCTCGCGCTCGCCGTCCACCGACTGCAACTGCTCGGCGCCGAGGTGGCGCTCGGCTGCCCGCCGGCGCTGCATGCGGCGCTCGCTCCCCTGTTCGCCCCGGACCGGACGCTGTTAACCTCGGTCGCAGACACCTGACCCGATCGTGCACCCGGCTGCGCTCTGAGGCCGCGGCCGGTTGCACGATCGGGTCCGCGGCCGGGAAGGATGCCGAGTGAGTCGGGCGAGCAAGGCGAAGCGGATCGCCACCGCGGCGGCCTACGGCGGTGGCGGCATCGGCGCGCTGGGCGCCCTCGGCGGCGCCGCGCTCGTGGGCGTGATGTTCGGCGAGACGAAGCTGGCGCGCCGCCGCATCCCGGTGGCCGTGACCGACCCGCCCGTCTCGCACGACACCACCTGGGCGGCCGCCGGGGTGAGCCGGCTGCGGCCGCCGATCCGCATCGCGCTGCTGGGCGACTCCACCGCCGCCGGTTACGGCGCGGCACGCGACCGCGAGACGCCGGCCGCCCAGCTCGCCATCGGCATCTCGGCGGCGGCGCGGCGCCCGGTCCACGTCACCAACGTGGCGGTCGTCGGCGCGGAGTCCCGGGATCTGGGCGAGCAGCTGGAGCGGCTGGCCCGGCACATCCGGCCCGAGCTGGCGATCGTGATGATCGGGGCGAACGACGTCACCGAGGGGCGCCGCCCGTCGGGTCCGGTGCACTACCTGGAACAGGCGGTGCGGCGGCTGAAGGCCGACGGCATACAGGTCGTGGTCGGCACCTGTCCCGATCTAGGCACGATCCGCCCGCTGCCGCAGCCGCTGCGCTGGTACGCGCGGCACCTGTCCCGCCAGATGGCCGCCGCCCAGACGATCGCCGTGGTGCGGGCGGGCGGGCGGACGGTGTCCCTCGGCGACCTGCTCGGTCCGTTGTTCGCGACCCGGCTCGACCTGTTCGCCGAGGACCGCTTCCACCCCTCGGCGGCGGGTTACGCGGAGGCGTCCAAGGCGCTGCTGCCCTCCTGCCTGGACGCCCTGGGCCTGCGCACCCGGGCCCGGTCGGCCAGCGCGTTCACCACCCGGCGCCCCAAGCCGGTCGCCAAGGCCGCCGCCCAGGCTGCCGCCCGGCCCGGCAGCGAGGTCGCGCCCGCGCCGTCGCGCGGCGGCGCGCTCACCCGCCGCGGGCCGGTGGCCCAGCTGCGCCGGCGCCACGCGCGCCGGGTGCCCGAGGCCGGCGAGGGTGCCGCGACCGAGGTGACCCCGACCACCGCCGACTGACACCGCGCGGGCCAAATGGCACGATCGGCGGCAAGCCTGCCGACGTCGAGGAGTCCTGCAATGTCCGAAGCCGTGATCGTCTCCACCGCCCGCTCGCCGATCGGCCGTGCCGTGAAGGGCTCGCTGGCGACGATCCGTCCGGACGAGCTGGCCACCCAGATCGTGCGGGCCGCGCTGGACAAGGTGCCCGCGCTGGACCCGCACGACATCGACGACCTGATGATGGGCTGCGGGCAGCCCGGCGGCGAATCCGGCTTCAACATCGGCCGCGTGGTCGCCGTCCAGCTCGGCTACGACTTCCTGCCCGGCACCACCGTCCAGCGGTACTGCTCCTCGTCGCTGCAGACGTCCCGGATGGCGTTCCACGCGATCAAGGCCGGCGAGGGCGACGTGTTCATCTCTGCCGGCGTCGAGACCGTCTCGCGCTACGCGAACGGCAACGCCGACGGCTGGCCGAACACGCACAACCCGCGCTTCGCCGACGCCGAGGCGCGCACCGCCAAGGTCGCCGAGAGCGGCAGCGACTCGTGGCGCGACCCGCGCGAGGACGGCAACGTGCCGGACGTCTACATCGCGATGGGGCAGACCGCCGAGAACGTGGCCCGCTTCAAGGACGTCAGCCGCGAGGACATGGACCACTTCGGCGTCCGGTCGCAGAACCTGGCCGAGGAGGCGATCAAGAACGGCTTCTGGGCGCGTGACATCACCCCGATCACGCTGCCGGACGGCACCGTGGTCTCCGCCGACGACGGGCCCCGCGCCGGGGTCACCTACGAGGCGGTCTCCCAGCTCAAGCCGGTGTTCCGCCCGGACGGCCGCGTGACGGCCGGAAACTGCTGCCCGCTCAACGACGGCGCCGCCGCGGTGATCATCATGAGCGACACCAAGGCCGCCGAGCTGGGGCTCACGCCGCTCGCGCGCATCGTCGCCACCGGCGTCTCCGGGCTCTCGCCCGAGATCATGGGGCTCGGCCCGGTCGAGGCGTCACGGCGCGCACTGGCGCACGCGGGCATGAGCATCGGCGACATCGACCTGGTCGAGATCAACGAGGCGTTCGCCGCGCAGGTGCTGCCGTCACAGCGCGAGCTCGGCATCGAGATGGACCGGCTGAACGTCAACGGCGGCGCCATCGCGGTCGGCCACCCGTTCGGCATGACCGGCGCGCGCATCACCACGACGTTGATCAACTCGCTGCAGGCGCATGACAAGCAGTTCGGCCTGGAGACGATGTGCGTCGGTGGCGGCCAGGGCATGGCCATGGTCATCGAGCGGCTGTCCTGACCGCACCGGGCACGCCACCGCCTACCGCGTAACCGCGCCGGACCGCGCTCGTTGGTCCGGTGCGCGCGTCCGGGCATCCGTGGGGGAGTGTCCGGAAGTCGCAGCACATGAATGAGGGCGGGCCCCCGCGGGGCCCGCCCTCATCGACGATGCGCAGTAGGGTTCGGCGTCAGTCGCGCAGGTAGCTGAGCAGCCGCAGGATCTCGATGTACAGCCAGATCAGCGTCACGACCAGGCCGAACGCGGCGTACCAGGCGAACTTCTGGTCGGCGCCGTTGCGGATGCCGCGCTCGATCATGTCGAAGTCCATGACCAGGTTCATCGAGGCGATGACGATGCAGACCAGGCTGAACACGATCGCGATGACTCCGCCGCTGCGCAGCCCCAGGCCGTCGGAGCTGAACAGGTAGGAGACCAGGTTGACCAGCATCAGGCCGAAGACGCCGATGGTCGCACCGACGACCACGCGGGTGAACTTGGGCGTGACCCGGATCGCGCCGATCTTGTAGACGAACAGCATGCCGGCGGCGACCATCACGGTGCCGGTGATCGCCTGGATCACGATGCCGTTGTAGGCGTGCTCGAACGCGCGGCTGATGCCGCCGAGCAGCACGCCCTGCAACGCCGAGTACAGCAGCGCGAGCGGGGCGTTGGCCACCTGCTTGAACGCCATGTACAGGCCCAGCCCCAGCCCGCCCATGAGCGAGACGATGAGCACCGGAGCCGTCAGGTTGGTCGGCAGTGCCACCCACGAGACGGTGCCGGCGGCGAGCAGCACGAACAGCATCGCGCCGGTGCGCTGCACGACGTCGTCGAGCGTGAGGTAGCGCTGGCCCGCACGCGGCCCGGCGTATGCCGGCTGGTCGTACATCTTCTGCAGGTCGACGGCGGACGGCGTGGCGCCGGTCGCTTTGCCGAAGTTCCTGATGACCGGGTTCTCTGCCATGTGCCGGGCCTCCTGTTCTCTCGCACTTACTCCTGCTCAACGTAGCCGACCGGAGCGGGGTTCCCGCAGCCGTGCCGGTCGACACAATCGGTCGCGCCGCGTTGGCAGTGCCACTACTCGCGGGTAACTTGTATCTACGACATCGCGTACCACACAACGAGAACGCCGCCGATCATCACCGGGAGCCGCCATGCCGACCCGCCGCAGCACCCGCCCACGCGATGCGATGGGCCTCGGGCTCGCCGCGCTGAACAAGCTCGCCGGTGCCGGCCTCATCGACCGGCTCAAGCTGCGCAAGCCCGCCGAGCGGGCCGTGTACCAGGCCACCCGCACCGGCTTTCGTGCCGTCGGCGCCGCCAACCGCCGTTTCGCCGCGCCGGCGCGGCCCGGCGGGCACGGCACGCCCGAGCGGCCCGCGGTGGCGCCCGAGCGGGCGCTGTTCGACCTGACGCCCACCGACGAGCAGGCGATGATCGCGCAGGCGAGCGCCGAGTTCGCCGCCGAACAGCTTCGTCCGGCCGCGGCCGCCGCCGACCAGGACTGCGCGGCTCCGGCGCCGCTGCTCGCGCGCGCGGTCGACGAGCTCGGGGTCGGCCAGCTCACCGTGCCCGAATCGCTCGGCGGGTTCGGCGGCGAGCGGTCCGTCACCACCGGCGTCCTGGTGAACGAGGCGCTCGCGCACGGGGACATGGGGCTGGCGGTGGCGTGCCTCGCCCCCGCCGCGGTCAGCACCGCGCTCACGCTGTGGGGCGACGCCGACCAGCAGGCCGGCTACCTGCCGTCCTTCGTTAAGGGCGGGGAGAACGGTCCGCTCGCCGCCGCCGTCGCCGTGCTGGAACCGCACGTGCTGTTCAACCCGTTCGCACTGCGGACGGTGGCCCGGCGGGTGCCGGGCGGTTTCGTCCTCGACGGGGTGAAGTCGCTGGTGCCGCGCGCCGACAGTGCCGAACTGTTCGTCGTCGGCGCGATGCTGGACGGCGCCCCCGCCCTGCTCCTCGTCGAGTCCTCGTCGCGCGGTGTGCAGATCGAGTCCGAACCGGCGATGGGCCTGCGGGCCGCCCGCATGGGCCGGCTGGTGCTGGACGAGGTGCAGGTGCCGGAAACGGCCGTGCTCGGCGACGCACGGGCCTACGGCGACTGCATCCGGCTGGGCCGGATCGGGTGGGCGGCGCTGGCGTTGGGTACGTGCCGGGCCGTGCTGGACTACGTGATCCCGTACGTCAACGAGCGGCAGGCATTCGGCGAGCCGATCAGCCACCGGCAGGCGGTCGCCTTCATGGTCGCGAACATCGGCATCGAGCTCGAGGGCGCCCGGCTGGTGACGCTGCGGGCGGCCGCGCGCGCCGAGCAGGGTCTGCCGTTCGCCCGCGAGAGCGCGCTGGCTCGGCGGCTCACGTCCGAGTACGGCATGCAGATCGGCAGCAACGGGGTGCAGTTGCTCGGCGGGCACGGGTATGTGAAGGAACATCCGGTGGAGCGCTGGTACCGCGACCTGCGCGCGGCCGGCGTGATGGAAGGCGTGGTGCTCGTATGAACACCTCAGGAAACTGCTCTGCACAGAACGCTACGCACTTTCGCGGGGGCCCCGCATGACGATCAACCTCGAGGTGCCGAAGAAGTTCGCGCTGATCGTGAACCAGGCCCGGCAGGTGTCCCAGGAGATCTTCCGGCCGATCTCGCGCAAGTACGACCAGAGCGAGCACGAGTACCCGAAGGAACTGGACATGCTCGCCTCGCTCATCGACGGCATGAACGCCTCGGGCGAGGCGAGCACCGGCGCGCGCGGGGTGCGCCGCGAGGCGAGCGGCGACACCGGGAACCGCAACGGCACCAACATGTCCGGGGTGCTGTCGATCATCGAGGCGTGCTGGGGCGATGTCGCGATGGTGCTGTCGATGCCGCGCCAGGGACTGGGCAACGCCGCGATCGCGTCGGTCGCCAATGACGAGCAGCACGCGCGGTTCGACAAGACGTGGGCGGCCATGGCGATCACCGAGCCGTCCTTCGGCTCGGACTCGGCCGCCGTGCAGACGACCGCGGTGCTGGACGGGGACCACTACGTCCTCAACGGCGAGAAGATCTTCGTGACGGCCGGCGGGCGCTGCGACTCGGTCGTCGTCTGGGCCTCGCTGGACCGCAGCAAGGGCCGCGCCGCGATCAAGTCCTTCGTGGTGGAGAAGGGCACGCCCGGCATGCAGGTCGAGCGGCTCGAGCACAAGCTCGGGATCCGCGCGTCGGACACCGCGACGATCCGGTTCACCGACTGCCGGGTACCGCGGGAGAACCTGCTGGGTTCGGCGGAGATCGAGGCCGATCAGGGCTTTGCCGGCGTCATGCAGACCTTCGACAACACCCGTCCGCTGGTTGCCGGCATGGCGGTCGGATGTGCCCGGGCGGCGCTGGACGAACTGCACGACCTGCTCGCCGACGCCGGCGTGCCGATCGACTACGACCAGCCGGTATTCACGCAGCACGCGGCGGCGGCGGAGTTCTTGAAGCTGGAGGCCGACTGGGAGGCGGCGTACCTGCTCACGCTGCAGGCGACCTGGATGGCCGACAACAACAAGCCGAACTCGCTGCAGGCCTCGATGGCCAAGGCGAAGGCGGGCCGGGTCGGCGTGGAGATCACCTTGCGCTGCGTCGAACTGGCCGGCGCGTACGGCTACGGCGAGGGCGCGCTGCTGGAGAAGTGGGCGCGCGATTCGAAGATCCTGGACATCTTCGAGGGCACCCAGCAGATCCAGCAGCTGATCGTCGCGCGCCGGCTGCTGAACAAGAGCTCGACCGAACTGAAGTAGGGCGCGGCGGCGTGTCGCTGCCGGCGATCACGGGCCGGGCGCGACAGACTGTCGGTAGCCAGACGCAGACGAGGCCCCTCCATGTATGAGATGGAGGGGCCTCGTCCTGTCTCGCTGCACCACTCGCCGATCGCTCGGCGCGCGTGCGTTGCGCGACCGTCGCCCCGCGTGGAAATCCGTGGCTCGGCACCCCGGTCTCCCGTACTGCCGATCCCGCCGGTCACCGGTCTCCCGGTTCCCGTCGAGTCCCGGCCGCCCGTTCCTTTCGAAGATCCGGTTTCCCGATCCTCCGAAGTCCCGCTTGCCCGGTCCTCCTGCGCCCGAAGTTGCCTCCGGTTCGAACTCCTCGCCGAAGCGATGACGTATTTCTACTGACCACGATCTGCTTGCGCAATAGGCAATCGAGGGCAATTTCGAGAAGTTTTGCTCGTCCACACGCTCGTCCACAGAAGTGGACGGGTTATCCCCCGCTGCGCTGGTTTTCCACCGGCTCGCACACACCTTCATCCACAGCCGCGTGTGCTGCGTGACGCCGCGAGCGCGCTCGAGACGGCGGCTACGCGATCAGATCCTGGTACCGCGGGTTCTTCTCCAGGTACCCCTGCACGAACTCGCAGGTCGGCACGATGGTGAGGCCGCGCGCACGCACGTCGCCCAAGGCTTGTCCGATCAGGACCTTGGCCAGCCCCTGCCCGGAGTAGCGCTCGTCGATCTCGGTGTGCGGGAAGACCAGCACATCGCCGTCCGGGTGGAACGCGGCGAAGCCGGCGACGTCGCCGTCGACGGTGATCTCGTAACGGCCGGCCTCGTCGTTGCGGCGTACCTCGGTTGCCATCGGCACTCTCCTCGAACGGCGTTACTGTCGGGATATGAGCAACCTCGACCGTACGCCGGGGCTGACACCGCTCGGCGGGTTGACCGACGTCGCCATCCGGCCGGTGCACGAACTGTTCGCCGGCCGCGAGGTGCTGCTCGGCGAGAGCACCAAGGTGCGCCGGTTGCTGCCGAACCTGGGCAGGCGCCTGGTCGGGCCGTGGTGCTTCGTCGACCACTACGGTCCGGACGACATCAGCACGTCGCCCGGCATGCAGGTGCCGCCGCACCCGCACTGCGGGCTGCAGACGGTCAGCTGGCTGCTCGCCGGCGAGGTGCACCACCAGGACAGCCTCGGCAGCGACCAGCTGATCAGCCCGGGCCAGCTCGGGCTGATGACGGCCGGCGTGGGCATCGCGCACGCCGAGCGCTCCCCCGTGCCGCACCCGGCGCTGCTGCACGGCGTCCAGCTGTGGGTGGCGCTGCCGGACGGATCGAGGACGGTCGCACCGGCGTGGGATCACCACGCGATGCTGCCCGTGCTCACCGAACCCGGCGCCCGCACCACGGTGATCATGGGCGAGCTGGCCGGCGCGGTCTCGCCGGGCCGCACCTATGCCCCGATGGTCGGCGCCGATGTGGCGCTGGACGCGGACGGCGAGGTGCTGCTGCCGCTGGAGCCCGGCTTCGAGTACGCCCTGCTCGCGATGAGCGGCTCGGTGGCAGTCGAGAACGCGACACTGACGGTCGGCTCGATGCTCTACCTCGGCTGCGGACGGCGCGACCTGCGGCTGCATGCCCCCGCCGGCGCGCGCGCGTTGCTGCTCGGCGGCGTCCCGTTCGAGGAACGGATCCTGATGTGGTGGAACTTCCTCGCGCGCGACCACGACGAGATCGAGGCCGCGCGTGCGGACTGGATGAACCAGGAGCGCTTCGGGGTTGTACGCGACGCGGGCGCACCGTTGCCCGCTCCCCCGCTGCCGGCGGGACGACTACGACCGAGAGGACGCGAACGATGACCTTGTTCGGCAAGGAGCACGTCGAGCGGTACCGGGCGACCGACGGCGCCGAGGGCTACGAGTGGCAGAAGGGGACGACGATCCTGCTGCTGGGCACCAAGGGCCGCAAGTCCGGCCGCGAGTACACCCACCCGCTGATCTTCCGCGAGCACGACGGCGCCTACCTGGTCGTCGCCTCCAAGGGCGGCGCGCCCGAGCCGCCGGCCTGGTACGTCAACCTGCAGGCCGACCCCGAGGTGACGGTGCAGATCAAGGGCGAGGTGTTCAACGCCCGCGCCCGCACCGCCACCGCCGAGGAGAAGCCCCAGCTGTGGCGCGAGATGACCGAGGTGTGGCCGGCCTACGACGAGTACCAGCAGAAGACGGCCCGCGAGATCCCCGTCGTCGTCCTCGAGCGGGCCTGAGTGGCACGGCCGCGGCGTCGCGTGCGAGGCTGGGGCCATGCCTGACAACGACGCCAAGGCCGGCGGCGACACCGACGACCCCAAGGCCAAGTTCCGCGAGGCCCTGGAGCGCAAGCGCCACCACCAGGCCGAGCGGGCGGCCGAGACGCACGGCGAGTCCAAGATCCACGAGGCGCACGGCGCCGCCGGCGCCAAGCGCACCTTCCGCCGCAAGAGCGGCTGACGGCACCGGCTCACCGCCGACACGGGGCGACTGGCGACCTCAGCGCGCAGCGAACCATTCGTCGAAGGTCTGCTGACCGCGCGGGCCTGGGCCCTTCGGCAGCAGCGCACCCCCGAACCGGCCGCCGCGCTCGCTGACCTGCAGCGTGAACTCGTGGAACTGGGTAGCCCGAAGCACGCTCGCCGGCACCGGACCGGCCATCGCGAGCGCCTCCTGCCGCTGCTTGGCGCGGTAGTAACCGAGCCCTACGCGGTCGATGCCGACGATGGACAGCACCACGTGATGCCGAACGCCGGCGCGTTGCTCGGCGGGCAGCAGGTGTTCGGCAGCACGCTCGTAGAACGCGGTCGCCTTGCGCCGGCTGGTGGTTGCCGGATCGCTCACGTCTATCACCGCGGCGACACCAGCCAGCGCCGCATCCAGTCCGGCACCGGTCGTCAGGTCGACCCCGGCCGAGCGGGCCAGCACCACGGGTTCGTGGCCGGACGACCCGGCGGCCTCGACGACGAGCCGGCCGACTCGGCCGGTGCCACCGGCCACCGCGATGCGCATGAACCCGATTGTGCAACGCGCTGCGGCCTCGGGCCGCAGCGCGTTGCCCGATCGGGTCAGGCCAGGTCGGCGACCAGCTGGGTGCGCAACTCGGCAGGCAGTTCGGTCGCGGCGCGATACGCGGGATGCTCCACCGACAGCTGCGCCGGAACGGTCAGGTTCGCCAGGTCGGCGCGCTGAGCCGGCGCCAGGTCGAAGCGGACGAAGTGCACCGAGTACGTCTGGCGATCGTCCGCCTCGTCCGGCGGCGGCACGTCCACACCGGCGATCCGGGACGAGCCGAGCCGTAGCTCGATCAGGTGCTGGATGCCGCTCAGGCCGTCCAGGCTCGTGCGGACGGTGTCCAGGTCGGCGAACTCCAGGAACATCGTCGCCGATACCGAGCCCGCCGTAGGCAGCAGCCGCCGGTAGGTCTCGATCTCCTCGCCGGCCGCTGCCTCGGACGTGATGTTCTCGGCGTAGATCATCTCCTGCACCTGGTAGCGCAGCGTCTGCTCGTTCTCGAACTCCAGCGCGAGCGCGTCACCGACCTGCACCCGCCGGCTACGGCGCAGCGGCAGCATCCGCGCGCGCACCTCGGCACGCACGGCTCGGTATTGCTCGCGGTCGAGAATCAGCTCGTCCAGGTTGAGACCGGGCACGGTTCCTCCAACGTCGTCGTGATCGGTGCGGGACGGCCCGATCGGCCGGCCCGCACCCAGGCGGCTCGCTCAGCCGCGCAGCTTGTCCAGCGCCTTCTGGAAACGGCCGGCGTGCGTGCGCTCGGCACGCGCTAGCGTTGCGAACCAGTCGGCGATCTCCTCGAAGCCCTCCTCGCGCGCGGTGGCGGCGAAGCCGGGGTACATGGCGGTGAACTCGTACGTCTCGCCGACGACGGCCGAGGCCAGGTTCTGCTCGGTGCTGCCGATCGGCTCGTCGGTCGCCGGGTCGCCCGCACCGACGAGGTACTCGGCGTGGCCGAACGCATGGCCGGTCTCGCCCTCGGCGGTGTCGCGGAACAGCTCGGCGACCTCGGGCACACCGTCCTTGTCCGCCTGGCGGGCGAAGAACAGGTACCGGCGGTTGGCCATGCTCTCGCCGGCGAACGCCTCCTTGAGGTTGGCGTGGGTCTGGGAACCCTTCAGCTCACTCATGCTCTCTCCTTGACGGTGTCCTGCGCCGCGCACCGTGCGCAGCGGCCGTGCAGTCGGACGTCGTACCCCGTGACGGTGAACGACGTGCTCGTGTTCAGCTCTCGAAGCGCGTCCGGATCGAGCCCGACCTGGACGTCGCAGACCCGCCCGCAACCGGTGCACACCAGGTGGTCGTGCCGGGTCGCGGTGCGGTCGTACCGGATGGCCTGTCCCTCGCCGGCCCGCAGCTCGCCCGCCCGGCCGGCTTCGACGAGCAGGGCGAGCGCGCGGTACACGGTCGCGGGCCCGATGCCCGGTAGGTGCGCGCGTACCCGCTCGAGCACCTGGGCCGCGGTGGGGTGATCGTCGGAGGCGGCGAGCGTGTCGAGTACCGCCTGCCGCTGCGGTGTCAGCCGCAGGTCGTCGGCCATTGCGCGCATCGCCTCAGCTCTCGGGGATCTCCTCCCACCACTGGCACCACCAGTCGGCGCCGACCAGGACGCGCAGCTTCGGGTGCCAGCAGTAGGAGATCGAGTCGTCGACGTCCAGGTAGAACAGGCAGTTCCGGCAGCGCTCATCGCCGTAGGGATGCCCCTTCAGCACGGCGTCGTCGGCGAGGATCTGCAGTTCCCGGTGCCGCGCCTCGTCCAGCTCGGTGGGCTCGGGCAACGGCAACGCAACGTCGGTCATCGGCACTCCCCGTCCTGATAACTGTTCTCACTCCAATCTGAGTATCAGGACGACGCGCCGGACAGCTGGCACCGGGATGCCGCCATGTGATCTGCAACCCTTCGCGCCGGGCCTAGAAATCGTCATCAAACGCCACCGATCCGCCCACACCGACCTGGTAGGCCGACACCTTGCGCTCGAAGAAGTTCGACAGCTCCTGGACGTCCTGCAGGTCCAGGAACGCGAGCGGGTTCGCGGTGCCGTAGATCGGCTCGAGCCCGAGCCGGCGCATCCGCCTGTCTGCCACGTGCTCGAGGTAGCTGCGCATGTCCGCGCTCGACAGCCCGGCCACCCCGCCGCCGAGCAGGTCCTCGGCGAACTGCGCCTCGGCCTCGACCGCGGCGACGATCATCTCGCGCACCTGCCCGGCCAGCTCCGCGTCGAACAGGTCGGGTTCCTCGGCGCGCACCGTGTCGACCACGTCGAAGGCGAACGCCATGTGCATGGACTCGTCGCGGAAGACCCAGTTCGTCCCGGACGCCAGCCCGTGCAACAGCCCGCGCGAGCGCAGGAAGTACACGTAGGCGAACGCGCCGTAGAAGAACAGCCCTTCGATGCAGGCCGCGAAGCAGATCAGGTTGAGCAGGAAGGCGCGGCGTTCGTCCCGCGTGCGCAGCGCATCGAGTTCGAACACCGTGTCGATCCAGGTGAAGCAGAACTCCGCTTTCACCTTGATCGACGGGATGTTCTCGACCGCGGCGAACGCCTCGAACCGCTCCCGCTCGTCGGGGACGTACGTGTCCAGCAGGGTCAGGTAGAACTGGACGTGCACCGCCTCCTCGAACAGCTGGCGGCTCAGGTACAGCCGGGCCTCGGGCGCATTGAGGTGCTGGTACAGGTTGAGCACCAGGTTGTTCGCGACGATGGTGTCGCCGGTGGCGAAGAATGCGACCAGCCGGCCGACCAGGTGTTGCTCGGCGGGCGTGAGCCGGGTCAGGTCCTTCAGGTCGCTGTGCAGGTCGACCTCCTCGACCGTCCAGTGATTCTTGATCGCGTCGCGGTACCGGTCGTAGAAGTGCGGGTAGCGCATCGGCCGCAGGGTCAGGTTCATCCCGGGATCCAGCAGCATGCCGGTCACTGGCACGCCTCGCAGCTCTCGGGGTTCTCCAGGCTGCAGGCGATCGCCGCCTGGTCGGTCACGGTCGCCTGCGCGATGCGGGTGGCCGGGCGCGAGCGCAGGTAGTAGGTCGACTTCAGCCCGGCCTGCCACGCATACAGGTACATCGAGCTGAGCTTGCCGATCGACGGCGCGGCCATGAACAGGTTCAGCGACTGGCTCTGGTCGACGTACGGCGCCCGCGCGGCGGCCAGGTCGATCAGGGCGCGTTGCGGCAACTCCCACGCGGTGCGGAACAGCTCGCGCGTCTCGGCGGGGAGCTCGGCGATGCCCTGCACCGAGCCGTCCGCGCGCTTGATCGCATCACGCGTCTGCACGGTCCACAGCCCCAGCCGCTTGAGCTCGCGCACGAGCGCGCCGTTGAGCTGCAGGAACTCCCCGGACAGCGTCTCGCGTTTGAACAGGTTGGACACCTGCGGCTCGATGCACTCGTAGCAGCCGGCGATCGACGCGATCGTCGCGGTGGGGGCGATCGCGATCAGCAGCGAATTGCGCAGCCCGGTCCGCGCGACCCGCGCGCGCAGTTCGGCCCATCGCTGCGTCTGGGTCGGCGGCACGCCCCACAGGTCCGGTTGCAGCTGCCCGTCGGCGGCACGCGTCGCGGCGAACGCGGGGTGCGGGCCGAACTGCTCGGCCAGCCCGGCTGACGTCTCCAGCGCCGTCAGGTAGATCTCCTCGGCGATCCGGGTGGACAGCTCGCGCGCGGCCGCGGAGTCGAACGGCAGGCGCAGCGCGAAGAAGACGTCCTGCAGTCCCATCACGCCGAGCCCGACCGGCCGCCAGCGCGGGTTGGACGCCGCCGCCTCGGCACTCGGGTAGTAGTTGGTGTCGATCACCCGGTCCAGGAACGGGACGGCGGTGCGCACGGTCGCGCGCAGCTTGTCCCAGTCGACCGCGTCGCCGGTCAGATGCTGCGCCAGGTTGACCGAGCCGAGGTTGCACACCGCGGTCTCGGCGTCCGAACTGACCTCGATGATCTCGGTGCACAGGTTGGACAGGTGCACGACGTTCGCCGGGTCGGCACTCTGGTTGCAGCGTGCGTTGGCGGCGTCCTTGAAGCACATCCACCCGTTGCCGGTCTGCGCCAGCGTGCGCATCATCCGGCCGAACAGCTCGCGTGCCGGCACCTGCCGCACGTACCGGCCGTCCGCCTCGGCGGCGCGGTACGCCGCGTCGAACGCCTCGCCCCACAGGTCGGGCAGCTCGGGCACGGCGTCCGGGTCCATCAGCGACCAGGCCTCGTCGGCCTCGACGCGGCGCATGAACTCGTCCGGGATCCAGTTGGCCAGGTTCAGGTTGTGCGTGCGGCGGGCGTCCTCGCCGGTGTTGTCGCGCAGCGCGAGGAACTCCTCGACGTCCGGGTGCCACGGCTCGAGGTAGACGCACGCCGCGCCCTTGCGCCGGCCGCCCTGGTTGACGGCGGCGACCGACGAGTCCAGCGTGCGCAGCCAGGGCACGATGCCGTTGGACTCGCCGTTGGTGCCGCGGATCAGCGCGCCGCGCGACCGCACCCGGGACCACGAGATGCCGATCCCGCCGGCGAACTTGGACAGCCGGGCGACCTGCTGGTAGCGCTCGTAGATGGAGTCCAGCTCGTCGCGCGGGGAGTCGAGCAGGTAGCACGAGGACATCTGGGTGTGCCGCGTTCCGGAGTTGAACAGCGTCGGGCTGGACGGCAGGTATGCGAGCGAGGACATCAGCCGGTAGAAGTCGATCGCCTCGGCCGGCGTGTGTGACAGGCCGCAAGAGACGCGCAGCAGGAAGTACTGCGGCGTCTCGATCACCAGCCGGCTGCTCGGGTGCCGCAGCAGGTAGCGGTCGTACACGGTCCGCAGCCCGAAGTACTCGAAGCGCAGATCGGCGCGGTGGTCGACGGCGAAGTCGAGCTTGCGCGCGTTGTCCTTGACGAAGCCGGCGGTCTCGTCGCCGATCAGGCCCTCGGCGTGCCCGAGCGCGATCGCCTGGCTGAACGACGCGATGCCCTGACCGCGTACCTCCTTGTCGAGGTAACCGGCCAGCAAGCGGGCGGCGAGCCGGGAGTACTGCGGCTCCTCGCCGATCATCTCCGCCGCCGTCCGGATCGAGAGCCGGTCCAGCTCGGACGTGGTGGCGCCGTCGTACAGGCCGCTGATCGTCTTGGTGGCCACGCGCAGCGGGTCGACCTCGTCCAACTCGCCCGCCCAGCGCTCGACCGCGCGGACGATCTTGTTGACGTCGACGTCCTCGGTGTCGCCGTTGCGCTTGCGCACCTGCATCGTCGTGCGCCGGGTCGGGGGTGGGGTGTCGGTGACCGTCATCTGGCTCTCTCCTCGCGAGCTCGGTCCGAAGGTCCGAGGCTGCGGGGAGGGGGCGGTCGCCGGGCCGGAGAGTAGGTGCTCCCGCCGCACGTGCCGTCGGCTCTCCCACGGAGCCTCGGACCACTGCACCCCGGTCGGGGCGCAGCGCGCTGGCAGGTCTTCGGACTCGCGGGCACGATCAGGTGCACGCACCCGATCACCTACTGACCGTCGCTTCCCGGGGCCCGATCTGGCTGGCCGGATCCCAGTGCTGTCGCTTCGTCTTCACGAAGCGGACGGTTGTCGTTCCCACTCACCGCTGCGGGGCAGTCCCGGTATCGCACCGGGTTCCCTGTTGCCTCGCACGCCCCTGGCCGGGACGCGCGAACCAGCTGCGTTGAGCACTATATGTGGACGCTCTGACAACAGGCGGCACCACATGTTCCGTCGGCGTGTCGTTCGGTCCCGCGAGTACCCCCGGTCGGACTCGAACCGACACTGGGACCCTTTTAAGGGGTCTGCCTCTGCCATTGGGCTACGGGGGCGCCGCCGACCCGATTGTGCAACGTATCGCGGCCCGACGCCGCGGAACGTTGCGCGCTCGGGTCAGGAGACCTCGGGCAACTCGCGCTTGCCGGCCGCCTGCTCGAACTCGGTCCGCGGCCGCTGCAACTGCCCGAGCGAGACGACCTCGCGGCGGAACAGCAGCGCGCCGGTCCAGTCGGCGATGATCCGCACCTTGCGGTTGAACGTCGGCATCCGCGACACGTGGTAGGTGCGGTGCATCCACCACGCCGGGAAGCCGCGCAGCTTGATGCCGTAGACCTCCGCGACGCCGCGATACAGCCCGAGCGAGGCGACCGAGCCGGCGTAGGCGTGCCGGTAGTCGCGCAACGTCCCGCCGTGCACGGCCGCCGCAACGTTGCCGGCGAGCGTCTTCGCCTGCCGCACCGCGTGTTGCGCGCTCGGCCCGCACAGCGCGTTGGGGTCGTCCTTGGTCAGGTCCGGGACGGCGGCGCAGTCGCCCGCGGCGAACACCCCGGTGACGCCCTTGACGGTCAGGTTCGCCGCGCAGGGCAGCCGGCCCTTGTCGTCCAGCGGCAGATCGGTCTGCTGCAATATCGGGTTCGCCTTGACCCCGGCCGTCCACACCAGGGTATCCGCGTCGAACTGCTCGCCGTCGGACAGCACGATCCGGCCGCCTTCGGCCGACTCCAGCCGGGTGTTGAGCCGGACGTCGATGGCGCGCTCGGTGAGCCGGTCGACCGTGTACGCCGACAGCCGCACGGACACCTCGGGCATGATCCGGCTGGCCGCCTCGACCAGCACCCAGCGCATGTCGGACGGCTCGACGTTGTCGATGTAGCGGGTGGCGTACCGCGCCATGTCCTCCAGTTCGGCCATCGCCTCCACGCCGGCGTAACCACCGCCGACGAACACGAAGGTGAGCGCGCGGCGCCGCTGCTCGGGGTCGTCGGTGGAGGCGGCGAGGTCGAGCTGGGACAGGACGTGGTTGCGCAGGTAGATCGCCTCGCCGATGGTCTTGAAGCCGATGCCGTTCTCGGCCAGCCCCGGGATGGGCAGCAGCCGCGAGATCGAGCCCGGGCACATGACGAGCAGGTCGTAGTCGCGTCGGTACGCCTCGCCCTGCACCGGCTGGACGGTCACCCGCTTGGCGGCGTGCTCGACCCTCGTCACCGCGCCGCTGAGCACCGTGCAGTGCCGCAACACCTTGCGCAACGGGACGACGACGTGCCGCGGTTCGACGCTGCCCGCCGCGGCCTCGGGCAGGAACGGCTGGTAGGTCATGTTGGACTGCGGCTCGACGAGGGTGATCTCGGCCGCCCCGCGGGAGAGCTTCTTCTGCAGGCCGAGCGCGGTGTACATGCCGACGTAGCCGCCGCCGACGATCAGGATCCGTACGGGTTGCCCTGTCATACCGTCGACGCTAGCGAACCGGCAGCCCCGCCGCATCGGCTGCCCGGGCCAGCACCGCGTCGAGCATCGGCTCGGTCAGCCGGCCGGTGAAGGTGTTCTGCTGGCTGACGTGGTAGCTGCCTATCGCGAGCCGGCCGTCGACCTGCGCCTCGACGCCGTGCGCGAAGCGCGGCACCCGCGCCGGGGTGACGATGCCGCAGGCACGCAGCGTCGGCCACAGCGAGTTCCAGCCGAACGCGCCGAGCACCACGACCGCGCGCACGCCGGGCCACAGCAGTTCGAGCTCGCGGGTCAGCCAGCCGCGGCAGGTGTCGCGCTCAACCGTGGTCGGCTTGTTCGCCGGCGGCGCGCAGTGCACCGGCGCGGTGATCCGCACCCCGTTCAGCTCCAGCCCGTCGCCGGCCGAGACGGCGGTCGGGCGGTTCGCCAGCCCGACCCGGTACAGCGCGGCGTACAGCCAGTCGCCGCTGCGGTCGCCGGTGAACATCCGCCCGGTGCGGTTCGCCCCGTGTGCCGCGGGCGCGAGGCCCAGGATCAGGATCCGCGGGTCGGGCGGCCCGAACCCGCTCACCGGACGCCCCCAGTACGGCTCGTCGGCGAAGGCGCGCCGCTTGACGTCGGCGACCTGCTCGCGCCAGGCCACCAGCCGCGGGCAGGCGCGGCAGACGGTCACCCTTGCATCCAGTTGCCGCAGGTCCCGGGCCGAGGCCGCCAGCCGACCGACGTCCGCCGCGTCGGCCGCCACCGGGGTGCGCGGCGTGGCCAGATCGCCCGGCCAGCCCGAGCCCGGCACCGCGTACATGCCCGCCAGCCTCGCACGGCGGGAGCGATCGGCCCGCGCTGGGTAGGGTCTGCAGCGAGGACGTCTTAGCAGCGCCGGACGGAGTGCACATGGCCCAGGTCGTCGGCAAGATCGGCATGAAGGTACTGACCATCGCGGTCGGAGTCCCGGTCGGCATCGCGACCCGCAAGGCGGTCGCCCGGCTGTGGGTGGCGTTCCGCCCGGAACAGCCCGCCCACACCGTCAAGGACCGCGAGGCCCGCTGGGCGGACGTGATGGGCTATGCGGCGCTGGCCGGCGCGGGCGGCGTCGCCGCGAAGCTGCTCACCCGCAAGGGCGCCGAGACCACGTACCGCAAGCTGCTCGGCGTCGAACCGCCGGCCGCCGGACCCACCCGCGAGCAGAAGCGGCTCCAGCAGGCGACCGAGAACGCGGCTACTTGATCGACCCGGCGGTGAGCCCGCCGACGATCTTGCCCTCGATCACCGCGAACAGCACGATCACCGGGATGGTCGCGATCACCGAGCCCGCGAACAGGTGCCCCCAGTCGACCGAGTACTGCCCGATGTAGTTGTGGATCGCGACCGTGAGCGGACGCTGGCTCGGCTCGCTGGTGAGGGTCAGCGCGACGATGAACTCGTTCCACGCGGCGATGAACGTGAAGATCACCGCGGTGACGATGCCGGGCAGAGCGAGCGGCAGCGTGATGCGCCCCATCGCGCCGAGCCGTCCCGTCCCGTCCACCATCGCCGCCTCCTCCAGTTCGACCGGGATGGAGGAGAAGTAGGCGTTCAGGATCCAGACCGCGAACGCCAGGTTGAAGCCGGCGTTGACCAGGATCAGCGACAGGGTGGGGCTGGGCAGGTCGAAGCTGAGGAACTCGCGCTGGATGCCGACCAGCATCGCGGCCGGCTGGAACATCTGGGTCACCAGCACGAGCAGCAGGAACAGGCCGCGGCCGCGGAAGCGGTGCCGCGCCGTGTAGTACGCGGCGGGCAGCGCGACCAGCAGCACCACCAGCGTCGCCCCGCCGGCGACCTGCAGGCTCACCTTCAGGTTGTCGCCGAACCCGGTCTTCCAGATGCTGGTGAAGTTGCTGAAGTCCCAGTGCTTCGGGACGTAGCCGCGGTCGCTCAGCTCCTTGGCCGGACGCAGCGCAGTGATCACCATCTCTGCGTACGGCAGCAGGAAGACGATCGCGATCAGGTAGCCGAACAGGGCGAGGATCACCGTGCGGCCGCTGCGGCGGCGCGGCGCGCGGGGGCGGCGCTCGGTGCCGGTGGCCTCGGATCGCGGCACGGGCGCGGCGACGGTGGCCGACACGTCAGTTCACCTGATCCTTCCAGCGGGTCGCCTTGAGGAAGACGAGCACCACGATGATCACGAGCAGGAAGTTGATCACGGACATCGCGGCGGACTCGCCGATGTAGGCCTGCTTGAGCTGGTACATGAACACGGTCGTCGTGCTGGTCTCGTGCCCGGGTCCGCCGCCGGTCATCTCCCAGATGATCGGGAACGAGTTGAACACGTTGATGACGTTGATCAGCGCCGCGACCAGGAACGCCGGGCGCAGCAACGGGAGCGTGATCGAGCGGTAGCTGCGCCACGGCGACGCGCCGTCCACCCGGGCCGCCTCGTGCAGCTCGGGCGGGATCGTCTGCAGCCCGGCGAGCAGTGCGTAGGTGGAGAACGGCAGCGAGACGAAGACGGCGACGATCATCATCCAGACGAACGCCGAGAACGGCCGGCCCAGCCAGTCCGCCTCGTTGCTACCGAACTTCACCAGGCCGAGGTCGTGCAGGAACACGTTGACGACGCCGCTGTTGGAGTCCAGCGCCCAGCGGAACACCAGTGAGGTCATCACGACCGACGCCGCCCAGGGTGCGATCAGCGCCCATCGTGCGACGCGACGGCCCGGGAAGCGCTGGTTGAACAGCTGCGCCAGCGCCAGTGAGAGCAGCATCGTCACGGCCACTACGACGACCACCCAGGCCACGGTGCGCAGCAGGATGCCGCGCAGGTCCGGCTCGTCGAACAGCGCGCGGAAGTTGTCCATGCCGGCGCTGCCGATCAGGAAGCCGTTCGGGGTGAAGTGCTGCAGCGAGGTGCGGAACAGCACCACGACCGGCCAGATCACGACCACGCCGACCAGCGCGATGGCCGGGCCGAGCCATAACAGGGGTGCGGCCGTGCGGGTGACCCGCGCGGCCGTTCCCTTGCGTGCGGGCAAGCCTCAGCTGCCCTTGGTCGCGGTCTGCTGCAGTGCGCTCAGCACCGACTTCGGGTCCTTGCTGACGATCGTCCCGATACTGGTCTGGATCTGCGACTTGACCGTCGACCACACCGGGTCGTTCGGGTACTGGACGGAGTTCGGCAGCGCCTTCAGGAACGGGGCGAAGACCGGGTCCGAGCTGAGCGCCTGCACCCCGGAGTTGGTCGCCGGCAGCAGGTCGTACTCCTTGTCGAATGCGACCTGGTAGGTGTCCTGATAGGCGAAGTCGAGGAACGCCTTGATCTGCGCCTGGTGCCCGTTGCCGTTGAACGCCGAGACGTTGTCGCAGACGCCGAGGGTCTTGTCCAGCGGGCCGGTCTTGCCCGGGATCGGCACCGAGGCCCAGTCGGCGTCGCTGAGCTTGCCGCCGCTCTTGATGATCGGGATGAGCGCACCCTGCCCGTTGATCATGCCGATGTCACCGGAGGCGAACTGCTTCCACAGGTCGGTGCGGTTCTTGGTGCCCGGGTTGGGCTCGGTCGCGCCGGACTTGACGAGGTCGGCCAGGAACTGCATCGTCTCGACGTTCTGCGAGCTGTCGATCGTCCACTTGCCGTTGTCCTGGTAGCCGCCGCCGTTGCCGAGCATCCACAGCAGCGTCTCGGCCTGGGCCTCTTCCTTGCCCAGCGGCAGCCCGAAGCCGACCTTGCCGAGCGCCTTGATCTTCAGCGCGTCGGTCTTGACGTCGTCCCACGTCTGCGGCGGGTTGGCGATGCCGGCCTGGGTGAACAACTTCTTGTTGTAGAACATGGTGCGCGAGCTGGTGGTGAACGGCATCCCGTACTGGGTGCCGTTGTAGGTGCCCAGGTTCGCGAACACCGGGATCAGGTTCTTGAACGTGCTGTCGGACATCACGTCCTTGGCCGGGTAGAGCAGCTTGGCCTGCGCGAAGTCCGGGAAATAGTCGCCCTCGGTGATGTCCGGGTAGTTGTGGTTCTGGACCATCGTCTTGACCTGGTCGTCGAAGTCGTTCCAGTTGATGGTCTGCACCTTGACGGTGATCTTCGGGTTCTGCTTGTGGAAGGCGTCGGCGATGTCCTGCCAGTACTTCTGGCTGGTGTTCTCCGGGCCGGTGCCGTAGTCGGCGGCGACCAGCTTCAAGGTCGTGGTCCCGTTCGTGCCGCCGCCGCCACCGGAACTCCCGCAGCCGGTGATGGTCAGCGCCGCGGTGAGCGCCAGGCTCACGGCACCGAGCAGACGTCGCTTCATGGACGAGGACCCCATTTCATGACATGTACCAGATTGTGTCGGTGGGCGTTCGCTCGAGAACCTACCCCGAACCGGCGCACTGGTCTATACCATTGGCCAAGAGTTGTCTGAACCACTATTCCGCTCGTTACGGAAGCAGGCTCAGCGCGATCCCGTCGAGGATGTCGTGCTCGCTGGTCACGACCGCGTCCGCCCCGGTGCGCTCGAGCAGGGTGCGCAGCACGAGCGCGCCGCCGCCGATGACGTCGACCCGGCCGGGGTGCATGACCGGCAGCGCGGCGCGCTCGGCGTGCGTCATGGCCAGCAGCCGCGCGGTCACGGTACGCACGTCGTCGGTGGAGATCACCGAAGCGTGGATGGCTTCGGGGTCGTAGTGGTCCAACCCGAGTGCAAGGGCGGCGATCGTGGTGACCGTGCCCGCGAGGCCGACGAAGGTGGCGCCGGACGTCAGCGGCACGTGCTGCGCGGCGCGGTCGATGGCGGCGTTCAGGTCGCGCACGGTGGCCGCGATCTGCTCGGCCGTGGGCGGGTCGTCGTGCAGATGGCGCTCGGTCATGCGGACGCACCCGACGTCCATGCTGTGGCTGCGGAGCGGTTCGCCCGCGCCCCCCAGGACCAGCTCGGTGGAGCCGCCGCCGATGTCGGCGACGAGCAGCGGCGGGGTCACGCCGGGCAGGCCCGCGACGGCACCGCGAAAGGACAGTTCGGCCTCCTCGGCCCCGCTGATCACCTCGGGGTCCACACCGAGCTCGGCGCGCACCATCGCCACGAAGTCGGCCCGGTTCGCGGCATCGCGCGTGGCGCTGGTCGCGGTCATCCGGACCCGTTCGGCGCCGTGCTCCGCGATCGACGCGGCGTAGTCGGCCAGCGCGACACGGGTACGTTCGAGCGCGTCCGGTGCCAACCGCCCGGTGCGGTCGACCCCCTGACCGAGCCGCACGATCCGCATCTCGCGGACGATGTCCAGCAGACGGCCGTCGTCGGCATCGGCGATCAGCAGCCGGATCGAGTTCGTCCCGCAGTCGATCCCCGCGACGCGCGTCATGGCTGCTCCAGCGGGACGCACGGGCCGGCGTCCCACCAGCGCGGCAGCAGCGCGAGCGCCTCGTCGCCCAGCGGGTTCACGCCCGGGCCGGCCGCCAGCGCGTGACCCACCAGCACGTGCAGGCACTTGACCCGGTTGGGCATGCCGCCCGCGCTCACACCGGCGATCTCGGCCACGTGGCCGATCTGCTCGCGGCGTGCCAGGTACGCCTCGTGCGCGGCGCGGTACCGGTCGGCCAACCCCGCATCGGTGCCGAGCCGTTCGGTCATCTCGCGCATCAGGCCGGAGGACTCCAGCGTGCCGATCGCCGATGCCGCGCGCGGGCAGGTCAGGTAGTACAGCGTGGGGAACGGCGTTCCGTCCGCCAGCCGCGGCGAGGTCTCGATGACGTCCGGATTGGTGCACGGGCAACGGTGCGCGACCGTCCGGATCGCGCGCGGCGGGCGGCCCAGTTGGGCGGCCACTGCCGCGCGATCGGCGTTCGAGACGAGCGGTTCGGCGCTCACCCGGCGCTCACTTGCCGGCCTGCTCCACGCTCGTCCACAGCCGGGACGTCCAGGAATCGCCGCCGGCGGGGTCCTCGCCGTGCGCGAGCGTCTTCTCGATGTCGGACTTCGCGCCGCGGTCGACGACCACGTACACCGTGTCGCCGGGCGTCGCGTACTGCAGCCGCTTGCGGGCCTGTTGCTGGATGAACCCGGGATCGGACCACTGCTGGTACTGCTTCTGCAGCTCGGTGAGCTGTTGCTTGTCGCGCTGCAGCTGGTTGCTCGCGGCATCGAGGTCGCCGCGGCTGCCGAAGTAGCGGTTCAGCGGCGAGGCCAGCAGTACGATCAGCAGCACGACCAGGGTGCCGAGCACCAGCGCACGGCCGGTCACGGCACGCCGCGGCCGGCTGGCCCGGCTCGCTGCGGCTCGGCCTGCTGGGGCGCCGCTCGCTGCGGTTCGGCTGGCTGCGGTTCGGCTCATGCGCTGCCCGTGAAGGCGGCCTGGGTGTACCGCGGGAACGCGTCGGCGCCGGCGTAGCGGGCCGCGTCGTCGAGCTCCTCCTCGATGCGCAGCAGCTGGTTGTACTTCGCGACCCGCTCGCTGCGTGCCGGCGCACCGGTCTTGAGCTGCCCGCAGTTCACCGCGACGGCCAGGTCGGCGATCGTGGTGTCCTCGGTCTCGCCGGAGCGGTGGCTCATCATGCAGCGGTAGCCGTGCCGGTGTGCCAGCTGGACGGCGTCGAACGTCTCGGTGAGGGTGCCGATCTGGTTCACCTTGACCAGCAGCGCGTTGGCCGCGCCCTCGGTGATGCCGCGGCCGAGCCGCTCGGGGTTGGTGACGAACAGGTCGTCGCCCACCAGCTGCACCTTGTCGTCCAGCTTGGTGGTGAGCGCCACCCAGCCGTCCCAGTCCTGCTCGTCCAGCGGGTCCTCGACCGACACGATCGGGTAGCTGTCGACCAGGTTGACGTAGTAGTCGATGAGTTCCTCGGACGAGGTCGCCTTGCCCTCGAAGCGGTAGCTGCCGTCGCTGTGGAACTCGCTCGCGGCGACGTCCAGCGCGAGCGCGATGTCGACGCCGGGGGTGAACCCGGCCTGCCCGACCGCCTCGACGATCAGGTCCAGCGCGGCGCGGTTGGACTCCAGGTTGGGGGCGAAGCCGCCTTCGTCGCCGAGGCCGGTGGCCAACCCCTTGCTCTTGAGCACCGATTTGAGCGCGTGGTACACCTCGGCGCCGTAGCGCAGCGCCTCGGCGAACGTCGGCGCGCCGATCGGCGCGATCATGAACTCCTGGACGTCGACGTTGGAGTCGGCGTGCGCCCCGCCGTTGACGATGTTCATCATCGGCACCGGCAGCAGGTACGCGTTCGGGCCGCCCAGGTAGCGGAACAGGGGCAGCCCGGCGCTGCTCGCGGCGGCCTTCGCGACGGCGAGCGAGACGCCGAGGATCGCGTTCGCGCCCAGCTTGCTCTTGTTCGGCGTGCCGTCCAGGTCGCACAGTTTCTGGTCGACGAGCCGCTGGTCGCTGGCGTCGTAGCCGACCAGTTCGGGCCCGATGTCATCGAGCACGGCAGTGACCGCCTTGAGCACGCCCTTGCCGAGGTACCGCTCGCCCCCGTCGCGCAGCTCGACCGCCTCGAACCGGCCGGTCGACGCGCCGCTGGGCACCGCGGCGCGGCTGATCGTGTCGTCGTCGAGCGCGACCTCGACCTCGACGGTCGGGTTCCCGCGCGAGTCGAGGATCTCGCGTGCGCCTACGGCCTCGATGCTGGCCACCGGTAGTTCCCTTCGTCAGGCATGCACAGTCGGGTTCACCCTATTGCTCCGGCTGATGATTCCCGCATCCGCCACACCCGCGTGTGGTCAATGCAGGATTCAGCTCCGCTCGGCGGAGGTGATCGCGGCGCGGTACGCGCGGGCGGTGCGGCGCAGCGCGGCCTCCGGGTCGACGCCCGCGGCGACCGCGTCGCGTACCACCGCGAGCAGCCGCGCCCCGATCTCCCGCTCGACGTCCTCCGCCTGGCCGTCCTCCGCAACATCCTGCGCCGAGTGGCGACCTGACCTGCCGAGTGGCGAGGAATTCGTCGCCACTCGGGGCCTCGACTCGCCACTCGCGAGGGCATCGGCCGGGCCACCCGGATCGGTCAGGCTGCCCAGGTCGGCGAGGCTGGCCAGGTCGGCGAGGCTTCGCGGGTCGGCGAGGCTGGCCAGGTCGGCCAAATCGCCCAGGCCGGCGCGCTGCGCGCGGCTGATCAGCTTCGCCGTCAGGGCCAGCGCCGGCTGCGCGAGCGGGACGCCGTCCACCGCGGACGTCCGGCCCTTCTCGGCGACCTTGAGTTCCTCCCAGAGCTCGGTCTGCTCCTCGACGGAGGCCACCTGCATGTCGCCGAAAACGTGCGGGTGCCGACTGATCAACTTGCCGGCGAGCGCGCCCGCGACGTCCTCGATGTCGAACCGCTCGTCGTCGGGCAACTCCTCGGCCAGGCGCGCGTGGAAGAGCACTTGCAGCAGCAGGTCGCCGAGTTCCTCGCGCAGCAGCGCCAGGTCGCCGGTCTCGATCGCCTCGATGACCTCGTAGGTCTCCTCGAGCAGGTACCGGGTGAGCGACTCGTGCGTCTGCGCGGCGTCCCACGGGCAACCGCCCGGTGAGCGCAGCCGGTCCATGACCTGCACCGCGCGCTCGAGCTGCGAGGTCACGCCGGGCTCAGCTCGTCGGCGCGGTGGTGTCCGTCGCGGTGACCGGCCGGGACTTGAAGCTGACGAAGTCCGGCAGCCCGGCGCTCGGGTCGGTGGAGAGCTGCAGGTTCTTCGCGTCCCACTTGCCGTAGCGGCCGCTGACCGTGACGTCCGGCGTGGCCTTGGCCAGCACGGACTGGATGTCGAGCCCCTGCTGCGCCTCGGACTTGATCACCTCGAGCAGCACCTGCACCCGTAGCGCGTGCTTGGACAACGCGCTGGTGTAGCCGTGCTGCACGTACTGCTTGGCGATGTCGGCGTCGGCGGTCGTGCCGTACAGCTGCTCCTTGGCCGCGTTGAGCTGGGCCTCGTCAGGCAGGCCGTTCGGCGTCTTCTGCAAGATCTTGGTGTACACCCGCTCGTCGAGCAGCGTCTCCAGGACGAACACGCGCGGCGCGATCGAGATGGTGCCGCCGTTCGCGTCCTGCGCGGGGAACGGCTGCGCCTTGCGGGTCATGTAGCCGGCGACGTCGGAGTCGGTGATCCGGTGTCCGTCGATGATCGCGGCGACACCGCCCTTGCTCTGGCAGGCGGTGAGCCCGGCGACGGCGAGCACGGCTGCGGCAGCTGTGGCGGACAGCTTGCGGAATCTCACGACGCGGTCTCCTGCGGTGGGACGGGTGCGGGTGGGACGGGTGCGACGTCCCAGAATCTCATGCCGACCGAGCCCCTGCCGCGCCGCCTTCCCCCACCCGGTTCCCATGCTGCCGCCGCTTCCCCCACCGACCTACCAAATCTCGGCCCGCAATCTCGTCACCTGGTGGGGGAAGCGCGCGAGAACTGGGCACCCGGTGGGGGAAGCGCGCCGAGAAACGGGCACAAGGTGCGGGAAGCACGCCGAGAAACGGTCACCCGGTGGGCCGAGCGCGCACACGCGGACGCGGCGGCCGGGCGAGCGAGCCCCTGCCGCGCCGCCTTCCCCCACCGGGTTCCCATGCCGCGGCCGCTTCCCCCACCGACCCACCAAATCTCGACCCGCAATCTCGTCACCCGGTGGGGCAAGCGCGCGAGAAACGGGCACCCGGTGTGGGAAGCACGCGAGAAACGGGCACCCGGTGTGGGAAGCACGCGAGAAACGGTCACCCGGTGGGGGAAGCGCAGTCACGCGGACGCGGCGACCCGGGCGAGCGAGCCCCTGCCGCGCCGCCTTCCCCCACCCGGTTCCCATGCCGCCGACGCTTCCCCCACCGACCCACCAAATCTCGGCCCGCAATCTCGTCACCCGGTGGGGGAAGCGCGCGAGAAACGGTCACCCGGTGGGGGAAGCGCGCGAGAAACGGGCACCCGGTGTGGGAAGCACGCGAGAAACGGTCACCCGGTGGGGGAAGCGCAGTCAGGCGGACGCGGCGGCCGGGCGAGCAAGCCCCTGCCGCGCCGCCTTCCCCCACCGGGTTCCCATGCCGCCGCCGCTTCCCCCACCGACCCACCAAATCTCGGCCCGCAATCTCGTCATCCAGTGGGGCAAGCGCGCGAGAAACGGTCACCCGGTGGGGCAAGCAGGCGAGAACTGGTCACCCGGTGGGGGAAGCGCGCCGAGAAACGGGCACAAGGTGCGGGAAGCGCGCCGAGAAACGGTCACCCGGTGGGGGAAGCGCAGTCAGGCGGACGCGGCGACCGGCCGGCCGGTGACGGACGCGAGCACCTGCGCGCACCAGGTCAGCAGCGCGATATCACGCAACGCCTCGCCGCCGAACTTGGTCTCGGCGAAGGCGCCGTCCGGCTTCACGACGCCCTTCGGCCGCGGGACGGTGACCGTCGAGACGGCCTGCTTGTAATGCGCCTTGTCGTAGAGCCGGTCGAGGCGGATCTGCGCGGACTCGGGCAACTCGAGCGGGGTGAAGCGCACCGACGTCCCCTGCAGGGAGACCTCGGTGACGCCGTAGCCGCGGCACACGTTCTTGAACCGGGCGACCGCGAGCAGGTTCTCGACCGGCGGCGGCACCGGCCCGTAGCGGTCGATCAGCTCGGCGCGCACCGCGTCGACCGCCGCATCGGTGGTGGCCGAGGCCAGGGCGCGGTAGGCCTCTAGCCGCAGCCGCTCCCCCGGCAGGTAGTCGACGGGCAGGTTGGCATCGACGGGCAGGTCCACCTTGACGTCGGTGAACTCCTCCTGCGCCTCGCCGCGGAAATCGGCCACCGCCTCGCCGACCAGCCGCACGTACAGGTCGAAGCCGACGCCGGCGATGTGCCCGGACTGCTCGCCGCCGAGCAGGTTCCCGGAGCCGCGGATCTCCAGGTCCTTCATCGCCACCGCCATGCCGGCGCCCATCTCGGTGTGCTGGGCGATGGTGGCGAGCCGGTCGTAGGCGGTCTCGGTGAGCGGACGCTCGGGCGGGTAGGTGAAGTAGGCGTAGCCGCGCTCGCGCCCCCGTCCGACCCGCCCGCGCAGCTGGTGCAGCTGGGCCAGCCCGAACGTGTCGGCGCGATCGACGATGAGCGTGTTCGCGTTGGGGATGTCCAGCCCGGACTCGACGATCGTGGTGGCGACCAGCACGTCGTAGCTCTTCTCCCAAAACCCCACCATGATCTGTTCCAGCGCCGATTCGCCCATCTGCCCGTGCGCCACGGCGATCCGCGCCTCGGGCACCAGTTCGGCCAGCTTGGACGCTGCGCGGTTGATCGACTCGACCCGGTTGTGGATGTAGAACACCTGGCCGTCGCGCATCAGCTCGCGGCGCACGGCGGCGGAGATCTGCCGCGGGTCGTATGCGCCGACGAACGTCAGGATCGGGTGCCGCTCCTCCGGCGGGGTCAGGATCGTGGTCATCTCGCGGATGCCGGTCAGCGACATCTCCAGCGTGCGCGGGATCGGTGTGGCGGACATGGTGAGCACGTCCACCGCGGTGCGCAGCGACTTCAGGTACTCCTTGTGCTCGACGCCGAAGCGCTGCTCCTCGTCGATGATCACCAGCCCGAGGTCCTTGAACCGGACGGTCTGCTGCAGCAGGCGGTGCGTGCCGATCACGATGTCGACGGAGCCGTCGACTATGCCGGCCATGGTGGCGTCGGTGTCGGACGGCGAGGTGAACCGGGACAGCTCGCGGACCTTGACCGGGAACTGCGCCATCCGCTCGGAGAAGGTCTGCAGGTGCTGGTGCGCGAGCAGCGTGGTCGGGACGAGGACGGCGACCTGCTTGCCGTCCTGCACCGCCTTGAACGCGGCGCGCACCGCCACCTCGGTCTTGCCGTAGCCGACGTCGCCGCAGATGATGCGGTCCATCGGCAGTTCCTTCTCCATGTCGGCCTTGACCTCGTCGATAGCACCGAGCTGGTCGGGCGTCTCGACGTAGGCGAACGCATCCTCGAGCTCGCGCTGCCAGGGCGTGTCCGGGGCGAACGCGTGGCCCTTGGTCGCCATTCGCGCGCTGTACAGGCGGATCAGCTCGGCCGCGATCTCCTTGACCGCCTTGCGCGCGCGCCCCTTGGTCTTGGCCCAGTCCGAGCCGCCGAGCCGGTGCAGCGAGGGTGCTTCGCCGCCGACGTACTTGGTGACCTGGTCCAGCGAGTCGGTGGGCACGAACAGCCGGTCCGCGGGCTGGCCCTTGCGCGCCGGCGCGTACTCGATGATCAGGTACTCGCGCTCGCCGCCGTTGATGGTGCGGCGGACCATCTCGACGTACCTGCCGACGCCGTGCTGCTCGTGCACCACGTAGTCGCCGGACTTGAGCGAGATGGGGTCGATCGCGTTGCGCCGTCGCGACGGCATCCGGCTGCTGTCCTTGGTGAGCGAGCCGCGCTGGCCGGTGAGATCGGCCTCGGTGAGGATCGCCAGGCGCAGCTGCGGTGAGACGAGTCCGGCGTCGAAGCGGCCGGTCGTCACCTCGACCACCCCGGACGTTCCGGTGACGGTGTCGGTCAGCCGCGCCGGGACCTCCGCCGCTGACAGCCGCTCGACGGCGCGCTGGGCCGAGCCGTGCCCGTCGAACACGAGCGTGACCTGCCAGCCCTCGCGCGTCCAGGTGCGCAGCTGGGTCATCGCGGCCTCGGTGTCGCCGCGGAACGTCGGCGCCTGCTCGAAGCCGCTGGCGACGACGTCCGCCCCGATGCTCGCGTCGGCGGTGAGCGCGGTGACCGCCCACCACGGCAGGCCGATCCGGGCTGCTTCGGCGACGACGTCCTCGAGCTCGCGCAACGAAGCGGCGCCGAGTTCGATCGGCGTCTTGCCGCCTTCTGCAGCCACCGCCCAGGACGCGCCGAGGAACTCCTGGGACGTGCGGACGAGATCGGCCGCCCGGGCGCGCACCCGTTCGGGGTCGCAGACGAGCACGTGCGAACCGGCCGGCAGCTCGTGCAGCACCAGCTCCAGCCGTCCGCCCTCGACGAGCACCGGCGCCAGCGCCTCCATGCCCTCGACAGCCTCGCCGCGGCTGATCGGGTCGAGCAGTTCGCCCAGCTGCGGGTGCTCGGCGAGCAGGTCGGCGGCCCGCTGCTGCACCTGCTCGGTCAGCAGCAGTTCGCGGCACGGCGGCGCCCACAGCCCGTGCGGCGCGACTTCCAGCGAGCGCTGGTCGACGACCCTGAAGTAGCGGATCTCCTCGACGTCGTCGCCCCAGAACTCCACTCGCAGCGGGTGCTCCTCGGTGGGCGGGAAGACGTCGAGGATGCCGCCGCGGACGGCGAAGTCGCCGCGCTTCTCGACCAGCTCGGCGCGGGTGTAGCCCGCGCCGACGAGGTCGGTGACCAGCGCGGTGAGCTCGCGGCTGTCGCCGGGACGCAGCTCGACCGGGGTCAGCTCGCCGAGACCGGGCACCTGCGGTTGCAGTACGGAACGAACCGGGGCCACCACCACAGCAAGCGGTCCGGCGGCCGGGTCGTGCAGGGACGGGTGGCGCAGCCGCCGCAGCACGGCCAGCCGCTGGCCGACGGTGTCCGCGCGCGGCGAGAGGCGCTCGTGCGGCAGCGTCTCCCAGCCCGGGTAGAGCGCGACCTGATCCGGCGGCAGCAGGCAGCGCAGGGTGGCGAGCAGCTCCTCGGCCTCGCGCTCGGTGCTGGTGACCGCGAGCACCGGCCGTCCCGCGCGGGAAGCGAGCGTGGCGATGACGAGCGGCTGAACTGCGGGCGGGCCGCTGATCGTGAGCGACGGGGCGCCGGCATCGTCGGCGGCGACGGTGAGCGCCGGGTCGGCGGCAGCAGTGGTGAGCAGGCCGGACAGAGCCACGATTTCCCTTTCAGCACAGCAGTAATCGCCCCTGTCCGCGAAAGACAGGGGCTGCTTTGCCAGCCTACGCGTGCCTTCTGACAGCCAACCGTGGCCAAGCGGGCCGACTGTGGTTAGACTGTCGCCCATCACGGCCAACTCACACGGATCTAACGGTGGGACGGACGTGGAATCGGGGGAAAGTACGTGGCTGGATCTGCCGTCCTGGCGTCGACGCATGCCCGCGTCGCGCTGCTCATCGCGGCTGCGCTGACGTTCGCGCTCGTCGCGACCGGTGCAGCGCGTGCCGGAACGCCGGCGCCGTATCCGCCGACCGCGCCGACGGGCGTGGTGACCACCCCTACGCCGTCACCGAGCCCGTCGCGGTCCACCGGTTCACCCGGCACAGGGAACACCGGATCATCCGGAAGCACGCCGACCGGCGCGACCCGATCCGCGGGCAGCGGCTCGTGGCTGACGGGTGTGCCGGCGCTGCCAGGCAGCACGGCCACGCGAAGCAGGAGCACCCGCCCGAGCGCGCAGAGCGCTGCGCCGACTCCACCGCCGAGTTCGGTCCCCGTCGGCACACCCCCGGAGGCGGAGCCGAGCCGGCCGTCGCAAGGTTTGGACGCCCTCGTCCTGACCCTCGGTTGGGTTCTCGTGCTCGTTATCGGCGGGTTCGCCCTGGTTCTGCTGGGCACGTACCGGCGCCGGGACTGAGCCGTGATCCACAGCCGGAAGGTCTTACGTGCGATCGGTGTAAAAGTGCGCTAGCCTCACGTTGACTGTCTTATCGGGGGATAGCACATCGGGGGAATCAGTGTTATGAGCATGTCCATCCTGCGCGCGCGCCGTACGGCGCTCCTGTTCGCCGCGCTGATCACCGCGCTGGCTCTCGTCACCTTGACCTCGTGGCACAGCCGCGCCGCGGCCGATCCGTACCCGCCGTCGTCGAGCTGCACCATCTCCTCGAGCGACACCACCGTCAGCGGTGGCGACAGCCTCACCATCCTCGGCAGCGGCTTCCCGGCCAACACCACGGTGAACCTGTCGGTGCACTCGTCGACCCCGGTCAGCCTGGGCTCGGTGCAGACCGACGGCACCGGCGCGTTCCGCGATCAGGTCACGATCCCGACGTCGATCACCGGGACGGGCCACCTGATCGTCGCCGACGCGGGCAGCACCACCTGCCAGTTCGACCCGTTCGGCGGAGCCGGTGTTGCCGGTGTCTCGACCCACCGCAGCTCGGGCGGCGGCCTGGCCAGCACCGGCTTCCACACGCTCACCGCCTCGCTGATCGCCGGCGTGCTGCTCGTGGGTGGCGGAATGCTGCTGCTGCTGGGTCGTCGGCGTCGCCAGTCCTGATCGCCTAGGCTTCCGGGCGTGCGCGCCGACGGAAGCCCAGATCCGACGTGAGACTCGCGCTCAACCGCGGACGTGCCGAGGCGCGTCCGCGGGGTCGGTTAATCCTGCTGCTGCTCGGCTGGTCCGCCCTGGCCGTCGCCCTCGTGGGCGTGATCTGGGTGATGGTCACCGCACTGCTGGCCCGCAGCCAACTCAACACGGTGCGCAGCGAGTTGCCGAAGCTGCGAGCCGCGCTCACCGCAGGCGATATGGGCGCGGCGCGCAGCCTGGCAGCGAACATCACCACCCATGCCGCGCGAGCGCACGAGCTGTCGACCGGGCCCGCGTGGTGGGTGAGCGCGAACCTGCCGGTCCTCGGGACGCCGCTACACACCGCGCGCGTCATTGCTGAGCAGGCCGACGGTGTCGGCACGAACGTCCTGCCCGGGGTGATCAAGCTGGCGCAGGACGTCGCGGACATGCCGCACCTGCGCAACTCGACGATCGATCTTGGCCGGCTAGCAGCCGCAGCACCCGGTCTGCACAGCGCCGCAGCCGCGGCACATGAAGCCGCGCAGACCGTATCCGCGACTGCAGGGTCCTGGCTCGGCGCTGTTTCCTCCGCCCGGAACTCGGTGTCCGACGCGCTGACGAGACTGGACGCCGAGCTTTCCGGCGCCGACCGGACGGTCCAAGTACTGCTGCCGATGCTCGGCCAGTCCGGGCAGCAGCGCTACTTCATCGGCTTCATGAACGAGGCGGAGTCCCGCGGCCTGGGCGGCATCCCCGGCGCGTTCGCGATCGTCACTGCCGACCACGGCAAGATCACCTTCACGCACTTCGGCTCCGACGACGAGTTGCACGGGGTTCGCGCCAAGGTCGACCTCGGCTCGGAGTTCGACGCGCGATACAAGCAGGACGACCCGACCGGCGTCATCCAGAACTCGAACCTGAGCCCCGACTTCAGCTACGCAGCACGAATCTGGGCCGGCATGTGGCAGGCCAAGACCGGCCAGCAGATCAACGGCGCGCTTGCGGTGGATCCGACCGCCCTCAGCTACCTGCTGAAGGTGACCGGCCCCGCCACGCTCCCGGACGGGACGAGGCTCGACGCAGCCGACGTCGTCGCCCTCACCCAGCAGAAGCAGTACAAGATGTTCAGCTCGGAAAGCGCAGCGGACAAAGAGGCCCGCAAGGCATACCTGGCCACGCTGGCAAAGGCTGCCGCTGACAAGATCGCCCACGGAGGGAACGGCACGGCGATGGTGCGCGCGCTCTCGCACGCCGCACGAGAGCGGCGGCTCGTGGTGTGGAGCGCCGACCCAACGGTAGAGAAGCTCATCGTCGAGGGTGGCTGGGCCGGGGTACTGGACGCCGGCGGTGGGCCGTTCAGCGGCTTCGTGGTCAACAACGCTGCGGGCAGCAAGCTGGACTACTACCTCGACCGCACGATGACCTACACCCGCAGCGGCTGCGGAGCGAACAGCACATCGGTCGCGACCTTCACCGTCACCAACAGCGCACCGAGCACCGGACTACCCCGGTACGTGACCATCCGCGCTGATACACCACCCAAGGGCGCCGAGCCGGGCGACAACCGGCTACTGGTCACGTATTACGGATCAGCTGGCGCCACCGTACGGTCGGTTGCGATCGACGGCAAAGCGGTCACGCTGGCATCGATCCAGGAGAACGGTCTCGTTACGGTCACCGCGGATCTCGAACTACCGGCGGGAGCAACGCGCACCGTCACCGTCGTGACCGACGATCCGGCCTCGACGGCACCTGTCACCATCTTGCGTCAGCCGCTAGTCAACCCAGTGACAGTTTCCACGCACGAGCAGGCCTGCACCTGAGTACGACAGCGAGGCTTATGGTGCGGCTGTAGTCACTGACGGGCCTTCCCCAGCCCGACGAGCGCGTGGGTCGTCCCGACGCGTCGGACGTAGCTCACTAGGGCGACTGGGCGGATTCAAGAGGCACGGAAGCCTGTATGGCTGCGCGGAGGGCCGGCCACTAGTATGCGCGTATGTCCCGATCAGAAGCTCACCATGAGGACGGCGATGGCAGCAGCCACCGGGCCACTGTTCCCCGGCTGAGCCAGGACGACTCGCACTGGAGCTTCTACGCCAGCGAGCATGAACTCAGTAAGTCCAAGCGCAAGCTCGATAACTTCCTACTGCCGCTGCTTGAGCGCCTTGACGCACGTCGCGTCCTCGAAGTCGGTTGCGGTAGCGCCGCCTTCCCGATCTGGTTGCGTGACCTCGGGTATGAGGCGTTTGGTGTCGATCCCTCACTGCAGCCTGTGATCACGGATCAGTACGCCTACCTGGCCTCCACCGACGGCCAGCACCTTCCGCATGAGGACCGGTTCTTCGACCTGGTCTATTCCCTCGAGGTGATCGAGCATGTCGGGGCCCGGTTCCGGGCACGTGAGTTGGCTGAGGATGTGAGTGAGCAGCGCGCCGCATTCGTTGCGGAGTTGTGTCGGGTGAGCGCGCGGTATGTCTTCATCGCCACCCCGAACCGACTCTTCCCCGCTGACGAGCATGCGGAGGACCGACGCGGCCGGCACGGCTTCCGGTTGCACTCGCCCTTCGAAGGCTTCACGCTATCCGCGTCCGATCTTCAACAGCTTTTCGCGCCGAACGGGTTCACGCTGCGGTCGTTCGGCAACGCTGAGGGGTATTACGCATTGGAGCGAGTTCGCCGGGTCTTGGGTCGGCCTGGTCAAGCTGCGAGCAGAATGCTGCTGAAGCTGCCGAGCGTGCCCTGGCTAGCGAAAAGTCCGCTCAATCCGCACCTGTTCCTCCTGTTTGAGCGAGCGCAATAGCCGCTTGTCGCCGCCGCATGCCATCGCGAGGCGCACCACCCCGAGTTGTTGGACAGCTGAGCGTGCCGATCGCGTGTTCGGCGGACCGAGGCTCGGCAAGGTCGGCGTCTTAGGCCTCGTTCTTAGCCCACTAGGGCCACGGAAAGGTCCGACCGGTGAGCTGGCACAACTGGTCGTTGTACGGCCCGAACCGATTCCGCAGCTCCGCTTCCACGACAGGGTCGATGGCATCGCCCGCCGCAGCGTTGCGCACTTCTCCGGAAGCGAGCTCTTCTCGGTCTAGGCCGAGAAACACCTGCGCTTCCCGGAGGGCGGCTTGCGGGTCGGCGTAATACTCCTCGCTGGACAGGATGAGGAACTGCTCCCTGGGAAAGTGCTTGTACCAGCGCGCCAATCCCGTTACGTACTCACTCTGCCGGGCATAGGACTGCTGCTCGTGGGCATAGCTGTAGGCGGCCGGATCGCGCCGGAGTTCATCCTCGATCGCGCCGATCCGGATATCCTCCGCCTCGAGCGCCGCGCTGAAGTCCAGTTCCTCTGCGCCCTCGCGTCGCCGTTCCTTCCAATGGCTGTACGTGCGTTGTACCGGATCGCGCAGCACCGCAATGATCTTTGCCCCGGGCAACATGGCCGCGGCCCGTTCGGCGGCAGCGGGATGAAACAGGTAGTACGGCGACGCCTCACCTGTGATCACGGGCAAACCGAGCCGGCGAGCCTGACGTCCGCGTACGAACCCGGAGGGCAGATGGCTTCGGTACCAGCGTTCGCCGCGATGGTAGTTCTGGTCGAAGTAGTGCACTCCTTTAGTGGCGGCCGCCTTCGGTAGATGGTCCGGACGCGGGAAGAGCGGCGCGATCTGCGAGTGGCGGAGTAGGTCGTAGTAGAACGACGTGCTCCCGCCGCGCTTCGCCCCGATGATCAGAAAATCCGGATCGGGCCGCCACCGTGCCGTGGCGCAGCCATAGGCGTGGATGACTTCGCGTCCGAGGGACACGACGGGGCTCGTCGAGCGCCCGGCTCGCGGTTTCGCGTCGCGTGC
This sequence comes from Jatrophihabitans cynanchi, assembly GCF_027247405.1. Lineage (NCBI taxonomy): Bacteria > Bacillati > Actinomycetota > Actinomycetes > Jatrophihabitantales > Jatrophihabitantaceae > Jatrophihabitans > Jatrophihabitans cynanchi. The sequence continues at coordinate 3,156,385 of NZ_CP097463.1, read as the reverse complement.
GGTCACCGGCAATACTGTATGGCATGGCCGAGTCCTCCAGCGCGCCGTCTGCGCGGGCCGGTGGTGCTCCGTTCGGCGAGATTTACGTACGGTTTCCGCCGCGCTGGCACAACGTCCTCGTGCCGATCGGACCGGCAGCAGCAACGACAACAGCCATGAGCCTTTACACCGCGTCGAAGCCGATTCCACTCGCCGCGCAGTATGGCCTCTGGCTTGCGGCCAAGGCCATCGGTGGGCGCGCGCTACCCGGACCGCGCGAGACCTGGTCCTTACCATTCCCGCGGAGCGTGACCGCAAGTATGTGGGCGGCGTGGGCGCGGGCTGTTGGCCGAGAGCCGGACGGGATCGCGATCTATGAGCGACTACAGTCCGGACGACAGAATCTCACGCTCATGGTGTGCGCGGGCGCACGCTCAATGTTGGTGCGGATCCGTCGCGACCCCGCGTCGCTGGAACTCGAACGCGCGATCAGCACGATCGCCCACGAGCGCGGGACACGCTGCTTCCGGGTGCCCCGCCTGATCGAGTCGGGTCAGATCGATGAATGGCACTGGGTGGGCTACGAGGCGATGAGCTCGCGGCCGCATGCCCCGCGCTTTCGATTGGACGGCGACGGATACCAGGAGATCTCCGCGCTGGTAGAGGTAGCGATCCGCCGAGCCGCCGAAGTGCCGGATCATTGGCGCGGCGCTCATCGCGATCTCACGCCGTGGAACCTGCGACGAGGTCGTGGCACCACATGGCTCATCGACTGGGAGGACGCCGATTTGGCACCCCCGCATGCCGACGCCGTCTACCTACGTGCGATTGCAAGCGCGCTGAGGCCGGGTCCGCCGCGCCGGATGCGATTGCGGCCCGAGGAACGAGAAGCCAGCACATACTGGGCGGCGATCATCGCCGACCGGGAGACATCACCAGTTGAACAGCGTCTGCGGCAACGGCTGCTAGCACTTCTCGGCGGCTGACCTACCGTTCACGACGAATTGATCACCAGATTGTCGAAGTCGACCGTGCCCTCGGTGGGACTGGCCCATGTCGAGTCACCGCCGCCGCGGAAAACCTCCCAGTAGAGATAGTTGATGTGCAGGCCCGCGCTGCTGCGATACAGCACGTCGCTGGCGTTGCGGACGAGGACGCCGTCCAGCCACATCTTGGATACACCGTCGGCGTTCGGCGTCCCGCTCGCGCTGATGCTGTTCAGCTTGTAGTACTGCTTCACGGTGTGCCAGGTCCCGGCTGTGAGAGCCTTGCCGGTGCGCAGATTGTCACCGCACGCTGCCGCCTTCTTGTAGTCGTACATGTAGCCGATCCACTCGTTGGCAGCTGTGACGGATGGGTACGACGACGGCGTGATCCACATGCCCCTGCCCGACCAGGCAGAGGAGCTTCCAGCGTTACACCCGCCGGCGACCGACGGCGAGACGTTGGGCATAGCACCACCGAGCCCCGGCAGCTTGCCGCCCCTGCTCCAGTCGAAGCCTGAATCGAAACGAATGTCGTACTGGATGCTCGCCGCGTCGACCGACTTCGCAAGCTTGGCGTCGATGATCACGCCACTCGCCTCACTGATCGCCTTCGCCGGCATGGTCACGCGCATGACGTTGCCCCGGCCGCTCGCCGCCACGATTGCGGTTCGCGCAACGTTCGAGCCGCCGAGACTCAGCGTCGGATCGCCCAGTGCAAGCCGCTCGGTAGCAACGGAGACCGGGTCGGAGATCGGCAAACCGTCGTAGTCCTGAGCGAACAGCACCTCACCGGCCGGCGTCGGATCGTGGGGCGGGCTGAGCGCTGTACTCGGCGGTACCGATGCCGCCGAAGTCGACGACGCGGCCGGCGATGTCTGGGGTGAACTCGCCGTCGGGGACGGCGAGGTGGCGGACGGAGACGACGACTCCGGTCCCGAGGTGGGTGCGCGAGAGGAAGTCACTACCGGCGGGGGCGTGGACGTCGTCGCCGGCGGCGACAACGAAGGGACCGCGCTCTTCGAGTTGGTTATCGGAGCCGGCGCGTGGACAGCACCCGGCTTAGCCTCTATTGACCACACGCGCAGCTGCGTTTGCTGGATCGCGACCGTGTGCCCGGACTGGGACAAGAACGCCCACTCCGCGACGTGGCCCGATGAAGGTACGCGGCCGCTCGAGTCGTCCTTGCGCAGCTGCCAGTCCGGCACACTGGTGCCGGCTCGCCAGGCCTTCACCGCGAGTTTCGCCGGCGTCGAGCCGGTCACCATACCTTCCAGGTTCAAAACCTGTCCGGGCCGGATTCGAAGCGGCAGCGTACGGGTCGCGAGATCTGTTTCGGCACGGTGTGCGCCGAGCCGCGACAGTCCGATCGAGATCTGGCCGCTTGCGCCGATCTTGAGCTTGGCACGGTAGGCGCGCCCGTCTGCCTGCGCGCGCATTTCCAAACCGAAGTACAGGCCCGGGTAGGCCGAAGGAAGCGTCGGCACCACGAACGAAGCCCCGAGCATCACGTCAGCCGCCGAGACCGAGGGCAACTCCGCAGCGAAGGACTGCCCTGGCGCGAAGCCGGCTATCGAGGCGTGCGCGGGCACCACCCGGACCGAGACGTTGCCGGGCCGTACGACGCGGTAAGCACCGCCCATATCGGCGCGGCCAAGACCCGAAGGGATTGTCCGGTGGAAGGTATCCGACGCGATCAGCCTCGCCTGGCGGGGCGCCGCACTCTCGCCAGCTGCTGAGCCGCCGAGTGCTGCGACGCCACCGACCGTGAGGATCGAGACGCACATCGCGAACAGCACACGGGATGGTCTGCGCGGCGTGGAGGCCCGGCGGACCGACCGATGCCCCGTCGACGACGCAGCCGATCGCGGTGCAGCGCGGTGCCGGCCACCGGCGCGACGGTGCGTCGGGGTGCTTGCACGATGTTGCACGGGAGACTCCTAAGGTGCGCTCGTCCGCCCCCTTCGGCTATCCCCCGGAAATTCACGCCGACTTTACATGGATCGGCTCCGTGCGTCAATGCGGACGTAGCCGACTTGCGGCAGCGAGCTTAGCAGCACTGGAGGCTCCTCCATGCGCCCGGTAAGCTAGTGCATGTCACGAGCGGGTCGGGGGAAGTGGCTAATCCACGGCACTCAGCTGAGTTCTCGGTGTTGTTCGTCTGCACCGCGAACCTTTGTCGATCGCCGCTGGCCGAGCACCTCGCCCGCAGCACATCGGCCGAGTTGGGGCTGGCCCTGCAAGCGGATTCGGCAGGCACGGACGCGATCGCGGGCGAGCCCATCCATCCGCTGGCGGCGGAGACCCTCACGCGGCGCGGTATCGCAGTTGCGCCGACTTGGTCGTCGCGTCTGCTCGATCGCAGCGCTATCCAGACGGCGGACTTGATTCTCGTCGCGGAAGCGAGCCACCGCAGCCGCGTAGCGCAACTCGAGCCGTCCGCGGTGGCCCGGACGTTTCTACTCCTGCAGTTCGCCGAGCTCGTACGGGCAGCGTCGAACGACAACGTCCGATCCCTACCGGATCTGTGTACTGCGGCAAACGCTGCCCGCAGTCGGATCGCGCCGGTCAGGCACTACTCCGCTGACATCGTCGATCCGATCGGCGGTCGACGAGCTGCGTTCGACGCCTGCGCCGCAACGATCCACGCTGCCATCGCCACGTCGTTGCGACCGCTGGCGTCCGGCCACCGGCAACTGGCCTCTGATTAGCCGTGGTCGGACTTGGCCGGACGTTTTTCGGACCCACCGACCATCGGTCGCCGGGGCGGGCCCTTGATCCGCCCATCGGTTTCCGGCCGTTCACTAGCCTTGGCCACGTCTTTCGCCTGCACTGCGCGTAATGGGGTCGCTTGGCCTTCCTTCGCGTCAGCGGTTTCGGTTGCCTCCACCTCACGTGAGCTATGCGACCTCTCCGCTGCCACGTAGTCTCCGTAGACGCTTTTCCCCGCGCGCCGTTGTCGAACCATGTTGCGTACGGCACCGAGAATCGACGCGTCGACGCCGCGCAGAGCTTGCAGCGTCTCACCTAGTTGGGCTCGCTTCGTCCGGCCGTTGCGGACCACGACGATGGCGCCGTCGGCGAGCAGGGTGGTTACCACGCCGTCGGTGACCGGCAACAGCGGGGGTGTGTCGATGACGATGATGTCGAAATCGTCGCGCAGGCGAGCAATCAGGTCAGCCATCTGTCGGCTGCCGAGCAAATCAGCAGGATGCGGCGGCGGTGACCCGCTCGTGAGCACACGCAGGTTCTGTTCGCCCCACGGCTGTATCACCGCATCCAGGTCGACCTGCTGCGCGAGGACGTCCGAGAGCCCAACGGCGCCCTCTAGTCCCAGGTAATCGGCGATACGGGGCTTCCGCAGATCCGCGTCGATGAGCAGCGTTCGCCGGTTAGCCTCGGCAAAGACCAGCGCGAGGTTAGTCGCGACGGTCGACTTGCCTTCGCCCGCCTCAGACGACACCACGGCGATGACTCGCACCGGGCGATCGACCTGTGCGTACTGGAGATTCGTCCGGAGTTGCCGCATCTCCTCGGCGAGGAATGAGTGGTCGAGGTTGCCGACCATGAGCGGCAGCACGTCCTTGCCCTGGAGTTGGGTGATCGAGGCTAGAACGCCGACACCGGTCGCCGCCACTTGTTCATCGGATCGAATGGACGTGTCGAGCAGTTCACGCAACGCTGCAACCGCAAGGCCCACAATCAGGCCCCCGAGGATGCCGAGAAGGTAATTCAGGGTGCGGCGCGGCGCTATCTTGACCGGGTTGGTCGGCCCCGATACCACTGACAACACGATGGACGGCGTGCCGGCGCTCGCAGCGTTGTTGTTCAGCGAGCTGACCATGGGGCCGAACACGGCAGCCACCGCTGTCGACAGCCGGCGTGCGGCCGCCGGAGTCGAATCGGTTGCGCGGGCCGTAATCAGCACGGTGTTCAGATCGGCCGTTCCGCTGATCTTTGCGGCTACGGACTGGGGACTCGCCTGGAGGCCGGCATCCGCGATCACCCGGCGGGCAAGCTCATCACTGCCGAGCAACTTCACGTACGAGTTGACGAGCTGCTGGGCATAGAGGCTCGCTTGGTACGCCTGCCCCGGCTCTGCCGTGGGCGTCGAGAGGAAGAACGTCACCGAGCTGCGGTATTGCTCTGCCTGCCGGCTCGTGATTCCTACCGCCGCTGCGGCGCCGATTGCTGTTAGGAGTACAACCGCCCACCAGCGCTTGCGAATCGCGAGGAAAAAGCCGCGAAAGTCCACAGTTCTCGCTCTCCGGCGCGGTACCCAAGTCGGCAGCTCCGCCCGTCAGGCGAGGCTGCGGTTCAATAGCACCTCCATCGTACCGGCCAGTACCCTCGTACCCGCGGTGCGCTCGGCGCACCCACAGCATACGGACAGATGCCGATCGGCGAGACGACGAGATCAACGGGGACGATGTGACGCAGCAGCGGCAGATTTCGGTGATCGTAGCGGTTGCCACATTCCGACGTCCGGATTGCCTGGCCCGCGTGCTGCCACAACTCGTCGAGCAGGTTGCATCAGCGGGTGCGACTGCGTCTGTTCTCGTGGTGGACAACGACCCGGATGGCGGTGCCGCGCAGTACGTCCGACGCTTCGCATCTCCGGTGGTCCGTTATGTCCACGAGCCTCACCCTGGCATTTCCGCCGCGCGGAATCGCGCGCTCGACGAGAGCCGATCGGCAGATGCCGTGGTTTTCATCGACGACGACGAGGAACCAGGTCCGCAGTGGCTTACGACGCTCGTAGAGCGCTGGACCGACTGGCGCTGTGCGGCCGTCACCGGACCCGTCGTCGCCACGTTCGACGGTGGCCCACCCGACCCCTGGGTCGTTGCGAGCGGGGTTTTCGACCGACGCCGCCACGTGACAGGCGAGTCGCTGCGTGGTGCGGCATCCAACAACCTGCTGCTCGACATTGCGCAACTGAGCGGACTTGGGCTCAGGTTCGACGACAGTTACGGGCTCACCGGAGGGAGCGACACAAGACTTACGCACGAACTGGTTGCACGGGGCGGCGTCATCCGCTGGGTGGACGAGGCAGAAGTCGTGGACCACATCCCAGTAGGCCGGGCAACCCGCTCCTGGGTGCTCAAGCGGTCGTTCCGGACCAGTAACGACTGGAGCCGCGTCGCGCTCGACCTCGCTCCCGGCCGCTGGTCACGGCTGCGCGAGCGCGCCGACCTGACGGCCCGCGGGATCGTTCGCGTCTCCCGGGGGGCGCGGCACTGGTTGCTCGGCACGTTCCTACGGGACATGAACCGCCGCGCCCGGGGGGCTGTCGAGGTCGTGGAGGCCGCGGGGGTGACGCTCGGCGCGTACGGTTACGTCGCAAGCGAGTACCGCCGCGCGGCGGCTCAGTCTCGCTCGACGACGACTGCCGGTTCCGGCGCTGCGGGCGCGTGCTGAGCTGTCGCCTCGGGCATGCGTCGACGGCGCAGGAACACTTCGATCATGAAATGTAGATTGGCTCGCTCGGGGGGCGACAAGCGCGAGACCAGCGCGAGGTAGCCGACGCTGAGCGCCACGCCCAGCACCAGGCTCGCGGGCACTGGACTGACAAGCATCGCGCCGAGATACGCGATCGCGCCGGCCGGCACACTGATCACCAGAAGGGTACGGATCGCTTGGACGAAGAGCGGTCGGGTGCTGGTTCCAACTGCACGTCCTGCCGCCCATAGCGACACGATCCAGTACAGGAAGAAGCCGATGGAGTGTCCGACGGCAACGCCCACTGGGCCCCACGGCAGTCCGGCGATCATGATGACGATCATGACCGGGCGAGCGATCAGATATAGCTTGAGCTGCGCGCCCGCCCGCCCGCGGGACAGGTACATCCAGTAGGAGATCTGACCGATGCCGCGGAAGATGCCTCCAATAGCCAGCGCAGCAAATATCGGTGCGACGCCGCTCCATTGTGGCCCGAACAGTAGGGTCACCAGCGGCACACTGACGCCGGCGGCGACCGCAAAAACGCTGGCGAGCACATAGCAACCGAGCAGTTGTGCTTTGCGCAGGTAACGGGCATAAGTCTCGCCGTCATCTTGGACTCGGGACAGCACCGGCAGCACTACGCGCGTCATCGGGTCGTTGACCTGAGTCAGCGGAACCATCAGCAACTGGTAGGCCCGGCTGTAGAGGCCGAGCGGACCGGAACCGGAATGGACGCCAATGGCAACGTTGTCGAGATTGTTGGTCGCGTAACCGATCAACTGGGTCCCGAGAACGCCGCCACCGAAGCGGAAGAATCGGCGGATAGAAACCGAGCGACGAGGACGGCCGGGGCGCCAATTGCACAGCACGATGTTCGATATGCAGGTCAACAGGACAAGCGTGATCTGCTGCCCGACTATCGCCCAGTAGCCGGCACCGACTGCGGCAAGCGAGATCGCCGCCGCAATGCTGCCCGCTTGCGCTGCTATATCGGTCACCGCAAGGGCCTTGAACCGCAGGCTTCGACTCAGTTCGGCGCGGAACTGGGTATTGATCCCGCTGACGATGAACAGCCACGCCAAGGCAAGGACGATAGGGCCAACGACCGAGGTTCCGTAGATTCGGACGACGAGCGGTGCGCCGAGCGCGGCTGCGACCGCGCAGGCAGTCCCAATACCGGTGTTGACCCAGAACAGGTTTGTCCGCTCGGCGTCGTTGAGTCTCTTGGCCTGGACGGCCGCCGAGGACAGCCCGAAGTCGCGGACAATTTCCATCACGTTCGTGATCGCGGTGACCATGGCGACGACGCCGAAGTCATGTGGGCTGAGCAGTCGGGCCAGCACCGTGAGCGAACCTAACTGCAGGGCAAAGCGAATCACCTGGGACATCAGGGTGATGCCTGCACCGCGCGCCGCGATCTTGCCCAATCCGACCATCAGGCAGTCGCATTCGTGACGGCCGGCTCGTGGAGGTCAGACGTGAACAAGACAAACAACAGCGGCAGCACGGCCACCGGAAAGACCAGACTGTTGTCGACGATGACCAGTGAGACTTCGAGCAGGCAGGTGCCCCCGAACGCGGCGAGATAGCTGACCCCGACAAGACGCCCGCGCGCCGCAAGACGGGCCGCTGCGCCCACGGCAGTAGCGATCAGAAGGCCGACCAGCAGGGCGAGGACGATGCCGCCGGTAACGAGCAACTGCAGGAACTGGTTGTGGGCATGGAAGACCGTCGGACCAAGCGACGCGGACGACGATCCGACTATCGAGAACCAGTCGCTCCCGTTGCCGACTAGTGGGTGTTGCGCCCAGGCCGCATGGCTTGCTTGCCAGATGTAGCCACGATTGGTGAACGCTGCGGGATCGGTGGTTACGAGTGGCACGATGCAGGTCGTCGCGAAGACGGCACCGAGGAAGATCACTGCAAAGGCTGCGCGCCAACCAGCGCGAACGCGGGATACGAGGAGATACGCGAGGATCGCAAGCCCGACCGCCAGCATCGACCCACGCGAAGCGCTCCACACGAGAGCGAAGAGGCAGCACAGAGCGAAGACGATACGCGCCATCCGTGCACGGATGAGCATAACCGCGGGCAGCCCCATCGCAATGAACTGCCCGAGGTTATTGCCGTTGGTGAAGACGCCAACCAGCGAACCCCACGGAAGAATCTGCTTGTCCACAGAAACGAACTGCCCGCTTGCGTTGCGTAGGACGCCGTGGTCGGGTAGTGCCACACCGACCAGCAGGCTGGCCACCACCGTGGCACCGACCACGTACCCCAGGACCTGGAGCCGCGCGAGCCTGGGTCGAAGCATCCAGAGGGCGATAGCCAGCACGGGCATCAGCCGGTAGATGTTCTCCGGCGTCTGTTCGGCATATCGGTCGCGGATCACGAGGTACGCCCAGGGCAGCAGGAACACAATCAGCGCGAGACCGCGACGGCTCGGCGAATACCTCCAGAACAGCACGATGATCCAGAGACACAGCCCAATCGTCAGATAGAACAGACCACGCTGCGCCGCGCTCGCCAACGCAGTGTACGGAGGGGCCTGACCGCCGACACCGATGTGCTCCTTGCTGATCGAAAGAGTCTGGATGAACCGCGGCACGAAGAACCACACGCCGACCAGCAGGATCAGTGCCGTCTCGAGGCGCGAACGGATCAGGTCACTCGGGCCGACGGCGTCCACGCGCGACGCCGCCGGCATCATCGTGTGCGTCACCGTCGGCCCTTCGCTTTTACCTCCGTAACAGGACCATGATCGATGACCGACGGCCGCCCCGCTACACCGGGGTCACGAGGTCGTGACCGTCAGGTTGTCATAGGTGTACACCACCGGCACAGCCGTCGAGTTGCCAGATATGTAGGACTGGATGCCGAAACTTCCCGCCGACTGGAGCGCCGCGGTGGAGTCAGTCACCGAGATCTGCGGTGAAGCCGGCTCAGTGGCCCCGACGCGCCATACCGTTCCCGACAAGCTGGTGGCGGTGCCATTCCCCGACACGACGAACCGTATGCGCAGCGGCGCGCCCGCGACGTAGGTGAGACCGGGTATGACAAGCGACCGCAGGGTGGTGTCCGTACCGCTGACGACCTTGGACATCAACGCCTGAACGGTTCCGTCCGCGCGATAGATCACCTTGAGCCGGTAGTCACTCGTGCCGCTGTGCCTACCGATCAGCTGAACGTAATCACCGTTGCCGGAGGATTGGCTCACCGAGGCGTCGACAACAGCGTTGAGGTTGTCCTGCGAAACCGCGTTCAGGTATGCGGTCGGACCGACGCCTCCCGCCTCGATGTTGACCTTTCCGACACCGCTGCCGACCGAGAACCTGCTCGCGGTACCGGTGAGCGTCCATGGTCCTCCGCTGTCTGCCGTGCCCCAACCAGTGGACACCGTTCGACCGAATGCGTCAGCAGCAACCACCGTCGTGACCGTGACCGTCTTCGTGATGAAGGCGGAGGCACCGTCATTGTCCGTCACGGTCAGCGTGACCTGATACGAGCCCGGCGCCGAGTAGAGGTGCTGCGTGGTCGCGCCCGACCCGGCTCCGGAACCGTCCCCGAAGTCCCAGGAGTACGACGCTATCGAGCCGTCCGGGTCGGATGAACCGGAGCCGTCCAAACTCGCAGTGAGCAGGTCAATCGACGAGGTGAACGCAGCCGTGGGCGGCTGGTTCGGCGGCGGTGCGACGGTCACGTCGTGCGTCACCGTCCCGGTTGCGCCCTGGTTGTCGGTGACAGTCAGAGTCACGTGATAGGTGCCACCCGACGCGTAGGTGTGCTGCGGCGTCGCACCGGAGCCGGCAGCCGAACTGTCGCCGTAATCCCATGCGTACGACGCCACCGATCCGTCAGGGTCGGAGGAGCCCCCAGCATCGAACGAGCAACCCAGGTTGCTGCACGATGAAGTAAAGGCCGCAGCCGGAGGTTGGTTCGCTGGCACAGTCACCGAGACGTCGTGCGTGACGGAGTTTGTCGCCCCCAGGTTGTCAGTGACTGTGAGCGTGACGTGATAGGTGCCGCTGGCCGCGTACGTATGCGATGGCGTTACACCAACACCGCTCGCCGTGTCGCCGAAGTCCCACGCGTAGCTTGCGATCGTCCCATCCGGGTCCGAGGACGCCGTCGCGTCGAACGCCGCGCTCGCCCCGTTGGTGGAAGAGGTGAAGGAAGCGACCGGCGGTGCGTTCACAGCCGCGGGAGAGGAGAAGTAGTGCGCAGACACCTGGGCAGGCGTGAGCTCGGTCGGATAGACCGCCGCCTCATCGATCGTGCCGGCGAAGTAGGCGTTGTTCGCACCCCAGCCATTGAGATTGTCACCCCCAATCCGCCAGTAACCGTTGAAGCTCTGCGCCTGCGTTTGCGGGTTGGTGGCTACTAGCTGCCCGTCCACATACAGGGACATTCCATCCGCGCCCTGTGTCGCGACAACGTAGTGCCATTTCCCGTCGTTGTAAGTGCCACTCGAGGTCGCCACGTTGATCTGTCCGGTGTATGTACCGAACACGAGCTGACCAGAAGCGAGCATGTACACGTGGCGGTCATAGTTTGAACTGCTGCCCGTGCGTGCGTTGCCGAAGCCGATTAGCTTGCCGCCCGACGTAGATGTCGTGTTGAACCACAGTTCCTCGGAGTAGACGTTCGGCCCGGCGGTCTGGGCGCCCGACGCGAGGGTGCCCGTCGTGCCGTCGAAAGTGACCGCCGTGTGTCCGGCTCCGCTCACCGGACTTGCGACGCCGAGGGTGTATCCGCCGGCAAAGCTACCGTTGTTGGTGTTGCCAGACCGGTCCGTGGCCGTGGTTCCGGAGGTCTCGTCGAGCCGGTAGTACAGGGCAGGCGAGTCGTTCCAGACTGTGCTGCCGTAGCCGTCCGAGGGCGCCGTGCTGCCGACGATCGTGCGTCCGCTGTCGACGTATTGCTGGCGAATCTGTGCCGCACTGAGCGCGGTGGGGTAGATCGCGACGTCGTCGATGCTGCCGTTGAAGTAACGGTTTCCACTCCACGTCGAGTCGCCCCCGACCCGCCAGTAGCCGTTGTAGCTCTGCCCCACTGTCGTGCCGGCATTGGTGCCGATCAGCTTGCCGTCGATGTACAAAGCCATGCCAGCGCTTGATAGCGTCCCCACCGCGAAATGGTAGCTGCCGTCGCGGTAGGTACTTGGCGAAGTGATGACGAACGAAGCGCCGTTGTACACGCCGAAGTTGATACGGCCCGCGCTGTCCATGTAGATGTGCCGGTCGTAATTGCTGCTGTTTCCGGAGTTCTTGTCTCCGAAGCCGACGATCTTTCCACCACCGGAACGTGTCGTGGAGAACCAGGCCGACACCGTGAATGTGTTCGGCCCCGGAACGGCGTTGCTGGTCGCACCCAGTCCAGTCGAACCGTCGAAGCTCGATGCGGTATCAGCGTCGTTCAGAAGAGCGCCGGTCACGCCGGGGGTCACGCCAGAGTTGAGCGTCAGGTCGTCGAACCCTGCGTAGTCGTAATTCACGCTTCCTGCCGCTTGATCAAGCCGCCAGTAGTGGGTCGCCCCAGCGCCCAATACGTCCTTGACATACGCACCGTCGGGCGCGCTGGAGCCGGTCGGCGTTGTGATCGAAGACGTCGCCCCCCACGTCGTGTTGCCATCGGGATCGTTGACCCGCACCCGATAGGTGTACGTAGTGCCCGGGCTCAGCCCGGTATCGATGATGCCCATTGTGGGCAGATCCCAGAACTGTCCGTCGGCCGTCGTCGTGTACACATCCACGCCGTCACGTTGCAGCGTGTAGGTGAGGGTCTTGTCGTCGCGGTCCCAGTCCGTGCTCCACGCGACCCGGACCGACGAACTTGATCGTGCGACGAGGTTGGGTGCCAGCTGAGCGGACAACAGCCGTGGGCCCTGCTTGTTCGGTGCTATGGACGACACCGCGAACCGCACCAGACCCTGCTGGGCGACGCCGTTCACGTGCTGGAACTCGCCGCCTTGAACGAGGTACTGCGAGTTGCCACGAACTGCCCACGGACCCTGGTCCATACCGGTGTAGGAGCCGATGTCGAGGTCGGGCCACCAGTCCATGATGGACGGCGCAGGCTGACCGTAGAAGTCCGTGCTGTGCGAGTCGGGGTTGCCGATGTCGTGTCCGAGCGTTCCGGTCGCCTGCGCGGTGAACGCCATGGAACGGTGGAAGTTGCGCGGGTTCGTGTCGGGGAACCCGTTCACCGCCGTGCAGCCGTGGTTGTGGCCGACGTTGTAGACGGTCCCGTTGACGCCGAAGATGTTATAGACGTCGCCCCAGCAGTTCTCGATCCAGTTAAGGGTTCCCGAGTTCGGGTCGGCCGAGAATCCGCCTTCCAGGGTGGATATGTTCGAGCCGAAGGCCCAGCCCACGCCGTAGATGGAGGTTCCGTCGGTGCTGAGGTCGGCGATGGACGATCCGGAGCCGCCCTCTTGGATCAGACTGGTGGCAGCCCACGGCAACAGTGTGCCGTTGTTCGCGTCGAGGGCGCCCAAGCCGTACGCCGTCGAGCCGTTAAGGTTGAGGAACATCCCGCCGACGATGACCCGGCTGTTGTCCGGAGTCAGAACCATCGTCTTGACGCTGTCGTCCGCTGTCGGCGCCCAGCCGAGCACAGAGCCGTCTGCGGCGCTGAAGGCGGCCAGTCGGCTGCGCGGCACACCGTTGGCGCGCGAGAAGTTTCCGCCGACGTACACGGTCGTGTTTGTGGCGGTGATCGCGTTGACCGTCGCGTCGAGGTTCGGCGCGAAGCTCGAGATCAGCTGGCCGGTGGCCGTACTGTACGCGGCGATGCGGTCGCGCAGCACGCCGTTTGCGGTCGTGAAGCTACCACCGACATAGATGCGCGATCCGTCCGGCGATGCCGTGACCACCAGAGCCTGTGCGTTGAGGGACGGCGCGAAGGAGTTGTTCAGGACGCCCGTGCTCAGGTTGAACGACAGCAGGTTGTTCCGCGGCGTGAGGTTGGTACCCGGCGCTGCGCCGGCGGGTCGCGCGTTCGCGAAGCTGCCGCCGGCGTAGGCGGTGTTCCCGACGACAGCCAAGGACCAGACCACGCCGTCGATCTGCACGGTCGGCAGCCCGTCAGCGGTGACCGCGCTCGGCGTGCGCTGAATGACGGGGGGCGGTCCCGACACCGTGTCGGCGGCGGCAGGGCCGACACCGAGCGCGAGTGGCGCGACCAGCCCGCCGAGAACCGTGGCCGCTGCGGCGACCAGTGATGCTGCGCGCCTGCTCATGAAGCGTCCCCCTTGAAGAGCACTACCGGACCGCCACCGGCGTAGCTGAAACTGACGGTGATCGGATTGCGATTGACGACCGGAATCGTGAAGACGTAGGTACCGCTAGCTGTCGCCCGCGGAAGTAGCGAGCCGTTCATCGGATGCGAGAAGCTGTCCGGCCCCGGTAGCGGGATGTCCTCGTCGCCGCCCTCGTTCGGCGTGAATACCATCAGCACGCCGGGCGTGCCATCAGCGCTGGCAACGCTCGCAACCGCGTTGTTGAGATTGAGCGCCTTCGCCGTGTGGTTCGTGACCTGGATGACGACGTTCAGGCCGGGGCCGGAAACAGAGCCCGGCCCGACGGCCTGAACCTTGACGGCCTTGATCGATGTTATCCGCGCGGAAACTCCAGTTCCGAAATCAGCAACAGCGTGCAACGCCACCGGTGGTCTGGTGATCACCTTCTCAGCGCGCACGTTCTGATGGATGTTGCCGGGCTGAGGCGGCGCTACGGGAGTAGTAGCAGCATGCGGACGGGGGGTAGACTTTTCTGCCGCCGCCGAGGGTCCCGAGGCAGTCGTCGCCGCACTTGGTGCCGCGGCCCGATGCGTGTTCGCGCCGGCCGTGCAGCCGACGAGGACGGCGGCGCAGAGCACCGCAACTCCCGTGACCTGAACAGGTAGAAAAACTGTGCGGCGTAGCACAGCAGACAGAGCCTGCATTTGCCGATTCCCCCGAATCATTCCCCCGAATGCGTGGCGGCAGCGCCTAGGCGCGGGCCGACCTTCCAGATCATAGGTTGAAATCCGCGTTAGCGCCAGATGCGTCGTGGGATGTCCGACTGATGCCCTCTACACGGACCTCACGCGACGAACGGACGTCCGGACATTCGCGACGCGCCCGCCGCTTCGGCTTGTCAACCGGTCCGGCCGTTCGTCGGCACCGTAGAGTCCGTCGGACGAGTGGATGAAGATCAGCCGGCCACATACGATCGCTCCGGTCATCGGAGAGCGCTTGCTGTCGCGCAGCTGCGCGCGTCAGCCCATGGAGGGATGCCGTTGCACACGCTCGTCGTCGGCGTCCTGACCTATCAGCGACCCGATCGATTGCTAGTCAGCCTTGACGCGATCCTCGCCCAGGTGCGAGAGATGGACGCCGATGGGCGTGTCACGGGGACGGTACTTGTCGTCGACAATGATCCCGCCGCCAGCGCGCGATCAGCGGTCGAGGGTCTCGGGGACGATCGCGTGCGTTACGTGCACGAACCGGCCCCCGGTATTAGTGCCGGTCGCAACCGTGCGTTGGACGAGGCCGGAGATGCGGACTTGCTGTCGTTCATCGACGATGACGAGGTGCCACGGCCTGGCTGGCTCAGCGCGCTGATCGACACGTGGCTGCCGACGCGCCCGGCGGCAGTCATGGGACGAGTGTTCTTCAATGTTCCCGACGACGCTGACAGCTGGGTGGTGGCCGGCGGCTTCTTCAACCGCGCCCGACGACGGACAGGCACGGGAATGGCCGTCGCGGCGGCTGGGAACCTGCTTCTTGACCTTCGACAAGTTCGCGCGCTTGACGTGCGCTTCGACCCGCGACTGGGACTGAGCGGCGGTGAGGACACACTGTTCAGCCGGCTGATCGTACGGCGCGGCGGTCGGATCTTGTGGTGCGATGAATCGGTCGCCGACGACTTCGTATCGCCAGAGCGAGCAACTCGCAACTGGGTGCTGCAGCGCGCATGGCGGGTGGGTAACTGCACTGCGATTGCCGATCAATATCTCGCCGACACTGCGGCGCGACGCTACCTGTCACGACTTCGGTACGCGGCACACGGCTCGCTGCGAATCGCCGGCGGCGGAGTCAGGTTCGGAATTGGTCGGCTATTCGGCATAGAGCGGCATGAGGCACGAGGTATGCGCACCCTCCGTCGCGGCCAAGGCATGCTGGCAGGAGCGCGGGGTGCGCGGTTCGACGAATACGCGCGCAGCGCGGCTCGGGAGGCCTGATCGAATGACCGCGTCGGCTTCATCCTCGGATCCTGCAAGGCTCAAGAGGCGGGTCCGGCGCCTGGCCGCGCCCGTTGGCTCGGTGGTCGCTGTACGAACGACGGTCCCCACGGCTGTGCTCACCTACGACGACGGACCAGAGCCGGGCGGGACCGAACGTGTCTTGGCCGCACTCGCCACGCACGACGCGCGAGCAACCTTCTTCGTTCTCGTGAGCCGCGCCCGCTTGTATCCCAGCCTGCTCGGTGAGGTCGTCGCCGCGGGTCACGAGATCGCACTGCACGGCCTTGATCACCGTCGGTTGACCTCATTCTCAGCAGCCGAGGTCCGCCAGCGATCTGCTGCCGGCCGCGCTGAATTGGAAGACCGCACGGGACGGCCGGTGCGCTGGATCCGCCCCCCATACGGCGCGCAGACACCCGCGACGTGGATGGCGATGCGGCGCGCCGGCCTGACGCCCGTCCTGTGGGGCTGCAGTAGCTGGGACTGGAAGCCGATGGCAGACGAGGCACGGGTCGCGCGCGTTCACGAGACGGTGCACGCCGGATCGATCGTGCTGTGCCATGACGGCTTCGCCGATGCAAGGGATAGCGTCGCCAACGGACCGGCTCCCACGGTGGACCGCGGTCAGGTCGCACTCGGCATCCTCGATGCGTACCGCGAGCGCGGCTTGGCGGCGCGCACCCTCGGCGAAGCCCTCACCCACGGATCTGCGATTCGCGAAGCGCGTTTTCGGCGCTGAGCGCGGCATCGCCGACGTGGTGCTCACACTAGCCGCGCCAGCACTCCATACCGGTCATTGATCGAACACAGCTTTGCGCCACCGCACGGCATAGCTCTCACTCTTGTATCGGTCTTGGTACGTTCGCCGCGCCTCACTCCCCGCAGCGGTGACCTCGGATCGAGTCAAACCGGACAGCAGTCCGACGAGGGCATCGACGTCACCCGGCGGAAAAAGCCACCCATCCTGCTGCGGCGTGATGATGTCGCGCAATCCTCCTGCGGCGCTCCCGATGACCGGGCGTCCCATCGCGAACGCTTCAATGGCGACCAACCCGAATGGCTCAGCCTGGTCGGACGGCACGAGTACGACGTCGGCCGCATCGATGAAGGCCGAAGGGTCGACGACCTCCCCGACAACGCTCACCGTCTCAGGACGACGCAGGCCTGCGACCATGGCGTGCACGTCGACGCTCTCACCGCTCGGTGGCGGCCCACCCAAGATGACCAGCTGTGCAGACGTGGTAAGCCGGTCCCACGCCGCAAGTAGCGTTCGGTGACCCTTCCAACCGTTCCACCGGCTCGCAATCACAAAGCGAAGCGGTCCGGCATGGTCATCGAGCGGGGTGCGCGTAGCCGGTTCGGGGGTTGCGTTCGGGACGATGGACGTACGTGCACGCAGGCGCGGTGTGAGCGACTCCGCGACCGGCGAGGAGATCGCAACCAGGCGCTCACAATGTCGCGCCAGCGGAGCGAGAATACGCCTGTCGCCGCGCGTCCAGATCTCCTGAACGTGTCCGACGACGCACGGAACGCCGACGTGGCGGGCGACCGCCGCCGCCAGGAATGTTGCGCTGGTTGTGCAGTACACGGTCGCCGCCTTGACCAGACGCAGTTCCCTAGCGAACGCGCGGCAGCGTCGTTGAAGCGCGAACAACGCACCCGGCGCACGGTAGGCACGGCGCAGAACCGGCAAGTCCACGTGCCGAACAGTGATTCCGAGAGCAGCGATTTCGGCGCACAGTGGAGCAACCGGATGGACGAGATCGGTAGGTAGCCACACCTCTGTAGGCTGTTCTTTTGGCAACGCTGCCAGCATCTCCAGGAGCATGCGATCGGCGCCGTAAAGCTCGTCGGACGGATGAACGAAGAGAA
Source organism: Jatrophihabitans cynanchi (assembly GCF_027247405.1). Lineage (NCBI taxonomy): Bacteria > Bacillati > Actinomycetota > Actinomycetes > Jatrophihabitantales > Jatrophihabitantaceae > Jatrophihabitans > Jatrophihabitans cynanchi. The sequence continues at coordinate 3,138,878 of NZ_CP097463.1, read as the reverse complement.
ACGGATGAACGGTCAAGCTGCTATCGGCGGTTCTTGAGAGTGCCACTACCAAAGAACTTGTTCTTGGTAAGCACGATCCAGTTCCAGTTCTTGGCTAGCACCCGCTTGAAGGGGCTGCCGTCCCGAGGTACCCAATTGGTCGTGTGGCGCGAGATGCTGCCAACCGGCACGATCGAGTAGGCGTAGGCAGCGATCGAGCGCCGTGAGCGACCAGGCGGAAAACTGATGCGCTTGTAACCGTGGAACGACCGGTCGGTCGACTCCATGATCACAAGGCGGTTGAACCTCGGTTCGACCTCGATCGTCGGCACGGACGGGTCGTCCGTGAGTAGCAAGTGACCTCCCCACTCAGGCTGCCAGCCCGGGTTGAGGTACAGCAATATGTTGAACTCCCGGAGCCAATCCTGGTGCGCGGGGTGAATGTTGAAGTCGCAGTGCAGGTCAAGGAAGCTGCCTTCCGCACCGGCATGAAAGCCCCCACCGACGTATTCTGGGTCGATGAAGACCTCGTGACGCGCAAGCGGCTCCAAGAACTCTGCGAATTCCTTACTCATGAAGACGTCATGCAGCTGACGGGAGATCTCCGAGTGCCTGTCAAGCGTGGATAGTTCGCGCTTGTCACTGAACATGTAGTCGCGCGACTTTGGCATCTCGTCAGGCTGCGGCAGATCTTCGTATAACCGCTGCGCGTACTCGGCGTCGAGGAAGTCGTCGATGACGACATGCCGACATGGCACGGCCGAGTTGAACGTATCGGCCAACTCGGCGCGACGCTCGAACAGCCCGGGTGCGACGGGATACTGCAACATGGTTCCCCCCTAGGTTCGCATCCATGATGATCCGATGGTGCCGCTCGAATATTGACGAGCATACAAGCGCTTCATGCTGCACACGGCCGGTCGAGCTAGCCGTCCGAACAAGAAGGCACGACGCGTGGCTCCGCTGTATCGCCGCGTGAACGGCCAAGCGCGTTCCGCCGGCCGGACGGGCGCGCGGTACGACCGGACTTGCCCGAAGCCAGTAGCTGGCACAACGCCTCGTAGCGCTGCGCTACGTCGTCCCAGTCATAGCGATAGGCCGAGGCGCGCGCCGCGAGCCCGCGCTTCCGGGTGCTCTCCGGATCGGCCTCGGCGAGCTCGAGTTCGGCGGTCACTGCGACGGCATCGGCGAAGTAGCGACCGGTGTCGAGCAGCACCTCGCGGTTGAAGTTCACGTCGTAGGCGATCGTCGAAGCGCCGGCGCCGAGCGCGCGCAACAGCGACGGGTTGGTGCCGCCGACGGAGTGCCCGTGCAGGTAGGTCGCCGAGTTCGCGTAGAGCTGGTCAAGGAGCTCCTGGTCCCACACACCGCCGAGGAACCGCACCCGCTCGTCGGCGAGTGCGTGCAGCGACGCCGTGTAGCCGTCCGAGTACGGGGCAGAGCCCACGACCACCAGCGGCAGCCGGGCACTGCTGCGCCGGTAGCCGTCGACGATGACGTGCACGTGGTTCTCCGGTTCGAACCGGGCCACCACCAGGTGGTAGCCGTGCCGGGCGAGGCCGACCTCGGCGATCCGGTCCGAACGCTCCCCGGCGAGGATGGGTGCGCCGTAGGCGATCAGCTCGGTGGCCGCGCCGAACTCGGCGTCGTAGTAGTCGGCGATGCCCTGCGCGTCGGCGATCAGCGCGTCGGACCAGCGCACCGCGAGCGACTCGGCCATCCGGTAGTACGCGCGCCCGGCGCCCTGCCACTTGGTGCGCTTCCACTCCAGGCCGTCGACGTGCGTGGCGACCGGGATCCCGCGGGCGCGGAACATCGGCAGGAACACCGCGTTCGCCGAGTTGAACACGATCGCGGCATCAGGCTTGTGCCGCATAGTGTGCAGCGTGGACAGCGCCGAATGGCTCAGCGTTTCCAGCGACTTCTTGCGAAGAGCCGGCAGGTGCACCAGTCGCATGCCCTCGTGCTCGGTGGGCCTCGGCTCGCTCTCGGCCGTGCGGCAGTAGACGACGACCTCGTGGCCGGCCTTGACCAGGCGCAGCCCGACCTGCTCGACACAGGTCTCGAACCCGCCGTAGCGAGCCGGCACACCGCGCGTGCCGACGAGCGCGATCTTCACGTGATTCCCCCGAATCCCCCGAAAAAACAGCGAGTCAGCGCCCGCGCAACCTCAGTTGCCGGGCGCTACCCACCAGGTGGCGCGCGCACGCGAAGTGATACAGCGCCATCGAATCCCCCGATTCATCGCCTGCCCGAGTCCGGTCGTCCCGGCCCGATAAAGCATGCGGCTGCTCATTTATACCGTGTTTGGTCCGGATGAGGAAGTCGAAGCAGGGCGCCGGACGCGCCCGCTAGAGTGCTGGCCGTGAAGGGGATCGTTCTGGCCGGCGGCACCGGCACCCGGCTGCACCCGATCACTCGCGTCGTCAGCAAGCAACTGCTGCCGGTCTACGACAAGCCGATGATCTACTACCCGATCTCGGTGCTGATGCTGGCCGGCGTCCGCGACATCCTGATCATCACCACGCCGCAGGATCGCGGCCAGTTCGTCGGGCTGCTCGGCGACGGTGCGCAGTGGGGCATCTCGCTGAGCTACGCGGTGCAGCCCTCCCCGGACGGTCTGGCCCAGGCGTTCCTGATCGGCGCCGAACACATCGCCGGCGACAGCGCCGCGCTGGTACTGGGCGACAACATCTTCTTCAGTCACGGGCTGGGCGGGCAACTGGCCGCGGCGACCACAGCCATCGAAACCGACGGCGGCTGCACGCTGTTCGGCTACCGGGTGAGCGATCCGGAGCGCTACGGCGTGGCCGTCCTGGGGCACGACGGCACCCTGCTCGACATCGAGGAGAAGCCGGCGCAGCCACCGTCCAACATCGCGATCACCGGCCTGTACTTCTACGACGACCAGGTCACCGGCTTCGCCGAGTCGCTGCAACCGTCCCCGCGCGGCGAACTGGAGATCACCGACCTCAACCGGTGCTACCTGAAGAACGGCCAGGCCCGCCTGGTGGACCTCGGCCGCGGCGCGGCCTGGCTGGACACCGGCACGCAGGACTCGCTGCTGGACGCAGGCCAGTTCGTCCAGGTGCTGCAGCGTCGCCAGGGCATCACCATCGCCTGCCTGGAGGAGATCGCGATGCTGCATGACTTCATCACGCCCGAGCGCGCGCTGGAGTTGGGCGAAGCGATGGGCAAGTCCGGCTACGGCGAGTACGTGCGGCAGGCTGCGGCGGAGTACCTGGCCGGCAACGGACGGTCCGCGTGAGCGTCCGGCTCACCCCGCTCGCGGCCGAACGGACGCAGATCGCGGGCCTGTGGCGACTGCAGACGCGGGCGGCCACCGACGAGCGCGGCACCGTGCGCGAGTTCTTCCGCGCGTCCGCCTACGCCTGCCTCGACGCCGAACTGCCCGCGCAGTGGGAGCAGGTGAACCTGACGTGGACGGCACGCGGCGCCATCCGCGGGCTGCACGGGGAGTCGATGACCAAGCTGGTGGGCGTGGCGCACGGCGAGGCGTTCGGCGTGTACCTCGACGCCCGTCCGGCCTCGTCCAGCTACGGCACGCTGGTCACCATGCCGCTCACCGTGGGCGTGCAGTTCCTGGTGCCTCCCGGCGTCTGCAACGGATTCCAGGCGGTGTCCGAGGGCGGCTGCCAGTACCTGTACTGCTTCGACGCGGAGTGGGCGCCGGGTATGGCCGGCGTGGCCGTGACCCCGCTCGACCCGCAGCTGGGCATCCCCTGGCCGTTGCCGTTCGACCCGTCCGACCCGGCGGCACTGTCGGAGAAGGACCGCACCGCGCCCCTGTTCGCCGACCTGCACCGGAAGGGCTGATCGCATGCGGGTGCTCGTCACCGGCGGCGCCGGGTTCATCGGCACCAACTTCGTCCGGCTGACCTTGCAGACCCGGCCCGACGTCGCCGTCACCGTGCTGGACGCGCTGACCTACGCCGGCAGCCGGGACAACCTCGCCGATGTGCAGGAGCGGCTCGAGTTCGTCCACGGCGACATCACCGACGCCACGCTGGTCGACGACCTGGTGCGCCGCTGCGACGTGGTCGTGCACTTCGCCGCCGAGTCGCACAACGACAACTCGCTGCGCGACCCGAGCCCGTTCGTCCGGACGAACCTGGTCGGGACGTTCACGATCCTGGAGGCGGTGCGACGGCACGGTGTGCGGCTGCACCACATCTCCACCGACGAGGTCTACGGCGACCTCGCCCTGGACGACCCGGCGAAGTTCACGCCGAGCACGCCGTACAACCCGTCCAGCCCGTACAGCTCCACGAAGGCCGGCTCGGACCTGCTGGTGCGCGCCTGGGTGCGCTCGTTCGGCGTGGCCGCGACGCTGTCGAACTGCTCGAACAACTACGGGCCCTACCAACACATCGAGAAGTTCATCCCGCGCCAGATCACCAACGTGCTCAGCGGGATCCGGCCCAAGCTGTACGGCGCGGGCGAGAACGTCCGCGACTGGATCCACGTCGATGACCACAACACGGCGGTGTGGGCGGTGATCGAGCGCGGACGGATCGGCGAGACGTACCTGATCGGCGCGGACGGCGAGCGCAACAACCGCGACGTGCTTCGCACCGTGCTCGAGCTGATGGGCAGGCCGGCCGACTGGTACGACCAGGTCACCGACCGGGTCGGGCACGACCTGCGCTACGCGATCGACGCGAGCCTGCTGCGCTCCGAGCTCGGCTGGGAGCCGGCGTACACCGATCTGCGCGCCGGGTTGACCCAGACGATCGCCTGGTACGAGCAGCACCGGCAGTGGTGGCAGGCGGCCAAGGACGCGGTCGAGGCCCGCTACGCCGAAGCCGGTCAGTGAGTGAACCGGTGACCACGGACCGGCACTGGCTGGTCACCGGCGCCGCCGGCCAGCTGGGGCACCACCTGGTGCGGCGGCTGACCGCGGCCGGCGCGCGCGTCACCGCCATGCCCCGCGCCGAACTGGACATCACGAACGGCGAGGACGTCGACGCCGCGATCAGCCGGCTGCGTCCGGACGTGGTCGTGAACGCCGCGGCGTACACGGCAGTGGACGCAGCGGAGACGGACGAGGCCACCGCGACCGCGGTCAACGCGACCGGCCCCGGCAACCTGGCCACCGCGCTCGCCCGGCACGGCGGCCGGCTGCTGCACGTCTCGACCGACTACGTGTTCGACGGCACCGCGCACGAGCCGTACGAGGTCGACGCGACGCCCGCACCGCGCACGGCGTACGGCCGCACCAAGCTGGCCGGTGAGCTGGCGGTTGGGGCCGCGCTGCCGGATCGCGCGTTCGTGGTCCGCACCGCGTGGGTACACGGCGGCCCGGGACCGAACTTCGTCGACACCATGCTGCGGCTCGAGCACGAGCGGCCCACGGTGGACGTGGTGTCCGACCAAGTCGGCTCACCGACGTGGGTCGGCGACCTGGCCGGTGCGCTGATCGAGCTGGGTCACAGCGATGTGCCCGCCGCGACGCTGCACTACGTGAACGCCGGCACGGCCTCGTGGTTCGACCTGGCGCGCGCGACGTTCGCGCTCGCCGGCGCCGACCCGGACCGGGTCCGGCCGGTGTCCAGCGCGCAGTTCACCAGGCCGGCGCCGCGGCCGGCGTGGTCGGTGCTCGCCACCCGATCGTGGACCGATCTCGGCCTCACCGCACCCCGCCCCTGGCGCGCCGCACTGGCCGCCTCGATCTCGGCAAGGGCCGGGTAGTAGCCGTACGGGCCCCGCGTCCGTCACCGGCCGGACGCAGGGGCGACGCGAGGAGCCAACGCAGGGGGAAGGCGTTAGACATCCTCGCGCCGCCGGATGCGTGCGCCGCAAGCGGCGCAGTATGTGATCACCTGGTCGGCGCGGCAACGGATGCGGCGCCGGGCGATCCGGGCGCGGCTCATGGCGAGCTCGCTGCGCGCGGGTCAGGTGGGTGAGCACAGCGGTGAAGGAGCGTCCCCCCGACGGACGCCCCTTCGCCACTGCGGGTCTGGATCGACAAGCTCATCAATAGGCCCCCGCTGCGCTGAACACGACCCGTGCGGTGCGCACCAGCACGGACACGTCGAGCGCCAGTGACCAGTTCTCCACGTAGTGCAGGTCGAGCCGTACCGACTCCTCCCAGGACAGGTCACTGCGACCGCTGACCTGCCACAGCCCGGTCAGTCCCGGTTTGACGAGCAGCCGGCGGTACACCGTCTGGCCGTACTGCGCGACCTCGCTCGGCAGCGCCGGGCGCGGGCCGACGAGGGACATCGAGCCGGTGAGCACGTTGAACAGCTGGGGCAACTCGTCCAGGGACGACTTGCGCAGGAACCGCCCAACCGGCGTCACGCGAGGGTCGTTGCGGATCTTGAACAGCAGGCCGTCGGCTGCCTCGTTGCGGTTCTTCAGCTCGCTGACCTGACGCTCCGCGCCGGAGTACATCGAGCGGAACTTGATCATCCGGAAGGTCCGGCCGTCCCGGCCGACCCGGGTCTGCACGAACAGCGCCGGCCCCTCGCTGGTGAGCTTGACGAGCAGCGCGAGCAGCAACAGGACCGGAGACAGGATCAGCAGGCCGAGCAGTGCAGCCGTCCGGTCGAAGATCGACTTGATCGCGCGGCCGACACCGCCGAACTGGGGTTCGTCGACGTGCAGCAGAGGCACGCCCGCCACCGGCTGGATGTGCAGCCGCCGGCCGGACACGTCCTCGATGCCGGGCACGACGACGAGTTCGGCGTCGGCGCCCTCGAGCTGCCAGGCGATGCGGCGCACCGACAGGGCGGCGGTGTCACCGGACAGGACCGCCACGCGCTGCGCGCCCGAGTCGGCCACCGCCTGCAGCACCGAGTCGAGATCGCCGATCACCGGGATGTCCCGTTCACGCAGGGCGCGTGTCGCCCGGCGCTCGGCGCCCGACACGCACGCGCCGACGACGCGCATGCCGGCTGCACTGTTCTCGCGCATCGTGTCGGCGAACTGGGCCACCGCCTCGGGGCTGCCCACGGCGACCACTCCGATCACCGACTGCCCGCGAGCGCGGCGGCGGTGCAGCCAGGTGCGTCCGACAGCCCGGTAGGCCAGGCTGCACAGCAGCGTGGCCGGCAGCGCGAGCACGGTCAGATCGCGCGTGGCGTGCGGGTCGACCGCGTACGAGCCGAAGGTCATCAGCGCCACGCACTGCAAGAACGCGTAGAACAGCCGCGCGAACTCGCTGCTGCCGGCACCCAGGAAGCGCACCTCGTAGCCGCGGTTCAGCGCGACGAGCACCACCCAGCCGATCGGCGCAGCGACGGCGAGCGCGAGCGAGACCGAGCCCAGATCGAAGTGGTGCGGCCGCAGCACGCAGGCCAGCAGCACGCCCAGCGTGGCACACACCAGATCGCCCACGATGAGCAACGGCGCATGGCGGCGCGGCATCCGCGCCCTGGTGGCATCGCGCGTACGCGCGGTAGCCGCGCGCGATGCCGAAAGTGAACTCTGACGTACGTCCGTCGCCGCAGAGGCGGACAACGTGTGACCAGCTCGCCCGTGGGCGGCTAGCGTGGTTGTCCCCCCCTCGGCGGCCTCAAGGCCCCCGATGAACATGTTCCCCCGATGTGCAGCGCGCCTTGCGGCGTACCGCGTTCCCCCAACTTGTCGCTGCCCGCTCCGCGGAGCGGGGCGAGCAGCGTCCCCCGACACTGTCGCCCGTCGCTCACCACGTTCGTGATCAACGAAGCGACCCTTGAGTTATATCGCTTGGCGCCCCATGTTGGGAAGCCGTTACCGCACGCCGTGTCCGGATGTGTCCTGGTGCCGTACCGAAAGGTCCGTCTTGCCGGGACGAGCTGTACACGTGGTGCCCGGCGACAGCGTCGAGCGGTGCAGAACCTGCCACCTCGCACGGCCGGTGAGGCAGATCGGCCGGCCCGCACGAACGCCCGGGCCGGCCGCCCCAGTGTCACCGCGATGCCGATTCGGCCCCCCGACCCTAACCGACATCCAGGCGATCACTGAGAATGGAAATATCTTCCGCAGAAACAAACTCGTTGTCAAGTCTCTGTTCGTGATCGTTCTCGACGGCGGCCGGACGCCGCGTCGGTGGCGCTCCCCCGGGCCGCACGCGTGGGACCGGCCACAACGCCTCGCGCCGATGCACGATCTTGCGGCTTCAGCAGGTAGAGTGGTCTTTGCGCCCAGGCGGTCGTTCCCCCGATCGACCGCCTGGGCGCCTTGGCATCCGCAGCATCCGCCCCTGTCGTGTCGCGCATCGCGATCCGTTCGCCGGGCCGTGCGCCGCCGAGCGCGGTTGCCGCTGCTGGAAGACTGGACCGGTGCGCGTAGCGAGCCGGCCCGACCCGTCCACCCCGCCCGTGCCGACCTACCCGGCAGACACCGAGGACGAAGGCGCCGCGTTACGTGCCGACGTGCGCCGCGTCGCGGCGCTGCTCGGTGAGTCCCTCGTGCGCCAACAGGGCGATTCGGCCCTGGCGCTGGTCGAGCAGGTGCGCACGCTGACCAAACAAGGCAAGACCTCCGACGGCGACGGCTCCCGCGAGCAGGCCCGAGCGCTGCTCGCCGAGTTGCCGGCCGACGTCGCCGCGACCCTGGTGCGCGCGTTCGCCGACTACTTCCACCTGGCGAACGTCGCCGAGCAGGTGCACCGGGTGCGCGGGCTGCGCGCCCGTCCCGCCGAACAGGGTTGGCTGGCCAGTTCGGTCGCCGCGGTCTCGGACGGGCTCGGCGCGCAGCGGCTGGCCGAGGCGGTGCGCGAGCTCGCGGTGCGCCCGGTGTTCACGGCGCACCCGACCGAGGCCAGCCGGCGCTCGGTGCTGACCAAGCTGCGCCGGGTGGCCGACATCCTCACCGTCGCGACCGAACCCGGCAGCGCCGCGCGCGCCCGTCAGGACCGCGCACTTGCCGAGATCATCGACCTGATCTGGCAGACCGACGAGCTGCGCCAGCACCGACCGACCCCCGTCGACGAGGCGCGCAACGTCATCTACTACCTGCAGGAACTCGTCGACGACACGCTGCCGGACCTGCTGGCCGATCTCGCCGACGAGCTCGCGAGCCACGGTGCGCAGTTCGGCCACGAGTGCCGCCCGCTCACCTTCGGCACCTGGATCGGCGGCGACCGCGACGGCAACCCGAACGTCACGGCGGCGGTCACCAGCGACATCCTGCGGCTGCAGCACCACGTCGCTGCTCGAGCCGTGACCCGCGCGCTCGCGACGCTGACCGCCGAGCTGTCCAACTCGACAACCGTGGTGGCCGCCTCACCGGAACTGCTGGCGTCCATCGAGGCCGACCTCGCCGTCGTGGACATCGACCCGAGGATCATCACCCTCAACGCCACCGAGCCGTACCGGCTGAAGCTGACCTGCATCGCCACCAAGATCGCGAACACGACCCGGCGGATCGACGATGCCGCGCCGCACGTGCCGGGCCGCGACTACCTCGGCTCGCAGCAACTGCTCGCCGAACTGGAGTTGATCAGCTCCTCGGTGCGGGCCAACGCGGGCGCGCTCATCGCCGACGGACTGCTCGCCCGCGTGCAGTGGACGGTCGCGATCATCGGCCTGCACCTGGCCACGATGGACGTGCGCGAGCACGCCGACGCGCACCATCACGTGCTCGGCCAGCTGTTCGACCGCCTCGCCGAGCAGGCCGGCCGCTACCTCGCGCTGTCGCGGGAGGAGCGCATGCGGGTGCTGTCGCGCGAGCTGACCTCGCGGCGCCCGCTCGCGCCGTCCCCTCCCCCGCTGGACGAGGCCGGCGCCAAGACGTTCGCCGTGTTCACCGCGATCCGGCAGGCGCTGGACACGTACGGAACGGAGGTCATCGAGAGCTACATCGTCTCGATGACGCGCGGCGCCGACGACCTGCTCGCTGCCGTGGTGCTCGCGCGCGAGGCGGGGCTGGTCGACCTGTACGGCTCGGGCGAACAGTCCGCACCTGACGGCGCGAGCGCCCGCATCGGCTTCGTCCCGCTGCTGGAGACGGTGCAGGAGCTGCGGCGCGCCGGCGAGGTGCTGGACGAGCTGTTGAGCGAGCCGAGCTACCGGCGGTTGGTGTCCCTGCGCGGCGACGTCCAGGAGGTGATGCTCGGCTACTCGGACTCCAACAAGGAAGCCGGGATCACCACGTCGCAGTGGGAGATCCACCGCGCGCAGCGCACGCTGCGGGACGTCGCGGCACGGCACGGCGTGCGGTTGCGGTTGTTCCACGGCCGTGGCGGGACGGTGGGGCGCGGCGGCGGCCCGACCTACGACTCGATCCTGGCGCAGCCGTTCGGCGTGCTCGACGGCGAGATCAAGTTCACCGAACAGGGCGAGGTGATCAGCGACAAGTACGCGCTGCCGGAGCTGGCGCGCGAGAACCTGGAGCTGACCGTGGCCGCCGTGCTGCAGGCGTCCACCCTGCACCGGGCGCCGCGGCAGAGTCAGGACCAGCTGGCCCGCTGGGACGAGTGCATGAGCCTGATCAGTGACGCCGCGTTCGGCGCGTACCGCGGGCTCGTCGACGACGCCGACCTGCCGGCCTACTTCCTGGCGTCCACGCCGGTCGAGCAGCTGGGCTCGCTGAACATCGGCTCGCGGCCGTCGCGGCGGCCCTCGTCCGGCGGTGGGCTGGAGGGGCTGCGCGCCATCCCCTGGGTGTTCGGCTGGACGCAGTCGCGCCAGATCGTCCCGGGCTGGTACGGCGTGGGCGCGGGGCTCGCGGCGGCGCGGGCAGCCGGGCTCGGCGAGGTTGTCGCCGAGATGCACGAGCAGTGGCACTTCTTCCGCACGTTCATCTCCAACGTCGAGATGACGCTGGCCAAGACCGACCTGGACATCGCCGCGCACTACGTGTCGACGCTGGTTCCGGCGCCGCTGCAGCGCCTGTTCGACGGCATCCGCGCCGAGCACGCCCGCACCGAGCAGGAGGTGCTGCAGGTGGTGGGCGGCAGCGAGCTGCTCGACGACCAGCCCGGGCTCAAGCGCACCTTCGAGGTGCGCGACGCCTACCTCGACCCCATCTCGTACCTGCAGGTGGAACTGTTGCGGCGGGTGCGCGCGGGCGACGAGTCACCCGAGGTGCTGCGGGCGCTGCTGCTCACCATCAACGGTGTCGCCGCCGGGCTGCGCAACACCGGCTGACGCGCGACGCTCATGTCCGAAAACCGCCGGACGTTGTCGGTTCCGCGGCCCACACTAAGAGGGTGCTGCTGCCCGACTTCGACACCTGCTACCTCGCGGTACGGAGCCGCGACCCGCGCTTCGACGGCTGGTTCTTCACCGCGGTACGCACGACCGGCATCTACTGCCGCCCGTCCTGCCCGGCCATCACCCCGCAGCGGCGCAATGTCACGTTCCACGCCAGCGCCGCCGCGGCGCAGCGGGCCGGCTACCGCGCCTGCAAGCGGTGCCGCCCGGATGCCACGCCCGGCTCGGCGCAGTGGGACCTGCGCGGTGACCTCGCCGGTCGCGCGCTGCGCCTGATCGGCGACGGGCTGATCGACCGCGAGGGCGTCCCGGGGCTGGCCCGCCGACTCGGCTACTCGCAGCGCCAGGTGAACCGCGCGCTGCTGGACGCCGTCGGTGCCGGCCCGATCGCGCTCGCGCGGGCGCAGCGCGCGCAGACGGCCCGGACACTGCTGGAGACCACGACGCTGCCCGTCGCGGACGTCGCCTTCGCCGCCGGCTTCGCGAGCGTGCGGCAGTTCAACGACACCGTGCGCGCGGTGTTCGCGAGCACCCCGACCGGGCTGCGCGCAGCCGGACGGCCCGATGCGGCAGGCGACCCGGACATCGGCACCATCACGCTGCGCCTGCCGTACCGCGCCCCGATGGACCTGAGCGCCACGCTCGAGTTCCTCGGCGCGCGCGCGATCCCGGGCGTCGAGCAGTTCACCGACGGCACGTTCACCCGGGTGATTTCCGCACCGCACGGACCCGCGCTCGTCACGCTGTCACCGGGCGACGGCTACCTGGCCTGCCGGGCGACGCTGGCGGAGGTCCGCGATCTCGTCACCGTGAGCGCGCGCGTCCGCCGGCTGCTCGACCTGGACGCCGACCCGGTCGCGGTCGATGACGCGCTCGGGGCGGATCCGGCCCTCGCGCCACTCGTCAGCAAACGCCCCGGGCTGCGCTCGCCCGGTGCCGTCGACGGTTTCGAGCTGGCGGTGCGCGCGATCGTCGGCCAGCAGATCTCGGTGGCCGGGGCTCGCACCGTGCTCGGCCGGCTCGCTGCCGAGCACGGCGCGCGGGCGTTCGGCGGCCGGCTGCAGTTCCCCACCGCCGAGCGGCTCGCGGCCCTGGACCCGGCGACGCTGCCGATGCCACGTGCCCGCGGGCGCACCATCGTGACGATCGCGCGCGCCTGTGCCGAGGGAACCCTCGGCCTCGACCCCGGCGTCGACCGGGGGGACGAGCGCGCCCGGCTGCTCGCGCTGCCCGGGGTGGGCCCGTGGACGGCGGACTACCTGCGACTTCGCGCGCTGGGAGATCCGGACGTCCTGCTCGCCGGCGACCTCGGGGTGCGCCGGTCCGCGCAGGCGCTCGGCATCGAGCTGGCCGGCGGCCGCGGCGACTGGGCGCCCTGGCGCTCGTACGTGACGCACCACCTGTGGGCGGCACACTGACCATGGAGGCACCGATGCGATACGGCTACGCGGACTCACCGCTCGGCGACCTGCTGCTGATCGGCGATCACGCGGGGCTGCGCGGGCTGTACCTGCACACGACGCGCTACCCGGTGCGCATGCGCAGCGACTGGATCCGCGACGACGCGGCCTTCGCCGAGGTGCGCACCCAGTTGGCCGAGTACTTCGCGGGCGAGCGCCGCGAGTTCGACGTGCCGCTGGCCGCGGCCGGTTCGCTGTGGCAGAAGCGGGTGTGGGCGGCGCTGGTCGCCATCCCGTACGGCGAGACGGCCAGCTACGGCCAGATCGCGCGCGAGGTCGGGGTGCCCGACGGCGCGCGAGCGGTCGGGCTGGCGAACGGGCAGAACCCGATCTCGATCATCGTCCCGTGCCACCGCGTGATCGGCGCCGACGGGTCGCTCACCGGGTACGGCGGCGGGCTGCCGGCCAAGCAGTTCCTGCTGTCCCTCGAGGCCGCTCACTCCGGACTGTTCGCGCTGTGACCCGTTCGCGACCGAACTCAGTCGTTGTACTCGTTCTGCGCGGCGGACAGCCCTTCGCCGACGAGTAGCTCGACCGCGTCGGCGGCGCGGTCGACGAGAAAGCCCAGCTCCTTGCGTTCGGACGCCGCGAACTCGCGCAACACGTAGTCGGCGGGATCCTGCCGACCGGGCGGGCGGCCGATGCCGAAGCGGACCCGCGCATACTCGTTGCTGCCCAGCGAGGCGGTCACCGAGCGCAGCCCGTTGTGCCCGCCGTCGCCGCCGCCGCGCTTGAGCCGCAGCGCGCCGAACGGCAGGTCGAGTTCGTCGTGCACGACGGCGATGCGTTCGGGCGGCACCTTGTAGAACCGGGAGACCCCGGCGACCGGACCGCCGGAGGTGTTCATGTACGAGCGTGGCTTGGCCAGCACGACGGGCACGCCCGCGAGCCGGCCCTCCACGACGTCGCACTGGCTCTTGTGCGCCTTGAACGCCGCGCCGAGCCGTTCGGCCAGCAGGTCGAGCACGAAGAACCCGGCGTTGTGCCGGGTCGCCGCATAGCGCGGCCCGGGGTTCCCCAAGCCGACGAGCAGGAAGCGCTCCTCGCCCACGCGTGATCCCCGGGCCGGTCTGACCGTGCCGGCTTACTCGCCCGATTCGCGCTCGGTGCTCGTGCCCTCGCCGGCCGCGGGCGCGGCCGCCTCGCCGGTGGCCACGGCCTGCTCGCCCTCGGTCGGCTCCTCGAGCTTGGCCTCGGTCGCCTCCTGGATGATGAGCAGCACCTGCTCCGGGTCGCCGGTCAGCGAGGTGCCGTCCGGCAGCCGCAGATCGGCCGCGGTGACCTGGGTGCCGATCGCCAGGCCGGCGATGCTGACCTCGATCTCGGTCGGCAGGTGGGTCGCCTCGGCCTCGACGCTCACCGAGGTGTGCTCCTGAGTGAGCATCCCGCCGGGCGCCAGGTCGCCCACCACCGACAGCGGGACGTCGATGTGCACCTTCTCGCCCCGGCGTACCGCGAGCAGGTCGACGTGGTCGAACGTGCCCTTGATGGCGTGCCGCTGGATCGCCTTCGGGATCGCCAGCTGCTCCTCACCGTCGAGCTCGAGGGTGAGCAGCACGTTGGTGCCGCCGTGGCGGATCGCGTTGGTGAACTCGCGGGCGGGCAGCGAGACGTGCCGCGGGTCGGCACCGTGCCCGTAGATGACTGCGGGGATCTTGCCGGCACGGCGGGTGCGGCGGGCACCGCCCTTGCCGAACTCAGAACGCACTTCGGCGGGCAGACGGACCTCGGACACGGCAGAACTCCTCTGGAAACTTCGACGGTGGTCACTCGCGGTGCCTCGGACGCGGGACGCGCGTCGACGAACGACACCGCGTCGATCACGGACGCTCGACGTGCGAGCCGATCCCTCGCCGGGGCAACCACACCAGCCTACCGGCTGCTACGCCCGCCCGCGCAGGCGCCCTCAGCGGCTGGCGGCCCGCTGATACTGGCGCACCGAGAGCGGGATGAACACCACGAGGATCACGACCACCCAGCCGAGGGTGTACAGCTCGGGATGCTCGAGCGACCAGGCGCCGGGCGTCTTGGCCTTGTCGCTGGTGTTACCGAACAGGTTCCTGGCCGCCTGCGTCACCGAGGACACCGGGTTCCAGTTCGCGATCGCCTTGAGCACGGCCGGGAAGTTGTTCGTCGGGACGAACGTGTTGGCGATGAACGTCAACGGAAAGATGATCATGAAGGAGGCGTTGTTGACGACCTCCGGGCTCGGCACGAGCAGGCCGACCCAGGCCATGATCCAGCTGACCGCGTAGGCGAAGGCCAGCAGCAGCAGGAAGCCGGCGATCGCCTCCGGCACGGACGAACGGATCCGCCAGCCCACGATCAGCCCGGTGACCGACATGATGAAGATGACCAGCACGTTGTTCATGACGTCGCTGCCGGTGCGCCCGACCAGCACGGCCGACCGGGAGATGGGCAGCGACCGGAACCGGTCGATGATGCCCTTCTGCATGTCGTCGGCCAGGCCCGCGCCGGTGATCGTGGCGCCGAAGATGACGGTCTGCGCGAAGATCCCGGGGATCAGGAACTCGCGGTAGCTCTGACCCGGGACGTCGATCGCGCTGCCGAACACGTAGGCGAACAGCAGGATGAACATGATCGGCGAGAGCGTCGAGAACACCAGCAGGTCGGGAACCCGCTTGATCTTGATCAGGTTGCGCTTGGCGATGATCGCCCCGTCTGCCAATGCATTGCCGCTCATGAGCGTGCCGCCGCGCTCGGCTGGTCCGCATCCTCGAGCCGCTCGCTGTCTCCCGCGTCGCCGGCCGAATCCTCGGCAGCATGGCCGGTGAGGGTGAGGAAGACGTCGTCGAGGGTGGGACGGCGCAGCGCGACGTCCAGGACGACCACGCCGGCCGCGTCCAGTCGGCGCAGCGCCTCGGTGAGCACGCGCGCACCGCCTTGCACCGGCGCCGTGATCTGCCGGGTGTGCGGCTCGACGGTGACCGCTGCGCCCGCGAGTTCGGCCAGGATCGATTCGGCCCGGGCCAGTTCGTCCGCCCGGCCGACGACGACCTCGACCCGCTCGCCGCCGACCTGGGCCTTCAACTCGTCCGCGGTGCCCTGGGCGATCGCCCGGCCGTGGTCGATCACCATGATCTTGTCGGCCAGCCGGTCGGCCTCCTCCAGGTACTGGGTGGTCAGCAGCAGGGTGACCCCGCCGCTCACCAGTTCGACGATCACGTCCCACATGTCGGCACGGCTACGCGGGTCCAGGCCGGTCGTCGGCTCGTCCAGGAACAGCACCCTCGGCTCGGCGACGAGGGCCCCGGCCAGGTCGAGCCGGCGCCGCATCCCGCCGGAGTACGTCTTGACGGGGCGATCGCCGGCGTCGACCAGATCGAACCGCCGCAGCAGTTCGCGGGCCCGCTCGCGCGAGGTCCGCCCACCGAGCCCGTACAGCCGCCCGACCATGTCCAGGTTCTCGTAGCCGGTCAGGTACTCGTCGACCGCCGCATACTGCCCGGACAGCCCGATCCGTGCCCGCACCTCGCCGGGCCGCTCGGCAACGTCGAAGCCGGCGACCTCGGCGTGACCGCCGTCGGCCTGCAGCAGGGTGGTCAGGATCCGCACGGCGGTCGTCTTGCCCGCCCCGTTCGGGCCCAGCAGCCCGAGCACGGTGCCCTCCGGGACGGCCAGGTCGAGCCCGTCCAGCGCGTGCACCGCGCCGTACTTCTTGACCAGGCCGGTAGCCCGGATCACGTCCACCATCGTCAGTACCCCCGTCGTCCGCCGGATGCCGGCCCACCCTATGAGCCGACTGTGACAACGGACCAGGAGTATTCGACGTGCCCGGCTACCCCTTCTTGCCCTTCTGGAGCGCGACCGGCTCGTCGGCCCGAGCGGCGCCGTCGAGGTCCTCGGACTGCTCGGCCGGCTCGGTCGCCAGGTCGTCGGCCCCCAGCCCGAAGGCGGCCGGATTCGTCCCGGACAGCGTCGCGAGCATCTGCCGCACGTTGGTCAGCTGCGCGTTGATGCTGTCGCGACGCTGCGTGGCGGCGGCCAGCTCACGCTCGGACTCGGCGCGGATCCGGTCGGCGCGCGCGACGGCGTCGGCCACGATCTGCTCGGCCTTCTGCTGCGACTCCGCGGTCAGCGCGGCGGCCGCCCGGGCCGCCTCGGCGTTGGCGCGCTCGTTCTCCTGCCGCAGCCCGGCGATGTGGGCCTGCGCCTCGGCGAGCTGCTGCTCGGCAAGGGCGGTCCGCTCGCGGAACACCTTCTCGGCCTCGCTGCGGCGGATCGCGAGCGTCTGCTCGAAATCGGCCGCGGACTTGGCGGCCTTGGCCCGCTGCTGCTCGTACAGCGCCTCGGCCTCCTCGCGGCGGGCGGTCGCCTGCCGGTCGGCGTCGTCGAGCAGCTGGTCGGACGTGCGCTTGGCTTCCTCGACGATCCTGGACGCCTCCTGATCGGCCGCGCTGCGGGTGTCGCGCGCGTACCGCTCGGCGTCGGCGCGTTGCTTGCCGGTCGTCTCCTCGGCCTCGGCGAGCAGCTTGTCCGCCTCCTCGGCGGCGCCGGTTCGCAGCTCGGCCGCCTCCTGCTCGGCCAGCTCCAAGATTTGCCCGACGCGCGCGCCGAAGTCGGCGAACGTCGGGGTCGGCGGCGGCTCGTCTGCCCTGCGGCGGGCCTCCTCGACGACGGCTTTCAGCTGCTCGACCTGGCGGGACAGCTCGGCGGCCTGCAGCTTCGCGTTCGCGGCGACGGCGCCGAGCTCGCCGACGTACCGGTCGACCTCGTTCGGGTCGTAACCGCGCATCACGGTGCGGAAGGAAGCGGTGGGGGCGTTGTCAGTCATCCGTGGGATCCATCTCGTCGCAAAGCCGGATCGGACCGGTTGGCCAATCGGCGTCGGTGGGTGGTGTCTGGTCGGGCGCGTGAACGGACGCAGCTTCTCGGACAGGTTCGGCTTCCGGGCCGGGCGCGTCGTCCCGGACGGGTGCGGCCCCGGACTCGGGTGCGCGGGCCCGTTCGGACACCGCCAGCGCCTCGATGACGCCGGACAGGTTCCCGAGCTCGTCGGCGATCGCGTCGCGATGCGCCTTGAGCACCGCGGCCTCCGCGCGCGCCTCGGCGAGCATGCCGCGCGCCGAGCTGCGGATCGCGTCCGACTCGGTGCGCGCGGCGGCGACGATGGCGATCGCCTCGTCCTTCGCGGTGCGGCGCAGGTCCTGGGCCTCGCGGTGCGCTCGGCTGAGGTCGTCGGTGACCCGTTCGCGGACGGTGCGGGCACCTGCCTCCGCCTCGGCCAGCCGCCGCTCGGCGCGCTCGAGCCGGGCTCCGGCGTCGGCTTCGGCCCGGCTGACGGTGCGCTCGGCCTCCACGTGCGCCTCGGCCAGGAGCTTCTCGGCCTCTGCCTCGGCGCGGGCGAGGATGGCCGCGGCGCGGTCGGCCTGCTCGCGCTCGTCGCGGCGCAGCTGCTCGAACTGCTCGGTGAGCCGCCCGCGGGCCGCGGCCAGGATGCCGGTGAGATGAGCGCGGGTGGAGCGCACGGCCGCCGCCGCGTCGTGGTGCGCGCGCCGGCGGATGATCGCGCCGTCCTCCTCCGCGGCGGCGAGCAGGTCGGCGATGGTCTGCTGGGTCCACTTGGTGTGCTCGACGGCGTCGGCGATCTCGCGGGCGGCGTTCACCCGGGCCGCCTCGACCAGCCGCTCACCCTGCACCCGCGCGTCGGCGCGGACCGTCTCGGCGTCCAGCCGGGCGTCCTCGACATCGCGCAGTGCCGCCGCCACGATGCGCTCGGCCTCGGCGCGGGCAGCCGCGGTGTGCCGCTCCGCGGCGGCCTCGGCCTCGACCCGCAGGCCGCGCAGCTGCTCCTCGTGGGCGGCCTGCTCGGCGGCCAGCCGGGCGTCGTGATCGCTGCGCAGCCGGGCCACCTCGGCCGCCGCGCTGTCGCGCTGCTCCTGGCTGCCGGTGCGCGCGGCCGCGATGATCGCATCGGCCTGTTCGCGCACGACGCGGGCCGATTCACGCGCGGCGGCCGTCATCTGGTCGGCCTCGGCACGCGCTTCGACGAGCAGCGCGTCGGCGTCGGCCTCGGCCCGGCGGGCCAGCAGCCCGGCCTGCTCCACCGCGTCGGCGATGAGCGCCTGCGCCTCCTCGTGCGCCTCGGCCAGCCGCCGCTCGGCATCGCTCGGCGGGGCCGGAACCGGCGGGATCGGAGCTGGCGGGCTCGGAACCGGCGGCTCGGTCGGTGGCGGTGACTGTAGCGGCGACTGTGGCGGCGCGACCGTGGCCGCCGGCGAGGCCGGCTGCTGGTACTGCTCCGGCGCCGATTCCGGCTCCGATTCCGGCTCCGGCCGCGGGGCAGCGGCGACCCGGCCCCAGTACGAGCCGGGCGGCGCGGACGCCGAACCCACCCCGATCGTCGATCGGGCAGCGCGATCCGTCGGCAGCGATGCCGGCAGCTCGCTGTGCTGCAACGCGGAGTCGCCTTGCATGCCGCCGATTGTCGCAGACCCTTCCTGTGCGGTACCTGCTGGTCCGGCTGTGCGGCAGCTGGTAGTCAGAGCGGCAGGCCGCCGAGCGTGACCGGGTGGTGCGCCAGGTAGTCCAGCTCGTCGGACTGGGCCGTCCCCGCCGGGGTGATCGTGTCCATCACCTTCGGGACGGTGGCCGGGTCGACGGTGCACACCGGCGCGCTGCTCGCGCTCGCGCAGACGCCGAACGAGTACCCGCCCGGCGTGGGCGTGAACGCGCGCGCCTGGTCCGGGCTGTAGCCGTCCTGCCCGGTCAGCGCGAGCGTGAACGCCCAGCCCGCGGCGGGCGTCCCGCCCAGCGCGGACTTGGCGACCGAGAAGGTGATGTAGCGGGAGATCTCGTTCGCGCTGATCGCGACGGTTCCGACCGTGGCGCCGGACGCGTCGACGAACCGCTGGCCGAAGCCCTGCACCTCGATCAGCCGGCTCCACGCGTCCGCAGCTGCGATCGTGTAGTTGCGCTGCGGGAACGACGCGGCGGTCGAGGTCGGCGCCGTCCCGGGCTCGTGCACGTACACGTCCACGAGCTGGGCACCGAGCGCACTGCCGAACGTCGGCGCCAGGTCGCGGGTCTGCACCCGGAAGGTGACCGTGTCGCCCGTGTCGTACACCTGGAAGTCGGTCAGGTCGTAGGCACCGGCGTGGAAGTCGCCGGCCGTCGGGTAGGCGTAGTTGCCCGGCCCGTTGTCGTCGCCCGTCGGGTCGCTCGCGTCGAACAGCAGCGTCCCCTCGACGACGTCGTTCACGACGGTGCGCACAGCTTGTGCGGTACCGCCGTCCGGCGCGGTGCTGGTCACGACGACCACGTTGGTGCCCGCCGCCGCCGTGACGTCGGCGTGGAAGCTGCCGTCGGCGGCCGCAGTGACCGTGGTGGTGGTCGTGACGTCGTTGCGGTCGGTCGCGACGTCGGCGATGTCCACGGTCGCGCCCGCTACGGCCGTGCCCGCGACCGCGATCGTCGTGCCGGTGACGGCGGTCTTGTCCTGAGGCGAGGTGACGGTCAGTGACGTGCCGCGCTGGCGGTGCGTCACGTACCGGGACGTGGTGAGGTCGGGCTTGTCCAGGATGCGGCCGGTGGACAGGTCGGCGACCAGCCGCACCTGTGCGGCCGCGCCCCAGGTCAGCGGCGCGGCCGACCCGGCGGGCGCACCGTCGGTGAACCCGATCGACGCGGTCGTCGGGTCGCTCCCCCACGGGGCCGCGGGGACGTCCGGTGCGTCCCACGCCTGCTCGGGCACCAGCGCGCCGGCCGTCGACATCGCGTCGATCGCGGCCAGCTGCCGTGCAGCCGCGGCGCGGTCGCCGACAGCCAGTTCCTGCTGCCCACGCTCGGCCGCGAGCACCGGCCAGACGTGCCCGGTGCCCACCCCCGACGGCGCCCACGGCGCGCCTTCGGCGGAGCACGACGTCCCGGCGCCGACATGGCAGTCGCCGTAGCCGTCGCCGTTGTAGCGCAGGTAGCCGGTGCCGCTCGGTGTCTGCCTGGCGATGGTCGCGTCGACGACGCGCAGCGAGTTCTGCACGTCCGGGTCGTCGGCGGCCAGCTCGCCGAGGCGGACGAGTTCCTGGAAGCCGGCGTCGATGACGGTGCGCTGGTCGAGCGTCGGGCCGCCGTTGTTGAGGTTGTAGCTGATCGCGGCGTTCGGGTCGCCGGTCTTGGACAGCCGGATGAAGTAGGGCCGGTCCGACAGCGGGCCGTCGGTGGTGACGGTCCAGCCCTTGATGCTGCGCTGGTACTGGTCGGCGGTGGCGAGGAAGACGCGGGCGGACGCGCGGTCGCCGTGCCGCGCCGCGATCGCGCCGGCCGCGGTCAAGCCGGCGATCTCGGCTGCGATGGTCGAGGGCGAGTAGCCGCTCTGCTCCTCCCACCGCTCGACGCCCGACGCCGGCCCGTGGCTGATCAGGAAGTCGGCGGCCGCCTTGATGTGCGGCCACAGCTGCGCGTCGCCGGCCAGTCCGGACTGCCACGCCATCAGGATCGGGTACGCGGCCTCGTCCAGCTGCGTGTTGAACGAGTCGGGCGCCGTCTTGCCGTTGACGAGCGAGTTGCGCGGCATCGAGCCGTCCGGCTGTTGCTGCCGCAGGAACAGGAAGCGGGTGGCGGCGCGGGCGGTCGCGAGGTCGCCGTCGGTGAGCAGTCCGGTGAACGCCTCGTACAGGTCACGCGCGAACACCTCGCGGTACGAGCCCCAGTAGGTGTTGTTCGGGTCGCCCGCCGAGACCGCCTGGCCCCACGGCGAGGCGAGCGAGGCGACGATCGCACCGGGGAAGGTCTTGTCCTCACTGGCCTTCAGCACGTTCGCCGACGTCCAGTACTCGTGCTCGGCGGCGCGCTGCTGGCCGCGGGTCAGGCCGGGCAGGTGTCGGCTCGGCCGGCGCAGCTGCGCGTCGTAGCCGTACCAGCCGGCGAGGTAGCGGCCGGCGAGCTCGGCGAGTGGCGTGCCGACGGTGCGCCCGGCGGTGTCGACGGCCGCGGCCTGGGTGGTGCCGAAGCCGAGCGCCAGGGTGGCGCTGCCGCGCCGGTCGAGCTGCAGCCGCGCGGTCTGCTCGACGTTGCCGCCGGTCGCGTCGGGGTAGCGCGGGGCGAGCGCGTGGCCGGCGTCCAGTTCGGTGAGGCCGTCGCTGGCGGTGCCGACGAAGCCGGAGCTCGCCGCGGTGAACGGCCGGTCGGCGCGCAGCGCGAGGTAGCTGGGGACGGCGTAGTCGCGGTTCGCGGCGTTCGTCCGGGTGTTGGTGTCGAAGCTGACGAGCGCGCCCGTTGCCGCATCGACGGTGGCGCTGTCCGCCCCGCCGTTTGCCGTATCCGCGGCTCCGCCTCCCCCGTTGCCTGCGACCGTCGCGTCCAGGCGTACGTACAGCTCGTAGCTGCGGGCGGCGCGGGTCAGCGGCTGGTAGCGGGTGTTGACGACGACGCTCGCCCGCGACGGGTCGGTGAGGTAGGTCGTGATCAGCCGGTAGGCGCCGGACCGCGCCGTCGAGGTGATCGTGCAGAGCATGCCGGTGCGATCGGTGTGCACCGTGTAGGTCGTGTCGCGGGTCTGCAGGTCGGTGAAGGTCGCACCGTCGGTGACCACGAACTGCATGGTCTCGACGTCGGTGGTGTCGATCGTCGGGGCATAGACGTCCGAGAGCACCCCGTTCGCGACGGTGTACCAGATCTTGGACGTGGTGTTGCGGGCCGTGCCCAGGCAGTCCTTGCGAGCCAGGTCGAAGTGGCTCAGCGCGCCGGGTGCGCCCGGGGCGCCGGCCGGCGACGCCGTGCCCGGGGTCGCGCCGGCCACTTGGGCCAGGGCCAACACCGTGATGGCGGTGAGGACGCCGCTGAATGCCGTACGCAACCTGGCCATGCCCGCTCCCTCGCCGTCCGGCCCCGAGGTATGTTCTTTGGGTGAACTTATGTGAGCCGGATCTCATCCAAGCGCCGGCCCGTAAGCGCTGTCAATGCTCATCCGGGACAAATACCCGGTACCGGATCTTGAGCGGCGGCAGGCACCGGATCGCCCGCCATTAGCATCGGCGCGGTGTCCCCCACCCGCGTGCGCGTCCCCGCGAAGGTGAACCTGCATCTCGGCGTGGGCGGGCTGCGCCCGGACGGCTTCCACGAGCTGGTCACGGTGTTTCACGCGGTCGGGCTGCACGACGTGGTGACGGTGCAGGTGGCCGACGCGATGGGCGTGCGGGTCAGCGGGCCGGCGGCGGCCGGCGTGCCGACCGGGTCGGACAACCTGGTGTGGCGCGCGGCCGAGCTGCTCGCGAGCCGCTGCCGGGCCGGTTCGCCGGTCCGCGTCGAGATCGCCAAGCAGATCCCGGTGGCCGGCGGCATGGCCGGCGGGTCGGCCGACGCGGCGGCGGCGCTGCTCGGCTGCGCCCGGCTGTGGGGCGCCGACCCGGTCGTGCTGCCGGAGCTGGCGGCCGAGCTGGGAAGCGACGTGGCGTTCGGGCTGGTCGGCGGGACGGCCCTGGGCACCGGGCGCGGCGAGCTGCTCGAACCGCTGCCCACCACCGGCGAACTGCACTGGGTGCTGGTGCCCGCGGAGTTCGGCATCGCGGCCGGTGACGCCTACCGCGAGCTGGACCGGCTGCGGGCCGAGGGCGCGGTGCCGCCGCCGGCGCTCGACGTGACCGGGTTGCGCGCCGCACTCGTCTCGGGGCGGCCGGACGAGGTCGCGGCGGCGCTGCACAACGACCTCGAGCCGGCCTGCCTCTCGCTCGCGCCGGCGCTGCACGCCGTGCTGGCCGCCGGGCGGAAGGCAGGCGCGCTGGCCGGCATCGTCTCCGGCTCCGGCCCGACCTGCGCGTTCCTGTGCGCGGACGAACCCGCGGCGCGCCGGGTGGCTGCTGACCTGCCGCGCGCCACGGTTGCGCGCGGTCCGGTCCCCGGCGCGACGGTGCTGGGCCGATGAGGGTGCTGGGCCGATGAGGGTGCTGGGCTGATGGCGAACCTGATCAACCTGGAAGCCGTCGACAAGGCTTACGGCACGACGCGCGTGTTCGAGTCGGTGTCGCTCGGGATCGCGGCCGGCGAGCGGATCGGCGTCGTCGGGCGCAACGGTGGCGGCAAGACCACCCTGCTGCGCCTGATCCTGGCCGACGAGGCGCCCGACAGCGGCCGGGTGACCCGCACCGGGGGTGTGACGGTCGCGTCGGTGTCACAGCGTGGCGAGTTCCCCGCAGGCGCGGACGTGCGCTCGCTGGTGGTCGGCGCGGCGGCCGTCCATGAGTGGGCCGGTGACGCGGCGGTGCGCGAGGTGCTGACCGGGCTCGGTCTGGCCTCGGTCGGGCTCGATGCGGACGTCGCTCGGCTGTCCGGCGGGGAACGGCGGCGGGTGGCGCTGGCGGCCGCGCTGGTGCAGCAGGCCGACCTGCTGGTGCTGGA
Source organism: Jatrophihabitans cynanchi (assembly GCF_027247405.1). NCBI lineage: Bacteria > Bacillati > Actinomycetota > Actinomycetes > Jatrophihabitantales > Jatrophihabitantaceae > Jatrophihabitans > Jatrophihabitans cynanchi. Next base: position 3,114,922 of record NZ_CP097463.1, on the reverse strand, counting down.
CGAGCCGACGAACCACCTGGACGTCGAGGGCATCGCCTGGCTGGCGTCCTATCTCTCTGCGCGGCGCGGCGCCCTGATCACGGTCACCCACGACCGGTGGTTCCTGGACGCGGTGTGCTCGCGTACCTGGGAGGTCGCCGACGGCACCGTCCGCCAGTTCGACGGGGGGTACGCGGCGTACGTCCTGGCCAGGGCGGAGCGGGCCCGGCAGGCCGAGGCGTCCGAGGCGCGTCGGCAGAACCTGCTGCGCAAGGAGCTGGCCTGGTTGCGGCGCGGCGCCCCGGCCCGCACGTCCAAGCCGAAGTTCCGCATCGAGGCGGCGGAGGCGCTGATCGCCGACGTCCCGGCGCCACGGTCAGCGGTGGAGCTGCGGGCGCTGGCGCAACGGCGGCTCGGGCGCAGCGTGTTCGAGCTGAAGGACGTGACGGTGCGGGTCGGCGATCGCGTGCTGCTGGACCGGGTGAGCTGGCACGTGGGGCCCGGCGACCGGATCGGGATCATCGGTGTCAACGGGTCGGGCAAGACGCACCTGCTGCGGCTGCTGGCCGGGACGCTGCAACCGGCGTCGGGCACGGTGCGGATCGGGCAGACCGTGCACGCGGCCTACCTGTCCCAGGAGGTCGCCGAGCTGCCGGCCGAGCTGCGGGTGATCGAGGCCGTGCGCGAGGTGCGCACCACCGCCGAGCTGGCCGGCGTCGAGCTCTCCGCGACCCAACTGGCCGAACGCTTCGGCTTCGCCAACGACAAGCAGTGGACCCGGGTCGGCGAGCTCTCCGGCGGCGAGCGGCGCCGGCTGCAGCTGCTGCGGTTGCTGCTGGCGCAGCCGAACGTCCTGCTGCTGGACGAGCCGACGAACGATCTGGACACCGACACGCTCGCCGCGCTGGAGGATCTGCTCGACTCGTGGGCCGGCACGCTGGTGGTCGTCAGCCACGACCGCTACCTGCTGGAACGGGTCTGCGACTCGACGGTCGCGCTGCTCGACAGCGCAGGTGGCGGTGTCACGATCGCGGCACTCCCTGGCGGGGTGGAGGACTACCTGGACCGCCGGCGCGCCGCGTCCGCCGCCGGCTCGCCCGTACCGAGCAAAGCTGCTCTGCTCGGTACGGGCGAGCGGCGGGAGAAGCGCGGTGACACCCGCGCCGCCCGCAAGGAGCTGACCCGGCTGGAGCGGCAGATCGCCACGCTGGAAAGGCGTGAACGCGCCCTGCACGCGGCGCTGGCCGAGCACGCGACCGACTTCGCCCGGGTGGCCGAGCTCGACGCCGACCTGCGGACCGTGATCGCCGACCGCGAGGCGGCCGAGGAGTCGTGGCTACTGCTCGCTGCCGAGCCGAGTGGCGACTGAACCCTTCGAGTGGCGACGATCAGCTCGCCACTCGGGGGGCGCGGTCGCCACTCGGCGGTGCTGGACGGCTGGTCAGGCCGAGCTGCGTAGGCGCCGGCGCCAGCCAGCATCGCGAATGTCCAAGTAGGTACGGACGATCTGTACCGACTCGGACATCCGCTGGAAGACCTGGACGGGGCCGAACGTCAGCGTCAGCCACTCCGCGCGGGCCACATCGAGCGCGCGGGTGATGTCCCTGCGCATTCGGCCGACGTCCGCGTGCATGGCGCCGTTGTACTCCAGGCACAGCCGCGCCTGCTTGTAGTGCAGATCGGGTTCGGCCAGCCATTGCCCGTGCTCGTCGTAGATGGCGGTGTTCACGGCCGGCGCGGGGAGCCCCGCCGCCAGGAGCCCGAGGCGCAGATGGCTCTCCGGACGCGACCCGGAACGAGGATCCAGCAGGGTCACAGCGCTGCGGGCGCGCACGATCCCCCGCCGGCCGCGCGCATCGGCGATGAGAAGCTCCACTTCGCGCGCATTGGCATGCCGCCGCAACAGGCTGTCACCGGCCGCGACCAGGTCCGGCATCGGCAACCGCTCCGCGAGGTCGACCCAGGTGCGGGGCGCGCAGGTGAGCGGCAGGCCGTCCTGCACCACCACCTCAGCGCGCCGCAACTGCCGCCGCCGGCCCCGTACGTCCGGGCGCATCGAACCGGACACGGCCCGCGGGACGATGCCGACTCCACGCAGGATCACCTCGATCGGTTCCTCGGCGCGCGCCGACGGCAACCACACCCCGTGCAACCGCGCCGCGGTCAGGCCGGCGAGCACGGTGCCGTCCGGCAGGCGGGCGAGCGCCGCCCGACAACGGTGCGCCAGCTCGTCCACCGCGTCCGGTGCCACCCCGATCATGACGGCAGTGTGCGGCATTCCGCGGTGGCGCGGCGACGTTATCCACAGGCGATCGGCCACAAGTCCTGCACTGCGTCGGCGAGTGGCGACTGAACCCGTCGAGTGGCGCCGATCAGCTCGCCACTCGGGGAGCGCGGTCGCCACTCGGCAGGGCAGGCAGAACTCGCCGGGGCAGGTCAGTCCTTGCGCGGGCGGGTCACCAGCTTGGGGTCCGGCTCCAGGTGCGCCAGGCCGTTCCAGCCCAGGTTCACCAGGTGCGCGGCCACCACCTCGCGCTTGGGCTTGCGCTCCTCCAGCCACCACTGCCCGGTCAGCGCGACCATCCCCACCAGCATCTGCGCGTACATCGGCGCGAGCTTGGTCGAGATCTTCCGCTGCTCGAACTCGCGCGACAAGATGTGCTCCACCTGGCTGGCGATGTCGTTCAGCAGCGAGGAGAACGTGCCCCCGGTCGAACTCGCGACGGGCGAGTCGCGGGACAGGATGCGGAACCCGTCCGTCTGCTCCTCGATGTAGGTGAGCAGCGCGAGCGCGGCCTGCTCGACGAGCTTGCGGGGGTGGCCGACCCGCAGCGCGGACGTCAGCCGCTCGAGCAGGTCGCTCATCTCGCGGTCGACGACGACGGCGTAGAGCCCCTCCTTACCGCCGAAGTGCTCGTACACGACGGGCTTGCTCACCCCGGCCCGCGCAGCGATCTCCTCGATGGAGGTCGCCTCGAAACCCTTCTGCGCGAACAGCGTGCGCCCGACGTCGAGCAACTGCTCGCGCCGTTCGCGGCCGGTCATCCGGACTCGGGGCCTGCCATCTGACTCGGTCATCGTGGTCAATCGAACCACGCCGGCGCCTGCGGGCCCGCCGCGTCCAGTGCCAGCGCCGTGACCACGACGCAGACCAGGGCGACGCAGAACCCGCCGATCACGTCCGTCGCGTAGTGGTAGTCGGACGCGATCAGCCCGAGCATGCAGGCCAGCAGCAGCAGCGAGGCGAGCACCGCCACCGTCGCGCGCACGGCCCGGGACAACGCTCGCCGCCCCAGGACGAGCAGCACGACCGCCAGCGCGAGCGCGCCGAAGCCGCTGGTGTGCCCGCTCGGATAGGCCAACCAGCCGTCCTTGGTCCGGTGCACGAGCGGCTTGACGACCCACTCGGTCACCGCGGCCGCGGCCGCCGGCGCGAGCGCCACCAGCAGTGCACCCCGCACCCACCGCAGCCAGAGGCAGCCGGCGGCCGCCAGCACGACGAGTAGCAGCACGACCGGCCCGTTTCCCAGGTCGGCGAACCAGAGCGCGGTGCGGTAGTTCACGTGCGCGGTGAACCACCCGTCCACCGTGCGGTCGAACCGCCCGGCGGACCGGCCGTCGTGGTACCGCAGCGCCAGGACGACCAGCACGGCCACCGCGACCGCGACGACCACCCCGGCAGCAACGCGGCGCGACGGCGCGATCAAGGCAGGCGAATCGGGCCTCGGGCAGCGGGTCATGGTCCGGCGAGCCTAAAGGTCGCGGCGATGGCTGCCGATACAGATCCGGCGGCCGTGTGACGTTTTCGCGCCCCGAGGCGCTGTCACAATGGACCCGAAGGAGGACCGGATCACGCATGGGCGGCCCGACCGCGGAGGAATTCGACGCCACGCTGGCTGACCTGCTGACGGGCGACGAGGACGCGTTCCGCCGCATGTACCGGTCACTCAATCCCGCCCTGGTGCGCTACCTGAGCGCACTCGTCGGGCCCGGTGACGCCGAGGACGTCGCCTCCGAGACCTGGGCGCAGGTCTGCCGCGACCTGAGAAAGTTCCGCGGCGACGGCGACGGCTTCCGCGGCTGGGTCAGCACCATCGGCCGGCACCGCGCAATGGACCACCTGCGGACCGCCCGCCGCCGCCCGCAGACGTCGGGAACGAGCGAGGCGGTCCTGGCCGAGCGCCCATCCGCCGATCAGGCCGACACCGATGCGCTCACCGCGATCTCCACCCAGGACGCGCTCGCGCTGATCCGGACGCTGCCACAGGAACAGGCCGAGGCGGTGCTGCTGCGCGTCGTGATGGGGCTGGACGCCAAGACCGCCGGCCACGTGCTCGGCAAGCGGGCCGGGGCGGTACGCACCGCCGCCTTCCGCGGCTTGCGCACCCTGGCCGCGGACCTGGACCGCGCGATGCCGGCCGAGGCGCCCGGAACTCGGCCGCACGACGCCGACAGTGACATTTTCCGCGCCCTCATCGCTGAAGAGTTGTCATGAGCACACACCCGAATGCGCGACTCTCCCGAAGCCGGGCGCGCGCGATCCTCGACCAGCACCACGCTGGCGACGACGCGCTCAGCCGGCTGCTCGCTGCCGCTTCCGCGGCACCGGCACCGGGCGAGTCCGCTGCCGAAATGGCGGCACTGGCGCAGTTCCGGGCTCACGCTCCCCAGCTCGCGCCCCCCACGCGGAGAACCTCGATGATCAAGTCCTTGTTGACCAAGGCAGTAGCGGCCAAGATCCTCGCCGGCACCGCTGTCGCAGCAGCCACCGGCGGTGTCGCTCTCGCTGCCGCCGACGGCCACTTCTCACCTCACTCCCGGCTGGCCGCGCCGGCGATCTCGTCAGCGCAGCCGACCGACCCGGCGGAATCGGACTCCAGCACCGATGCCTCGCCGACGGTGCCGTCGGTTCCCCCGACCGACGGCACCTCGACTTCCTCGTCCGCGGACGAGACCAGCGGCAGCGCGGAGCCCTCGGGCGCGGTCCCGTCGCCGTCGCTGCACGGGCTGTGCACCGCCTACCTGGCCGGGGTGGCGAACTCGCACGGCAAGGCGTTGCAGAACCCGGCGTTCACCGTCCTGATCAACGCCGCGGGCGGCGCGGACGGCGTCAGCGGCTACTGCGCGACACTGCTCAGCTCGTCGGCCGCGCACCCGGGCAAGCCGAGCACGCACCCGACCCATCCGGCCCACCCGACGCATCCGGCCATGCCCAGCCAGGCACGGAACACGCATTCGCCGCAGCCGACGCACTCGAACCACTCCGGCGGCAACGCGCGTCAGCCCAACCCCGCGCCCACCGCGACAGCATCGTCGTGAGCGCCGTGTGGCGCTTCATTCACCGAAGCGCGCGACGCACTATCGCGAGCGTGCCAGCCAGCAGCCCGGCACCGGCGACGGCTGTCAGCCGGCCCTGCCGCCGCATCCGTGCCGGGATGCGCGCGTAGGGCATCGTCGTGAACGACACCAGCTCGTAGCGCGAGACGTAGTGGCCGGGTAGCCGCCTTTCCAGGAAGTGCTGCCCGGCCATCTTCGCTCGGTACACCGGCGAGTTCACCCGGTCCCGCATTTCGACGAAGTTGTCCAGCGCCATCTCGGCGATCGCGTCGCAGTTGGCCTTGCGCCGCCGCTCGTACTCGGCCAGCGCCCGCTGCCAGTCGCCGCCGAACTCGCCCAGGCAACGATCGATCTCGACGCAGTCCTCCAATGCACAGTTCGCGCCCTGGCCGAAGAACGGGACGATCGCGTGCGCGGCGTCGCCGACCAGCGCCAATGTCGCGGATCCACCGTGATGCACCCAGGGCCACGCCTTGACCGTGACCAGGGATCCGACCGGGTTGAGCCGGTAGTCCTCGACCAGCGTGGGCATCAGCGGGGCGGCGTCCGGGTAGTGCGTGCGGAAGTAGCCGGTGATCTGCTCGTCGGTCTGCAGCGCGGCCAGCTCGCCCTTGGGCCAGAACAGCGTGCAGGTGAACGAGCGGTCCAGGTTGGGCAGCGCGATCATCATCGACTCGCCGCGCGGCCAGATGTGCAGCGCGTCCGGGTCGAGCGCGAACTTGCTTCCCCCGCCGGCTACGCCCCCATTGGCGGCGGGAGCCCCGTTCTGCGCCGGGATCGTCAGCTCCTTGTAGCCGTGCTCGAGGTAGTCCTGGCTGAACGTGAAGCCCTCGCGGAAGGTCACCGCCCTGCGCGCGGCGCTGTACGAGCCGTCGCTGGCCAGCACGATGTCGGCCGGTGCGCTGGTGCCGTCGTCGAACGCCAGCGTGCCGGTGTTGAGGTCCACGTCGCGCAGCCGGCGGCCGAAGTGCAGCGTGACGCCGGGCGTCTTCTCGGCGGCGTCCAGCAGCGCATGGTTGAGCTCGCTGCGGCTGATCGAGTTGATCGCCCGCGTCCCGTCCGCGCTGTAGGACTGAAAGCCCTGCGTGCCGTCGGTGCCGTGGATCATCCGCCCGTGCATCGGCAGCGCCTGGCCGAGCGCCTGCTCGCGCAGCCCCACGTGCTCGAGCGCGTCCAGGCCGCGTGCGGAGATCGCCAGGTTGATCGAACGGCCCCGCTCGGCGCCGGTCACCCGCGGGTCCTCGCGCCGCTCGTAGACGCTCACCGCGATGCCACGCCGGCCGAGCAGAGTGGCGAGCAGGCAGCCGGCGAGGCCCGCCCCGACGACGGCGACGCGCTGCTGCTCAGCCATGGTCGTCCATCACCGAGGCGAGCGCGGTGGCCGCGCGCCAGCAGTCGTGGAAAGTGTTGTACATCGGCGCAGGCGCGAGCCGGATGACGTCCGGGTTGCGTGCGTCGGCGAACACGCCGTGCTCGGCGCGCAGCCACTGGCTGACCTCGCTCGCGCGCAGGCCACCGATGCGCACCGACAGCTGCGCGCCGCGGCGTTGCGGGTCGCGCGGGGTGAGCAGCTCCACCTCGCGCCCGGCACAGAGCTGATCGAGCAGCGTCTCGAGGTACCCGGTGAGCCGGATCGACCTGTCCCGCAAGGCATCCAGGCCCACCGCGTCGAACATCTCCAGGGACGCCAGGACAGCGGCCATCGACAGGATCGGAGGGTTGGACAGCTGCCACGAGTCGGCGCTGTCGACCGGCGTGACGACCGGGTCCATACGGAACCGGGTGGCCGGATCGGTCGACCACCAGCCGGCCAGTTTGGGCAGCGACCGATCGGCGAGGTGCCGTTCGTGCACGAACGCGCCGGCCAGCGAGCCGGGTCCGCTGTTGAGGTACTTGTACGAGCACCAGGCGGCCCAGTCGACGTCCCAGTCGTGCAGTCGCAGCGGGACGTTGCCCGCCGCGTGGGCGAGGTCCCAGCCGACCACCGCGCCCGCCGCGCGCCCGGCCGCGGTGACGGCCGGGATGTCGAGGAACTCCCCGCTGTAGTAGTTCACCGCGCCGAGCAGCACGAGTGCGACCCGATCGCCATGCGTGCCAAGGAATTCGGCGATGTCCTCGGTGCGCAGTGCCGCCTCCCCGTCGCGCGGACGCAGCCTGATCACCGCCTCGTCCGGGTCGTAGCCGTGGAAGGCGGCCTGGCTACGCACCGCGTAACTGTCCGACGGGAACGCGCTGTCCTCGATCACGATCGCGTGCCGCTCGGCGGTCGGCCGGTAGAAGCTGATCATCATCAGGTGCAGGTTCACCGTCAGCGAGTTCATCACGACGACCTCGCGGGGCAGCGCCCCCACCAGCCGGGCGGCCGGCTCGCGCAGCAGTTCGTGGTAGCTCACCCAGGGCCGCGTGCCTTCGGTGTGGCCCTCCACGCCGAGCCGCGCCCAGTCGTCGAGTTCGCTGTGCAGCCGCTCGCGGATCACCCGCGGCTGCAGGCCGAGCGAGTTGCCGGCGAAGTAGGCCGCCTCGGCGTAGCGGCCGGACGGGTCCGGCGGGACGTGGAACTCGGACCGATGCGAGGGCACCGGGTCGGCCGCGTCCAGCGCCTCCGCCCGGGTTGGCCCCGTTGCAGGGTCCGTCGCGGCGTGTCGCCCTGCTGAGGGGCCAAGAGTGGTCATCGGGTGCCGAGGAACCTTTCTGCGTTGCTGTGCAGGATCTTCGCTCTCGTCGAGTCGTCCAGGAAAGCACTGCCGCGCACCAGCCCGCCGGCCGGCCGCTCGCCCAGCGGGTACGGGTAGTCGCTGCCGACCATCACCCGGTCGCCGCCGACCGTGTCGACGAGCAACCGGAGCGCCCGCTCGTCGAACACCACGCTGTCGACGTAGAACCGGCCCAGGTAGTGCGACGGTTCGTACGCGGACGTGCCGACGATGTCGTTTCGGGCACGCCACGCGTTGTCCATCCGGCCCACCCAGAACGCGAACGAGCCGCCGCCGTGCGCGAAGCAGATCCGCAGGTCGTCACCGACCTTGTCGAACACCCCGCCGAGGATCATCGCGAGGATCGACAGGTGCGTCTCGGCGGGCATGCCGGTCAGCCAGCGCGCCATCCACCGGTCCAGCCGCGGTGAGGTCGGCATGTCCCACGGGTGCACGAACACCGGCGCGCCGAGCGAGGCCGCGTGCTGCAGGAACGTCGCGATGCCCTCGTCGTCCAGGTCGCGGTCACCGACGTGGTTGCCGATCTCGACACCCACATGGCCCGCCGCCAGGCAGCGTTCCAGTTCGCGGCAGGCGGCGTCGGTGTCCTGCAGCGGCACCTGGCAGAACGGCACCAGCCGTCCGGCCGCGGGCGCGCAGATCTCCAGCGCCAGATCGTTCACGATGGTCGCGATGCGCGCCGCCTGCCGAACGTCGTGCGCGTAGGAGAAGAACACCGGGGTCGGCGAGACGACCTGCGCCCGCACTCCGTCGGCGTCCATGTCGGCCAGCCGCACGTCGGCGTCCCAGCAGTCGGAACGGATCCGCCGGAACTCACGCGTCCCGAGCATGATCAGCGCGTCGGTCTCGGACTCCAGCCGCAGCGACGGGACGGCCGGCCCGGTGCCGTCGGGTCGCGCGAGATCCGGCCACCCCTTCGGCACGTAGTGGGTGTGGACGTCGATGACTCGGTCCATGCGCCGCGATCAGCCGCCGTTCGCGACTCGGCCGGGGTGCACGTGCCCGCAGTTCTTGCAGACGCGCGCGGCCTCGTCCTCGTAGAACGCGGTGAACACGGGCGGCAGGTCGACGACGATGTCGCGCACCTGCAGTTCGACCTCGTGCACCAGGGCGTCGCAGTTCGGGCAGTACCACTGGAACTTCTCCAGCGTGCCCTCCTCGCGCACCCGCTCGATGACCAGGCCGACCGAACCGGGCTCGGGCCGCTGCGGCGAGTGCGGCGTGTTGCCCGGCAGCAGCCACGTCTCGCCGGGACCGATGTGCACCGACTCGGGCCTGCCGTCGACCATCAGGTCGACGTGGATGTTCCCCTCGAGCTGGTAGAACCACTCCTCGTACGGGTCGACGTGGTAGTCGGTGCGCGAGTTGGGGCCGCCGACGATCATCACGATGAAGTCGTTGCCCACCGTCATCGTCTTGTTGCCCACCGGCGGCTTGAGCAGGTGCCGGTTGTCCTCGATCCACTTCGGGAAGTTGATCGGCTGCAGGTTGATCACGACGTGTCTCCTAGGTACGCGACGGCCTGGATCTCGATGAGCAGGTGCGGGTGCGGCAACTGGTGGACGGCGACCGTGGTGCGGGTCGGGCCGGACTCGTCGAAGTGCTCGGCCCACACCTCGTTGTAGCCGCCGAAGTCGTTCATGCTGACCAGGTAGCTGGTCACCTGGACGAGGTCGGTCAGGCCTGCGCCGTGGTCGGCCAGGATCGTCTTGATGTTGTCCAGCACGGCGCGGGTCTGGGCGCGGATGTCCAGGCTGGTGGTGCCCAACTCGTCGACGGATGCGCCCGCGATCGTGTTGTCCGGCCGGCGCGCCGACGTGCCGCTGACGTACACGAACTCGCCGACCCGCCGACTGTGCGGGAACCGTCCGCGCGGAGTTGCCTTCACAGTTGGACGCAGACGTTGGTGGGTTCGGTGTAGAAGTCCAGCGAGTGCACGCCGCCCTCGCGGCCGATGCCGGACAACCCGACGCCGCCGAACGGCGAACGCAGGTCGCGCAGGAACCACGTGTTCACCCACGACATGCCGACGTTCATCGCCTGCGCGACGCGGTGCCCGCGGGATAGGTTGCTCGTCCAGACCGAGGACGCCAGCCCGTAGTCGGTGTCGTTGGCCAGCGCGATCGCCTCGTCCTCGGTGTCGAACGGGACGAGCGCGGCGCACGGGCCGAAGATCTCCTCGCGCATCGGGCGGTCGGCGTTGCCCAGCCCGGTCCACAACGTCGGCTCGATCCACCAGCCGCCGTCGAGGCCGTCACCGAGCGACGGAACCGCGCCGCCGACCAGCGTCTTCGCGCCCACCTCCTCGGCGAGCCGGTAGTACGACAGCACCTTCTCGCGGTGCTCGGCCGAGATCAGTGGGCCGGTCGTGGTCGCCGCGTCGTCCGGACGGCCGAGCCGCAGCCCCCGAGCCCGCTCGACCAGCCCGGCCGCCACCTCGTCGAACACCGGCCGCTGCACGTACACCCGCTCGGTGCACAGGCACACCTGCCCGGTGTTCGCGAACACCGACCGGGTCAGGCCGTCCAGCGTCGCGTCCAGGTCGGCGTCGGCGAACACCAGCGCGGCGTTCTTGCCGCCCAACTCGAAGGACACCGGACGCACCCGCGGCGCCACCGCGCGCATGATGCCCGCACCCGTGGCCGACGAACCGGTGAACGTCACGCCGTCGATGCCGGGGTGCTCGGTGAGGAACTGGCCGGCCGAATCGGGCCCGAAGCCGTGCACCACGTTGTAGACCCCGGCGGGCACACCTGCCTCGTCCAGTACCTCGGCCAGCAGCGTGGCGGTCGACGGCGTCTCCTCGCTCGGCTTGACCACCACCGCATTGCCACAGGCCAGCGCCGGCGCGACCTTCCAGGTGAGCAGCAACAGCGGCAGGTTCCACGGCACGATCACCGCGACCACGCCGAGCGGCTTGCGCACCGCGTAGTTCAGCGCCTGCCGGCCGCCCGCCAGGTCGGTCATGAACGAGGGCTGCCCGGCCGCGGCCACCGTGTCGGCGAAGGAGCGGAAGTTCGCCACCGCCCGGGCCACGTCCAGCGCGCGGGCCTGCGCCAGCGGCTTGCCGGTGTCGGCCGACTCGGCGAGGACGAACTCCTCGAACCGCTCCTCGATCCGGTCGGCGACCCGGCGCAGCAGGGCGGTTCGCTGCGCGACGGTAGTGGCGCCCCACGCGCCGTCGAGGGCGGCGCGGGCCGCGGACACGGCGCGGTCGACGAGCGCGGCGTCCGCCTCGTGCACCCGGGCGATGACGGTGCCGTCGACCGGCCCGATCTTGTCCCAGGTACGGCCGGACTCGACGAACTCACCGGCCACGAAGTTGCGAAGGATGCGCGGCGTCATGCCGACCAGCCTGACGCATCAGGCCATGCCGAACAAATACCGATAGTGCCCATCGCCATGCCCATACAGGTATACCCTGGCGGGATGGACGCGCCGCGCCTGCTGGACGGCCGCCTCAAGCTGCGGCACCTGCGGCTGGTGGACGCGCTGTCCGAGCACGGCAGCGTGGTCGGGGCCGCCGCGCACCTGCGGGTCACCCAGCCGGTGCTCACCCGCGCGCTTCGCGACCTGGAGGAGATCCTCGGCGTCTCGCTGTACGACCGCGGCCCCCGCGGGATCACCCCGACGCTCTACGGCAGCGCGTTCACCGAGCACGCCCGCACCGTGCTGGCCCAACTCACCCAGGCCGGCCGGCACCTGGCCGAACTCGCCGACGCCGGGCTCGGCACGGTCACCGTGGGTACCCACCTGGCCGGCTCGAACCTGCTGCTGCCACGGGCGATTGCGGCGCTGAAGTCCGACCGTCCGCACCTGACGGTGGTGATCCACGAGGCGAGCCCTGAGGCGTTGCTCGCCGACCTGCAGGCCGGCCGCGTCGACTTCGTGGTCGGCCGGCTGACCGGCGTCCCGGCGCACGGGACGGTGCAGCGCCGGCTGTACGACGAGCCGGTGCGGCTGGTCGCCCGGCGCGGACATCCCAGCCACCGGCTGGCCGATCCGACCGTCGCCGACCTGATCGACTACCCGTGGGTGCTGCCGGGAACCGAGACCGCGCTGCGCCGCGAGCTGGAGCAGGTGTTCCTGCGCCACGACCTGCCGCTGCCGGCGAACCGGATCGAGTGCACCTCGATCCTCACGCTGCGCAACCTGCTGGTCGAGACCGACATGATCGCCGCGCTGCCCATGCTGATCGCACAGGACGACGCCCGGCTGCGGCCGCTGCCGATCTCACTGGAGCCGATGAGCCACACGGTCGGCGTCACCGGGCCGGCCGAGCGCACGCTCAGCCCGTCGGCACACGCCCTGCTCGAGCATCTGGACGCGGTGGCCGCCGGCCTCATCTCGCCGCGGTGAGGTCAGGCTGTCGTGCTGTGCGGCCGTCTTGCTGTGCGGCCGTCGTGCGGCGGCGCACCGTCGGGCGGGCGACAGCTCTCCTGGCCCGCGCGACCGGGGTGAGCGCCCCTGAGCGCCCCTGATCGCCCTGATCACCCTGATCGCCCTTGATCGGGCTCTGCGAGCGTATGTGCTAGCAGAGCCCGATATGCGTGGACAGCACAGCCGCATCGAGGTCGCGCATCCTGGACGGGGTCTTCTCCCGTCCGGCACTGCACGCGCCGGCGTCGCTCGCGACCGCGGGTTCGTGCCCTCGGCTCAGGTGAGGTCGCCCGAATCCATCGTCCGGGTGCCGATCCGCTCGATCCGCATGACCACCCGCTCGTCCGGGTCGGGGCAGCACACCAGCGAGTCACGTTCCAGCCAGTCGTTCGCGGGCAGCCGGCGCTGCTTGGCGGGCAACAACGGCAGCACGGACTGCAGCGCGAAGATGCAGAAGTGCTTGCCGTCGGGGATGCGCAGTTCGGCGCTGTTCACCAGCTCGAACCAGTCCCCCACCTGCAGCCCGCACACCGACCGGCCTTCGATCCGCTCGACGGTGACCCGCAGGTCGAACAGCTCCATGTCAGGCATCGAGCATCACCTTTCGCAGCGGGCCGAGGCCGAGCGGTCCCAGCCGCAGCGCCGACGTGTGGAACGCGCGCAGGTCGAAGCCGGGACGCCGCGCGGCCGCCTCACGGATCTGTTGCCACAGCCGCGCGCCGATCCGGAACGACAGCGCCTGCCCGGGCCAGCCGAAGTAGCGGTCGACCTCGAACCGGGCCGCCTGCTCCTCGGCGCCGGACGCCGCCCGCAGCACGGCGACGCCGAGCTCTGGCGTCCAGTGGGTCTGCTCGGTGAAGCCGTTCCCGGGCGGGATCGGCAGGTCCAGGTGCAGCCCCATGTCGATCACGATGCGGGCCGCCCGCCAGCGCTGGCCGTACAACATGCCGAGCCGCTCGCCCGGATCGCGCAGCAGGCCGAGTTCGCCGCACAGCCGCTCGGCGTAGTGCGCCCACCCCTCGACGTAGCCGTGCACGTGCGCCATCGAGCGCTGCCACGGGTGCAGTCCCGGTTCGGCGAGGGCGGTGACGATCTGCAGGTGGTGGCCCGGAACCCCCTCGTGGTGCAGCGTGGTGACCTCGCGCCAGGTGTGCGAGGTCTCGGCCGGCGCCCACACGATCCGGCCCGGGCGGGTGAACGCCGGGTCCGGTTGCGAGTAGTACATGACACCGGCCGACGCGTCGGAGATCCGGCACTGCGGCGCGCGTGAGACCGCGGGCAGGTCGAAGTGCACCCCGTCGATCGCCTCGACCGTTTCGTCCACCCGCTGCTGCAGCCAGCCCAGCAGTTCGTCCGGGGTGTGCAACCTGCGCGCCGGGTCGGCGTCCAGCGCGGCCGCCGCCTCCTCGACGGACGTCGCGCCGAGTTCGCGCGCGACGGCGTTCATCTCCGCGGTTAGCCGGGCCAGCTCGTCCCAGCCGAACGCGTACGTCTCGTCCAGATCGACACCGTCGCCGAGGAACGCGCGGGCCGTCACCGTGTACAGCTCGCGCCCGGCGGCGTCGCGTTCCGGCGCCAGCGGCAGCAGTTCCTCGCGCAGGAACCGGGCGAACTCCGCGGTCGCCCGGGTAGCCGCCGCGGCGCCGGCGGCCAGGCGCGGATCGTCCGGGCCGGACCTGGCGAGCCGGCCGTAGAAGTCGTCCGGGCCGATCCAGCGCTCGCACTGAGCGGCGGCGCCGAGCACCTGGCGGGCGGCCACGACGTGCCCGCGGCCCGCACTCTCGCGCAGCGTCGCCGCATAGGCCTGCAGCGCCGGCGGAACCTGCGCGAGGTGCGCGGCGACGCGCTCCCAGTCGCCGGCGCTTTCCCGCGGCAGCTTGTCGAAGACCTCGCGGACCGCGTGGACCGGCGTCGCCAGCGGGGCCAGCAGCGCAGTGGTGAACCCGGCCTCGTCGAGCGCGAGTTCGCTGCCCACCCGCTCGCGCAGCGCTGCGGCAAGCACGCCCGCGGTCGGGTCGTCATCCGGTTGGGCGAGCGCGCGTTCGGCACGCAGGTACGCCTCGTGCCGCGCGGCGAAGTCGGCCGGCGCGAGTGCCGGCATCAACGAGACCGGTTCGGTACCGAGCGCCTCGGCGGCGTCGGTGTCGATGGGTGCCAGGTCCGCCAGCAACCGGTCGGCGATCTCGGCCGCGTTCATCGAACCTCCCTCAGCGCGGGCAGGACGCGCTTGCCGAGCAGTTCGACGCCTTCGGCGTCGGTGAGCCCGTGCGGGGTACCGAACTCGATGCGGCTGGCGCCCGCGTCGACGAGCGCCGCGGCGTGGGTGGCGACCTGCTCGGGAGTGCCCGCGAACGCGAACCGGTCGAGCACGTCGTCCGGGATGAGCCGGCCGGCCGCCTCGGCATCGCCCGAGGCGAGCGCCGCCCGCAGCGGGACGAGCACGTCGTCGGGCACCTGCACGGTGACGTCGAGCGCGGCCACCACGTCGAGGTACATCGCGACCTCGGTGCGAGCACGCGCTCGCGCGGCCGGGCCGTCCGCGTCGACGACCGTCACCGCTCCGGCCACCAGCCCGAGCGGCGCACGACCGGCGGCACCGCTCGCCGCGTCCAGCAAGCTGCGCGCGTGCCGCACCATGTCCGGGTTCGCGCAGCCGCCGAGCTTGACCTCGTCCGCGATCCGGCCGGCCATCGCCAGCCCGCGCGGGCCCCAGGTGCCGATGAGCACCTCGATGCGTTCGCGGCAGCGCGGGTAGCCCAACCGCGTCCCCGCCGCGAGCGGGAACACCGCGCCGGCGTAAGCACTCTCGTCACCCCGCAGCAGCCGCTGCACGACCTCGACGGTCTCGCTGATCGCGCGGAGCGGGCGCTCGGTCCGCACCCCGAGCCGGTCCAGCCAGGCACCGCGGGTCAGCCCGACGTACGCCCGGCCGTCGGACGCCAGATCGAGCGCGGCGGCCTGGCCGGCGATCTCGACCGGGTGCAGCAGGAACGGGTTCAAGCACGCGGCGCCGAGCTTGATCCGCTCGGTGACGCGGGCCATCTCCAGGAGCGGGAAGAGCGAGGGCTGAAAGCCCAGGTCGTGGAACACCGACACGCCGTCGAAACCGAGCGATTCGGCCAGCACGCCGAGCCGGGCGTACTCGGCTGCCGACTTGTCGGACTGGACACCGAGCGTCACCTGGCCGGTCACGGGACCGGCGGGGTGACGGCGAGCAGGAACACGGCCGGCTCCAGGCTCTCGTTGCAGAACCGGTGCGCGAGCCGTGAGTCGAAGGTGAGCGCTTCGCGGGCCTGCACCACGTGCCGTTCGGTCTCGATCTCCACGACCACCTCGCCTTCGAGGACCACGAGGCACTCGGTCGATTCGTGACCACGCCGTTCCGAGGAGCTGACATCGCCCGGCTTCATCGTCGCGGAGAGCACCTCGAGGTCGCCGCGGCCGGGAGTCAGCCGTTCGTAACTGATCTCGCCGAGGGGCGCGGTCAGATGCATCCGCTCGCCCGGCCGGGACAGGTGCACCATCGGCGCATTGGGTTCGCTGAAGAGGGTGGACACCTCGGCCTTGAACACCGTGGCCAGCTTGCGCAGCGTGGACAGGCTCGGATCGGTGACCCCGTTCTCCAACTGGCTCAGCAGGGCCGGAGATACCTCTGCCTCGATCGCCAGCTCGCGCAGCGTCAGTCCGTGACGCAGGCGCAGTTCGCGAAGTCGTTCGCCCAACATGTGATGCCATCCCCTCCGAGCGTGCCGATCACTGACCAGTGTCGGCCATCGGGACCGGGGTCCCGATGGCGCCTGCAAGTTGTTCGGCGTGGTGGTGCACGATCTGCCATCGGTCGCCGGCGCCGTCCCAGACGTCGCTCACCCGGAACGTCAGCTCGCCGTCGGGTGCGCTCGCGCGCAGCACGTACCGGGCGACCGCGGCCGTCTCGCCCCAGCGGTCGACGAGCAGGTCCTCGACCGACAGCGTCGGGCGCGGTGCCGCCTCGTCCGGGGAGCGGCGATCGCGCAGCGCGGTCAGCTCGTCCAGGCCGATGAGCGGTCCAGGCTGATCGCTCTCCCAGATGGTGATCTGCGGGTGCAGGTGAACATCGAAGCCGGCCGGGTCGGGGTAGGCCGCGTACATCGCGCGCACCGCCGCTGCCACCGGCCCGTCGTTCTCGCGGGTGCGGGCGCTCATCGGGACTCTCCGTTCTGGGTGACGTCCGCCGGTACGGCGGCGAGTTCTTCGGCGCGGTGACACGCGACGAGCGAGCCGGCCGCCGCACGCAGCACCGGTTCGGTGCGGCAGATCTCGACGGCATACGGGCAGCGCGGCCGGAACCGGCAGCCGGACGGGATGTGTGACGGGTCCGGAACCTCGCCACGCAGCACGGACGGCAGCCGGGGCTCGGCCGAGACCTGCGGGATCGCGCCGACGAGCGCCTGGGTGTACGGGTGGCGCGGCTCGGCCATCAGCCGGCGGGTCGGGCCGGTCTCGACGATCGTGCCGAGGTACATCACCGCGGTGCGGTCGGCGATCTCGTGCACCAGCGCGAGGTCGTGCGAGATGAACAGCAGCCCCATGTCGAGCTCGCGCACGAGGGACAGCAGCAGCGAGACCACCTGCGCCTGCGCCGAGGCGTCCAGGGCGGTCACCGGCTCGTCGGCGATGATCAGCTCGGGCTCAGCGGCGAGGGCCCTGGCGATGGCCAACCGCTGCCGCTGGCCGCCGGAGAACTCGTGCGGGAAGCGCTCGCCCGCTGCGGCGGACATGCCTACGCGCTCGAGCAGTTCGGCAACCCGTGCCCGGCGGTCCGAGCCGGTGACGCCGGCGGGAACACCGTCGAGCAGTTGCGCGCCGACGGTGCGCCGCGGGTTCAGCGACCCACCCGGGTCCTGGAAGATCATCTGCAGCCGGGTCTGGGCGGCCGGCCGCTTACGCCAGGCCAGCGGCACCACGGGCTCACCGGCGAACAGCACCCGGCCGCCGCTCGGCGCGGCCAACCCGGCGACCACGCGGGCCAGCGAGGACTTCCCGCAGCCGGACTCGCCGACCAACCCGACCACTTCGCCGGCAGCGACGGCCAGGTCGACGCCGGTGACGGCGCGCACGACGCCACGCCCGCGCGGCCGGTACTCGACCCGCAGGTCCTCGACGGTGAGAAGATCGCTCACCGGTCCGCCCCGCTCAGGTCGGGCGAGATCACACAGGCCAGGGTGCGGCCGTGCGCGATCGGCTCGTGCGGCGGTACCCCGGCACGGCACGCGTCGAGCGCGAACGTGCAGCGCGGCTCGAACGGGCAGCCGGGCGGCTCCTGGCCGGGCAGCACCGGTGCGCCCGGGATCGCGCGCAGCGTGCGGGTGGCACTGAGCCCGTGCGGGCGTGCGGCGAGCAGCGCGGCCGTGTAGGGGTGCGCCGGGTCGGTGAGCACCTGCACGGTGCTGCCGCTCTCCATCACCCGGCCGGCGTAGAAGACGTACGCCCGCCGGGTGAGCGAGGACAGCACGCCGAGATCGTGCGTGATGAACAGCACGGCGAGGTCGTTGTCGCGGCGCAGTTCGTCGAGCAGCGCGAGGATGCCGGCCTGCACGGTGACGTCCAGGGCCGTCGTGGGCTCGTCCGCGATGAGCAGCTGCGGGCGGCAGGCCAGCGCGATGGCGATCGCAACCCGCTGCCGCATGCCGCCGGAGAACTGGTGCGGGTACGAGCGCAGCGCCCGCTCCGGCTGCGGGATCCGCACCTGCTCGAGCAGTTCGATCGCCCGCGCGCGAGCCGCCGCCCGGCTCAGACCCAGCCCGGAGCGCATGTGCTCGGTCAGCTGGACGCCGACGGTGAGCATCGGGTGCAGCGCCGCGCTGGCGTCCTGGAAGACCATCGCGATGCCCGAGCCACGCGTCCGCTGCCACCCGCGCCGGTCGAGGCCGGTCAGCTCGGTGCCGGCGAAGCGCATCGACCCGGTCACGGTGGCACCCGGTGGCAGCAGGTTGAGCAGGGTGAGTGCCGTCAGGCTCTTGCCCGATCCGCTCTCACCGGCGATGCCGACGATCTCGCCGGGGTTCACCTGCAGGTCGAGATCCTTGATCACCGGCAGTGGCCCGTCCGAACCGCGCAGCGTGACCGACAGCCCGCTGACCTGCAGCAGCGGCCCGTTCACGGCGCTCATCGCGCGTTCCGGGCGCGCGGGTCGAGCCAGTCGCGCACCGCGTCACCGAGCAGGTTGAACGCGAGCACCGCGGTGAGGATAGCGATGCCGGGGATGATGCTCACCCACCACTTGGACAGGTCGTTCGAGCCGGCCGCGATCATCGCGCCCCACTCCGGCGCCGGCGGGCGCGGGCCCAGTCCGAGGAACGAGAGCGAGGCGAGCATCAGCACCGCGTTGCCGAGTTCCAGGCTGGCGAGCACGACGGACGGGCCGACGCTGTTGGGTACCACGTCCCGGCGCAGCGCCTGCCACGGCCCGACGCCGAGCAGCCGCGACGCGTGCAGGAAGTCCGAGCTGCGGATCGAGAGCACCGCGCTGCGCACGACCCGCGCGTACGTCGGCCAGGACACCAGCACCAGCGCGAGTACCGCGTTGCGTGCGCTCGGCCCGAACGCGGCCGTCACCACCATCGCCAGGATGATCGGCGGGAACGCGAACACCAGGTCGGTGAGGCGCATCAGCGACTCGTCGACCCAGCGTCCGATGTAGCCGGCGATCAGGCCCAGGCCGCCGCCGATGAGCAGCGCTAGTGCGACGATGACGACCGCCAGCGGCAGGGACAGCCTTGCCCCGTAGAGGATGCGGCTGAGGATGTCGCGGCCGAGCTGGTCGGTGCCGAACCAGTGCGCGGCCGACGGCGACGCGTAGTACGGGCCGGACTGGGCGAGCGGATCGTGCGGGGCGAGCAGCGGAGCGAACACCGCGACGAGTGCCCAGGCGGCGAGGATCACGCACGCGGCGACGGTCAGGCCACGACTGTGCCGTCGACGCGCGACACGTTCGGCGCGTGGGGCACCCGGGCGCAACCCGAACCAGCGGCGGGCGGGCAGGGCCGGCGGAGCGGAATCGGCGGCGAGCGTGGACGGGACGCCGGTCATGACAGCCTGATCCGCGGGTCGATGACGCCGTACAGGATGTCGATGATCAGGTTCACCAGGGTGTACACCAGCGCGACGAACAGCCCGACACCCATGATGGCGGGCAGGTCCAGGTTGAGCGCGGAGCGGTACGCGTACTGGCCGAGGCCGGGCCAGCTGTAGATCTGCTCGATCAGCACCGTTCCGGACAGCAGCGAGGCGAACGCCAGTCCGGCGACGGTGACCACCTGCACCAGCCCGGCGCGCAGCACGTGCCTGCGCAGCACCGTGCGCCGCGACAGGCCCTTGGCGTACGCGGCCTTGATGTAGTCCTGGTCCAGGACTTCGAGCATCGCCGAGCGGACGAACCTGATCAGCACCGACACGGTCAGCGCGGTGAGCACGAGCACCGGCAGCATCAGGTGCCAGAGCGCGTCCTGGAACGCGATCGGCCGGCCCTGCAGCAGCGCGTCCACCGTGTACATGCCGGTGACGTGCTCGGGCGGGGTGTACCGCGCGCTGAGCCGGCCCCCGTTCGGTGCCCAGCCCAGCTTGTAGAAGAAGATGTACAGCACGACGATCGCCAGCCAGAACGACGGCGTCGACAGGCCGACCAGGGCCACTCCGCGGATCGCGTGGTCGGCGGGCTTGTCCTTGCGCACCGCGGCCCACAGCCCGAGGCCGACGCTGATCGCGAGTGCGAGGATCATCGCCGGGATCGCGAGTTCGAGCGTCGCGGGCACGTACTTGCCCAGATCGGACGCCACCGGGTTGCCGGTGCTCTGCGATGTGCCCAGGTCGCCGTGCAGCAGGTGGTTCAGGTAGGTGAAGTACTGCACCGGCAGCGACTTGTCCAGGCCCCATTTGGCGCGGTACGCCGCGACCACGGACGGGTCCTTCTGCGCGGTCTCGGACAGGTTCGTCGTGGTCGGATCGCCGGGCACCGCCTGCACCAGCAGGAACGTCAGGATCGTGACGCCGAGCAGCAGCCCGGCGGTGATCGCCACCTTCTTGCCGACGAACCGCAGCAGGTTCCGGGACGGGCCGGGGGGTTCGGAGCGGCCCGGAACCTGCTGGTCGGGGTCGGCGGTGGCGATTGCGGCGCCGCCGTCCGGCAGGTGCGGCTCGGTCAACGGCTGCTGATGTCCGCGATGTCGACGACCCAGCCGGCGGCGGTGTACACCGCGCCCTTGAGATCGGCGCTCGCGACGACGGTGCCGGAGTTGTAGACGAGGGTGATGTACGGCGAGTGGTTGATCATCAGCCGCTGCCAGTCCTGCAGCGCGGCGACCTGCTCCTTGGCGTCGAGCGCGGTCAGCACCTTGTTCGCGGCGGCGACCGTGGCGGGATCGGCGCGGTCCGCGGTCCACCCGGCAGCTTGGGCCGTCCCACCGCCGGGCATCAGGTCGGCGACGACGGAGGCTGCCACCGGGTAGTCCAGCAGCTGCGGGCTGAAGCTGAACGCCACCTTGCCGCCGCGCCGCTGGTCCAGGAAGGACGCGATCGGCGCCGGGTCGAGCTCGATCTTCAACCCGGCCTTGGCCGCGTCGCTCTGCACCTTCGCCGCGATGGTGCCGAGGTCCACCCCGCCGAACGTGATCGCCGGGTACAGCAGCTTCACCGACTTGGATGCGACACCGGACTGCTCGGCGAGCGACTTGGCCTTGGCCAGGTCCTGCGTCTGCGCCTCGGACTCGGGCAGCGCGCCGGCGTAGGCGGTCGGCACGATCCCGGCAGCCGGGACGCCGGAGGAGCCGAACAGCGCGGCCAGTCCCTTGTAGTCCAGCGCGGCCTGCAGGGCGTTCACCCAGTCGCGGTTGGACGTCACCTCGCTGACGGCCGGGTCGGCGTGCAACCGCAGCTGGTAGTAGGAGTCCGCGCTGCCGGACTGCTGCAGCGCGCCCGGCAGGCCGGACAGCGAGTCGCCTGCGAGGTCGAGCGCGATCTCGGACTTGGGCTGCTTGGACATCGTCAGCTTCTGGTTCTGGACGTCCATGTTCTGGAACACGACGCGCTTGAACGCCGGCTTGTTGCCCCAGTACTTGTCGTTCGCCGTCAGCACGATCCGCGAGGCGGCGTCGAAGGACTCGATCCGGTACGGCCCGCTGCCGACCGTCGCGGTGTTCAGGTAGCTGCCGAGCTTGTCGGTCTTGCTCGCGTCGGGGCCGTCCTCGCCGCCGTGCTGCTTGGCCAGCTTGGCACTGAGGATGCCGGCGTACGGTTCGGCCAGGATCGTGGGCACGTTCGGGTTCAGCACCGCGCTGGTCACGACGACGGTGTGCTCGTCCGTCGCACTCGCGCTCAGGTCCTTGACGATCGCGGCGGCACTGCCCTTGAGGTTCTTGAGCCGGTTGAGGCTGAACACCACGTCCGCGGCAGTGACCTTGGAGCCGTCGTTGAAGACGGCGTCGTCACGCAGCACGAAGGTGAAGCTCTTGCCGTCCGGTGCGGCTGTGTACGACTTGGCCAGGTCAGGGACCGGCTTGGAGATGTCCGAGCCGTCGAAGGTGACCAGGGTGTCGTAGAGCGCGTGGACGATGACGTTGCCGGTGGGCTCGTAGACCGCGCCCGGGTCCAGGCTCTTGACCACGAACGACGTGTCGACCGTCAGCGTCGAGCTGCCGCCGTTGCCGCCGGAGTCCTCACTGCTGCAGGCGGCGAGCGCTGCGACGCCGAGAGCTGCCACAGCTGCGACGGTGACGCGCCGGATCAACCGACCGGTCATGGTGCTCCTTCGGGCCAATGCGGGCTGGCCGCAGATTCAGTGTTGACGAACAACGTTCGGTGACACTAAACGCAGCGAGCGGGCCGCGTCAACCGAGATGCAGCTGCGCGAGCAGCGGGACGGGCGGCGAGCCGAAGGACAGCAGCCAGTCGTGGAAGGTGCGCAACGTGAACGCGCTGCCCCGCGCCCGTTCGTGCTCTGCCCGGAGCCGGTGGATCAGGTCGCGGCCGAGCGCGTACGAGGACGGGTACGTCGGGTTGTCGTGCCGGGCATACCGGCGCACCTCGCCGGCGGCCAGGTGCGGATCCATGCCCGCCTCGCGCTGCATCAGTTCGGTGGCCGCCGGCAGGCTGGTCGTGCCGGTGTGCAGGCCGACGTCGACGACCACGCGCAGCGCCCGCCACAGGGCATTGCGCTGCTTGAACAGCCGCACCCGGTCGTCGGCCATGAAGCCGGTCTGCTCGAGCACGTCCTCGACGTACAGGCCCCAGCCCTCGACGAACTGCGGGGTGCTGAAGTACCGCCGGATCGACCCGCGCGGCGTCCCGAGCTTGTGGTGCACGTACTGCACGTGATGACCGGGGTAGGTCTCGTGTCCCGCGATCGAGGTCGCGAACACGAAGCAGTTGTCCCGCATGTGTTCACGCCGCCGTGCGGCGTCCTCGCCGTCGTCGCCGGGCGTGATCAGGAAACCGCTGCGCAGACCGGGGGCGAACGGCGGGCTCGGCGACATCTCGCCCAGTGGCAAACCGTCGCGCCGGAACTCCGGCACCCAGTCGAGCTCGCACACCTCGCCCTCGGGCAGCGTGATCAGGTCGTGCTCGCGGGTGTGCTCGCGCGCTCGGCGCATCGCGTCCTCGTACGTCCGCAGGAACTGCGGCGGCTGCGGATGCCAGTCCTTGATCCGGTCGATCTGCGCCTGCCAGCTGGTGCCCGGGTCGATCTCGGCGGCCAGCCGCTGCAGTGCGGCGCGTTCGCGCTCGACCAGTTCGCGACCGAGTTCGGCCAGCCCGGCGGCGTCCAGATCCAGGTGGTGGTAGGTGCGAAGCAGGAAGTCGAACTGCTCGCGGCCGCACGCCCACGACCCGGCGGCCCGGCCGGCGAGTTCCGCGACGAACACGGCGAAGTCCGCTGCGGCCTGTGCCGCGGCAGTGGCGGCAGCGGCGATCTCGTCACCGAGCGTGCCGGGCCGCGTTTGCGCGTATCCCGCCACGGCGCGGCCGAGGAACTGCTCCAGCCCGCGCGCACTGCTGAGCCCCAGTTCGGCCCACAGCTGCGGCGTGTCGGTCGACAGGTTGCGTTGCGCCTGCGCGCAGTAGCCCGGGATCGCGCGCAGCCGGGCGAGCAGCGCCTCGGCAGCGTCCGGGTCGCCGTCCGAGCTCATCAGCGCGCCGATCGCCGCACCGAGCCGCTCGGCGTACCAGTAGGGTGCGCGCCGCCAGGTGGCCTCGGTCTCACTGCGGTGACACGTCGTGCGCAACTCGGTCAGCAGCACCTGCTGCTCGAGCCGCTCGACGGTGCCCGCCTCGGCGGGCGCGGCCGCCTCGGCCTCGGCGAGCAGCCGCGCGCGGGTCTCGTCCTGCGCCGCGAAGGCTTCCGGCTCGATGTCGCCGAGCCGGGTGCGGCCGCGCGTGTCACCCTGCCCGGAGGCGAGGATCGGGTCGGCGTCGAAGACGAACTCGACGTACGGGTGCAGCGCGTCGCTCACCGCGCTCAGTATCCGGTCAGCACGGTCTGCAGCCGAGCCAGCTGTTCGGGCGCGAGGGAGCTGCGGACGCGGCCGGCATCGGTCGGGCGGCGGCCCCAGAGCAGCAGCAGGCGCGCGGCCGGATCGGTCTCCACCACGTGTGCCGACTCGTCCTGCGGTTCCATCGTCAACGCACCGGTCCCCTCGCCGACCCGGACGACGAGGTCGGCCAGGCTCGCGCACCGGATCCGCACCCGCAACGGCTCGTTCGGCGCCGGGTCCTGCCGCAGCCCGCCCAGCAGCGAATCGCCGAGCAGCCGCACCGAGTGCTCCGTCAGGTACTGGCGGCCGAGCAGTTCCAGCCCCAGCTCGTCGTCGCCGACCAGGTCCCAGCGGTGGATCGCGAACTCCTGCCGCATGTGGGTGACCAGTTCGGCCACCGGCAGCCCCCAGCCCACCTCGGGCACGGCCACCTGCGGGTCGGCGGCGAGCATCGCCTCGAACGCCGCCGTCATCCGCCGCTCGCCGGCCTGCAGCCGGCGGCGCAGCACCGCGTCGTCCATCGCGCGGTACGGCGGTTCGCGGACGTCCCACGCGCCGAACTCCGGCACGGTGCGGCCCTCGAGATGCGCCTCGACCTGGGCGGCGAAGGCGTCGGCTCCGGAGGCAAGGTGGGCGATCAACTCGTGCGTCGTCCAGCCCCGGCAGGCGGTGACCGCGTTCGGCGGCGTCTGGTCCAGGGTCTGCAAGAACGCGTCCACCTCGAGCATGTCGGCTGCTGCGCTCACGCGTCGGTACTCCTCGTCCGTGCCTCGCGACCGCGGCACACTGGGCGGCACGGTCCATCCGCCGTCAATATAGCTATGGTGAACAGCGTTCGTCTATATTGAACAGCGCTGAACACCCCCGACCATCGACCGCCAGGAGCGAGCGTGACCGGATCGGCAACCACCATCGTGCGCAACTGCCACGTCTTCGACGGCGTGCAGGACCGGCCGTACGCGGGCGCCGTCGCGGTGCGCGACGGGCGGATCCTCGCCGTCGGGCCGGAGGCCGGCGTGCGGGCGGCGGCGCCGGACAGCGCGCGCGAGGTCGACCTCGGCGGCGGCTACGTGATGGCCGGGCTGCTGAACATGCACACGCACCTGTCGTTGTCGCTGCCCGGGCCCGGCGGCGATGCGGTCAGCCGGATGTCGCCCCACTCGCTCGCGCTGTACATGGCCTCCGGGGCGCGCCGCACGCTGCATTCGGGCGTCACCACGGTGCGCTGCGTCGCCGAGAAGGCCCACGCCGAGTTCGCCCTCCGGGCGGCCATCGACGCCGGCTGGACGAGCGGGCCGCGCATCTTCACCGCCGGCCGCGCGCTGGTCTGCACCGGCGGCCACGGGCACGAGGGCAGCGACACGCTCGAGTGCGACGGCGCCGACGCGTTCCGCCGCGGCACGCGTGCCCAGATCAGCGCGGGCGCCGACCTGATCAAGGTGATGATCTCCGGCGGTATCGCCGGCGAGCACGAGGCGATCGACACCCCGCAGCTCACCGGTGACGAGATCGCCGCGGTCATCGAGACCGCGCACGCCTGGGGCCGCAAGGTCACCGCGCACGCCGGGCCGGCACCGATCATCGAGCAGGCGGTGCGGCTCGGCCTGGACTGCGTCGAGCACGGCTACCAGCTGACCGAGCCGGTCGTGAAGCTGATGGCCGAGAACGGCACCAGCCTCGTCCCGACCCTGATCGTCACGCGCTGCAAGGACTTCTTCGACTCGCTCGGCGTCCCGGAGTGGATGCAGCAGCGCTCGCTCGGCGCGGGCGAGCGGCACGTCGAGAGCTACCGACTGGCGCTTGCCGCCGGCGTCGAGCTGATGCTGGGCAGCGACATGCCGCCGTTCCAGCCGACCGAAGGCACCACGGCCACGGTGCGCGAACTCGAGCACATGGCAGCGTTCGGGCTGGCTCCGGTCGAGGCGTTGCGCGCGGCGACGATCGTGCCGGCCCGCTGGCTCGGCGCCGACGAGCAGCTCGGCACCGTCGAACCGGGCAAGTACGCCGACCTGATCGCGATGGACACCGATCCGACGCAGGACGTGTCGGCGCTCCGGTCACTGCGCTGGGTGATGAAGGGCGGCGAGGTCGTCCGCGACGACCGCACCGGCCTGCGCGCTTGACCGCGCCGTCCCCGGCCGGATCGCCGGTGAGGCACGTGCGGATCCTGGCCCAGCGGCAGCCGGTCGATGAGGCACTGTTCGAGGAGTTCGCCGCCGACGAGGCACGCGCGTTGGGCACGACCGTCGAGGTGCGGTGGGGTTCCGTCCCGGACGGCGTGCTCGATGCGGCGCGGGCCGCACGCGAGGACGGCGTGCCGCTCATCGTGGTCACCGCGCCGGACACTGCGCACCTGGCCGCACTGCCCCGCGAGGTCGTGCCCTGGACGCTGCGCGTGGATCTGACGCTGTGCGAGCCGGACGCCTCGCCCGGCCTGCTGGCCCACATCCAGGGTCGCGGCATCGACGGGGTGCGCTGGGCGCTCCGGACGATCTGCCACCGCGCGCGCCGGCCGATCGAGCGGGTGCGCTACGGCCCCGGCCCGGATCAGTTCGGTGACCTGTGGCTGCCCGACCGCCCGTCCGCCGCCGGCATCGTCGTCCTGCTGCACGGCGGGTTCTGGCGCTCACGCTGGCAGCTTGACCTGATGGACGCCCTGGCCGCCGACGTCGCCGAACGAGGCATGGCCGGCTGGAACGTCGAGTACCGGCCGCCGGACCGGCACGGTTGGGACGCCACCTTGACCGACGTGCGGGCCGCGCTCGATCACGTGCGCGAGCTGTCGGCACGGTTCGGGGTCGACGCCGACCGGGTCGCTCTCGTCGGCCACTCGGCCGGCGGCCAGCTGGCCGTGCAGGTCGCCGCGGACGGCGGAGCCGTGCGGCCGACGCTGGTGGTGCAGCTGGCCGGCCTCGTCGACCTGCTCGAGACGCACCGCCGTGACCTGGGCAACGGCGCCGTGCCTGCGGCACTCGGCGGCACGCCGGAGCAGCTGCCGCAGCGCTACGCCGCCGCGTCACCGATCGAGCGGGTGCCCATCGGCGTGCCGCAACTGGTCGTGATCGGCCGCTCGGACAGCCCCGACCTGCGCGAGATGAGCCGGCGCTACGTGCGCGCCGCGGCGGCCGGCGGCGACGAGGTGGAACTGATCGAGGACGACGGCGATCACTTCACCGTCATCGACCCTGGCAGCCGCATCTGGCAGCGCACGGTCGAGGCGGCCACAGCCGTGCTCGACCGGTAGCCGGCCCAGGTCGTCAGACCGGGAACACTCGCGCGCGGGGATCGGCGATGCGGCGCTGCACCTCGGCTTCGATGACGGCGTCGTCGTACCCGCCGGTCGGGTCGCTGCGCGTGGCCATGTACTTGCGCGCGGCGGCGAACTCGACCAGCCACAGGTCGTAGAGGCGGCGCAGTTCCTCGAGCGGCGCCGGATGGTCGTCGACGCGCAGCGACAGGTCCGGATAGTCCTCGGTCCCGTAGATCACGATCCCCGCCGACTGCTGCCCACGCGCGTCGCCGCCCGCCTGCTGCCCGGCACGCATCGCCGCCAGCAGCCGGTCCGCGAACGGCTGCGTCGCCGCGCTCTCGTACGCAGCGAGCGTGGCGCGCACGACCTCCGGGCCGGCCAGCAGGTTCCCCGCGACGCCGACACCCTGGCCCGCACGGTGGCCCGACCAGTCGTGGCACGCCGGGCCGGTGTGGGCCGCGGTCCGGCCCCCGACCCCGACCAGCTGGACCTGCCGGTGGTCCCGACCGCCGTCGGGCGCGATGAGCTCGGCGAGCGCCTCGTCCGGCGCGCGGCCCTCGCGCAGCAGCCGCAGCCCGCGCGGGCCGTACGTCGGGTTGATCGTGGCCTGCGTGGCCACGGCACCCACGCCGGACTCGACAGCGAGGCACAGGCCGGCAGCGGCCAGGAACCGGGTCGCCACGACCGCGCCGAACGCGCCGGTGTCCGCGTCCAGCGCGACGATCGACCAGGTCACGAGCCGGTCAGGCCTTCAGCTTGGCCAGGCGTTCGGGCTTGGGCCAGCGCACGTCCGTCGCCCAGCCGAGCTTCTCGAACAGCCAGATCACCCGCGCCGACTCGTCCAGCTGCCCGCGCAGCACCCCGTGCCGGGCGGCAGTCGGGTCGGCGTGGTGCATGTTGTGCCAGCTCTCACCGAAGCTCAGGATCGCGAGCGGCCAGAAGTTGGTGCTCTTGTCGCGGGCGTTGAACGGCCGCTGCCCGATCGCGTGGCAGATCGAGTTGATCGACCACGTGACG
Organism: Jatrophihabitans cynanchi; assembly: GCF_027247405.1. Classification (NCBI taxonomy): domain Bacteria; kingdom Bacillati; phylum Actinomycetota; class Actinomycetes; order Jatrophihabitantales; family Jatrophihabitantaceae; genus Jatrophihabitans; species Jatrophihabitans cynanchi. The sequence continues at coordinate 3,086,744 of NZ_CP097463.1, read as the reverse complement.
TGGTGCAGCAGGAAGATCCGCACCAGTGACGCCCAGAAGAACGCCGAGAGCGCACCGGTCCACGACCAGCTGATCAGCCCGCCCAGCAGCACCGGCCCGAGCAGCGAGCCCGCCAACCACAGCGGGAACAGCCGGTCCACCCGGGCGATGTCGCGGTCGGCCAGCAGGTCGGGCGTGTACTTCTCGCGGTTGGTGTGCAGCTCGTCGAACATCCAGCCGATGTGCGCGTAGCCGAGGCCCTTCAGCAGGGCAGGTAGCGTCTCGCCGTAGCGCCAGGGCGAGTGCGGGTCGCCTTCGCGGTCGCTGTAGGCGTGGTGCCGGCGGTGGTCGGCGACCCAGCGGATCACCGGGCCCTCGATCGCCAGCGAGCCCGCGATCGCCAGCGCGATGCGCAGCGACCGGTTCGCCTTGAACGACCCGTGCGTGAAGAGCCGGTGGTACCCGACGGTGATGCCCAGCCCGCTGACGACGTAGAAGGCGACGAAGAGCGCGACGTCCGTCCAGCCCAGACCCCAGCCCCACGCGACCGGGATCGCGGCGAGGAAGGCCAGGAACGGCACGATGACGAACAGGTACAGCGCGGTCTGCTCGCCGCGCTTCTTGGTCCCCTCGAACACCGGTTTCGGTGCGGCGGGGGGACGGTCGTCGAGCAGGGTCATGGCGGGCGTCAGCCTCCTCAGCGCGGGTTACGCGAGCGTAACTTACGGTGAGGTAACCGCCAAGCCGCGACGTGACGCGCGCGCTGACGCCGGTAGGCTGGCCGGGCACTCCACTTCCTTGGGGGATGGGGTAATCGGCAGCCCGCAGGCCTTTGGAGCCTTGCAGTCTCGGTTCGAGTCCGAGTCCCCCAGCCAGCCTGACGTCCCGCATTCCCAGCCGCAGGAAGGTGCCCGCCCGCGTGAGCGAATCGCCCGCCACGAACGCCGCAGAACAGGTTCTCGCCGTGATCGTCCTCGCCGCCGGCGAGGGCACCAGGATGAGGTCCGCCGAACGGCCCAAGGTGCTGCACGGGTTCGCCGGGCGATCGCTGCTCGGGCACGTGATCGCGGCCGCGCGGCCGCTCGACCCGGCGCACACCGTGGTCGTCGTCGGTCACCGGCGCGAGGAGGTCACCGCCCACCTGGGCGAGATCGCGCCGGCCGCCGTCGTGGTCGTGCAGCAAGCCCAGAACGGCACCGGCCACGCGGTGCGCCTGGCGCTCGCGGCCGTGCCGGCCGGGGCCGCGGGCACCGTGGTCGTGCTGCCCGGCGACACCCCGCTGCTCACTTCCGGCACGCTGACCCGGCTGGTGACCGAGCACGCCCGCGCCGGCGCCGCGGCCACGATGCTGACCAGCGTGCTCGCCGACCCGTCCGGGTACGGGCGCGTGCTGCGCGGCGCGGGAGGCGAGGTCGAGCGGGTCGTCGAGCACAAGGACGCGAGCGAGGCCGAGCGCGCGGTCGGCGAGATCGCCTCCGGCGTCTACGCGTTCGATCACACGCTGTTGCGCGACGCGGTGGGCCGGCTGTCGAGCGACAACGCCCAGGGCGAGGAGTACCTGCCCGACGTCATCGGCATCGCCGTGGCGGACGGACGCCGGGTCGCCGCCGTCACCGCCGACGCGGCCGAGACCGCGGGGGTGAACGACCGGGTCCAGCTCGCCGCGGCGCATCGCACCTACAACGACCGGCTGCTCGAGCAGCACATGCGCGCCGGCGTGAGCGTGGTCGACCCGGCCACCACCTGGGTCGACGCCACCGTGACCCTGGACGCCGACGCGACGCTGTTGCCCTCGGTGGACCTGCACGGCAGCACCCACGTCGGCGCCGGCGCGGTGATCGGCCCGCAGACCAGCCTGACCGACACGCGGGTCGGCACCGGTACCCGGTTGGACCGAACCGTCGCGATCGGCGCGCAGATCGGCGCGGACGTGACCGCCGGACCCTTCGCGTACCTGCGGCCGGGCACGGTGCTCGCCGACGGCGTGCACATCGGCACCTACGTCGAGGTCAAGGGAAGCCAGATCGGTACCGGTAGCAAGGTGCCGCACCTGTCCTACGTCGGCGACGCCACGATCGGCGAGCACAGCAACGTCGGCGCGGCGACCGTGTTCGTGAACTACGACGGGGTGGCCAAGCACCGCAGCATCGTCGGCGACCACGTGCGGATCGGCTCGGACACGATGATCATCGCCCCTCGGGAGATCGGCGACGGCGCGTACACCGCGGCCGGTTCGGTCATCACGCAGGACGTCCCGCCCGGGGCGATGGGTGTGGCGCGGGGCACTCAACGCAACGTGGCAGGCTGGGTGCTGCGCAAGCGTCCCGGCTCGCCGTCCGCCGCGGCCGCCGAACGGGCCCTGCACGCCGACGACCAGCCTGAGGAGACCACCGAATGAGCACGCTTCAGGTTGCCGGCAGCAAGAGCCTGATGCTCTTCTCCGGCCGCGCGTACCCGCAGCTGGCCGACGAGATCGCCGAGCACATCGGCGTCACGGTGACCGCCACGACCGCACGCGACTTCGCGAACGGCGAGACGTTCATCAAGTCCGACGAGTCGGTGCGCGGCTCGGACTCGTTCGTGATCCAGTCGTTCACCACGCCCATCAACCAGTGGATGATGGAGACGCTGATCCTGATCGACTCGCTCAAGCGCGCGTCGGCCAAGCGGATCACCGTGGTCGCCCCGTTCTACCCGTACGCGCGGCAGGACAAGAAGCACCGCGGCCGCGAGCCGATCTCCGCGCGCCTGGTCGCCGATCTGTTCAAGACCGCCGGTGCCGACCGGCTGATGTCGGTGGACCTGCACACGGCGCAGATCCAGGGCTTCTTCGACGGACCGGTCGACCACCTGTTCGCGCTGCCGCTGCTGGCCGGGCACGTGCGGCGCAAGTACGGCGAGCAGGATCTCGTGGTCGTCTCGCCGGACACCGGACGGGTCCGGATGGCCGAGCAGTGGGCCGACGCGCTGGGCGGGCGCGACATCGCCTTCGTGCACAAGAGCCGCAGCTTCGACAAGGCCAACGAGGTGGTCGCGAACCGGGTCGTGGGCGAGGTCGCCGGCCGCTGCTGCCTGCTGATCGACGACATGATCGACACCGGCGGCTCGATCAAGAAGGCCGGCGACCTGCTGTTCGCCGAGGGCGCCACCGACGTGGTCATCGCGGCCACGCACGGCGTGTTCTCGCCGCCCGCGACCGATGAGCTCAAGAACAGCACGGTGAGCGAGGTGATCGTCACGAATACGCTGCCGATCCGCCCCGAGCAGACCTTCGACAAGCTGACCGTGCTGTCCATCGCCCCGCTGCTCGCGCAGGCCATCAAGGCCGTCTTCGAGGACGGCAGCGTCACCAGCCTGTTCGCCGGGCGAAGCTAGCCGAACTCGGCGACGCGGGCGAAGGCCGCGACGTCGAGGGTCTCGCCGCGCGCCGTGGGGTCGACGCCGGCCGCACGCAGGATCGTCTCGGCGGCGGCTGCCGTGCCGGCCCAGGGCGCCAGCGCCGAGCGCAGCATCTTGCGGCGCTGCGCGAACGCGGCGTCGATCACGGCGAACACCTGCGCCCGCGACGCCGTGGTCTGCGGCGGGCGGCGCCGCACCAGCCGCACCAGCCCCGAGTCCACGTTCGGCACCGGCCAGAAGACGGTCCGCGACACCGCCCCGGCCCGGGTCGCGGCGGCGTACCAGGCGGCCTTGACGCTCGGCACGCCGTAGACCTTCGAGCCGGGTGGCGCGGCCAGCCGGTCGGCGACCTCGGCCTGCACCAGCACCAGCGCCGCCCGCAGCGTCGGTACGCGCTCCAGCAGGTGCAACACGACCGGCACCGCCACGTTGTACGGCAGGTTCGCCACCAGCGCGGTGGGCGCCGGCCCGGGCAGGTCGCGCAGCCGCAGTGCATCGGCCGTCAGCACCGCCAGCGGCGCATCGGGTAGCCGGGCCGCCACTGTCGCCGGCAGCGCGGTGGCCAGCACCGGGTCGATCTCGACCGCCGTCACCGGATGACCCGCCTCGAGCAGGCCGAGCGTCAGCGACCCGAGCCCCGGGCCGACCTCCAGCACCGGCTCGGCCGGTTCGAGGGCCGCGGTGCGGACGATGCGGCGGATCGTGTTCGCGTCGTGCAGGAAGTTCTGCCCCAGCGTCTTGGTGGGCCGCACCCCGAGCGCGGCGGCGAGCTCGCGGATGTCCGCGGGACCGAGCAGCGCCGAGTTCACGCCGTCAGTCTGTCAGCAGGGGTCAGTACCAGCCCTGGCCCTGCCACACCGACCAGGCGCCGCACGGGGTGCCGTAGCGGTTCGCGATGTAGCCCAGCCCCCAGGTGATCTGGACGGTGGCGTCGTCCTGCCAGCCGGGCCCCATCTTCGAGCCGGGCAGTGCCTGCGGGATGCCGTACGCGCCGCTGGAGGGGTTGCCGGCGTGCACCCGCCAGCCGCTCTCGTGGTTCCACAGCGTGACGAGGCAGTCGAACTGGGTGCTGCTCCAGCCGCGGGCCTTGACCAGCTTCTGGGCGATCGCCTGGGCCGACCCGGGCGAGACGGCGGCGACGTGCGGTGCGCGCGGCGGCGCCTTGGTGCCGACCTTGACGACCTTGGTCGTGGGCGGCCGGACGACGACGGCCTTGATCTTGGTGCGCCCGGCCAGCTTGCCGTCGACGAAGACCACCGCGTAGGTGATCCGCGCGAGGCCGTCCCTGCCCGGCACTACCACCGTCGTGTCGCCGGCGGTCCGGTTCGGGTCCTTGGTCGACTCGGTCGCGAAGGGCAGGGGCTGGCTCTGGGTGACGGTGCGCCTGACGACGCGTTTGACGACGATCCGGGCGTTCTCGGTGAGCGCGGCGGAGGTCGCCGGTACGACGAGGTCGTCGGCGCCGACCGGCACGCTCAGCTGGCCGAGCAGCTCCCCGACGGTGGCGTCGGTCGTGCTCACCTGCTCGGTGCGCCCGTCGTGGACGACCGTGATCAGCTTCGGGGTGCGCACCGCGATGTCCGTGGGGCCGAGCGGCAGCCGGCGCGAGCGGGACACCGAGGTGAAGTCCTGGGTCGAGTAGCCCAGCTGGTTGAGCGCATCGGCGACGGTGGGTGCGGTCGTCCAGACGTCGCGCACGCTGCCGTCGACGTTCAGGCGCAGCAGCCGCCCGCGCTTGAACACTACGGTGCTGCCGTCGTGCACCGTCGCGTCGGCCGAGGGGGCCAGGATGTCGTGCGGCCCCGGGCGGTAGCCGGCCGCGCTCAGGACGTCCCGCACGCTGCTGGCGGTGGTGTGCACGCTGGTGCGCTGTCCGTCGACGACGAGCTGGACGGTCTTGTCGACGTTGGTCCAGGCGACGGTGCCGCCGACCAGTCCGGCCAGTACGGCGCCGTAGAGGCCGTACTTCACGCTGCGCAGCAAAAGGGCTAACTCCTTGCAGGTGGCGTCCCGGTGCGACCTGGTGGGTCACGGAACTGTAACGGATGAACCATCGGCGCGAACACCCCGGGTCTGAAATGTCCGCGCAGTGACAGCACGAAGCCCGGCTGACGGCCGGAGCCGCAGCCGGGCTTCGCGGGTGCGTACTACAGGTACTGACCGCAGACCGGCCAGGGGCTCGAGCCCCGGGCGTTGTACACCTTGGTCGCGATCGCGATCTGCTCGGACTTGCTGGCCAGGTCGGCCCGGCTGGCGTACTGGCCGCCGCCGTTGGACAGCCAGGTGCCGTAGTCGAACTGCAGGCCGCCGTAGAACCCGTTGCCGGTGTTGATGTGCCAGTTGCCGCCGGACTCGCAGTTGGCGACGCCGTCCCAGTTCAGCCCGCCGCCCGAGGACGCCGGGGGCTCCGGACGCGCCTTGGTGCCGACCCGCTCGACCTGCTTCTTCGGGCTGGTCACCGTGGTGCTGCCCAGCCGCTTGGAGCTGATCCGCTTGCCGTCGACGTAGGTCACCTCGTAGGTCACGTTCGCCGAGCCCTCCACGCCCGCCGTCGTGACGTTCGTCTTGCCCTGGTACATCGCGGAGTCCTTGATGCGCGTCACCGGGTAGTCGAGCGATTCGTGCTTGACGATCCGCTTGACGGTGACCCGCTGCACGATGATCTTCATGCCGTTGCGCAGCGCGGTGGCGGCGGCCGGGCGCACCCGGTCGTTCGCGTCGACGTGCACGCCGGCGGCCTGCAGCACCTGGGCGACGGTCAGGCCGGTGGAGATCACCGTCGAGGTGTGCCGATCATGCACCAGGGTCACCTGCTTGGGCGCCCGCAGTTCCAGGTCCGTGGGCTGCAGCGGCAGCCGGCTCGAACGCGAGACCGAGACGAAGTCCGAGCTCGGGTACCCCAGTTCGGACAGCGCCTGCGCCACGGTGGGCGCGGTCGTCCAGACGTCCTTGCGCTGCCCGTCGACGTTCAGGCGCAGCAGCCGGCCGCGCTTGTAGACGATCGTGCTGCCGTTGTGGATCTTGCTATCGACGGCCGGCGCGACGATGTCGTGGACGCCGACCTGGTAGCCCGCGTCCTTCAGCACACTGCTGACGTCGCTGGCCGTGGTGTGGATGTTCTTTGTCTGGCCGTCGACCACAAGGGCGACGTCCCGTCCGTCAGGGCCGGAGGCGTAGGCGGCGGTGCCGCCCACCAGTCCGGCGAGTACGGCACCGTAGAGGCCGTACTTGACGCTGCGACGCATATAGGAAACTCCCAACTGTTGCTCGCACGCACTGCGTAACTCATTGGTCACGGAACCGTAACGGGCACTTCGGCAGCTCGCCAAAACGTCTGGCAGCAAGTTGCCCGAAAATTGCTGCCAGTCGGGGCAGCCGCCACCGCGGCGGTCCGAGCCGGGCCCGGCCGGCCGGGCCGGCCACCACGATGCGGCCCAACTCGCTGCGCCCCCGCGATCAGGGGGCTGGGGCGGCCTCGCCGCAGGCCGCCGCCGGCGGTCGCGAAGCGGCCTGCCGGACCCCGTGGGGCAGGACCCCGCGGCAGGTTGTGTGAGTGCCGCCACGCACGCATGGCCGGATCGCATGAATACGGCAGGAACCGGACATCTCGGCTACTCGGGCGGCAGGCCGAAGACGCGTGCGCCGGTCGCGGTGAGCGCCGCGCAGAGCACCTGCTCCTCGTGCCCGCCGGCCGCCGCCAGGGCGCGAACCGTCAACGGCAGCAGCCGCGGTGCGTTCGGCCGGCCCCGGTGCGGATGCGGCGTGAGGAACGGCGCGTCCGTCTCGACCAGCACCTGCTCGAGCGGGACGACGGCCGCGGCCGCACGCAGTGCCGGGGCGTTCTTGAACGTGATCACGCCCGGGAACGACAGCACGTAACCCGCCGCGACGCACTCGCGCGCCATCGCGGCGTCGCCGGAGAAGGCGTGGAACACCACCTGATCGGGGGCGCCTTCCTCGCGCAGGATGCGCAGCACGTCGGCGTGCGCGTCCCGGTCGTGGATCATCAGCGCCTTGCCGACCCGCTTGGCCAGCGCGATGTGGCGGCGGAAATGCTCCTGCTGCTCGGCCGGCGTGGTGCGGTCCCAGTAGTAGTCCAGGCCGGTCTCGCCCACGGCGACCACGCGCGGATCCTCGGCCAGCCGTTCCAGCTCCGCGTAGTGCTCGTCGGTGAGGCCGCTGACCTCGGTCGGGTGGACCGCCACCGCCGCGTACACGTCCGGGTGGGCGCGCGCTGCCTCGACGCACCAGCGGGACGAGGCCACCGTGTCACCGACCGTGATCGCCCGGACCACTCCGGCCGTGCGCGCCTCGCCCATGACCTCGGCCACTAAGGCGTCGCTCGGCTCCACGCCCGCGCGCCGCGCGATCGCGTCCAGGTGCGTGTGCGCGTCGAAGACGGGCGCGGTCAGCGGTTCAGCCGTCAGCAAGGCGGGCGAGTTCCTCGTCCACGACCGACGGGTCGAGCTTGGTGAAGATCGGGGTCGGCGGCGCCATCGGATGTCCCACCGGGACCGGCGTCGACTCCCAGCGCGCCCCGGTGTCGTAGTCGCCGGTGAGCACCGAGTAGCCCGGCGAGCCGGCCGCGGTCTGCTCGTCGACCTCGACCAGGTCGGGCATCCGGGCCCAGTCCCCCTCGCCGCCGAGCAGCGTGTGCACCTTCGCCGACGACGCGGGCAGGAACGGGGTGAGCAGCGTCTTCGCGTCGGACACCACCTGCAACGCCACGTGCAGCACCGACGCCATCCGGTCCGGGTCGCTGTTCTTCAGCTTCCACGGCTCCATGTCGGACAGATACTTGTTCGCGGCGCCCACCACGTCCATCGCGGCGCCGATCGCCGCCTTCTGCCGCGACCGGGCCAGCAGGTCGCCGACCGTCCCGAACGCCTCGCGGGATGCGGCCAGCAGCGCGTGGTCGGCGTCGGTCAGCGCTCCTGCGGCCGGAATGGCGCCCAGGTTCTTGGCCGTCATGGACACGGTGCGGTTGACCAGGTTGCCCCAGGTCGCCACCAGCTCCTCGTTGTTGCGGCGCACGAACTCCGACCAGGTGAAGTCGGTGTCCTGGTTCTCCGGCCCGGCGACCGCGAGGTAGTAGCGCAGCGCGTCGGCGTCGTAGCGGCTCAGCAGGTCGCCGACGTAGATGACGACGTTGCGCGAGGAGGAGAACTTGCGCCCCTCCATGGTCAGGAACTCGCTCGAGACGACCTCGTACGGCAGTTGCAGCGCGCCGAGCGAGCCGGGGGTGCCGCCCTTGCTGCCGATGCCCGAGTAGCCCATCAGCATCGCCGGCCAGATCTCGGCGTGGAAGACGATGTTGTCCTTGCCCATGAAGTAGTAGTGCCGGGCGTTCTCGTCCTGCCACCACGCGCGCCAGGCGTCCGGGTCGCCGGCGCGCGCCGCCCATTCGATGGACGCGGAGAGGTACCCGACCACGGCGTCGAACCAGACGTAGATCGACTTGTCCGGGCGGTCGCGCCAGCCGTCGAGCGGCACCGGGATGCCCCACTCCAGGTCGCGTGTGTAGGAGCGCGGCTTGAGGTCGTCGAGCAGGTTGAGCGCGAACTTCTGCACGTTCGGCCGCCAGTGGTTCTGCTTCTTCAGCCACGCGGCGAGGACGTCGGCGAAGGCCGGCAGGTCGAGCATCATCTGCTCGGTCTCGACGAACTTGGGCGTCTCGCCGTTGATCCGGCTGCGCGGGTTGATCAGGTCGATCGGGTCCAGCTGGTTGCCGCAGTTGTCGCACTGGTCGCCACGCGCGGACGGGTACCCGCAGATCGGGCACGTACCTTCTATATAGCGGTCCGGCAGGGTGCGGCCGGTCGACGGGCTGATCGCGCCGAGCTGCTTCTGCGCGAACACGTACCCGTTCTTCAGCAGGCCGAGGAAGATCTCCTGGGCGATCGCATAGTGGTTCTTGGTCGTCGTCCGGGTGAACAGGTCGTACGAGAGGCCCAGGTTCTGCAGATCCTTCGCGATCACCAGCGCGTTGCGGTCGGCGAGCTCGCGCGCGCTGACACCCTCCTTGTCGGCCTGCACCTGGATCGGGGTGCCGTGCTCGTCGGTGCCGCTGACCATGAGCACCTGGTTGCCCGCCATCCGCTGGTACCGGGCGAAGACGTCCGACGGGACGCCGAAGCCGGCGACGTGGCCAATGTGCCGCGGGCCGTTGGCGTACGGCCAGGCTACAGCGGTCAGGATGCGCTCACTCACGTAGCAAGGTTAGTGGGCTGCGCGAATCGGGCCCGCCGCGTCAGTCTTTGGCGGCGACCACTGCGTCGAACACGGCCCGCTTGGGGACGCCGTTGGTGCGCGCGACCTCGGCGATGGCGTCCTTGCGTGCCTGGCCGGCTTCCACGCGCGCGGCGACCTCGGCGGCGAGCGCCTGCGGTGTCGCGTCCCCGCTCGGCGGCGCGGCTCCGGCTACGACGAGGGTGAGCTCGCCCCGGACGCCGCCGGCCGCCCAGCCGGCCAGCTCACCCAGCGGGCCGCGGATCACCTCTTCGTACGTCTTGGTCAGCTCCCGGCACACGGCCGCGGGCCGGTCGGCACCGAAGGCGTCGGCCAGGTCGGCTAGCGACCCGGCCAGCCGGTGCGGCGCCTCGAAGAAGACCAGGGTGCGGCGCTCGCCGGCCAGGTCGGCGAGCAGGTGGCGCCGCTCGCCCGGCTTGCGCGGCAGGAACCCCTCGAAGCAGAACCGGTCGACCGGCAGGCCGGACACCGCGAGCGCGCTCGTCACCGCGGACGGGCCGGGCAGCGTGGTGACCACGATGCCCTCGGCGACGGCGGCCGCGACCAGTCGGTAGCCGGGATCGGATACCGAGGGCATCCCTGCGTCGGTCACCACCAGCACGTCCTCGCCGCCGCGCAGCGCGTCCAGCAGCAGCGGTACCCGAGCCGTTTCGTTGCCCTCGAAGAAGGACACCGTCCGGCCGGCGGGCGTGAGCGCCAGGTCGCGGCACAGCCGGTGCAGCCGGCGGGTGTCCTCGGCCGCGATCACCGGCGCCGCGGCGAGCGCGTCCCGCAGCCGTTGCGAGGCGTCGGCCGCGTTGCCGAGGGGCGCGCCGGCCAGGATCACCCGTCCTCGCGCATCCGCGTCCCGCCCCACCTCGCACACGCTAGCGGTCGCAACGGGAGCAAGCCGGGGCTCGAGTCGTCCGCATAGGATCGGCGGCGTGACGTCGACGCCCTCGGCCGTGCTGGACGCACCGCCGCCCGACGCCGACCGGGACAGTGCCAACCGGCCCGAGGTGCCGCGGCCGATCCCCGCAGCACTGGTCCCGTGGCGCGACCCGCATCCGTGGTGGGGATGGCTGTGCACGCTGCTGGTTGCGGTGCTGGCCGGCTTCACCCGGTTCTGGGCGCTCGGCTTCCCGTCGGGCAAGATCTTCGACGAGGTCTACTACGCGACCGAGGCGCAGGAGCTGCTGCGGTACGGCTACGAGGACGACCGCGGCTACATGTTCATCGTCCATCCGCCGCTCGGCAAGTGGCTGATCGGCCTGACCTCGCACATCTGGGGCAACGACTCGCTGGGCTGGCGGGTGGCTCCGGCGATCGCCGGGGTGGTCGCGGTGGTGCTGATCATCCGCATCGTGCAGCGGATGCTGCGGTCCACCCTGTTCGGAGTCATCGCCGGGCTGTTGCTGACGATGGAGGGTCTGTCGCTGGTGCTCTCGCGCACGGCGATCCTGGACATCTTCTTGCAGACGTTCGTCCTCGCCGGCTTCGGCGCCCTGGTGATCGACCGGGACCGGATGCGCGCCCGGCTGGGCCGGCTGTACGCGGCGGGCGCCGACCTGTCCGGCGGCTGCCCGTCACTCGGCCCGCGTCCTTGGCGGCTGCTCGCCGGGGTGATGCTCGGCGCGGCCTGCGCGATCAAGTGGAGTGCGCTGTCGTTCTTCGTGGCGTTCGTCCTGCTCAGCCTGGTCTGGGACCGCGCGGCGCTGCGCGCGGCCGGCGTCAGGCGTCCGACCCTCGGCATGCTGTGGCGCTCGGCGGTGCCCGGGCTGGGCTCGCTGATCGCCACCCCGATCGGTGTGTACCTGCTCACCTACCTGGGCTGGTTCACCGGCGAGAACGGCTGGGGACGGCACTGGGCCGACACGCACGGACCGTCCACGCACCTGCACCTGCTCGGGATCCGCGTCCCGTTCAGCTGGGCCTGGGTGCCCGACCCGATCCGCTCGCTCGGCGCCTACACGCTGGACGCCTACCGGTTCCACGAGGGGCTGACCAGCGGGCACACCTACCAGTCCAGCCCGTGGAGCTGGCTGGTGATCGGGCGCCCGGTGGACTTCTACTACGACGGCGGCTCCAAGGCCTGCGGGGCGAGCAGTTGTTCGCGGGAGATCCTGCTGATCGGCACGCCGTTGTTGTGGTGGGCGTTCCTGCCGATGCTGCTCTGGCTCGCCTGGCACTGGGTGACGACGCGGGACTGGCGGGCGGGCGCGGTGTGGGTCGCGTTCCTGGCCGGCTGGGCCGTCTGGTTCCAGGACCTGAAGCGGACGATGTTCCTGTTCTACATGGCCCCGCTCGTCCCGTTCCTCATCATCGGGCTGAGCCTCGCGCTCGGCGTCATGCTCGGCCCGGCCGTGCGGCAGACCGGTGACGAGTCCCGCCTGGCGGCGGCGCTGCGCCGCAGGCGCTGGGGGGTCATCGGGGTGTCGGTGTACCTCGGCCTGGTGGTCGCGGACTTCGCCTGGATGTGGCCGATCTTCACCGGCGGGCTGCTCACCTACGACCAGTGGCACGCACACATGTGGTTACCGTCCTGGGTCTGAGGGGAAGTCATCGGGTATGACTCTTGCCACCACGCTCCGCCGCGCCCCGCTACGGATCGTCGCCGGTGCTTTCGTCCTGAACACCGGGCTGACGAAGTTGAAGGCCGACGAGGACACCGCCAAGGCACTGCACGGCACGGCGTCCGGGGCCTACCCGATGCTCCAGAGCGTGCCGCCGAAGACGTTCCTGCGCGCGCTCGCGATCGGCGAGACCACCCTGGGCAGCGCGCTGCTGCTGCCGTTCGTCCCGAGCCGGCTGGCCGGCGCGGCGCTGAGCGGATTCTCCGGCGGCCTGCTGACGATGTGGTGGCGCACGCCGGGCATGCACGACGGGATCCGCCCCACCCAGCAGGGCACCGCGATCGCGAAGGACTCGTGGCTGCTCGGCATCGGCACCAGCCTGATGATCGACTCGGTGGTGAGTGATGCCGGCGAGTCCCGGGCCGTGCGGCGCGCGAACCGCGAAGCCGCCAAGGCCGACCGTCGAGCCGCCAAGCTGGAGGCCAAGTTCGCCGGCAAGGAAAAGCGCAAGCAGCTCAAGGCCGAGGCCAAGGCACAGACGAAGGCGCAGATCAAGGCGGCTCGGGCAGTGGCGAAGAAGCAGGCCAAGGCGACGCGTGGCATCGCCGTGGAGCAGGCCGCCGCGGCGCGCGCCGGCGCGAAGGAGGCCGCACGCACCCTCAGCGACTCCACCAGCGAGGCCGGCCACTTCCTGGGCGGTGTGGCGCTGGGCGCGTCCAAGGCCGCCGGCAAGACGACGCGTTCGTTGCGCAAGTCGGCCGCCGAAGCGGCGCGCAGTGCAGCAGAGTCGGGCCGCGACGTTGCTCGCAGTGCAGCAGAGTCGGGCCGCGACGTTGCTCGCAGTGCAGCAGAGTCGGGCCGCGACGTTGCTCGCAGTGCAGCAGAGTCGGGCCGCGAAGCGGCGCGCAGTGCAGCAGAGTCCACCCGCGACGTGGCTCGCAGTGCCGCCGAGTCCACCCGTGAGGCGGCCGAATCGGCTGCGCACACCGCGTCCGATTCGGTCCGGACGATCAAGGAGAGGGTCGGCGCCTGACAAGCTGGTGTCCCGCGCGGTGTAATCAGGTGACGATCCCGCCGCCGGAGGTGCCCCGTGTACTACCCGTTGACCGTCCGCGACTTCCTCGATCGGGCCGAGCATGTGTACCCGGACCGGATCGCGGTGGTCGACGAGCCCGATCAGCCGGCCCCGAGCCTGGGCGAGCTGACCTACCGCGAACTGGCGGCCAACGCACGGGCGCAGGCTGCCCGGCTGGACCAACTCGGGATCGCCACGGGGGCGCGAGTGGCGGTGATCTCGCAGAACTCGGCCCGCCTGCTCACCTCGTTCTTCGGCGTCTCCGGATGGGGACGCGTGCTGGTGCCGATCAACTTCCGGCTGGCGCAGCCGGAGATCGACTACATCGTCGGCCACAGCGGCGCCGAGGTGGTGTTCGCCGATCCGTCGCTGAAGGACGTTCTCGACAAGATCGACGCGCCGCACCGGTTCGTGCTGGGCGAGGACGACGCGCTGTACCTGCGTGAGACCGAGCCACGCCCGTGGGCTGAGCCGGACGAGGGCGCGACCGCAACGATCAACTACACATCGGGCACCACGGCACGTCCCAAGGGTGTGCAGCTCACGCATCGCAACCTGTGGTTGAACGCGACCGTGTTCGGCCTGCACACCACCATCAGCGACCGCGACGTCTACCTGCACACGCTGCCGATGTTCCACGCGAACGGGTGGGGCATGCCGTACGGGATCACCGGCGTGGGCGGCAAACACGTCGTGCTGCGGCAGGTCGACGGCACCGAGATCCTGCGCCGCGTGCAGCGGTACGGCGTCACGCTGATGTGCGCGGCCCCGGCGGTCGTGAACGCCGCGCTGGACGCGGCGGCGTCGTGGGACGGCGAGATCCCCGGCCGCGATCGGGTGCGCATCGTGTGTGCCGGAGCGCCTCCCCCGTCCCGCACGATCGAGCGGGTGATGACCGAGTTGGGCTGGGAGTTCTGCCAGATCTACGGCCTGACCGAGACGTCGCCGATCGTCACGGTCAACCGGATGCGCGCCGAGTGGGAGTCGCTGCCGACGAGCGAGCAGGCCCGCAAGCTGATGCGCGCCGGCGCGCCGGCTCTCGGCGTTCGCGTCGAGATCGACGTCGATTCCGAGGTGATCACTGCCTCGAACCACAACCTGGACGGGTACTGGCAACAGCCGGAGGAGACCGCGAAGGCGCAGGCGGGCGACTGGTTCCACACCGGCGACGGTGGCTACCTGGACGACGAGGGCTACCTGGTGATCTCGGACCGGAAGAAGGACGTGATCATCACCGGTGGCGAGAACGTGTCCTCGATCGAGGTCGAGGACGCGCTCACCTCCCACCCGGCGGTGCGCGAGGTCGCGGTGATCGGAATCCCGGACGACAAGTGGGGCGAACTGGTGACCGGGCTCGTGGTCAGCTCCGAGCCCGTGACGGCGGAGGAACTGATCGCGCACTGCCGTGAGCGCCTGGCCGGCTACAAGTGCCCGAAGCGGATCGAGTTCGTGCAGACGTTGCCGCGGACTGCGACGGGGAAGCTGCAAAAGTTCAAGCTGCGCGAGCCTTACTGGGCCGGACACGACCGCCAGGTCAACTGAGCGCGCGGACCTGCCGGGCGGCGCGCGGCTCAGTAGGGCGGTGGTTCGTCGTTGGGGTCGGGTCCGGTCTGTTTCGGTGGTTCGGGGACAGGGACGGGGAGTTCGGGTGGCCGGTACTGGTAGTGGTGTCTGGTGGCGCTGGTCCAGTGGTAGGTGCCGTCGGGGGTTCGGGTGAGGGTCCAGCCGGCGTGATGCTTCAGGTCATGGTGCCGTTTGCATAACGGTTCGAGGTTCGCGGCGCTGGTCGCACCGTCGGGCCATGGGAGCCGGTGATCGAGTTCGCAGGTGTGGGCGCGGCGTCGGCAGCCGGGCATGATGCAGTGTTGGTCGCGGGTGATGACGTGTCGGGCGATCGTGACGGTGGGCTGGTACTGGTCGGTGGTCAGGCTGCTGTCGATCACCGGCCCGGCCGGCACTGTGGATGCTGCGGACGCGTGCGGGCAGGCCGTGTCGAGGAGCCGCCCGGTCTGATCGACGGGCCAGTAGAACCGCTTGGCGCCGGGTTGGGTGGCGACGCGCCGGGCGATGTCGGCGGGGACGGGTTCGCCGTTCAGGTAGCCGGGTTGGTCGTCGGCACCGGTGAGGGTGCTGGCGGCGAGGGTGACGTTCACCGTCGGCCTGAGTCCGTGCTGGGCGGGTAGTCCGGGCATGGCCAGGGCGGCCGTGCAGATCTCCACGAGTGCGTCGGCGCGGCGTTGGTCGGCGGTGCGCTGGTCTTCGCGGCTGGTTCTCGTGCCCCACGTGGTGACGGCGGTCCAGACGGTTTCGATGCCGTCGGCGGGGGCGAACAGGGTCAACCAGCCCATGCCGTCTTCCACGTGTTCCTTACGCACGTGGCGTTGGCCAGCCGCCTGGCGGTGTTTCTCGTTCTGGGTCTTGGCGTCGTGCCTGGCGATGGCGCGGCGGACGGCGGCGCGGAACTCACCGGGTGTCTGACCGGGCGCCCGCTTCAGGACTTGTGCCTGGACTTTCGCGACCACCGCATCGGGCAGCTCGATGGTGGCGGTGGCCAGGATGCGGGCGTGCACCGGGGCGTGTCAGATGGTCTGTGTGAGGGGTTGAGCTAACCCCGTGCGGGAGGCTCCTGCGGGAGCTGTCGCACAGATCGGAGAACACGATCATGACGATCACGATGATGCCGGGCGGCCGGGCCGCTGCGGTGAACGAGGTGCCGTCGGCGGTGGCCGATCAGCTGGTGTCGGCGACACTGGAGGACATGGCCAAGCGCAGCCGCAAGGACGAGCCGGTGCCACCGGCGCGGGTGGCGGCGCGCAAGCTGGTGGCCGAGATGGCCGGGCAGGGCTGGCTGGACGATCTGATGTCGAAGGTCGGTGACGACGGTGTCGCGTTGACCGGCGACGGCGGGTTCCTGCCGGAGATGATCAAGGCGGTGCTCGAGCGTGGACTCGAGGCCGAGCTCACCGATCACTTGGGCTACGAGCGTGGTGACCCGGCCGGGGCCGGGTCTGGCAACTCCCGTAACGGGTCGACGCCGAAGACGTTGTTGACCGAGGTCGGGCCGGTCGATCTGGACACGCCGCGGGATCGGGTCGGCAGCTTCACGCCCCGGCTGGTACCGAAGGGGACCCGCCGCCTCGGCGGCCTGTCGGACATGATCATCAGCCTCTATGCCGGTGGGATGACGGTGCGCGACATCGGCCACCACCTGCAGCGGGTCTATGGCACCGAGCTGTCCCATGACACGATCTCCAAGATCACCGACGAGGTCCTCGAAGAGGTCAAGGCCTGGCAGACCCGTCCCCTGGACGCGGTCTATCCGGTGATCTTCATCGACGCCCTGGTGGTGAAGGTCCGCGACCAGAACGTAGTGCGCAACAAGGCCTGTCACGTGGTGATCGGCGTCGATACCGACGGCGTGAAGCACGTGCTGGGCTTGTGGGTTCAGCAGCAAGAAGGCGCTCGGTTCTGGAACCAGGTGCTCGGCGAGCTGCGCAACCGCGGAGTGCGCGACGTGCTGATCGCCTGCTGCGACGGCCTGGTCGGGCTGCCAGAGGCGGTCGAGTCGACCTGGCCGCAGACAGTGGTGCAGACCTGCGTGGTCCACCTGATTCGCGCCTCGCTGCGTTACGTGTCCTACAACGACCGCAAGGCCGTCGCTGCGGCGCTCAAGCCGATCTACACCGCGGTCAACGCCGACGCCGCCTTCGACGAGCTCACCACGTTCGCCGACTCCGAACTCGGCAAGAAGTACGGCGCCACCGTCGCAGCGTGGGAACGAGCCTGGGACCGGTTCGTGCCGTTCCTGGCCTTCCCACTGGAGGTTCGCAAGGTCATCTACACCACCAACTCGATCGAGTCGTTGAACTACCAGCTCCGCAAGATCATCAAGAACCGTGGCCAGTTCCCCAATGACGACGCCATCATCAAGCTCATCTGGCTGGCCATCCTCGACATCGAAGACAAGCGCGCCGCTCTGCGAGAGAAGGACAAAGGCAAGCCGGCGAACAAGCGCACCGCCCCGCCCCGCCTGATCGAAGGCGCCACCACCACCGGCTGGCGCGCCGCCATCAACGCCCTCGACCTGGCCTACCCCGGCCGGCTCCCCGCCGGCCTCTAACCCAACGATCTTGACCACTTACACAGAAGACTTGACAGGCTCGTGCACCGCGGACAGGTACCCCGAGCGGAGCAGGTCGAACGTGTCCCACAACCGCCCGGTGAGTTCGCTGGCGGTGTCGAGGCGGTCCTGGGTGGTGGCCGGCGCCAGGTGCAACGCCAGCGCGGCCTCGTCGCGCAGGAACGCCTCGCCGTCCGGGTCACGGCGGGCGAGCTCGGTCAGCAGCTCACTCTGTTTGGCATCGACCAGGGCCCGCAGCCGGTCACAGGCCTGCAGGGCGTCGATCAGGCCGGTGTCCGAGAGCCGGCCCGGCAGCAGCGACTCCACCGCGGTCAACACCGCACCCGAGGGCGTCAGCACGGTCGCCGCGCAGGCGACCTGGTCCGGTCGGTGCAGCACGTCCGACGCGGTAGGTAGTGGGGTGCACTGGGCGGGGTCGACCAGGTCGACGGTGATCCCGTCGACGATGATCTGATCGGATTCGCCCATGCGTCTGATTCTACGCCATCGCCCCGACATGTCAATGCTTTGGGACCGACTTTCGCCATATTTTGCAAGCAGATTCCGACAGAAGGAGCACGTCCGTAGCGGATGCAAACCACCAGCGAGAGGCGGCCCAGCAACGCAAGCCAAGCCGGCACCCAGCTCCTCGTCGGTGCGCACTTCGACGGAGAGCAACCACGAGCGGTCGGCAACTCGACAGCGGCAACCGACGAGAGCCGGTTCTGAGAGCCGGTCCCGTTCGACGCAGAGCAACGCAAGCGAGAGGCGACTCGGCAGCGGCGAACCGACCAAGCACCCAGCTCCTCGTCGGTGCGCACTTCGACGGACCGCAACCGAGACCAGCAGCGACCCAGCAGCGCAGGCTCGACCAACAGCGGGTCCCCCGTCGCAGCGCCCGTCGACGCAGTGCCGCCCGAGCGAACGGCGACCTGGCAACACACCCGGCCGAGCACCCAGCTCCAGGCCGGTGCGCCCTTCGACGCAGAACCGAAGCGCAGTATCGCCCCCAGCAGGCGACACCCGAGCAGGCGAGGAGTCGCAAAGACGCGGCGCGCTTCGCTGCCTCGCTGTGGACAACGGGCGATCCGTCAGCACGGACTGTTAGACAGGACGGATGGCCACCCCTACCCGGCAACTGAACGGCGCCGCACTGGAGCACACGGCATTGCGCGACCGGGCCGAGGAGCACCTGCGCGCGCTCGCCGGTCCGGACGCGGCGCTGCGAACAGATCAGTGGACGGCGATCGAGGCGCTGGTCGCCGATCGGCGCCGGGCCTTGGTGGTGCAGCGCACCGGCTGGGGCAAGTCGGCCGTCTACTTCGTGGCCACCGCACTGCTCCGGGCCGGCGGAGCCGGGCCGACCGTGATCGTCTCGCCACTGCTCGCCTTGATGCGCAACCAGATCGCGGCTGCCGAGCGGGCCGGCATTCACGCCGTCACGATCAACTCGACCAACGTCGAGGATTGGCAGCACACCTACGACGCGGTCGCGCGCGGAGACGTCGACGTCCTGCTGCTCTCGCCGGAACGGCTGAACAACCCGGAGTTCCGCGACAACGTGATGCCGCGACTGGCGGCGTCCTGCGGCCTGCTGGTCGTCGACGAGGCGCACTGCATCAGTGACTGGGGGCACGACTTCCGGCCCGACTTCCGCCGGCTGCGCACGCTGCTACCGCAGCTGCCGTCCGGGATCCCGGTGCTGGCCACCACGGCTACGGCGAACAGCCGCGTCGTGCAGGATGTCGCGGACGTTCTCGGGCTGGGCGCGTCCGACGACGACGTGCTGGTGCTGCGCGGCAGCCTGGATCGCGAATCGCTTCATCTCGGCGTCGTGCACCTGCCGGACACCGCGCACCGGCTGGCCTGGCTGGCCGAGCACCTGGCCGCGCTGCCGGGCTCGGGCATCGTCTACACGCTGACGGTCGCCGCCTCGCAGGAGGTCGCCGGCTACCTGCGCGAACGCGGCCTGCCCGTCGCGGCGTACTCGGGGCAGACCGAGCAGACCGAGCGGCTCGCCGCCGAGGACGACCTGATCCACAACCGGGTCAAGGCGCTTGTCGCGACGTCGGCGTTGGGCATGGGTTTCGACAAGCCGGACCTGGCCTTCGTGGTGCACTTCGGCGCGCCGTCCTCACCGATCGCGTACTACCAGCAGGTCGGCCGCGCCGGCCGCGGCGTCGAGCGCGCCGAGGTGGTGCTCTTACCCGGCAGTGAGGACGAGGCGATCTGGTCGTACTTCACCTCGGTCGGTTTCCCCGCCGAGCAGCAAGTGCGCACGGCCCTGGGGGTCCTGGCCGGCTCCGGGGGGCCGCTGAGCCTGGCCGCGCTGGAGACCCGGGTCGAACTGTCCCGCTCGCGGCTCGAGGCGATGCTCAAGGTGCTGGACGTCGACGGCGCAGTCACTCGGGTCAAGGGAGGCTGGGTCGCGACGGGCGAGCCGTGGCACTACGACACCGACCGGTACGCCAGAGTCGCCCAGGTGCGCCGCGACGAACAGCAGGCGATGCGCGACTACCTGGGCACCGCCCGTTGCCGGCTGCGGTTCCTGCGCGAACAGCTCGACGACGCGGAGGACGAGGACTGCGGCCGCTGCGACAACTGCGGCGGCCTGCACCTGTCCACCAGCGCGTCAGACACCGCGGTGAGTGCGGCGACGGCGACGCTGCACCGGCCGGGCGTGCCGTTCGACCCACGCCGGATGTGGCCCTCGGCGATGCCCAACCTCGGCGTGGACGTGCGCGGCAAGCTCGGGCCCGGCGAGCTGGCCGAGCGCGGCCGGGCGCTGGCGCGCTACACCGACCTGGGCTTCGGCGCACAGCTGCGCACGCTGCTCACCGGGGACGCGCCGGACGGCCCGGTCCCGACCGAGGTGCTGCGCGCCTGCGTCCGCGTGCTGGCCGAGTGGGACTGGACGCGGCGTCCCGAGGCCGTGGTACACGTCGGCTCGCTCCGGCGGCCCGCGCTGGTCGGCGACCTGGCGGCCCGGCTCGGCGAGGTCGGCCGGCTGCCGCACCTGGGGGCGGTCACGCACGTCGGCCGGTCCGCCCGCGCGCGCTCGAACAGCGCACTGCGGTTGCGCGAGGTCTGGGGCAGCTACGTCCTCGGCGACGTGCTGGCGGCCGCGGTCGATGGGCGCGACGTGCTGCTCGTGGACGACTACACCGATACCGGCTGGACGCTGACCGTCATCGCCCGGCTGCTGCGCGAGGCAGGCGCGAGTGGGGTGTTCCCCTTCGTGCTCGGCATCGCCTCGTGAGTCACGCGAGCAGATCTGTACAGCCATGTACGTGGCCGTACAGTGCGGCGTCTGCTCGCCCGGCTGGAGCTGCATGACGTCTCAGCAGTCTCGCGGTCGACCTCGGGACGAAGTGCCGACTACAGACACCGGGCTCGGCAACCTGACGGGAAGCGTTCGCCGGGCGCCGCGGTTGTAGTCGACATGCAGGTCGAGATCTTCTCCGATGTCGTGTGCCCGTGGTGCTACCTCGGCAAGCGCCGCTTCGAGCAGGCGCTGGCGCAGTTCGAGCACCGCGACGAGGTCACCGTCGTGCACCGCTCCTTCCAGCTGGACCCGTCCGCTCCCGCCGACGCCGGCCCCACCGTGCAGATGCTGTCGAGCAAGTACGGGATGAGCATCGAGCAGGCCGAGCAGGCGCAGCGGCAGATGGAGCAGCGCGCCGCGGGCGACGGGCTGCATTACGACCTGGCCGGGCAGCGCAGCGGCAACACGCGTGACGCGCACCGGCTGCTGCAGTTCGCCCGAGAGCAGGGCCGCCAGGATGAGCTCGCGGAGCGGCTGTTCGCCGCCTACTTCACCGAGCACCGCTCGGTGTTCGACCGCGAGTCGCTGCTCGCCCTGGCTGCGGAGGCGGGCCTGGACCCGCAGGCGGCCGCCACCGTGCTGGATTCGGACGCCTTCGCCACGGAGGTCGACCACGACCTCGCCGAGGCCCGCGCGCTCGGCATCACCGGCGTCCCGTTCTTCGTGCTCGACGGCCGCTACGGCGTTTCCGGCGCGCAGCCGGTCGAGCTCCTGGCGACCGCCCTCGAGCGGGCCTGGTCGGACAGCGCCGCCTGAGCGGTCAGCCGGCAGCGGTCAGCCGCTTGAGCGGTCAGCCCGCGGCGATTCGGCGCAGCGCCGCTGCGGACGCGGCGCGGAACTCGGCAACCCGGGCCAGCTTGAGCTGCTCGTAACCGCGGATCGCCTCGGGCAGCCGCAACAGCGCGATCACCTCGGCGAGGTTGCCGGCGTCCACGTGCGCGAGCCCCTGCGCCGCCAGCTCGCGGTACTCGGCCACCAGCTCGCGCTCGGTGCGGCGCATCGCGCTGTAGGCGAAGAGGTCCAAGCGGGTGCCGCGCAGCCGCCGCGCAGCCCGCAGCAGGGCGAACAGCGGGGTGGCCGTCCGGCCCAGCCGCAGCTTGCGGTTCATGCCGAGCGCACGCAGCACCGGCGGGTGCAGCAGCACCGTCGCGGTCGCGTCCGGGCCGAACTCGGCGCTGAGCCGCGCCCGCTCCACCCCGTCCAGGTGCAGCCGGGCCACCTCGTATTCGTCCTTGTACGCCATCAGCTTGTGCAGGTTCTCGGCGTACGCGCGGACGAGCCCGTCGGAGGCCGCCGCGACCCGTGACGCCGCGGCACGCGCGAACTCGCGCACGTCGTCGGCGTAGCGCCGCGCGTACGCCTCGTGCTGGTAACCGATCAGGTCGGCGACCCGAAGTGCCACCGCGTCGCCGAGCGCGCCGGACAGCCCGGTCGTCGCGGCCATCGCGCGCGCCGCCGCGTCCACCGCCACCACGGGCAGCTCCGGCGTCGCCCGCGCCGCCTCGAGCGCGGCCGGGTCGGCCACCGCGGCTCGGCCCCAGGCGAACGCGGCGAGCGTGACGTCGACCGCGGCGCCGTTGAGCCGGATGGCCTGCTCGATCGACTCGGCGCTGATCGGCAGGCAGCCGCGCTGGTACGCGGCACCGACCAGCAGCATGTTCGCCGGCATGTGGTCGTCGAAAAGCTCCTCGGCGAGCCGCTGCGCGTCGAGGGACACGATCTCGCAGGTGGCGGCCGCGATGCGCTCGAGGGCCTCGGCGGGCGAGCCCGGCAGCACCACCCGGTTGGTCACCATCTGCGCGGTCGGCACGAGCGCGGTGTTGACGATGGCCACGGTGCGCGCCGGATCGGCGACAGCCAGGTTGGAGTCCGCGGCGGCACCCAGCAGATCGAAGCCGATCAGCACGTCGGCGCTGGAGCGTGACGCACGCAGCGCGCCGCTGATCGGCTCCTTGCCGATCCGCACGTCGCTGACCACCGGGCCGCCCTTTTGCGCCAGCCCGGTCTGTTCCAGCCCCGCGGCATGCAGCCCGTCCAGGTGCGCGGCCATCTGCAGGATCTGGGACACGGTCACCACGCCGGTGCCGCCGATGCCCGGCATGCGCACCAGCACGCCGGCCGGCCCGAAGGCACGCTGCGGCGCGGGCAGGTTCGCGGGCGGCTCCGGGACCGCCCGGCGCGCCTTGCCACCCGGGCGCACCAGCAGGAACGCCGGGCAGTCGCCCTTCGTGCAGCTCACGTCGAAGTTGCAGGACGCCTGGTGGATCTGCGTCTTGCGGCCGAACTCGGTCGCGACCGGCTGCACCGACAGGCAGCTGGACTTGTCGCCGCAGTCGCCGCAGCCCTCGCAGACGCGCCGGTTGATCACGATGCGCTCGGCGGCTGTCGTCAGCGTGCCGCGCTTGCGCATCCGGCGTTGCTCGGCTGCGCACTGGTCGTCGTGGATCAGCACGGTGACGCCGTCGACGCCCGCCAGCTCACGTTCGACCTCGGCGAACTCGTCGCGATGCCGGACGGACGCGATCGGGTCGAGCGCTACGCGACGGTAGCTGCTCGGTTCCGGCGTGGTGATCACGATGCGCCGCACGCCCTCGATCGCGAGCAGCCGCGTGATCGCCGGTACGTCCAACCTGCCCTCGGCCCGCTGACCGCCGGTCATCGCCACCGCGTCGTTGTACAGCAGCTTGTAGGTCATCGTGACGCCGGCGGCGACCGCGGCGCGGACGGCGAGCGAGCCGGAGTGGTGGAACGTGCCGTCGCCGAGGTTCTGAACGAAGTGGCGGTCGCCGGTGAAGGGGGCGAGGCCGATCCACTGCGCGCCCTCACCGCCCATCTGGGTCAGCCCGACCTGATGGCCGCGGCCGTGCCCGTCCAGCGCGATCATCGCGTGACAGCCGATCCCGACCCCGACCAGCGTGTCCTGGTCGGCCCGCGTCGAGGTGTTGTGCGGGCAGCCGGAGCAGAAGTACGGGACGCGCGCCGCGAGGGTGTTCAGGGCGGTGCGCGGACGCGGACGGGGCGCCCGCATCGCCTGCAGTCGCGCGACCGCGGCGGCAGGCAGCCGGTCCGCGCCGATCCGTGCGGCCAGCGCGAGGGCGACCGCCTGCGCGTCGAGGGCGCCCCGAGCGGTGAGCAGCGGCCGGCCGTTCTCGTCGAAGCGGCCGACGACGCGCGGCCGGTCCTCGCGCTCGTACAGCGCCTGCTTGAGCGTGTCCTGCAGGAACGGCGTCTTGTCCTCTACGACCAGCACCTCGGCCAGCCCGTCGGTGAGCTCGGCGAGCGCGTCCGCGTCGAGCGGGAACGGCATCGCGAGCTTGATCAGCCGGATGCCCAGCGACTGCAGGTCCGCCTCGTCCAGGCCGAGGTCGGCGAGCGCGCGCAGCACCACCGCGTAGGTGAGCCCGGACGCGAGCACGCCGAGCGTGGCGGTGCGCGTATTGAAGGTGATCGTGTTCAGCTGGTGGGTACGCGCATACGCGCGAGCCAGGTCGAGCCGGCGGGTGAGCTGGTCGTGCTCGGCGTCCAGCGCGGCAGGGCCGACCAGCGCGGCCACCGGCTGACGCGGCGTGCGGTCCGGCTCCGGGATGCCGTTGCGCACGTCGTCCAGTTCGACGGTGGCGCTCGCGTCGGCGATGTCGGCGACGATCTTCAGGCCGGTCCACAGGCCGCTCGCGCGCGAGAGCGCCACCGCGTGCAGGCCGAGCTCGACGATCTCGCCCACCGTGGACGGCGCGAACAGCGGCATCGCCAGGCTCTGGCAGATCAGCTCGCAGCGGCTGGGCACGGTCGAGGACTTGCAGTCCGGGTCGTCGCCGATCCAGGCGACGGCGCCGCCGAGCGGGGCGGTGCCGGCCAGGTTGCCGTGCCGGATGGCGTCGGCCGCACGATCGAGGCCGGGGTTCTTGCCGTACCAGAAGCCGGTGACGCCCTCGTGCCGGCGGCCCGGCGTGTGCGCGAGCAGCTGGGTACCGGCCACCGCGGTGGCGGCGAGTTCCTCGTTGACGCCGGGACGGAAGACGACGCCTGCCGGATCGAGCAACGCCGACGCGCGCTGCAGCTCCAGATCCAGCCCGCCAAGCGGCGAGCCCTGGTAGCCGCTGACGAACACCGCGGTGTCCAGGCCGCGCGCCCGGTCGAGGCGGCGTTGCTCGAGGGTGAGCCGCACCAGCGCCTGGACCCCGGAGATGAGCACCCGGCCGTGCTCCAGCGCGTACTTGTCCGCAAGCGTGACGGCAGGCCGGCCCGGCCCGATGTCGGTCATCCGGACAGTGCAACGGCGCGGGGATCGGCACGCAATGAACTGGCAGGATCTCGGCGCCCTACGCATCTTTTGCTACGGCAGGCCAGCATCTGTCGCCGGAATGTTGCGCCTACACTGCCGGCATGGCCACCCCCGTCGACGTCGACGCCATCGACCGCGCGATCCTCGACCTGCTCGTCGCCGACGGCCGGCGCACCGTCACCGACATCGCCGCCCGGGTGAACCTCTCACCCGCCCCCGTCAAGCGGCGGATCGACCGGCTGGAACGGCTCGGCGTGATCAGCGGTTACAGCGCGATCATCGACCCGAGCCGGCTCGGCACGGGGTTCGAGGCGTTCGTCGAGCTGCGCTTCAGCGGCAGCACCGCCGTCGAGGAGATCCGTGCCGCCGTGGTCGCCGCGCCCGAGGTCATCGAGCTGTGCACCATCGCGGGCGACCCGGACGCGCTGGTGCGCATCCGGGTCAACGACGTGCAGCACCTGCAGCAGGTCGTCGACCGGTTGCGCCGCGGCGGGGCGGTCATCGGGACGAAGTCACTGATCGTGCTCGGCTCCTGGCGCGGCCGGCCGCCGGACTGACAGCTCAGGCGGGTGCTGCGAGTTCGGCGATCGCCGGGTGGCCGGGGCGGACCGCGGTGAAGCGGGCCCGGATCGAGGTTGCCGCGTGGATGCGCGCCATGTCGTCCTGCTGCTGCGGGGCGACCAGGGTGAGTACGGTGCCGCTCGCGCCGGCGCGTGCCGTGCGGCCGGAGCGGTGCGCGTACACCTTCGGATCCGCCGGCGGGTCGTAGTGCACCACCAGGTCGAGGTCGTCGACGTGGATCCCGCGCGCGGCCACGTCGGTCGCGACGAGCACGCGGTTCTGGCCGGAGGTGAACCCGTCGAGCGCGCGGCGGCGCTGGTTCTGGTTCAGGTTCCCGTGCAGCGCGGCGGCGTCGATCCCGCGGGTGCGGAACTGCCGCGCCAGCCGGTCGGCGCCGTGCTTGGTGCGGACGAAGAACAGCGTGCGCGGCTCGCGCGCGGCGATCTCGGCGGCGACGGCGACCTTGTCCTCGTGAGCCAGCCGGAAGACCTGGTGATCCATCGCCGCGGCCGGCACCTCGCCGGTGTCCACCCGGTGCACCACCGGATCGGACAGGTAGCGCGCCACGAGCCGATCGACGTCGCGGTCCAGAGTTGCCGAGAACAGCAGGCACTGCCGCGTGGGCGGCATGGCGTTCAGGATGCGGGTCACGGCCGGCATGAAGCCGAGGTCGGCCATATGGTCCGCCTCGTCCAGCACCGCGATCGACACCGAGTCGAGCACCGCGGCCTTGCGCTCGATCAGATCCACCAGCCGGCCGGGGGTCGCGACGAGCACGTCGACCCCGCGCCGCAGCTCGGCGATCTGCTTGTTGATCGGCATCCCGCCGACCACGACCAGCATGCGCAGGTGCACCTGGTCGGCGAGCGGGCGCAGTGCGGCCTCGACCTGCTGCGCCAACTCGCGGGTGGGCAGCAGCACGACGGCGCGCGGGCGGGTCGGCCGTGACGTCCCGGACCCGGCGGCGAGCCGGGTGAGCAGCGGCAGTCCGAAGGCGAGCGTCTTGCCCGATCCGGTCCGGGCGCGGCCGAGAACATCGCGGCCGGCCAGGGCGTCGGGCAGGGCCGCGTCCTGGATGGCGGTGGGCTGCGTCAGGTTCGCCGCGGCGAGCGCCTCGACCAGCACGGCAGGCAGCCCGAGTTCGGCGAAGCTGCGGCCGGGCGTCGTTGCGCTCGGCACGGGCGCAACGGCCGGGCGCACGAGCGCCGGGCGCTTCGAGCTGGGCGCGGGCCGGTGCGCCGCGGTGCGTGCGCCGGCCGGGGCCGGCACCGGCTGGTGACCTGCGCCGGGACGCCGACCGCGGCGCGACCGGCGACCGGCCGGCGCGGCTGCAGACGTCGCTGCAGGCAGGGGGGAACGAGATGAACTCACGTGTATTCCAAAGAACGAGTGGCTCGCGATCGGCAACAACCTCGCAGGTAGCGGAGGCTGGCGATCAGCAGAACCGTGGCGGGAGGCTCGCCCGCAAGAGGCGCGGCGGAAAATGCCGCTTCAGCCAGCCTACCAGCCGCGCCCGGACCGAACGGCACGACCGGACGGGCCCTCCACTTGTGCGGGGTCCGAGTGCACCTGGCGTGATCATGATCCAGGCGTCATGCTGGGCAGAGATCCGGCGGCACACGAGCATGTCGGCGCCGACGAAGGTTCCCCTCTTGACCCTCACCGTTGAGACCCGTCCGGCGGACGTGCGCCGCGGCAGCGAGTTCGCCATCTTGTCACGTCAGATCCGGCAGGCGAAGCTGCTCGATCGCCGTTACGGCAGCTACCTGCTGCGCATCGCGGTGACGCTGGCCGCGTTCGCCGGTGCGTGGGCGACCTTCGTCTGGCTCGGCCAATCGTGGCTGCAGTTGATCGTGGCCGCCGCGCTCGGCGTGCTGTTCACCCAGGTCGCGTTCCTGGGCCACGACGGCGGCCACCAGCAGGTCTGGCACAGCCGCCGCGCGAACGACCTGCTCACCATCGTGGCCGGCAACCTGCTGGTCGGGCTGAGCTTCGCCTGGTGGGTCGACAAGCACAACCGGCACCACTCGCACCCGAACCACGAGGGGCAGGATCCGGACATCGGCGACGGCGTGCTGGCCTTCACCACCGACCAGATCGCCGCACGTCACCGCCGGCTGGGCCGGTTCATCGGTCGCCACCAGGCGGCGTTGTTCTTCCCGCTGCTGCTGCTCGAGGGCCTGAACCTGCACGTGTCCAGCGCCCGCCACCTCACGGCCGCGCCGGTCGGGCGCTCCGGGCGCTACCGGACCGTGGAGATCGTGCTGCTCGCACTGCACGCCGTCGCGTACCTCGCGGCGCTCGTCCTGGTGCTGACGCCCGCTCAGGCGGTGGCCTTCTTCGGCGTGCACCAGGCCGTGTTCGGGCTGTACATGGGATGCTCGTTCGCCCCGAACCACAAGGGAATGCCCACCATCAAGGCCGGCAGCAAGATCGATTACCTGCGGCGCCAGGTGCTGACCTCGCGCAACGTGCGCGGCGGCTGGTTCACCGACCTGCTGCTCGGCGGGCTGAACTACCAGGTCGAGCACCACCTGTTCCCGAGCATGCCGCGCGCCAACCTGCGCAAGGCACAGGCAGTCGTGCGGGCCCACTGCGCCGCGTACGCAATTCCGTACACCGAGACCTCGTTGTTCGGCTCGTACGCGATCGTGCTGCGGCACCTGCATGCGCTGGGCGCTCCGCTGCGCTCGACGGCCGCGACGGCCGGTTGAGCCGCAAACGGTGTTACCGTAGTCCTTGGTTAGGCATTTCTCCTTCACGTCACGGCGCGCGGGATTTCTGCAGCGCGCGACGAAGTCCTCATCCTCTCGGATCGAGTTACGGCGTCGGACGTCACGACCGCGGCCCGCACACACGGTGCGGCTCGGCACAACTCACCGAAAGGAAATCACCATGGCGCAGGGAACTGTGAAGTGGTTCAACAGCGAGAAGGGCTTCGGCTTCATCGCACCCGACGACGGCACCAAGGACGTCTTCGTGCACTACTCGAGCCTGGCGGGCGACGGGTACAAGAGCCTGGACGACAACCAGCGCGTCGAGTTCGACACGGTCGCCGGCCAGAAGGGCCCGCAGGCCGACAACGTCCGCGTCATCTGACGCACGCAGGACAACTGGTCCTGGCCGTGGCGGGCATCCCGCCCGGTCAGGACCGCCCGGCGGTATCAACGCCGGAAGGGAGTACCCGTGAGCCCATCGGAGTTCACCACCGACATCGTGGGACGTAAGGTCCTCGACGCGCGCGGCGAGCGCATCGGTCAACTCGCCAGCCTCTATCTGGACACCGACACCGGCATGGTGTCCTTCGCCGGCGTGGCCATGTTGCGCCGCTGCCGTCGGCGACTGGTGTTCGTCCCACTCGCCGACGCAACCGTTGCCCCGTCGTCGGTCACCGTCAAGTGCGGCAAGGAACTCGCGCGCCGCTGCCCGTCCGTGCGGCCCGGCCACGCGTTGCCCGCCGAGGTCGAACCTGCGCTGTTCGCGCACTACGACCTCGCCTACGCACCTGCCGGATCGCGCCGGGGCACCGGACGGCGGCTTGCCCTGCGCGGCTGACGCGTCTCGGCCTAGGGTGGCAGTGATCCCTACTCCGCCCGAGGAGGACGAGCATGAGTTCGAACACCGTCGGGTCACGTGACCGGCTCCGCGTCACCGGCACGGAGTACGAGATCTACCGGCTGGACCGCCTCGACGGCACCGATCGTTTCCCGTACAGCCTGAAGGTGCTGCTGGAGAACCTGCTGCGCAACGAGGACGGCAGGTTGGTCACCGCCGAGCAGATCGCCGCGCTGGCCTCGTGGCGACCGGATGCGGTACCCGACGCGGACGTGGCGTTCACCCCGGCACGGGTGCTGATGCAGGACTTCACCGGGGTGCCGTGCGTGGTCGACCTGGTCGCGATGCGCGACGCGATCACCGCGCTGGGCGGCGACCCGGCGCGGATCAACCCGCTCATTCCCACCGAACTGGTGATCGATCACTCGGTGATCGCCGACGTGTTCGGCCGCCCGAACGCCTTCCGCGTCAACGCCGAACTCGAGTTCGAGCGCAACGCCGAGCGGTATCAGCTGCTGCGCTGGGCCCAGCGGGCCTTCGACGACTTCAGCGTCGTACCGCCGGACACCGGCATCTGTCACCAGGTGAACCTCGAGTACCTCTCCCGTGTGGTGTTCACCCGCGAGCGTCCCGACGGCGGCCGGCTGGCCTATCCGGACACGCTCGTCGGGACGGACTCGCACACCCCGATGGTGAACGGGCTGGGCGTGCTGGGCTGGGGGGTGGGCGGCATCGAGGCCGAGGCCGCGATGCTGGGCCAGCCGATGAGCATGCTGATCCCGCAGGTGCTCGGGCTGAAGCTGACCGGCGAGTTACCCGAAGGCACCACCGCCACCGATCTCGTGCTGACCGTCGCCGAACTGCTGCGGCGCACCGGCGTCGTCGGCAAGTTCGTCGAGTTCTACGGGCCCGGCGTCACGAACGTCCCGCTGGCCAACCGCGCCACCATCGGCAACATGAGTCCGGAGTACGGCGCCACCTGCGCGATCTTCCCGATCGACGACGTCACGTTGTCCTACCTGCGCCTGACCGGACGGCCCGACGAACAGATCGCGCTCGTCGAGGCGTACGCGAAGGAACAAGGGCTGTGGCACGAACCGGATCACGAGCCCGGCTACTCGCAGACGCTCGAACTGGACCTGGCCGGCGTCGAACCGTCGATCGCCGGGCCGAAGCGCCCGCACGACCGGATCCCGCTCCGCATCGCCCCGCATGCCGTGAGTGCGATGCTCGCCGGGCAGTCGCACGCGGAGGCGGTGCGGTCCGGACTGGACGAGGCGTCAGGTGAATCGTTCCCCGCGAGCGACCCGATCGCGGTCGATCACGACTCCCCCGGCGATCGCCCGCAGGCCCCGTGCGGGTGCGGTAGTCACCATGACTGGCCGCACCAGCGCGTGCCGGTCACGTTCGACGGCGGTGATTCCAGCGAGCTCGACAACGGGCACGTCGTGATCGCGGCGATCACCTCGTGCACGAACACGTCCAACCCGTCGGTGATGATCGGGGCGGCGCTGCTGGCCAAGAAGGCGGTCGAGCGCGGGCTGACCAGCAAGCCGTGGGTGAAGACCTCGCTGGCGCCGGGATCGCGCGTGGTCACCAGCTACTACGAGCGGGCCGGCCTCACGCCGTACCTGGACAAGCTCGGCTTCAACCTGGTCGGCTACGGCTGCACGACCTGTATCGGCAACTCCGGGCCGCTCATCGAGCAGGTGAGCGCCGCGGTCAACGAGAACGACCTCACGGTCTGCTCGGTGCTGTCGGGGAACCGCAACTTCGAGGGTCGCATCCATCCGGAGTGCCGGATGAACTTCCTCACCTCGCCGCCACTGGTGGTCGCGTACGCGCTGGCCGGCACGATGCACGTCAACCTGTTGAGCGACCCGCTGGGTACCGGTAGCGACGGGAAACCGGTGTACCTGCGCGACATCTGGCCGAGCACAGCGGAGGTCACCGAGGTGGTGGACAGCTGCCTGCGGGCCGACATGTTCGCCAGCGACTACGCGGACGTGTTCACCGGCGACGAGCGCTGGCGCGGCCTGGACGTGCCGGACGGAGAGCGGTTCGACTGGCAGCCGGACTCGACGTACGTGCGCCAACCACCCTATTTCGAGGGCATGGAACGCGAGCCGGAGCCGGTGGCGGACATCTCCGGGGCGCGGGTTCTGGCCAAGCTCGGCGACTCGGTGACGACCGACCACATCTCACCGGCAGGCGCCATCAAGGCGGACTCGCCGGCCGGTGCGTACCTGACCGGGCACGGCATCGAGCGCAAGGACTTCAACTCGTACGGCTCGCGCCGCGGCAACCACGAGGTGATGATTCGCGGCACCTTCGCCAACATCCGGTTGCGTAACCAACTCGCACCGGACACCGAGGGGGGCTGGACGCGCGACTTCACCCGTCCGGACGCGCCGGTCGCCACGATCTACGACGCGTCCGTCAACTACGCCGAGGCGGGCATCCCGCTGGTGATCCTCGCCGGCAAGGAGTACGGCTCGGGTTCCTCGCGCGACTGGGCCGCCAAGGGAACTACGCTGCTCGGCGTGCGGGCCGTGATCGCCGAGTCCTACGAACGCATCCACCGTTCGAACCTGATCGGGATGGGCGTGCTGCCGCTGCAGTTCCTCGACGGCCAGTCCGCCGACTCGCTGGGGCTGAGCGGCGAGGAGAGATTCACCATCACCGGGATCGCGGCGCTCAACACCGGTGGCGTACCGGACACCGTGCAGGTACAGGCCGACGGCACACAGTTCGATGCCGCCGTGCGCATCGACACCGCCGGCGAGGCGGACTACTACCGGCACGGCGGGATCATGCAGTACGTGTTGCGACAACTGCTCGGCTGAGGCTCGCTCCTTTTTTACGAGTACGGTAGGTAAAAGAAGGAGGAGAAGAGAAGATGTCCGACTCGCTGTACCACCAGAGCACCGCCGAGACCGCCGCCAGGCGCAAGCAATTGGCGCCGCACACGCACGAGGCCTTCGAAGCCTTCAGCCGTGCGGTGTTCGCCGACGGGGCACTCCCGGAGCAGACCAAGCAGCTGATCGCTGTCGCCGTCGCGCACACCACCCAGTGCCCGTACTGCATCCAGGGCCACACCAAGCTGGCCCATCGCAAGGGCGCCACCGACGAGCAGATCATGGAAGCGATCTGGGTCGCCGCGGAGATGCGCGCCGGAGGTGCCTACGCGCACTCCACCATCGCGCTGGACACCCTTGCCGAGTTGTCATGAGCACTCATCAGCGTCTGGACATCCACAGCGTGGACCCCAAGGCGCAGCAGGCCGTGTTCGCGCTCGAGCGCTACGTGCGCGAGAGCAGCCTGGATCCGCAGCTGTACGAGCTGGTCAAGATCCGTGCCTCGCAGCTCAACGGCTGCGCGTTCTGCCTGGACATGCACAACCGGGACGCCCGCGCGAAGGGCGAGGACCAGCGCCGGCTGGACGTGCTGTCCGCCTGGCGCGAGGCACCCGAGCTGTTCACCGAGCAGGAGCGGGCGGCACTCGCGTTCACCGAGTCGGTCACCCGGATCGGTGAGGCGGGCGTGCCCGACGCGATCTGGGCGGACGTCGCGAAGAGCTTCGACGAGGCCGGCATCGTCGCGCTGCTGATGGCCGTGGCGACGATCAACGTCTGGAACCGGCTCGCGGTCGCCACGCACCAGCAGTTGCCCGAGTCCACGCAGCCGTAGTCCGATTCGGCAGCCGGCCGCCGTCGGCGATCAGTCCAGGTAGTACTCCGCGAGGTACTTCTCGCCCTCGTCGCAGAAGAACGTGACGACGTTCTCCGCGTCGGGGTAGCGCTCGCGCAACTCTCGCGCGGCGATCAGGTGGGCGCCGGAGCTCGGCCCGACGAACAGGCCGAACTCGCGCGCCAACCTCCGCATCTCGGCGATCGCCTGTTCGCTGTCGACCGCGACCATCTCGTCGACCTCGCCGCGGTGCCGGGCGATGATGCCGGGTACGAAGCCGTCGGCGATCCCCTCGATCAGGTGCCGGCCGACCTCGCCGCACATGAGGGTGCACGACTCGTTCGGCTCGACCGCGACGACCCGGCAGGACGGGTTGACCGCGCGGAACGCCTGGCCGACACCGACGATCGTCCCGCCCGTGCCGACGCCACCGACCACCGCGTCCGGCAGCACGCCGTCCGGCAGCTGCCGCAGCACCTCCGGCCCGAGCCAGGTGCGGTTCTCCTCGACGTTCCACTCGCTGTCGAACTGTTGCGGGGCGAAGTAGCCGTCCTGTGCGCCCAGTTCACGCGCCTTCGCCAGCGCATCGTTGACCTGGAAGTCGCCCAGCGTCATCACCTGGGCGCCGAACGCACGCGAGATGGCTGCGCGTTCCGGGCTCATCCCGTTCGGCATGACGACGAGCATCCGGTAGCCCTTAACCGCGGCGACCATCGAGAGCGCGTTGCCGGTGTTGCCGCTGGACGCCTCGACGATCGTGTCGCCGGGCTTGAGCAGGCCTTCGGCCTCGGCCCGCTCGATCATGTACTTCGCGATGCGCGCCTTGATCGAGCCGGACGGGTTCAGGAACTCCAGCTTGACCCAGATCCCGTCGACGCGGATCAGCGGGGTGTTCCCGATCGCGTCGAGGACGGTGCCGTGCTCGACCTGCCGGCGGTTCATGCCAGGATCCGCAGTGGCTGCTCGAGCAGGCCGACCAGATCACGCAGGAACGCGGCGGCGGCCGCACCGTCGAGAACCCGGTGATCGATCGTGAGCGTCAGCTTCATCGTGGTACCGGCGACCAGCTCGCCGTCGCGCACGACCGGCTCGTCGCGCGCGGCGCCGACGGCGAGAATGGCTGCCTCCGGCGGATTGATCACGGCGGTGAAGTGATCGACGCCGTACATGCCCAGATTGCTGATCGTGAACGTGCCGCCGCTG
Organism: Jatrophihabitans cynanchi; assembly: GCF_027247405.1. Classification (NCBI taxonomy): domain Bacteria; kingdom Bacillati; phylum Actinomycetota; class Actinomycetes; order Jatrophihabitantales; family Jatrophihabitantaceae; genus Jatrophihabitans; species Jatrophihabitans cynanchi. The sequence goes on along the minus strand of NZ_CP097463.1, from coordinate 3,052,754 downwards.
AACTCCTCCAGCGTGAGTTTGCCGGCGCGGGCCCGATCGGACAGCGCGTGTGCCTCGCTCGCGATCGCGCGGACCCCTTTTCGGTCGGCATCGCGGATCACCGGCACGATCAGCCCGTCCGGCAGCGCCACGGCGAGCCCGATGTTCACCTGACCGCGCTGGACGAGGTGATCTCCCGCCCAGGAGGAGTTGACGCCCGGATGCGCGCGCAGCGCGATCGCGCAGGCGCACACCAGCAGGTCGGTGACGCTGATCCGCGGTGCGCCGGTTGCACCGGCGAGCTGGGTGTTCAGCTCACTGCGCAGCGCCAGGAGCGGTTGTGCGTCGACGACCGAGGTGAGGTAGAAGTGCGGCGCGGCGGCGCTCTCGGTCAGCCGCTGCGCGGTGATGCGCCGGATGGAGTTCAGCCGGACCTCGGTATCTCCCGAACCGGGCGCGGCAGAGCCGGCCGGCGGTGTCGTGGCCCGGTCACGCGCGGCGACGGCGTCCTGCACGTCGGCGCGCACGATCCGCCCGCCCGGCCCGGTGCCGGTGATCGTAGCGATGTCGAGCCCGTGCTCGCGCGCGATGGCGCGGGCCAGTGGCGAGGTGCGGACCTCGACCGAACGCGGCGCGGCCGGAGCGGCGGCAGGTGGGCGGGTCGGCTGCGGTGCTGCTGCTGCCGGTGCTGCTGCTGCCGGTGCTGCGGCTGCCTGCGGTGCTGTTGCGTCCGGCTCGCCGATCACCGCGATCGGCTGACCGATCGGCACGGTGGTGCCGGGCTCGACCAGGATCCGGGTCAGCACGCCGCTGTCGTCTGCCTCCAGCTCCATGGTGGCCTTGTCGGTCTCGATCTCCGCGAGCACGTCACCGCGGCTGACCTGCTCGCCCTCGTGCTTGAGCCACTGGGACAAGATGCCCTCGGTCATCGTGTCGGACAGCCGGGGCATGCGGACGTCGGGCAAGGCCGCCTCCTTAGCGCGTGAACCGGGTCGCGTCGAGCACTTCGCCGATCACCTTGGTCAGGTCGTCGGCGTCCGGCAACGCTGCGAGCTCCAGCGCCTTCGCGTACGGCAACGGCACCTCGGCGGCGGCGACCCGGCGCACCGGGGCGTCCAGGTAGTCGAACGCGCCCTCGCAGATGCTGGCGGCGATCTCCGCACCGACGCCGTAGGTGAGCCAGTCGTCCTCCAGCACCACCGCGCGGCTCGTCTTGCGCACCGACGCGCAGATCGTCTCGCGATCGAGCGGGCGCAGGCTGCGCAGGTCAACCACCTCGACCGACACCCCGTCCGCCTCGAGCTGGCGGGCAACCTCCAGCGCGACCACGGTCGACCGGGAGTAGCTGACCACGGTCAGGTCGCTGCCGACCTTGGCCACCGACGCGGTCCCGATCTCGGCGACCTGCTCGCCGTCCGGAACCTCGCCCTTGGTGTTGTACAGCGCGAGGTTCTCCAGGAACAGCACCGGATCGTCGTCGCGGATCGCCGCGGTGAGCAGCGCCTTGGCATCGGCCGGCGTCGCCGGGGCGACGACCTTCAGACCGGGAACGTGTGCGTACCAGACCTCGAGGTTCTGCGAATGGGTCGCCGCCAGCTGCTGCCCACCGCCACCGGGCGTCCGGATCACCATCGGCACCGACACCTGCCCGCCGAACATCGCGTGCATCTTGGCGGCGTGATTGACGATCTGGTCGATCGCCAGCAGGCTGAAGTTGATCGTCATGATCTCCACGACCGGCCGCATACCCAGCATGGCAGCGCCGACCGCGGCACCGACGAAGCCTTCCTCGCAGATGGGCGTGTCGCGCACCCGGGCCGGCCCGAACTCGGCCAGCAGCCCGGCGGTGATCTTGTACGAGCCCTCGAAGACGCCGATCTCCTCGCCGAGCAGGATCACCGACTCGTCCCGCTGCAACTCGGTCCGCAGCGTGTCGTGCAGCGCCTGCCGGTAACTGAGCACCGTCATGACGACGCGTGCGCAAGCGTGAGCAGCGGGTCGCCGGGCAGCTGATGCGGGGCGTTCGGCACCGGAGTCGCGTACGCATGCTCGAACAGTTCGCTCACCTGCGGGTCCGCGCTCGCGTCGGCGAAGGCGACCGCGGCGTCGACCTGCTGCTCGGCCTGCTCGTCGATCCGCCGCGCGGACTCGTCGGTAAGGGTGCCGTCGTCGATCAGCCGGGCGCGCAGCGCGGGCAGCGGGTCGAGTTCGCGCAGCCGCTCGGTCTCCTCCTTGGACCGGTAGCGCGCCGGGTCCACCACCGAATGGCCGCGCAGCCGATGACTGACGGCCTCGAGCAGTCCGGGCTGCCGTTGCGTCCGGGCGCGGGTCAACATCGCGCGCGCCGCGTCACGCACCGCCAGCACGTCGTCGCCGTCGACCCGCTCGCCCTCGATGCGGTAGGAGCAGCCGCGGCGGTACAGCTCCGGCTCGGCCGAGGCGTTCTCGACGGTGGTGCCCATCCCCAGCCCATTGTTGATGATCACGTAGACGATCGGCAGCTGCCACAGCGCGGCCAGGTTCAGCGACTCGTGGAACGCGCCGATGTTCGTGGTGCCGTCGCCCATCAGGCACATCACCGCCTCGGCGTCCGGGCCGGGTTCGCCACGGTAGGTCAGGGCGAGGGCGGCACCGGTTGCGGGCGGGATCTGGCCGCCGACGATCCCGTACCCGCCGAGCAGCCGGGCCTTCTGGTCGAACAGGTGCATCGAGCCGCCGCGACCGCCGGACACGCCGGTGCTCTTGCCGAACAGCTCGGCCATGACGCGGCCGGGCTCCAACCCGCGGGCGAGGGCATAGCCGTGATCGCGATAGGTCGTGAACAGGTAGTCCCGCTGCTGCAGCGCGGCCATCAGCCCGACGACAGTGGCCTCCTCGCCGAGGTTGAGGTGACAGTAGCCGCCGATCTTTGCCATCCGGTACATCTGCGCGGCCCGGAGTTCGAAGGCGCGGATCAGCGCCATCTGCCGGTAGTACTCGAGCAGCGATTCACCGGCAGGCGGTGAACCGGTGTCGGCCTGCGCATGCGCGCCGCCCGGGGCTGCCATGGTTCTCCTTGCTGTGCTCGCTGTACTGGCTGTGTCGCCGTGCTCCGTCGCTCAGGGCCCGGGCGGCTGTTCCTGCAGCGCGAACTCCTCGCGCGCCGCGTGACACTTCGGACATGCCTGCGGCGGCTGCTCCCCGCGCACCGGCTCGCCGCAGACCCGGCACACCCACTCGGTGGCCATCGTGGCGATCACGTCCCGTCGGCTCACCACGCCGATCAGCTCGCCGTCCTGCAGCACCGGGACGCGCCGGATGTGCCGCTCCACGAGCAGGTGCCCGATGTCGCTGACCGGGCAGTCGGCGCTCACGCTGATCACCGCGGTCGTCATCAGGGCCGACGCGTCGCCACCGGGCTTGGCCAGCAGGTCGTACTCGCTCACCAGACCCACCACGGCGCCCGCGTCGTTGACCACCGGCGCGGCGCTGATGCGATGCGCGGTCAAGGTGTCGGCGATGTGCGCGCGTGAGGCATGCAGGTGCACCGTGATCACCGGCGCGCTCATGATCTCGCCCGCAGTGGTCACGACCGTACCGCCGGGTCGTCCGGCTCACGCCGTCCCATGCACCCATGTTTTCACAGCGTGATCGTCAGAACAATGAGGCTGTCCTTTCGCGCGAGTGAGCCGTTATGGTCGGGACGACTGCTGGTCACCCGTTCCTGCCGAGAGAACCGAGGCGCAGGCATGACGCGGACACGCAATACCCAGCGAGCGGGAGCCGATCCGAGCGCGGCCGATCCAGGACGCCGATCGCCGGAGCGACTGGCCCCGCTGCTACCGGGCGGCGAGCCGATCGAATCGTTGTTACGGAAGGCGCAGTTCCTTCAGCCCGGCACCCCGACGCCGGACCATCGCGAACTTCTTCGCGTGGGCGGCCGTGACGCCGAGGCGTTCTACCGCGAACGCTGGCGCCACGACAAAGAGGTGCGCTCGACGCACGGCGTCAACTGCACCGGTTCGTGCTCCTGGAAGATCTACGTCAAGGACGGGATCATCACCTGGGAGACGCAGCAGACCGACTACCCGTCCGTCGGGCCGGACAGTCCGGAGTACGAGCCACGCGGCTGCCCGCGCGGGGCGTCGTTCTCCTGGTACACCTACTCCCCGGCCCGGGTGCGCTACCCGTACGTGCGCGGGCCGCTGCTGGAGATCTGGCGCGAGGCCCGCGCACGCCTCGGCGACCCGGTGCTCGCCTGGGCGGAGATCACCGGCGACCCGGAGCGCACCGCCCGCTACAAGCGGGCCCGCGGCATGGGCGGCTTCGTGCGCGCGAGCTGGCCGGAGGTCACCGAACTCATCGCCGCCGCGCACGTGCACACGGTCAAGGAGTACGGCCCCGACCGGGTGGTCGGCTTCTCACCCATCCCGGCGATGTCCCAGGTCTCCTACTCGGCAGGCACCCGGTTCCTGTCGATGATCGGCGGCACGATCCTGTCCTTCTACGACTGGTACGCGGACATGCCCATCGCCTCGCCGCAGGTGTTCGGCGACCAGACCGACGTGCCGGAGTCGGGCGACTGGTGGAACTCCTCGTACCTGATGATCTGGGGCACCAACCTGCCGATCACGCGTACTCCGGACGCGCACTTCATGACCGAGGCACGCTACCGCGGCCAGAAGGTCGTCGTGGTCAGTCCGGACTACTCCGATCACACCAAGTTCGCCGACGACTGGCTGCCGTGCGCGCCGGGCACCGACGGTGCGCTGGCGATGGCGATGGGACACGTGATCCTCACCGAGTTCTTCCGGGACCGCCAGGTGCCGTACTTCACCGATTACGTGAAGTCCTTCACCGACCTGCCGTTCCTGGTGACGCTGCGCGAACACGGCGACGGCTATGTGCCGGACCGGTTCCTCACCGCGGCGGACCTGGACGCCGACGGCTCGGCGCACCAGACCGTCCTGCTGGACTCCGCGACGGGAGCGCCGTTCTACCCCAACGGCACGCTGGCCACCCACTTCGCCGAGGCCGGCAAGGGCAAGTGGAACCTGGAACTCGGCGGCATCGACCCTGTGCTCAGCCTGTACGGCACGCGTGAGGACGCGGTCGCCGTCGACCTGCCTCGCTTCGACGTGGGTGCGACCGAGGGCGGCAGCGCGATCCGCCGCGGCGTCCCGGTCCGCCGCCTCGGCGGGCGACTGGTCACGACGGTGTTCGACCTGCTGATGGCTCAGTACGCGGTCTCGCGCGACGGGCTGCCCGGCGACTGGCCCACGGGCTATGACGACCCGCAGCCGTACACGCCGGCCTGGCAGGAGGTCATCACGTCCGTCCCGGCGGCAGCGATGACCCGCGTCGCACGCGAGTTCGCGCGCAATGCCGAACTGTCCAAGGGCCGATCGATGATCGCCATGGGCGCGGGCACGAACCACTGGTTCCACTCCGACCAGATCTATCGCACGTTCTTCACGCTGACGATGCTGTGCGGCTGCCAGGGGGTGAACGGCGGCGGCTGGGCGCACTACGTCGGGCAGGAGAAGGTGCGTCCGCTCACCGGTTTCCAGCAGGTCGCCTTCGCGCTGGACTGGCAGCGGCCCACCCGGCACATGACCGGGACGTCCTTCTTCTACCTGCACACCGACCAGTGGCGCTACGAGAGTTTCGGTGCCGAGGAACTGGCCAGCCCGCTAGGCAGGGGCCTGTTCCGGGGGAAGGCTTTCGCGGACACGCTCGCCCAGGCGTCGCGGATGGGCTGGACGCCCTCGCACCCGGCCTTCGACCGCAATCCGCTCGATCTGGCGGACGAGGCCGCGGCGGCCGGCAAGAACGTGAACGAGTACGTCACCGGTGAGCTCCAGGCCGACCGGTTGCACTTCGCCGGCGAGGACCCCGACAACCCGGTGAACTTCCCGCGCGTGATGACGGTGTGGCGCGCCAACCTGCTCGGTTCCTCGGGCAAGGGGATGGAGTACTTCATGCGGCACCTGCTCGGTGTCGATGACGCCGTGCGCGCTGAGGAGTCCCCCGAGCGGCTGCGCCCGAGCGAGGTGCGGTGGCGCGACCCGGCACCACGGGCCAAGCTTGACCTGGTCACCACGGTCGACTTCCGGATGACCAGCACCTGCACCTACTCCGACATCGTGCTGCCGGCCGCGACCTGGTACGAGAAGCACGACATCTCGACGACCGACATGCATCCGTTCGTGCACTCGTTCAACCCGGCGATCGCACCGCCGTGGGAGACCCGCACCGACTTCGAGGTGTTCAAGACCATCGGCGAGTCGTTCTCGCAACTCGCCGCGACGCACCTGGGCACCCGCCACGACGTCATCGCGGCCCCGCTGCTGCACGACACCGCCGACGAGCAGGCCCAGCCCGGCGGCGTGGTGCGGGACTGGAAGCGTGGCGAGTGCGAGCCGATCCCGGGCGTGACGATGCCGCGGCTGGTCACCGTCGAGCGTGACTACGCCGCCGTGGCCGAGAAGATGGCGGCGCTCGGTCCGCTCGTCGAAGGCGTGGGCACCGCGGTCAAGGGCGTGAGCTGGAAGCCGGCCGCCGCCGTCGACCTGCTCGGCCGGGTCAACGGCCGGGTGCGCGGCGGGGTCGCGGACGGGCGGCCGCGGCTCACCAGGGACATCCACCTGGCGGAGGCGATCCTCGCGCTGTCGGGCACCACGAACGGGCAGGTGGCCGTTCAGGGTTGGCATGACCTGGAGGAGCGCACCGGCGTCAAGCTGGCCGATCTCGCCGAGGAACGCTCGGGCGAGCGCATCAGCTTCGCGGACACGCAGATCCAGCCGCGCGCAGTGATCACCTCGCCGGAGTGGTCCGGCAGCGAGACCGGCGGCCGGCGCTACTCACCGTTCGTGGTCAACGTGGAGCGCAAGAAGCCGTGGCACACCCTCACCGGACGCATGCACTTCTTCCTCGACCACGACTGGATCATGGAATACGGCGAGAGCTTGCCGACCTACCGGCCACCGCTGGACTACGTGCGACATTTCGGTGAGCAGGGCCTGCGCGACGCCGGACGGCCGGAGATCACGGTGCGCTACCTGACGCCGCACTCGAAGTGGTCGATCCACTCGGAGTATCAGGACAACCTGCACATGCTGCGGCTGTTCCGCGGCGGACCCGTGATCTGGATGAGCCCGCTCGACGCGGCGAAGATCGCAGTCGCGGACAACGACTGGATAGAGGCCTACAACCGCAACGGCGTGGTGGCCTGCCGGGCAGTGGTCACCCATCGCATGCCGGAAGGAACCGTGTTCATGTACCACGCGAAGGACCGGCACCTGATGACACCGAAGTCCGAGGTGTCCGGCTGGCACGGCGGCGGCGACAACTCGCTCACCCGCCTGGTGGTCAAGCCGACACACATGATCGGCGGTTACGCGCAGCTGTCCTACGGGTTCAACTACTACGGTCCCACCGGCAATCAACGTGACGAGATCACCGTGATCCGCCGCCGCGCCCAGGAGGTCGAGTACCGGTGAGAGTCATGGCCCAGATGGCGATGGTGATGAACCTGGACAAGTGCATCGGTTGCCACACCTGCACGGTGACCTGCAAGCAGGTGTGGACCAACCGTCCGGGTACCGAGTACGTGTACTTCAACAACGTCGAGACCAAGCCCGGGATCGGCTACCCGAAGCGCTACGAGGACCAGGAGCAGTGGCACGGCGGCTGGGCCCTGGACAAGAAGGGCCGGTTACAGCTCAAGGCCGGTGGACGGCTGCGCAAGCTGCTGACCATCTTCTACAACCCGGACCTGCCCAGCATCGACGACTACGGCGACCCGTGGACCTACGACTACCAGCGCGTGCTGCAAGCCCCGTTGGGCACGCCGAACCCCACCGCGCACTCGATCTCCGCGCTGACCGGCGCCGACATGAACATCGCCTGGGGCAGCAACTTCGACGACGACCTGGCGGGCGCGCCCGAGCACGCGATGGCCGACCCGAACCTGGCGAACCTGCAGGAGAAGGTCAAGATGGAGTTCGAGCAGGTGTTCATGTTCTACCTGCCACGCATCTGCGAACACTGCTTGAACCCCTCGTGCGTGGCGTCCTGCCCCTCGGGTGCGATCTACAAGCGCGAGGAGGACGGCATCGTCCTGGTCGATCAGGACAAGTGCCGCGGCTGGCGGATGTGCGTGTCGGGTTGCCCGTACAAGAAGGTCTACTTCAATCACCGCACCGGCAAGGCGGAGAAGTGCACGTTTTGCTTCCCGCGCATCGAGGCCGGCCAGCCCACCATCTGCTCGGAGACCTGCGTCGGGCGGCTGCGCTACCTCGGGCTGATCCTGTACGACGCGGACAAGGTGCTGGACGCGGCGACGACGCCGGAGGACGAAGACCTGTACGAGGCGCAGATGTCGGTGTTCCTCGACCCCGAGGACCCGCAGGTGCAGGCGGCCGCGCTCGCGCAGGGCATCCCGGCCGACTGGCTGGAGGCGGCCCGCCGTTCGCCGACGTACCAGTTGGCAGTCCGGCACCGGGTAGCCCTGCCGCTGCACCCGGAGTACCGCACCTTGCCGATGGTCTGGTACATCCCGCCGCTGTCGCCGGTGTCGGACATCGTGCACGCCGCCGGCTACGACGACGCCGACCCGGACCAGGTGTTCGCGACCATCGACGCGCTGCGGATCCCCGTCGAGTACCTGGCCAACCTGTTCACCGCGGGCAAGGTCGACACGGTGCAACGCGTGCTGCGCAAGCTGGCCGTGGTCCGCGCGATCCAGCGGGCCGGCCAACTCGGGCTCACCCCGAACGAGAAGCTGCCCGCTACCGTCGACGCCGGCCTGGAGGAACTGGACGAGCTGTACCGGCTGCTGGCCATCGCCAAGTACGAGGACCGCTACGTCATCCCGAAGGCGCACGCCGAGGAGGCCGGGGCGTTGATGGGCCAGCACGAGCAGTTGTTCTGCAGCCTCGACACCGAAGGCGGACCCGGCATGGGCGGTACCGGCCCCCACGGCATCTCGAGCTGGCGTCCCGAGCGGGCGGGCACCGCACCGTCCGCGCCGGCGGCGTCCGGCGACGTCGGCACATTCCAGGCCGACGACGGGCGCACCCACTTCAACCTGCTGGGATGGGACGGTAGGAGCGGCGCCCCGAACCTGTTCCCGGAGCGGGGCCCGGCATGAACAGCTCCTTCAAGCTGGCCTCGGTGCTGTTGCAGTACCCGAGCGCCGCCCTGTTCGACGGCCTGGACGAGTTGGACGCGTTCGCCGCGGGCACCTCGCCGCGACCAGCGCGCGAGGCCTTCGGCCAGTTCCTGCACTGGCTGCGCACGACTTCGCCGACCGAGGTCGCCCAGCACTACGTCGAGACGTTCGACCTGCGCCGCCGGTGCGCGCTCTACCTGACGTACTACCGCTACGGCGACACCCGCAAACGTGGCATGGCGATGGTCATCTTCAAGACGGCCTATCGCGACGCCGGGTTCGTCCCGTGCGAAAGCGAACTGCCCGACTACCTGCCGATGGTGCTGGAGTTCGCCGATCTGTGCCCGCGCGGCGAGCGGTTGCTGCATTCGCACCGGGCCGACCTGGCACTGCTGCACCGGGCGCTGGAGAAGGCCGGGACACCGTACGCGTCGATCATCTCCGGTGTCAGCGCGCAGCTGCCCAGGCTCGGCCGCCGCGAGCTGAGCCAGGTCCGCACTGCGTGGGAGTCCGGTCCGCCGGAGGAGGAGGTCGGGTTGGAGCCGTTCGCGCCACCTGAGTACCTGAGCGGCTACGGCGCGAGCGTCCCGGCCGGCGCGGCGGTTCCGCGATGACGACCAACGCGCAGCTGTTCTGGTGGGTGGCACTGCCGTACCTGGCGTTGGGGATCTTCGTTGTCGGCCACGTGTGGCGGTGGCGCTACGACCAGTTCGGCTGGACGAGCCGCTCAACGCAGTTGCAGGAACGCCGGATGCTCAAGTGGGGCAGCCCGCTGTTCCACTACGGCACGTTCGCGGCGATCGCCGGACACGTGATCGGCGTCCTCATCCCCGAACGCTGGACCAAGGCGGTGGGCATCCCGGAATCGGCATACCGCTGGTTCTCGGCGGGCGCCGGCACGCTGGCCGCCGTTCTGGTCATCGGCGGCGTCGTCGTGCTGGCCACCCGCCGGCTGTTCGTCCCGCGGGTGCGCGCGACCACCCCGAAGACCGACTACGTGACGCTGATCCTGCTACTGATCATCATCCTCACCGGCATCGCGCCGACCGTGGGAATCAACCTGTTCGGCCACGGCTACGACTACCGCACCACCGTGGCACCGTGGTTCCGTGGCCTGTTCTCGGGTTCGCCGGACGTGCAACCGATCGCTCACGCGCCGCTCATCTACCAGATCCACGCGACGGCGGCCTGGGCGATCTGGGCGCTGTGGCCGTTCAGCCGACTGGTGCACGCGTGGAGCTACCCGCTGTGGTACCTCTGGCGCCCGTACATCGTGTACCGCCGGCGCCGCGCGAGCAGCCCCAGCGAGCCGGGCACGGGTGGGCGCAAGTGGCGCAAGATCGGCGTCCCCTACTGAGTGGCGCCACGCCTGCGCCGGGGTGACGGTGCGGGCGGCACGTACCTGCAACTCGCCGCGTCGGAGCAGCGCGCTTGCGCACAGTCGGCCTGACGGCGCAGTAGCCGGCCGCTGCGGCCGGCCGGCGGCCGGTGGGATGATCGCGGTATGCCTGCCACCACAGCTGCCTTCTCGCACGTTCGGCTGACCGTCACCGACATCACCCGCTCCCGGGCGTTCTACGAGAGCGTCTTCGGCTGGCCGGTGGCCTTCGAGATGCCGCCCGATGCCGACGAGGCCACCCGCGAGCGGTTCGCCTTCCTGTTCGGCGGCGTGCTGTACCACGTGGGCGAGCAGTTGCTCGGGCTGCGGCCGGTGGCAACCGACCGATTCGACGAGAACCGCGTAGGCCTGGACCACCTCAGCTTCGCGGTGGCATCACGCGCCGATCTGGACGCTGCCGCGGCGGTGCTCGACGAGTTGGGCATCGCCCACGAGCCGGTCAAGGACATCGGCGAAGCGCACATCCTGGAGTTCCGCGACCCGGACCACATCGCGCTGGAGCTGTTCGCCCCCAAGGGCTGATCGGCCGTACCGGGCCTGCCCGGACAGACCTGACACTCGGCGAATGCGCGCCAGGAGGATTGCTGCACAGCTTGCTTGACGCCGCTCTTGACACATCCATGCCACTCTGACACGGTTATGCCATGGAAGAAGCGGGCCGGACACCTCTGCGTGCACGCCAGGCGCAACACGTCCGTACGACGGTGCTCGATGCGGTGATCGCCGAACTGGAAGGCACCGCGGTGGACGACCTGTCGATGGCCGACGTCGCGGCGGCAGCGGGGATCTCGCTGCGCACGCTGTATCGCTACTTCCCCGACCGGTCCGCGCTGCTGAGCGCGGCCGGCGAACACCTCTACGGATCGCTGGGCGTGCCGTTCGACATCGCCGGTCCGCAGGACATCTCCGCCAGCCTGCTGGAAGCCGCCCGGCGGTTGTCGACGCGACCGGACCTCGCGCGCGCGCTGGTGCGCACGACGGCCGGACGCGCGACCCGATCTGCAGTACGCGGGCAACGGGTCGAGGCGATCGGCACCGCGCTGAAGCCGGCGACCGAAGGCCTGGATGCCGACACCGCACGATGGGCCACCGCGGTCATCACGCACCTGTGCAGCGCCGCGTCCTGGGTGATCATCGCGGACGAGAGCGGACTGGACGAGGCCGACGCCCAGCAGGCAGTTGCCTGGGCGGTCGACTCACTCATCGAGTCCCTTGCAGCGGCAGCACGCCCTGTCCGGTGAGGCTGCGGTACGGCTGGGTGAACTGAGGAGGGAATACGAACGCCATCGCCGCGCCCATCGCGAGGGTGATGCCGACGATGATCTGCGCGCTGCGCCGGTCACCGCGCCGACCCGCCTCGATGCGGCGGCGCAGTTCCAGTTCCTCCCGGATCGACTCGGCCAGCCGTTGCAGCGCGTTCGCGAGCCCCGGCCCGCGCGAGCGGGCGTTGAGGATCAGGGTCGCGATCACCAGGTCGGCGCTCGGGTCGGCCAGGTCCTCGGCGAGTGCCGGCAGTGCGGTCGTCAACGACTCCCGTGCCGCTAGCAGGCCACGCAACCGGGTCAGTGGCGGCTGCAGCAGCGGCGGCGCCGTCTCCACGCTGACCGGGATCGCCTCGCGCAGCCCGGAAGCTCCGGAGACGAGGTCCTTGAGCGACTCCACCCACATCGCCAGCGCCTCCAGTTGGGCGACACGGTCACGCCCCGCGCCGCCCGCGCCGAACAGAGCTGGCCAGCCCAGGATTAGCACGAGGACGGCGGCGGCCGCCACCGGCCAGCGGGTCGTGACTAGCACGACGGTCGCCAGGACGATCCCGCCGATCAGCCGGGCACCGACGAGGGGGTCGCGTGCTGCCTGTAGCACCGCCCGCGCACGTGGCGCAGGACGAGCCGCGCGCGGCGAGGTGCCCGCGCGGGCGCCGGCGACGATCAGGACGACACCGACCGCGCCGACGCCCGCGACGGCAGCGAAAAGCAGGACGGTGGGATCGGTCATCGTCCCCACCCCCGCACCGCACCGCCGAAGGCGTAGTGGTCGTAGCCAACATCGATCAGCTGCGCGGCGCAGATCAGTTCGGTGTCGGTGGGTTCGGCCTGCATCGTGGACGGGTCGAACGTGAACAGCGCCGAGGACTGGACGACGCGGTCGAAGCCGTCGACCTGGCGAATCTCGTGCACCACCCGCCGCCGCACCCCGGTCCGCGGGTCGCGGACGCTGCGTAGGAACACGACGAGTTCGAGCGCGTCGGCGGTGAGCATGTGCGCGGTCTCGGCCGAGAGCCGTTCCTCGGACTGCACCGCGAAGCTGGCGATCCGGTTGAACACCCCGGTCGCCGTCTTGGCGTGGATCGTGGTGAGGCTGCCGCCGCTGCCGCCGAGCGTGGCGTTCAGCAGCGCGATGATCTCCGGGCCGCGGCACTCGCCGACGATCACCCGGCTGGCGTCCTGGATGAGGGTCTCGCGCACCAAGTCGGTCAGGGTGACCTCGCCGTACTTGTCGCCGTAGGAGCGGCGCGCCTCCAGCGCGACGACGTCGTCGTGGGTGCCCATCGCCGCGACGTCCAGTTCGAGTGACGCCTCGATGGTGAAGATCCGCTCGTCGGCCGGTATCTCGCGGATCATGGCGCGCAGCAGGGTGGTCTTGCCGACGCCCTGGTCACCGGCGATCGCGCTGGTCAGCCCTGCCCGGACCGACGCGCCCAGGAACGCCGCCACCTGAGGGCTGCAGGTGCCGAGCGCGACCATGTCGTCCAGGCTGACGCGTGGGTGGCGGTTGCGGCGGATGGAGACGGTCGGCCGGTCGCACACCCAGCCGATCGCCGCCAGCCGTGAGCCGTCGGGAAGCCGCAGCCGCAGGAACGGGTTGGTGATGTCCCACGGCCTGCTGCTCAGCCCGACCCAGGTGCCCAGGCGGCGCACCAACTCGATCAACTCCTCGTCGCTCGCGGCGGTGGCAGGTCCGCGTTCCTTGCGGCCGTCGGCGTACTTCACGAACGTCGCGTCGCAGCCGACGAGGTTGACGTTCTCCACATCCGCGTCGTCGAGCAGTGCCTGCAGCCGGTCGGCCTGGAACATCGCGGCCCACACCGCCCGGGACAGGTCAAGCTGCACCCCTTCGGGCACGATGTGCGACCGGTCGGACAGCTGCCGCGCGGCGTAGCCGCGGACCGCTTCAGTGATCAAGGAACTCGCCAGTTGGCGTTCGTCCTGCCCGCTCAGGAACGTTCCCGCGCTGGCGTAGCGGCGTCGCTGCTCGACGAGTGCGGCACCGACCTCGCGGCGCAGTTCGGCCACGAGGTCCGGGGGTGCGGTCGCTACCGGGCTACCTGGCACGAAGGCTCACCTGTTCCTGACCCTCAGCGCTGTCGCCGCTGCGGGCGCGCATCGCCCGGGCGTGTGCCTCGGCGATCTCGGTCACGACCGGCCTCGCCGAGCGCAGCAGGATCGAGCGGCCCGTGCCGCGTTCCGCAGCCGTCCACCGTTGCAACCCGCTGCGGTCGTGGGCGATCCATCCGGCAACGGCGACGGGCAGTCCGCGTTGCCCCAGCACCGACGCAAGTTCGGTCGCGGCTGCGGATCCACGGCGAGGGCCGGCGACCACGACCGCGTGCACCGACGACCGCGTGCCTGTCTCGGCGCTGACCTCCGGCAGCAGCCCGCCTAGCAAATCACGGGCGTGAAAGAACTGCTCGGCGCCGTCACCGACGACCAGCACGATCGCTTCGGCCGCGGCGGCGAACGGGAAGGTGGGCGTCTGCGGCAGCAGGCGACCGGCGTCGACGATCGTCTCCGTCCCGGCAAGCCTGCGTGCCATCGCCTGGGCGTGCTGTCGGACGGCGATTCCCATCGGCTCGGCCTCCACAAGACCGCACACCACAGACACGCCGACCCGGGTCTGCAGCGCGTGGTGCCAGGCGCGCTCCCAGCCCGGCGACCCGGACGGTTCGACGGCGAGCCCCGCGATACTCGGGCTGCGCGGCAGCACCTGACCGCTGGGGCCGGACAGGCGCAGCGCCAGGTCGCCGCCGGCGGGGTCGGCCTCGACGAGCAGCGCCTGGGTCGGCCACAGCGCAGCGGTCAGCAGCGCGCAGGTAGTCGCGCCGGGTGAGCCCTTGACACCGAAGATCGTGAGCATCGCTATCCCCCAACCTTGACGAGCGCGACCAGGCCGCTGGTGGACGCGGACGCCAGTTGGGCCGCCGACGACCTGGGTACCGCGACCGAGACGACGTACCCCGACGCGGCGGGCAGAGCCACGGACCCGACGACGGGCGCCGAAGCGGCGAGCACCGTTGGTGCCGTAACGCTCGCCGACGTTCCGCTCGCCGGCGCGAGGATGACCACCATGACGTGGTCGCCGGTTCGCAGGCCGTCGGCGGGAAGCTGGCCGGGCTTGAGCGCGACGCCGACCACCGCGGAGTCCATGGGCAGCGGTGCCTGGTCGGTGATCATGTCCGGGTTCAGCACCTGGCCCGCGACCAGCCCGACGGCGGCGACCTTGCCGACGACACGGTTCATGTGCGTGGCGGCGAAGGCGGGGACGCTGTTCGCCGACAGTTGTGCGGTGCTCAGGTCGCCGCGTGTGATGACGTGGCCGACGGCGACGGGCCGCGCCGTGACGATCACGGTGACCTTCCCGCCAGCGCTGCTGTAGAGCACCGCGGCGGCTAATGCCGACGCGGCGACCAGCAGCACCCCGACGGCGATGAGCCCGCGTCGGCGCGCCCGGGTGGGCAGCGGCTGGCCGGGGGGTGGCGTGAGTCCGGCGCGCCCGTTGCCCACGACGTGGCTGGGTGACGTCTGCACGCTCACGCCGCACCGCCCTTTCGTCGATCAGTGATTGACCACAACCGTCTGCACCTCGAACACCCGCAATGGCATCGCCGTCGTGCCCCAAGTCATGTCCGCCAGGTCGCCGGAGGCCTGGTCGCAGTCACCGCTGCACACCCAATGGATGGCGAACACAACCGAGCCGCGGACCGTGAAGTACCTGTCGTTCGGTGCCGGGCCGGTCTGCGGCTGTCGGGCCGAGGAGGTCCGGTAGGTGTGGCCGCAGGGCGGGTCGTACGGCCGCGCCGGGTCGAACGCTGCACCGGGACCGGCGCATCTCACCGGCGCCGAGCCGTCCCCCGTGTTCCAGAGCGTCGCTACCGGTGTGGCGGTGACCGTCACCGCGCGGGTGCCGACCGACGCCGACGCGGACAGCGGGTGCCACCCGGCGGGGTCGACCCACAGCCAGGTCGGTACCGCCACGTATGTGGCAGCTGCAGCGCTGGCGTTGGACTGCGCCCGCAGCGTCGGAAGGGCCAGCTGCGCTTCGGCGCGCAGCGCGACAGTCGCGGCAGGTGGGAGCGTGGCAGGCGCCCCGGGCGGCGGGTCCGCACTCCAGATGTAGTACGGGCCGGGTGGGTCGTACATGCAGTACTTCCGGTAGATCATCCCCTCGCCCGGAGAATGACCCTGCCACGCCGGGTCGCCCGCCGCCGGTTGCGGGCTCATCGCCTGCCAATAGCAACCGTTGCTGAACCAGCCCAGGTCGGTGCTGCACGGCACGGCGGCGCCCGCCCAGGTGCACCCGGTCGGGCCGCCGCCGCTGCTGGGGGCGCTCGACCCAGGTGGGGGCGTCGGATCCCTTACGACGATGCACGTGACCACCCCCGTGTACGGATCGGTCGTGCACTGCTGCGTGTCGGCGTGCGCGGCGACCGCGCCGACGGCCGCCGCCGCCGCGGTGGCCACGACCGCGGCGGCGAGGACGAACAGTCGTCCTACACGTGACATGTCCGGCTCGAATCGTGGGTGGTCTTGGAGACGCCCCAGTGGTGCTCGTAGTAGATGAGCTGGGCCGTGATCAGGTACGGCGGTGGCGCGGACCCGGGCTGGGGTTGTGCGACCGCCCCGGTCGTCACGTCGTACTGCTCCCAGGTCGGCGCGGGCGTCGGGCAGTCGGCGAGTGTGACCGTCGGGTGCGGCACGGCACCCAGATCGGCGGAGAGGACCGAGACCCGCGGTGCGGGCGGCGTCCCCCGCCACGCCTGGTGATTGCGGTTCAGCGTGGTGACGTAACCGAGCAGATCACCCTTGATCGGGTCGAACGAGTACGTCGAGAAATCCCCGCCGGCGGGCAGCGGTGCGCCCAGCGCGGGCGGCTTCTGTTCGGCGACGAAGGCCGCTGCCGAAAACGCGAGATAGGCGTCCACCGCCGGCTTCACCTGCGGGTCGTAGCTCGGCGAGGCCGGTGGGGAACTCGCAGGGGAGGGCGCGGGGGAACTCGGCGCGACGCTGCGGGACGAGGCAGGGGCGCTCGCCGAGTGCGTCGGATCGGCTGCGCCTCTGCTGCAACCGGTGATGGACAGCGCGCCGACCAGCGCCAGCTCGATCAGCCGCCTGGCAGCCATACGGTGTCCTCCCGAGCGTGGGCCCCACTCACTGGGCAGCGAACGTGACCCACACCACACGCGACGCTCGCAGAATAGGCCGAAACCATGCCAATCGGCCAGAGCGCGCAAGCAGGTCGGTGCGGTGTACACAGCAGGTTTCGGACTCATCGGCGTGACCGCCCCTCCCGCTGCTCACTCCTCGGACCGGCCGCGTGGTCACACCGTCCGGGACAGCGTATGTTTAAGCGTGGATCATAACCACAACACGCGACGTCAGCCACTGTTGCTGCCCCGAGCCTCGATCTACTCCGGCGCGCCGCCCGCGCGGGCCGCACGTGAGCGCTCGATCGCGGGGCCGACGACCGTCACGGGGACACCGAGCGCGCGCGCCACCTGCGAGAGCAGCTTGCGCGACGGCGGCACGGTGCCGACACCGTTCTCCAGCCGGTAGTACGTCGTGTACGGCAACCCGGCAGCCGTCCGGGCGTCGCGCAGGCTCATCCCGGCCGCCAAGCGAAGATCACGCAGGGTCCGGGCACCGGTATCGACGTCCATCAGCAGCAGCGGGTCCACGCCCAAGACGTCGGCCACCGCACGCAGCAGCTTCGGCTGCGGCTGCTCCACACCGCGCTCCCACTGGCTGATCCGCTCCCGGCCGGCCGTGCCGATCGCCTCGGCAAGCTGCGACTGGCTCATCCCGTTCTGACGGCGCGCCTCAGCCAGGCGGTCGCCGCGGAATCGCGCCTGCGCCACACCGCCTCCTCCGCCACAGCTGACCTGCCGTACGCAGGCTATCCGCCGACCGTCCTGCTCGGTCTGGCGCAAGAATTTCCGCGATCGGTGTCCAGTTCGGTCCCCCGGATGCACTTGTCATAGGTGAACCGACGACACGATCGGAGAGCCGCCACAATGCCCCAACTCCAGGACCGGCTCGACACCGCCGCCGCAGTGCCGGCGGTCGTCGACCTGCCGACGGCAGCCACCATGCTCGGAATCGGCCGCACCCTCGCCTACGAACTCGTCCGCACAGGCCGCTGGCCAACCCCGATCATCCACATCGGCCGCCTCATCAAGGTCCCGAAGGCGGCCTTGCTAGAACTCCTGCGCGCTGCGTAGCCCGCCACCACCTCGCGCCCGGTGCGCAAGCCGCGAACTCGCGGGAGTGTCCAGCACCGACAGGATCCCGGGCGTGCCGTAGCCGTCGTTATTTGAAGCAGCCTTTGGTCGTGCAGGCGAGGCGCAGACTTATCCCTATGTGCCGTCAGAGGGCGACCGTTGTCGACGCCATCGATCCGCCGTCGACCTACCCTGAGTGCGTGGCGCGGCGGATGCGAGACGCGACATTTCGTGAGGAACAGATCCGTGGGCTTCGCGCTGCTCACATCGCGCCGATCAACGCGCTCGTAGACAGACTCTGCGATCCCAGTGGCGAGATTTGGGCGCCTTACGTCGCGCCGATGTACGGCGGCGTCAACGCCTGCTTGCTCAGTGTCCTTCGTGACCCGGGCCCGAAGACCAATGTTGATCACGGTGGCAGCGGCTTCCTCTGTATGGAGAACGATGATGCAACCGCAGAGCGCATCAGCACACTGTTCGCCGACGTCGGGATCGGCGCCGCAGATGTCGTGCCGTGGAACGCATACCCGTGGTACATCAATAAGGCCCCTACAGCGGCCCAGCTTGACAGCGGCGTCGGGCCGCTATTAGAGCTGATCGAACTGATGCCAAGGCTGCGAGTCGTCATGCTGCACGGCGGTTCTGCCCACTCTGGATGGCGCCGTCTCGCCCGACGATCACCGTCGACGATCGCGGACCTGACCGTCATCGAGACCTACCACACCAGTCGGCAGGCGTTCTGGCATCCTGACCCGGCCATTCGCGAACAACGCGCGGTCCACCTCGCGAAGGCGTTCATCGACGCCGCTGACGCGCTCGCTCGACAGCAGCCGACCCAGTAATCGAGTCATGAACAGACGGCTCGCGCATTCTGAGTCGCGTGCCGAGCCGTCGATCTCGCGCACCCTGATAGGAAGTGATCGCCGCGCAGGTAGATCGCTATCGAGCAAACCGACCCTCGTGCAGCGTGGGAATGATCTCCCGACCCGTGATACCAGCCAGCGTATGTCTGGGTCAACCACCGGGCTGATCCGTCGCGCCCTCGATCGCCCGCATCTCTGCCGCGGCGTCGATCTCGGCGATGATCTTCCGCGCCTCGCGCGACTGCTTCAGCCGCTCCGTCCGTGCGGGTGACTGGAACACGTCGTTGAGAACTTCATCCATGATCACCAGCACCTCATCCGCGCTGTCCACGTCGACCTCCACCTCGAAGTCTCCGTGCGCCATGTCGTTGCCGAAGAACCGTGCTTCGTGCGCCGCCTCCTTCACGTGCTCGCGGATGAGACCACGCTCGTGAAGCGCGTCGATCTTCGACTGGAGGTTGCCGGACTTGATGTCCTTCGCCTTCGCGGTCGCCTCTATCACCGCGCGCGCCAGCAGTGCGGCGCCACGAAGCGCGCCGATGCTGCGGCACTCATACCCCTCAGACGCTGCAGCCGCGATGGCGTCCGGCACGTCTACTCCCGCTGGGCCTCCACCGTGCCAACGGACAGCCGCCGGCAGTGGTCACACCTGTAGGCACAGGTCACGACGCTGTTCCTCGCCCACCCGCTGCTTTCAAACTCCGCGGGCGTACTGACGCGAGTCATGTGCGACAGACATCCGCACCATCCGCAGGTCGTGCTCGGCATGTAGACAGGCTAGCCGTGATCAACTACCGAGTGACGGTATCTCGCGACGGCGGGTCGCTGAGCGTCCTCCCTTCCTGTTTCGCCTCGACGATGAATACGTCATCGGGTATCGGCCCCAGCGCGACACCGGCTTCGACCGTGTGATCCCACGCTGCTGCATCGATCTGTGGCAAAGCGAGGTCGTGCCGCTGCACGCGGGCGCGGGCGTCGTCGGCCGACCGCACGCTCTCAATCATGTCGGCCGTGCCGTTCGCGCCGATCCGCCCACGTCGGCATAGCTGACCGGTCCCACGGCGCGCCGCCAACCTCGCAGGCGTCGCCCGATAGAACCCTGGGCCGCCGAGCGGCGCGGACACGGCCGCGTCGCTCGGCGCACCATGCGTAACACGCACGGAGGCCTCGATCTGCGCGCCGCCCGCTCACATCGGCTCAGCTCAGATGAGTCCGTAGGGTGCGACGGTTCTGCCAACTCGTCCCTAACTACGGATGCGGATGCGGGGTCCGCGCGCGAGTTTCTGGTCAGGCCGCTCGCGCGGTCTTCCTGTTCTCGACGATCGCCGCGATTCGTTCGAGGCTAGTGGTCACCTGATGAGCCTGCGTCCAGGCTGGAGACGATTGCGCCCGCACTCGTGCCTGCCACCCGTCGGTGGCCGTCTAGGCTCGACACCGACGAAGCGGATCGGGAGTCGCCGCCTCCGTTCGAGCTACGGCGACGGCGTGTCAGCGACCGCGAACTATCCGATGTACATCGGTGATTGATGTCTCGGGCTCGCCGGCCTGGCCAGGATCGAAGCCACGGGCAGCGGCCACCTTGCCCATCGCGGGAGTCAGCCTGGAGTCCGCGAAACGCTGATGGGCTTCGGCCGATTCCCAGACATCGACGATGTGCGCTCGGCCGTCCTTCTCGAAATGGGTGTGGACGATCAAACCCTCGGGCGGGTCGTTGTCCACATCCATTTCGTCGGAGACCGCGTCGAGCATCTCGACCGGCACTCCGACGGGCATGACCTGGGTGAACAGAATCGTCATGGCGCTGCTCCCTACATGAGCGGCGTGCTTGCTGCGTACCCGCAGTCGCCCGATGTTTGCACCAAACGCGGCACCTGGCCAGGTGCATGGGCACGCTTACGACGAGTGCGACAGAGTCATTGCGGTCACGGCGTGGCGTAACGCACGCTCGCGCCGCCATCGTGGCGCTCACCGCCGTCGTTCGGTGCGGTCACGACTGCAACTGCTGGCCTACGCATATGAACCCGGACTGAGTTCTCGGATGTCTACCTAGCGACGAGCGGACGCGTAGGGGATCTGCATATCGCGTCGACGAGGTGCGACGGCCTAGCCCGTAGCGCTGGTCCGACGGTGGCGACACAATCCGACGAGACGATCAAAACGGGGGAGGCGACATGGCCGTGACCCAGCCACCGGCGACAATCGGCCCCGACGGGGACGGTCGGGTCGACGGTAGCCGGCGGCTCGTCCGGCTTCCGGCCAAGACCGCGGCTGTGCTGGTAGCGCTCGCGGCTTCCGCGCTGATCGGGTACGGCCTGGGCCGGCACACGAGCAGCGACCACGTGCTCGTCGGGCAGGCCTACCACAGCTCCACGCAGGGCACCGTCAAAGTCGGCGGTTGGGCGTATGGGTTCTTCATCGGCCCGAACGTGATGGACTGGTACGACGCGCACGGCGGCTCCCACTCCGGCGGTATCCCGCCATGCCTGCAACACCCCGGGGAGTCGTGGATCCGGTTCGGCTACTCCACCGCTGTCGGGCCAGAGGGACAATCCAGCTGGCGGGTCGTCGACTGGGTCCAGTGCTGGCACCACCCGTAACCGGCCCGTGCTCAACGAGCCGCGCGCCGGCGGCGGCGGACGCGCCGTTGGCAAACTTCACGCCGGCGAACCGGTCTCTTGCTGGCTCCGCTACCGCCGCGGCGCCCCGTCAAGGCGACAGAACTGGCTGTGCTCGATACCCGTCGTTCTCGCGCACATCGATCTGGATGATCTATAGCGCAGATGGGGCGTTCTGGTCGCGCTTGGGGGTTGAAGGCTGCGCTTAGCGTGGCGGCGACACGGTAGCGCAGTTGAAACAAGTGAGGAATCCCTCGTCCGATCGGCCGCCAGACAAGCCGGGCCGATAGTCGATCCTCGTGCGATGTCGTTTCATGCCCTCCCGAGCCCGAAAGAGACGGGCGAGGAGGTGGCGTCCGAAGCCCGACGGAGCATGCGCAACATTGCGTCGAACAGCCGGCGCTAATCGCGGACCTCCGGACAGCCCCGAGGAGTTCGATCGCCGCCGCAGGCGCTATGCCATCATTGGGGCACCTTCGTCGGCGTCTTCACCGCGGAGGCGCTCGCGCATCGTGACACCGTCCTGACGTTGCTGCACTGGGCATCGTCACGATCACGCTCTTGCCCGCTGTGACCATGCCGACGGTCGCCCCGACCACCACGAAGGCCCAACGGCCCAGTCACCTAGTCCGCGGGACGCAGCATCTGCCGCGAACGCCCACCCGTCAGCCACGTTACGATCATTGAGCGGGCCGCACATCCGCCTGCCCTAAAATCAAACCGCTATCGGTAATGAATGAGTTCAGAAGCGCAGCTGCTCACGGAGTAAGGAGCCTGATGAACGAGGAGGTTCGTGTATTCGCGCTCGCGAAGCATTTTGGCATCGACAGCCGCAGGATGATGGCCATTCTGGCCGCGCTCGGGGAACCGCCGAAAAGCGCCAGCTCCATTATCGGTGTCGATACTGTTCGTCTCCTATATCAAGCCCTCGCTGAGGCCGAAGGAGTGAACGGCGGCACCGGCTACCTAAAGCTTCCTGCTCACAGGCTCGGTCGTGGAAACGGCATCTGGGTGATCGGGCGCGGCCTTACCCAACTCCCCGTCGATATGCCCGATCGGGGCCAGGTTGTCACAATCGAGCTGCACAGCGGCTCAATGAGCGCCATTGGCCCTAACGTTTCAGTTTTCAGATCGTTGAAGGTGTTGAACCTCGCGAACGCCGGCCTGCGTCGCGTAAATGCCGCTGTCTCGCGCTTGCCGCAGCTCGAGCAGTTGATTCTCAGCTCAAACGAGCTCACTGAGCTGCCGCCGGAACTTGGCGAGACCCCGAAGTTAACCTACCTCGACGTACAAGATAATCGCCTCGTCGCATTGCCAAAAGAGCTAGCCCCACTTCTCCGCCGAGGCCTGCAACTAAAGGCCTCCGGTAATAGGTTTCCTGAACCACTCCTCAGCTTGCTCGAGCGCGGCGAGTCGAGTATCGCGGCTTACCTTGAAAGTTTATCGGGGTCGACCAGGCTCTTCGAGGCTAGGGTGATGCTCGTAGGTGAGGGCAACGTCGGAAAAAGCTCGCTCTTGGCGGCCATGCAGGGTCAGCCGTTCGTCGCGGATCGCCCCACGACCCATGGAATCGAGATTGGGCAACTGGAACTGGAGCACGCACACGAAAAGGCCGCACTTCCGGTCCGTGTATGGGACTTCGGAGGCCAAGAGGTCTACCGGATCACTCACCAGTTCTTCTACAGCCCAGGGACCCTTTTCCTGCTTGTTTGGCGACCACGGGAAGGGCGCCAGCAGAGCGACATTGTGGGCTGGCTGCGCCGGCTTAGACTTCGAGTCGGCGCCAATGCACGAATACTGATTGTAGCCACTTATGGTGACGAGCGGCGGGTGGAACTAGATTTACCTGCTCTGAAACGCGAATTCGGCGGGATGATAGTTGATCACGTCACTGTTGACAACAGCAGCGGCGCCAATATCGATCGATTGAAGGAGTTAGTTCGCGCGCATCTTTCTTCTCTGCCACACGTTGGCCAGTCGATAAGCCTGCGCTGGTCCGACGTCCGCGAACGGTTGGTGGAAGCCGGGTGTTCGCGGCCGTACATGCCAGTTCGCGAATACTTTGATATGTGCAACAGGTCAGGTGTCCCTGAGGCGGAGCAGGCGGCTCTTCTTGATCTCTGTCACGACCTGGGACAAGTGATTTACTTCAGTGAGGATGAAGGGCTCCGTGATTTAGTAATTTTGCAACCTGAGTGGCTTAGTAAGGCGATTGGAATTGTACTGGAAGACCACGTTACCCGGTCGGCGAATGGGGTATTGCTTCACTCGCATCTACGGGAGATCTGGCGCGCTGCAAACTATGCGGATGAAAATCACCCGTACTTCCTCAGGCTGATGGAAAAGTTCGATGTATGCTACCGAATGCGTGACGACGAAACACGTAGTCTAGTTGCTCAGCTAGTTCCATTCGAGAGGCCTCAGATCAATTTTGGTGCACCGAGGCCCCGGCCCGGCCCACGACCCCCGACTTTGCGTCGTTTACGATTGAATTGCGCCCTGAGCGATGGGGCTCCTGGCTTGATCGCATGGCTTACCGTTCGCAACCACGAGTACTCGGTGGGGAAGCACTGGCGTAACGGCGTTTTTCTCGTACACCCAAAGTTGGCGTACGACTCTTCAGCTCTCATTGAGCTGAGTGAAGATGAACGGCTGCTCCGGTTGGAGGTATCTGCACCGTCTCCCGATTTTTTCTTCAACGTGCTTCGGGATAGCATCGAAACGCTCCTGCGGCGACGGTGGCCCGGGCTCCGCTATCGACTCCTCGTCCCATGTCCTGGACGCTCCCAGGGTACCCCTTGCGCTGGCGTTTTCCCGCTCGATGGGCTTCTTCGCCGGCGAGAGGCTGGCGGCCAGTTGCAAAACTGCCTGGACTGTGACGGTGAGTTTAGTGTCGATGAGTTGCTCACCGGGTTTGCCCCGCCAACGGGCACCTTCCAAGAGGAGCTTACGAACCTGAGCAACCGTGTACGCGACGTTCAGTCCGGAGTATTACATCTGGAGACGGTAGCCGCGGCGAGCGAGGCGTCATTGCGACGCATAGCAAGAGCGGTGGCGATGGAGGTCACCGACTGTCCGCGCCTCTTTACTGTAACGAAGGAGGCCGGTAGGATTCGCGGTTTGTCCTCGGACAGGGTCCGATTGCGGCTTTGGTGTGAGAACCCAGGCTCGTATCATCCCGTAAGGGCTCAGCCATATTTGATCACCGAGGCCAAGGCATGGATCAGATCGACTTGGCCCTATGTCAAACTTGTGATGAAGGCGCTTCAGCTCGCGATTCCCCTCGCGGGCGCGGTGGCGGGCATCGACTTGGGTAAGGACACGTATGAGCTCGCGCAGCACGAGTTGGACCTCGCGGCCGGCACGCTCGATCTGCTCCAGCAGCTCGGAATGGGAGATGAAGACGAATATTCTGGCTTAACCGGGCGCGGCTCTACGATGAGCGGCTTGGAAGGGGAGGCGCTGCGCGCGTTCAGAACCTTCCTATTCGATGTAGATCCCGCTCGTGCGTTCGGCGGATTGCGCCGAGTGCAAGCATCGACCGGTGACTTTCTATGGGTGTGTGCCGAACACTACCGCACATACGATCCTGGACTACCGACTCTGTGACAGGTGTTAGGGAGTGTGTACGGCCCGCTGCGGGTCACTCGCCCCTCTATCTCCTGGCCGCGGCGGTTCGCATACGGAAAACGCCTCGTTCACTAGTTGACGCAGCGAGACTCCGTTCCGCTCGCGCGATTTTGGCCGCTGTTCCACCCAAAGCGTCGCGTGCCGGCTCGTCCGCGAGCGCGGACGAGGTCAAGCCGCACATAATGGCGACGCCGAAAAGCCGGTGACGGAGGCCATATTCGGCGTAATGCCGACGTCGGCATTACGCCGATCATGCCGACTTGGCGGTTATGCCGACGAGGCTCGCGGGTTGCCCGCCTGTGCTGGGGTTCGGCGCCGCCGAGGTCGGCATGATCAGAGCTGTTGCAGGAAGGCCAGCAGCGAGTCCGGGGGCTGGTAACGGCCGGGCCGGGTGCCTGGCGGTGTGAGCCTGGCGATCGCTTGCTCTTTCTGTGCCATGTCGGCATGCAGGTAGATCTGGACGGTGGCAAGTTGTTCGTGGCCGAGCCAGAGCGCGATGACGGCGGTGTCGGTTCCGCTCTGCAGCAGTCGCATCGCGGCGGTGTGGCGCAGGGTGTGCATGGTGACGCGTTTGCCCTGCAGCGATCGGCAATGGAGGCTGGCAATTGCGAGATAGCCGGCGAGGCGGTGTTCGACGCCGTCGCGGCTGAGCGGGACACCAGTCCTTGTCGGGAACAGCGAGGCGGTCGGCACGCCGTGTTGCTCGTTGATCCAAGCGCGCAGGATCGCGACTGTGTGCTTGGTGAGCGGGGTCGCGCGTTGCTTGCGGCCTTTGCCGATGCAGCGCACGCGCGCCAGCGCCGAGCTGAACGTCGGCGTGGGTCAGGCCGGTCAGTTCGGAGATCCGCAGCCCGGTCTGGACAGCGAGGACGAGCAGTGCGTGGTCGCGCCGCCCGGTCCAGCGCCCGATTCGGGGCGGCGAGCAGCGCGTCGACCTCGCTCTCGGTGAGCCAGGTCAGCATCGTGCGGTCGTAGCGCTTGACTGGGATGGCGAGCACGCGGGCAAGCGTGTCGGCGTGCTCGGGGTGATGCAAGGCGGCGTAGCTGAACAGCGAGTGGATCGCGGCGAGGCGGTTGTTGCGGGTGCGCACGCTGTTGTGCCGGTCGTGTTCGAGGTGGTCGAGGAACGCGGTGATCAGCGGCGCGTCTAGGTCGGCGATGTCCAGCGCGGACGGCGTCTTCCCGGTCCTGGTCGCGGCGTAGTCGAGCAGCAGCCGGAATGCGTCGCGATAGCTGAGGACGGTGTGCGGGGAGGCGTGGCGCTGCTTGGCGAGCCGGTCGGTGAAGAAGGCCTGCAGCAGCGGCGCGAGCGCGGTCATAACCGGCCGCCGAAGTGCTGCTCGAGCCGCTCGGCCGCGAGTTGCATCAGCTCCGGGGTCGCGGATAGATACCAGTTGGTGTTCTTCGGTTCGATGTGGCCGAGATAGGTCGACAGCACCGGCAGCATCGCGTGGACGTCGGATCCGTCGCGTTGCCAGTCTGTCAGGGTCCGGACGGCGAAGGTGTGCCGGAGATCGTGGATGCGCGGATGGACGATCGCGGTGCGCAGCCCGAGCTGGGTCGTGATCGTGAGGAACACGTGCTCGGCGTCACGCCGCTCGACGACGCCGCCGATGTGGAAGAACCGGTCGGTGCGCGGGTCACGGCAGAGGTGGTCACGGACCAGGGCGTAGCGGCGCAGCGCGTCAGTGGTACTCGGGTGCAGCGGCACCAGCCGCATCCGGTTGAACTTCGCGTGCCGGATGGTGAGGATGCCGTCAACGAGGGCAACATCGTGGCGGGTCAGCGCGAGCGCTTCCCCGACTCGCATACCGGTGGTGGCGAGCAGCCCGAACAGCGTCTCGTAGGTCGCCGCGCGCAGCGGCGGCTGCAGTTGCCGTGCCCTGGCCAGCACGTCCTGCACCTGCTCATGCGAGTAGAGGTAGGGCGCCGGCCGTCGCCGTGGCACGGACAGCAGGCCGGGCGGCGGAATCTCATGCGCCGGGTCGATCGCGTGCAGGTAGCGGGCGAAACCGCGCACCCAGCCGATCCGATAGCTGGCCGTGATCGGCTTGATCCCCACTGGCAGCCACGCCCAGGCCTCGGCCAGTTCGGCCGTGACCGTGCCCGTGCCGGCCGCCTCGATATAGGCGGCGAAGCTCGCCAGCGGGTCGTCATAGCCACCGAGCGTGAACCCCAGCGCACGCCGCAACCGCAGGTAGTCCTCGACGTGCTCGGCCAGCGTGGTCATGACGACGATCCGGTCGGCCAGGCGCTGGCGATCCGGCGCAGCCGGTCGACCTCCACCCGTGCGTGGCGGGCGGTCGTCCCGAGCGAATCGTGCCGAAGCACCTGACCGATCTCGACCAATGAACTACCCGAGCTCAGCATGGTGCAGGCGGTCGTGTGCCGCAGTCGGTGCGGACCGAAGGCGCCCAGGCCAGCCTTCGCGCTCACACGACGAACGACGCGAGACACCCCGCTGCGGCTCATGCCAACCAGTGGCGGCGTTGTTCCGATGAAGACTGCGCGCGACGTCGTGACCGGCCGGCCGCGTTGCAGGTAGCCGGCGATCGCCGCACCGACATCGCTGGGCAGCGGCAGCTGATCGGTGCGGGCCCGCTTGCCGCGCACCGTGATCTGTCCGGCGCGCCAGTCGATGTCCTCGAGCTGGAGGTCGGCGACCTCGCCGGCCCGCAACCCGAGGCGCACCATCAACAGGATCATCGCGTAATCTCGCCGTCCTACCGCCCGGCGCCGGTCGCAGCCGTGCAGCAGCGCCCGAACCTGGGCTCGGGTCAGTCCTTGCGGCAGCAACGAGAGTTGACGTCCCGAGACCGGCACCGCGGCCGACGACAAGTCGCTGTCGATCAGTCCGACGACGACGGCGTAACGGAGAAACGCGCGCAGTGAGCAGCCGTGACGGCGCACCGTCGCCGGTGCATGCCGGCCATCCGCCTCGCGCAGGATCGCTCGGGACACATCCCCAGCAGTCAGCCCGCGAAGTCCTTGCCGGCCGAGACGATCCAGGAACCGGTCAACGTCGGCGGTATACGCCTCGACCGTGCGCGCCGTGACACATCGCTGCTCGCGCAGGTAGTCACCGAAATCCGCCAGCAGAACCTCGACCTTCTCGCTCTCGACTGTCCTCGATCTGGACATGGCCTCCTTCTCCCGAGACGGGTAGAAGGAGCATCACCCCAAGACCCATGGTTATGCCGACATCCCCGGCGGCGTCAGCCGCTCCAGCCAGCACAACATGCGGAACATCGGCATAACGGCGAGGTCGGCATGATCGGCGATCTCGCGCGGACGTAGTGCCCGTTCATCCTCAGCATCGACCGTGGCTCCCCGACACGCGGGTCCGTTGCGTCGCCGGGGGCGCCCGGACCTAACACTCATCGACGTGCGCAGTGGTCGACGATCGCACGACTCCGTCCCAAGGGCCATGCCCCCGTGCCGAACTGGCGCAGAGTCCCCCAGTCGTCACCGGTCGCCGTCCCGGTTGGTGCCGCTGCGAGGCGCCCGATGTCATGGCGCGCCGGGCAGTGTCGGGCAGTCCCTGCTGACATCTCGCTGACATGATCTTCGATAGCCATGGGCCAAGGCTCGTGCAGCCCCGGAGATCCAGGGCTTACGTAAGTGGAGCTGAGGGGATTCGAACCCCTGACCCCCTCGATGCGAACGAGGTGCGCTACCGGACTGCGCCACAGCCCCGGAAACCGGGAACCCGCGTCAACGCGGGCCGGAGTGAAGGATAACAGGGCTCAGGAGGCGCGCCGCTGGGTGGCCGCATGCAACGCGGCCTCCTCGTTGTAGACACCGGTCAGGTCGATGGTGTCCAGGTTGTGCAACTCGATGTCGTCGTCGTCGATGCGCACGAGCGACTCGGGGGCGTCCTCGAAGCGGTCCAGCTCCTCGGTCGCGTCGTAGCCGGCGCCGCGGCGGACCACCGCGTGCTGCAGCCGGTTCTCGCGCCGGTCGCGATCGCGCATCGCCTGGTTGCGCAGGAACATCAAGTAACCGCCCAGGCCGGCGGCGAAGGCGGCGAAGAGCAGCCAGAGCAGCCCGCCGGCGAGCAGGCCCAGGGCGGCGAACAACACGGTGCCCACGCCCAGGATGCCCAGCGAGCGCCGCCGGCGAGCCATCATCTGCATGCGCGCGGCGGACAGCTCCGAACGATCGACGGGGTACATCAGCGCCTCCTGGGCAGCGGGCACGGGACGGCGGGCGGGTGCGGCGGTGGCGACGCGGCGCTCGCGTGGGACGAAGATCTCGGGGCGCGCGTCGTCGCGTGCACCGCGGCCGAGGGCGCGCATCATCGCGCCGAAACCGGCGACCGAGCGCTCCCGGCGCCGCTCGTCGTTGCGGCGCACCAGCATCGGCACGACGACGATCAGCCAGAGGACGGCGAGCACGAACACCGTCATCATGGGAGACAGCACTTCGCACCTCCAGTCACACCAGTAACACGCCTCGCGAACACGCTAGCCAGGCGACGGCGTCCGGCCCGGCACCTCGCCCGGCGTGTCGACCAAAGGTTGAGGGTCAGCCTGGTCGAGATCAGCTCCGTCGAGATCAGCTCCGTCGAGATCAGCTCCGTCGAGATCAGCCGGGCGGGGGCGGCAACACCGGCAGCCGGGACAGCATGGTGCCCGACGCGGTCTCCTCGGCCGTGACCGCGAACGCGACGTGATCACGCCAGCCGCCGTCGATGTCCAGGTACCGCTCGTAGAAGCCCTCGCGCCGCAGCCGCAGCTTCTCGACCACGCGCAGGCTCGCGGCGTTCTCCGGCCGGATGTCCACCTCGACCCGGTGCAGCCCGACCGCGCCGAAGCAATGGTCGATCAGCAGTGCCAGCGCGGTGGGCGTGATGCCCCGGCCGGCGACCGCCGCGTCGACCCAGTAGCCGACCGTGCACGAACGCTGCGCCCCGTGCACCACGTTGGACGCATTCACCTGACCGACCAGCCGGCCGCCGTACAGCACCACGAACGGCAGCATCGTCCCGTGCCGGGCGGCCTTGTGCAGCGCCGAGTTCAGCGGGGCCCAGGCACCCGGCGAGTGACGTTCGGACCACGGTTGCGGCGCACTCGGTTCCCACGGCGCGAGCCACCGCTCGTTGCGCAGCCGCACCTCGCTCCACGCCCGCCCGTCGCGCAGTCGCGGCGCGCGCAGCTGCACCGGCCCGGCGGTCAACGTCGCCGGCCAGCCGGGATGGCGCGCCACGGCTCAGCGATTCGCCAGCAGCAGCGGGATCACCGTCACCCGCGACCCGGCCACCACCTCGGTCACCTCCTCGTCGATCACGACGAGGCAGTTGGACGAGGCCATCGAGGCGATCAGGTGCGAGCCGGCCCCGCCGACCAGCGACACGCTGTACCCGCCGGTCGCCTCGCGGTGCAACACGCCGCGGCGGTACTGTCGGATACCGGCCGGGCTGTCGACCCGCTCCAGCGCGACGGCCTGCACGGTCGCACGCTGCAGGTTGCGCTTGCCCAGCAGCTTGCGGATCGCCGGCCGGACGAACGCCTCGAAGGACACCAGCGCGCTGACCGGGTTGCCGGGCAGGCAGAAGATCGGTACCCGATCACCGAGGTGCCCGAAGCCCTGCGGCTTGCCGGGCTGCATCGCGATCCGGGTGAACTCGACGGTGCCCAGCTCCGACAGCGCCTGTTTGACGATGTCGAACGCCCCCATGCTGACGCCGCCGGTGGTCACCAGCACGTCGGCACGCAGCAACTGGCTCTCCAGCGCGTCCAGCAGCTTGGAATGATCGTCCGGGACGATGCCGATGCGCCGCGCGTCAGCACCGGCATCGCGCGCGGCCGCCGTCACCAGGTAGGAGTTCGAGTCGGTCACCTCGCCGAAGCTCGGCTTGTGCCCGACGTCGATCAGCTCGCTGCCGGTCGAGATCACCAGCACCCGCGGCCGCGGGCGGACGATCACGCGGTCGCGGCCGATCGCGGCGAGCAGGGCGAGTTGCTGCGGCCCGAGCGCGGCGCCGGCACCCAGCGCGGGTGCTCCGGCCGGCAGGTCCTCCCCCGCGCGGCGGACGCACTCGCCGGACTGCACCGGCCGGCGGATCGCCACCTTGGCCACCCCGCGGTCGGTGTCCTCCAGCGGGATGACCCCGTCGGCGCCCGCGGGGATCGGCGCGCCAGTCATGATCCGCATCGTCAGTCCCGGGCCCATCCCGGAGCGGGACGTCGCCCCGGCGGCCACGTCACCGACGACCGGCAGCACCACCGGATGCTCGGGGGTGGCGTCCCGGGTGTCCACCGCGCGCACCGCGTACCCGTCCATCGCCGAGTTGTCGAACCCGGGCAGCGGCACCTCGGTGCTGACGTTCTCGGCGAGCAGCAGCCCCTGCGCGTCGAGCAGGGTCAGCTCGATGGGGTCGATCGACCCCAGGCCGGCGAGCACGATCTCGAGCTGCTCGTCGACCGTGCGCAGGCGGGCATCTGCAGCCACGAATGTCCTCCCGGACGTGCGTCAGTGGGATCCCGAGACATACTCGCGCAGCCAGGCGCCGAAGTCCTCGCCGATCTGCGGGTGTTGCTGCGCGAGCTGCACGACTGCCTTCAGGTAGTCCAGCCGGTTGCCGGTGTCGTAGCGGCGGCCGCGGAACACCACGCCGTGCACCGGGACGCCCTCCTGGGCGAGCAGGCGCACCGCGTCGGTCACCTGGATCTCGCCCTTGGCCCCGGGCTCGGTGCGCTCCAGCGCGGGGAAGATCTCCGGCGGCAGCACGTACCGCCCGATGATCGCCAGCGTGCTGGGCGCCTCGTCCGGTGCGGGCTTCTCGACCAGATCGGCCACCGCGATCACGTCGCCGGTCATGTCCGCGCCGGGCGCCGGCGTGATGCAGCCGTACATCCCGACGTCGCGGCGCGGGACGTCGAGCAGGCCGAGGACCGCTCCGCCATGTTCGGCGTGCACGGCCAGCATGGCGCCCAGCAGGTCGTCACGCTCGTCGATCAGGTCATCGGGCAGCAGCACGGCGATCGGCTCGCCCGCCGCGAAGTCCGCCGCGTGCGCGATCGCGTCGCCCAGCCCGCGCGGCACCTGCTGTACGGCCTGGTGGAACCGCACCAACTCGCCGACCCGCCGGATCGCCGCCAGCGC
The DNA here is from genome assembly GCF_027247405.1 of Jatrophihabitans cynanchi. Classification (NCBI taxonomy): domain Bacteria; kingdom Bacillati; phylum Actinomycetota; class Actinomycetes; order Jatrophihabitantales; family Jatrophihabitantaceae; genus Jatrophihabitans; species Jatrophihabitans cynanchi. Next base: position 3,020,512 of record NZ_CP097463.1, on the reverse strand, counting down.
GTCCTTGTCGCCGCTCTCCTCGAGCGCCGCCTCCAGGTCCGGGTGCGGCGCGAAGTAGTCGGCGATCTCGTCCTTGCCCGGGCCGAGCACCACCAGCAGGTCGGTCAGCCCGTTTCCGGCCGCCTCGGCGACGACGAACTCGATCGTCGGGGTGCTGACGATCGGGGCGAGTTCTTTCGGCACCACCTTGGTCAGCGGCAGGAACCGCGTCCCACGCCCGGCGGCGGGAATCACCGCCTTCGTGACGCGCTCGGTGCCATCCATGATTCGAGACTATTGCATCGCTCGCGCCGAGGTTGAGCACAATGGCGCCGTGGAGGCCAAGCAGCAGCTGCGCGAGAGGCTGCTGGCCGCGCGCCGGTCCCGTAGCTCGGACGAGCTCGCGATCGCCCGCGCCGGCGTGCGGAACGCGATCCGCGCGCACGCCGAGCAGGCCGGCTGGCGCTGCGTCGCCGGCTACCTGCCGCTGCGCACCGAACCCGGGTCGCTGGACGCGCTCGGGGACCTGCGGGCGCTCGGCGTGCGGGTGCTGGTGCCGGTCCTGCTCGCCGACCGCGACCTGACCTGGCTCGAATGGGACGGTGCCGAACGGGACGGTGCCGAACGGGACGGTGCCGAACGGGACGGTGCCGAACGGGATGGGGACGGCGCCACCGGCGCACCGCTCGGCGTGGCCGCGATCGCGACGGCCGACGCGGTGCTGGTGCCTGCGCTGGCCGTCGCCCGCGACGGCGTCCGGCTCGGGCGCGGCGGCGGCTCCTACGACCGCGCGCTGGCCCGGGTGCCGGCCGGGGTGCCCCGGATCGCGCTGCTGTTCGACGGCGAGCTGGTGGCCGAACTGCCGCGCGAGCCGTGGGACGAACCGGTCACGGCCGTGATCACCCCGTCCGGCCTGCGTAACCTGCCTACCCCTGCGTGATCCGCCCGTCCGTGCTGTAGCTGAACGGGTCGGGCAGGCCGCCGACGTAGCTGAGCAGCGGCTGCAGTTCCGAATCCGCGGTCTGCACGATGCTGCCCGCCGACTCCAGCACGGTGAACCCGTCGCCACCGCCGACCATGAACGAGTTCGCGGTGCCGGTGTACGTCTGCGACGTGTCGTTCGGGATCGGCTGCGTGTCGTCGCCCACCGGGCCGAGCCACACGCCGGTGATCGCGCCGCTGCCCTGGCTGCCGGAGTAGCTGAAGTGCAGCCCGGACACCTGCATGATGCCGCCGGTGCCCGCCGCCAGCTGCTGGTTCAGCAGCGCCCAGACCTGCGCGCCGGTCAGCGTGAACGTGTCGACGTAGTCGTCCTGGAACGGCTGCATGGTGAACAGGTCGCCGTACGTGACCGGTCCGGCAAGCAGCCCGGCACGAATGCTGCCGGTGTTCACGAACGCCAGTTGCGCGCCGGTGTACGAGCGCTGCGCGTCGGCCACCAGGTCACCGGCCGGCGACTCCCCCGCCGGCGTCGAGCCGCCCTCGCGTTGCGACGGGATGTCCGCCGACGCGTGGTTGATCACCTGCTGCGTGATCGGGTTCGTCGCGGTCACCGCGGCGTCCACGACCGCCTGCACCTGCGGGTCGGGCGGCACCGGCGTCGCGGCCGGATCGGTGCTCGCCGGCGGGAACGACGTCCAGACCGGGACGACGCGGCCCCAGGCGGCGCTGATCGTGCCGGCGCGCCTGTCGAGCAGCAACTGCACCTGGTCGAACGCGCGCGTGAACGAGGACGCCTGGATCACCAGGGCGTGCCCGACGCGCGTGTCGATCACGGTGTGGCTGTGCCCGGAGACCACGACCTTCACGGCCGGGTCGAGCGCCGCCGCGATGTCGTGGATGCGGCCGTTCACCGTGCCCACCGGGAAGCCGGACTGGCTGCCGCCCTCATGGATCACGACGACGAACGCGTGCACGCCCTTGTGCTGCAGCGTGTGCACGTAGCCGTTGATCGCGGTCGCCTCGTCCACGAAGTGCACGCCGCTCGTTCCGCCGGTGGTGACGATCGTCGGCGTGGTGATCGTGGTGGCGCCGATGAAGGCGACCCGCACACCGCCGATCTTCTCGATCCGGTACGGCGGCAGCAGCGGCTTGCCGGTCGCGTCGCTGATCACGTTGGCGTCGACGACCGGGTAGTCCAGCCCGCTGAACGTGATCGACGAGTCGATCGTGGACTGGCCGCCGTCGACCTGGCGCAGCATCTCGGTGACACCGCGGTCGAACTCATGGTTGCCGAGCGTCCCGAGGTCGATGCCCATCAGGTTCAGCGCGTCCAGCGTCGGCTTGTCGCGCAACAACGCCGACTCCGGCGGGCTGGCGCCGACCATGTCGCCCGCCTCGACGGTGAGCGTGTTGGGCGCACCGGCCCGGGCCCGCTCGAGGTAGGTGGCGAGCACGCCGATGCCGCCGGCCGCGTCCTTCACCCCGGTGTACGGGTCGGTGTAGCTGAGCCCCTTGCCGGTGATGTTGCCGTGGACGTCGTTGATGCCGAGCAACTGGCCGCTCACGTACCGGTGCCCGCCGCGGATGATGCTCGTCAGCACCCGGCCCTGCGCCTGCAGCGGCGGGTCGAAGCCGCCCAGCACGGCGAGGGTCGGCGCCAGGTCGACGGCGCGGACGCCGGCCAGGCTTCGGTCGTGCACGATGTCCGGGCCGCCGGCGACGAACGTGGCGTGCATGTTCACGTTGTGCCGCAGGTCGACGTCGTCGGGCAGGTAGCCGTGCTGGCCGAAGAACCGTGACGGTGCGACCAGCGTGCCGACCGTGGCCGCGTCGAACTGGTACGGCACCTTCGCGACGACGACGACGTCACCCGTGCGGGTCGGGTTCAGCGAGTCACTGCCGTCGACATCGGCCATCTGCGCCTTGGTGAACACCGCCTCGATGATCTTCTTGCCGGTGTTCGGGTCGCGCAGGTTCCGGTAGGCGTCGACGATCCGGTTCACCGTCGCCTGGTACTGCGCCGGGTCCAGGACGCCGTCCGGGTTGCGGCCCTTGACGTCGAGGTAGATCTGCGCGGTAGCGCCGGCCTCGCACTCCTTGGCGATCGTGCCTCCCGGCGCGCTGGCCGCGGCGGGCCGGCAGTTGCCGGTCTGCTCGACGTCCTGCAGGCCGAGCTGCTTGAGCGGCAGCGCGGCGTCGATGGCGTACCACTGCGGCGCGAAGCCGTGGTCGCTGCTGGCCAGGATGTCCGCGTTCGAACCGACCAGCGAACGGATCAGGCCGAGCCGCGAGTCGGCGTTGTGATAGGCCCCGATCAGGTAGCCGAGCCGTTGCGCCACCCGGTGATCGCGCGGGCCCGTTCCGGCCACCCGGTCGTAGTACGGGTTGCGAGTGCCGTCCGGTGCGGTCGGGGTGAGCAGGCCGAGGATCTGGTGGCTGACCTCGTCGGTCTCGTCGGTGCCGGCGAGCAGCACCTGGGTGTCCGGCTGCAGCGTGCCGAGCACGTAGCGCAGCACGGCCGAGTCGTACGCCTGGTTCAGTCCGACGGTCTGCTGGTACCAGGTGTCCTCGTCGATGATCCCGGCCTCCTCCGGAGCGAAGTCACCGAAGACCGCCGGGGGCAGGTTGTCGGCGAGGTACTTCGCCAGCCGGTCCTCGCCCGGCGCACCCGCGGGCAGCGCGTCGCAGGCGGCGATGGCGCAGTGCGCGTTGGGACGGGTCAGCGAGGTGAAGTACAGGCCGAAGTGCGACAGGTCGCCGGCCAGCTCGGTGACCTTGAGGTAGAAGCCGGTGCTCTCGCCGGCGGCGGTGCCGGTCAGGCCGTCCGCACCACGGAACTTCACCGCCTGGTACTGCCCTGGGACGAGCGTGGCGACCGCGTGCGCGCCGTCCTTGCTCGCGCCCGACGGCACGACGAGCACCCGGTCGTAGCCGTGCGAGCCGGATGCGTAGACGTACAGGTCGAAGGTGCGATCCGGGTTGAGCGAGGGTGATGTGGACTGCACGAGCAGGGTGGTCTGCTGCGCCGGATTGTGACTGGCCGGCACGTGCGTCCAGCCGGCCGCCGGGGTGAACGCGGCGACCTGGTAGGACAGCCCGAACGAGGCGGCCGAGGACTGCTTCGTCGCGTCCAGCGGGTAGTCGAGCACGCCGCGCTTGGAGTAGAAGGACGCGTAGTCGACGGTCGGGCCGGCGATGTTCGCGTTCAGCCCGCCGGTCCACTCGACCTGGGCGACCTTCTTGCCGGCCAGTTCGGCCGACGAGGCGACCGACTGCGCCTCCAGCACGTTGGTCGGATCGCTGCCCGGGCTGGCGCCGTTGCCGTGGAAGGAGAAGGAGATCGAACTGGTGAACGGCAGCCGGTTGTCGAAGAAGGTGTTGTTGGTGCTGCCGTGCACGCCCGGCCACGCGCCGGTGGCGAGCGTGTACCAGCCCTGCCCGGTGTTCGGCGGGAAGCCCTGGGTCAGCCCGTTCTGGCCGGTGACGCCGGCCCGCATCAGGCCGGCGTAGGTGGGCATCGAGCCACCGGCCGCGAACAGTTGCATGAGGTCCGGCCGCATGCCGTCGGAGGAGTAGAGCACCACCGGATGGCTGCCGGACGAGTGCCCCCTGTGCTGGGCGGGATGGGCCGATGCTGCGGCCGGGACGGCCAGGGTCAGGCCGGCGGCGGTGGTGATGCTGGTCAGGACGGCGAGCAGACGACGTGGCACGCGGCACCTCACTGGCTGAGACGGATCAGCTGATGGGTGGTCGGGCTGGCGGCGGTCGGGTAGCGGCGTGCCGGGAGTCGACCGTGCCTCAGCGTGGACCCGGCTGGCCGCGGCAGTCAATGCGCAGGTTCACCGCATTTGCCTCGCCGGGTTGGCGGATCTTGCCCGGATTTCGCTCGCGGGACGCCGCCGGCCGACTGGACGGGGAATAGGCCCATCAGCGACGATGGTTAGCAGTCGTAGAGTGCGAGTGCCAATGCCGGCGTTCGGCCGGGTGGGCACAACGCACAGGACAGCTCCGGAGGACCACCGCAATGCCCACCTACCAGTACGCCTGCACCAGCGCCGACTGCCGCAACGAGTTCGAGCTCGTGCAGTCGTTCACCGACCCGGCCGCCAGCGAATGCCCCAGCTGCGGCGGACCGGTCCGCAAGGTGTTCTCCGCGGTAGGCGTGGTGTTCAAGGGCTCGGGCTTCTATCGCACCGACAGCCGCAAGTCCGGTGCGTCCAGCGACGGTGGCGGCCGGTCGGAGAAGTCGGACGAGAAGTCCGGCGACACGTCCGCGGCCAAGACCAGCGCCAAGGCCGCGTCGTCCTCGTCGTCCTCATCCTCGTCATCCTCATCCTCGTCATCGTCCTCGTCGGACTCCGGCTCGGGTGGCTCCGCGAACGGCGCGGCGAAGAGCGCGCCGAGTTCGGCCGGCAAGGCCGCGGCCCCGGCCTGAGACCGCCACCCGATCCGCCACCCGATCCGCCACCCGATCCGCCACCCGATCCGCCACCCGATCCGCCACCCGATCCGCCACCCGCCCGGCAGCCGAGCCGCGCCGGTGCTCGCCGTTCGGGACAGATGCCCCTAGCATCGCGACCACGGCATCGTGCCGCGAGATCGAAGCGGAACAGGGGTGTTGCACCATGCTGAAGGGGTTCAAGAACTTCCTGATGCGCGGGGACGTCATCGTCATTGCGGTCGGCCTGGTCGTCGCCCTCGCATTCAGCGGCCTGATCAAGGCGTTCACCGACTTCATCATCAACCCGCTGATCGCCGCGGCGCAGGGGGGACAGGCCATCGGCCTCGGCGTGCAGCTCGGCGACAAGGGCAACAAGTCCACCTTCATGGACTTCGGTCAGTTCATCTCCGCCGTCATCTACTTCGTCGTCTTCATGGCGGTCGTGTACTTCCTGATCGTGCTGCCCTACAAGGGCATCATGGCGCGGCAGGGCAAGACCGTGTTCGGTGATCCGGCGCCGACCGCGACCTGCCCGGCGTGCCTGTCGGACGACCTGCCGATCGGCGCGTCCAAGTGCAAGTACTGCGCCAGCGACCTGCCGACCGCGCCGCAGACAGGCGCGACGACACCCGGCCTGTAGGCCTGCGCAGACGCGCCGTCTGCGCTACCCGTGATGCGGCGGACGCTGCTCGCGGTACCACTCGGCGTCGCGTTCAGCTGAGCGCGACCGGTCGCCCCAGGCCTCGTCCCGCTCGGACTCCGCTACGCGCGGCAGCACCGGATCGTCATTGCGGCCGCGCGGCTTTCGGGTCGGCTGCTGGGCTTCGGTGCCGTGCTCACCTGCGGTCACGGGCAATTGACCCACTCGTCGGTGCCGTCGGCGAAGGTCTGCCGCTTCCAGATCGGCAACCGGTGCTTGACCTCCTCGACGAGCCGGCCGCAGATCGCGAACGCCTCGTGCCGGTGTGCCGTCGACACCGCGGCCACCAGCGCGGCATCGCCGATCTGCAGCGTCCCCAGCCGGTGGCTCACCGCGAGGCCGAGCACCCCGGCGTCGGCCTCGATCTCGGCGACGATCGCCTCCAGCACGTCCTGCGCGCTCGGGTGGCCCTGATACTCCAGCTCGGTGACCACCCGGCCGTGGTCGGTGTCGCGAACGACACCGCAGAACACCACGGTCGCCCCCGCGCCCGGCCGCGCGGCGGCCGCCTCGTGTGCGGCCACGTCCAGTGGCGCCTGGCTGATCTCGACCAGCCGGGTGGTCGTCGTCTCGTTCATACTCCGCCTCCGGGTCGGTGGTCGCCGCCGCCGAGCTGGTCGACGGCGTGCGCGGCCAGCGGCGCCAGCACGGCGTACCCGTCCCGCACGCCGCCGGGCGAGCCCGGGAGCGTCACCACCAGCGTGCGGCCGATCGCCCCGGCCACCCCGCGCGAGAGCACCGACGTCGGTACCTTGGCCGCGGACGCGAGCCGGATCTGCTCGGCGATGCCGGGGATCTCCCGCTCCAGCAGTGGCCGCACGGCCTCGGGCGTGACGTCGGTCGGGGTCAGCCCGGTCCCGCCGTTGGTGATGACGACGTCGGCGACGGCGCACGCCTCGCCGACCGCGACGCGGATCGCGTCCACCTGGTCCGGCACCACCGTGCGCAGCACGATGTCGTGGCCGTCGGCGCCGAAGAGGTCGACCAGCAGCTGCCCCGAGTCGTCGGCGCGCTCGCCGGCCGCCGACCGGTTCGAGCAGGTGATCACGGCAACCTTCACGCCCGCGTCCATTCGCCGCTGCGCCCGCCGGCCTTCGTCTGCAGCTGGACGTCGGTGAGCTGCGCACCACGGTCAACTGCCTTGACCATGTCGTAGAGCGCCAGCCCGGTGACCACGACCGAGGTGAGCGCCTCCATCTCCACGCCGGTGCGGTCGGCGGTGCGGGTGGTGGCGGTGATCTCCACACAGTCGGCCCCGAGCGCCAACTCGACGCTCACCCCGTGCAGCGCCACCGGGTGGCACAGCGGGACGAGGTCGGGCGTGCGCTTCGCCGCAGCGATGCCGGCGATCCGCGCGACGGCCAGCGCGTCGCCCTTGGGCAGCCCGTCGCGGCGCAGCAGTTCGATCACCGCCGGCGTCGTGTGGAACCGGCCGGTCGCGGTGGCGGTGCGGGTGGTGACGTCCTTTCCGGACACGTCGACCATGCGCGCCGCGCCGTGCTCGTCCAGGTGCGTCAGCTCCACAGGCCGAGCCTAGCCAACCGGCAGCGACGGCGGTTGCGGCCGCGTACCTGTGCACGAGCCGTGAAATCCGTCAAGCGGCGTGTTCCTGCACGGCCACAACCTGACATTTCGGACAGCGCCCTACCGGCCGTTCACGGGCCTACGTTCCTCGCAGGCTCCCGCAGACGTGAGCCATCACTTACAAGGAGGCACCGTGAACGTTGCTCAACGGGGGCTGACCGTCCTCGTCGGCGGCACCGCACTCGCGATGGCCCTGTCGATCCCGGCGTCGGCACAACCGGTGTCGTCCGGATCAACGGGCATGAAGATCGTGGACAGCTGCAACCAGGACGTCGGGCCCGGCCACTACACCTGCTTCGCCGAGCGCCGCGGCGACCTCGGCTTCACGCCGCGGGCCCACTTCAGCGCCAACCCGGACGCCACCCCGAGCGGCTACGGGCCGAGCAGCCTGCTGAGTGCCTACAACCTGCCGGCGAGCGGTGGCAGCGGGCAGCGCGTCTACGTCGTCGACGCCTACGACGACCCGAACGCCGAGTCCGACCTGGCCGCCTACCGTTCGCAGTACGGCCTGCCCGCCTGCACGACGTCCAACGGCTGCTTCAGGAAGCTGAACCAGAACGGGCAGAGCAGCCCGATGCCGGCCGCCGACAGCGGCTGGGCCGGGGAGATCTCGCTCGACCTGGACATGGTGTCGGCGATCTGCCCGGACTGCGGCATCACCCTGATCGAGGCGAACGACGCCTCGGACAACCTGTTCGTCGCGGTCAAGGAGGCCGCCACCCTCGGCGCGAAGTTCGTCTCGATGAGCTGGGGCGGCGGCGAATCCGGCAGTGAGGCGAGCTACGACTCGCAGTACTTCCAGTCCTCCGGCGTCGTCTACACGGCCTCGACCGGTGACGGCGCGTACTCCGCCGGCGTGATCTACCCGGCGACCTCGCCGCGCGTGGTGGCCGTCGGTGGTACCGCGCTGCACACCGCGTCCAACAGCCGCGGCTGGAGCGAGTCGGTGTGGAAGACGAACAGCACCGAAGGAACCGGCTCGGGCTGCTCGAGCGATGAGGCCAAGCCCTCGTGGCAGAGCGTGGTGTCGAGCTCGGTGTGCAGCCGTCGTGCCGACTCGGACGTCTCGGCAGTGGCTGACCCGGCGACCGGCGTCGCGGTGTACCAGACCTACGGCGGCAGCGGTTGGGCCGTGTACGGCGGGACGAGCGCGTCGGCGCCGATCATCGCGTCGGTGTACGCGCTCGCCGGCACGCCGTCCGCGTCCACGCAGCCTGGCTCGCTGCCCTACGCGCACACCGGCAACCTGAACGACGTCACCAGCGGCAACAACGGCACGTGCTCGCCGTCGCTGCTGTGCACCGCGGCAGCCGGCTGGGACGGCCCGACCGGGCTGGGTACGCCGAACGGGCTGGTCGCCTTCGGCGGCGCCGGCGGTGGCGGTACCGGCAACACGGTCACCGTCACCAACCCCGGTTCGCACACCGGCACCGTCGGCACCGCGACCAGCCTGCAGGTCAGCGCGTCCGACTCCGGCGGCCTGGCGCTGACCTACTCGGCGAGCGGTCTGCCGGGCGGCTTGTCGATCAACGCCTCGTCCGGGCTGATCTCGGGCACGCCGTCGGCGGCCGGCACGTTCAGCACGACCGTCACCGCGAAGGACAGCACGAACGCATCCGGCAGCGCGACGTTCACCTGGACGATCTCGTCCTCCGGCGGTGGCGGGTGTTCCGGGCAGGTGCTGAAGAACCCGGGCTTCGAGTCCGGTACGGCGAACTGGACGCAGACCAGCGGTGTGATCAACACCGACGGCGCCTACTCGCACGCCGGGAGCGGCTACGCGTGGCTGGACGGGTACGGCAGCAGCCACACCGACACGCTCTCGCAGGCGGTCACCATTCCCGCGGGCTGCACGGCGTCGCTGTCGTACTACCTGTGGATCGACAGCAACGAGGGCACCGGCACCGCGTACGACAAGCTGACGGTGACGGCGAACGGGACGCGCGTGCAGTCGTTCTCGAACGTCAACCAGGGTTCGGGTTACGTCAGGCGCACGGTGAGCCTGTCCGCGTACGCCGGCACGACCGTCACGATCAAGTGGACCGGCACCGAGGACTCCTCGCTCGCCACGTCCTTCCTGATCGACGACACGGCGCTGACGCTGGGATAGCCGATTCCTCACGCCGGGACAGCCCGTTCACAGCCTGGCATCGGACGATCGGTGGGCGGGCCGCCTCGAGAGGCGGCCCGCCCACTTGTCCCGGCACAATGGACCGCCTGATGCGAATCCGATCCCCGCGGTGGCTCGCGCTCGCCGTTGTCGCCGTGGCGGCCGTACTCACCGGCGTGCTGGTGGTCGTGCTGCACCGCTCCGGCTCGTCCGGCTCACCGGCGGCCGGCCGGGTCGAGACCAGGACGATCGCGGGCACCGGCGGCGTCGAGCTCTCGGCCATCAGCTACGTGCCCTCGGGCACGGGGCGGTTTCCGCTGATCGTGATGCCGGGCAGCTGGGGCTCGCACGCGAGCGAGTACCAGTACGTCGCGGCCGGCTTCCAGGCGCTCGGCTTCGCGGTGGTCAGCTACGCCCAGCGCGGCTTCGGCGGCTCGGGCGGGCTGATCGACCTGGCCGGCCCGGCGACGGTATCGGACGTGAGCCGGGTGATCGACTGGGCGCTGGCGCACCTGCCGGCGGACGAGGGCGCGGTCGGCCTGCTCGGTGCCTCGTACGGCGGCGGCGTCTCGCTGCTCGCGGCCGAACACGACGCGCGGGTGAAGGCGGTGGTCTCCTTCAGCGGCTGGACAGACCTGGCGCAGGCCCTCGCGCCGGGCAACACGCCCAGCAAGCAGTCGTACGCGTCGCTGTTCCGCCCGCTGCCGGCGAGTGCGTTCAGCCCTGAGGTGCGCGCGCTCGTCGCCGACCTCGCGGCGGGAAAGGCGGCAGCGGCCGACGGTTCGTACCGCGCCCTGTCGGCAACGCGCTCGGCCATCGCGGAGGTGGCTGCCCTCGGCAGGCACGGCACCGCGGTGATGCTCGGCGACACCTACGAGGACTCGCTGCTGCCGCCCGCCGCGGTGGTGCCGTTCTTCGACGCGCTCACCGCCCCGAAGCGGCTCGAGCTCGCGGCAGGCGACCACTCGGGTTCGGCCCTCGCCGGGCTGCAGGGCCACAAGAGCGCCCTGTGGCAGAACGCCGGACGGTGGATGGGGCACTACCTGCGCGGTGACCACAACTCGATCACCGGCGCCGACCCGGTGCAGTTGCAGGACGTCGCGACCGGGCAGGTGCACGGCTACCGCAGCTGGCAGGCAGCGGGCAAGGACACCGCGTTCTCACTGGGCGATCCGGCGCGGGGCAATCCGGCGCGGGGCAATCCGGCATACGGCGGCACGGTGGGCACGTCGGCGGCGGCGTGGACGTACCCGGTTGCCGCGGGAGTCGCGACCGCGGCCGATGCCGGACCGGAGCAGTACTCCACCGGTACCGCCTACCGGCAGCCGACGCTGTCGCTACCGGTGTCCGCGCCGGACGGAGCCGCGATCTGGTCGGCGCCGGCGGCGACCGCTTCGGTCACGGTGAACGGGATCGCGCAGGTGCGGTTGGCGCTTCGCACGAGCGCGTCGGCTGTCTCGCTGTTCGGCTACCTCTACGACGTCGGCACCGGCGGGTCGGGGCGGTTGATGACGCATGGTGCGATCACCGTCGCCGGCACCGCGCGGGCCGCGACCATCGCGCTGCAGCCGATCTCGTGGACGCTCGCTCCTGGACACCAGCTCGCGCTCGTGGTGGACACGGTCGATGCGCGCTACTTCGGGCAGAGCGTGCCGGGCAGCACGGTGACACTGGCGTCGCCGGCGACCCTCACCGTCCCGGTCGGCTAGCCTGCCGTCCGCCGGTCAGCTGGTCAGCTGGTCAGCTTGAGCAGCGCGGCCGGCTGCGGCTCGCGCGCGGCCAGGGCACCGGCGACCTCGCGGTACTCGGTGCCGGTGATCATGCCGGCGAGCAGGTCGTCGGTCACGGCGCGTTCGGCGGCGAGCGGGGTCAGCGACTCGTCGCCGAGGGCGATCAGACCCAGCAGTTGCGGGTCGGTCGCGTGCCACGAGGCGCTCAGCGCGCACAGCACGGCGACGAGCGCGACGGCTCCGCCGACGGACCCGAGCATCACCAGCAGATACGTCACTTCGCGCTCCCCGTCGTCGCCGAACGTAGGTCAGATGCCCTTACATCGGCCGGCCGGAGGCGAACTTGAGGAACAATCCGCTCCGGCCGCGGGATGTAGCGGCGAGCCCGGTATCGAGCGAGCCCGCCTCAGCTTCGCGCGGCGTGGGCCGATTGGTCCCAGGTGTTCGGTCGACGTGCCCAGCAGCGCGTCCCCGTCGAGCCACCGGCGGCCGAGGGAGACGAGCTGCTCAGCGATGCCGATTCGCCGCCGGAACAGCGCGTCGACGGTCCAACGCTCGGCGCGGCGCTGGCGCAGGCCGACCTGCTGTGGGACGCGCCGCGTCCTGGCGAGGCGCAGCCCGGCCTCACCGCCGTGTTCGGCGGCTTCCCGCCCGCGTCGCTGATCGGCGTCCGGCTGTGGCCGGTGCTGGTCCGCCCGCACGGGGCTGCCGTGTTGGTGCTCGCCGACGTCCGGCACCAGGTGCACGTCGTCGTCGAGGTAGCGAGCGCGATCGACGGGCAGACACCGCGGCCGAAGTGGGTGTCAGCGGCGTCGATCAGTCACGGCACGCGGTTACCCGGCAGCGTCGAACTGTGGCGGCACTGGGCGATCGAGCTCAGCGATCACGCGCCGCACGAGTGGTCCGCCGGATGCGACGGCCACAACCACCTGCCGCGCCCCAATGCGCAGGGGCACCTGGTCACCGCGATCCCGCAGCACGACGCGTGGGTGATGAGCCGCACTTGGCTGCCCGGCGAGCTGGTCGTCCCGTCGGTGACGGACGTCCGCTGGCTGGTGCTCAGCGCGTCCGACCGGCCGCTGAAGGAGCGCGAGCCGCAAGTGCGCAGCCGCTGGGACGCGGTGTCGTACGCCGACCTCGCCGGCGCGCTCGCCGCCCGCTACGCCGACACCGCGCTGCCCGATGCGGTCGCCGCCGTGCTCGAACTGCTGCCGCCCGACCTGCTGCGCACCGATCCGGGCGTCCTCGATCGGACAATCTTGGACCAGACAGCCTTCGACTAGACGACTTTTCGACTAGGTTGACGTTCCCGCCCAGGGCCACGCCGGCACTGCTTCGGCCGGCTTTCCGGGTTCGGTGGTGGTGTTGCACCGGACATCGGGGTCTGCAGGCGTTCTTGCCAGCAGACCCCGATCACGAGGGCTCTATGGGTACCGATCACCGCTCGTCCGCTCTGCCTGCTCTGCCCGGTCACCACCGGGAATTCGGCGATCGACCGCTCGTGGGACACTGGGCACGGCGGCTCGGCACCTCACGGAGCGGTCCGAGCACCTGTCAGCCGGAGCGTTGCACCCGGGCTTTCGGGAGCACGGAGTTGCCGCCACTGTTGGTTTCGGTCCCCGCCCTCGTAGCTCAGGGGATAGAGCGCCGGACTCCTAAGCCGGGCGTCGCAGGTTCGAATCCTGCCGGGGGCACCGTCACAGGCCCGAGATCCTCGGCGCGTACATCACCTTCGGCCGCTGCGAGCCAACGCCGCGGACAGCGTCGCGGCCGCAGCGCCCAGGTCGTGGCCCAGCCGCAGGCACGGCTCCGGCAGCAGGTCCTGAGCGCGGCCGCCACCGGCGATCAGCAGGTCCGGATCGTGCTCGTGCAGGCGCGTCAGCACGCCGGCCCCCGCTCGGGCATCGCGACGTGCGGCAACCCCGACCACGACCGCGCGGCTCGGCCACGGCCGCAGCGCGTCCGCCGCCGTCAACCAGTCCTCTTCCGGGACGTCGGCTCCGAGGAAGACGGTCCGCAGCCCGGCGCGGCGGGCGGCCACCGCGAACGCGAGCACGCCCAGTTCGTGGCGTGCTCCCGGCGGCAGTCCGATCACGACGCGGGGGCCGCCCGGCCGCTCCCCGACGCCCTCGTACGCCATGGCCAGGCGGCGCATCACGCACTGTGCGGCGAGATGTTCCCCCGCGACGCTCACGGTGCCGTCGGCCCACGCGGTGCCGAGAGCCGCGAGTGCGGGCATCAGCCAGCCGTCCGCCACGCGCTCGAACGAGGCGCGACTGAACTCCTCGTCCAGGCAGCGGGTGAGCGCCGCCGCGTCGAGGTCACGCGCGGCAGCGAGGAACGCCGCGGTGTCGTGCGGCACGTCACGCGCGGTGTCCGAGTCCGCCGTGACCGTCGCACTCAGCTGCACCGCCGCCTGACTGGGTGCGACACCGCGCGCCACCAGGTCGCGCATGGCGAGCACCGTCTCGATCGCGGCGTCGTCGTAGAGCCGGTACCCGGACTCGGTGCGCTGGGGGGTGATCACGCCGTAGCGGCGTTCCCAGGCCCGCAGCGTCGCCTCGCTGACGCCGGTCGCCCGCGCCGCCATCCGGATCGTGTACACGGTGAGCAGTCTGGCTCAGAGCGCGTCGAGCGTCGCGCGCAGCTGCGCCGCCGCGCGGTCGCCGAAACGCTTCAGAGCGGGCCGGAGCAGCGGCGCGGCCAGGCGGGCCGGCCCGTGGAACTCGAACTCGGCCCGATAGCGCACCTGGGTCGTCCCGTCGTCGGCGGCGGCGAGCTGCATGGTGTCGGTCGCAGTGACGGTGGCGTTCCGACCGCGCAGCCGGATCAGCCGCGGGGACAGCAGGTCGACCACGACGTAATCCAGCTCGGTGCGTCGGCCGAGGAACCGCGAGACGTTGCGATACCGGGTGCCGACACCGCCGTCCCCGGACAGGCGCTCGGTGCGCACCGTGCCGGGGTCCCACTGCTCGGTGGTGGTGAAGTCCGCCAGGTAGCCGAAAACCCGATCCAGGGGCTGGCGCACGGTCACGCTCCGGTCAAGCCGCATAGTCTCTGTCCAATCTTTTGACAAACCTTATACAAAGACTCTACATTTCAGGAATGGATTCGACAAGGACCGACGTACGCAGCGGCGCAGGCGCGACGCGGCGGAGCGCCGTGGTGGTGGGCGCGGGCATCTCCGGCCTCACCGCAGCCCACCTGCTCTCCCGCACTCACAACGTGACGCTGCTGGAGGCCGACTCCCGTTTCGGCGGCCACGCGCACACGCACCGCGTGCCCGGCTCCGACGGCGGGGAGCTACGCATCGACAGCGGCTTCATCGTCCACAACGAGCGCACCTATCCGCACCTGCTGAGGCTGTTCGCCGAACTGGGTGTCCGCACCCGCCAGACCGAGATGAGCATGTCGATCACCTGCGACGGGTGCGGACTGTCCTACGCCGGTGGGCGCGGCCTGCCCGGCCTGCTGGCACAGCCGCGCCGGGCGGTAGAACCACGGTTCCTGGGCATGCTGGCCGATGTGCCGCGTTTCCACCGCCTCGCCCGCCGGGTGCTGGACGGCCGCGCGGCTCACCTGCAGGACGCTTCCCTCGGCGACGTCCTTGCGGCCGGCGGCTTCGGCGAGTACTTCGTGCGGCACTTCGCGATCCCGCTCGTCTCGTGCGTCTGGTCGGCCGGCGATCTGGACGCCACGGCCTACCCGGCGCGCCACCTGTTCCAGTTCCTCGACCATCACGGGATGCTCGCGATCACCGGCTCGCCCACCTGGCGCACGGTCGTCGGCGGGTCCGCCGCGTACGTGGACGCGATCGTCGCCCGGCTCCGCGACAGCCGCGCCCGGGTGCCGGTACGTTCCCTGACCCGGCACGAGGACGGTGTCGACGTGCGCACCGCCGACGGCGGGCTGCACCAGTTCGACGTGGCCGTGGTGGCCACGCACGCCGACCAGGCGCTGGACCTGCTCGCCGACGCCACGCCGGCGGAGAAGGAGGACCTGGGCGCCATCGGCTACTCGGTCAACGAGACCTGGCTGCACCGCGACGCGTCGCTGCTGCCTGCGCGCCGCGCGCGCTCGTCGTGGAACTACCGGATGGCCTCCTGCAGCACCCCGGCGGACAGGGTGTGCGTCAGCTACTGGATGAACCGCCTCCAGGGCCTGGACGACTCGGCGGATCACCTCGTCACCCTGAACGCGCCCGGCCGGGTGGCACCGCACCTGGTGACCGCGCGGATGCGCTACGAGCACCCGGTCTTCACCCACGCTGCGGTAGCCGCCGGCGCGCGGCTGCGCGAGGCGGGCGGGCCGCGGCTCGCCTTCGCCGGTGCCCATCTGGGGTGGGGGTTCCACGAGGACGGCTGCCGCTCCGGCGTCGAGGCCGCCGGACGGTTCGGGGGCCGCTGGTGACCGCCGCGCTGCCGCCGCTGCCCGCGCTTGCCGTCGGCACCGTGCGACACATCCGCCGCACGCCGCTGCACAACACCTTCACCCACCGCCACTACCAATGGCTCGTGGATCTCGACGCGTTGCCGGATCTCGGCCCGCTGAGACCCCTGGCACGCTTCGACGCGCGCGACCACCTCGACGGCGGGCAGGCAGGCGGCATCGGTGGCGACCTGCGCCGGTTGCTGGCCCGCCACGACCGGCCCGTGCGCCCTGGCGACCGGCTGCTGATGCTCACCCATGCGCGGGTGCTCGGACACGTGTTCAACTCGCTGACCGTCTACTGGGTCCTTGGCCAGGACGCCAGGTCGCGGACCGCAGTCCTGGAGGTGCACAACACCTACGGCTCGCGTCAGGCATACCTGCTGGACCTGGACGATCGCGGCCGGGCACGCACCGCGAAAGCCCTGTACGTCTCGCCGTTCAACGGCGTCGAGGGCGAGTACGCGGTCCGGCTGCAGTTGTCTGCTGACGAGCTCGGCGTGGTCGTCGGCCTCGACGTCGACTCCGAGCGGGTGCTGACCGCCAGCACTCGCGCCCGGCTCGTACCGGCGACTCGGCGGCAGGTGGTGCGCACCGCGCTGTGGCATTTGCCGATGCCGTTGCGCGAAGCTGTGCTGATCCGGCTGCACGGCATCGGCCTGTGGCGCCGGGGGTTGGCGATTCAGCCGCGCCCGGAAGCACGAGCGGGTTGCCCGGTGCAGGTGTCTTCGGTATTGGAGCGAGCATGAGCGCCGAGGCACGCAGCGTCGTCGCGGCACCGCTGCGGCAGGTGTTCGCCTGGCACGAGCGCCCCGGCGCGTTGACCCGGCTGCTCCCGCCGTGGCAGCCGGTCCGGGTGCGGCGCGAGGCGGACGACCTGCGCGACGGCCGCGCCGAACTGTCGCTGCCCGGTGGGCTGCGCTGGGTGGCGCAGCACCGCGACCTCGAGGCGCCGTACCGGTTCGTCGACGAGCTGGTGTCGTTGCCGCTGCGCTGGCGGCACGAGCACACGTTCGCGGCCGTGGACGACGCCCACACCGAGGTCCGTGACCGCATCGACACCCCGGTTCCGGCGCGACTGCTGGCGCCGATGCTGGCCTATCGGCACCGGCAACTCGCCGGTGACCTCGCGGCACACGGCTACTGGTCGGGTGCCCCGCTGACCGTCGCGGTGAGCGGCTCCTCCGGATTGATCGGGACGGCGCTGTGCGCGTTCCTGTCCACCGGCGGGCACCGGGTGATCCGGCTGGTTCGGGGCACGCCGGCCGGCCGGGACGCGCGGCACTGGGATCCGGCCGCGCCCGCCGCCGACCTGCTCGACGGAGTGGACGCCGTCATCCACCTCGCCGGAACGTCCGTCGCCGGCCGGTTCACCGACGGGCACAAGCGGGCCGTGCGAGAGAGCCGGGTGGGGCCCACCCGGCGCCTGGCCGAGGTCGCCGCCCGCGCGTCCGGCGGCCCGCGGGTGTTCGTCTGCGCCTCCGCCATCGGCTACTACGGGCCACGGCGCGGGGAGGAGGTGCTCGACGAGCAGGCCGAGCGCGGCGACGGCTTCCTCGCCGATGTCGTCGCCGAATGGGAGCAGGCCACCATGCCGGCCACCGACGCGGGGGTGCGGGTGGTGCAAGTACGCACCGGCGTCGTGCAGTCGCCGCTGGGGGGTGCGCTGCGCGTGCAGCGCCCGCTGTTCGGCGCCGGGTTGGGCGGCCCGGTCGGGGACGCCGATGCGTGGCTGTCCTGGATCGGGCTGGACGACCTGCTCGACGTCTACCTGCACGCGCTGCGCGACGAGAGCTTGCGCGGACCGGTCAACGCCGTCGCGCCGCACGCCGTCCGCGCCGGCGACTACGCCCGCACGCTGGCGCGGGTCATGCACCGCCCGGCGCTGCTGCCGGTGCCCGCGATCGGGCCCCGGCTGCTGCTGGGCAGCGAGGGTGCGCAGGAGATCGCGCTGGCCAGCCAGCACGTGACGCCGGCTCGACTCGCGGCAACCGGCCACCGGTTCCGGCATCCGCGGCTGGCCGACGCCCTCGCCCACCAGCTCGGCCGGGCCGGGCTCCCCGGCGCGGCGGAGCAGCCGTCGTGACCGGGCACCGCGAGCAGGTGACCCGCGAAGCCACCTGGGACCGTCTCCTGGACCGCAGCCTGCTCGGCTACACCCGCCTCGGCCCGATGCTACGGCGGCGGCGCTGGCCGGCCGACCCGCCACCCGGAGCGCTGGCCGGGCGGCCGGCCCTCGTGACCGGCGCCAACCGCGGAATCGGCAAGGCGATCGCCGAGGGGCTGGCCCGGCTCGGCGCCGAGGTGCACCTGGTGGTGCGCGACACCGCCGCCGGCCAGCGGGCCCGCGCCGACCTGCTCGAGGCCGTCCCGGGCGCCGACGTCCGGGTCGACGGGTGCGACATCAGCTCACTGGCTGCGGTGCGCGAGTACGCCGCGACCGTCGCGCCCGGCGTGCGGGTGCTGGTCCACAACGCCGGGGTGCTGCCTGCTACGCGGCAGGTCAGTGTCGACGGCAACGAGCTGACCCTCGCCACGCACGTACTCGGTCCCCACCTGCTGACCGCGCTGCTGGCACCCTCGCTCGCGGCGGACGCCCGGGTCATCTGGCTGACCTCCGGCGGCATGTACACGCAGGGGTTGGAGCTGTCCGACCCGCAGTACGAGCGCGGGGACTACCGAGGTGCCGCGGCCTACGCGCGGACCAAGCGGATGCAGGCCGTAATGGCCACGCTGTGGGCCGAGCACCTGGCCGGGACGGGCGTCGGCGTGCACGCGGCTCACCCGGGCTGGGTCGCCACCGGTGGGGTCGCGACGTCGCTGCCCCGGTTCGCCGCCCTGACCCGGCCGCTGCTGCGCGGGGCCGATCAGGGCGCGGACACCGTCACCTGGCTGGCCGCCACCGACGTCCCGGGCCTGGGCACAGGCCGGCTGTGGCACGACCGCGCCCCGCGGCCGCTGCATTACCTGCGCCGCACCCGCGAAACGTGCGAGCAGCGCCGACAGCTCTGGCGGCTGTGCGTGGACCTGACCGGCGCGCCGGCCGAGAAGCCGGGCCCCGCGGACGCGACGCAGCGCTGAGTTCCGGTGCTCGGCGCCGGCGTGGCAACTCGCGGTCAGCCTTGCTCCGGACGCCGCGACCGCCGTCTCGGTTGCGGCGCTTGCGCGCTCTGGCGCGTGGGCGGGTCACCCGCCCGCAGTTCGCTGTTCTCGTCCTGCAGGTCGAGCACCATGCGGATGCCGGCCAGGTTCAGCCCGGCGGCGAGCAGGTCGCTGATGCGCCGCAACCGGTCGAGGTCGTTCACGCTGTAACGGCGGGTACCGCCCTCGGTGCGGGCCGGTTCGAGCAGGCCGCGAGCCTCGTAGAGCCGCAGCGTCTGCGCGCCCAGGCCGGCCAGCTCGGCGGCCACCGAGATGCCGAACACGCCGCGTGCATCGTCAGGCCGGGGTGCCCCCATCAACGGCTCTCCTTCTCAGCGGATCGGGCTGCTGCCCTCTTGCGACAGCATTCCGCATGTGCTAAAAGAAATCTACAGCGCATGCCATAGATCGTACCCAGCGAGCTATGGCCGAGCATCAACAGAACGACGCGATGGAGGTGGACACCGATGCTGATGCGCACCGATCCGTTCCGTGAGCTGGACCGGCTCACCCAGCAGGTCCTCGGCGCCAACGGCACGCTGGCGCGTCCGGCCGTGATGCCGATGGACGCGTGGCGCGAGGGCGACACGTTCCACGTCGAGTTCGACCTTCCCGGCGTGAACCCGGAGTCGATCGACTTGGACGTGGAACGCAACGTGGTGACCGTCAAGGCCGAACGCCCGACCCGCGACGGCAACGCGGAGATGATCGCAGCGGAGCGCCCGCGCGGGGTGTTCAGCCGGCAGTTGATCCTCGGCGACAACCTCGACACCCAGCACATCGAGGCCAGCTACGACGCCGGTGTGCTCACCCTGCTGATCCCGGTTGCCGAGCAGGCCAAGCCGCGCAAGATCGTCATCAGCAGCAAGGGCGAGGACCGGCAGGCGATCAACGCCTGACCCGGGCAGGTGACGTCATGGTCGCCCTGACCGGACCCGGCCGCACGCGCGCTGTCGAGGACGAAGAGTTCGTCGCCCTCGTGTGCGCGGACGAACAGTTGCTGCGGGCCGAATTCGACGCGATCGTCGCGGCGGAGTGGCCCGGACCGCCGCCGGACGCACCGGGAGGCCGCTGCGACCGCGAGCGGTCCCACCGCCCACCCACCCGGCGTCCGGCGCCGTTCACCACCCCACCGGGTACGTGCGGCCACGGCTGCATCGGAGCACGGCGCCGGCAACGTTCTCCTCCGGCCTTGCAGACGTCCCGATGTTGCGGACGTCCCGATGTCGACAGAGGTGTCTCGAGACCGAGAGGCAGGTGACAGACCCGAATACCGATCCACCATCAGTCGGTGACCGATGGCTCCGTCCGCACCCGATTCCTTCGAGCGCCCGACGCATACCGCGCGGCGTCCGCGCCCACGGCGCACAGCACCACGCGGACCGGGCACGGTCATCGGCCCGGCGAGTCCCGGCCGACCGGCCGGGACTCGCCGGCGGACCCCACACCTTGCGATCATGAGCGACGAAACACCTGACCTCTACGCCGTTCTGGGGATCACCGCGCAGGCAACCCCGGCGGAGATCAGCCACGCGTACCGGAGCCTGCTGCGGCATCACCACCCGGACACTCGCGGGATCGGCGACCAAGCCCACGCCACTGCCTCCGACAATGCTCTTCAGCAGGTGCTTGCCGCCTACTCGGTGCTCGGCGACCCCGTCCGGCGCGCCGCCTACGACCGAGGTGTGGCCGCGCGATCACAGCCCGTGATCGTGCGCCGGCAGCCGCAACATCCCCGGCCGCCACGAGGCAGCAGCGTGCCGACGCCGCCGATCGTGGCCGGACCCGTCCGCTGGCATCGCGGCCCACTGTGAGCGGTTAGCAGGGGCTGCGGCTCCGTGTGGCACCTGCTCGCGCCCCAGGGCGACCGGCGAGCGTGATCTTCGCAGTATCGTCTGCCCGTGAGCGCCGACGGTCTGTACGCGGAGCAGCGCGCTCGCGTGCTGATCGACGCTCAACTGACCGCCGCGGGCTGGCACGTGGCCGATCCACCCTTCGGGCGCAAGTCCTCGGTGACAATGATCGGTGCTGTTGGGCGGGAATCGCGCCATGACCTGGAGGTCGTGCGCGACGACGCTCGAGGCAGCCGCCGAGTGACTGGCCCATCAGATGGGTGAGCCTTGGCCGGTCCTCACCATCGATGACTGGACGGTTGCCGGCGTGGAGAAGCAGGGCCGCCATCCCCATCGCTGGCTCCGGCACCCGGCCCAGAAGCGAACCTGGCTGTTCAAGCCAGCTCGCTTGGAGCGCGAGCGCTCCGCAGGTGAGGACGTCGCCGAGAAGCTCGCCTGCGAAATCGCGCGCCTTCTCGGGGTGCCGGCAGCACCTGTCGACCTGGCACGGAGGGACGGTGTTCGCGGTGCGCTCGTGGAGGATGTGCGCCCGCCGAACTGGGAATTGCAGGCCGGGCGTACCCTGATGCCCGAGGTCGTGCCGGATTACGACCCTGATGATCCTGAACAGCGCGGGTACAACGTCCTGGCGATACGTGAAGCACTTCAGCGCTTCGCGCCACCTCCGGAATCGGATCTGCCACCGGAGTTCGGCGCCTTCGACGTGTTCACGGCTACCTCCTGTTCGATGCGCTCATCGCGCATGGCGATCGTCACGACCGAAACTGGGCGGTGCTAGTTCCGCCGCCCGGATCGAGCGCACCGGAAGCGCTGTGCGCATCGTTCGACCACGCCGCCAGTCTGGGTTTCCTATTGACCGAGGAAGCCCGCGCCCACCACGTGGATAGCGGCACGGTCGCAGAGTGGGCGCACAGCGGCCGGGCAAGACGATTCGAGCACCAACGGGGAGTTCAACGACAGACGCTGGTCGATCTCGCCGCGTCGGCAGTCGCACACTGCCCATCGGACACTGGCACCTACTGGCACGAGAGGATCCTGTCGGTGGATGCTGGTTCCATCGAGGGGCTGGTCGAGTCCGCGCCGGGCCTGTCCGCTGCGACCCGGCGGTTCATCACTGAGCTCGTGTTGATCAACCGAGGGAGGTTGATCGATGTCGTCCGCTGAGCTGCTCTCACCAGACGTTGATCGTGCCGTGCGTCGATTCGCCGTGGCGTGGCGGAACCGACCGCTACGGCTCATCGCCCCCGTCGCTGTACTCGATCACAGCGCGACAGGCTATCGCTTCCAGTACCTGGCAGGCGTCCAGGACAAGGTCGACGGCTTCAGGCCATTCATCGGGTTCCCCGACCTCAAGCGAGTCTATGAATCGATGCGGTTGTGGCCGTTTTTCGACCTACGGATCATGGACCGGAAGCGTCCCGACTTTCCTGAATACCTACGCCAACTCGGCCTTCCGCCTGACGCATCCCGACTGGACATTCTGAGTCGCAGCGGGGGGGGAGCAGAAGGGCGACAGCGTCCTGCTGGTCGAGGCACCCGTTGTCGCTGATGACGGAGCCACAGAATCGATCTTCCTAGTTCGTGGATCTCGCTACGCAGGACCCGAGAGCCGGACCTCAACGGCCGTCGACCAACTCCGAGCAGGTAGTGAGCTCTCGATCGACGACGACAGCGCCAACGAGGCGAATGCCGACGCGCTCCTGCTGACAACCCCGGACGGCGTGCCAGTCGGGTGGGTGCCCGACCTCTTGATCGACTACGCGCGCCTAGTGCGCGCTGCGGGTGGCCAGGCAACCGTCCTTCAGAACAACGGGCCTGGCGCACCGTGGCATATGCGGTTACTCGTGCGGGTTGCTGGGCACGTCCCGGCGGGTACTGCCGTTTTCACCGCCGGTCAGTGGCCGCCGGTGCATTGAGAGTGCGGCTCTCGCCTAGACTTCGAGGCAGTGCGCTCCGATGCGGCCGGTGAAACAAACGGCTTCGGGACCAGCGTTGGGGATGACCTCTGGGTCTGCGCTCTAGTCGTACGGGCCCCGGCCTCGCCTCCTGGCTTGAGGCCGGGGTCCAATCGAAAGACACCCGCGAAGGGTCCTTGCCCCCCTCTGCGAGCTGCTTCGGCAGATGGCTACAAACGCAAACCGGCACTCGCATTCCGAGCTGCCGACGCGCCCTGTGGGTCTGGGTGGCTGGCAGGATGAGCGCGTGGAGCTGCGGCAGCTTGAGTACTTCGTCGCGGTGGCCGAGCAGTTGCACTTCGGCCGGGCCGCAGCCACGCTGTCGATCGGGCAGCCCGCCGTGAGTCAGCAGGTGGCCCGGCTGGAGCGCGAACTCGGTGTCGTCCTGTTCGACCGCTCGGGGCGGACGGTGCGCCTGACCGTGGCCGGCAGCCGGTTTCTGCCCGCGGCCCGCGAGGTGTTGGCGGCAGCCGAGCGCGCCCGCGGCGCAGTCGCCGACCCGACGGCGACCGGCGCGTCGCGCACCGTGCGGCTCGGCAGCAGCGCCGGTCTCGGTGACCGGCTGGGCCGGGTGTTGCGCGCGCTCGGTGAGCTGCTGCCCGGGACGGCGGCCGAGCTGGTGAGCGCGCCGACGCGGGCGCGGTTGGAGCGGGTCGCCGGCGGGCAGTTGGACGCCGCCTTCGTGCGCGGCGTGAGCTCCGCGCCGGGCGTCGAGCTGGTCGAGGTGTGGCGTGACCGGCTGCTGGTGGTGCTGCCGTCGTCAGCGGATCGAGCCGCGGACACGCCGATCCGGCTGGCCGAGTTGGCCACCCTGCCGCTGCGGATCGTGGCGCGGCGGCTGAACCCGCCCTTGGTCGACCTGGTGCTGAATGCCTGCGCCGCCGCGGGATTCACACCGATCCTCGGGAACCATCCCGGCACGCTGCAGGACCTGATCGCCGCGATCGGTTCCGGGTCCCCGAGCTGGACAGTGCTCTACGAGCCGCAGGCGCGGGCGCTGCATTCGCCACAGGTGCGGTTCCTGCCGACCGAGCCGGCGCTGACCATGCCGACCGCGCTCGCCGTGCGGGCGGACGCCACCTCGCGGCAAGTCGCGCCGCTGCTCCGCGCGTGCGCGATGGCTGCATCCGGCGATCAGGAATCGTGATCGCGGCGAGTTGCCATTGCGTCTCGATCGCGGGCACACGGCCGGGTCGAATGGGTGGGACGGCAGATCGCTGTCGAGATCCTCAACCACGGAGGTTGCCATGCCCACCGTCACCGTCCTGCAAGGCCCGCGCAGCGTCGAACTCAAGCGCGCGCTGGTGAACGGCATCACCGACGCATTCGTCGACACCCTCGGCGTACCCGCCGCAAGCGTCCAGATCTGGATCCAGGAGACGCCGGCCGACAGCTGGGGCCAGGGCGGCGTCCTGACAGCTGACAAGTAGAGGCCGTCAGCCCGGCGTGCGTCCGACGAGATGGAAGACGCGACTGAGCTGCCGATACGGGTCGCGCCGACTGGCTTCGAGTTCGACGGCTGCCGTGGCCGCCACCTGCTCGGCATCGCCGGCGTCCAGCTCGACGCCGCTGAACTCGAGCCAGTCGACGAACAGCCATACGCCGTACCAGCGTTCCGGCTCGACGCCGCGATCCAGCAGCAGCTGGCTCAGTTCCTCGACGGTGTCGGCCCGGGCACGCACGCCCAGCACGCCGGTCCCCGTCCGGACGTCGAACGCGGCCAATGCGTCCGCCCACCGCCGTTCCAACGCCGGCTGGATCGCGGTCGTGTTCGCGTTGCCGGTCATGATCGAGACGACGCCGCCGGGAGCCGCACACCGGCACAGCTGGTCGACCATGGGCTGCGGGTCGTCGAGGTAGCCGAGCACGCCGTGACACAGCACGGCGGCGAACCGCCGACCGCCTACAGCGGCAGCCGCGTCCAGGCCGTCGGCCTCGACGAGCGTCACCCGTTGCTGCGCCTCGCCCGGCAACTGCTGCAGCCGCCCGCGCGCCTTGTCCAGCATCGCGGGGGAGGAATCGAGCAGCGTGACGTCGTACCCGGCCTGTGCCAGCGGGAACGACTGATTGCCCGCGCCGCCGCCGACGTCCAGCACTGACGCAGGCGGCGCAGGCAGGTGATCCAGCAACTGGTGGTGCATGACGTAGGTGCGCACGTAGCCCTTGACGGTCGCGTACGCGCCGTCGACGAACCGGCTCGCCAGCTGCGAACTCGCCCAGGGGTCCTCGCTCATCGGCCCACGATACGAGCGCACCGGCGCCGGCTCCGCGGGGCAGTCGCGGCGCGCGTGCCCTTGGTCCCGCCACCGGGTGCCGGCCGACCGTAGCGATCCGGGCGTCAGCGACCTGCAATGGGGACGTACCCCCGGGGGGCGAGATGGCCAGGCGCAGCCGCACGAGCATCGCGTGGGTCATCGGCGCGTCCGCCGTCGCCGTGGCTGTTGCGACGGTGGGTGTCGTGATCGCCGTTCGTGGCACGGGTGGCGGTCCTGCCGCGCGGGCGCCGACAGCCACCGCGTCCGGGCACCCTCCGGCGAGCGCGACGTCCTCCGCACAGCCCACGACCGCCCGGCCGACGGCGCCCCGACCGACGACCGTCCGGCCGACGAAGACCCTCCCCACGACCGTCCGGCCGACGACGCCCCGGCCGACGACGAGTCCACCCACGACGGCCCCGCCCACGACGGCGAGCACGTCGCCGACCGGCACTCGACCGGCGGCCACCCCCTTCCCGCCCGCGCTGCGCGGTCAGGACGTCACCGTGCTGCCGACGAGCCGGCGAGCAGTCGCGCTGACGTTCGACGCCGGGGCGAACTCCGCAGGGCTCGCCAGCATCCTGCACACCCTCGCCGACGAACACATCGCCGCGACCTTCTTCCTCACCGGCAGGTGGGTCGAGGCCAATCAGGCCGGCGTCGCGGCGATTCACGCGGGCGGTCACCGGATCGGCAATCACACGATCACCCACCCGCACCTGCCCGCGCTGAGCAGCGCCGCGATCGGCACCGAGGTGCTGGGCGCGCAGCGGATCATCCGGGCCGCCGGTGCCGACCCCCGGCCGCTGTTCAGATTCCCCTACGGCGACCGGGATGCCCGGACCATCGCTGCGGTGAACGACCTCGGCTACGTGGCCGTGCGCTGGACCGTCGACACCCTCGGCTGGGAGGGCACCGGCGGCGGGATGAGCGCCGCGAAAGTCGTCGATCGGGCGATGGCCGGGCTGCAGCCGGGCGAGATCGTGCTCATGCACGTCGGCTCCAACCCCGACGACGGCACGACGTTCGACGCCGACGCGCTGCACGCCATGATCGAGCGGATGCGCCAGGCCGGCTACCGCTTCCTCACCCTCGACGCGCTGCTCGCCTGAACGAGTGCACCCGCCGCGCCAGGGGCGAAGGGCCGGTAGATCCGGGTCCAACGCCGATTGCCCGCGCCTCGGACACCGGCCAGTGTCGAGGCGAGGGTGAGGTCTCAATGACGCAGCGCGGACCGGAACAGGCACTACGAGCTGCGCTCACGCGGTGGCTGGAGCCGGCGCTGCTGGCGAGCACCGTGGGCCTGCTGGCTGCCGGTGCCGCGACCTGGCTGGCCGGCGCCGGTGGCTGGGCGGACGTGCTCTGGGGCGCGGCGACGGTGATCGCGTTGCCGCCCGCGGTCGGCTGGGTGATCCACGCGCTCGCGCGAAGGACCCTGGGCGTCGACCTGATCGCGGTGCTCGCGCTGCTGGGGACGCTGGCCGTCGGCGAGTACCTGGCCGGCGCGCTGATCGCGGTGATGCTGGCGACCGGGCGGGCCCTGGACGCGGCCGCGCAGCGCCGCGCGACCCGCGACCTGCGCCAACTGCTGGACCGCGCGCCGCGCACCGCCCACCGGCGGGTCGGCGACTCCGTCTGCGAGGTGCCGGTGGACGAGGTCCAGGTGGGCGACCTGGTCATCGTGCGCCCGGGCGAGGTGCTCGGCGTGGACGGGGTGAGCGAGGGCCCGGCCGTACTCGACGAATCGGCACTGACCGGCGAACCCGAACTGGTCGAGCGGTCTGCAGGCGATCCGGTGCGCAGCGGCACCCTCAACGCGGGCGCCGCCTTCGAGCTGCGGTGCACGGTGCCCGCGGCGCAGAGCACCTACGCCGGGATCGTCGAGCTGGTGCGGCAGGCGGGTGCCGAGAGCGCACCGGTGATCCGGCTCGCCGACCGTTTCGCCGCCTGGTTCCTGCCGCTGTCGCTCGCGCTTGCCGCCCTGGCCTGGTGGCTTGCGGGAACGGCCGAGCGCGCGGTCGCAGTGCTCGTGGTGGCCACCCCCTGCCCGCTCCTGCTCGCGGCGCCGGTGGCGATCGTCTCCGGGCTCTCCCGCGCGTCCCGCCTCGGGGTGGTCGTACGTGGCGGTGGCGCGCTGGAGAACCTCGGGCGGGCCCGCACGATGGTGATCGACAAGACCGGGACGCTGACGGCGGGGCGGCCCACTGTCACCGAACTGCTTACGGCGCCCGGCTGGGACGGGACCGACGTCCTACGGCTCGCGGCGTCGGCCGACAGCCTCTCGCAGCACGTGCTGGCCGCGGCGGTGGTCGCCGAGGCCCGGCGGCGCGGGGTGTCGCTGGTGCTGCCCGAGGCTGTCGAGGACGAGCCGGGCCGCGGGGTCAGCGCGCTGGTCGGCCGGGCGCGGGTGCGGGTGGGCAAGCTCGATCCGGTGCCGGACGCGGCGTGGGCGCGAACCGCGGTGAACCGGGCGGTGCTGGACGGCAGCGCGCTGGTCTGGGTCGAGGCCGACGGCACGCCGGTGGGCGCCGTGCTGCTGAAGGATCCGCTGCGTCCCGAAGCGGGCCGCACACTGCGGCGGCTGCGCAGCGCGGGCATCGAGCGGCTGGTGCTGCTGACCGGGGATCGTTGGGCGCCGGCCCACGAGGTCGGTGAGGTTCTCGGCCTGGACGAGATCCGCGCCGAACAGACACCGGCCAGCAAGGTCGCCGCGGTCCGCGACGAGCAGCAGCGGGCGGTCACCGTGATGGTGGGCGACGGTCTCAACGACGCGCCGGCCCTGGCAGCCGCAACGGTCGGTGTCGCCCTGGGCGCCCGCGGCGCGAGCGCGGCCTCGGAGGCGGCCGACGTGGTGCTGACCACCGACCGGCTGCACTATCTCGCCGATGCCATGGAGATTGCCCGTCGGGCGCGCCGCATCGCGTTGCAGAGCGCGGCCGTCGGCATGGCCCTGTCGCTGGCCGCGATGGCCGCCGCCGCGCTCGGATTCCTCCCGCCCGCCCCCGGCGCGCTGCTGCAGGAGGGCATCGACGTCGCGGTCATCCTGAACGCGCTTCGGGCGCTTCGCGGCGGGCAGGTCGGCGGCCGGCCGGTCCAGCCCGCGGTTCAGGCCCTGCTGCGCCGCTTCGCCGCGGAACACGGCGCGCTCCGCGAGGTGCTCCCGCAACTGCGCGCCGCCGCGGACGAGCTGTCGGCCGGGCCGACCCCCGGGGCCCTGGCCGCGCTGCGCCGGGCCCGGGCCGCGCTCGTCGAGCAGTTGATTCCGCACGAACAGGCAGAAGAGGCCGAGCTCTACCCGGCACTTGCACGGACGATGGGCGACGGTGAGGCACTCGCCCCGATGAGCCGCGCGCACGCCGAGATCGGGCGGCTGGCCCGGCGGCTGCAAGCACACCTCGCGACGATCGAGGACAGCGGCCAGATCTCGCCGGAACGCCAGCAGGACATCCTCGCCAGCCTGTACGGGCTGCACGCGCTGCTGCAGTTGCATTACCTGCAGGAGGAGGAGAACTACTTCACGCTCGTCGCGGAGTAGCCGGCGTTGCGGAGCAGCCGGCGGCGCGGCCGGTCAGCGAACCGGACCGCCGGCGCGGATGTCCCGTTGCATCCCGCTGACCCGCGCGGACTCCGCGTGCTCGCGGTCGGACTCCTCAGCCGCGGTGACGACGGTCGCGTCCGGGCCCGGGAACAGGATCGCCTCGCGATCGGTGTCGGTCCAGCGCACCGTGAAGGGCGGCTCACCACCTGCGCCGACGGCGAGGATGAGAGCGCGGCGGATCGGCCGCGCTTCGAGGTGACTGTGGATGACGAGCCAGTCGCCTGCTTGTGCCTGCATCGCGTGCTCCCTTCTCGAAGCGGCCGGAGCCGCTCCCCCGACGCCCCCGGCCACCCCAGTGACCCGCCCGTCGAGCGCTCGGCTGAGCGCCTGGCGGCCACCCACCCACAACACTGCACGAGCCGCTCCGGGACCAGGGACCAAAGTCGGGATTCTTGCCGCCGCGACGGCGGCGCGAGGCGTCGGCGCTGCTGCGCGTCAATCGCGTGCGCTGACCGGGACGACGGCCACCGGACAGGTGGCGTGGTGCAGCACCGCCTGACTGACCGAACCCAGCAGCGTCCCGGCGAGCGAATGCCGCCCGCGCGCACCCACGACCAGCAGCCGCTGGTCCTGTGCCGCGCCCACCAGGCCCGCGGCCGCCTGGTCGCGGACGATCTCGCCGCGGACCGCTACCTCGGGGTACTGCTCGCGCCAGCCGGCGAGCGACTCGGCGAGCCACCGTTCGGCCTGCGGCGGCGGCGACGCCGGGCGCCACGCCAGCTCGGTGAGCGGCTCGCGGCGCCAGCACAGCACCACGCGCAGCGCAAGAGCATGCCGCGACGCGTGCTCGAAGGCGAAGCGCAGCACCGCGGGCGTGGCGTCCGTGGCGTCCACACCCACCACGACCGCGGCATCCTTGCCCCGGCGCACCTTCGCGCCGCGAACGACCACGACCGGGCAGGCGGCGCGCCCGGCCACGGCCGCGCCGACCGACCCCAGCACGGCGGCGCCGAACGCCTTGAGCCCGCGCGAGCCGATCACCAACAGGCCCGCGTGCGCCGCCTCGTCCAGCAGGGCGCGGGGCGGCGCCTTCTCGATGATCGCCCCCGTGACCGGCAGCGTCGCGTCGAGTTCGGCGACCCGGCTCAGCGCCGCGTCGAGCAGCTGCTGGCTCGCCGCCACGACCTCGGCGCGATCGGGCTCCGGCAGGCGCCCGTACACCATGGCCAGCCCCTCGGTGAACTCGCCGTACGCGTACACGGCCCGCAGTCCGCAGCGCCGCGCGCGGGCCTCCGCAACCGCCCAGTCCAGGGCGGCGGCCGCGGCACCCGAGCCGTCGACGCCGACGACCAGCTGGTCCTGACTCCCAGTCACCGTGAACCGCCCATCAGGTGAAGATGATCTGGCCGCCGGCAGCGAGCTCGTAGAACTCGCCCACCGTGATGATGTCCTTGACCTGGTCGATGAGGTCCTCCATGGCCAGGTCGAACAGGTCGCACGATGCCTTGCAGCCGTACAGCCCGGCACCGGTGTCGGCGATCATCTCGAGGAACTCCGGGATGGGCGGGATGTCGAGCTTGTCCATCTTCTTCTCCAGGACGTGGGTCATCACCGCGGAAGCGCCGGGCAACCCGCCGAGCATGGTGGACAGGTGCAGCCCGGGGTTGCCGACGGTGGCGACCTTCACGTCCTGGTAGCGGCGCTTGTTGATCGCGTCCAGCCCGAAGAAGGTGAAGAACAGGTTCGCCTCCATGCCCTCGGCGCGGGCGCCGTTGGCCATGATCAATGCCGGGTACACGCCTTCGAGCGAGCCCTTCGACACGATGATCGACACCTTCTCGATCCGGTCGTTCATGACGGTCTCCTTCAGATGCAGCCGCGGGGCTTGGGGATTCCCGCGATCTTGGCGGCGAGCTTGGCCGGCCCCTTGGGGAACAGGGCGTAGAGCTCCTTGACCGAGACGCCGGAGGACTTGCCGAGCAGCCGAACGGTCGGGCCGCTCCCGGTCTGCTCGTACTGGGTCCGCATGAACTTGATGACCCGCCAGTGGTCCTCGCCGAGGTGGTCGATGCCGGCAGACGCGGCGATCTCCGGAGCCATCGCTTCGGTCCAGTCCTGCGGGTGCTCGAAGAATCCCTCGTCGTTGACGGTGACCTGGCGTCCGGCGTAGGTCGCGGTGGGCATGTCACTTCTCCTTCGTCGTGCCGGCGGCCGCAGCGGCCGGGAGCCGGTTGTGCTTGCCTCGCAGCGGCATCGGCGATCCGATGCCCGGCAGGTCGCGCCCGGGCAGGAGCGCGTGCCAGTAGAGCTGCTCGAAGGCGAGCTTGCCGAGGTGGTTCAACCGGGACTCGCGCAGCAACGGCAGGCCGATCCTGGCCGGATAATGCCCCGGCAGTGGTTCGGTGTCGTAGTTGAAGTCGATGAGCAGCGCCTTGCCGCCGCCGGTCTCGATGAAGCAGTTCGTGTGCCCGTCGAAGCGCCCGGCCAGGGCCTGTCCACAGAGGTGCCGGCGCACGTTCTCCGCGAGCACCTCACCCTCAAAGTGCGCGACCGAGCCGGCCTTCGACGCGGGCAGGTCGGTGCTGTCACCGAGCGCGAACACGTGCCGGTCCTGGGTCGACTGCAAGGTGTGTTCGTCGACGGGGACGAAGCCGAGCGCATCGCCCAGCCCCGGGGAGCGGGCGACGTAGCCCGCGCCGGCGTGCAGCGGGACGACGACGGCCAGGTCGTAGGCCAGTTCACGGCCGTCGTAGGACGTCAGCCGCCTGGCCGCCCCGTCGACCGACCCGGTGTTGAACTCGGTCACCAGCTCGACGCCCTTGGTCTTCAGGAGGTCGGCGAGGGCGCGCGCCGCGATGGGTTTGGTGAACGCCGCGTCCAGCGGCGTCGCGTAGGTCAGTTGCACCCGGTCGCGGATGCCGCGCCGGCGGAAGTAGTGGTCGGCGAGGAAGCAGAACTCCAGCGGCGCGACCGGGCACTTGATCGGCAGGTCCACGACGTTGACCACCAGCCGCCCGGCGGTGAAGCCGGCCAGTGCACCGGCGAGTTCCGCGGCCGCCTCGAGCGTGTAGAACGTGTGCGCCTGCCCGTTCGCGAGCGCGGCCGCCAGCCCGTCCGTCTCCTCCGGCACGAGCACCGCGCCGGTGGCCACCACCAGCACGTCGTAGTCGAGCACCTGCTCGCGCCCGTCCGCGCCGGTGAGGTGGACCCGCCGGCCGGGGACATCGACGTGGTCCACGTCGCCCTCGGCGAAACCGACGCCCGGGTGCAGGAAGCGGCGTCGCGGCCGCAGCAGCGCCGACGGGTCGACGCGGCCGAACGGCACGAACAGCAGGCCCGGCTGGTAGACGTGCTGCGCGTCGCGATCGACGACGGTGATCAGCGCGGTGTCGCCGAGCGTGCGGCGCAGCCGGTTGGCCGCGATCGTGCCGCCGGTACCGGCCCCGAGCACCACCACGCGCGCCGGACCTGTCGGTGCCGCACCCGTACCCCTCATGGTCCCAGCCTCGGCCGGCTCCGCTGCGGCGAACAGGGCACATCGTCCCTGGCCGGCAAGGCCGTTAGCCGCTGCCCGAGCCACCACCGCGTCCAGTTCGAGACCGCGACCGGCGACCGGACGGCACCAAGAGACGCTCACCGCCCGCTGCGCCACGCGGTGCGGTACGTTGCGATCGACTCGGCGACCGGATCGTCGAGTCGGAACGGGGAAACCGGTGAACGACACCGACAAGAAGAAGCTGTACGCCGCGGTGAGCACGATCGTGAACCTCGAGGCGCAGCTCACCAACCTCGGCGGCCGCGGGGCGCGCGCAGCGAAGCTCTGGGCCGAGACTGCGAGCAAGTCCCAGGACGAGAAGGTGAAGAAGGGACTGAAGGCTGCCTCCGCGGGGCTGACCGAACTGGTCAAGGACGCCAAAGTGGTGCTCAAGGACCTCAACGCGTTGGGCAAGGACACCAGCAACGCGACGCTGCTGGCCGGGCACGCGACCGGCAAGGAGTTCCGCGACAAGGTCGTCGCCAAGCGGCTGGCGTCGTCGAAGGCGTTCGAGCAGAAGGCGGCAAAGTTCACGAACGGCGTGCTGTCCATCCTCGGCGGCAACCTGTATCCGCAGATGAGCGACGTGGACGTCAAGGTGTCGATGTCCTCGCTGAAGAACTTCGCGCACTACTACAACGAAATGCGCATCGGGCTCGCCAAGCTGTAGCGCGTATTGTCGGCCGCACCGCTTGCTTGGGTCATCGGCCGATCGGGTACCTGAGAACCATGAGCGTCATCGCAGCCGTGTACGGGGTACTGCCGCCGACCCGGCATGCGCAGCGGGTCATCACCGATATGTTCGTGGACGTGCTCGGCGACCCCGACCGGGCGCCGCTGGCCCGCCGCCTGCACGCGAGCGCGGGTGTCAAGTACCGGCACCTGGCGCTGCCGCTGGAGGACTACCGGCAGCTGAGCGACTTCGGCACTGCCAACGACGCCTTCGTCAAGCACGCCGTCGAACTGGGTGCGGCGGCGGTCGCCGGGGCACTGGACGAGGCCGGCCTACGGCCGCACGACGTCGACCTGATCATGTTCACGACGGTGACCGGCGTCGCTGCCCCGTCCATCGACGCCCGCATCGCGAGCCGGCTCGGCATGCGGGCCGACGTGCGGCGCATCCCCATGTTCGGCCTCGGCTGCGTGGCCGGCGCGGCGGGCATCGCCCGGCTGCACGACTTCCTGGCCGGCGCGCCCGGCGGCGTCGCGGTTCTCGTGTCGGTCGAGCTGTGTTCGCTCACCATGCAGCGTGGCGACGACAGCACCGCGAACCTGGTCGCGAGCGGCATCTTCGGCGACGGGGCCGCCGCGGTCGTCGTGGTCGGCGACGGCGTGGCGGCCGGTCACGTCGGGCCGCGCATCGTCGACTCACGCAGCCACCTGTACCCGGACTCGCAACGCACCATGGGGTGGGACGTCACCGGCGGCGGCTTTCAGATCGTGCTGGACGCCAACGTGCCGGACCTGGTTCGCCGCTACCTCGGCACGGACGTCGAGCAGTTCCTCGACGCACACCGGTTGCGCGTCGAGGACGTCTCGACCTGGGTCTGCCACCCGGGCGGGCCGAAGGTGATCGAGGCGATACGCGACACGCTCGGCCTGACCGACGAGGCGGTCGAGCTCACCTGGCGCTCGCTCGCCGAGGTCGGCAACCTGTCCTCGTCCTCGGTGCTGCACGTGCTGCGCGACACGATCGACAAGCACCCGCCGGCCGGCACGCCCGGCGTGCTGATGGCGATGGGGCCGGGCTTCTGCTCCGAACTCGTCCTGCTCGAGTGGCAGTGAGGCGATGTACTGGTACGCGGCGCTGATCGCCGCGGTCGCGCTGGAGCGCCTCGCCGAACTCGTCGTCGCCCGCCGCAACCAGCACTGGAGCGTCGAACGCGGCGCGGTCGAGTCCGGTGCGGGGCACTATCCGCTGATGGTGGTGCTGCACACCGGGCTGCTCGCCGGCGCGCTGCTCGAGGCTGGGCTGGGCGATCGGCCCTTCCTGCCCGCGCTCGGCTGGCCGATGCTCGTGCTCGTGCTCGCCTCGCAGGCGCTGCGCTGGTGGTGCATCGGCACGCTGGGGCGGCAGTGGAACACCAGGGTGCTCGTGATCCCCGGCATGGCCCGGATCGACCGCGGACCGTACCGGCTACTGCCGCACCCCAACTACGTCGCCGTGGTGGTCGAGGGTGCCGCGCTGCCGCTCGTGCACACCGCCTGGATCACTGCGCTGGTGTTCACGGCGCTGAACGCGTGGCTGCTCAGCGTGCGGATCCGGGTCGAGGCCCGCGCGCTGAACTCCCTCACCGCATGAAGGACGTCCTCATCATCGGCGGTGGCCCCGCCGGTCTGGCCGCCGCCCTGCACGCGAGGCGGGCCGGGCTCGATGTCACCGTGCTCGAACCGCGCGGCGCCCCGA
Organism: Jatrophihabitans cynanchi; assembly: GCF_027247405.1. NCBI lineage: Bacteria > Bacillati > Actinomycetota > Actinomycetes > Jatrophihabitantales > Jatrophihabitantaceae > Jatrophihabitans > Jatrophihabitans cynanchi. The sequence continues at coordinate 2,985,914 of NZ_CP097463.1, read as the reverse complement.
TCGACAAGGCGTGCGGCGAGGGGCTGATGCCCGGCGGTGTCGCGGCGCTGCACCGGCTCGGCGTCCGGCCGCCCGGCATGCCCTTTCGCGGCATCCGGTACCTCGACGGACGGGATCGCGCCGGCCGACGGGCCTGCGCGACCGCCGACTTCCCGGACGGTAGCGGTCTCGGTCTGCGCCGCCTCGCGTTGCACGGCGCGCTGCACCAAGCCGTGGTCGACGCGGGCGCCGAGCTCGGCGCGGCGCGGGTGCACGACGTGCAGCAGGACGGCGAGTACGTGCAGGCGGCCGGCGTGCGGGCACGGTACCTGATCGCGGCGGACGGGCTGCACTCGCCCGTCCGGCGTGCCCTGGGGCTGGAGCGGGCCGCCCGTGGCCGCCGGCGGTGGGGCATCCGCGCGCACCATGCGATCGCCCCGTGGAGTGAGTACGTCGAGGTCTACTGGGGCGAGCACGGCGAGGCCTACGTGACTCCTGTGGCCCCGGACTGTGTCGGCGTGGCGTTCCTCGGCAGTGGCCGGGAACCGTTCGCCGAGCGGCTGGCCGCGTTCCCCGCGCTGCGCGAGCGGCTCGCCGGTGCGGTCGCCGGCCCGGTGCTCGCGGCCGGGCCACTGCACCAGCGCGTGTCGCGACCGGTCGCCGGCCGGGTGCTGCTGATCGGCGACGCCGCGGGGTACGTCGACGCGCTTACCGGTGAGGGGCTCTCGTTGGGCTTCCGCTGCGCCGAGGCGGCCGTCGAGGCGATCGCGCGTGACGCGCCGGAGCAGTACGTCGCAGAGCACCGGCGGATCACCCGCCGCTACCGGCTGCTCACCGTGGCCCTGGTGCGCGCGACGGTACCGGCACCGTCGCGCCGGGCGATCGTCCCGCTGGCGACGCGCGCGCCGTGGCTGTTCCGCGCCGCGGTCGCGCAGCTAGCCCGGTGAGCCGGGCAGCTTGAGGTTGTACACGCGGGCCGCGTTGCCGGCCAGCACCAGCTCGGCCGTCTCGTCGTCCGGGCACTGCGCGGCGACGGCACGCGCGTTCTTCGCGATCCCGGGGATGCCCGGCCAGTCGGTGCCGAAGATCATCCGCCGGGTGAGCCGCGCCCAGTTGTGCCGCGCGTAGTAGGTCTGCAGCCGCGACGGCGGAAGCCCGGACAGTTCGATCCAGACGTTCGGGTTGGTCAGCGCCAGGAACGCCGCGGCGTCGTACCACCAGCCGCGGCCGCCGTGCGCGAGCACGAGTTGCAGCGAGCGGAAGTCGCGCAGCACGTCATCGAGCAGGACCGGGTCGGCGAACTGGTTCAGCGCGCCCGGGAAGGTCGACGTGCCGCAGTGCACCACCACCGGCAGGCCGGCGGCCTGGCACAGCTCGTAGGCCGGGTACAGCGCGCGGTCGTTCGCGGCGAACCCGCCGTGGACGGGGTGCACCTTCAGCGCGACCGCGCCGAGGTCGAGTTGGCGCTGCAGCTCGTCGGCGACCGGGAAGTGCAGGTGCGGATTGACGTTGGCGGCGAACCTGACCCGGTCCGGGTTGTGCGCCACGAGCGGCAGCATCTCCTCGACCCGCTGCCAGCCGGTGACCTTGGGGCTGTACTCGGCGAGCACGACGGCGACGTCGACACCCTCGGCGGCGAGCAGCTCGTCGAACGCGGCCGGACGCACGGCGCCCTCGTCGTCGTAGAGGGCGTGCAGCTGCGGGCTGTCGAAGTCCTGCACCCACACGTCCCACGGCAGCTTCAGGCCCGGAAGCCGCGCCGGGTGCAGGTGCACGTCGACCAGCGCCCGCCCGTCAAGCATCGATCAGCACCGTCGCGGCCAGCTGGCGCAGCTCGACGCGACGCACCTTGCCGGTCGCGGTGGTCGGGTACGCGCCGACGAACACGATCTTGCGTGGCCGCTTGAACGACGGCAGCCCGTCGCGGCAGAACTCGATCAGCTCCTCCTCGGTGGCGGAGCGGCCCGGCTGCAGGATCACGTACGCGACCGGCTTCTCCAGGCCGTCGCCGTCGACCGCGGCGACCACGACCGCCTGCGCCACCGACTCGTGCGCGAGCAGCCGGTTCTCCACCTCTCCCGGCGAGACCCAGATGCCGCTCGCCTTGAGCATGTCGCCGGTGCGGCCGAGGCAGGCGTAGAAGCCGTCGGCGTCCTGGACGTAGGTGTCGCCGGTGCGCAGCCAGTCACCCTGGAACACCTGCCGCGACGCGTCGTAGCGCGACCAGTACCCGGTCGCCGTCGAGCGGCCACGCACCAGCAGCGTGCCCGGCGTCCCGACCGGAACCTCGGCACCGGCGTCGTCGACGATCTTCAACTCGTAGCCCGGCACCGCCTGCCCGGTGGTGCCGGGGCGCACCTCGCCGGCGCGGTTGGACAGGAAGATGTGCAGCATCTCGGTCATCCCGATGCCGTCGATGATGTCGACGCCGAAGCGCGCCGTCCAGCGCTCGTAGAGCGCCGCGGGCAACGGCTCGCCGGCCGACGCGGCGAGGCGTACGCCTGCCATCGCTGCGCGCGGCAGCTCGGCGCGCAGCATGTTCGCGAAGAACGTCGGGCCACCGAAGAACAGCGTGACGCCGTACTCGCTGACCCGTTGTGCTACCAGCTCGGGACGGGACGGCGCCGGCTCGAGCACGCTCGCCGCGCCGACGGCCAGCGGGAACAGCACCGAGTTGCCGAGCCCGTAGGCGAAGAACGCCTTGGCCGCGGACAGGCACCGGTCGTCCGGACGGATGCCCAGCACCTGCGCGCCGTACGTCTCGCACACCACCTTGATCGACCCGTGCCGGTGCATCGCGCCCTTGGGTAAGCCGGTGGTGCCCGAGGTGTAGAGCCAGAACGCCGGGGAGTCCTCGGTGGTCGGGTACCCGGCCGGGTCCGGCTCGCTCGCGGCGATCAGCGCGTCCAGGTCGTGCCACGGCAGGGGCGCAGCGGGGTCGATCTGCGGCTTGGGGCCGAGGACCGCGGTCAGGTCCGGTACGTCGGCGAGGGCAGCGGCCGCGGTGTCCGCGAACGGGCCGCTCACCGTGAGCAGCCTGGCGCGCGAGTCGCGCAGCAGGTCGGCCAGCCCGTCGGCGTGCGACATGGTCGAGACCGGGACGGGCACCGCGCCGATGCGCATCGCGGCCAGGTAGACGATGACGAACTGCGGCTCGTCGGCCATGAACATGAGCACTCGTTGCTCGGGCTGCAAGCCCAGCCCGCGCAACGCGCCGGCGGCGCGCAGCACCGCCTCGTGCAGCTGGGTGTAGGTCAGCTCGCCGGCCGGGCCGGTCAGTGCGATGCGCTCGCCCGCGCCCGTGGCGAGCTGCCGGTCCAGCAGGTACTCGCACGCGTTGAACACCTCGCTCATCCGGCCCCGCCTCCTAGGCCAGGTGGACGTAGTCGAAGTCGAACGGCTGCCCGTTGATGCCCTGCCGCGGTGGAGCGATCCACGCCGCTATCTTGCCGCGTTCGTGCACCGGGCGCATCAACGAGCGCACGTAGGTCTTGTCCACCTCGGTCGGCAGCCAGTCGCCCTTGCGGCGCTGCCATTCCTCGGCCGACAGCTGCTCGCCGGTCGGGCTCGTCTCGATGCCGGCGAACGCGCCCACCTGCCGGTTGAAGGCGACGTGCGGCAGGTACAGCCGCTGCGGCATGCCGGCACCGTCAAGGATCCGGTTCCAGCGGGTGACCCCGCTCTGGCAGTCGGCGATGTACTCGCGGCGCAGGTCGGTGTTCAGCCCGACAAGCGCGGCCACCTCGGTCTGCGCGATCTGCCCGTCGTCGAGCGCATCGACCAGGATCGCGTCGTCGGTGAGCCGGTGGTCGTCCTTGCGCCGGCCCTCCATCCAGCGGCCCTTGAGCCCGGCGGTGAAGTAGTTCGCGACGTTCGTCGAGGTCTCCGAGCCGAACAGGTCGAGCGAGACCGAGTAGTGGAAGTTCAGGTACTTCTGGATCACCGGCAGCGGGATCGCGCCGTGTGCGGTGACGTCGTCGGTGTCGTGCTCGGTCATCACCTGCGCGGTGCGCTCGACGACGCGGTCGATGCCGGTGGTGCCCACCATCATGTGGTGCGCCTCCTCCTTGAGCATGAACTCGCAGGTGCGGCTCAGCGGGTCGAAGGCCGACTCCTTCAGGGTGCCCAGCTGGTACTTGCCGTCGCGGTCGGTGAAGTAGGTGAACATGAAAAAGCTCAGCCAGTCCGGCGTCTCCTCGTTGAAGGCGCCCAGGATGCGCGGGCTGTCCTGGCTGCCGGAGTTGCGGTGCAGCAGCTCCTCGGCCTCCTCGCGGCCCTCGCGGCCGAAGTAGGCGTGCAGCAGGTACACCATCGCCCACAGGTGCCGCCCCTCCTCGACGTTCACCTGGAACAGGTTGCGCAGGTCGTACAGGCTCGGCGCCGTGGCGCCGAGGTTGCGCTGCTGCTCGACGGACGCCGGCTCGGTGTCGCCCTGGACGACGATCAGCCGCTGCAGCTCGGCGCGGTACTCGCCGGGAACCTTCTGCCACGCCGGCTCGCCCTGGTGCTGGCCGAAGCCGATCTGCCGTTCGCGATCACGCTCGGCGAGGAAGATGCCCCAGCGGTAGTCCTTCATCGGCACGTGCCCGAAGTGCGCCCAGCCCTCGCGGCCGACGTTCACCGCGGTGCGCAGGTAGACGTCCTCGGTGGGCAGCGTCGGACCCATCGACTCCCACCAGGACAGGAAGTTCGGCTGCCACGACTCCAGCGCGCGCTGCAGGCGGCGGTCCTCGTGCAGGTCGACGTTGTTGGGGATCTTGACCGAGTAATCGGCGGTGGTGGTCATGTGTTAGACCCGCTTCCTGTCGAAGTCGGCGCGGCGGCCGGTGCCGAACTGGCGCAGCGCACCGTCCGGTCCGGACGCGTTGGGGCGGTAGAAGATCCAGTTCTGCCAGGCGGAGAGCCGGCCGAAGATCTTGGTCTCGATCGTTTCCGGGCCGGCGAAGCGGTAGTTCGCCTCGAGGCCGGTCAGCGCGTCGGGGCTGAAGCTGGACCGCTCCTCGATCGCGATGCGCACCTCGTCGTCCCAGTCGATGTCGTCCGGGGTGAAGGTGACGAGCCCGAGCGCGGCGGCGTCCTCGGCCGACAGCGGCTCGCCGGCGCGGGCGCGTACGGCGTCGACCGCGGCCGCGTCGTCGAGGAACCGCGTCTGCAGCCGGGTCAGCCCGTTGCCCATCGGCAGCGGACCGAAGTTCAGGCCACCCGCGATGATCGCCGCGGGCTCGGCATCCGGGTCGAGATCTTCGAAGACACCGGCCAGCTGGTACGAGCGGTCGGCGGCGAGGGCGAGTTCGAGCAGGCTGCCGGCGAAGCAGCTGCCCGGCTCGACGAGTGCGAGCAGGCTGCGGCTGGTGACGTCCAGCCGCTTGAGGGTGCGCTTGAGGTACAGCAGGATCTCGTTCGCCAACCAGTCGTCGCGGTGGGCGAGCAGCAGCGCGTCGTGGGCGAGCACCCGGTGCGCGTCGCCTTCGGTGCGGAACACCCAGGTGCCGAGCTCGGGTTCGTTGGTGCGCAGGTCCAGGATCAGGTCGTCGAGCTCGCGGGTGAGTGCGAGCGTCCAGAACTCGGCGCCCTGCTCGTGCAGTCCGGCCGGGCCGGCGGGCGCGTCCTGCTGCGGACCGCGCACGGTGATCGCAACCGAGCGCCCCACGTGGTCCAGGGCCGCTGTCACGTAGCGGTAGCCGACCTCGTCGGCGGTGCGGGACTTCTCGAGCAGAGTCAGCGCGAGGCCCGGCCCGTCGCGCTGCGGGGAGCGCCCGGCCAGTTCGGCGGCACGAGCTTGCACGGTCGCGTCCCACTGCGGCCGGGGCACGAGTTCGTCGACGAGCTTCCAGGCGACGGCCTTCTTGCCGTTGACACCCTCCGCGCGGGTGGCGAAATAGTCGGCCAGGTCGCGGCGCACGTGCCGCTTGTCGACGACGCGGGTGAGGCCGCCGGTGCCGGGCAGCACGCCGAGCAGCGGCAGCTCCGGAAGGGACACCGTGGACGAGCGGTCGTCGACCAGCATGATGTGCTCGCAGGCCAGCGCCAGTTCGTAGCCGCCGCCGGACGCGGTGCCGCTGAGCGCCGCCAGGTACGTCTGGCCGGAGTGCGCCGTGGCGTCCTCGATGCCGTTGCGGGTCTCGTTGGTGAACTTGCAGAAGTTCACCTTCCACGAGTGGGAGGAGGCCGCGAGCATGCCGATGTTCGCGCCGGCGCAGAAGATCTTGTCCTTGCCGCTGGTGACGACGACCGCGCGCACCTCGGGGTGTTCGAAGCGCAGCCGTTGCACCGCGTCGTAGAGCTCGATGTCCACCCCGAGGTCGTAGGAGTTGAGCTTGAGCTCGTAGCCCTCGACCAGGCCAGCGTCCTCTGCGACGTCCATGGTGAGCGTCGCGACCGGACCGTCGGTCACGAGGCGCCAGTGCCGGTAGTCCGATGGCGATGTGCGGAACTCGACGCGCTGTGCCGTGGCCACACCGGTCATGCTCGCTCCTCGGGTCGGGTACTCCTCCATGTTCTACATAGCAATGGTCTTTCGTCAAGTGTTTGTAGTAGTTTGTAGGCTGTGCAACGAGCGCTGGGAGGTGTGGTGTCCGTCGAAGCCGATTCGGCGCCGAGCCTGTCCCGCCGGCATGCCGCGGGCGCCGAGAGCGCGCGCGGCCTGCTGTTCACCGTGCTCGGCGAGCTGGTCCTGCCGCACGGTGGGGTTGCCTGGACGTCCGCCCTCATCGACGTCCTCGGCCGGCTCGGCGTCGAGGAGAAGGCGAGCCGGCAGGCAGTGATGCGCACCGGGGCCGACGGCTGGCTGACGTCCGAACGGATCGGGCGGCGCAGCCGGTGGCGGCTCACCGCGCGCGCTGAGCAGCTGCTCACCGAGGGCGCCGGGCGCATCTACGGCTTCACCGGCGCCACGCCGGATTGGGACGGGCAGTGGGTGCTGGTGCTCGCGCGGGTCGCCGAGAGCGATCGGGCGGCCCGGCACCTGCTGCGCACCAGGATGCGCTGGGCCGGCTTCGGCAACCCGGTGCCCGGGGTCTGGATCAGCACGCACGCCGAGCGGGCGGCCGAGGCCGAAGCCGTCTTGGCGCAGTCCGCGGCGTTCGAGGACGCCCGCGTGTTCGTGGCCCGGCACCGCGGGGGCGGCGACCTGGAGTCCTTCGTGGCGCAGGCGTGGGACCTGCCGGCGATCGAGCAGAGTTATCGCGAGTTCCTGGCTTCGTTCGCGGCCGCGTCGGCCGCTGACCCGCTGCCCCGGCTGGTCGACCTGGTGCACGCCTGGCGCGCGTTCCCCTGGCGCGATCCGGGCCTGCCGCGCGAACTGCTTCCCGCGCGCTGGAGCGGGCAGCGAGCCGCGGCGCTGTTCGCCCGCCGGCACGCGGCCTGGTCCGCGCGGGCGCAGCAGGACTGGCTGCGGCTCAACGCCGGGTGATCCTTCGGCCGTAGTCGCAGCGGGACGGGCCGAGCAGATCCGTCAGACCTTCGACATGAACACCTTGATCTGGGTGCCGTCGTAGGCGAACCAGCCTTCGCTGTCCGGCGCGCCGAGGACCTTCTTCAGGTCCACCGGGGAGCTCCATCCCGCGCCCAGCTTGCCGCCGTTGACGGCTCTGATCGTTGTGCCGCCGACCGAGACCGCGGCGTGGAAGAACTTCTTGTCCGGCTTGCGGAAGAAGCCGAGCGCGTACCCGGTGGGGATCCCTGCCGTGCCGTTCCACGCCGAGCCGCTCTTGAGCGCGAGCTTGGACTCCCAGCTCTGGCCGTTGACCTTGACGACATCGTCGGCGGTGATGGTGTTGCCGAGCAGGAAGCGCACGAAGGCCGCGGCGTCGTAGCAGACCGCGCCCTGGGTGTACTTGGTGATGTCCTCGCCCTTCACCACTTTCGCCCCGACCAGTTTGCGATCCTGCACCGAGAGCTTTACTGCCTTCTCGCCGAGCTTGGTCAGCTTCACGCATGCCTCCAGGGCACTGGATCGTCCGGTGGCGCAAGTGTAGGGCAGGTGTGGCGCCCGCGGGCGTGGGGTCGGAGCAGTCCGCGCGCGTGATCGCGCCCGATCGAACGCATCCCCTGGCGGATGCGGGATACCCTCCGACCGCACGGATCAGGCGGCGAAGTGCACGTAATCGACGATCACCGGCCAGCCAGCAGGCTGCGTCCGGCGAGTCGGACTGCCTCGGGCCGGACTCGTCCCGCGACTGGGTGGACTGCTCCGGTACTCGTGGCCGGTCGGCGTGGTCCGCGTGATGCTGCCGTCCGGGTCGGAGCGGGCGTACCAGCCGGGGGCTTGCTTGTCGTAGTTGCAGCCCTCGCAGCTGCCCTGACCGTTCCTGGTATTGGTCGGGCCGCCCTGCTCCGCGGGGGTCACGTGGTCGAAGTGGCGGATCGGGGCCTCGCACCACGGAGTGCGGCACAGCTGGTCGCGTAGCCGCAGGAACCGCCGCTGCCCGGCGGTGAAAGTGCGACGGCGCGAGTCCATCGCGATCAGATCGCCGCTACGCGGGTGGGCGTAGAGGCGGCGGATCCAGGTCGGAGCGGTGCGGGCCGGGTCGAGCAGCCAGTCGCGCGCGATCGCCGCCGGGACCGGCCCGTACCCGTCCAGGTGCGCCGGCTCATCCCCCGGACGTCCTCCGGCCGGCGGTTCAGCCGCGCGGGTCTCCTCCGCGCGGGTCTCCGGTCCCGTCTCATGTGGATCCGCCCCCGCATCGCGATGGGCAGCCTTCGGACCGGCGGGATCGGCCGCAGCGGCACCGGTGTCGGCAGGTTGGGCCGCTGCTGTGGGTAGCAAGCTGTCTGCCGGCATGACCAGGTTCACCTCGATCGGCACCCCGTCGGCGACGGACTGGCCGGTGAGCCGCTCGACCAGCGTGTCGGCCATGACCTGGCCACGGCTGCGGGAATCGCCGGCGGCACGGCGTGCGTCGGCCTCGCGACACAACGCCGCGTACCCGGCAACACCCCGCGCTACCGGCAAAAGTGCGCTGAGACGGCACATGACGTCTGGCTCGGGTCGCAGGGTGACCCGCCGTTCGGTCTCGGCGTTACGCAACCGATCCACAAAGCCGCTCGGGTCCAGCCGGTAGCCGATCTTCTTCGCCTCCGCGACGGTCCGCTTGTCCCCGAGCTGCTCCAGCCGTGGCGCCAGCTCGGCGTCCGCCAGCGCCCGGTCGGCGCGCGATAGCCACGCGGTCTCCCGCGCGACCAGCATCGCTCTCCACTCCGGGATCTCGCCGCGCCGCAGTGCCGCGAAGGTGCCGGGCAGTTCGCTGGTGAGGATCTTGGCCCAGCCCACGTAGCGGCGCGCACGGAACGGCGATGTCCGCTTCGCCAGCCCCACCTGCGCCGCGACTCCCCGATCGGCCCGTTCCGCCGGCACCCCGGCCGCGAGCTGCTCGGCCCGCTGCGAGGCGCAGAACGCCGCCGTCACCGCCGCCTGCGCCGCTGCCGCGGCCGACTTGATTTCCTCCAGTACCCGGATCTGATCCACCCGCGCCGCGTCATCCGCAGCCGGTGTCAGCTCCCGCAACGCCCGGCGCAGCCCGACCAGGACGGCATCGCCGTCCCCCCGATCCACCGCCAATTCGAGCATGCGTTCACCATAAGCGCAGGGTCTGACAGTTCTGCCTCTTCCGACGAAAGCCGCGTCGCGATCCGCCTTGTGCGCGCTGCCTCTCGTGATGCACGACGGACCGGGAGGGAACGGCTGCAGTCTGTTGAGCTGGCACGATGCGGTCGAGCGTGTAGCCGCGCGCTACGTGCTGCATCCCGACCCTATGGTTGCGGCCAGTTCGATCGAGTAGGCGCGTGGGTGCCTGGGCAGGCGGACCGGCGTGCGAGCGATCGGTCCACTGACTCCGAGTGCGGTGATCAACTCGGTTTCATCCGGCAAGGTGCCCGACGGCAACGGCCTCGCCACTGTGCCGCGACGGCAGGGCAAGCAGCCGCTGCCACGACGGCGAAACCCCCGCCGCGAGCGCGGTGTCGGGCTTAGTCCTGCTTCTCCTCGCGGTACTCCTCGCGGACCTCGTGAGCGACCTCTTCCTGCTCCTGACCCTCCTCGGTCAACTCCTCGTCACCGACGACGCGGCCGAGCACCTCCTTGGCCTTGCCGACCACGACGTTCTCCCACTTCGCCGGCGCCTCGGGAACTTCGTTATCGGTATCTGCCATACCGCGAGGCTAGCCCGAGCCGCGCCTGCCGGCGCAGCTCCGCATCCGCCCGGAGTAGAACCGATCAGCGACGCTTGGCCGGCTTGCCGACCGGCACGACACGCAACTGCAGCATCGCGGCGAACCTGGCCTCCGGGTCGGCCAGGTCGAGTTCGCCGACCTCGGCCAGCCGCCGCAGCCGGTAGCGGAACGTGTTCGGGTGCACGTACACCGCTGCCGCCGCGGCGATCACGTCGCCGAACGCGTCCAGCCAGGCGCGCAGCGTCTCGACCAGGTTCGTCCCGTGCAGTTCATCGTAGTCGAGCAACCGGGCGACCGGTCCCGTCGGCTGATCACCACGCACCGTGACCAGGTCCTGCAGTTCCAGCAGCAGCGCCTCGACGTGGACGTCGGCCAGCCGGGCGACCCGCGTGGCGCCACGTCCGGAACGAAGCACGCGCAGCGCACGATCGGCGCAGGCACGCGCCTGCGGCAGATCGGCCGGGTCGGCGACGACCGGCCCGACCCCGATCGAGGCCCGCACCCGGTCACCGACCCGGTCGAGGAACTCGGTCGCGATCCGCACCGCGCGCTCCTCGCCGTCCGCCCGGTCCCGGGGCACCGGGATCAGCCCGTACGCCACGTCGCCGACGAGCGCCGCGGCCGAGCGTGGATGCACGGCGCTGAGGTGCATCGCGAGCGCGTCGGCCAGCCGCTGCCGTTCCGTCGCCAGGTTCGCGTCGACACCGACGGACGGCTCGGCGCTCGCGTCCACGACGGCGAGCGCGAGGATCGCCATCGGCTGGTCGGCGAGCCCGAGCCGGTCGATCGCCTGACGGGCCCCGACGCCACCTTCGAGAGCGGTGCTCACCAGGTCGGCCCGCAACCGCCGCTCGACGTCGGCACCGGCGCGGATCCGCAGCATGTGCAGCGCGACCAGCTTGGCGGCGTCGCAGAACGCCTGCGACCGCTCGGGACTCAGCGGCTCGTGCACCGCCGCCCAGATGGAGCCGAGGATCTCATCGCCCGCGCGCACCGCCACCGCCACGCGAGGCAGCGAGAACTCGTCCGGCCCGGACGGCATCGGCGTGACGTAGACCGGCTCGTCGCTGCGGTACAGCTCGTGGAACACGCCACGCTCAGCGAGCAACCGGGCGTACTTCTCGGGCACCTGCCGGCCGAGGATCGTCTCGACGCGGGACGGGTCGGCCTCGTCCTGCCGCCCGGAGAACGCGAGAACGCGCGAGCCGCGGTCCTCGATCGTGACGGGCGCATCGAGCAGCGCGGCCACCGCATTGGCGAGTGCGAACAGGTCGCCGGACGGCATGCCGGCGAGCGTCTCCGGGCCGGCCGTCCCGACATCGCCCTCGGCCAACAGCGAGCGCAGCATCGCGGCCAGCTGAGCCCAGGACGCTCCGCGGGTGAGCGCCAGCAGCGCCACACCCGATTCGGCCGCGGCCGCCGCGATCCGCGGGTCGGCCGGTGCGGGCGCCCGCACCACGAGCGCCGCGGCACCGTGCCCGGCCAGCTCGCGCAGCAGTGCCAGCACCTGGTCCGGTTCGCGCACCCCCACGCCGAGCACCACGGCATGCGCCGGCAGCGCGGTCTCCTCGAACGGGTCGTGGATGACGATGCCGCCGACATCGCCGGGCAGGTCGGCGTCGCCGTGGATCAGCTCCAGCAGCGTGGCGCCGAGATCGTCGAGGATCCGGCCGAGGCTGGCGCGCGGGCGCGAGTTCACCGAGACAAGCACCTTCCACAGGCTAGGAGCCGAACGGCCAGCCTAGTTCGTCGGTGCCCACAACCGTCGATCGCGAAGTTGTCCGAGCGGACCAACCGGCGCTCCGGCGGTGATCCACACTCGGACGGCGATCCCCTTCAGACGGTGATCCACTCCGTGCTGACGGTGACCGCGGCGAGCTCCTCGGGCAGCGGGTCGACGCCGATGCCGGGCGCGGTCGGGACGGCGAGGTGGCCGTCGTCCAGTACGAACGGCTCGGTGATGTCGGTGCGGAAGTAGCGGTCGGACGCGGACGTGTCGCCCGGCAGGGTGAAGCCGGGCAGTGCCGCGAGCGCGACGTTGGCGGCGCGGCCGATGCCGGTCTCCAGCATGCCGCCGCACCACACCGGGATGCCGTGCGCCTGGCAGACGTCGTGGATGCGGCGCGCCTCCAGGTAGCCGCCGACCCGGCCCGGCTTGACGTTGACGATCGAGCAGGCGCCCAACGTGATCGCGTCGGCCGCCGCACGCGCCGAGGTGATCGACTCGTCCAGGCACACCGGGGTGCTGATCAGCCCGGCCAGCCGGGCGTGCCCGAGCACGTCCTCCTCGTCCAGCGGCTGCTCGATCAGCAGCAGGTCGAACGGGTCGAGGCGGGCGAGGTGCCGCGCGTCGGCAACGGTGTACGCGGTGTTCGCGTCCACCTGCAGCAGCAGGTCGTCACCGAAGCGCTCGCGGACCGCACGCACCGGCTCGAGGTCCCAGCCCGGCTCGATCTTCAGCTTGATCCGCAGGTAGCCCTGGTCCAGGTAACCGGCTACCGCGTCGAGCAGTTCGGGGACGCTCGCCATGATCCCGACCGAGACGCCGCACGGCACCCGGTCATGCACCGCGCCCAGCTCGCGGGCCAAGGGGCGCCCCGCGGCGCGTAGCTCGGCGTCCAGCACCGCCAGCTCCAGCGCCGCCTTGGCCATCCGGTGCCCGTGGAACCGCGCCAGGGTGGGGGCGACCGCGTTCGCGTCCAGCCGCTCGGCGGCGGCGAGCGCCGGGATCAGGAACCGGCGCAGCACGTCGGCGGCCGCGTCGACGTACTCCGAGGAGTACAGCGGGTCGGCCATCGCCACGCACTCGCCCCAGCCCTCGGCGTCATCGGTGACGGCCCGCAGCAGCAGCACGTCGCGGTCGGTCGCGGTGCCGAAGGACGTGCGGAACGGCGCGACCAGCGGCATCGTGATCCGGCGCAATTCGACTCCGGTCAGCTTCATCTGGGCGCACCTTCCGTCTCGGTCCTGTTCAGCCGGTACCAGCCGGCCCGGTCGAAGCCGCTGACGTGCGCACCGTCGGACAGCAGCCCGGCGAGCGCCTCACGCAGAGCGGTCCGCCACTCCTTGGCGCAGCCCGGGTCGCTCGTCCGCAACGATTCGACATCGGGCGGGACGGCGACCAGCAGCACGTCCCCGTCCAGCCGACCCGGAACCGGACGGCCGTGTGCCGAGGACTCCAGTGCGACGACCGCACCGTTCCCACGCTCGACGGCGGCGTCGACCCGAGGCGGCGCATGGACGCAGGCAGCCGCGACGCGCGGGCCGGCGAGGTCCCAGCGCACCAGCAGCCGGTCGGTGTCGTCGCCGCCGTTGATCCGATCGTGCATTCCGCCGTAGAAGTTCGGCAGGTACTCCTCGGCCACCGCGCCCAGCTTGGCCAGGTTGAAGTAGGCGTTGCGCTGCACCAGCGGGTCGAAGGTCCACGAGATCGTGCTGACGCCGCGCAGCATCGCCCAGGCGCGCTGGTGCAGCTTGAGCGCGAAGCCGACGCTGCGCCCGCGCGCGGCGGACGAGACACCGGCGATGTGGCTGTGCATGGTCGCGCCCTGCAGCGGCGCGCCGAAGAACCCGACGCAGGCGCCGAGCAACTGCTCGCCCTCGTAGGCGCCCGCGACGTAGTTGCCCGCCTTGGTCAGCGCACGCAACATCTCGGTGGTGACCGGCGGGTTCTTCGGGTCGGGTCGCCAGATGCCGTCGTAGAGGCGGTACACGGATTCGAGGTCGGCAAGTGCGCTCAGCTCGCGCACGTGCACGCCGGATGCCTGGGCTGCGGCGTCGGCCGCCTGCACCGCGGCGTCGATGGCGGCCGCGGTGTCGGCAGTGCGCCCGGGCAGGCCGCCGGGATCATGGTGCAGGTCGGTCACGCTAGCCATGTTCGCGACCGGATCGCCTTGCGTCATGGTCGATCCGAACCAGACGCGGCAGCGGTGTTGGTTGCACCGGACCGCGCCTCCCTCGATGGGCCGAGCAACTCGGCGATCAAGGCGACGAGCAGCGCGGTACGCCCGGGCAGCGCGTCGACCAGCACGTGTTCGTGATCGGCGTGCGCGCCGCCACCGACCGCACCCAGCCCGTCCAGCGTGGGAGTGCCGACACCGGCGGTGAAGTTGCCGTCGGACGCGCCACCGACCGAGGCGGACTGCGGCGCCGGCAGGCCGAGTGACTCGGACAGCGCGCACGCCAGCAGGTACAGCGAACGCGAGGCGCCCGGCTCCAGCGGCGGACGGTTCGGACCGCCGCTCACGATCACCTCTGCGCCGTTGAGGACGGGCCGCAGCGAGCGCATCGCCCGATCGACGCGGGCCTGCTCGGCAGCGTTGGGCACGCGGACGTCGACGGCGAAACGACCCGCCGCGGGCACCGTGTTCGTGGTCGTGCCGGCGCTGAGTAGCGTGGGCGTCACCGTGCTGCCGAGCGCGGGATCGCCCAGCCCGCACACCGCAAGGATCTGGTGCGCTGCCTCGACGCTCGCGCTGATCCCGCGCTGCGGTTCGAGGCCGGCGTGTGCCGCTCGGCCGACCAGCTGCACCTCGTACAACGAGACGCCCTTGCGCGCGGTCTTCAGCGCACCGCCGTCGGCCGAGGCCTCGAGCACGAGCGCGGCGTCGCACCCGCGCGCCTCGGACTCGATCAGCTCGCGCGAGGTCGGTGACCCGAGCTCCTCGTCCCCGGTGACGAGGATGGTCACGCCGGACCGGTCCTCGAGGGCGGCGACCGCGTGCAGCGCCATCACCAGCCCGGCCTTCATGTCGAAGCAGCCCGGCCCGCGCATGATCCCGTCGGTGATGTCGAACGGGTGCCGCCCGAGCGAGCCGAGCGGCCACACCGTGTCGTGATGGGCGACCAGCAGCACCCGCGAGGAAGCCGCACCGAACCGCCAGCGCAGATGGCTGCGGCCGTCGATCGCGATGTGCTCCGGCGCGACACCGAGCCGCTGCGTCCCGAGCTCGGCAACCCGCTGCGCACTCGCCGCGACCGCGGCGAGATCGGCCGACGGCGACTCACACGTCACGAGCGCCTCGATGTCGGCGAGCAGCAGCGGCAGGGCTGCCCTCATCCGGTCGACGAGAGCGCCCCCGCCGGTGCTCACGCGACCTTCGGCGTGGCACGCACCCCGCAGTGCACGTACCGCTCACCGCCCGGCAGCGCGTAGAACGTGACCGGGATCCAGGTGAGCGCCGACGGCTCGCGGATGACGAACAGGTCGCCGGAGTCATCGGCAGCGACGAGTTCGAACTCCTCGGACGGTTCGGGCACGAGCGCGGCGAGCGGACCGGCGACGGTCTGGCGCATCATCGCCTTGCCGTCCCGGACGAACACCTCGATCTCGGCGGCGGCCCGCTCGTACCTGCCGACGTGCGGCGTCACATCCACCTGCACCGCCCCGGCGGACGGTACGAGCGGCCGCGGCATCGCCACGCCGGCCAGTTCGGCGAAGATCTCGCGGTAGAGGTCCTCGTACAGGTCGCGGGTGTTCCCGCCGTTGCTCAGCAGGGTGACCGCGAGGCCGGCCTCGGGCAGCAGCCGCAAGAACGCGGACTGTCCGATGGTGTTGCCGTCATGACCGATCAGCCGGTGCCCGCCCCAGCCGAACCGGATCCAGCCCAGCCCCCACGAGTCGCCGAGGGTGTACTTGTCCGGCAGGTCGGCCTGGTGCGTGGTCATCTCGGCGGCGGCTGCCTCGCTGAGCAGCCGGGTGCCGGCGGCGGCCAGCCCGCCGGTCAGGTGCAGCCGGGCGAACGCGAGAACGTCGGCGGTCTGCGCGTTGATCAGCCCGGCCGGCCCGAGCGAGCGCGGCAGTCCCCACACCGGGGCACGGGTCGGCTCGGCGTCACCCTCGGCGACGTGCCCCACCGCGGCCCGGTGCAGCAGTGCGTGCTCCGGCAGCGTCCCGGTGCGCTGCAGCCCGAGCGGCGCGAAGACCCGCTTCTGCATGGCCTCGTCCCACGTGTCACCGGTGATCTTCTCGATCACCCGCCCGATCAGCGAGAAGCCCGAGTTGCAGTACGACCACGTGGCGCCGAGCGGATGGTTCTGCGCGACCTCGGCGAGCCCCTCGACGTACTTCTCCAAACAGTCGTCGCCGCGCCCGGTGTCGGTGAACACGTCGCCGTCGATACCGCTGGTGTGCGTGAGCAGGTGCCGCATGGTGACCCGCTTGGTCACGTCAGGGTCGGCCAGTTGCAGCTCGGGCAGGACGTCGACGACCGGGGCGTCGAGCTCGAGCAGGCCTTCGTCGACAAGCTGCATGACCAGGGTGGCCGTCCACACCTTGGAGATCGAGCCGATCTGGAACACCGAGTCGACGGTCGTCGCGACGCCGGTGTCCACGTTGAGCACACCGGACGCGGCCCGCGCGAGTTCGTCCTCGGCGCCGGCGTGCACCCGCAGGATGCCCAGGCTCGCTCCGGGTACCCGGTGCCGTGCGGCGAGCACGTCCAGCCGCCGCTGCCAGTGCGCCGCGTCGATGCGCGCGGGGCGCGGACCGGCGGCGTCACCGGCGTACCGCTCGACCCAGTCGGTGACGCGACGGTTGAAGTCCAGCCGCTGCGACGGCGGCCCCTGCAGGATGAACAGGTGCGAACCCTCGGGGTAGAGCACCAGCTGGGTGGGAACGCCGCGCTCGCGCAACGCGGTGTGCCACTGCTCGGCCTGGCCCACCGGGCAGCGGACGTCGGCCGCGCCCTGGATCACCAGCGTCGGCGTGTTGACGCGATCGACCTGCGCCAGGGGCGAGATCTCGGCGTAGCGCTCCGGCTCGGCCCACGGCGCCCCGCCCAGTTCACAGGCCGCGATGAAGTGGCCCGCGTCGGACGTGCCGGCCATGCTGATCGCGTCGCTGACCACACCGCTCGCAACCGCCGCGGCGAACCGGCCGTCGCGGCTGGTCAGGTAACAGGTCATGAAGCCGCCGTAGCTGTAGCCGGCGACGGCCAGCCGCTGCGGGTCGGCCACTCCCTCGGTCACCAGGGCGTCCAGCGGCTCGAGGAAGTCCTTCGCGTCCGCGACGCCCCAGCCGCCGAGCGCGGCGTTGTAGAACTGTTCGCCGTAGCCGTCGCTGCCGCGCGGGTTCAGCAGCAGCACCGTCCAGCCGCGGGCGGCGAGCGCGTGGTGGTACAGGTGGATCTCGTCGGCCGCGCCGTTCCATGCGTTGTGCGGGCCGCCGTGGATGTCGAGCAGCAGCGGCTGCGCCCCGACGGCGTCCGGGTCGCGGACCAGCCAGCCGGCCACGGTCGTCCCGTCCGAGATGGTGAACTCGCGCTCGACCCGCTCGTACGGTTCGACGCCGTCGGGCACGCCGCCCTGCGCGGTGCACACGGTCTCGGCGCCGCCGGCGAGGTCGATCGCGACGATCTCGCCGAACGAGGTCGGCGTGCCGAGCGCGATCGCGGCCGTGCCGCCCGCGACGGACAGGCCGGACACGTTGCGTCCCGCCCCGCCCACGACGAGCCGCGGCGCACCGTCGCCCTGCACCGGCACCGAGTACAGGTGCGTGCAGCCGCGGTCGCGCACGCAGAACAGCACGTTCGCGCCGCCGTCGACGAGCACCGGCACGGCGCCGGGGTAGGCGGGGCCGCCGGGCATGACGTTGCGGTCCAGCGGGGCGGCCAGGTCGACTACCTCGCCGCCGGCGAGCGGCACGCGCAGCAGGCCGGCGTGCCCGACGGGTGCGCCCGGCATCCCGACCACCAGCAGCGCGTCGCCGTCGGCCGTCCAGATCAGCGGGCCGGTCACCCCGTCGGCCAGCCCCACGAGCTGCGGGACCGCCTTGCTGTCCTGCACGCCCAGCACATACGTCCCGGCGCGACCGGTCAGGTCGGCGTCCGGTGCCATCGCGGCGCCGAACGCGAGCCGGGTGCCGTCCGGTGACCAGGCCGGCGGGCCGGCGTGCCAGTCGCCCTCGGTCACCTGGCGGCAGGTGCGGCCGGCCAGCTCGAGCACGTGCAGGTGGGTGCGCATGGTGCGCAGGAACCCGGCGCCGTCGGCCTGGTAGTCCAGCCGGTCGGCGACGATCGCCTGCGTCGCACGCCGCTTGCGGGCCGCGTCGTCCTCGCCGGCGGCCGCGGCGACGTCGACCGCGGCACCGAACGCCAGCCGCGTCCCGTCCGGGCTCCACACCGGCGCACCCGCGCCGAGCGGCAGGCTGGTCAGCTGCTCGGGCTCGCCGCCGGCCGCCGGCAGCAGCCACAGCTGCGGCGGGCCGTCCTGCGCCCGCAGGAACGCCAGCTGGGTTCCGTCCGGCGACCACGAGGGCGAGGTGTCCGCGCCGCCGCGGGTCAGCTGGGCCGGCGCACCGCCGGCCGCCGGTACCCACCACAGGTTGTGCACGACCCGGTCACCGCCCGCGTCGTTGCCGCGCAGCACGTACGCGATGCGGGTGCCGTCCGGTGAGATCGTCGGCTGCTCGGGAACGGTCAGGGCGGTCAGGTCGTCGATGCGCAGGCGTCGGGTCACGACGGGCTCCTCATGTGGCGAGTCGATGTGCGTGGCGGGTCGGTGCGGCGCGGTCACGCCGTGGGTTCCAGCGCCGTGGGTTCCAGCGCCGGGTGCGATTTCCCGGCGAAGTGGCAGGCGGCGCCGTGGCGGTGGCCGGCGCCGGTCGGTTCGGTCTCGATGCAGACGTCCCGTCCGGACAGGACGAGCGGGCCGACCGGGCAGCGCGGGTGGAACCGGCAGCCGCGCGGCGGCCGGTGCGGGTCGGCGGGTTCGGCATCGGCCACCGCGCGCAGCGCCGGGTCGCTCTCCAGCGGGCCGAGGCCGGTCAGTTCCGGCTGCGGCGCCGCGGCGAGCAGCTCGCGCGTGTAGGGGTGCTGCGGGTCGCGCAGCACGTCGTCGGCCGGCCCGTGCTCGACGATCCGGCCGAGGTACATCACCGCGATCGTGTCGGCGACGTAGCGCACCACGGCCAGGTTGTGCGAGATGAACAGCATCGACAGCCGCAGCTCCCGCTGCAGGTCGCGCACCAGGTTCAGCACGGTGCCCTGCACCGAGACGTCCAGCGCCGAGGTGATCTCGTCGGCGATGACCACGTCCGGTCGCCCGGCGAGCGCTCGGGCGAGCGCCACCCGCTGCCGCTGCCCGCCGGACAGCTGGCTGGGGTAGGCCCGCGCGCGACCGGGGTCCATCCCGACCTGCTCGAGCAGCCGCGCGACCTCGGCGCGCCGGCCCGCGCCGCGCAGCCCGGCCTCGGCGGGAACGGCCTCGGCGATCGAGGCGCCGACGGTCATCCGCGGGTCGAGCGAGGAGTACGGGTCCTGGAAGACCATCTGCAGTGGACGGCGGGCGCGGCCGCGATAGCGCAGTGGGCTGCCGTCGAGCAGGATCCGGCCGGCCGACAGCGGGGTGAGGCCGGCGGCCGCGCGGGCGAGCGTCGACTTGCCGGACCCGGACTCGCCGACGAGCCCGACGATCTGTCCGTCGGGCACGGTCAGGTCGACACCGTCGACAGCAGTCATGCCGTGCCGCAGGCTGCCGAACCGCACGCTGACCGCGTCGAACCGCAGCTCACTCATGGACGTCTCCCGCCGGGACGGTGGCGCGTGGCCGCTTGCCCAGCTGCCCCGGTTCGTCGTCGCTCGGGTCGGTGTCCGCGTCGCCGTCGTACGGGTGCCAGCAAGCGACCCGCCGCACGTCACCCGCCCCGGAGCCGGCCAACTCGATCAGCTCAGGGTCCGCTGCGCGGCAGCGCGCGTCGGCGCGTTCGCACCGCGGCGCGAACGGGCAGCCCGGCGGCAGGTGCGCCGGGTCGACGGGACGGCCCGGGATGACCGGCAGCGGCGCGTCGCGGTCGGTGCTCATGTCCGGCACCGCCGCGAGCAGCGCGCGGGTGTACGGATGCCTGGCGTCGGTGCGCAGCGCGGCCACGGGCAGCTCCTCGACGATCCGCCCGGCGTACATCACCAGCACCCGGTCGCACATCTGGCCCACCACGGTGATGTCGTGGCTGATCAGCAGGATCGCGACGTCGTCGGCGTCCCGGATCGCCTGCAGCAGCCGCAACACCTGCTGCTGCACCGTGACGTCCAGCGCGGTGGTCGGCTCGTCGGCGACGATCAGCTTCGGGCTGCCCATCACCCCCATGCCGATCATGGCGCGCTGGCGCATGCCGCCGGAGAACTCGTGCGGGTACTGGCGGGCGCGGCGCTCGGCCGCCGGCACCCGCACCGCGCGCAGCCGGTCGACCGCGCGTTCCATTGCCCGCGACCGGCTCATGCCCTGGTGCTGCTCGGCGACCTCGGCGAGCTGGCGGCCGATGCGCTTGGTCGGATTGAACGAGGTCATCGGGTCCTGGAACACCATCGCGAAGCTGGTGCCCAGCAGTTGCCGGTGCACGCGCGCGGTGCCGTGCAGCAGGTCGGTGCCGCAGAACGTCAACTGCTGCGCGATCACCCGGCCGGGTTCGTCCACCAACTGCGCGACGGCGAGCGCGGTCAACGACTTGCCGGACCCGGACTCCCCGACCACGCCGACCGCCTCGGCGCGGCCGATGCCGAAGCTGACCCCGCGCACCGGGGTGATCGGGCCGTCCGCCCCGGGGAACTGCACCCGCAGACCGTCCACGCGCAGCACGTCCGCGTCCTGGTCGCCGGCAGCAGGCACCGCCGCGTCGGCGAGCTGCTCGACGTCGGCGACATCGCCCGGGGCATCGTCGGCGACCCGGCGTCGCACGACGCCGCCGCCGGTCACGGTCAGGCCGATCGTGCGCGCGACGGCCTCGCCGAACAAATTGAACGCTAGGCCGGCGATGACGACCGCGACGCCGGGCGCGAGCGCCGCCGCCGGGTGCACGTAGATCCCGTTCAGCCCCTCGCCGAGCAGCCGGCCCCAGTCGTACTGCGGCGCCTGCACGCCCAGCCCCAGGAAGGACAGCCCGGCGAAGGTGAGCAGCGCGCCGCCGGCGCTCATCGTGGCGTTGACGACCAGCGGCTCGGCGATGTTCGGCAGGATGTGCCGGGCCAGCAACCGGACCCGCCCGACGCCGGCGATGCGCGCGGCCGCGACGTAGTCGCGCGCTGCCACGCCGGCCACGAGCGTCTGCACCAGCCGGGCGAATCCGGGCGCGGTGGCCACGCCGATAGCGAGCACGGCGCCCTTCGCGCCGACACCGAAGACGACGGCGAAGAACAGCGCGAGCAGCAGGCCGGGAAACGCGACCGCGATGTTCACGACCGCGGCGGCCAGCCGCCCGACGCGGCGGCCGAACACCGCGGGCACCGCGCCGAGCAGTAGGCCGATCGCCACGCCGATCGCGGTGGCGAGCAGCGCCAGTCCGACCGACAGCCGGGTGGCGACGAGCACCCGGTAGAAGATGTCGCGGCCCAGGCTGTCGGTGCCGACCCAGTGCGCGCCGGACGAGCCCTGCAGGATGTGGTCGGTGTCGATCGCGTTCGCGCGGTCGGACCACAGCACCGGTCCGAGCACCGCCAGCAGCAACACGGCGAGCAGCAGCGCGCCCGCGCAGGCGCCGACCGGGGTGCGCACCACGGAGAAAAGCCGCGCCGCCACCGCGCGCTTGCGGGATTCGGGAGCCGGCACCGCTCAGCCCTCCATGATCGTGGAGCGGGGATCGAGGAGCGCGAGCAGGACGTCGACCGCGAGGTTCACCAGCAGCACGCCGAGGCCGTAGACCAGCACGATCCCCTGCACGACCGGGTAGTCCTTGGCCAGGATCGAGGAGACGATCGTGCTGCCCAGCCCGGGCCAGGCGAAGACGTTCTCGACGAGGACGGTGCCGGCGACCAGCGAGCTGAGCAGCAGCCCGGCCAGCGTCAGCGTCGCGGTAACCGCGTTGGGCAGCGCGTGCCTCGCATAGATCAGCCGGGCGGGCAGTCGCTTGGCACGAGCGGTACGGATGAAGTCGGCGCCGAGCACGCTCAGCAGCTCGACCCGCATGATGCGCGCGAGCACGGCGGCCGGGCCAACCGCGAGCGAGATCACCGGCAGCAGGTACGAGTCCGGGCCGGTCCGCCCGGCGACCGGCAGCCAGCCGAGCTGGACGCCGAACACGTAGACCAGCGCGACGCCGAGCAGGAACTCCGGGACGGCGGCGAGCACCACGCTGGTCGAGGTGAACGCGAGCTCGGTGCGCCGGCCACGCCCGCCGCGCGTCAGCACCGCCATCACCGTCCCGAGCGGGACCGCGATCACGACGGCGAGCAGGAACGCGTACACGGCCAGCTCGACCGTCGCGGGCAGCCGGTCGGAGATGGTCTCGGACACCGGAAGGTTGGAGATCATCGACGTCCCCATGTCCCCGCTGAACAGGTGGCGCAGGTAGTGCCAGTACTGCTCGAGCAGCGGGTCGTCCAGGCCGAGCGAGGTGCGCCGCGCCCGCACCAGGGCGGCGGGTGCCGTCGGCCCGAGCGCCGCGCGGACCGGGTCGCCCGGGATGAGATGGATCATCATGAACGACGCGGTGATCAGCACCCACACCGACACCACGAGACGCCCGGCCCGGCGGACCGCGAACCGTACCCATGCGTTCTGCGCCAGGCCCGCGAGCGGTCGCGGCGCGAGGGTCACGCTGGTCACGGACGGCTCGCCAGGACCGCTCGGCTGACAGTCACCATCGAGCCAGCATCCCCTGTCCCCCGGCTCCGGCTCTTCGTCGCCGCGTACCACTGGCACCGGTCCGGTTCGTCGATCTGGCCGAAGGGACACCGGCGGCAGCTGCGCCGTCACGGCCGCCGGGTGTGCACGCGGCCGCTCAGGTCGACGGCGCTTGCCGTGCCGTCCGGCTCCAGCACGAAGTAGCCGCGCAGCCCCTTGGCGGGCCCGCTGGTGATCACGTACTCGTCGCCCGCGCCGGGCAGGATGCCCAGCGGGAACGGCGGGTAGTCCGGAACGGCCTCGCCCAGCTCCGCCTTGGTCTCGGGCTTGAGCTCCATGCGCAGCACCAGCCCGCCGTCGACGGCGCTCACGTAGGCGAGGGTCGCTGCGGTCTCGAACTCGCCGGTGTAGCGGGCCAGCTCGGCGGCATCGAGCTCGACCGGCTCCGGGTCGCGCTCGATCACGCCGAGGTAGGCCTGCAGCGCCCAGCGGATGATCTCCTGGTTGAACTGCAGCCCGTTCGGCCCGCTATTGGTGGCGCTGACGATCGCGAACCGGTGCTCGGGCACGAGCAGCAGCTCGCTGAACTGGCCGGCCGTCGTGCCGCCGTGCCCGGCCAGCAGCACGTCGTCGACGGTGCGCAGGAACCACGACGTGCCGATCGCCTCGCCGGGACCGCCGCCGGCCACCTCGAAGGTGGGCTCCCGCATCCCCGCCACCGCGTCCGCACTCAGCACCCTGGTTCCGGCGGACGAGGTTCCGTCGCCGAGGTGGAACCGGGCCCAGGTCAGCTGGTCGGCCAGGGTGGAAACGATGCCGCCGGCCGGATTGTTGTTTCGCGCGAGCTGCCACGGGCGGGCAACACGCAGCTCGCCGCCCTCCCCCTGCAGGTGCCCGACCACGAAGCGGCGGGTCATCACGTCGGCGGCGCGCAGGTACGAATCGCGTTGCCCCAGCGGGGTGAAGATCAGGTCGGCGATCGCGGCCTCGTAGCTCCGCCCGGTGACGTGCTCGATCACCCGGCCGGCCAGCGAGAACGCGGTGTTGCTGTACGACATCGCGCTGCCGAGCGGGCGCTGCTGCTCCAGGTCAGCCAGCTTGGCGACGAACCGGGCGAGCGCGTCGTCGCCGTCACCGGTGTCGGTCTCGAAGTCGCCGTCCCAGCCGGACGTGTGGTTCAGCAGCTGGGCGACGGTCACCGCCCGGGCGACGCTCTCGTCGGCGAGCGTGAGCTCAGGGACGTAGCGGCGCACCGGCGCGCCCAGGTCGACCTTTCCCTGCTCGGCCAGGAACACCAGGGCCGTCGCGGTGTACGTCTTGGTGATCGAGCCGAACTGGAACAGCGTGTCCTCGGTGACGGGCAGCGGGTTCGGCACGCTGGTGATGCCGTGGAAGGTGCTCAGTTCGTCGTCGCCGTGGACGATGCCCACCGCGACGGCGGGGATGCCGAGTTCGCCGGCGAGCGCTGCTACATGGTCGGCCAGCCCGGCCCGGGTCGTCGTATCGGTCACGCCAGCCATCGTCGGTCGTGTGCCGTCGCGTCTGTTCGTCGCTCGGCACGAGGCGTGCTGCCGCATTCTGTCGGCACCGACCGAACTGCCGGCGCCGCTGCTGCTTGACTTGCCTGGTGATCGTGCTGCGCGGTGGCCGGGTCGTCGATCCCGGCACGGGTCTTGATCAGGTTGCCGACGTGCTCGTCGATCACGGACGGATCGTGGGCGTCGGCTCCGACCTGCCCGTGCCCGACGGCGCCGAACTCGTCGACGTCAGCGGCATGGTGGTCGGGCCCGGCTTCGTCGACCTGCACTCGCACGTGCACTCGATCGCCGGGCAGCGGCTGCAGGCGATGGACGGCGTGACGACCGCGCTCGACCTCGAGGCCGGGCTGATGCCGATCGAGCTCGCGTACGAGCGCGCCGCGCAGGAAGGGCGGCCGCTCAACTACGGCTTCTCGGCGTCGTGGGGCGATGCCCGCGCCCAGGTGCTGTTGGGCCGTCAGCCCGATGCGACGCTGGAGAGCGGCCTGGCCGTGCTCGGCGATCGCGGCTGGCAGCGCGACTCGTCGCCCACCGAACTCGCTGCCTGGCTGGGCCTGCTCGAACGCGACCTGGCCCGCGGCGCCCTGGGGATCGGCGTGCTGATGGGCTATGCGCCGCGCACCGACCCGGCCGAGTTCCGTGCCGTCGCCGGACTGGCCGCGCGGGCCGGCGCGCCCACGTTCACGCACGTGCGCGAGCTGGTCGAGGCCGACCCGACGACGCCCGTCGACGGCTCCGCGGAGATCGCGATCGCCGCGGCCGAGACCGGTGCCGCGATGCATCACTGCCACGTGAACAGCACGTCGCGCCGGCACGTCGACCGGGTGCTGGCGCTGTTGGAGCGCACCCGTTCGGACGGCGCACGGGTGACCGTGGAGGCCTATCCGTACGGCGCGGGCAGCACCGGGATCGGCGCGTTCTTCCTCGATCCGGAGCGGCTGCACGTCTGGGGGCTGCGGCCGGACAGCATCGTGATCGTCGAGACCGGCGAGCGGGTCAGCGACGTCGTGCGGCTGCGCGACCTGCGCCGCACCGATCCGGGCGCGGAGTGCATCGTCGAGTTCCTGGACGAGTCCGACGCCGACGACCAGGCGCTGCTGCACCGCGCGCTGGCCTTCCCGGACGCGATCGTGGCGAGCGACGCGATGCCGGTGCTGTGGCCCGGCGGCACGCGCGAGAGCCTGGAGTGGCCGCTGCCAGCGGGCGGACGCACGCACCCGCGCACCGCGGGCACGTTCGCCCGGTCGCTGCGGCGGATGGTGCGCGAGACCGAAGCATGGACCTGGCTGGAGGCGTTCCGCCGGTGCTCGTACCTGCCCGCGCGGGTGCTCGACGACATCGCGCCGGCTGCCCGGGCGAAGGGGCACCTCGGCGTCGGTGCGGACGCCGACCTGGTCGTGCTCGACCCGGCGCGGGTCACCGACGCGGCGACGTACCTCGACTCGACCCGCCCGTCCGTGGGTGTTCGGCAGTTGCTGGTAGGTGGCGAGTTCGTGGTGCGCGGCGGCGCACTGCAGGCCGAGGCGCTGCCCGGTCGGCCGCTACGCGGTGAACCGCGCTGACCGCCGGGCCCCGCCGCGCCAGCTGAGCATCCGGCCCGCGCCGAGGCTGCTCCGTTACCCCCTACGCCGGGCTCGCGCGGCGGATGGCCCGGCCGGCGTGCAGGTACAGGGCACGGCCGGTGCCGTCGTCGCCGAGGAAGACGTTCGGCAGGTGCACGCCACGATCGGGCTTGGCCGGGATCAGCGTGTTCTCCCGCAGGTAGAGAAGCTCGACCCGCTCGCTCTCGCCGACCAGTTCGGCGACCGCACCCTTGGGCAGGGTCTGCAGCCACAGCCGGCCCTCGTCGTCCTGGCTGACGGTCAGGTCGCCGACCTCGCACGAGTAGGTGCCGAGGAAGCGTGCGGCGTCGAAGGGCAGCTGCTCGGCCGGCGGGGTGGGCAGCGCCGGCATCGCGATCCCGGCGAGCTCGCGCAGCACGTGGCCGAAGATCTCGGTGTACACGGCGAACGTGTCGCCGCCGTTGGTGAGCAGGGCGACGGCGATGTTCTGCTCCGGCACGACGCGCAGGAACGCGCTCTGCCCGATCGTCCCGCCGTCGTGGCCGATCACCGGGCCGCCGTCCCAGTCGAACAGCTCCCAGCCCAGCCCCCAGGCGTTGCCCATCAGCCCCAGGTCGGGCACCTCCACCTGGCGCTCCTGCATGGCCTTGACCGACGCCGCGCTCAACACCTGGGTGCCGTCGGCGGCGGTGCCGGAGTGCAGGTGCAGCTGCGCGAAGGCGAGCAGGTCGCGCGGGCGCATCGCGAGTGACGAGCCGGCCGGGGCGTTGGAGCGCACCAGCGACCAGACCGGTGCGGGCACCGGCGCTGCGTCCGGCTCCGGCCGGATGTGCCCGACCGCCGCGCGGAACAGGATCGCCTCGTTCGCCCCGTTGGCGGCGTGGGTCAGAGCCAGCGGCGTGAACAGGTGCTCGCGCAGGCAGCTGTCGTACGGCTTGCCGCGCAGCACCTCGACCATGCGGCCGAGTACGCAGAACCCGGCGTTGTTGTAGGAGAACATCTCCCCCGGCGCGAACAGCTGGTCGACGTCGGACAGGGTCGCGACGTACTTCTCGACGCAGTCGTCGCCCATGCCGGTGTCGGTGAAGATGTCGCCCTCGAAGCCGGCCTGGTGGCTGAGCAGCTGGCGCACCGTGATCACCTTTGCCGCCGACTCGTCGGAGATGACGAACTCGGGCAGGTAGGTGCGTACCGGTTCGTCCAGCTCGACGAGCCCCTCGTCGACCAGCTGCATCACCAGCGTCGTCGTCCAGACCTTGGTGATCGAGCCGATCTGGAACAGCGAGTCCGCGGTCGCCTCGACCCCGGTCGCCTTGCTCAGCACCCCACCGGCCAGGTCGACGACCTCGCCGCCGGCGTACACCGCGACGGCCGCGCCGGGGACCTCGTTCTCGGCGAGCAGAGCGGGCAACCGGCCCTCGAGCCACGTCTTGATCTCGTTCAGGTTCGACATGTCGCACACGCTAGGACGGTCCCCCAGCGCTGCGGTTCGTCCGCACGGACGAACCGGGACCGTGCCACAGTGGACGTATGACCCAACCCGTCGAACGCAACGCCGCGGCGACGCCGCCGGATCCGGACGAAGGCGGCGACCCCGCGTGCTGGGCGAACCGGGTGTGCCCGGAGTGCGGCCGGCTGAACGACGCGGAGCGACCGGTCGTCTGCGAGAACTGCGGCGCCCGGTTCGAGTGAGGCCGCGTCAGACGCTGACGGTGGTCCGCGGATCCAGGTGCTGGTACTGCGGTCCGTACGCGCCGGCGAGCGCGGTGACCTGCCGCTCCACGATGCCGTAGCCGAACTGGTTCATCAGGCCGTCGTGGATCTGATGCACGCGCGGGGCGCGCACCGCGATCGCGTAGTCGATCACCTCGGACAGCTTCGACCACGGGGCGTTGACCGGCAGCAGCAGCACGTCGACGTCCTCGGTCGGGACGATCAGCGAGTCCCCCGGGTGGGCGACCCCCGCAATCAAGTACCCGACGTTGGCGACTACCGGGATGCTCGGGTGGATCACCGCGTGCTGGCCGCCGAAGGTGCGGACGTCGAATCCGGCCGCGTCGAACTGCTCGCCGGCGCCCACGGCCACGACCTGCTCGCCGAGTTCGCCCAGCGAAGCGGCGACTCCCGCTGGCGCCCAGATGCGCAGCCGCGGATCCTTGCGCGCCGCGGCGAGCACCTTCTCGGTGTCGATGTGGTCGGCGTGCTCGTGCGTGATCAGCACCGCGCCGGCGCCGTCCAGCGCCTCGTCGACCTCGCTGAACACGCCCGGGTCGATGACCAGCGAGCGGTCGGCGTCGTCGAACCGGACGCAGGAATGAGTGAACTTGGTGAGCTGCACGTCAGTGTCCCTCCTCGATCAGGCGCGCCATCGTCTCCAGCCGGCGCTGGGTCTCGGCGTCGCCCGGAGTGTAGGCGAGCAGGCGGGTTCCGCTCTTGGGCGCCAGCCAGGCGTTCGTCGCGTCCAGGTGCAGCATGCCGACCAGTTCGGTCCGGTACCGCTTGCGCTTGTTCTCGATGCCACGCACGTCGTGCCGGGCCCACAGCTCGGCGAACTCGGGCGAGGCGGCGCGCAGCCTGCCGACCAGCGCCTTCCAGGAGGGCTCAGTGATGTGGTCGGCGTACAGCACGCGCAAGTTGGCCGTCATCCGGGACGTGGCGTCGTCCCAGTCGACGAACGCCTTGCGCCACACCGGGTCGGTGAACAGCAGCCACATGCAGTTGCGCTGCTCGATCGGCACCTCGTCCAGGTTGCCTGCCAGCCGGCCGTAGGTGCGGTTGTAGGCCAGGATGTCGTACTTGCCGTTCACGACGCAGGCGGGGAACGGGCTGAGCTGGGCGAGCAGTGCGTGCAGCTGCGGGCTGACGGCCGCACACTCGTGCGCCAGGCTCTGGTCGGACGCGCCGGCGAGCGTGAACAGGTGCGCGCGCTCGTCCCGGTCGAGCAGCAGCGTGCGAGCGATCGCCTCCAGCACCTGCTCGCTGACCCGGATATCACGGCCCTGCTCGAGCCAGGTGTACCAGGTGACGCCCACCCCGGCGAGCTGGGCGACCTCCTCGCGCCGCAGGCCCGGCGTGCGGCGTCGCCCGGAGTGCGGCACGCCGACCTGCTCGGGCGCGATGCGCTCGCGGCGGCTGCGCAGGAACGCCGACAGCTCCTCGCGCCTGATCTCGTCGGGGCTGCGCCGGACGGCGGTGGTGCCGACCGTGCTGAGCGTCGATGTCATGGTTCTAGCCTGACGCATCGGCGGTGCGGTTTCCAGGTGGTGGTGATACCTGGATAAACGCACTCCTGGTACCAGGTTGGCTGAGGCCGCATCGTGGTCGCCATGACAGCACAGACCCTCACCGCGGACAACCTCCGCTCCATCTCGACACGTCGCCCGGGGCACCGCCGGGAACCGCAGCGGTTGACCTCGCTGGGAACCCTGGTGCTCCTCCTCGGCGCGTTCTTGCCGATGCTCGACTTCTTCATCGTCAACGTCGCGCTGCCCACCATCGACAGCACGCTGCACGCGTCCACGCCGATGCTCGAACTGGTCGTCGCCGGTTACGGCGTCGCGTTCGCCGTCTCGCTCGTGGTCGGCGGCCGGCTGGGCGATGCGATGGGCCGGCGCCGCATGTTCATGATCGGCATGCTCGGCTTCACGCTCACCTCGCTGCTGTGCGGCATCGCGCCGTCCATCGGCGTTCTCGTCGCCGCGCGAATCCTGCAGGGTGTCTCGGCCGCGATGCTGCAGCCGCAGGTGCTCGCCACCTTCCAGGCGACGCTCGAGGGCCAGGCCCGCAGCCGCGCGATCGGCATGTACGCCGCAACCGGCGGCATCGCGGTCGTGCTCGGCCAGCTGCTGGGCGGGGTGCTGCTGAACGCCGACCTCGCCGGGTCGTCGTGGCGGCCGATCTTCCTGGTCAACGTCCCGTTCGGCATCGCCGGGCTGCTGCTCGCGCGGCGCGTGGTGCCGACCAGCCGCTCACCGCACCCCGCGGCCGTCGACATCCCCGGTACCGCGCTGCTCGCCGCCGCCATCGTGACGCTGCTGGTGCCGCTGACCGAGGGTCCCGCGCTGCACTGGCCGGTGTGGTCGTGGCTCGTGCTGGCCACCGCGCCCGTTTTCGCCGCCGCGTTCGTGACGGTGGAGCGGCGGGCCGAGCGCCGCGGCACCACGCCACTCGTTCCGCCGTCGCTGGTGCGGCTGGCCACGGTGCGGCACGGGCTGGTGCTCGCGGTGCCGTTCTTCCTCGGCTTCGGCGCGTTCATGTTCGTCTTCGCGCTCACCGTGCAGGACGGGCTGCACCACGACGCGCTGGGCTCGGGGCTTGCCATTACGCCGATGGCGGTGGCCTTCTTCACCGGTTCACTGCTGGCGGCTCGGCTCTACGAGCGGTTCGGCACCCGGCTGCTCGCGGCCGGCTTCGCGTTGCAGGCCCTCGGGCTCGTCGGGCTGCTCACGGTGATCGGCGACCAGTGGCCGCACGTGTCGCTGGTCGCGCTCGCTCCGGGTCTTGCGGTGGCCGGCTTCGGTCAGTCGCTCGGGCTGGGTGCGCTGTTCCGCACCGTGCTGGCCGGCGTGCCGCAGCGGCTGGCGGGTATCGGCAGCGGTGTGCTGGTGACCGTGCAGCAGGGCTCGGTCGCGCTGGGCGTGGCCAGCTTGGGCACGCTGTTCGTCAGCCTGTCGGCGCACAACATGCGGACGGCGTTCCTGGTCGTGGTCGGCATCCAGGCAGGGTTCGCGGTGCTGCTCGCGCTGGCCAGCCCGCGCCGCGCTGCCGCCCCGTCCGTCGACGTGGTGGTGGAGGCCGCGTAGGGCTGCAGCGATGTTGCTCCGCGTGGGACGGCCGAACCCCGGCCGTCCCCACGCACCCAAGGCCGAATCTGTGTCCATGCTGCAGGTCTTGAGGATGAAAGAGAACTAGACGAAGATCGTCGCCCGTGACGGACTTCCGCGTGGCCCGAATCAGAACCAGGACGGGTGCGACGATCGACCTGCCACCGGCGGGTGTGCTCTGCGTCGTCGGCGGTAATAATGTCGGAAAATCGCAGCTTCTGAGAGACGTCAGCGAGTGTCTGCAGGGTTACCAATCTCGCGCCGTAATCCTATCGGACGTCGATTTTACACTCAATATTTCAGAAGATGTGGAGAGCTGGGCTCGATCGAATTCGGTCGTCCAGTCTCCTCCCGGGCAACCGGAAACTTTCACGCCGCCAGGCGGTGGCCAAGCTTGCAGCTGCCGCAGTTACAACGATGGCTTGCTGATCCAAGCGGCGAAAACCTCGGGCACGTCATAGGATGGTTCCTGCGGACCCTCGATTCTGCCCAACGGGTTGGGGTGGCGATCGGCGGGATGGGCCAGCCAGGGATGGAAGCAACCGGCAACCCGATCCACGAGTTGTTCATAGACGGCGACTTAGAGTCAGAGCTTTCCAAAATTTGTCTCAAGACGTTCAATTTTCCACTTACCCTGGATAGGGCAAATGGCAATGTTCAGCTTAGAGTGGGTAAACCAGGAATTGACTCTCCACCCTTGCAGCACCCCACGCGAGAGTACGCCGAATCAGTTGCAGCGTTGCGATTGCTTTCCGAACAAGGTGATGGAGTAAAGAACTATTTAGGCATGGTACTCCACCTCATGACGTCGCGCGCATCAGTGACGGTGATAGACGAGCTGGAAGCCTTCCTGCACCCTGCGCAAGCGCGGTCTCTCGGTCGGCATCTCGGGACGCAAGCGCTAAGCCGTGGTCTGCAGCTTCTCACGGCTACACACGATCGTGATTTCGTGCTCGGTTTGCTAGAAACAAATTGCCCCGTCACGTTTGTCCGCCTTCAGCGATATCAGGATAATACCTCTGCCGCGACGTTGTCCCCAGAGCGAGTTAAATCGATCTGGGACAGACCTCTGCTTCGGTATTCAAATGTGCTACAGGGACTTTTCCATCGGACTGTTGTCGTCTGCGAAAGCGATGGTGACTGCCGGTGGTACGCGGCGGTACTCGACGAGTTAGGCCGCCGGGCAGATTTCGCAGCGGAAGAAGTCTTATTTGTTCCAGCCGGCGGCAAATCGCAGATCCCACAATGCGTAGATGCGTTGGAAGGTTTGGACGTAGGCGCCTTCGTCGCAGTAGATTTCGACGCGCTACTCGATCCACCATACTTGAAGACTTTACTCGCGTCGGCAGGGGCTACCGGTGACGACTTATTATCAAGAGCAACGAATATCGTTAAGCAGCTCTTGACGACCGAGCAACGCGCTCGAGCAAAAGAGTTTGGCCTAGACGGCTTGCCGCACGGCGATTTGACACGGCTGGCGCAGGATCTCGTCGCTGACCTCCGCGATGCGCGAGTGCTCGTTTTGCCTGGAGGGGAACTCGAGTCCTACGATCGGTCGATAGGCGGCCACGGCCCCGCTTGGGTGTCTGGTGCATTGGCTGCCGGACGCCACCTCGCTTCGCCAATAGCAGAAGAGTTCCTTTCGCCGGTAGTTGCAGCCGTTCGCGGCCTGGAGTGAGCGGTCGCAGGCGACCTTGCGGTTGGACCTCTTGCCGCACAGACAGTTATTGGACGAGTGGCACGCCAATGAGTCGGACCGGTCGGCATCCGTTGGGGACGTCGCACCGACGGGTCAGCGGCGTCCTGATCCACCCAGGCGGGAACAGCCGGCCGACTTCCATCCAAGTCGAGTTTCCGGCTGTTGTTCTCCTTGCCTGCCAGGCGCGACGTTCTGTCGGCCCGGCGGCTTGCACGGCTTTGTTGGCCATCCGCAAGGGATGGTGCCATAGTGGCACCATGAAACGGATGAACCTGCGGGACGTACCGGAGGACGTCTATAACGCGCTCGCGCAGGCTGCAGAACAGAATCGGCAGTCACTGAGTTCTTATGTCGTCGAGCGCCTGTCCGAGGTCGCGCAGGTGATCGGTGTCGCGGGTTACGTCGACTCCTATGTGCCACCGCGGCGCACCGGGGTCTCGTTGGAGGACGCTGTCGCCGCCGTGCGCGAGGTCCGCGAAGCATCGTGAGCCTGGCCGTGCTGGACGCCTCGATCCTCACGGTGTTCTACGCCTCCGACGACTCACGCCGCAGCACCGTCGCCTCGCGCCTCGCAGCCGGCGACGCGTGGTTTGCCCCTGCTCACCTCGACGCCGAGGTCGCCTCGGCGTTGCGCCGGCTCGCCCGCACCAGCCGCGCGGTGGACCGCGCCGCGCCACGCGCCCTCGCGCACCTGGCGGCCTTCCCGTTGCGTCGCATGCCGATCGCGCCGCTGCTCGAGCGTGTGTGGCAACTGCGCTCCAACGTCACCGCCTACGACGCGGCCTACGTCGCGCTCGCCGAGCAACTGGGCTGTGCCCTCGTCACCTGCGACGCCAAGCTCGCCGCCGCATCAGGGCCTCGGTGTGCCTTCGAGCTGATCACCTGATCTGGCCCCCTGGACACAAGACGTCCCGCCGGGTCACCACGCGACCGGACCGTCGTCGTCGAAGAAGCTGCCGGTCGGCCCGCCGTCCGGAAGAGTGGCGAGTCGGATGGCGATCTGCGCGCCCTGCTCGGCGGTGCGGGTGCCTCGGAACCCGTTCAGGTCCGTGGCGCAGTAGCCCGGACACCCCGCGTTGATCAGGACGTTGGTGTCGGCGAGTTCCTTCGCGTACTGCACCGTCACCGCGTTCAGGAACGTCTTGGACGGCGTGTACGCGGCCGAGATCGGACCGACGAACGCACCCGGCGTGGTCTGCAGGGTCAGCGACCCGACACTGCTGGACATGTTCACGATCCGCGGTGAGGACGACCGGCGCAGCAACGGAAGCATCGCGTTGGTGACGCGGATGACGCCGACGACGTTCGTGTCGACCACCTGAAGCATGACGGCCGGGTCGACGCTGGTCGGGTCCTGCGGCATCCCGCCGGTGATCCCCGCATTGTTGACCAGGACGTCCAACCGTCCGTGCTCTTCCTCGAACAGCCGCGCGGCCGCGGCAACGCTCTCGTCCGACGTCACGTCCAGCGCTACGCCGAACGCGTCGGCTCCCTCGGCGCGCAGCTTGTCCACCGCCTCCTCGCGGCGTCGCGCCTCGCGGGCGCCGACACCGACCCGCCAGCCGAGCCGGCCGAGCCCGGCCGCAATCTCGAATCCGATGCCCTTGTTCGCGCCGGTTACCAGCGCAATCGTTGATTCACTCATGCCATCGATCTTCGCCGCGGGCTCGGCGCCAGCGCCAAGACCGATCAGGTCAGCTGCGATACCCGGTGGGTATTGGCGACGGGTAGCGTGGCAGCGGTGGAGACCCGGGAGCTGCGCTACTTCGTCGCGGTCGCCGAGGAGTTGCACTTCGGCCGTGCGGCGCAGCGGCTTGGGATGGCGCAGCCGCCCCTGTCCCGGTCCATCGCCCAGCTCGAACGGCGCCTCGGTACGACGCTGCTCGAGCGGACCAGCCGCGGCGTCACCCTCACCGGCCCCGGCGCGGTGCTGCTCGAGGAAGCCCGGGCAGCCCTCGCGGCGGTCGCCGCCGCAGAACGCCGCACGCGGCGGGCAGCCGAGGCCGCCGAGGGCAAGCCCGCCGTCGCCCTGGTCGCCAAGGCCGGTGCATCCACGGAACTGGTCGCGAAGCTGCTCGACGCGTGCGCCGGCGAACCGGGCGCCGTCGGGGTCGACGTCATTCTCTGCGGACCCGGACAGCAAGGCCGGATGCTGCGCGAAGGACACGCGGACGTCGCGCTGTTGCACGCGCCGTTCGACTCACTCGCCGGGCTGGACTACGAAAACCTCGGCACGGAGGGCCAGGTCGTGCTGCTGCCCGCGGGACACCCGTTCACCGGCCGGACCGAGGTGCGGACGGACGAGGTCAGCGACCTGCCCGGCCTGCCGCAGCCGCGTTGGCCGCAGGCGGACGGACGGTATGAAGCCGGTCCCGGCCCGGAGGTGCGCGACCACGCGCAGCTGCTTCAACTCATCGCGTTGGGACGGGCGTCGGTGATCGCGCCCGACTCGGTCCGCGCCAACCTGCGCCACGACGTGCTCGCCATACCGGTCGTGGACGCGCCGCACGTGACCACGGTGATCGCCTGGCCCCCGCACAGTCGATCGAGGGCCGTCGCCGATCTCGTCCGGACCGCGACCCGGCTCTGACCACCCGTCGCCGACGTGCTTCGCGAGGACGCCGCCGACTAGTCGAGCGGCGTGATGCCCCACGACGCCGACCAGCGCTCGCCGGGCTCGAGCACCATGAGCCCCGCGCCCGAGTTGAAGGCGTCGGGTGCGCACGTCATCGGCTCGACCGCGACCCCCGCGGTGTCCGAGCCGGGGAAGTTCTCCAGCGTGAACACCTGCAGGTGACCGAACGCGGCGTCGAACCAGACGCGCGCACCGCCGTGCGGCGTACGCACCTCGGCAACGCCACGGCCGTCGATCACCTGCAGGTCGGTGAACGCGTCGTCCATGCGCAGAGCACCGAGCGGGCGCCCGTCCCGCAGGTCGTACGGCGTGCCCTCGACCGGTTCCGACCCGACCGGGATCTGCAGCTCGTCCAGCAGCAGCCGGGTGGCGGCGGGCAGTCGGACGGCCGTGCGGTCCAGCGCCGGGGTGGCCAGGTACGGGTGGAAGCCCGCACCGAACGGCGCACGACCCGAGCCGGTGTTCGTCGCGGTCGCGGTCACCGTCAGCCCGGAGCCGGCGTCCAGCGCGTAGGTCACCCGGGCGCTCAGCTCGAACGGCCAGCCGGTCTGCGGCACGATGTCCAGTTCGAGACTGACGGACGCCGCGTCCTGATCGACCAGCGACCACCGTTCCCAGCGGCCCAGGCCGTGGATCGCGTTCCCGGTCGCCGGCTCGGTGAGGGCTAGCTGCAAGTCGGTCCCGTCGAAGGCGTACTTGCCGGCGCGCAGCCGGTTCGGCCACGGCACCAACGTGGCACCGCAGCACTTCGGCGCGAGGGCGTCGGCGGGGTAGCTGCAGGTGACGTCCACCCCGTCGCGCGCGTAGCGCCGCAGGCCGGCGCCGACCTCGACCACCGTCGCCTCGTGCCCGCCCGCCGTCAGGGTGAACTGCCGCCCGCTCAATGTCATTCGTGCAACCTAGCGAGCGGCTGCTTCGGCCGCTGCCTCGGCAACCCTTGCGTCGTAGCGCCAGAACGGCCGGACGAGGTAGCCGGCCACGATCACCACGGCGACGCAGCCGACCCCGCCGGCCACCCAGGAGAACTCCGGCGTGCTCACCGCCGCGGTCGCCCCCGCGCGCACGTCGCCGAGGCGTGGCCCGCCCGCCACCACCGCGATGAATACCCCCTGCATGCGGCCGCGCATCGCGTCCGGCGCGTACGTCTGCAAGATCGTCTGCCGGTACACCGCGCTGACCAGGTCCGCGGCACCGGCGAGCGCGAGCAGCGCCACTACCAGCCAGAGCTGCTGCGCCAGCCCGGACAGCGCCACGGCCGCGCCCCAGCCGGCGATCGCGACCACCAGCGCGCGTCCCTGCCGCCGCACCCGTCCGATCCAGCCGCTGGACAGCCCGGCCAGCACCGCCCCCATCGCGATCGCCGCGTACAGCGGGCCGACGTTGCCGCCGAAGCGCAGGTCGGCGACCGCAGGGAACAGCGAACGCGGCATCGCCAGCACCATCGCCGCGATGTCCACGAGGAAGGACATGATCAGGATCGGGTTCTTGGCGATGAAGCGCAGCCCCTCGGCGACGGCATGCATGCTCGGCTGCTCGCGGACGTCTGCCAGCGGCGGGATGTCCGGCAGCCGCAACGCCGAGTAGAGCGCGGCGGTGAACAGCACCGCGTCGATTCCGTACGCGTACGCGAAGCCGTGGTTCAGCCCGACCAGGACGCCGGCGATGAGCGGCCCGATCACCTGCCCGACGTTGCTGACCGTGAAGTTCAGCGTGTTCGCGGCGGGCACCAGGTCCAGCTCGACGATGCGCGGGATGATCGCGCCGCGCGCCGACGACGCCACCGCGAACATGCCGGACTGCACCATCACCAGGGCCAGGATCAGCCCCACGTCGTCCAGTTCCAGCAGCGTCTGGCAGAACAGCGCGAGCGTCACCACCCAGCCGCCGAGCGACGAGAACAGGTACAGCCGGCGCCGATCGACCGCGTCGGCGATCGCGCCGCCGTACAGGCCGAACACGACGATCGGCAGCAGCCCGGCCAACCCCACGAACCCGACGTACAGCGAGGAGCGGGTGATCGCGTACACCTGCACCGGCACCGCGACCTGAGTGAGCATCGAGCCGATGAACGACGTGCCCTGGCCGATCAGCAGCCGCCGGTACGGCGCGATCGCCAGCGGCCGGGTGTCGACCGCGTGCCGGCCCAGCAACCCGCGCAACCGGCGCGCCTGCTCCGGGGCTTCGGCCGGATCAGGATTGGCGTCGAGACCCGTCGTGGGCTCGCTCAACGACGGTGCCGGTTCAACTACGGGGCCAGCCGTTCCAGCAGCCAGCGCTCACCCTCGCGCCGGTAGCGCAGCCGGTCGTGCAACCGGTCCGGGCGCCCCTGCCAGAACTCCACCGCCTCGGGCGCGATGCGGTAGCCGCCCCAGTGCGGCGGCGGCGGGATGTCGCGCCCGGCGAACCGCTCGGTCACCTCCCGCTCCGCCTCGTCCAGCACGGCACGGGACGGGACGAGCGCCGACTGGCCCGAGGCCCACGCACCCAGCTGCGATCCGCGCGGCCGGCCGGCGAAGTACGCCTCGGTCTCGGCGCGGGTGACGCGTGAGACCGGACCGCTGATCCGCACCTGCCGCTCCTGCGCGAGCCAGGCGAGGACCGCCGCGGCATACGGCCGCGCCTCGAGGTCACGGCCCTTGGCGGAGGAGTAGTTCGTGTAGAAGACGATGCCGCGCTCGTCGAAGGCCTTGAGCAGCACCGTCCGGACGGCGGGATGGCCGGCCGCATCGACCGTCGCCACCTGCATCGCGTTGACCTCGACCGCGATCAGTTCGGCGGCTGCGGCCGCGAACCACTCGGCGAACAGGGTGAACCAGTGCTCCGGCGCCGTGCTCTCGGTGAGCGTGCCGCGCTGGTAGACGCGGCGCATGCTGGCTGGGTCCGTCATTTGTGCTGATTCTCGCACCTCCTGCTCGTCCCATCCTTCGGTATGGGCACAATGGCGGGCGGCGGGTGTGACCCAGCCGCCGAGACGGAAGCCGACACCAAATCCGATCGGAGCATCCCCTATGGCCGCCGACTACAGCCCGGGCCTCGAAGGCGTCATCGCGTTCGAGACCGAGATCGCCGAACCGGACAAGGACGGCGGCGCGCTGCGCTACCGCGGGGTGGATATCGAGGACCTCGCCGGCGAGGTCACCTTCGGCAACGTGTGGGCGCTGCTGGTCGACGGCAAGTTCGGTCCGGGCCTGCCGCCCGCCGAGCCGTTCCCGATCCCGGTGCACACCGGCGACGTGCGCGTGGACGTGCAGGCCGCGCTGGCGATGCTCTCGCCGATCTGGGATTACCGCCCGCTGCTGGACATCAGCGACGAGGAGGCGCGCGAGCAGCTGGCCCGTGCCGCCGTGATGGCACTGTCCTACGTCGCGCAGTCCGCGCGCGGGCTGGCCAACCCGGCCGTGCCGCAGTCGCGCATCGACCAGTGCGACACCATCGTCGAGCGGATGATGGTGCGCTGGCGCGGCGAGCCCGACCCGGCGCACATCAAGGCCGTCGACGCGTACTTCGTCTCGGCCGCCGAGCACGGCATGAACGCGTCCACCTTCACCGCCCGCGTGATCGCCTCCACCGGCGCCGACGTCGCCGCCGCCATGTCCGGCGCGATCGGCGCGATGAGCGGGCCGCTGCACGGGGGTGCTCCCGCGCGCGTGCTGCCGATGATCGCCGAGGTGGAGCAGACCGGTGATGCCGCCAAGGTGGTCAAGGGCATCCTGGACCGACACGAGCGGCTGATGGGCTTCGGGCACCGCGTCTACCGCGCCGAGGACCCGCGCGCCCGGGTGCTGCGCCGCACCTGCAGGGAACTCAACGCGCCGCGCTTCGAGGCGGCGTCCGCCCTCGAGCAGGCGGCGCTGGCCGAACTGCGCGAGCGCCGCCCGGACCGCCCGATCGAGACCAACGTCGAGTTCTGGGCCGCAGTGATCCTGGACTTCGCCGAGGTGCCGCCGCACATGATGCCCGCGATGTTCAGCTCGGCGCGCACGGCCGGCTGGTCGGCGCACATCATGGAGCAGAAGAAGACCGGACGCCTGGTGCGCCCGTCGGCGCGCTACGTCGGCCCCGCGCCGCGCAAGCCGCAGGAGGTCGAGGGCTGGTCGGACATCAGCCACGGCTGAGATCGGAATGCGGGCCAGGCACCGCGCGCTGGCACCGTCATGAGGATCCTGCTGATCTCCGGTTCGACCCGGGCCGCCTCCACCAACTCGGCGTTCGTGCGTACCGCGGCCGCCTGCGCGCCCGACGGAATCCGGGCCGAGGTGTACGCCGGGCTGACCGACCTACCGCATTTCAACCCGGACGACGACGGCCCGTCGCTACCGGCGCCGGTCGGTGAGCTGCGTGCCGCGGTCGCGCGTTCGGACGCGGTGCTGGTCTGCACGCCCGAGTACGCCGGGACGTTGCCGGGCGCTCTGAAGAACCTGCTCGAATGGCTGGTCGGCGGCACCGAGCTGACCGGCAAGCCGGTCGCCTGGGTGAACGTGGCCGCCGACGAGCGCCGCGGCGGCGGCGCCACCGCGACACTGCAGGTGGTGCTCGGCTACATCCAGGCGCAGCTCGTCGAGGACGCCTGCCGGCACATCCCGGTCACCCGCGAGGCGATCGGCGACGACGGGCTGATCGGCGACGCCGCCACACGCGCAGCGATCGCCGACGCCCTCGCCGCGCTCGCGCACGCGGGTCGCCCCCGCCTCGCCAGCTGATGCGTCGGCCGCGCGCGGACGACCCGGCTCAGCCGAACGTGCTGCCCTCGCCGCGGTAGGTGGGGACGGAGTCGACCAGCCGGTCACCGTCGATCACGTGCACGGTGTCGAACCGTTCGAGCAGCTCGCCGGCCTTCGCGTGCCGGAACCAGACCCGGTCGCCGACGCGCAGCCCCGCGGCCGCGCGGCCGCGCACCGGGGTCTGCACCTCTCCGGCCCCCTCGGTGCCGATCAGCTTCAGCCCGGACGTCGCGAGTGACGGCAGCCGCGAGCGGCCGGACGGGCCGGACGCGATGTAGCCGCCGCCGAACAGCGTGGCGATCCCCGGTGCCGGCCGCCGCACGACCGGCAGCGCGAAGTACAGCGCGGGCCGCGGCTCGAAGGCGCGGTAGTGGTCGAACAGGGCCGGCGTGTACAGCCCGGAGCCCGCAGTGACCTCGGTGACGCACTGGTCGGCACTGCTGATCTCCAGGCTGCCGGTGCCGCCCGAGTTCACCAGCTCCAGCGCCCCGCCGATCGCGTCCTGCACAGCGGACACGACCGTGCCGCGCCGCCGGGACAGCTCCGCGGCGGACCGCGCCTTGACCAGCCGGACGGCAGGTGAGCTGTCCGGCAGCCCGGCGATCTGCGCCTCGTAGAACATGACGCCGACAACCCGCAGCCCGAGCCCGGCCGCGACGGTGGCCAGCCCCGCGGCGTCGGCCGGGGTGCGCAGCGGCGAGCGGCGCGCGCCGAGGTGCAGCCGGCCGATGCGCAGCGACGCGTCGATGTCCAGGCACACCCGGACCGGCGCGTCGGTGGCCGAGCGGATCAGCTCGAGCTGCTCGGCGCCGTCGACCATCAGCGTGATCGCCTCGACGAGCGCGGGGTCGGCGCCGAGCTCGGCGATCGCGTCGCGGTCCGCGCTCGGGTAGCCGAGCAGGAGTGGGCGCACGCCGGTGCGCGCCAGCCAGATCGCCTCGCGCACCGAGTACGCCATCACGCCGGCGAACCCGGGCGTGCCCAGCGCGAGGTCGAGCACATAGCGGCAGCGCACCGACTTGCTGGCCACGCGCACCGGCGTGCCGGCGGCCCGGCGCACCAGGTCGGCGGCGTTGGCCCGCGCGGCCGGCAGGTCGAGCGCGACCAGTGGGGCGGGCAGGTGCGCGGTGGCGGCCGTCAATGCCGCGAGGTCGCTCATCTGGCCAGGGCCCGGACGCGGCCGCGGCGCCGTCGCGCGTGCGTCGCCAGGTACGCGGCGAACGAGGCCAGCCGGTCGTGCGCTGCGGCGCTGTCCGCGTCCACCAGCCAGCGCAGCGTCACGCCGTCGACGAACGCGAGCGTATCCGCGGCGAGTTCGGGCACCGGCCTCGTCCAGGTCGCACCGCTCACCGCCGCGGCGAGTTCGAGCACCTGTTCGACGGCCTGCTGCGACACCGCGTACTGGCGTTCGGCCACCGCCCGCAACTCGCCGTGCCGCAGTGCGTGCGTGGTGATCTCGTAGCTGAGCAGCTGCTCGCCCGGGGTGGCCTCGATCGTCTGCCACAACGCGCTCACCGCGGCGTCGAGTGCGGTAGCCAGGTCCGGTGCGGCGTCGAACTCCAGGCCTGCCGCGCCGGCTCCGGCGAGCGAGTCGACGATGCGCGCCGCCAGCGCCGCGAACAGCTCGTCCTTGTCGGCGAAGCAGTAGTGCACCACGCCGAGCGCAACGCCGGCGCGGTCGGCGACGCGGCGCACGGTGGTGGCGGCGATGCCCTCCCGCGCGGCGACGTCGAGGGCTGCGTCGACGAGCTGGGTGCGCCGGTCGGCCACCGGCATGCGGGTGCTCATAACCCGCAATCAGACAACTGGACAGCCGTCCAGGTCAAGGGTTGACCTGGACGGCTGTCCAGTTCACCATGGTCGGCATGGCCACGTGGACGAACTGGGCAGGCACCGTCCGCGCCGAGGTCACCGCCGTCTCGCCCGCAGACGTCGCGGCGGTCCAGCAGTCCGTCGCCGACGCGTCCGCCGCCGGCCGGCGGATCAAGCCGATCGGCGCCGGACACTCGTTCACCGCGATCGGCGCCACCGACCACACCCAGCTGCGGCTGGACCGGCTCAGCGGCGTGCTGCGCGCCGACCGCGAGAGCGGCCTGGTGACCGTCCTGGCCGGAACCCGGTTGCACGAGCTGAACGAGGCGCTCTGGCACCTCGGCCTGGCGATGCCGAACCTCGGCGACGTCGACGTGCAGTCGATCTCCGGAGCGATCTCGACCGGAACGCACGGCACCGGCGCCAAGCTCGGCGGGCTGGCCACCCAGGTGCACGCGCTGCAACTCGTGCTCGCCGACGGCACGCTGCGCGACGTCGACGCCGCATCCGATCCGGACCTGTTCGCCGCCGCCCGCGTTGGCCTCGGCGCGCTGGGCGTCATCGTCACCGTCACGCTCCAGTGCGTGCCGGCCTTCGCGCTCGCGGCGGCCGAAGCACCGGCGCCGCTCGACGTCGTCCTCGCCGACCTGGACGAGAGCGTCGCTGCGAACGACCACTTCGAGTTCTACTGGTTCCCACACACCCGGCGGGTGCTCACCAAGCGCAACAACCGGGTGCTGCCGGACACCCGGCTGCGTCCGCTCGGCCGGCTCCGGCACGCCGTCGACGACGAGTTCCTGGCCAACACGCTCTTCGACGCCGTCAACAAGCTCACCACGCGGCGCCCTGCACTCATCCCGCGCGCGAACGCGATCGCCGCGCGGGCGCTCTCGGCACGCGACTACATCGACCGGTCCTACCGGGTGTTCGCCTCGCCGCGGCGCGTGGTGTTCCGCGAGATGGAGTACGCCGTGCCACGCGCGGCGGTGCCGCAGGTGCTCGCCGAGATCGAGCGCTACCTGGCCCGCAGCGGCGAACAGGTGGGCTTCCCGGTGGAGGTGCGCTTCGCGGCGGCCGACGACATCTGGCTCTCGACGGCGTACGG
The DNA here is from genome assembly GCF_027247405.1 of Jatrophihabitans cynanchi. Lineage (NCBI taxonomy): Bacteria > Bacillati > Actinomycetota > Actinomycetes > Jatrophihabitantales > Jatrophihabitantaceae > Jatrophihabitans > Jatrophihabitans cynanchi. The sequence continues at coordinate 2,943,318 of NZ_CP097463.1, read as the reverse complement.
CCGCGAGTCCGGCTACGTCGCCGTGCACCAGTACCACCGGCGCAATCACGAGGCGTACTTCCGCGCGGTCGAGGCGATCGCCCGCGACGTCGACGGCCGGCCGCACTGGGGCAAGCTGCACTGGCGCGACGCGGACTCGCTGCGCGAGACCTACCCGCACCTGGACGACTTCGCGGCCCTGCGCGACAAGCTCGATCCGCAGCGCCTGTTCGGCAACGCGTACCTGACCCAGGTGCTCGGCAGCTGACCGCTGTCGGTGCCGCGCCATAACCTGCCGCCGTGGCCACCGCAGACGACGTTCGCGCAATCGCGCTCGCACTGCCGCGCGCCTACGAGCGTGAGGTGTCCGGCCGGGCGAAGTTCCGCGTCGGCAGTTACGTCTTCGCCGCGCTGTCACCGGACGAGAGCCTGCTCGGCTTCGGCTTTCCGAAGCACGAACGCGATGCCCTGGTAGCCAGCGAGCCCGACAAGTTCCTGCCGCCGCGCACGCAGGACGAGCGGTACAACTGGGTGCGGCTGCGGCTGGAGGCGGTCGACGTCACCGAGCTGCGCGAGTTGCTCACCGACGCGTGGGCGATGTGCGTGCCGAAGAAGGTGTCCGCCGCCTACTTCGGCTCCTGATCGGCGCCGGGCTGCTCACCGCCGGGCTCGCCGGAAAGTTGCTGGCGCGGGTGGGAGAATCGGCCACGTGATCCAGATCCCGGCAGACCTGTTGCCCGCCGACGGCCGATTCGGTTCCGGCCCGTCCAAGGTGCCCGCCTCCGTGGTCCGGGCGCTCGGCGAGACCGGCGGCAGCCTGCTGGGGACCAGCCACCGGCAGCCGCCGGTGAAGGCCCTGGTCGGACGTATCCGGGCCGGGCTGGCCGAGCTGTTCGCGCTGCCCGACGGCTACCAGGTGGTGCTCGGCAACGGCGGCGCAACCGCGTTCTGGGACGCCGCCGCGTTCGGGTTGGTGCGCGAGCGGGCGCAGCACGTGGTGTGCGGCGAGTTCTCCGCCAAGTTCGCCGCGGTGACCACCGGTGCGCCGTTCCTGGCCGAGCCGGCCGTCCGGCGCTCGGACTACGGCACGGCCACGCTGCCGGAGCCCGAGGTCGGCATCGACAGCTACGCCTGGCCGCACAACGAGACCTCCACCGGCGTCGCCCTGCCGGTCCGCCGGGTGGCCGGCGCGGACCCGGGTTCGCTCGTCCTCGTCGACGGGACGTCCGCCGCCGGCGGTCTCGACATCGACGTCGCCGAGACCGATGTCTACTACTTCGCGCCACAGAAGGCGTTCGCAGCCGACGGCGGCCTCTGGCTGGCGCTGTTCTCCCCGGCGGCCCTGCAGCGGGCGGCCGAGGTCACCGCGACGCGGTGGGTACCGCCGTCGCTCGACCTCACCCTGGCGATCAGCAACTCGGCCAAGGACCAGACGTACAACACCCCGGCCATCGCCTCGCTGTGGCTGCTCGCGCACCAGGTCGAGTGGCTGCTCTCCAGCGGCGGCCTGGACTGGGCGGCGAAGCGGACCGCGGACTCGTCCGGCCGGCTCTACGCGTGGGCCGAGGCGTCCGAGTACGCCACGCCGTTCGTGGCCGATCTGGAGCTGCGCAGCCCGGTCGTCGGCACGATCGACCTGGCCGCAGCTGTCGACGCCGCCGCGGTGGCCGCGACGCTGCGTGCCAACGGCATCGTCGACACCGAACCGTACCGCGCGCTCGGGCGCAACCAGTTGCGCGTCGGCATGTACCCGGCGGTCGACCCGGACGACGTGAGCGCGCTGACCGTGTGCATCGACTACGTCGTCGAGCGCCTCTGACGGCGTGTGCTCCGGCCGATCGCGGCACGCCGCGCATATCGTCACGTCATGCGACAGCTGCGATTCGTCTCTGTGGACGAGGACCATGCGATCGTGCAGACCGCCGACGGCGCGGAGCAGTTCTCGCTGCTGATCGACACCGCGCTGCGAGACGCGCTGCGTACCGACCTGCCCAGGCATGCCGTCACCCCGCAGGAGCCGTCGTCGATCGGCCCGCGCGAGATCCAGATGCGGGTGCGCGCCGGTGAGACGCCCGATGAGCTCGCCGTCGAATCCGGGACGTCGCTGGAGCGCATCCTGCGCTTCGCCGGCGCCGTTCTCGAGGAGCGCAGCCGGATCGCCGGTGAGGCCCGGCGCGCTCGCGCCCGACGCAGCACCACCGAGGGGCAGACGGTCGTGTTCGGCGACGCCGTGGACGAGCGGTTCGAGGCGTACGGCATCGACGCCGCCGCGGTGAGCTGGGATGCGCGCCGCCACGAGGACGGCCACTGGGTGATCACCGCGACCTGGGTCGGCGGCGAGGCCGAGCGGCAGGCCGAATGGGCCTTCCACCTCGGCACCCGCACCGTCACCCCGTCCGACGACACCGCCGCCGACCTGCTCAGCGACAAGCCGATCCGCGCGCTCGTCACCGCCGAGCCGGGGCGAGCGAACCTCACGTCCGCGCCCCCGCTCGTCCCCGGCATCGTCGCCTTCCCGGCCCGGCCGGACGCGCACACCGGGCCGCTGCCGCCGGTGGACGAGGTGTTCGACCAGGAGGCGGCCAACCCGGACGAGCCGCGCCGGGCAGGTGGCGCCGGACCACTCCTTCCTTCGGCCGGACTGCCGGCGCCCGCGCCGCACGCCTCGTCGGCGCGGCCCGTCCCCGGCGCCGAGGATGCGCCGACGGACGAGCTGCAGGCACCGCCACTGCCGCTGCGGCTGGCCGATCCGGTCGACGAGCCGGAGGGCGGCGCAGCTCGCGACGGCATGACGGCGCCGCTGCCCCGGCTGACGAACCTGGGCGTGGCGGGCCGGGTCGAGGAGACCGACGAGCAACGGGCCGAGCGCGCGCGCATCCCGTCGTGGGACGACATCCTGCTCGGGGTGCGGCGCAAGCGCGACTGACCCGTCCAAGATCGGCTCGCCCCGAAAAACGATTCGTCCGCTGTCGGTGCCGGGACGTACCGTGGGTCAACGTGACCTCGATCGCCGACGACGCCGATAGGGCCACTGACGACAACGCGCTCTCCTCGCTGCTGCGGCTGCGCCGGTGGACCCGGCCGCACCGCACCGCGATCATCGTCATGATCGCCAGTGCCTGCGGCGCGATGCTCGCCCAGGCGCTCGTCCCGCTGGTGATCGGCCGCGTCGTCGACGGCCCGATCCGCCATCACGACACGTCCGGGATCTGGTCCCTGTCCGCGCTGGCGCTGCTGCTCGGCGTGCTGGAAGCGGTGCTGTTCTTCGTCCGGCGCTACGCGATGTCAGTCGCCGCCACCAACCTGGAGACCGACATCCGGCGGGACGTCTTCGCGCACGTGCAACGGCTGCCCGTCGCGTTCCACGACCGCTGGCCGTCCGGGCAGCTGCTGTCCCGGCTCACCACCGACCTTTCCACGATCCGCCGGTTCATCGGATTCGGCTTCGTCTTCCTGATCGCCAACTCGGCCACGGTCGTCGTGGTGCTGGTCCTGCTGGTGCACATCAACCTGTGGCTCGGGCTGTTCGTCCTGGTCTCGGGTGCACCGCTGGCCGTGTTCACCCGGCGCTTCGAGCTGCGCTACAGCCGCGACGCGCGACGGGCACAGGACCTCACCGGTGACCTGGCCACGTCCGTCGAGGAGTCGGTGCTCGGCATCCGGGTGATCAAGTCCTACGGCCGCCGCCCGCAGATGCTGAAGGCGTTCACCAAGGACGCCGAGCGGCTGCGTGGTGCCGAGCTGGTCAAGCTGCGCACCCTGGGCTGGTTCTGGGCGGTGCTGGAGGGGCTGCCGCAGCTCATCCTGGCCGGCGTCGCGTGGGGCGGGGTGGTCGCGGTCGCGCACCACGCGATGACCCTCGGCCAGCTGGTCGCCTTCCTCACCCTGTACCTGCGGCTGGTCTGGCCGATCGTCTCGCTGGGCTGGCTACTGGCCCTGATGCAGGAGGCCGCGAGTGCCGCGCGGCGGCTGTTCGAGGTGCTCGACACCGAGGCCACCATCGTCGATCCCGAGACGCCGGCCGTCGCGGAGACGGGCAGCACGCTGCGGTTCGAGAACGTCTGGTTCCGCTACGCCGACTCTGACACCGACATCCTGCGGGGCATCGACCTGGACATCGCCGCGGGCGAGACGATGGCGCTGGTCGGCGCTGTCGGCAGCGGGAAGACGACGATGACGGCGCTCGTCCCGCGGCTGTACGACGTGACGCAGGGCCGGATCCTGATCGGTGGCGTCGATATCCGCGAGCTGCGCCTGGACCAGCTGCGGCACGCCGTCACCACGGCGTTCGAGGACGCGACGCTCTTCTCGGCGAGCGTGCGGGAGAACCTCACGCTGGGTCGGGCAGGCATCTCCGACGACGACGTCACCGAGGCGATCGACGTCGCCCAGGCCGGCTTCGTCTACGAGCTGCCGTTCGGGCTGGACACCCGCATCGGCGAGCAGGGGCTGTCGCTGTCCGGCGGCCAGCGGCAACGGCTGGCGCTGGCCCGGGCCGTGCTCGGCCGGCCGCGGGTGCTGGTGCTCGACGACCCGCTGTCCGCGCTGGACGTGCACACCGAGTCGCAGGTCGAGGAGGCGCTGCGCCGCGTGCTCGCGTCCACCACCGCACTGGTCGTCGCGCACCGGCCGTCCACCGTGCTGCTCGCCGACCGGGTCGCGCTGCTGCAGGACGGGCGCATCATGGCGGTCGGTACGCACAGCGAGTTGCTGGCCACCGTCCCCGCCTACCGCGAGTTACTGTCGCAGTCCTCCGAGCTGGAGGTGGCCCCATGACCGATGCCGACACGGTCGAGCGGCCCTCGGACCCGTCGCACTGGCAGGGCCGGCTCACCCCCGACGCGCAGCAGGCGGCGCGCGAGCAGGAGGACCTGGTCCTGACCGGTCGCCCCCGGCTGCGCGCGGACGCGCGCCGGCTGCTGGCCGACCTGGTGCGTCCGCACCGGCGGGCGATCGTCGGGGTGCTGCTGATCGTGCTGGTTCAGGTGGTCGCGACGATGGCCGAGCCGTGGCTGATCGGGATCGTCATCGACACCTCGCTGCCGCACGCGCAGCGCGGCGACTACACGTCGCTGACCGTGGTCGCGATCGCGCTCGCGGTGTCGGCGATCATGTCCGGCGGGCTCCGCTCGGTGTTCGTGATCCGCAGCGGACGGATCGGGCAGGCAGTGCTGTTCGACCTGCGCCGTCGCGGGTTCGACCACATGCAGGCGCTGTCGGTGTCCTTCCACGAGCGGTTCACGTCCGGCCGGGTGATCTCGCGGCTGACGTCCGACGTCGACACCCTGACCGAACTGCTCGACTCCGGCCTGGACGGGCTGCTGACCGCGATGTTCAACATCGCGGCGATCAGCGTGCTGCTGTTCTTCCTGGACGTGCCACTGGCGCTGATCGCGCTCGGCTCGCTGCTGCCGGTGTGGCTGCTGTACCGGTGGTTCTCCGGGCGCGCGCAGGTGGTGTTCCGGCGCACCCGTGAGAGCGTCGCGACGCTGATCGTGAACATCGTCGAGACGTTCAACGGCATCCGCGCGGTGCAGGCGTTCCGGCGCGAGAAGCGCAACGACGGCATCTTCGCGGTGCTGAACGAGGACTACCGCGATGCGAACAAGGCAGCCTTCAAGCTGCACGCGGTGTTCATCCCCGGCACGGCGCTGATCGGGAACGTCGCGCAGGTCGTGGTGCTGCTCGTCGGTGGGTACCGGGTGGCTGCCGGCGGCCTGGACCTCGGCGTGCTGACCGCCTTCTTGCTGTACCTGTGGAAGTTCTACGACCCGATGGAGGACGTCGCGGTCTTCTACAACTCGCTGCAGTCCGCGACGGCGGCGCTGGAGAAGATCTCGGCGGTGCTTTCGGAGAAGCCGGCAGTGCCCGAGCCGTCGTCGCCGACACCGCTGCCGCACCCGGTGCGCGGCGCCCTCGCGTTCGAGTCGGTCGAGTTCGGCTACAGCGCCGACCGTCCGGTACTGCACTCGCTCACGCTCGACGTGCCTGGCGGGCAGACGGTCGCGCTCGTCGGGGCGACCGGCGCCGGCAAGACCACGATCGCCAAGCTGATCTCACGCTTCTACGACCCGACCTCGGGAACGGTCCGGCTCGACGGCATCGACCTGCGCGAACTGGCCGAGGCCGACCTGCGCGGCGCGACGGTGATGATTACGCAGGACGGCTTCCTGTTCTCCGGGTCGGTGGCCGACAACATCGGGTTCGGCAAGGTGGGTTCGTCCCGGGCGGAGATCGTGGCCGCGGCCGAGGCGGTCGGCGCGCACGGGTTCATCAGCGCGCTCCCGGACGGCTATGACACCGACGTGCGCAAGCGCGGCGGGCGGCTCTCGGCGGGTCAGCGGCAGCTGGTCGCGTTCGCGCGGGCCTTCCTGGCCGACCCGGCGGTGCTGATCCTGGACGAGGCCACCTCCTCGCTGGACGTGCCCACCGAGCGCGCCGTGCAGCGGGCGCTGCGCACCGTGCTCGCCTCGCGGACCGCGCTGATCATCGCGCACCGGCTCTCGACCGTGGAGATCGCCGACCGCGTGCTCGTGCTGTCCGACGGCCGGGTGGTCGAGGACGGCACGCCCGCTGACCTGATCGCCTCCGGCGCGGGCGAGTTCGCTGCCCTGCACGAGTCCTGGCGCGACTCCCTCGTCTGAGCGGCTGGTCGTGTTCGGGCTGGTCGGGCTGGTCGGGCTAGTCGGGTCGGGTCCGATCGGCGTCGGCCCGGTCGGTCCGGTCCGCGTCGGTCGGTCCGTCGGGCCCGGTCCGGTCGGTCAGGTCCGGTCGGTCGGGTCGGGTCGGTCCGGTCGGTCCGGTCGGTCCGGTCGGTCCGGTCGGTCCGCGTCGGGCCCGGCCCGGTTGGTCAGGTCCGGTCGGTCAGGTCCGGTTGGTCAGGGCCGTTGGGCCAGGTCCGGTCGGTCAGGGCGCGCCGCCGAGTCAGGCGGTCCCGGGCAGGCAGTCACGGACCGCCTTCTGACCCGGTCTTCCCGCACCCGCTTACGACCTCTGCCCGGCTCCCCCCATCGGCTTACGAGATCAAGCGCCGCGATTTCGGCACACCATGGGGGAAGCCGCCGAAATGTCGTCAGCCGGTGGGGGAAGTGCAACCACCACCACGACGCCGTCGCGCCCGCGGCTTGCAGTCGTCGTAGCCGCGCCATAGTGGCTGACTCCGCCCGCGACGGTTGTGATCAGTTGCTCCGTCCCATCCGTCCGCTGGGCCTCGCGCAAACCGACGGCGCTCGGCTGAACCCGAGCCGCGGCGTATCACGATGCCGGGCCCGCCCTCTTTGCGAACATGTCCGTCACCTACACGTCCGCCGGCAAGCTCCGCCGGCCGTTCCGCCCGATCGCCGCGGCCCTGACCTGGACGGTCGCCGCGCTGGCCGGGATCGCCGTCCGAGCCGCCAGCCACTGATCCCGGCCTCTCCCCCCACCGGCTTACGAAATCCAGGCCCCGGATCTCGTCACACCATGGGTGAAGCCGCAGGAATTTCGTCAGGACGTGGGGGAAGCGCGGCCGGGGGTGGAGAAGCACAGTTGGGGTGGGGACGCACAGCTGGGGTGGGGGAAAGCGCGACCGGGGGTGGCGAAGCGCGGCTACTGGAACGCCGTTGCGCCCATCTTCGCCGCCGCCCCGGCCTTCTTTGCCCGCCCCGCCCGGCTTCCCCCACCGGCTGACGAATTCACCCGCCTCGTTTTCGTCACACCATGGGGGAACCGGACAGAATCTGGTCAGTAGGTGGGGGAAGCGAGGCTAGGACGGCGGGCGCACACCGGCGGACGCCGCCTCGTCCAGCACGCCGTCCACATACACCGGCACCGGCCCGGACTCGACGACGCGATCAGGCAACTCCCCGAATGCCTTCAGCCTGCTGTTTGAGCTTCGCAGTTCATCGAGGAGCGCGGACCGGCTCGTCGTAGCCACGATCTGCGTGTCATAGGCGATGCCGATCGATCGCCACCGATCGATCATGAACGGGAGGATCGCGACCAGTTGGCGCGCGACCGGCTCGGGACAGCCGTCAATCCCGGTCACGAAGAGCATGAAACCTCGCGTCGAGTCCATCCACTCCCCCAATGATGATCCATAGTCGATGAGCGATTGGAAGCCGCGACTCGGGTACGGGATGTGAAACGTGCGGATCAGGGCCCTCTCCAACGCATCGAGGTCTTCGACTTTCGCGACATCCAGTTCGAGCACCGCGCCGCCCCTCAGCCTCACACTCTCAAGTGCCGGCTCGCTGGCACATGCATCCACGACGAGATGGATGGCAAATGAGGTTGCAGGCTTCATGGCAGCGGACCTATCAGAATTGGCGGATCGACGTGATTCCAAAAGTAGATCGCCGTCGGATTCTGGTCAGCGAGGATGACGCGGTAGGGACCGCGCGGAGCACCTGCGGCTGCGGCAGTCCATTCGTGATAGACGGACCCGCCAGGTAGAAGCGGCGGCACGTTGTCGAACGCCTTGCCGTCGTGGCCGGTGAAGCGGACCTTGCCGGCACGAGCCCGCTCGAGCGCGCCGAGCACCTCCTCGCGAGCCGCGAGCGGAACCCGCGACAGGTCGACCGAGGCGGCCACGGCCACCCGATCGAGCTCCGCGGCGTAGACCGCCCTGGCAGCGCGTGCCCGCTCGACCTCCGTCATCACCGCCACGACCCGGCGCGCCTGCAGCAGTGGACGCAGCGAGTCGGCAACCCGTCCGGCGCGCACCGCGACCATCGCGATCACCTCGGCCGCGTCGGCGGCGAGCGCCACCAACCGGTCGATGACCGCGGCGACCCGCGCGGCCGTCGCCGCCACCCGCGCGGCTACCGCCGCCTGGGACACCACCTCGCTACCACCGAAGGTGATGATCGCGGTGACCGCGCCGGCGATCTCGATCCCCGCCGTCCACTCGACGAGGCTGACCAGCTCGTGCTCGGCCTCGCTGTGCGCACGGTCGATCGCATCCGCGTAATCGGCACACGCCTGGCCGAGCGCCTTGTGCGAGTCCGCGAGCGTGTCGAAGCAGTCGCGGACCAGGTTGCAGGCGTCGATCGCCGCGTCGGTTTCGGGAGCGCAGTGCATCGCCAGCTGCGCAACGGCATCGGCGACGAAGTGCCCGGCGTCGTACAGCAGGCAGGCCGAGTCGTGCCACCCGGCCGCCGCCGAGCGCAGCCGGTCCTGGTGCCCGTTCGGCCACACCCGCCCGACGACGGACTCGATCAGCGACCACGCCGCGGGAGGCCCCACGCCACTCGCCCCGGCCGCGCCCGGAAGATCGGCCAACCGCACCTGCTGCGCGGCGTAGTCGGTGCGATCGACGGGCGGCGGCCCACCGCCGGACGCCGAGTCGGCACTCGCGTAGTTGAACCCGGTCTGCTCGAGCAGCTCAGCGAGGCGGCAGCAGGCGTTGATCGCGTCCTGCGTGCCGCGCACGGCCTCGGCAGCGGCGTCGTCGTACGACGCGGCCCACCTGGCGCCGGCCGGATCCGACCCGGCCATCCCGCACTGCCCGGCGAGCAGCTCGACCACGCCGCCGCCGGCCGAGCGTGCCGACCCGGCCGCGAGCACGCCGAGGGTGGAGCTGGCGGCGCCGTACACGCCCGGATCCACCTGCAGCGCCGCGCTCACGTCACCCCCAAGGAAAATCGGGCAAATCCGCCAACGGCAGACTAGGGCAGCCGACGACACACCGGCAGCCGGCTGTGGACAACCGGCGTCAGCAGAGCTGTGCGAAGGCCACCGCTGCCGCAGTCGCGACGTTGAGCGAGTCGACGCCGTCGGCCATCGGGATCCGGACTTGGACGTCGGCCCGGTCGAGCGCGGCGTCGCTGAGCCCCGGGCCTTCGGCGCCGAGCAGCACCGCCCACCGGCCCTCGGTGGCGACCGAGCGCAGCGGCACCGCGCCCGCACGCGGCGTCAGCGCGAACAGCCGAAAACCCCGCAGCAGGTCGAGCGAGCCGGGCCACGGTTCGGGCAGCACCGCGAACGGGACCCGCAGCACGTGGCCCATCGAGACGCGGACGCTGCGCCGGTACAGCGGATCGGCGCAGCGGGCGTCCAGCAGCACGGCGTCGACCCCGAACGCGGCGGCGTTTCGGAAGAGCGCGCCGAGGTTCTCGAAGTCGTTCAGCCCCTCCAGCACCGCCACCCGCTCGGCCCTACCGAGCAGAGCAGCAATGCTCGGTGGGGGCGGGCGGTCGGCGGAGGCGAGGACGCCGCGCGTGACCCGGAAGCCGACGACGTCCGAGAGCAGCCACTTGTCCGCGACGAACACCGGGACGTCGAGGTCGGCCAGCACCGGGGTCAACGCCTCGATCCGGGACCGCACCCCGAAGACGGCACGGGTGCGGTACGGCGAGCGCGCCAGCCGCTCCACCACGTTGACGCCCTCGGCGATGACGATGCCCCGCCGGTCGGCGCGCACGTCGGCGTCAGTCAGCGCGCGGAAATCGTCCAGCCGCGGGTCGGCCGGATCGTCGACCTCGATCAGCTGCACCCGGTCATTGTCGCTCAGGCGTGCGCGACCCGGGACGCGCGCTGCGCCAGGTACGACGGGGTCAGCCCGCGCCGCTGCCCGATGATTGCGGCGATGGCGAGCGTGGTGACCAGGCAGATCAGCCCGCCCCCGACCAGGCCCCAGCGCGGTCCGGCGACGCCGGCCAGCCAGCCCACGATCGGTGCCCCGAACGGCGTGCCGCCCATGAAGCAGACCAGGTACAGCGCCATCACCCGGCCGCGCATGGTCGGCTCGACGCCCAACTGCACGGACGAGTTGGCGGCCGTGGTCAGCGTCAGCATGGCCAGCCCGGTGGGCACGAGCAGCAGCGCGGTCAGGTCGTAGCCGGGCATCACGCCGGAGGCGATCTCGAACATGCTGAACGCGATCGCGGTCGCCACCAGGAACAGCTGCGTCGGCCGCGCCGAACGACGCGTCGCCAGCACCGCCCCCACGCACGCGCCCACGGCGAGCGACGTGGACAGCAACCCGTACCCGCTGGCGCCACGGTGGAACACCTGCTTGGCCATCAGCGCCGTGGTGATCTGGAAGTTCAGTCCGAACGTGCCAATGACGAACACGAGCACCATCGTCAGCATCAGGTCGGCCCGGCGACGCACGTAGCGAATGCCTTCGCGCAGCTGGCCGCGCGCCCGTCGCACGAGCGGTGCCGGGTACAGCTCCGCGGGCCGCATCATCCACAGGCCGCAGAGCACGGCCGCACTGGACAGCGCGTTCGCCAGGAACGCCCAGCCGGTGCCGACCGCCGCGATCATGCCGCCGGCGATGGCAGGCCCCATGATCCGTGCCGCGTTGAAGATCGTGGAGTTGATCGCGACCGCGTTCGCCAGATCCTTGCGGCCGACCATCTCGACGACGAACGACTGGCGGACGGGCGTGTCGACCGCCGACACGAACCCGAGCAGCATCGCGAGCACCAGCACGTGCCAGTACTGCACGACACCGGCCACGTCGAGCACGCCGAGCAGCAACGCCACGAGGGCGAGGGCACCCTGCGTGGCGAAGAGGATCTTGCGCTTGTCGCCTCGATCGGCGATGACGCCGCCCCATAGGCCGAACAAGAGAGCAGGCCCGAACTGGAGCGCGGTGACGACGCCGAGCGCGGTGCCTGAGTTGGTCAGTTCGAGGACGAGCCAGTCCTGCGCGACCCGCTGCATCCAGGTGCCGGTGAGCGAGATCAGCTGGCCGGACGCGTACAGCCGGTAGTTGCGCACCCGCAGCGAACGGAACATGCCCTCGCCGTGCGGAGCGGACGGTGCGGTAGATGCGGGAGGACGGGCGGCGACAGAGGTCACTTCTCGGCCAGCTTGTCGAGCACGGGAATGACCTCGCGCAGCAGATCACGCTCGTCGGGCGTCAACCGGGCGACGCGCTGGGACAAGAAGGCATCGCGCGAGCGGCGCTCGGACGCGAGCAGCTCCTCACCCGCGGGCGTGATCGCGAGGATCACCTGACGCCGGTCGGTGGGGTGCGTCGCCCGCTGCACCAGCCCGCGGGCCTCGAGCGAGGCCAGCACCTTCGTCATCGACGGCGGCTGCACCTTCTCGCACGCAGCCAGCTCGCCGGCGCTCATCGGGCCGCGTTTGCTGAGCGTGCCCATCGCGGAGAGCTGGGTGAGGCTGACGGACATGTCCACGCGCTGGTTGCGAATGATTCGCGTCAGCCGCAGCAGCGAGGGACGAAGTTGCGCGGCCAGTTCCGCGATCGTCCCGCGCGCCACTGAAGTCACGGTAGTTAGTGTAGCTAACGAACGGGTGGATCGCCACTCGGTAACAGCGCCCGTGCCAGGACGGCGATCTCCTTGTCCCGCCGGGGAAGGGGCGTCCGGTCCACGGACGCGAGCGGCACGGCCAGGCTCAGGCTGCTGGTCCAGAACGCGGCGCAGCCGAACAGCTCGTCAATCCCGAACGGTCGCAGCGCGGTCGCGATCCCCTGATCGCGCGCGGCGTCCAGCAGCGCCCGGCGGGTCACACCCGGCAGCAGGTCGTCCCGTAGCGGCGGCGTCACCAGCGTTCCGTCGCCGGCCAGCAGGAACACGTTGCCGCGGCTCGTCTCCAGCACGGTGCCGTCGGGCGCGAGGAACAGCGGCACGCCGCGCGACTCGTGGGCGGCCAGGTGAGTCCGATCGGCCCACTTGTGCCGCCACAACCCGGTCCGGTCAGGGACGGTGTGTACGTCCGACGCGGGTGGCCGCTCAGCCGCGGGCGCGGCGGTCACGGTGACCGCCAGTTCGGGGGAGACGTGCACCCGCACCGCCGTCCGCCCTCGGCGCGCCGCCGCCGCCGAACGAACCCGCTCGGGCACCCCGGGCGGCAGCCCGGCCCCGAACAGCTCGCGGCAGGACCGCTCCAGCCGGCCCAGATGATCGGCGAGCCGCAGCACGGCACCGTCGATCGCGAGCACGGTCTCGAACACGCCACCGGCCAGTTGTGCTGCGGTGGGCGCGCAGGACGGGCTCGCCACGCCGTCTCGCAGCGTGGCGCCCAGCGCGCCCAGCAGCGGCGCCGCCTTGTGCAGGCACTCGCGCCACTCCAGCATCGGCACGCTGTCGGCCGTCACCCCGCCACCGACACCGATTTCGATCCGGCCGCCGGCACTCTCGAAGGTGCGGATCGCGACGCTGAACTGCGCGCCCCACGACGGGCTGGTGAAGCCGATCGCGCCGGTGTACGCGCCCCGCCGGCCGCCCTCGAGCGTCCCGATCGCCCGCACCGCCGCCGCCTTGGGCGCACCGGTCACCGAACCGGGCGGGAACGTGGCGCGCAGCAGGTCCGCGTCGTCCACGCCCGCACGCAACCGTCCGGCGACGGTGGACACCAGGTGCCACAGCCCTGGATGCGCCTGCACCTGCAGCAACGAGAGCGGACGCACCGACCCGGTCTCGCAGACCCGGCCCAGGTCGTTGCGCATCAGGTCGACGATCATGACGTTCTCGGCGGCGTCCTTGGTCGACGCGCGCAACCGGGCGGCGCCGTCGCCGGACGTCCCCGGCCAGGTGCCCTTGATCGGCGCCGTGCACACGTCGCGCCCGCGGCGCCGCAGGAACAACTCCGGGCTCAGGCTCGCCACCGCGTACTCGCCCGCGTCCAGGAACGCGCCGTACCGCGGGCGCAGCTGAGCGGACCCGCGCGCGAACAGCGCCGCGGCCGAGCCGCCGAACGGCGCGGACAGCCGGGTGCAGACGTTGACCTGGTACAGCTCACCCGCGCGGATCAGCTCGATCGCGCGCTCGACCGCGGCCAGGTGCACACCCGCATCGGCGCCGTCGAACGCCCCGACCGTGAATGCCTGCTCGCGTGCCGGAACCTGCATACCGAGCAACGCGCTCGCCTCGTCCAGCCGCGCCTGAAGCACCGCATCACGCTGCTCGCTCCAGAGCGTCTCGAAGCTCCACTGCCCGTCGCGGTGCCGCAACACGTGGTCGTGAAAGGCGAGCCGCGCCGGCCCGTCGTACGGCAGCCAGCCGAACCAGCCGCCGCCGACGAGGTCGGCCGCGCCGTCGGCCGACGCCGGTACCGAGCCGAGCGCGGCCGGATCACTCGACACGAGCAGCGGGTCCCAGCTGAGCAGCGCGCCACCGGCCCAGTCGCCGGTCAGGCACACGACTCCGTCCAGTCCGGACGCGGCACGCAGCACCGCCTCCGGTGGCGGCCCGGGCCCGAGCGGCACGGTCGTGGCCCGGCAGTGCAACGCGCGCAGCACCGCGGGCCCGGCGGCCGGACCGGTGTGCGCCGCCGACCCGGTCACGTCCGGCTCAGTTGATCCCGAACATCGTCTTCAGCGGCTCGATCGCGAAGTACACCGCGAACAGGATCGACACCGCCCACATCAGCGGGTGCACCCGGCGTGCCTTGCCCACGGCGACCTGCAGCACGACGTAGCTGACGAACCCGGCGCCGATGCCGTTGGTGATCGAGTAGGTGAACGGCATCAGCACGATCGTCAGGAACGCCGGCAGCGCGATCTGGAAGTCACCGAAGTCGATGTTCCTGATCTGCCCCATCATCAGCACGCCGACGACGACGAGCGCCGGCGCGGCCGCCTCGGACGGCACGAACTGCGCCAGCGGGGACAGGAAGATCGTCACGGCGAACAGCAGGCCGGTGACGATGCTGGCCAGCCCGGTGCGCGCGCCGTCGCCGATGCCCGACGCCGACTCGACGTAGGTGGTCGCCGACGACGCGCTCGCCGCGCCACCGGCGACCGCGGCGAGGCCGTCGACCAGCAACACAGGGCCGATGTTCGGGACGTTGCCCTCCTTGTCGAGCAACCCGGCCTCGGCGGTCAGCCCGACCGTCGTGCCCATGACGTCGAAGAAGTCCGAGAGCACCAGCGAGAACACGATGACGATGCCGGACACGATGCCCACGGCGCTGAACCCGCCGCCGAGCGAGAAGTGCCCGACCAGACTCAGGTCGGGGGCGCCGAAGTGCTTGCCGTCGAAGCTGGGCACGTTGAGCGCCCAGCCGGTGGGGTTGACCAGCTTGCCGGTCGCGTCGGTCTGCGGACCGATCTTGGCGATCTGCTCGATGATCGCCGCGAGCACGGTCGACACGACGATGCCGATCAGGATCGCGCCCTTGACCTTGCGCACCATCAGCACCGCGATCAGCAGCACGCCGACGACGAACACCAGCGTCGGCCAGCCGCGCAGGTGCCCGCCCACGCCGATGTCGACGGGCGTACCTGCGCCGGGGCGCACGAAGCCGGCGTCGACGAAGCCGATGAGCGCGATGAACAGCCCGATGCCGACGGCGATCGCGCTCTTGAGCTGCTGCGGGATCGCGTAGAACACGGCGGTGCGGAACCCGGTCAGCACCAGGACGGTGATCAGCAGGCCCTCGATCACGACCATGCCCATCGCGGCCGGCCACGACATCACGTTGGCCACCTGGAACGCGACGAACGCGTTGAGGCCGAGGCCGGTGGCGATCGCGAACGGGTACCGGCCGAGGAACGCCATCAGCAGCGTCATGACCGCCGCGACCAGCGCGGTCACCGCCGCGACGGCGGCGATGTCCGGCCCGCTGCCGCCGCCGAGATAGTGGCCGCCCTTGTCCGGGACGGTGCCGATGATCAGCGGGTTCAGCACGACGATGTACACCATCGTCACGAAGGTCACCAGGCCGCCGCGTACCTCACGGCTGACGGTCGAGCCGCGTTCGCTGATCGAGAAGAAGCGGTCGAGGCCGGTACGGTGCGCCACCGGGGGCGCTTGCGTGTTCGTCGCGCGGGTCACGCGCGGTAGCCTGCACCATCGTGGGCACACCCTCGACGCCGGGTCCCCCCGGAAGGGGTCTGGCCCGGCCACCGGCGGTGCGTCTGGACGCCCGCAAGGTCGTGCTGGCCGGCACCGCACTGTGGTTCCTGGGTTTCGTGGTGCTGCTGCCGTTCTGGTCCTGGCTGGGTCGCCACGATCACCGGGTCTGGCTCTGGACGTGCCTGGCGGGCGGCGTGCTGGGACTGCTCGGCTACCTGCTGATGGCCAAGCACCGCCGCGAGGGACGCACCCTCTAGCCCGGGCTCAGCTCGTCGCCGTCGTCGTAGAGGGCACCGCTGCGCTCGGACAGCGGCGGGATGCTCACCTGAGCCTGCGAGTGGGCGCCGCAGCCGTACTCGACGCTCACCACGTGGCCGTCGGCCGGGGTGATCTCGTTGCCGCAGACGCCGAAGCCCGCGCGCAGCGAACCGGCCAGCGGCAACAGGAACCCGCACGTGCCGCAGTGCGCCGGCGCCTGCCGCGCCATCGAGCTGTCCGGGCCGAAGTCCCCGTCGTGCCAGCGCTCGGCCGCGTCCAGCCGGCCCTCGCGCGACATCACCCGCTCGCGACCGATGCCCAGTTCGAACGCGACCTCCTCGACCGCCGGGTCGTCGGACTGCACGTAGCCCGGCACCAGCCGCGGGTCGTCCGGCGTGCCGGGCAGCAGGTCGCCGGGGCCGAGGTCACCGGCCTGCAGCCGCTCGTGCCAGGGCACCCACTGCGGCGCGAGCAGCGCGCTGTCGCCGGGCAGCAGGACGATCTCGTCGACGGTCGGCACCTTGGCACGCGGGGCGCGCGCCAGGGTCACCGCCCAGTGCCAGCCCGCGTAGCCGGGCTGGGTGGTCGCGAAGGTGTGCGTGAGCAGCCGATCGCCCTCGCCGTAGGCGCCGAGGTACTCGCCCACGGTGCCGGCGCCGACCGCCAGGGCCGCCTCGCGGGCGAGCTCGACCGCTGCGGCGAGGACGGCATCGGCGGGCGCAGAACCCAGCTGGCTCGAAGTCACCGGACCATTGTGGCTGATCAGCGCCGGTTGCCGCGCACCCAGGCCCGGCAAACACCTCCGGCAGGTCGCACCGGTGCGGCAGGATGGGCACGTGGCAGGTCGCAGCGACGAGCACCCGCGCTCGGGCCCCCCGGGCCGGGGCGGCGCGCCGCGCGGGCGGTTCTCCAAGTCCGGGCACACCAGTCACGGACCCGGCATCGTCCCGCCACAACCGCCCCCGCCACAACCGTCGCGTCCCCCGCAGGGCCATCCACCGCCGGGCTATCCCCCGCAGGGCTATCCCCCGCAGGGCTATCCCCCGCCGTCCTACGGCCCGCCACCCCAGGTCGACGGCTTCGGCAACCCGACCTATCACCACGGACACGCTCCGGACGCGGCCGCACGCCAGCCGGGACCGCCCGCGCTCTCGATCACTCGCGCGGCGATCAGCCAGACGAACCGAGCTGCGCGCACCATCACCCGCAAGGTGATCTCGGCCAGCAAGGCCGACGGCGCGAACGAGTCCGGCCTCACCGCGCTGATCTGGAACCAGGTGCTCAGCTACGGCACCGACGCGATGATCACGGTCGCCCTCGCCGGGACGGTCTTCTTCGGCGCGTCGACCGATGCGCAGCGCGGCAACGTCCTGCTCTACCTGTTGATCACGATGGCGCCGTTCGCGCTCGTCGCACCGGTGATCGGGCCCGTCCTGGATCGGTTCCAGCACGGCCGGCGCTGGACGATGGCCGGCACCGCGGTCGGCCGCGGCATCCTCGCGCTGATCATGGCCGGGCACCCGAGCGAGCTGCTGATCCTCTACCCCTGCGCGCTCGGGTCGCTGGTGCTGTCCAAGGCGTACGGCGTAGTGCGCGCGGCCGCGGCGCCGCGCCTCGTCCCGCCCGGCATGGAGCTGACCGAGGCGAACGCCCGGCTGTCGATCTTCGGGCTGGGCTCCACCATCGTGCTGGGCGGGTTCGTCGGCGTCGTCATCAAGGTCACCGGCTCGTACACGCTCGGCCTGCTGGTGACCGCGGTCGGCTTCGGCGCGTGCGCGTTCTTCGCATTCAAGCTGCCGCCCCAGGTCGATTCGTCGGTGGCCGCGCCGCGCCACCCGAGCCAGCCGTCGCGGCCCGTCGCGCAGCAACCGGTGCCCCGGCTGGGGCGGCTGATCGCCTGGGCGCAACGCGGATTCGACCCGCACGTGGTCGCCGCGCTGCAGGGCGAGTCGGTGCTGCGCCTGCTGTCCGGGCTGCTGACGATCTACCTGGCGTTCTACGTCGAGTCGACGGTCCACGGGCTGGACGCCGCGTTGCAACTCGGCGCGGTGGTGATCGCCGCGGGCGTGGGCAACTTCCTGGGCACCGCGATCGGCACGAAGATCAAGTTGCGGCGGCCGGAGCTGGTAATCCTGCTCTCGACGGTCGTCGCCGCGGCCGCCTGCCTGATCGTCGCGATCACGTTCTCGATCACCTTCGCGGTGCTCGGCATGCTGATCAGCGCAGTCGTCAACGCGCTGTCCAAGATCGCGCTGGACGCGCTGATCCAGCGCGACGTCGCCGAGACGATGCGCTCGAGCGCGTTCGCCCGCTCGGAGACGTTCCTGCAGCTGGCCTGGGTCGTCGGTGCCGCCATCGGCGTCGTGTTGCCGAGCAGCAGGCACTCCGGCGGCGCGATCGGGTTCTGGGTCGCCGCGGTGCTGGTGGGTGCGGTGGCGATCGTGCTGACGCTGCGTCAGCGGGCCATGAAGCAGGCCACATCCGAACGCGGCCGGCAGCAACGGCCCGGTAGCGTGGGGCCGCCGCGCACCGATCCCCGTTAGGAGCACCATGCCCCGGTTCCGCCGCCTGCTCGCCGTCGCCGTCGGAGCGCTGGCCGTGGCCGGGCTGCTGACGGCGTGCCAGAAGCCGGCCCCGGAGGTCAGCGTGCTCGGCGGCGGGAAGGTCGTCCGGATCACCCCGTCCACGTACTGCTTCGACACCGAGCACTGCCGCAAGCAGGCCCTGGACCTGCCGACTCTCACCCTCGGCTCCGACGACAAGCTGCTGATCGACGTGCCGAACGCGGTCAAATCCAACGGCTGGCAGGTGCAGGCGCTCTCGCTGCAGGACATCACGAAGGTGCTCGGTGCGAGCGGGCCGATCACCGACAGCCACTCCTACCGGGTGGCGAGCAACGCCGCCGACGGCAGCCCGTTCCTGGTGCGGGTGGACGAGCTCGACGGCGGCAAGCCCGACGGCAGCACGTGGAGCTTCCTGGTGAAGGTGTCGCAGACCAAGTCGTGACCCGCCTGCTGGTCGTCACCGCCGTCGACGCCGAGTGCGCCGCGATCCGCGCCGCGTCGCCGGAGGTCGCGGTGATCGTCGGCGGCGTCGGGCCGGCCGCCGCCGCGGCCGCCGCCTCGGCCGCGCTTGCCGCTGGCACCCACGATCTCGTGCTGAGCGCGGGCATCGGCGGCGGCTTCGGGCCGGTCGGGATCGGCGAGATCGCGGTCGCGTCCCGGATCGTGTTCGCCGATCTGGGCGTGCAGACCGCCGACGGGTACGTCCCGGCGTCGGTCGCGGGCTTCGGCGTCGACAGCTACGACGTCGACCCGAAGCTGGCCGTCGAGCTGGTCGACCGCACCGGCGGGCACCTCGGCAGCGTGCTCACCGTCGCGACCGTCACCGGCACCGCCGACACCGCCGCCCGGCTGGTCGAGCGGTTCCCGGACGCGGTCGCCGAGGGCATGGAGGGCGCGGGCGTGGCCGCGGCGGCCGTGCTGCACGGCGTCCGCTACGCCGAGCTGCGCGCGATCAGCAACCCCGTCGGGCCCCGCGATCGCTCCGCCTGGCGCATCCCGGAGGCACTCGGTGCCCTGGGCGTGGCCGTCGCTGCGGTCGCGGCAGGATTGGTGCCGTGAAGCTCGCCTACTCGCCCTGCCCGAACGACACGTTCGTCTTCCACGCCTGGACGCACGGGCTGATCCCGGACGCCCCGCCGACCGAGGTCACCTACGCGGACATCGACATTACCAACACCGCCGCCGAGCGCGGCGAGTTCGACGTGGTGAAGGTGTCGTACGCGGCGCTGCCCTGGCTGCTGGACCGTTACGCGCTGCTGCCCGCGGGCGGTGCGCTGGGTCGCGGCTGCGGCCCGCTGGTGCTCACCCGCGACGGCCGCGAATCTATCGACGGCGCGACCGTGGCGGTGCCCTCGGAGCGCTCGACCGCGTACCTGCTGTTCCGGCTGTGGGCCGCCGGGCGCCGTCCGGCGCGGATCGACGTCGTGCCGTTCACACAGATCATGCCGGCGGTGCGCGACGGCGCCTACGACGCCGGCCTGGTGATCCACGAGGCCCGGTTCACCTACGGCCAGTACGGGCTGACGTCCCTCGTCGACCTCGGCGAGTGGTGGGAGCAGGACACCGGGCTGCCCATCCCACTCGGCGCGATCCTGGCCCGCCGCGACCTGGCCCGCCGCGACCTGGACGCGGGCGCGCTGACCGCGGTGTTGCGCGCGTCCGTCGAGTACGCGTGGGCGCACCCGGACGCGTCGGCCGCGTACGTCGCCGAGCACGCCGACGAGATGTCGCCGGACGTGCAGCGCCGGCACATCGACCTGTACGTCAACGAGTTCACCCGCGACCTGGGTGAGGAGGGCTACGCCGCCGTAGACACCCTGCTCAGCCGCGCCCACCTGGCCGGCCTGACGCCGCGCAACCCGCCACTGCGCTGAGGCAGGCTCAGGCCGATCGCAGGACAAGGGAGTCGAACGCGCCTCGCGGCAACGCCGGCTAGGTGGTCCTATTCGAGCACTGCGGTCCGTTCGGCGACCGAACCGTCCGAACATGCCGATGAGCGCGCGTCCGCGCTACGTCTCCGGGCAGGAGGCCAAGGCGCGCGACGCCCGATCCTTCATCTGCATGCGCTCTACAAGGGCAAGCATGTCAACCCGCTCGTCTGACGCCAGCGGCTGGTCGTACTCGCTGAGCTGGTCGGCCATCCATTCGAGGGCCAGGCCAGGTTCGCCGACATCAATGAACTCCGCGATCAGCGCGGCGTCCTTACTCGACAGCCGATCGTCCAGTCGGATCAGCAGCCCCCGTAGCTGCCCGGCGATGTCCTCGTAATCGGCGCGATCCACCAGATGATGGTGTCAGACCAGCGCACGATCTTGCCGATGGTCGCGCGACTGTCGTATCGACTCACGCGATCAGGACGGTTCCCCTTGCGTTCGCCTGCGAACTGTTCATGCCCCACTCGACCGCAACCGGCCCGGCGCTCGTGCCGGCAGGTACCGGCAACTCCATCGCGAATCGAGCGGTATCGCCCGGCGCGAGGCTGGCCACAGGGGTGCAGTTCAACGCGTACGCCTTCTTGACCGACGCGGCGCTGCCGAGCGCCTCGACGTATCCCGGGCACGGCTCCAGTCGACGGGCTGGCCGCTGGGGTTGTGCAGGTCGACCTCGTAGCGCAGGGTGTGGCCGGCGCGGCCCGTTGCCGGGAGCACGAGCCGGACGGTGAGCACGTCCAGTGGATAGACCGGCACCGGCTGCGGATAGTCCGGGTCGAAGAAGTGAGTCAGGTGAAGGCCGCACGTTAGGTCGAGCCCGGGGTCCGGCACGGTGATCGACACCGCGCCGCCGCCGGGCATCGTGATCACGAAGGAGCGGTAGTCCGCGCCGCCGCCTCCCCCTCCGGGTCTCGCGGCGCAGTAGGCGTCTGATTCGAGTCCCAGCAGCGTGTTGCTGCCGCCCAGTGACAGGTTGGCGGGACGGCCGATGTCGAAGAAGCTGCCGTCGGTCCCGGCGACTTCGGTTCGGTGTGGTTCGGTCGCGGTGACCGCCGGATAGCCCGCCAGCAGGCACGGCGACCGGCTCACGTTGCGGAACCGGACGTAGGTCACCGAATGCCCACCGGCACCGCTACCTTTCTCGGGCTTGGCGGAGACGTCGGCCGCACGGCACGGCCGCGCGTTCGCCAGCAGACCTGGCGGTGTCGAGGTCGCGGGCGCCCGGTACGGCGGCGGCGGAGCATCGATCCAGGGAACCAGAGTCGTTGCCGACGTCTGGGGAACACCGGAACCGGGCTGGTCACCGACGCGTCCGGCCGTCGCCGAGCTAGCGCAGCCGCAGGCGGCCCCGGCAACGGCAATGAATCCGACCGCCGTCAGAGCGAACCGCTTGGCTTCGACTAGCCGCACGTCCCTATGACAGCACTGGACCTCTGCGATGTTGCACCCGAGCAGCGACCGCACATGCCGCCGAGCGCCGCAGTCGCTGGCAGCGGAGTCGTTGACTCCTGGCTAGAGCGGAACGAGCCGAGAAGCGTCCTCTCGAATCGGTCCAGGACCCGGGCGAACCCTTCAAGGTCGAGCCGGTCTTCCCAGCCCGGTGCTTCGTCGACCGGGTCGTCCTCTGGGTTGCCGGACCAGAACGACAGGTCGCACCAGCCGCCACTGTACAGAACGACCTGTGCCTCGGCGCCGTCGCGGCGGGCCTTCACGCCGACCGAGTAGTCGCCCCGAACAGCATTCCGGTCGGTGGTGATCGGGTTAACGGTCGTCTGGCCGTCGGCCCAGGTCACAGGATCAACGACGAATCCCTTTGCCCGCCATGAATCCAGGCGGCTGCGGATCTCATCAGCTGCGGCGTGGCGGTCGATGATGTGTTTCATGCAGTACACGGTGTCACGCGCGTGCCGCAAGCAACGTCCGGATATGCCGCTGTCGGCGCGTGCCGTAGCGAAATGAGAGTGGCTTACGCATGTTCCAGTTGCCAGCATGGCCGCGTGCCCACCGCGCGATACGCCGACCGCTCGTCAGTGCGGCAGAGTCGCGGACGAACAGCGCCGACTCGGTACTGGTCGGCTCCGGCTTGTCAGCCGGCGCTCGCGTCGGTGAGCCGCCCGTCCTTCAGCTGCGCCGTGACGCGACCGAGACGGTAGTCATCGGTCCGCCATTGCCCGGGCGCGATGACGCGCAACGTGAGCCCAAGCGATTCGGCAAGTCGCTCGGCCTCGGCCACCGTGAGGCCGTCGAAATCGCGGGCACGACGGCGCGCGACACCATCCCGCTCGATCACGGTCTGCCGGTCGCCGTCAGGTACTCGCTCACGATCTGTGCTCACACCGCCCTCCAGCAACACGAGCGTGCTCCCGCGGCGACCGCGCGCGAAAGGCCTAGGCGTCCAGGTTGTCGGCGAAGGCACGCAGCAGGCCGGCGACCTTGCGGGCCTCGGCGCGGTCGGGGTAGCGACCGCGGCGCAGCGAGTTGGACACGCTGTCCAGCAGCTTGATCAGGTCCTCGACGAGCGGGGCCATCTCCTCGGCCGGCTTGCGCGCAGCGCGGGCGACCGACGGCACCGGGTCGAGCAGCCGTACCTGCATCGCCTGGTTGCCCTTGCGACCGGAGACGATGCCGAACTCGACGCGCTGACCAGGCTTGAGCTCGGTGACACCGGCGGGCAGGGCGTCACGGTGCACGAAGACGTCCTCGCCCGTGGCGGACTCGTCGTAGGAGAGGAAGCCGAACCCCTTCTCCGCACTGAAGAACTTCACCTTGCCGGTAGGCACCGGGTACTCCTCGGGTCGCAACGCATCGCCGCACGTCCGGATCGAACGCAGGTGAAGGCACCGCACGCACGCGGTGCCTTCAGCTACAGGCTACTTGCCGGGGGCCGAACAAGCACAGGGATACTGAAGGCGTGCGCCAACCCGTCCTGCCCGCTTCCCGCCCCGTGCGCATCGGGCTCGTCCTGTTCGCAGCCGGCCTGGTGTTCATCGCGATCGACGTGCTGCCGTTCTTCCTGGACGTCCACGACCGCCCGCTGTGGCTCAACCTGGCCTGCCTGCTGGCACCGCTCGGCTTCGCCGTGGCCGTCTGGGGCGGCCTGCGTGCCGGGCGCGAGGAGCAGCGGGCCGCCGCGCGCGAACTGGGCCACATGGCACACTGAACAACTGCACCCGTGCCGAGTGAGAGGGCGACCATGGCCAGCAGTACGCCGCGCACCCCCGAGCAGTTCCGCTCGGGCCGGACTCACTCCGACGATTTCCACGTGAACGAACTGGCGTCGGACAAGGCCGGATCGATGTCGCCGTTCGGTCCGGACCTGGAGTTCCCGCTGCCGCTGGACAAGATCCGTTACGAGCACCCGAGCCCCGCGGACCGTCCGCACCTCGCGGAAGGGCGCTGAGCCACGGCCGAAGTCCCTGAGCAGTCCAGCCGTCCCGACGGCGCGTCGCGGACCGACGGTGCAGCGCACACCCAGCAGGACGGTGCGGCGCACGCCCAGGAGGGGGTGGCCACGACCCTCACGGACTGGCTGCGCGGGCGCGATGACGCACAGCTGGCCGAGCTGCTGCGCCGCCGCCCCGACCTGGCGCTGCCCGCACCGGCGGACCTGCCGGCGCTCGCCAGCCGGCTGTCGGTCCGGACCTCGGTGCAGCGCGCGGTCGATGCCCTGGACGAGCTCAGCCTGCGGGTGCTCGAGGCGCTGAGCCTGGCCGCCGCGTCCGACGGGCGGGTGCGCCTGCAGGCTGCCGCGGAGCTGCTGGGTGAGCTGCCCGCAGCGGACTTCGAACGCGCGGTGGACGACCTGCGCGACCTCGGACTGCTCTGGGGCGCGCCCACCGCGCACCTGGTGGCCGGGGTCGCCGACAGCGTCGGCGCGCACCCGGCCGGCCTGGGCCGCCCCGCAGACGTGCTGCTGCGCGCCGTCCCCGACGTGCAACTGGCCCCGGTGCTGCGCGCGCTGGGGCTGCCCCCCGCGGGGCAGCCACGCGCCGGCAAGGCGGTCGCTGCCGTCCTGGCCGATCCGGCCCGGGTGCGCGAGCTGATCGACGCCTGCGACGGCGAGGAGCGCGACGTGCTCGACCGGCTCGCGCAAGGCCCGCCGGTCGGGTCGCTGCGCAACTCGCCGCGGGCCGGCGCCGCGCCGGCCGCACCCCACCGCCTGGTGAGTCGCGGCCTGCTGGTGCCTGTCGGCCCGCAGACCGTGGAGCTGCCGCGCGAGGTCGGCGTGGCCCTGCGCGGGGCACCGCTGGGCACGATCCGGACCGAGCCGCCACCTGTGCCGGTCCGCGAGCGCGCCCCGGACGAGCTGGATCGCGCCGGCGGCACCGCGGTCCTGGAGGCGTTGCGCCTGGTCGAGGCGCTGGCCGAGAACTGGGCCGCCCAACCGCCCGGTCAGTTGCGCGCCGGAGGCGTGGGGGTACGCGACCTGCGCCGCACCGCCAAGGACCTGGGCGTCGGCGAGGACGTCGTGGCCCTGATCGCCGAGACGGCGGCCGCGGCCGGGCTGATCAACGCCACCCACGAGCTGGAGTCGGCCTACCTGCCCACCGCCGAGTACGACACCTGGCTGCGCCGCCCGCCCGCCACCCGGTGGGCCGAGCTCGCCTCGGCCTGGCTGGCGATGACCCGGCAGCCGAGCATGGTCAGCCAGCGCGGCGAGCGTGACCGGATCATCGCCGTGCTCGGGCCGGACGCCGAACGCGGCACCATCCCCGCGCTGCGCGGCCAACTGCTCGCCACCCTCGCCGGCCTGCCACCCGGCGCGTCGCCGCTCGATCGTGGCGCGGTGCTCGACGCGCTCGCGTGGCACGCACCGCGGCGTGCCGGCGCGCAGCGCCCGCTCGCAGCGGCGATCCTCGCCGAGGCGGACACGCTGGGGATCACCGCGGCCGGCGGCCTCACCGGCTACAGCCGCACCCTGCTGGACGGCTCGCGCACGGTGGCCGAGCAGGTGCTCGCGGGCGCGCTGCCCGACCCCGTGGACCACTTCCTGCTGCAACCGGACCTGACCATGGTGGTACCCGGCCCGCCGACGCCGGAGCTGGCGCGTGACCTGGCGCTGCTCGCCGACCTGGAGTCCTCCGGCGGCGCCAGCGTCTACCGGGTGAGCGAGGCCACGGTGCGCCGTGCGCTCGACGCCGGACGCAGCGCGGCCGAACTGCGCCACTTCGTTTCCGAGCGCTCCCGGACGCCGGTGCCGCAGGCGCTGGGCTACCTGATCGACGACGTCGGACGCCGGCACGGCGCGTTGCGCGCCGGTGTGGCCGGCGCGTACCTGCGCTGCGACGACGAGTCGCTGCTCGCCCGGGTGCTGGCCGATCGCGATGTCGCCCCACTGGGGCTGCGCCGGCTCGCGCCGACCGTCGCCGTGTCCAGCGCGCCGGTCGCCCGGCTGCTCGAGGTGCTGCGCGAGACCGGCTACGCCCCGGCCGCCGAGGCGCCGGACGGCGCGGTGATCGCGCTCGGCGCCGACAGCGCCCGCGCCCCGTCCCGTCCCGCGGCCCGGCCCGCCCGCACCCGCCAGGCGCTCACCGGCGGCCCGCAACTGGCTGACCTGGTGCGCCGCATCCGCGCCGGCGACGACCTGACGACACTCAGCCGGCGCGTCCAGCCGATCACCCAGCAGATTCCGGGCGTGACGTCCGCAGCGACGATGGGCACGCTGCGGGACGCGATCCGGGCCGGCCGGCAGGTGCTGATCAACTGCGCCGAACCGGACGGAACCGCCAGCCGGCACACGATCGTCCCGATCTCGATGGCCGGCGGCTTCGTGCGCGGGCACGAGCCGGCGTCGCAGCGGCTGCAGTCCTTCCCGCTGCACCGGCTGATCGCGGTGAGCGTGCTGGCCGAGGATCCGCAGCTCGAGGATCCCCCGTGCGACGCTCCCCCGTTCGACGACCCGGCGTGAGAGTGCACGGAATCGGCACCACTTGCGCCCGGTTGCGATACTGGTGAGTCCGCCATTTTTCCCGGGAGCGATGTGACCGACGGCCCGTTGATCGTCCAGTCCGACAAGACCCTGCTGCTCGAGGTCGAGCACCCGCAGTCCGCCGAGGCGCGCGCGGCGATCGCGCCGTTCGCCGAACTCGAACGCTCCCCCGAACACGTGCACACCTACCGGCTCACCCCGCTGGGGCTGTGGAACGCGCGAGCCGCGGGCCACGACGCCGAGCAGGTCGTCGACGCGCTGGTCCGGTTCAGCCGCTATGCCGTCCCGCACGCGCTGCTGGTCGACGTCGCCGACACGATGGACCGCTACGGCCGGCTGCAGCTGGTCAAGCACCCGACGCACGGCCTCGTCCTCGTCTCGCTGGACCGCGCCGTGCTCGAAGAGGTGCTGCGGCAGAAGAAGATCGCGCCGATGCTGGGCGATCGCGTCGACCCGGACACGGTGCTTGTGCACCCGTCCGAGCGGGGCCGGCTCAAGCAGGCGCTGCTCAAGGTCGGCTGGCCGGCCGAGGACCTCGCCGGGTACGTCGACGGCGAGGCGCACCCGATCGAGCTGCGCGCCGAAGGCTGGACGCTGCGCGACTACCAGCAGCAGGCGGCCGACATGTTCTGGGCCGGCGGCTCCGGCGTGGTCGTGCTGCCCTGCGGCGCCGGCAAGACGCTGGTCGGCGCGGCGGCGATGGCGCGCGCCAAGGCGACCACGCTGATCCTGGTCACGAACACCGTCGCGGGCCGCCAGTGGAAGCGCGAACTGCTCGCCCGCACCTCGCTCACCGAGGAGGAGATCGGCGAGTACAGCGGCGAGAAGAAGGAGATCCGGCCGGTCACCATCGCCACGTACCAGGTGATGACGACCCGGCGAAAGGGCGAGTACCGGCACCTGGAGCTGTTCGACTCGCGCGACTGGGGCCTGATCATCTACGACGAGGTGCACCTGCTGCCCGCGCCGATCTTCCGGCTCACCGCCGACCTGCAGTCGCGGCGCCGGCTGGGGCTGACCGCAACGCTGATCCGCGAGGACGGCCGCGAGGGCGACGTCTTCTCCCTCATCGGGCCCAAGCGCTACGACGCGCCGTGGAAGGACATCGAGAACCAGGGCTGGATCGCGCCGGCCGACTGCACCGAGGTCCGCGTCACGCTGACCGACGCGGAGCGGATGGCGTACGCGACGGCCGAGCCGGAGGACCGCTACAAGCTGGCCGCGACCGCACGCACCAAGCTGCCGGTGATCAGGACCATCGTCGAGCAGCACCCGGACGATCAGGTGCTGGTCATCGGCGCGTACCTGGACCAGCTCGACGACATCTCCGCCGAGCTCGACGGTGCGCCGATCATCCAGGGCTCGACCACGAACAAGGAGCGCGAACGGCTGTTCGACGCGTTTCGCCACGGCGAGGAGCGGGTGCTGGTCGTGTCCAAGGTGGCCAACTTCTCGATCGACCTGCCCGAGGCGGCCGTCGCGGTGCAGATCTCCGGCACCTTCGGCTCGCGGCAGGAGGAGGCACAGCGGCTCGGCCGGGTGCTGCGGCCCAAGCACGACGGGCGGCAGGCGCACTTCTACACGGTCATCGCGCGGGACACCCTGGACGCCGAGTACGCCGCGCACCGCCAACGCTTCCTGGCCGAACAGGGCTACGCGTACACGATCGTCGACGCCGACGATCTCTTGAGACCGCTGTAGCGCTGCAGACACCATCGGGGTCGTCGTCGAGCCGGTCTGGACTACGCCGCCACAGGTGTCGGCAGGCTGTGCGATGCTCTGCCGGTAGGCCACCCGCACGGTGGGAGACGGCAGATGAGCGGCTATGAGATCCGGGCGTTGAGCAGCCGGACGTGGGACGCGTTCGCCGCGCTGTGCGAACGGAACAACGGTGCCGGGATGGGCGGCTGCTGGTGTTGCTGGTTCCACAACGCGACCATGGCCGAGCGGCGTGAGTGTGGCGGCGGCGACTGGCGTGGCTACAAGGAGCACCTGGTGCGGGCGGGTGAGGCGCACGCGGCGCTCGTGTTCGAGGGCGAGACGGCGGTCGGCTGGTGCCAGTTCGGCAGCCCGGAGGAACTGCCGGGCATCACGCACCGGGCGGAGGTCGAGTTCGAGGGCGCCCCGCGGCCGGACTACCGGTTGACCTGCTGGTTCGTCGACCGCCGGCATCGCCGCAAGGGCGTGGCCAACGCCGCCCTCGACGGGGCCCTGGAACTGATCGCGGCCGCCGGCGGCGGCGTGGTCGAGGCGTACCCGTTCGACGTCGACGGCAAGAAGGTCTCGTCCTCGTTCCTCTACAACGGCACCCGGGACATGCTCGAACGAGCCGGATTCACGTACGAGCGAGCCAAGGGCAAGAACCACTGCCTGATGCGAAAAGTGGTCGCACCGAGCGCGCAGGTCGTTGGCTGAGCCGCCGCGTCGGTTCCGGCCGATGCCCGAACGGCTGGAGACCGAGCGACTCACCTTGACGCCGTGGGCCGACGTCCCGATCGCGACGTCCCAGGCTCTCGTCACCGAGCGCGGCGAGGGCAGGCCGACCGAGGCGGACATCGCCGGGCGGCTGCAGCTCCAGCGCGACCGCTACGCCTCGGACGGGTTCGCGCTGTACGCGCTGCGGCCGAAACCGGACGATGCCGTGATCGGATACTGCGGCCTGGTCGTCGGCCGGTCCACACCGGCCGAACCCGAGCTTGCCTACGAGCTGTTCCGCGACGCGCACGGCCGCGGATTCGCCACCGAGGCCGCCGCGGCCGTCGTGCACGCCGCCGCCGCGACCGGCCGGGAGCGGCTGTGGGCGACGGTTCGCACCTGGAACGCGCCTTCGTTCCGCGTCCTGGACAAGCTGGGCTTCGACCGGGACCACACGACGACCGACGAGCGCGGCGAGATCGTCTGGTGCGTCCTCGCCCTGCGCCCTGCTCGTCTATCCGGGTCATGTTGTTCCGGTTAGTGGTCCGGAAACCGGAACGAGACGACCCGGTTACGCCCCGACCCGGCTAGACTCCGTCCCGTGCCGAGCGCCGTAGAGCAGTTGCGGGCCGCCGACCGGTCACGCGCCGACGCCCGCCGCAACGCCGACAGACTGCTCCTGGCTGCCCGGACCGCGCTCGACGAGCAGGGCCTGGCCGCAACGACGCGCGACGTTGCGCGCCGTGCCGGTGTGGGGCTGGGCACGCTCTACCGGCGCTTTCCGTCCCTGGACGCGCTGTTCACCGCCATCGTCCTGGACCTCGTCGCGGAACTGACCACGCTGGCCGAAACGGGTCGTCATGACCCGGATCCGGTGGCGGCGTTCCACGCGTTCGCGACCCGGTACGTCCAACTGCTCAGCACCAGCCGCGGCCTGCACGAGGCGCTGTCGCGTCCGCGGCAACCCGAACTCACGGCCCAGGTGCTACGCCTGTCCGCGGCCGTGCGCCGCCTGGTTCGGCACGCCCAGGAGTGCGGCACCGTGCGCGCGGACCTCGACTGGCGCGACGTCGCCTTCGCGCTCGCCTCGGCCGTGCCCGCCGAACACACCGTCGGGGTGCCGGCCCGGCCGGACCAGTGGCGCCGCACCCTCGACATCGTGCTGGCCGGGCTCGCACCGGCCGGCGCTTCGCTCACCGCAGACGTCGGGCCGGCACGGTAGTAGGTTGTCGCGGTGATCGCGCGCCGCCTGCTCGCCGCCGCCCTGCTGCCCGCGGTGCTGGCCGGCTGCTCGTCGTCCTCGTCCGGGGTGGATTCCGGCAAGAGCGTGGCGGCCGCTGCTCTCGCGAGCCGCCTGGACACCGCGCTGACCTCGCTGACGTCGGCGCATCTGGACATCGACGCGGGCGCCCTCGGCGGCAAGAGCACGGCGGACGTCCAACTGGCCGGCAGCAGGTCGACCGCGACGGACGTGCACCTGACGCAGTCCGGGCTGCAGGTCGAGGTGGTGACCGTGGGCGGGAGCAGTTACGCGAAGATCCCGACCGCGGCGAACGACAGCGGTAGACCATGGGTCGCGGTCGACGCGGGCAGCAACAACGCGATCTCCGAATCGCTGGCCACCACCGTGAGCGTGTCCGACGTGACGACCTCGCTGTCGGTGGTCAGCGGGCTGGTGCGCTCGGCCGCGGACGTGCGTGAGGTCGGCAGCGACCGGGTGGGCGGCGTGGACGCCACGCGCTACACGATGAAGCTGAACCCGCAGAAGGGCACCGGCAACAGCACGCTCGACGGACTGTTGAAGACGCTCGGCAGCACCAGCATCCCGGTCGACCTGTGGCTGGACGGCAGCGACCGCCCGGTCAAGTTCACGCTGCACATCGCGCTCGGCGGCACGGCGCTTCCGGTGACCGTCGCGATCAGCAGGTTCGACGCGCCGCTGACGATCACCGCACCGCCGCCGGCCGATGTGAGTTCGAGATGATCGCGCCCGCGGTCCCGTCGCCCGATGACAAGGACTGGACCTGGGTGCTCGAACGACCGTGCCCGGAGTGCGGCTTCGACGCCAGCACGCTGCTGCGGACCGAGCTTGCGGCCCTCGTGCAGCGGTCCGCAGCTTCGTTCCGCGCGGCGCTCGCGGCCGACAACGCGGCGCAGCGCCCGGCACCGGACGTCTGGTCGCCACTCGAGTACGGCTGCCACGTGCGCGACGTGTGCACGCGGTTCGGCGAACGGCTCGCGCTCATGCTGGCCGAGGACGATCCGCAGTTCGCGAACTGGGACCAGGACGAGACGGCGCTGGCGGACCGGTACTGGACGCAGCAGCCGGCGGTCGTCTCCGAGGAGTTGACCGACGCCGCCTCGGCCATCGCGACGGCGTTCGCGTCTGTGCCCGGCGGCGCCTGGGACCGGCCGGGACGGCGATCGAACGGTTCGGTGTTCACGGTCGACACGCTGGGCCGCTACTTCGCCCATGACCTCGTGCATCACGCACACGACATCGGCCGGCCGATCCATTAGCTGATCGCGAACTCCTGCTCGGCCGGCGATGCCACGTCACGCTGCGCTATCGGTGAAAGCCGCCGCAATGGGAGATTTCATGCCCGCTCGGCTGTCGGGTCGCTCTCTGGCACTGATAAAGAACGCAGCGACGGTGGTGGTTCGGCTCGTGCCTGGCTCGCACTGCCGGGTCGCGTTCGCGCGTGGTGAAAGGCGCATCGATGGGGACGGTTCGCCTCCGGTCGGCTCGCGCTGCCGAGTCGCCTCCGAACGTGGTGAAGGGCGCACCGACGGCGGTTGCGGCCGTTTCGGCTGTCGCTGCCGGTCGCCTTCGCGCTGGGCTGCTGGGTTTGCACCCGTTGTGGTCCCCTCCCGCCTCGCGTGTTCCGATCGCCCGGAATTGGTCGAGAAATCTCGAGTATCGCCTTGTTTCGGGTGGAATCTGTCGGTCATACCTGCTATTATCGCTAGCATGTTCGGCAGTCAGGTTAACCCGGAAGCCGGCACCGTGCTGGCCGAGCTCGACACCGTGTTGCAGCGGCTGAACACCCTGGTGCTGGACGCTCACAGCGACAGCGAAGTCCTGGCCCTGTGGCGCGAACTGGAACACCGGCGCCGCACCCTCGCCCCGATCGATCACGCCCTCATCGCCCAGTTGCAGACCCGCAACGTCCCGCACACCCTCGGCGAGCGTTCGATGACGACACTGGCGCGCAGCGTGCTGCGGGCCGGCATCGGTGCGGCCAAAGCCCGCGTCGTCGCGGCCGAAGCACTCGGACCGCGCCGCACCCTGCTCGGGGAACCCCTCGAACCCGTCTACCCGGTCCTGGCCGCGGCGCAAGCCGCCGGTCAGGTGTCCGAACCCGCAGCCCGGCTGATCGTGCACACCATCGAACAACTCCCCGACGCGGTACGGGCCGAGGTCGACCGGGACCTGGAACACACCCTCACGAAGCAGGCCGGCGAGCTGGACCTGGACCAACTACGCACCCTGACCCGGCACGTCACCGCGCTACTGGACCCGGACGGGCTACTCACCCAAGAAACCCAGCGGCAACGCCAACGCGAAGTCACCCTCGCCATCCGCCCCGACGGGTCCGGCCGGTTGAGCGGCAACTGCACCGCCGAACTCACCGAGTGGCTGCGCACAGTGTTCGACACGCTCGCCAAACCCAAGCCTGCCGCCGATGGCGGGAAGGACCCCCGGACTGCGCCGCAACGGCGCCACGACGCGCTCCTGGAGGCGCTCAAACTCACCGCCCGCGCCCCTCCCTGTCAGGCTGTGTTGAGACACCCCGGAGCCCCGGGCCACCGGTGAGGGCACGACAGGAGATCGTCTCGTGAGTAGCAACATTCCGGCCCTTCCTGGTGGTGCTGATCATCCGGCGGCTGGTCCGGCAGAAGCGGCGGTTGATCCGGCGGCGCGTCCGTTCCGGCGTTCGTTCACCGCGGAGTATCGGGCGCGGGTGGTGGCCGAGTACGAGGCGGCGCCGCACGGGCTGAAGGCCGCGGTGCTGCGCCGTGAGGGCCTGTACCAGTCGCACGTGCAGAAGTGGATGGTGGCCCGAGACGCGTTGGCCAGCGGGGCGTCAGCGCCGCGGCGGGCGCACCGGGTGACCGGCTCGGGTGGCAAGGATGATCCGGGCCGGCTGCGGGCGGAGAACCAGCGGTTGGCCCGTGAGTTGGCCAAGTCGCAGGCGGTGGTGGAGATCATGGGAAAACTGCAAGGGCTCTTGGAGACCGTCTCCGAGAGCACGGGCACGACGAGCTCGTCGAGGAGGCGATGAACACCGCGTTCGCCGAACTCCGTAGCGCCGAGGTATCGATCAAGAAGGCGTGCGTGCTTGTCGGCCGGTCCCGCGCGACGCACTACCGGCACGCCCGCGGACCGGTTCATGGCCCGCGGCCGGCGCGGGCGGTGCCGGACAACGGTCAGGCCCTGACGGTGGCTGAGCGGGCGGCGGTGCTCACGCTGATCAACAGCCCGGTCTACGCGGACCTGTCGATCGGGCAGATCTGGGCGCGGGAACTGGACGAGGGCCGCTACCTGGAGCCTGTCAAGTCTTCTGTGTAAGTGGTCAAGATCGTTGGGTTAGAGGCCGGCGGGGAGCCGGCCGGGGTAGGCCAGGTCGAGGGCGTTGATGGCGGCGCGCCAGCCGGTGGTGGTGGCGCCTTCGATCAGGCGGGGCGGGGCGGTGCGCTTGTTCGCCGGCTTGCCTTTGTCCTTCTCTCGCAGAGCGGCGCGCTTGTCTTCGATGTCGAGGATGGCCAGCCAGATGAGCTTGATGATGGCGTCGTCATTGGGGAACTGGCCACGGTTCTTGATGATCTTGCGGAGCTGGTAGTTCAACGACTCGATCGAGTTGGTGGTGTAGATGACCTTGCGAACCTCCAGTGGGAAGGCCAGGAACGGCACGAACCGGTCCCAGGCTCGTTCCCACGCTGCGACGGTGGCGCCGTACTTCTTGCCGAGTTCGGAGTCGGCGAACGTGGTGAGCTCGTCGAAGGCGGCGTCGGCGTTGACCGCGGTGTAGATCGGCTTGAGCGCCGCAGCGACGGCCTTGCGGTCGTTGTAGGACACGTAACGCAGCGAGGCGCGAATCAGGTGGACCACGCAGGTCTGCACCACTGTCTGCGGCCAGGTCGACTCGACCGCCTCTGGCAGCCCGACCAGGCCGTCGCAGCAGGCGATCAGCACGTCGCGCACTCCGCGGTTGCGCAGCTCGCCGAGCACCTGGTTCCAGAACCGAGCGCCTTCTTGCTGCTGAACCCACAAGCCCAGCACGTGCTTCACGCCGTCGGTATCGACGCCGATCACCACGTGACAGGCCTTGTTGCGCACTACGTTCTGGTCGCGGACCTTCACCACCAGGGCGTCGATGAAGATCACCGGATAGACCGCGTCCAGGGGACGGGTCTGCCAGGCCTTGACCTCTTCGAGGACCTCGTCGGTGATCTTGGAGATCGTGTCATGGGACAGCTCGGTGCCATAGACCCGCTGCAGGTGGTGGCCGATGTCGCGCACCGTCATCCCACCGGCATAGAGGCTGATGATCATGTCCGACAGGCCGCCGAGGCGGCGGGTCCCCTTCGGTACCAGCCGGGGCGTGAAGCTGCCGACCCGATCCCGCGGCGTGTCCAGATCGACCGGCCCGACCTCGGTCAACAACGTCTTCGGCGTCGACCCGTTACGGGAGTTGCCAGACCCGGCCCCGGCCGGGTCACCACGCTCGTAGCCCAAGTGATCGGTGAGCTCGGCCTCGAGTCCACGCTCGAGCACCGCCTTGATCATCTCCGGCAGGAACCCGCCGTCGCCGGTCAACGCGACACCGTCGTCACCGACCTTCGACATCAGATCGTCCAGCCAGCCCTGCCCGGCCATCTCGGCCACCAGCTTGCGCGCCGCCACCCGCGCCGGTGGCACCGGCTCGTCCTTGCGGCTGCGCTTGGCCATGTCCTCCAGTGTCGCCGACACCAGCTGATCGGCCACCGCCGACGGCACCTCGTTCACCGCAGCGGCCCGGCCGCCCGGCATCATCGTGATCGTCATGATCGTGTTCTCCGATCTGTGCGACAGCTCCCGCAGGAGCCTCCCGCACGGGGTTAGCTCAACCCCTCACACAGACCATCTGACACGCCCGCTACCTGTGCTCGGCCTCGAGCATGTACCGGATCGCACGCGAGGCTGGGCAGAGCCGTGAACGCCGACGGCAGGCCACCCACCCGGCCAAAGTGAAACCCGAACTGCTCGCCGACGGCCCGTCGCAGGTGTGGACCTGGGACATCACCAAGCTGCGCGGACCGGCCAAGGGGATCTGGTTCCAGCTGTACGTGCTGATCGACATCTTCTCCCGGTTCAACCCGTCCTGGATCGTCAGCCCGGTCGAGGATTCCCTGCTGGCTAAGGACTTCATCGCCGAGGCGATCTACCGCAACGGCGCCGTCCCGCATACCGTGCACGCCGACCGCGGCACCTCGATGACCTCCAAACCCGTCTCGGCGCTGCTGACCGACCTGGGCGTCACCCGCTCCCACTCCCGACCCCGCGTGTCCAATGACAACCCGTTCTCCGAGGCGCAGTTCAAGACCCTGAAGTACCTGCCCGAGTTCCCGTCCTCGTTCACCTCGCTCGCGCACGCCCGACAGTTCTGCGCCGGCTTCTTCCACGAGTACAACTACATTCATCGGCATTCCGGCATCGCCTGGCATACACCCGCGTCGGTGCACTTCGGCACCGCCGACGCGATCGATCAACAGCGGCAGAACACGCTGACTGCGGCCTACCACGCCCACCCCGACCGGTTCGGCCGCCGACCACACCCGCCGGTCATGCCGATCCAGTTCTGGATCAACCAGCCCGACCTTCAACCCCAAATCAACTGACCACAACTGTCTCATTTGACTTGACAGATAGCGCGCCGAACTGCTGCCCGACTGCGGCGGCATCAGCAGCACCCTGCTACTCAGCATGACCCGCGAGGCGTTCCTCACCGGCACCGGCACCGCCACCACCGGACACGGCACCATCGTGCACGCCAGCACCGCCCGGCAGTGGGCCGACGGCGGGGACACCCTCGTACAACCCGTCTGGATCAACCAACACCGGCGCATCGAAGCCCTCGGCACCCCCTGCCGCATCTTCACCCGCCAGCAACGCCACGCCCTGATCATCCGAGACAAAGGCTGCTCATTCCCCGGCTGCGACGCACCCCCACAACACTGCCAGGTCCACCACATCGTGCCCTGGGCCGACGGCGGACCCACCCACATCGACAACGGCTGCCTACTCTGCACCTACCACCACCGCACGTTCGAACGCCTCGGCTGGGTGTGCCGCATGCTCAATGGGAGTCCCCCCGCCAATGACGGCGTAGCCGGCAGGGGAGGCATCCCACACTGGATCCCACCCGCCTGGACAGGCAACCAAACCCCCATCCGCAACACCGCACACGACCCCCGACCGAGCTACCCGCTCAAGACCTAGCGGCCGCGGCGCTTCCGTCCGGCGCGGTCGAGAATCACCCTTGTCCACAGCCCCGCCAGCGGGCCCGTGATTCGCATAGGCTCTGCCCGGCCGATATGTCCGATTCGGAGGCAGAGATGGGTGGCGCGCTCGCGGTCGATCCGGCCGGCTACCTCGCCGCCGGATCGGCCGTCGGGGACTCGGTCTCCGGCACGGTCCAGGATGCGGCGCAGGCGCTGACGGCCCGCCTGTCCGGGCTGGCGTCGATGGCCGGGTCGGACGCCGCCGCGCGGGGGTGGGCGGCGTCCTACGACGAGGCTGCGAGGGCAGCGCTCGGTGGCGTCCAGGACGCGCTGAACGCCGCCTTGCAGCTGGCTGACCTGCTCGAACGGACCGGCATCAACTACGCAACGGCCGAGGCGGATTCGTCGGCAGGCGCGACGGGACCGGTGCCGGCCGGCCTCGGGTACGGGAGCAGATCGGTGTTCCTGGGCGCGCTGCCGTCAGCGACCGGGGGCTCGGGCGGTGGGCCGGCCGGGTGGGGGCTGGTCTCGCACCTGGTCGGGTATGCCTGGCCGAACGGTCACCAAGACCGGCTGCATCGCGCCGCCACCGCCTGGCACGAGAGTGCGTGCGGACTGTACGACGCCAGCCATCTCGTCGCCGACGCGGTCTACGTGATCGCCCAGCAGGCAAGTCCCGAGGCGGACACCGCGATCGACGTCTGCAACGGCCTACGCGACACGCTCGAGCAACTGGCCGAGCTGTGCAAGGACCTCGGCATGCACTGTGTCGAGTTCGCCGAGTTCC
The DNA here is from genome assembly GCF_027247405.1 of Jatrophihabitans cynanchi. Classification (NCBI taxonomy): domain Bacteria; kingdom Bacillati; phylum Actinomycetota; class Actinomycetes; order Jatrophihabitantales; family Jatrophihabitantaceae; genus Jatrophihabitans; species Jatrophihabitans cynanchi. The sequence continues at coordinate 2,906,215 of NZ_CP097463.1, read as the reverse complement.
TGGATCACGCCCACGCCCAGGTCGAGCACGAGCTCACCACCTTGCTCGCCTGGACGGCGGCCATCGAGAGCGGCGGTGCGCTGCTGAGCCTCGTCTCGTTCGGCGCCGCGCAGGCACCGACCCAGGGCGCCGAAGTGGCCCGGATCGCGGCGACCGCGGCGCGCATCAGCACCATCCTTGCGCGCCTCGCCGGGCTGGCGCATGACGGTGCTGCGGCGATCGGCCGGCTCGCGCCGCGCTGCGCCGAGATCAGCAGGTCCCTTCGCCCGTTGCTGACCGCTCGACCGGTCATGGCGCAGACCCGCTCGGTCGCCGCCGCCACCACGACCGAGCAAGCGGCCGCCGCTCGCCTGGAAGCAGCAGCCGAAGTGCCGGACGTGCCGCTCCGCCTGCCGCGCGCTCAGATCGAAAGCCACTTCAAACACGCAAGCGACTTCGGGATCCGCCTGCCGCGAGGTCGCGAAGGCTTCGATGCCTTCGAACATCGCCTTGCTGACTTCGTAGCCCGGCCTGCGACAGCACGCATTATCGGCAGGTATCACGGCCAGACTGTCATCCTCAACTACGACGCACAATCGATGCTTGTGGTGATCCAGAAGCTGGACGGTAGCTTCATCAGCGGTTGGATGATGTCGCCCAAGCAGTTGCTCTACGTCACCACGAAAGGGGTGCTGGGCGGTGGCTGAATTCGTCGACTACGGATGCGACTCCCTCACCCCGTACCGGGCACTTCTGCAGCGCTTCGTCAGCGGAGACACAAGTGCAGAGACGCTCGAACACAACTTCCTCGCGCAGTACAAGCGAGACGCCACGAACTGGCCAGAACCAGTGTTCCGCCTACTCGAAGACTTCTTCTTCGATGTCGACGACTACGTCGCGGACGACGGGCTGCGCGCCCAGGTGAACGGGATCGACGCCGCGCAATTGCGCGCCAAGGCCGTACTGACGCTGCAGCGGCTGGCGGAGGTGGCGCCGGAGGACTGACCGGCATCGACATGCGCGACGTGGTTGCGGCTGCGACCGGATCCGGCACCAACTGCAGGAAGATCGGTGCGGCACGGCCGACCCGGTCGCAGACTGTAGGGCATGACAGACGCCTTCCCCGTCCTGAACTCGGTGGTCCTGGACACGACCGACGCCCGCGGTCTCGCCGAGTTCTACCGCCAACTGCTGGGCTACGAGTACCGGGCCGGCGATGAGACGCCCCGGCCGGCGAGCCCGACCCGGCCGGACACGACTGGTTGATCCTGCGCGATCCGAACGGCCCGGGACGGCTCGGCTTCCAGCAGGTCGAGTCGCTGCCCCCGACGACGTGGCCGGACGCCGGCATCCCGCAGCAGTTGCACCTGGACCTGCGGGTGCCCTCCGCCGACGAACTGGGCCGCCAGCGCGACCGCGTCCAACAGCTCGGCGGCGAGGTCCGTCACGACCGGTTCGCCGATCCGCAGGAGCCGCTCTACGTGTTCGCCGACCCGGCCGGACACCCGTTCTGCATCTTCGTGGCGGCCGAACCGGGCACCGGCTGACCGCACAGCCTCGCGCGGCAGGCAACAATGTGCCGGTGCATGCCGCGCTGGACATCCTGGCGATCGTGGCCGTGGTCGGCTTCGTCGCCGGCGGTGCGCGCCGCATCGGCCTGAGCGAACCGCTCGTGCTGGTCGTGGTCGGCGTCGGGCTCTCGTACGTCCCGCACTTCCCGGACATCCAGCTCACCCCCGACCTGGTCCTGATCGGGCTGCTGCCGCCGCTGCTGTACGCGGCCGCGATCCGCACCAGCCTCGTCGACTTCCGCACCAACCGGCGCCCGATCGCACTGCTCTCGGTCGGCCTCGTCGCGTTCTCCACCGTCGCGATCGGCTTCGTGTCCTGGTGGGTCGTGCCCGGCGTCTCGCTCGCCGCCGCGTTCGCGCTCGGCGCTGTCGTGGCGCCCCCGGACGCCGTGGCCGCCACCACGGTGGCGCGGCGGGTCGGCATGCCCAGGCGCATCGTGTCCATTCTGGAAGGCGAGAGCCTGGTCAACGACGCCACCGCGCTCGTCGCCCTGAACACGGCGATCGCCGCGCTGTCGGCGTCCGTCTCGCCGTGGCACGTCGGCTGGGATTTCGTCCGCGAAGCCGGCGGCGGCCTGATCGTCGGCTACGTCGCGGCGCTGGTGCTAGCCCTGATCCGCAAGCGCATCACCGACCCGGTGCTGGACACCACGCTCTCGTTCGCCGCGCCGTACGTCGCCTTCCTGCCGGCGCAGCAGCTCCATTCGTCCGGCGTGCTCGCGGTCGTGGTCACCGGGCTGATGCTCGGGCACGCCGCGCCGGTGCTGCAGACGGCAAGTTCGCGGATCGCCGAGAACATCAACTGGCGCACCGTCCAGTTCCTGCTGGAGAACGTGGTCTTCCTGCTCATCGGGCTGCAGATCAGGCGGCTGCTGGACGGGGTGCGCTCCGAGCACCTGCCGTGGACGCACATCGTCCCGCCGTGCGCCCTGGTGCTCGTGGCCACGGTGATCGTCCGCATCGTCTACGTCTTCGGCGCGACCGCCACGATCCGGGTGCTCCGCGGCAACCAGTGGCCGTGGGCGGTGGCCGCGATCGTCTCCTGGGCAGGCATGCGCGGTGTCGTCACGCTGGCCGCGGTGTTCGTGCTGCCCGCGGACACCCCCGAGCGGGACCTGCTCGCCCTGGCCGCGTTCACCGTCGTCGCCGGGACGTTGCTGATCCAGGGACTGACCCTGCCCTGGCTGGTACGGCGTCTCGGGCTGCCCGGCCCGGACGCCGCCGAGGACGCGCTGCAGACCGCCGCGCTCGTCACCGCCGCCGCTCGCGAGGGACTGCAGGTGCTCGACCTGGCGGTGACACCGGAGGACTCGCCGGAGGTCATCGCCCAACTGCGCGAGCGAGCGACGCGGCGCACCAATCAGATCTGGGAGCAGCTCGGCAGGTCGCAGACCGAGATCGAACCGCCCGCGGCCGCCTACCGCCGGCTGCGCATGCAGATGCTCGCGGCCGAACGGGCCTCGATCCTGCAGGCGCGCAGCACCGGCGTGTACGACGACGTGATCTTGCGTACCGCGCTCGCCGCGATCGATACGGAGGAGTCGATGCTCGATCGGGTCGAGGACGCCGCCTCACGTATCGACGACGAGTTGACCACGGCCGCGCGCCGGGCCGGCGACTGCGAGCACCTGCAGGCCGCCCCGCGTGTGGTCACCGCCCGCACACCGGCAGGGTGTGAGGAGTGCCTGCGCGACGGCACCACCTGGGTGCACCTGCGGCTGTGCCTGACCTGCGGCCACGTGGGCTGCTGCGACTCCTCGCCGCAGCGCCACGCGACCGGGCACTATCGCGAGACCGCCCACCCGGTGATGCGCAGCATCGAGCCGGGCGAGGCGTGGCGCTGGTGCTTCGTGGACCAGCTGCTCGGCTGATCGCACGGCATCCGCGCACTCGCTGGCCACCTCGCGCCGTTGAGTGGCGGCTTTCCCGCTGAGTGGCGACGTATAGCCCGCCACTGAACGGATAACCCGCCACTCAGCGGAAAGGGGGCGGGGATGCGGAAAGGGGGCGGGGATGCGGAAAGGGGGCGGGGATGCGGAGGGGGGCGGGGATGCGGAGGGGGGCGGGGATGCGGAGGGGGGCGGGGATGCGGAAGGGGCGGCCCCTGATCGGGACCGCCCCTTCGCGCTTGCGCTTCTGATCGCGAGCGATCAGCTGTACCTACGCTTCTGATCGCGAGCGATCAGAAGTCCATGTCACCGCCGGGCATGCCGCCACCCGCGGGGGCAGCAGCCTTCTCCGGCTTGTCGGCCACAACGGCCTCGGTGGTGAGGAACAGCGCGGCGATCGACGCGGCGTTCTGCAGTGCCGAACGCGTCACCTTGGCCGGCTCGACGATGCCCTCAGCGAACATGTCGACGTACTCACCGGTCGCGGCGTTCAGGCCCCAGCCCGGCTTGAGGCCGAGCACCTTCTCCGAGACGACGCCGCCCTCGAGGCCGGCGTTGATCGCGATCTGCTTCAGCGGCGCGAGCAGCGCAACCTTGACGATGTTCGCGCCGGTCGCCTCGTCGCCCACCAGGTCCAGCTTCTCGAACGCGGTCACCGTGGCGTTCGCGAGCGCGACGCCACCACCCGGGAGCAGGCCCTCCTCGACGGCCGCCTTCGCGTTGCGGACGGCGTCCTCGATGCGGTGCTTGCGCTCCTTGAGCTCGACCTCGGTCGCGGCACCGACCTTGATGACCGCAACACCGCCGGCCAGCTTGGCCAGGCGCTCCTGCAGCTTCTCGCGGTCGTAGTCCGAGTCGCTCTTCTCGATCTCGGCACGGATCTGGTTGACCCGGCCCTGGATCTGCTCGGCATCGCCGGCACCCTCGACGATCGTGGTCTCGTCCTTGGTGACGACGATCTTGCGCGCCTTGCCGAGGTCATCGAGCGTGGCGTTCTCGAGCTTGAGGCCGACGGTCTCGCTGATCACGGTGCCACCGGTCAGGATCGCGATGTCCTGCAGCATGGCCTTGCGGCGGTCGCCGAAGCCGGGGGCCTTGACGGCAACCGACTTGAACGTGCCCCGGATCTTGTTCACGACCAGGGTGGCCAGCGCCTCGCCCTCGACGTCCTCGGCGAGGATCGCGAGCGACTTGCCGGACTGCATGACCTTCTCCAGCAGCGGCAGCAGGTCCTTCACGTTCGAGATCTTCGACTCGACGATGAGCAGGTACGGGTCGTCGAGGACGGCCTCCATGCGCTCGGCGTCCGTGACGAAGTACGGGCTGATGTGGCCCTTGTCGAAGCGCATGCCCTCGGTGAGCTCGAGCTCGAGCCCGAAGGTGTTGCTCTCCTCGACGGTGATGACGCCTTCCTTGCCGACCTTGTCCATCGCCTCGGCGATGAGCTCGCCGACGGTGTTGTCAGCGGCAGAGATCGACGCGGTGGCGGCGATCTGCTCCTTGGTCTCGACGTCCTTGGCCTGGTTGCTCAGCACCTCGGACACCGACGCCACAGCCGCCTCGATGCCGCGCTTGAGCGCCATCGGGTTGGCTCCGGCGGCAACGTTGCGCAGGCCTTCCTTGACGAGCGCCTGCGCCAACACGGTGGCCGTCGTCGTGCCGTCGCCGGCTACGTCATCGGTCTTCTTGGCCACTTCCTTGACCAGCTCGGCGCCGATCTTCTCGTACGGCTCGTCGAGCTCGATCTCCTTGGCGATGCTGACACCGTCGTTGGTGATCGTGGGGGCGCCCCACTTCTTCTCCAACACGACGTTGCGACCCTTCGGGCCCAGCGTCACCTTGACGGCATCGGCGAGAGTGTTCATGCCGCGCTCGAGGCCACGACGGGCCTCTTCGTCGAACGCGATCAACTTAGCCATGCGTGTCGTCCCTTCATGAACAACGCTTGTGAGCCGACCGGCGGTGCCCGCGACGGACGACGCTCATCCCGAGCGCCTCACCCCTGGCCGGATTGGCACTCAGCATAGCCGAGTGCTAACGCAAGTCTGGCACTCGCCCCCGGAGAGTGCAAGCGGCGGCCTGTCAGCGCGAACCCGGCGTCTCGGCGGCGCGGAAGCCCGCCTCGGCGAGCGGCCGGGCAGCCCGGGCGGCCGCCGCCAGCAGCGGCCCGTCCCGCTGCCCGAGCACCACGCCGAGCACGGTCACCTGCCGGCCGCCGACCCGCCGGACAGCGGCAAAGGCCAGGCAGCCACCGGCCGCGTCGTCCGAACCGGTCTTGACCCCGAGGAAGCCGGGCAGCCGCAGCAGCGGGTTGGTGTTCTCCACCTCGCCGACCACCGGCAGCGACGTCGACGGCATCGAGACGATGTCCGCGAACGTCGCGTCCCGCAGCGCGGTACGGACCAGGCGCAACTGGTCGGGGGCGGTCGAGACGGTGCCGGCGTCCAGCCCGCTCGGGTCGGTGTAGGTGGTGTCCTTCATGCCCAGCCGGTCGGCGGTGTCGTTCATCCGCCGCACGAACGCCGTGACGCTGCCCGCCTCGTGTACGGCGAGCACGATCGCGATGTTGTTCGCCGAGGGCAGCAACAGCGCCTCGAGCAGTTGCCGCTCGTCCATCACCTCGCCGGCCTCGACGCGGACGAGCGACTGGTCGCCGCCGTTGCGCAGCTTCCAGTCGAGCACGTCCTGGTCCTGGAAGGTGACGGTGAAGCCGCGCTCGTCGCCGCCCAGCGGGTGATCGGCCAGCACCAGGTAGGCGGTCATCATCTTGGCCAGGCTCGCGATCGGCACCGGCCGGCTGCCACCGGACGCGCCGAGGTCACCGCGACCGTCCACCGCGAGCGCCGCCTGGCCGTGCGCGGGCCACGGGACGGTGACGTCCGACAGGGTGTGTTCCGGGTGTCCCGCGGTGGTGCTCGCCGGACGGTCGGCGATGCGGGTCGCCACCAGCGCGGCCCAGGCGAGCGAGCAGCACAGGGCGATCACGGCGGCGGGGCGGCGAAGGCTCATGCTGATCACCGTCGCGAACGCACGTCACCGCCGCGCGACCGTCGCGTCCCAACCGCTCGACGATGCGGTCACGATCGCGGTTTGCGCAGCTCCGGCGTGACCGGCATGTGACACGGCCGGGCGTGACCGGCCTGTGACACAGTGATGACTCGTCCCGGACATCGGCGGGACAGGATGGACGGTCGGTAACCGGGAGGAGACCCATGGCACAGCTGCTCGTCGTCGAGGACGACGCAGCCGTCGCCGAGGCTCTTTCGCTCGCGCTGACCGGCCTCGGCCACAGCGTGCGGACGGCGGCCACCGGCGAGGACGGGTTGGCGCTGGCGCAGGAACGGCGCGTCGATCTGGCGATCGTGGACGTGATGCTGCCCGGCATCGACGGGTTCGAGGTGTGCCGCCGGCTGGCCGGCGCCGACGCGATGCCGGTCGTGCTGCTCACCGCGCGCAGCGATCCGATCGACGTCGTGGTCGGGCTGGAGTGCGGCGCCGACGACTACGTGACCAAGCCGGTCGAACCGCGCGTCCTGGACGCGCGGATCAAGGCGGTGCTGCGCCGCGCGACCGCGCGGCCCGCAGAGGCGCAAGCGGTGTTCGCGATCGGTTCGCTGACCCTGGACGAGGCGGCGATGACCGTGCATCGCGACGGCACCGAGCTGCACCTGACACCCACCGAGCTTCGCCTGCTGCTGGAGCTGGTGCACCACGCCGGGCAGGTGCTGTCGCGGCGCGTGCTGCTCGAGCGCGTCTGGGACTACGGCTACCTCGGCGACTCGCGGCTGGTGGACGCCTGCGTGCAGCGGCTGCGCGCGAAGATCGAGGACGAGCCGGCCAACCCGGCCCTGATCAAGACCGTGCGCGGGGTGGGGTACCGCCTTGTCTTGCCGTGACGGTCTTGCCGTGACGGTCGGCTCGTGAAGCTGCGGATCAGCCTGCGCACCCGCATCGCGGCAACGGTGGCGGTTGCCGTCCTGGGCAGCACCGTGGTGGTGACGTTCGCGGCCTACGAGCTGGAGCGCAGCGGCACCGAGAGCCGGTTCATCGCCGCGGCCCGCACCGGCGCGGTGGCCGACCTGCAGCAGGCGACGAACGCCGTGAAACGGCAGCCGGAGATCCCCGCGGTGCAGGCGGTCAGCGACTTCGTCGGCCAGCGCGGCGGCATCGCCTGGACCGCGATCGACCTGTCCGACACCTCGCGGAACATCGACGCGGGCGCGAGCATGAGCGACGTCCCTGCCTCGGTCAGCGTCAGCTTCGGCGGCGGCATCTCCGACGGCTGGACCCGGGTCGACGGTGCGCGCAAGCTCGCGATCGGCGGGCGGCTCGACCAGAACGACGTGGCGCTGGTGGAGTTCTACGACTTCACGCCGGTCGAGCAACAACTCGCCCGGTTGCGCAGCGACCTGATCAGGCTCGACATCGCCGGGCTGGTCGTCGCGCTGCTGCTGGGCCTCGCGGTGTCCGGCCGGATCAGCCGGCCGGTGCGCGAAACGGCGGCGGCGGCCCGGCGGCTCGGTGGGGGCGCCCTGGACACCCGCGTACCCGTGCACGGCCGGGACGAACTGGGTGAACTGGCGCTGTCGTTCAACGACATGGCCGACCGGCTGTCGCACGCCTTGCGGGCGTTGCGCGCGGCACAGGAGCAGCAGCGGCGGTTCGTCTCGGACGTCTCGCACGAGTTGCGCACCCCGCTCGCCGCGATGTTGGCCGCAGCCGAGGGGTTGAACAGCGCCGACGGCCAGCGCCGCGACCGCGCAGGTGAGTTGGTCGGCGAGCAGAGCAGGCGCATGAACGCCCTGGTCGAGGACCTGCTGGAGATCTCACGGTTCGACGCCGGGCAGGCGCGCCTGGAACTGGAGCAGGTGGATCTTGGGGCGCTGGCCGCCGATGCCGCCAGGACGGTCGCGCCGGACCAGGACGTCTCGGTCAGCGTGCTCGGCGACCCGCGGGTGCAGGCCGATGCGCGGCGGCTGCACACGGTGGTGCGCAACCTGATCGGCAACGCCGTGCAGCACGGCGTCCCGCCGGTTCAGGTCACCATCGACGGGCGCGCGCAGTGGGTGCAGGTGATCGTCGCCGACTGCGGCCCGGGCCTGCACCCGGCCCTCGTCCCGACGGTCTTCGACCGGTTCGTGCGGGCGGACACGGCACGCGCGAGCGATGCCGGGAGCACCGGCCTCGGGTTGGCGATCGCCCGCGAGAACGCCGCCCTGCACCAGGGCACGCTGGAGGTGGCGCCCGGAGCGCCCACGACGTTCGTGCTCACCCTGCACCGCGTGCCGCCCGGTGCGGCAGTGGCTACTCCGCGGGAACCGGATTGACCCGTCGCGCGTACGGCGCGAGCGGGCGCACGAGCGCGGGTTCGGCGAGCAGGTCGGCCAGCTCCAGCTGCAGCGCCTGGAAGAAGTCATGCCGGAAGTGCGCCTGGACGGCGGCACCGTCGGCGAACTCCTCCCACAGCCAGATGACGTCCTCGTCATTCGGGTCGGCAGCGGTCGTGAAGAGCGTCGTGCCGGGCTCGCCGTCGAGCGTGTTGGCGTAGTTGCCCAGTACACGCAGCACTTCCTCGCGGTGACCGGGAAGGGTGGTCATCTGCAGCAGGGCGCCGAACTGTGCTGTCTCGCTCATGTCGGACCCAACGTTCTTGAGCGCGGGCCGATTCCCGCAGGCGCGGCCGCGACCTGCCCGGACGACGAACGCCCGGTCCGTGCGGACCGGGCGTTCGTGACGCGAGGGGCCGGCCTCAGCCGACGATGCGCACCGCGTCGGCCTGCGGACCCTTGGGGCCCTGGGCCACCTCGAACTCGACCCGCTGGCCCTCGTCGAGCGAACGGTAGCCGTCCGACTGGATGGCCGAGTAGTGGACGAACACGTCCTGGCCGCCGTCCACGGCGATGAAGCCGTAGCCCTTCTCGTTGTTGAACCACTTCACGGTGCCCTGTGCCACGTGCACTCCTTGCTCAGTCCCCTGCGGGCCCAATCCAGCCACCACACTTCGTGGCGGCGGGGTCTTCGTTCTGGTCCCGCATACTGCAGTGCACGCTCCCGCGGGACCGTGGTCCTTCGCTTGCGAAAACTCGTCACTTCGACCGTGGCGGACGCTACACGGTCCACCGCCCCTCGCCAACAGTGCGCCGCACCCCGTTGCGCGTGCTGTTCGTGGTCATGCGGCACGCTGGTTTTTGTCGGTACGACAAACAAAATCGGCCTCGACGGGTGGCGCTCGGCCGCCGCGCGAACGAACCCGCTGTTAGGTTGGCGCGGTGACCGAACTGGTCGTGGGCATCGACGCCGGCGTAACCAGCACTCGCGCGCTCATCGCCACCCTGGACGGTGCAGTTGTCGGCCGGGGCGCCGCGCCCGGAGCGAACAGCGGCTTTCCTCAGGGGCGTTTCGCCGCCGTGCTGGCGAGCGCACTCGGCGGCCTGGATCCGGCCCGTGTATGCGGCGGCGTGCTGGGCAGTTGCGCGGCGGTGGAACCGGCCGTCGTCCGCAGCGCAGCGGACATGGCGTGGTGGTCAGCCGGGTTCGGCGGCCGGCCCGAAGTCGTCACCGACCTGGAGACGGCCTTCGCTTCCGGAACGCCGCAGCCGGACGGCTTGCTGTTGCAGGCCGGCGCGGGCGCTGCAGCCGCGGCCTTGCGACACCGCCGGATCGCGCGGCGCTGCGACGGGTACGGCTGGCCGCTGGGCGATCAGGGCTCGGCCGCCTGGCTGGGACTGCGCGGAGCACGTGCGGCGCTCGACGCCTGGGACGGGCGTGGGCCGGCGACCCGGCTGTGTGCCCATCTCGCCGAGCAGGTGGGAGCCCGCCCGGACGAGGACCTGGCGCAAGTGCTCGTCACCCGCTTGCACGCGGCCGATCCGGCGCAACTCGGATCGCTCGCGCCGCTCGTGACCCGCGCCGCGGAGGCGGGCGACCGCGTGGCCGCAGGGCTTGTCGAGGCGGCCGCGGACCGGCTGGTCGCCGGGCTGTACGCGGTGACTTCCGGTGATTCGTCCGGTGATCCGTCCGGTGATTCGTCCGGGCAATCGCCGCGCGCGCTGTACGGCGAACTGGTGCTGGCGGGCACGTTGCTCGCCGGCGGGCCGGTGCGCTCGGCGGTGTTGCAGCGGCTGGCCGGTTTCGCACTGCAAGTGCGCAGCGCCGGATCCGGCGCTGCCGGTGCCGCGGCCCTGGCACTCGCCGCCCGTGGCGTGCTCGACCCCGATGTGCATGCGCGATTGATCGGCGCCGTGAGCTAGCCAGGGGTTTCCGGCACCTGCTTCGTCCTAGCCGCCCAGCTCAGGAAGGTCGCACCGCGCCCATTACCGCGGCGACGCGTCAGCCCGACGCTCGCGACCAGTCCGGCTCCGCTTCCCCCACGCTGTGACGAGAATCCGGCCGGGATTCTGGTCAGTGGGTGGGGGGAGCGGCGTCGCGTTGGTCAGTGGGTGGGGGAAGCGGCGAGTCCGGTGCCGGGTTCAGTGCGTGGACGCCGCCCCGGGTTCGAAGGTCGAGCGAGCCGGCTCCGGGAACCACCGGTGCCGAGGCGATACAGCCATCGACCGGCGTCACCTGGCCGGCGCCGTCGAACTGCAGGGTGACCTACCCCGCCGCAGCGCCACACACCGCCGCAGGAGCGGCGCACCTCACCCCGCGGTGGCGCACCCCGCCCCGCCGCAGCGCACCCCGCCCCGCCGCAGCGCACTTCACCCCGCCGCAGCGCACCTCACCCCGCGGCGGCGCACCAGGAGTGAGCCCGGACTACAGCAGGCCGGCGGCGCGCATGCCCTTGATCGTCGGCGGGATCACGGCGGTCGGCCGCGCTCCCCCGCTCACGGCGTCGATCGTCTTCAGGCCGTCGCCGGTGTTGAACACGACCGTCTCGCGCGAGGTGTCCAGCTCGCCGGAGGCCGCCAGCTTCTTGAGCACCGCGACCGTCACGCCACCGGCGGTCTCGGCGAACACCCCGGTCGTGCGCGCGAGCAACCGGATGCCCTCGCGGATCTCCTCGTCGCCCACCGCGGCCATCGCCCCGCCGGACCCGCGCACCGCGTCCAGCGCGTACGGCCCGTCGGCCGGGTTGCCGATGTTCAGCGACTTCGCGATCCCGGTCGGCTTCACCGGCACCACCACGTCGGCACCGGAGGCGAACGCGGTCGCGATCGGCGCGCATCCGGCCGACTGCGCGCCGAACACGCTCCACTGCGACGACGGCACCAGGCCGGCCGCCACCAGCTCCTTGAACGCTTTGTTGATCTTCGTCAGCATCGAGCCGGACGCCATCGGCGCGACGTACTGCGCGGGCAGCCGCCAGCCGAGCTGCTCGGCTACCTCGAAGCCGAGCGTCTTCGATCCCTCGGCGTAGTAAGGGCGAACGTTCACGTTGACGAAGCCGGTGGACTCGAACTCGTCGGTCTCGGACAGCTCCGAGCACAGCCGGTTGACGTCGTCGTAGGAGCCCTCGATGCCAACCAGCGTGCCACCGTAGATCGCCGACTGGACGATCTTCGGCGCCTCCAGGTCCGACGGCACGAACACGATCGACGGCATCCCGATCCGCGCCGCATGGGCCGCGACCGAGTTGCCCAGGTTTCCGGTCGACGCACACGCGATACGCGAGAAGCCCAACTCGCGCGCGGCCGTGATCGCCACCGACACGACGCGGTCCTTGAACGAGTGCGTCGGGTTCGCCGAGTCGTCCTTGACCCACACCGGCGCGGTGAAGCCCAGTTCGTCGGCCAGCCGGTCGGCGCGGATCAGCGGCGTCATCCCGGTGCCGGAGTCCACTCGCGTGGCCGGGTTCTGGCCCACCGGCAGCAGCCCGGCGTAGCGCCACAGCGAATGCGGCCCCGCCTCGATGTCCGCGCGGGTCACGCGGGCGAGCGCGTCGGCGTCGTAGCCGATCTCGAGCGGGCCGAAGCACTCGAAGCAGGCGTGCTGGGCACCGAGCGGGAACTGGGCGCCGCAGTTGCGGCACACCAACGCCGAGGCCGGTGATCCGAGCGTGGGACGGTCTGCAACAGCAGTCATGGCGAGGCCCTTCTCCTCATCTTTCCCGGGGAGGTCCCCCAGGCCGGAGTTGGCACCAGCTGCGTGAACGGCCTCGCGTCGCGACGGGCGAGCAGAAGTTCACGCACGGTTGCCGGGGCTTCGTCGGGCCGGTCCCTCTGCCCCTCTGGATGAGCGTGCGTATTCGGTTGTGGTGCCCATCCTCGCACAGCGGCGTACGCGTCTTTACGGCACGTAGTCGTGCACGAGGATCACGACGATGGGGCTGTCGAAGCGGCTGAGCTCACTGAACTGCGGCTCGACCCGCTTGATGGTGGGGTACTGGGCCCGCAGCGCCAGGGCCGCCTCGCGCGCACCGGCCACCGTCGGGTCGTAGTACGCGCAGGTCGAGATGATGTCGTTCTGGTAGTTGGCGTACTGCGTGACGGTCCAGCCGCCGGAGCGGAACCGCGCGGCCGCGCCCTTGGCGAGGTCCTGCACCGTGGTGTTGTTCAGCACGACCAGGGGCAGCCGCACCGGCGTGGACGTCGTGCCACCCGTCGTCGGCGCGGAGGAGCGGGTGGTCGAGGCGGAACCGGTGGCCGGTGGCGTGCTCGCATGCGAGGTAGGCGGCCGCGTGGTGGTCACCACCTTCGTCCCGGCTCTTACCCCCCGGCCGTCGGGGTGCCGCAGCGCGAAGACGGCGACGACGAGAACCGCGACGCCGACGATGGCCAGCACCGCCCCGCCGAGTCGTTCCCGCCTCCGCCGGCGCGCGATCAGGCGGGTGGTACGGCCGGCCCGACCGTTCAGACCTCGATACCGAGTCGTCGGGCCGAACGTTGCCGCTGGCGGGTGGCGCGCAGCCGCCGCAACCGCTTGACCAGCATCGGGTCGGCGGCGAGGGCGGCCGGCGTATCGATCAGTGCGTTGAGGACCTGGTAGTAGCGCGTGGTGGACATGTCGAACAGCTCACGGATCGCCTGCTCCTTCGCGCCGGCGTACTTCCACCACTGCCGTTCGAAGGACAAGATCTCGCGGTCGCGGCGACTCAGACCGTCGGCGGCCGGATTGTCGGCACCGCCGCCGTTCTCGGCCGCGGCGTGGGCGAAATCCATGTCGGCGTGCTCCCTCGACTCGCTGCACCGTGCAAATTGCACCGGTGTGATTCACCGGTCGCCATTCAATCACGGCCGCCGCCACATCGGCGGGTCGGCGCGCTGTGGACAACCGGCGGCTCGTCCACATACTCGCCCACGCGCTGGCAGCCGGGCACACCGGGCTGGATGCTGTCCGACATGTCCTGGTTGCCGGACCCGGCCGAGCTGAACGCCGCGGCGGCCCGCGTGCTCGCCCAGGCCGATGCGTTGCGCGAGACTGCGATCTGCATCGCGCTGGCCGGGGGCACCACGTCGTGGCAGTCGGTCGCGGCGACCCGCTTCCGCGACCGGTTGCACGAGACCGCGCTGGCGCTGCGAACCAGGGCGGCGCAGTTGGACGCGGCCGCCGACCTGATCCGCCGCCACGCGATCCAGGTGGCCGACGGCCTGCCGCCGGGTGTCCGGCCGTGAGCGGCGGGGTCACGGTCAGCGGTGGCGCCGACGGGATCGCCGCGCAGTTCGAGGACGTCCGCCGCACCGCCGTGTTGCTGAACCGCCAGGCCAGCCGGATCGACGACATCCGCGGCGAATGCTTGCCCGCATTGACGGCGCTGCGGTCGCAGGCCCCGATCGTCGACCCGCTCGGCGCGCTGGAGGCGGCGGCGGCTCTCGAGGCGGGCGTCGCCGCACTGGACGCGCTCGCGCACGACCTGCGCACCTTCTGCCACCTGCTCGGCCACGCGATCGCCGAGTACCAGGGCGCGGACAGCGGCATCTGGCACGGCCTGACCGAACTGGCCGGCACCGCCTGGGACGCCACCGTCGCGCTGCCCGGCGCCGTGTTCGCCGGAAGCACCGCGTTCGTCGCCGGCGGCCCGGGCAGCGCCCTGCAGCAGGCCGCGCTGCACGACCCGGCGCTGGCCGACCTCACCGTCGACCTCGCACCCGTCCTGCCCGGCCTGCTGCCCGGGACGTCGCTGTCCGAGACGTTGCTGATGCTGCGCGCGTACTGCGCCGACGGCTCGCCCGTCGTGACGACGACCGGCGAGGACTCCCGCCCCGGCGCCGCACGGCCGCCCCGCGGGCTCGCCGACCTGATGGCCGGGCTGCAGTTGCGCAACGCCGGTGCCGCCGGCGAGATCGACGTCAAGATCCTCACCGGCGCCAACGGGGTGCGGCACGTGCTCGTCGACATCCCGGGCACCAAGGACTGGACGCCGGCGCACCAGACAGCCGACGTCGTCGGCGTGGCCACCAACCTGCGCGCGATCGACGGCCTGCCGACCACCTACGAGGCGGGGGTGCTCGCGGCGATGAGGCAGGCCGGCGTCCGCCCGAGCGATGACGTCATGCTGGTCGGCCACAGCCTCGGCGGCATGGTCGCGCTGGCAGCGGCGCGCGACGCGGTGCGCACCGGCGCGTTCAAGATCACCCACGTGGTGACCGCCGGCTCGCCGGTCGGCGGCTTCGCCGGCGAGGTGCCGAAGGGCGTCGCGGTGCTCGCCCTGGAGAACCGGCACGACCTGATCCCGCACCTGGACGGTCATGGCAACCCGGACCGCGCCAACGTGACGACGGTGCGGTTCGACGGCGCGCGCGACAGCATCGGCGACGCGCACGGCATCGACACGTCCTACCGGTACGGCGCAGCCCGGGCCGACGCGAGCGACGACTTCGCGATCCGCCGCTACCTGCACAGCGCGGCCGGCTTCTTCGGCGCGAGCAGCGTGCGATCCAAGACGTTCCTCATCACGCGCACCTATCGATGACCCTTGCCGCGGCCGAGGGGTTGGACCACGATCACTGCATGTTGGGACTGATGCAGGACATTCCGCTCACCACGACCTGGATCCTCGAACGGGGCGAGCGGTTCTTCGGCACCCGGACCGTCACCACCAGGACGGCCACCGGGCTGGAGCGCCGGACCTTCGCCGAGATCGGCGGCGAGACCCGCCGGCAGGCCGCCGCGATCGACAGCCTCGGCATCAGCCCGGGCGGGCGGGTCGCCACGTTCGCGTGGAACACCGCGCGGCACCTCGGCCTCTACTTCGCGATCCCGGGCACCGGCCGCGTGATCCACACCGGCAACATCCGCTACTTCCCCGAGCAGTTGATCTACACGTTCGAGCACGCCGAGGACGAGGCGGTGTTCGTCGACCGGTCGCTGCTGCCGCTGTTCGCGAAGTACCTGCCCGAACTGCGCACGCTCAAGCACGTGATCGTGATGGACGACGGGGCGCCCGCCGAACTGCCGGACGATCCGCGGGTCGTGCGGTACGAGGACCTGCTCGCCGGCGTCGAGGAGGCCGACCTCGGTGGCCGGGTCACGGACGAGCGGCAGGCGGCCGCGATCTGCTACACCAGCGGGACGACCGGACACCCGAAGGGAGTGCTGTACTCGCACCGCTCCACCTGGCTGCACTCGAACGCCTCGCTGACCAGCGGCGTCTTCGGGATGACCGACGCGGACACGATCCTGCCGGTCGTGCCGATGTTCCACGCCAACGCGTGGGGGCTGCCGTACGCGGCGTTCCTCGGCGGGTCCTCGCTCGTGATGCCGGGTCCGGACCTGAGCCCGGCCGGGCTGCTGGCGCTGATGGAGTCCGAGCGGGTGACCGTCGCGGCGGGCGTGCCGACGATCTGGATGGGCATGGTGCCGCTGTTGGACCAGCACGACCTGTCCAGCCTGCGCACGATCATCTGCGGTGGTTCGGCAGTGCCGCGTTCCCTGTCCGAGGCCTGGCGGGCGAAGGTGGGCCTGCCGATCACCCAGGCGTGGGGGATGACCGAGATGTCGCCGCTCGGCTCGGTGTGCTACCTGCGGGCCGAGTACGCCGACGCGTCCGAGGACGAGCAGGCCGACATCCGCGCGACGGCCGGCATCGCCCCGCCCGGTGTCGACCTGCGCATCGTCGACTCCGCGACCCGCGAGGAGCTGCCCTGGGACGACACGGCCACCGGCGAACTGGAGTGCCGCGGCCCGTGGCTGGCGAGCCAGTACTACCGCACCGACGAGCCGGGCGAGCAGTTCTCGCCGGACGGCTGGCTGCGCACCGGCGACGTGGCCGCGATCTCCCCGCTCGGCTACCTGCGGCTGGTCGACCGGACCAAGGATCTGGTCAAGTCCGGCGGGGAGTGGATCAGCTCGGTCGAGCTGGAGAACCAGATCATGGCGCATCCCAAGGTGGCCGAGGCGGCGGTCATCGCGCTGCCGCACCCGAAGTGGGGCGAGCGCCCGCTGGCCTGTGTGGTGGTCCGCGACGGCGAGCGGCTGGAGCGGGACGAGGTGCTGGACTTTCTGCGCGAACGGCTCAACTCCTGGCAGCTACCGGACGATGTTGTCTTCATCGACGAGGTCCCCAAGACAAGTGTCGGCAAGTTCTCCAAGAAGACGCTGCGGGACCGGTTCGCCGAGCACGTGCTGCCGGTGTGAGGCGTTCCGTCGAGACCGGCGTGTCGTCCCATGAGCCACAGTTGTCACTTCGGTACCATTAATGGTTTGATCTTGTCGCCCCCGGACCACTCGGGGGTGGGCGCGCACGGAAGTACAGCGAGGGGCTGTTGCGCCCGAGACAGGCAGCGAGCACGTACGTCGCCTCGTATCGGGAAAGTTGCACATGAGCGGACCTCGCACCCTGCGCCGTCGTGGCTGGGTCATCCTCCTCGTCACGGTTCTCACCCTGGGCCTGGCCACCGTCGTCAGCCAGGCAGCCACTGCGGCGACGCGGCACTCGCCGTCCGGCCGGACAGTCACGGCCACGCAGATCTCCGCCCACTACTACCGGCTGACCGGCTGGGCGTTCGACTACGACACCCGTTCTGCGCTACTCGTGCGCGCCACGGTCAACGGCCACGCCGCCGGTACGGTGCGCGCGAACGACCGGCGTCCCGCGGTCCCCGCCGCGTACGGCTGGCACGGATCGCAGCACGGCTTCGCCCTGAACGTGCGCCTGCGCTACGGCTACAACCGCGTCTGCCTCACCGCGGTCGACCGCGGCCCGGGCCACAACAACCGCTTCTACTGCCGCACCATCACCCTGAACAACAACCCGACCGGCCGGTTCAGCGCCGTGCAGCAGGTGCCCGGCGGCATCAAGGTGTTCGGCGGCGCGAGCGATCCCAACAGCCGCGGGCCGATCAGCGTCGACGTCACCGCGAACGGCCGCCCCCTTGGCCGGGTGACGGCGAACTACCGCACCTACGCCGGGCACGGCTTCCGCCCGTCGTTCGCGCTGGCCGCCGGCCGCTACTCGATCTGCGTCACCGCGGTGAACGTCCGCTGGGGGCTGAACTCCGGATTGGGCTGCCGCAGCATCACCGTCGACTTCGATCCGGCCGGGGCGATCACCCGGCTGGCGCAGACGCCCGGCGGGTTCTCGGTGTCCGGCTGGGCCGCCGACCCGGACAGCGGCTCGGCGATCAGCACCGGGATCTACCTGGACGCGACGTTGCTGGGCAGGACGACCGCATCCCGGGCGGCAGCCGGCCACGGCAACCACGGCTTCACCGCAACCTACCCGGCTCCGTCGGGCACGCATCGGGTGTGCGTGCGCGGCTACAACGTGCGCTTCGGCGCCGACAGCTGGGTCGCGTGTGCGAACATCGCGCTCGACTACAACCCGCGCACCACCGTCAGCTCGATCAAGCAGACCGCCAACGGGCTGCGCGTGACGGGCGTGGCAACCGATCCGGACGTGGCCGGCGCCAAGCTCACCGTCCAGCTCACCCTCGACGGCGCTCCCGCCGGAACGGTGCTCGCCGGGGGCGGAAGCGGGCACTCGTTCGCCCAGAGCCTGGCCGCGGGGCCGGGACGGCACACCGTGTGCGCCGTCGGCGTCAACGTCAGCTACGGCACCGGCAGCCCCCGTCAGGCGTGCGCGAGCATCACCCTCAACTTCGACCCGCTCGGTGCGTTCGAGCGGCTCTACCGCCGCACGTCCGACACCCCCAACGTGCGCGTGCTCGGCTGGGCGATCGACCAGGGCAGTACGGCGTCGATCTCGGTGCGCGCCACCATCGACGGCAAGCCGTACGCCGACAAGCCCGCCGCGTACACACGTCCCGACGTCGCGTCCGCGCACCCCGGCTGGGGCGAGGCGCACGGCTTCGCCTTCACCATCCCGGCCGACGCCGGCGAGCACACCGTGTGCATCACCGCGCTGAACGTGGGTACCGGCAAGGACACGTCACTGGGCTGTCACCTGATCATCGCCGTGCACCCCAAGGTCACCTCGGTGCCGCAGGCGGTGCTCGCACAGGGCGGCTTCGGCGGCGCCACCGTGACCTGGCAGAAGCCCGCGAACGACGGCGGCGCCCCGCCGACCGGTTACGTCGTCACGTCGGTGCCGGACGGCGTCAGCGTGAATGTCGGCGGCACCACGACGTCGGCGACGGTCATCGGGTTGCGCTCGAAGACCAGCTACACGTTCCGCGTCTCGGCCCGCAACGCCGCCGGCCTGTCGCCGTACGCCACGTCAGCGGCGGTCGTGACCCAGACCGCGCCGCCACCGCAGACCTCGCCGGCCCCGGTCTCGACGAGCCGCTACATCCGCAACATCCGCGGCGCGAGCAGCACCGACCTGGCGGTCATGCGCGCCGAGGGCATCGCCGACGCCACGGCCAACCCGTCCGGACACGGCTACCTGGTGCTGCTCGACATCGGCGGCCAGGACCACTACGACGGCGGCGTGGTGCTCAGCGCGACCACCCGGTTCATCTCC
Organism: Jatrophihabitans cynanchi; assembly: GCF_027247405.1. Taxonomy (NCBI): domain Bacteria; kingdom Bacillati; phylum Actinomycetota; class Actinomycetes; order Jatrophihabitantales; family Jatrophihabitantaceae; genus Jatrophihabitans; species Jatrophihabitans cynanchi. The sequence continues at coordinate 2,886,977 of NZ_CP097463.1, read as the reverse complement.
TACGCCGACCTGGTCAGCAACGTGAAGTCGTACATCGCCGGCTACGCGAGCGCGCAGAAGCCCAGTGCGCCGGTGATGATCGCGATCGGCACGAACAACGACATGGACGTCACCGCCGCCGCGGGCGCGGGCTGGGCGGACCGGGTCGTCGACCCGATCGTGGCTTACGCCCGCGGCTTCACCGGCATCACGGTGGCCGGCGCGAACGACATCGAGCCCGGGTTCCGCGGTTCGTACACCAGCACGCGGTCGTGGCTCAACGGCTACCTGAACGCGACCAGCGCGCCGTTCGTGTTCAACGGTTCGGCCGACGGCTGCTCCTGGACCGCCACCAACCGCGGTTGCAACAACGGCTGGACGATGGCCGGGCTGTACAACCTCGCGGCGGGCGCCGCGCCGACCCGCACGATCAACCTGCCGCAGGTGTACAACACCACGATGGCCGCGCAGTGGAAGTACATCTCGCTGACCGGTGTGAACGCGAGCCAGCCGCGGATCAACTTCGGCGGCGCGCTGACCGAGTGGACCGCCTGCGACCAGGCGAACAGCTGCTACTCGATGACCGGCCGCGAGGCGTGGTCCGAGCTGTGGCGCCAGCTGCAGTCGTCCACGCACCTGGCGGTCGGCAGCCTGCCGTACTCGACCGACCTGCGGATCGACAGGTGAGGTGGCGCGGTGCCGCCGCGCCGGGGCTGCTCGTCGGCTGCGCGCTCGCCCTCGTGGCCTGCAGCACCGGCAAGCCCGCGGCGCCGGCCACGTCCGCCGCGGCCCCGCTGAGCACGCCGGTCGCACCACCCACGACGGTTGCGGCGAGCAGCACCTCTACGGCACCGACGACGACGCCGAGCGCGAGCCACTCCACGGCGGCGCCGACCCATGCGGGCCCGCCCGCCGCGCCGGCCGACCTCTGCACCGTGCAGCAACTCACCGTCCGGGTACTGCCGGGCGGCGCGTACCAGAACTACGAGATCGCCGGGGTCACCTACACCAACACCTCGACCACCGAGTGCTCGTTGTCCGGCTTCCCGACGGCGCGACTGCTGCGCGCGGACGGGACGGTGCTGTCCACCTCCAAGCCCGCGCCGGGCACGACCGCGCGACTGGTCCATCTCGCCCCCGGCGCCCAGGCCGAGGCGCAGATCCGCGATCACTCGACGTGCCAGGCGCCGCTGTCGGACAGCGTCGAGGTCACCGCCCCGGCGCCGCTACAGGCCCTGCGCGCACACCGCCCCCAGCTGCAGATGCGCGCCTGCACGGTCACCGTCGACCCCATCGCGCTCAGCTCCTGACCGGGCAGGGGCAAGATAGCTGGCTGTGACCTACTCCGCCGCACCCGACCGCTATGACGCGATGCCCTACCGCCGCTGTGGACGCAGCGGGATCTCGCTACCGCTGATCTCGCTGGGGCTCTGGCACAACTTCGGCGGCGATCGCCCGCTGCAGACCCAGCGCGCCATCGTGCGCCGCGCCTTCGACCTGGGCGTCACGCACTTCGACCTGGCCAACAACTACGGGCCGCCCTACGGGTCCGCCGAGAGCAACTTCGGCCTCATCTTGGCCACCGACTTCAAGCCCTACCGCGACGAGCTGTTCATCTCGACGAAGGCCGGGTACGACATGTGGCCCGGGCCGTACGGCGAGTGGGGCTCGCGCAAGTACCTGCTCGCCTCGCTGGACCAGTCGCTGAAACGGATGGGGCTGGACTACGTCGACGTCTTCTACTCGCACCGGTTCGACCCGAACACCCCGCTCGAGGAGACGATGGGCGCGCTGGACACCGCGGTCCGCTCCGGCCGCGCCCTGTACGCCGGGATCTCCTCGTACTCGCCGGAGCGCACGGCACAGGCGGCCGAGATCCTGCGTGAGCTGGGCACGCCACTGTTCATCCACCAGCCGTCCTACTCGATGCTGAACCGCTGGATCGAAGGTGGCCTGCTGGACGTCCTCGCCGAGGTCGGCGCCGGCGCGATCGCGTTCTCCCCACTCGCACAGGGCATGCTGACCGACAAGTACCTCGACGGCGTGCCGGCCGACTCGCGGATGGCGGAGGGTTCCTCGCTGTCCCGGGATCACCTCACCGAGCAGAACCTCACGCACATCCGCGCGCTGAACGAGCTTGCGCGCGGACGTGGTCAGTCGCTCGCCCAGCTGGCGCTCGCCTGGGCGCTGCGCGACGAGCGGGTGACCTCGCTGGTCATCGGCGCGTCCAGCGTGCGGCAGCTCGAGGACAGCCTCGGCGCGTTGGGCAACCTGGAGTTCAGCACGGACGAGCTCGCCGAGATCGACGCACACGCGGTGGAAGGCGGCATCGACCTGTGGCGTCGCAGCAGCACGTCCTGACTGCGTCCGAAACGGACCGGCGGCACGGCTGGCTGCTCGTCGCCGCGCTGCTGCTGACCGGCCTGTCGATGCGGACCGCGGTCACCAGCGTCGGCGCGGTGCTGGACGACCTGCAGGCCGGGCTGCACATGTCCAGCGGCGTCAGCGGTGTCGTCACCACGCTGCCGGTCATCTGCTTCGCGCTGATCGGGGCGGCCACCCCGAGGCTGGCGCACCGCTACGGCGGCCACCTGCTGCTCGTCGTGTCGCTGGTGGCGATGACGGCCGGGCTGCTCGCGCGTGCGGCGGTCGGCAGCATCTGGGCGTTCGTGCTGTTGAGCGTGCTCGCGCTCAGCGGCGGGGCGATCGCGAACGTCCTGATGCCCACCCTGGTGAAGCGGCACTTCCCGGACCGGATCGGGCGGATGACCGCGGTCTACACGACGGCGCTCGCGGTCGGCACCACCGCCGCCGCCGGCCTCACCGTGCCGTTCGGCTCGATCGGGAACGGCTGGCGCACCGGCCTCGGCTCGTGGGCGCTGTTCAGCGCGGTGGCGGTGCTGCCGTGGCTGCCGACACTCCGGCACGACCGACCCGAACCCGGCGCTGTTCGCGGCCTGTCCGCGAACGCGCTGCTGCGCAGCCCGACGGCGTGGGCGCTGACCGGGTTCTTCGCCTTCCAGTCCTTCCAGGCCTACATCGCGTTCGGCTGGTTCGCCAAGTTCATGCACGCGCACGGCGTCACGTCCGGGACGGCCGGCGCGATGGTCGCCGTGCTGTCGGCACTGACGATCCCCGTCTCGATGGTGGTGCCCTCGATGGCCGCGTCGCGGCATCGAGCGCTGCTCATCGGGCTCACCGCCTGCTACCTGATCGCCTATGTCGGGCTCGCGCTCGCGCCGGTGGGCGGCGCCTGGGTGTGGATGGTGCTCGTCGGCATCGGCAGCGGCCAGTTCCCGCTTGCCCTGACGATGATCGGGTTGCGCTCGCGGACCTCGGACACCACCGCGGCGCTGTCGGCGTTCGTGCAGTCGATCGGCTACGTGGTGGCCGGAACGGGCCCGCTGCTGTTCGGCGTGCTCAACGGCCTCACGCACGCGTGGGCGCTCCCGCTCGCGCTGCTGTTCATCGCGCTGGCGCTCGCCTTCGGCACCGGCTGGCGGGCAGCAGTGCCACGCTTCGTCGACGACGAACTGGCAGCATCGCAGGCGTGAGCGAACCCGATCCGGCGCTGGTGCGCCGCGCCGACTTCCCGGTGCTGCGCTCGCTGCCCACACGCTGGTCCGACGACGACACCTACGGCCACGTGAACAACGTCGTGCACTACTCGCTGTTCGACACTGCCGTGAACGGCTGGCTGATCGAGGCGTCCGGCTGCGACATCCGCGCCCTGCCGGCGATCGGGCTGGTGGTGCAGACGTCCTGCCGCTACCTGGCCGAGCTGCGCTTTCCCGAGGTGGTGACGGCCGGGATCGGGCTCGAGCGGCTGGGCACGTCCAGCGTCATCTACCGGCTGGCGCTGTTCGGCGCGGGCGATGCTCCGGCGGCGGTCGGCCGGTTCGTGCACGTCTACGTCGACCGCGCCGGGCGCCGGCCGGTGCCCGTGCCGCTACAGATCCGCGCCGCGCTGGACCGGCTCAGGGCTTGAGCGGCGGATGGCGCTCGTCCAGCAGGCCGCGCTCGGCCAACTCCCGGTACAGCGGGACGGTGTCCGGCGCGTGGCCCCACGCCTGGTCACCGGAGCCGTCACCGCAGTGACCGAGTAGCTGCCGCTGCACCGGCGTCAACCCGTCCCACCACAGCCGCTGCGGCAGGCCGCCCACGTTGTCGCGGATCTGCACCCACCGGTAGCTGTACCCGATGAACGTGGCCAGCCGGGTGAGCGGCGACCGGTTGTCCGAGCGCGCGTGCCACAGCCGCCGGTCGAACACGATCGCGTCGCCCGGCTCGGCGAGCACCTCGACGGCGCCGGCCGGCCGCGGGAACACCAGGTCGCGGCGGCGCGGTCCGGGCAGCCAGTTCGTGCGGTGGCTGCCCGGGATCACCAGCAGGTTGCCGCGGCCGGGCGCCGAGACGTCCGAGAGCCAGAACCCGACCTTGACCGACAGCCGCGGGCGCGGATCGGTCTCCAGCTCGCGGTTCTGCCGCCCACCGTCCTGGTGCCACTGCCAGTGGAACGGGCGGTGACCGGTGACCGGCGGGTGCACGTCGAAGTGCGAGTGATGCACGTGCACGTTCCACCCGAGCAGCGACCACGCATACCGGAACGTCGCGGGGTGATCGAGCAGGAAGACCAGTTCCGGGCAGCCGGTCACCGCGGACAGCTGGTGCAACGCACGGTCCGCACCGAGGCGGCCGCCGGCCTCGGCGGTGCGGTAGGCGCGCAGGATCGCCTTGCGCGCGTGTGCGAGGTCGTCACGATCCAGCGCGCCACGCACGATCAGGAAGCCGTCGCGCTCGAACCGGGCGCGCTCGTCGGCCGTCATCGGGGTCAGGGTCTGCTCGGCATCCGGCATCAGTGCTGTCATGTCATCGACGGTCCGGCCCGGGTGTTCCGGTGCGGTGATCGTCACGTCCGGCTTGTGTCGCGGTTCGGCACGCGCGTGTGTTGGCCGCGAGCGGGGTTATGGTCGACAGGGTGAGGGGACTGGACCGACATGTACCGGTTGTCCTCATCTGCGCGGCGCTGCTGGGCAGCGCCGGGTGCGCTACGTCGGCCGAGCCGGGCGGCAGCCGCACCGTCACCGTCACCCGACCGGCGCCGGCGACGCCGTCCGGATCGAGTCCGACCCCGGCCGCCACGACCCCGGGTCCGGCGCCGACGCACCGCCAGAGCCGGCTGCCCGGCAACTGCACGTCGTCGCTGCCGGTGGCGTCGGTCGAGAACGCGATCGGACGGGACGTGCCGGGCAACACCTCGTTCGTCGTCGGCGCTGCCGAGGCGGACATCGACCGGCTCGGCTACCTCAATTGCCGGTACGGCCTGCCCGGCGGCCCGGCGGCGCGGACGGCCACGCCGGCGATCGAGATCGGCGTCAGCTTGTACGGCTCGGCGGCCGCCGCGGCGAAGCGGATCCCGGTCACCGTCGACGACTTCGAGAACCACGGCGCGGGCGAGTCGCCCACGACGGTCGGCGCGCTGCCCGCCACCGTGTTGACCGGCGGCGAGGGCGACGGTTATGACGTACCGACCCTGGTGCTCGCGTCGGGACAGCGGACGGTGGCGGTCAGCATCGTGCCCAGGTCAGGGGCCGACGTCACGCACGAACTCGTCGCGGTGGCCGCGCTCGCCCTGAAGCACACCGCGGGCTGACCGGGTGCCTACCCATGTGCCGGGGCGCAGACCGAGGAATCGCTAGTGTGGCCCGGTACCTGCCCGCTGAGCTTCCGCGCCCCCGACTTCCCCACTGCGTACAACATGATCGACATCTTCGCTGCCCTCGCCGCCTGCCCGTAACCGACGACGCGCCGGCCGTCGAAATCAGCGCTGGGCGAGGGCGGCGGTGTCCGCGTCCGTCCAGCCCGGCGGGTGCAAGATCGCCTGCCAGGCGGTGATCGCCTCCGGCCCGTAGTTGTGCCCGTGGCCGGCCGGCACCGCGGTGCTGGCGATCAGGTCGGACGTCACCTGCCAGAACGTCACGATCGGGTACCAGTGCATGGCGCCGATGACGTCCGGGCCGCGCGGCTCGCCGAGCCAGTCCGGCTTGTGCCAGAGCAGGCTGGTCGACCACCAGATGATGGGATCGGACGCGTGCTGCAGGTACACGACGGTCGGCGAGCTGAGCGAACCGTCCGGCTCGCGCAGGTCCTTCGCGCCGGCGGCGAACCGCACCGTCTGCCCGTCGCCGTACACCGGAAGCCGCTCCGCGCTGCCGCGCTTGCGCTGGTCGGTGAGCTCGCGCCAGCTCTGCGTGCTGTTGGGCGTGCCCACGAACAGCGCGCCACTGGTGCGCGCCGCGAGATCGTCCGGCCCGGAGAACGCCGCGGCGGCGCCGTAGGAGCCCAGGCTCTCGCCGAAGACGACCAGGCGTGGCCGATGCTCCGGCAGCAACTGCCGCCAGTAGTCGTAGACCGTGTTGAACAGCAGCCGGCCCGCCTGCCGCGCCTTGCCCGCGTCGACCAGGAACGAGATCCAGCTCGGCAGGAACGAATACTGCAGCGAGGCGATCGCGGTGTTGCCGCCGAACATGTACTCGAGTGGGTCGGCCAGCGCCGGATCGATCCAGCCCGTCCCGGTGCTCGTCGCGACGGCGAGCACCGCACGGTCGAAGGCGCCGGTGCGGCGCAGTTCGGCCAGGACGAGGTGCGCCTCGTCGGCCAGGGTGGCGGCCGAGTCCAGTCCGGCGAAGACCCGGATCGGCACCGCGGCCGGCCGCCCGGTGAACTGCGCGATCTCGGTGGCGGCGGGGCCGCCCGCGACGAACGCCCGCCCCTCCCGTCCGAGCGTTCCCCACGGCACGAGCGAGTCCGGGCCGCCCGAGCGCTCGGGCGAGTCCGGTTGCTCGACGCCCTGGTAGTTGCCGTTGTCCGACACCGAGAACGTCGAGTTGGCCAGCGCGATCAGCCCGTCGTACACGACGCCGTTGGCGATCCCGATCGCGAGGGTTGCCACCACGCACACCGCGACGATGCGGGCCACGAGCGCGGGCAGGAAGCGGTGCAGCCGGCGCGCGAGCCAGCCGGACAGATCGCGCAGCAGCCGGACGAGGCCGACGAGTGCCCCGGCCAGCGCGGCCGCGATCACGAACACGCCGAGATAGAGCGACCGGCTGTCGCTGTGGATGCCGACGGCGTGCCTGATCTCGCGCTGCCAGCCGGAGCTGAGCCACAAGATCCCGGGGACGGTGACGACGGCGAGACCGGTGATCACGAACCAGGCGCGCAGCCGAGCCAGCTCGCTCGGCTGCGGGACGCCGATGCGGCGGGCGATCCAGGCGACGGCCACCCCGACGCCGTACCCCGCGGCCACCGTGAAGCCGGACACCAGGCCCTGCACCGGCCAGGCGCGCGGCAGCAGCGACGGCGTGAGCGAGAGGATGAAGAACCCGAGCGCGACGATGACGCCGACGTGATCGAGGCTGCGCAGATAACGCCGTAGGGCAGGCCGCACGGATCAGGCCAGCTGCCAGGCGAGCAGCCCGAACAGCACGCCCAGCGCGTTCGTCGCCCAGTGCATGCCGACACTTGCGAGCACGCTGCCGCTGCGCCGCCGCAGCTCGCCGGCGACCGCGCCACCCGCGGCGGTGAACAGCACCGTGCCGACGATCACCGCAACGCCGGCGGCCGCGCCGAGCCCGCGGGCGGCGTCCCCGACGCCGGAGTTCGAGGCGGCCAGGTGCAGCGACGGCAGCACGTGCCACAGCCCGAACAGCAGCGAGGAGACCAGCACCACCACCCACATGCGCGCGTGCCGGGCGAGCATCCCCCACAACACCGAGCGGAACGCGACCTCCTCCAGCACGATCGTCCCCACCGGGATGATCACGAACGCGGTCAGCAGTGCACCGGGCACGGGCAGGTGGTAACGGACGTCCAGGAATGCCGTGCGCGTCATGGGCAGCAGCACCCCGGCGAGATAGATCAGCCCGACCGTCAGGATCGCCCCGGCGGCCCACAGCAGGCCGGACCGCGCGCGGTCGCGGGCCAGCCCCAGCTGCGCCCAGCTCAGCCCGGACGCGCGGGCGAAACTCAGCAGCGCGACGGCTCCGACCGGACCCAGCCACAGGCTGCCGTGCGGGATGAGATGGTCGGCGACGTTGAGCAGCGCGAGTGCCATGACCACGACCGCGGTGCCGACGAGCGCGTACCGGCGCCGCGGCAGCGGCGCGGCGGTGCGTACCGGGTCGGCCGCGCTCTGGCTCATCGGTCCATTATGGCCGGGCGCAAGGCGGCCATGCCGTGACAAGACCTTGCCGTGCCTGGTCCCCGGTCGTGCCGGCGAGCTAGCCTTACGGGCACGACGACCCCGGGGGGCCGCTATGCCGATCTTCATGGTCGAGCGACAGTTTGCCGACGAGCTCGATCTCGATGCCGCCGGTGCCGACGGCGTGAACCGCATCAATGCGGACGAGAACGTGCGGTGGCTGTACTCGTTCCTGTCCGCGGACAAGCGCAAGACCTACTGCCTGTACGAGGCGCCCTCACCCGAGGCGATCCGCCGGGCGGCGGTCCGCGCCGGGCTGCCGGCCGACATCGTCGTCGAGGTCACTGACCGGTTGCTGCCCGACGCGAGCCTGTCCCCGATCTGAGCCCGGGGCTCAGACCAGGTCGTGCTCGGTCGCGTACCGGGCGGCCTGGGTGCGGTTGGCCGCCCCGGTCTTCATCAGGATGCTGCGGACGTGGTTGGCGGCCGTGTTCGCGCTGATGAACAGGCGGGCGCCGATCTCGCGGTTGCTCAGCCCACCGGCCAGCAGGCGCAGCACCTCGACCTCGCGATCGGTGAGCCGGTCCGGTCCGGCGGTGACGATCAGTGGCCGCAGCCAGCGCAGCACGCGCACCTGGCCGATCGGCTCGGCGACCTCGCGCGCCCGTTCGGCGAGCCGTGCCGCCCGCGGCGGGTCGTCGCCGCGGCGGTGTACCGCGACAGCGTGCCGGGCGAGCGTCTCGGCGACGTGCACGTCCGAGTTCATCCGCCGGTCCAGCTCCAAGGCGGTGCCGAACAGCAGGTCGGCACCCGCGCGGTCGCCCGAGCATTCGGCCAGGCGGGCCAGATACCGGTCGGCACTGCCGAACACGGCGACGAACTGGCCGGCAACGATGTTCTTGCCGGCGTAGCGGGCGAGGAACGGGGTCAGCGCCCGGACCGCGTCGGCCTCCTCGAGATCGGCGGCGGCGTCGGCCATGAAGGCCAGCTCGATCGGCCACTGCGCGTCATCGACCCGCGAGTGCAGGTCGCGGTTGAGCAGGGCACGCAGTGCGCGGCGCACCCCGTCGGTGGCGCCGAGCTCGGTGTACAGCGCGAGCATCCCGGGCAGCCAACGCCCGGCGAAGGACTCCTGGCCGGTGATCAGCCCACGCACGGCGTCCAGCCCGCCGGTCTCCCGGCGGGCCATGAACATCTGCACGCCGTGCGGCCCCTCGGTCGAATCGACGTCGAACTCGCCGACCTCCAGCGCGGTACCGGCCAACTGCTCGGCGGCAGCGAAGTCGCCGCGCAGATAGGCGAAGCCCTGGCGCATGCAGGCCGCGGTGTAGTGCATGAACGGCTGCCTGCCGGCCAGCGCCGCGGCCTGCTCGTGCCGGGCGTACCGCTGCAGGTCGGCGGGCCGGCCCAGGATGTAGCTGGACACCGCACCGAAGTGCGCCGCCTCGATCAACGCCTCGTAGTCGCCGAGCTCCACCGCCAGTGCGGAGAGCTCGCCCACCCGATCGAACTCCCGGTCGACGACGTCCGGGGTGAGCCCGCGCCACAGGCTGGTCCGCAAGGTGTGCACGATCGCCGACCGGTCGCCGCTGCGGCGGGCCAGCGCGATCGCCCGCTCGCCGACGACCTCGGCGCGCTCCGGCTGGCCGGCGAACGCGAGCGCACGCGCCAGCGAGCCTGTGGCGCACACGTACCGCAGGTCGTCGTGGTCCAGACCGCACTCGGCGATGGCCGCGGACAGCATGTCGGTGGCGCGGGTGTCCGCCAGCCCCGGGCGCCAGCTCGCCGCCTCGAAGCCCATCGCTGCGCGCAGCCGGACCAGCGCGCCGGGCAGCTGCGTCAACCGCTCGTAGAGGTCGCGAGCGCGTGCGAAGTTCCCCGCTCGCACGTGGTTGTCGGCCGCACCGAACAGGGCGTCGGTCACCTCGTCGGGTCCGCACTCGGGCAGCTCGGCCGCCCGCTCGAACCACTGGGCGGCCTCCTCGTACGCCAGGCTGCTCGCGGCGTGCCGGGCCGCCAGCGTGGCGTAGCGCAGCGCCTGCTCGTGGTAGCCGAGTACGTGCGCCTGCAGGTAGTGGTGTGCGAGCCGCGGAAACAGGGCGGGCACGTTCGCCGGCCCGCGATCGAGCGCCTCCGCGGCGCGTGCGTGCAGCAGCCGCAGCCGCGCCGCGGCCAGCCGGTCGAGCACCACCTGCCGGGTGAGTGCGTGCACGAACCCGTACCAGCCCGGCGGCTCGTCCAGCGCCTCGATCAGCCCGACGGCGGTGGCCGCATCGACCGCGTCCATGCTCTGGCCGCGTTCCAGGCCCCCCGCGCGCACCACCGTCGCGAGGTCGAAGGTCTCGCCCAGCACCGCGGCCAGCTCGACGGTCTGGCGAACCGCCGGCCCGAGGCCGGCCAACCGGGCGGCGATGGTGTCCCCGATCGACGCCGGGATGCGCTGGCGGCCGCGCAGCGCGACGAGGCCGCCACGGCGCTCGAGGTCGTCCCACAGCTCGCGCAGGAAGAACGGGTTGCCGCCGGTGCGATCGCGCAGGATCGCCGCGGGTGCCCTGGCTCCGGGCTTCGGGATCCCGCCGTGTTCGCTGACGAACTCGGTGATCGCGTCGGTATCGAGGCCGCCAAGGTCGAGCCGGTGCACGCCGTCGAGGCGGTGCAGTTCGGCCAGCCGCACGCTCAGCTCTTCGGACCGATCGGGGGCGGTCGTGCGGAAGGTGGCCACGAGCAGCGTCCGGGTGTCGACGTTGGTGTCGGCCACGTGTTCGAGCAGCGCGATGGTGTCGAGCGTCGCCCAGTGCAGATCATCGAGTACGACTGCGACCGGCACCGCTTCGGACAGCTTGCGCAGCAGCAGGGCGACGGCGTCGAACAGGTCGCGCCGTTCGTCGCCGGCGGTGTCGTGCACGGTGGCCGGCGGCAGGTGCTGCGCGGCCCGCGCCGAGACGCGACCGAGGTCGAACGGCGCGCCGCTGAGCAGCGGGCAGTGCTGCTCCACCGAGCCGGGCGCGTGGGCTTGCGAACAGCAGGGCGCGTGCGCGAAGAGGTGGTCGAGGATCTCGACGAACGGCTGGTAGGGAGTGCCCGCGTCCTTCGTGACGGCGCCCACCAGGACCGTCACGCCGTGCTCGTGCAGCGCGCCGGCCACCTCTGCCGCGAGCCGCGTCTTGCCCGCGCCGGGCTCGCCGCCGAGCAGCACGACCTGCCCATCGCCCGCCTCGACCCGGGTCCAGATCCGCTCCAGGGACTCCAGCTCATAGCGACGGCCGACCAGCCGCGACCGGCGGGCCGCGACGAAGCGGCGCGGCAGCGGCACCGGGCGCGCCGTCCCCATCTGCAAACCGTACCGCCGCCGGCGGCACCGGCTCGATGGTCAGATCTGACTATCCGCGGTCGCGGCGCGAGTTGGCGCGTTCCGGTCATGACACCGGTGCGCCGCGAGCCCATCGTGGAGCCGAACCGGACGTACTACGACAGGAGCATGCTCATGACCGCGACCATCGACCTGCGCACCACCGGCGGCGTCGTCACGCCGGGCGACCCCGGCTACGACGAGGCCCGCGCCGTCTACAACGCGATGATCGACCGCCGTCCCGCGGCGATCGCCCGCTGCCGCACGGTGACCGACGTGCAGGACGTGCTTGCCGCAGCGCGCCGCACCGGTCTACCGGTGGCGGTACGCGGTGGCGGGCATTCCGGGCCCGGCTTCGGCACGATCGACGACGGCCTGGTCATCGACCTCTCACCCATGTCGGCGATCGAGGTCGACGCCGACGCCCGCACCGCTCGGGTGCAGGGCGGAGCCACCCTGTCGGCGCTCGACGCCGCGACCCACGCGCACGGCCTGGCCACGCCGGCGGGCGTCGTCGGCTCGACCGGTGTCGGCGGCCTCACCCTCGGCGGCGGGCACGGCTACCTGTCCCGCAAGTACGGGCTCACCATCGACAACCTGATCTCCGCGCAGATCGTGCTTGCGGACGGGCGGGTGGTCACCGCGTCCGAGGACGAGAATCCCGAGCTGTTCTGGGCGATCCGCGGTGGCGGCGGCAACTTCGGCGTCGTCACCTCGTTCACGCTGCGGCTGCACCCCGTCGCGACCGTGATCGGCGGCCCGACTGCGTGGCCGGGTGCGGCCACCGGCGACATCCTGAGCTGGTACCGCGACTTCCTGCCCGCCCAGCACGAGGACCTGTACGGCTTCTTCGCGACCATGACGGTGCCGCCGGTGGCGCCGTTCCCCGAGCCGTTCCACCTGCACAAGGCGTGCGCGATCGTGTGGTGCTACACCGGCGATCCGGCCGACGCTGCCGACGCGTTCGCCCCGGTCCGCGCGATGCAGCCGGCCTGGGACGGCACCGGCGAGGTGCCCTACCCGGCGCTGCAGGCGTCGTTCGACGGGCTGTTCCCCAAGGGGCTGCAGTGGTACTGGCGCGGCGACTTCTTCCGGACCATCCCGGACCAGGCCGTCGCCGAGCACGCCCGGTTCGCCGAGGCCGCGCCGACGCCGCTGTCGCAGATGCACCTGTACCCGGTCGACGGCGCCGTGCACCGGGTGGGCGCGGACGCCACCGCGTGGGCCCAGCGCGACGTGACGTTCTCGCAGGTGATCGTCGGCGTGGACCCGGACCCCGCGAACGCCGCTGCCATCAGCAGCTGGGCGAAGGACTACCACGACGCGCTGCACCCGTACTCGGCCGGCAGCGGGTACCTCAACTTCATGATGGACGAGGGGCAAGAGCGCGTGCGCGCCACCTACGGCGCGAACTACGACCGGCTCAGCGCCGCCAAGCAGACCTACGATCCGGGCAACCTGTTCCGCACCAACCAGAACATCCGGCCCGCACAGGCTTGACCGCGTCTCGATGAGTCCCGCTTCCGCCACACCGTGGTGTGGCGGAAGCGGGACTCATGCGGTGCGAGCTGCCACCAGACCACACTGATAGGCGAACACCACGAGCTGCGCCCGATCGCGCGCACCGAGCTTGGTCATCGCCCGGCTGACGTGCGTCTTCGCGGTCATCGGGCTGAGCACCATGCGTTCGGCGATCTCGTCGTTGCTCAGCCCATGGGCCACGAGTGCGACGACCTCGCGCTCGCGGTTCGTGAGCCGGGACAGGTCGGCACCGGCGAGCACATCGGCCGGACGGGCCACGAACTCGCTGATCAACCGCCGGGTGACGGCCGGGGAGAGCAGGGCGTCGCCGCGCATCGTGACCCGCAGCGCCTGCAGCAGGTCTGCCGGCTCGGTGTCCTTCACGACGAACCCGGAAGCCCCGGCCCGCAGGGCATTGAACACGTACTCGTCCAGCCCGTAGTTCGTCAGCATCACCACGTGCACGCCGGCCAGCCGGTCGTCGTTCGCGATCCGTCGGGTCGCCTCGATGCCGTCCATCTCGGGCATCTGCACGTCCATCAGCACGATGTCAGGCAGGTGCGCGGCCGCGAGCGCGACTCCCTCCCGCCCGTCCGCGCCCTCTGCCACCACCTCGATGTCGTCCTCGGCGTCGAGCAGTGCGCGAATGCCGCTGCGGATCAACGGTTGGTCGTCGACCAGCACCACCCGGATCACGACACGCCGTTCAGCGGCAGTTCCGCGAGCACGGTGAATCCACGGGACGCGCCGGGTTCGGCGCGCAGGCTGCCCCCCAGGGCGGTGACCCGCTCGCGCATCCCGACCAGCCCGTAACCGGGGACCGGCTGCCGCCGCGATCCGGCGCCGTCGTCGTCGACGCGGACCGTGAGCGCGCCGGTTCCGTACGTGATCTGCACCGAGGCGCTCGCCCGGCCCGCGTGCCGGGTGACGTTCGTCAGCGCCTCCTGGACGACGCGGTACGCCGCCTTGTCCACCTCCGGCGGCAGCGGACGCCGGTCCCCGCTGACCGTGTAGGTCGTCGGCAGCCCGGACGAACGCGCCCGCTCCACCAGTGCGGGCAGCAGTTCCACACCGTTTCCGTCCGGCTCGTCGTCACGCCGCAGCACGTCGAGCGTCGCCCGCAGTTCGCGCACCGCGTCGCTGCTTGCTTCCTGGATGGCGAGCAGCGCCTCGGCGGGTTCCTCGCCGTTCTTCCTCGCCAGGTGCGCGGCGACGCCGGCCTGCACCTTGATCACCGAGATGCTGTGCGTCAGCGAATCGTGCAACTCGCGGGCGATCCGCAGCCGCTCCTCCACCGCGCGGCGCCGGGCCATCTCGTCGCGGGTGCGCTCGGCCTCCTCGGCGCGCCGCTGTGCCTCGCGCAGGTGCCCGTACCACTGGACGGTCGCCACGACGCCGGTCACCGCCGACACCAGCCAGCCGGTGGCGCGGAACCGTTGCCATCTCGGATCGATCCGCATGGACATCGATCGTAGAACCGCGGGCCGTGCCGCGCGTCCCGCCGCAGGAGTACACCCCGGCTACTCCGGGCGCAGTACCCGATCGGGGTGTCGGCCCGTCCGCTCGGTAGCGGGAAGTGACGCCGCTCGGGCGACGCGCCGGGGTGCCGTTGCGGCGAAGGATCGACGCACCGGCATCCCGGTGCCGGAGAACCGGATCGGCCCGCAAGCCACGAACGAGGAGAGACGATGACAGTGCAATCGAGTGAGCTCGCCGTCGAGGCGCTGCGGCCGGGCGACGCCGGATACGGCGATGCCGCGCGGGTGTTCTTCCGGACCGGCGCGCCGGCGCTCGTCGTGCGGCCCCGTGACCCGGACGAGGTCGCGGCTGCCCTCGCGCACGCCGCCCGCCTGGGCCTGGCCGTATCGGTGCGTTCCGGCGGGCACAGCGTGCTGGCTCACGGCACGAACAGCGGCGGGATGGTGATCGACCTGGCGCGGCTGAACGACGTCGAGGTCCTCGACACCGAACGGCGGTTGGTACGCGTCGGCGGCGGTGCGACCTGGGGACGGGTGAGCTCAGCGCTCGACGCACGCGGCTGGGCGATCACCTCGGGCGACACGGGCGACGTCGGCGTCGGCGGGCTCACCCTCGGCGGCGGCTTCGGCTGGTTGGTGCGCCGGTTCGGCTTGGCGATCGACAACCTGGTGGGCGCGCGAGTGGTGACGTCGGACGGCCGGCTGCTGACTGCGTCGACGGACGAGCACCCGGCGCTGTTCTGGGCGTTACGCGGCGGAGGCGGCAACTTCGGCGTGGTGGTCGACTTCGACTTCGTCGCACAGCCGGTCAGCACCGTGCACTTCGGGTCGGTGACCTACCGGCTCGACGACTCGGCGGCGCTGATCCGTCGTTGGCGCGAGGCGATGCGGGCGGCGCCCGACGAACTGTCCAGCACCCTGGTACTGCCGCCGCGGCTGCCGGAAGTCCCGCAGTCGGCGCGCGTGCTGCTCTGCTACGCCGGCGCGCCCGGCACCGGAGTGCAGGACGCCGACGCGGCGCTCGAGCCGCTCCTCGGTCTTGGTGCCGTGACCGAAGCGAGGATCGGTGAGCGCCGGTACCGCGAGATCCTCGAGGATGCCGAACAGTTGCCCGCCGGCATTCGCTTCGTCACGCGCAACACTCTGGTGCCCGCCCTGGACGACGACCTGATCACGGCACTGGCCCACCTGCACGCGGCCGCTATCCCCGCCGCTATCGCGTTGCGCAGCCTGGGCGGAGCGTTCGGCCGGGTGCCGGCGTCGGCAACGGCGTTCGCGCATCGCAGTGCGGAGGCGATGGTGGTCGCCGCACTGATCCTGCCCGGCACGGTCGGCGACGCCGACGTCGAGCGCGCCCTCGTCCCTTGGCGCGCTGTGGCGGCCCGCGGTACCGGCGTGTACGTCAACTTCCAGGGCTCGGCGACCGCGGCGGACGTGGCCGCCGCCTACCCACCGACGACGTTGGCGAGGCTGGCCGCGATCAAACGCGGCTATGACCCGGACAACCGCTTCGCGCTGAACCACAATGTGAAGCCGGCCGAGGATCTGCCGTGACACTCGAGGCGTTGCCGGGCCCCGGCGACTTCCGGAGGCTGGCGAGGGCGTACCACCCGGCGGCGATCGTGCCCTCGCAGCGGGCGGCAGCGCTGAAACCGAGCGTTCCGCCGGAGAAGGACGACCCAAGCCCTGCCAGCACGATCGTGCTGACGATCGTGGGATCAAGGCCGACGTCGCCGCGCCGCTCACCGCGTGGCAGGCCGAGTCGCGGGTCAGAGCCGCCTGTCGGGTTCGAACCGACGACCTATCGCTTACAAGGCGATTGCTCTGGCCAACTGAGCTAAGGCGGCAGCGGCGTCGAGATTACCGGACCCTGGTCGGTCCGCGGCCCCGTCGAGCGGGCACACTTACCTACGCCGCCGTAACCGCACCGGGAGTCGCCTGTGAGCCGTCTGCACAAGCCGAAGGCCGGCTTCTGGATCCGGCTCTGCGTGGTCCTGATCTATCCGCTCGCCGGCCTGCTGTACCGGATCCGCTGGCGCGGCCTGGATCGCGTCCCCGCCGCAGGAGGGGTGATCCTCGCCCTCAACCACATCTCGCACATCGACACGCTGCTGATGGCGCGCATGATCTGGCAGAGCGGCCGCGTGCCCCGCTTCATGATCAAGGCGAGTCTGTTCCACAAGCCGGTCACCGGGCCGATCTTCCGTGGCAGCAAGCAGATCCCCGTCTACCGCGGTACCGGCGACGCCGCCCGGTCGCTGCGCGAGGCCGTCACCGCATTGGAGCGTGGCGAGGCGGTCGTGATCTATCCCGAGGGCACGATCACCCGCGACCCGGCGAAGTGGCCGATGCTGGGCAAGACCGGGATCGCCCGACTGGCGCTGCTGTGCCCGGACGTCCCGGTGATCCCGATCGGCCAGTGGGGGGCCCAGCAGCGCCCGTTCAGCCCGCTGCGCCTGATCAGGCGGCCGACGTCGTCGGTGTCCGTGGGCAAGCCCGTCGAGCTGGGCCGGTTCCGCAGCGCCGAACCGAGCGCCGACACGCTGCGTGAGATGACCGACACGATCATGGCGGCCATTCGCGACGAAGTGGCCGAACTACGGGGGGAAGCGGCCCCGCGCGAGTTCTTCAGACCGACCCGCAACTACGTGGATCGACCCGGCGCGCTGCCGCAGAGTTGACCTGAGGGCGTGCGAACGTGTTCCATGTCACTGCCCGACCGCTACGCCGGTCGGCGGATGCTGCCTTCGACATCGGTGGGGCAGAACGACATCGGCCGGCCGGAAATCCGTGAGGCGAGTCGGCGGCGCCCTGGCCGGCGCACGCCGTCCCCGCCCGTACCCGGTGCGGTAGAGACACACCGATCTGGGGAGATGTACCCATGGCCGAAGTCAGCTACGTCGACGCCACCTGCCTGTACCCGGGCAACCCGATCCCGGCGGTCAACGGCTTGAACCTGGACGTCAAGGACGGCGAGTTCATGGTGCTCGTCGGGCCGTCCGGTTCGGGAAAGTCCACCGCACTGCGCATGCTCGCCGGGCTGGAGAACGTCAGCCACGGCGAGATCCAGATCAACGGCGTCGACGTCTCGCGCAAGCCGCCGAAAGACCGCGACATCGCGATGGTCTTCCAGAACTACGCGCTGTACCCGCACATGAGCGTCGCCGAGAACATGGGCTTCGCGCTCAAGCTCAAGGGCGTACCCAAGGAGCAGCGGATGGCCAAGGTGCAGGAGGCCGCCCGGCTGCTGGACCTGGAGAAGTACCTGGACCGCAAGCCCAAGGCCCTCTCCGGCGGCCAGCGCCAGCGCGTGGCGATGGGCCGCGCGATCGTGCGCGAGCCGGCCGTGTTCCTCATGGACGAGCCGCTGTCGAACCTGGACGCGAAGCTGCGCGTGGAGACCCGCTCCAACATCGCGCAGCTGCAGGCCCGCCTCGGCACCACCACCGTGTACGTCACGCACGATCAGGTCGAGGCGATGACGATGGGGCACCGGGTGGCGCTGCTCAAGGACGGCGTGCTGCAGCAGGTCGACAGCCCGCGCAACCTGTACGACCGCCCCGCCAACGCGTTCGTCGCCGGCTTCATCGGCTCGCCGGCGATGAACCTGCGCTCGGCCCGGCTGGTGCCCGGCGGCGCGCAGCTGGGCAACATCGTGCTGCCGCTCAGCAGCGCGGTCACCGACGCAGCCCACGCGGCCGGGCTGCAGGCGGTCACCCTCGGTGTGCGCCCCGAGTCCTTCACCGTCGCCGACGCGGGCACCGAGGACAGCCTCGCCGTCGAGGTGCAGCTCGTCGAGGAGCTCGGCGCCGACGCGTACGTCTACGGCGGGCTGCAGGGCGACGAGGACGGCGCCAAGCCGTTCGTGGTGCGCTTCGACGGCCGCGTGCCGCCGCGCATCGGCGAAACGGTCAAGGTCGCGGTGCGCACCGCGGAGGAGCACGCGTTCAACCCGGAGTCCGGCGAGCGCCTCGGCTGAGGCCTGCGCTGATCGAACCGCTGAACTGCCCGCGCGAGTGGCGACCTTGCGCGCCGAGTGGCGACTGGAAACCCGCCACTCGGCGCCCCGAGTCGCCACTCGCGTGAGTAGTTGGGGAGCCGTTATGACGTGGCGCGGCGGCGGCGGGCGATCTCGGCGAGCGTGACGGCTGCGGCCACTGAGGCGTTGAGCGACTCGGCCGGGCCGGCCATCGGGATCGAGACGGTCAGGTCGCACGTCTCGCCGACCAGCCGCGACAGGCCGCGGCCCTCCGACCCGACGACCACCACGACCGGGTCGCCGGCCAGCTCGAGGTCATCGACCGTCGTCGTCCCGTCCGCGTCCAGGCCGACCACGAGCAGGCCGGCCTGCTGGCATTCCTTCAGCGCCCGCACCAGGTTCGTCACCTGCGCCACCGGGATGCGTGCAGCCGTGCCCGCCGAGGTGCGCCACGCGGTCGCGGTGATGCCGGCCGCGCGCCGCTCGGGCACGATCACGCCGTGCGCGCCGAACGCGACCGCCGAGCGGATCACCGCGCCGAGGTTGCGCGGGTCGGTCACGCCGTCGAGCGCCACGAGCAGCGGCGCCGTGCTCGACTCGGCTGCCGCGGCCAGGACGTCGGCCAGCTCGCGGTAGGCGAACGGCGGCACCTGCAGCGCGATCCCCTGGTGCAGGATGCCGCCGGTCTTGCGGTCCAACTCCGCGCGGCTGATCTCCAGCAGCGCCAGGCCGCGGTTACCGGCAATGCGGATGGACTCGGTGACCCGCTCGTCGGTGTCGATGCCGACCGCGACGTACAGGGCGGTCGCCGGGATCTTCTCGCGCAGCGCCTCGACGACCGGGTTGCGGCCGACGAGCAGCTCGGGACGATCGCCACTGCGCTGCTGGCCACGCTGATCGCGGCGCCCTGCCGACGCGGCGCGGCGCGCTGCCGGGTGACCTTTGCGGGCCTCCGCCGGCGGCGTCGGGCCCTTGCCCTTGAGCGCCCGGCGGGCCTGCCCGCCGGAGCCGGTCTGGGCCCCCTTCTTCGACTTTCGGATCGCGCCCTTGCGTTGCGAATTGCCTGCCATATCAGCCCGTTCAGCTCTTGAGGGTCCAGCGTGGCCCGGACGGGGTGTCCTCGACGAGGATGCCCGCCGCTGCCAACTGGTCGCGGATGGCGTCGGCCGCCGCGTAGTCCTTGCGCTCGCGCGCGGCCGTGCGCTGCCCGATCGCAACCTGCACGAGCGAGTCGACCACGGGCGTCAGGTCCGCCGCGCCGGCATCACGCCACGCGTGCGGATCGATCCCGAGCACGCCGGTCATGGTCAGCACCGAGGCGAGCGTCCCGCGCACCGCGGCCAGGTCGCCCACGGCGAGTGCGGAGTTACCTTCGCCGACCACGGCGTGGATCGCGGCGAGCGCGGCCGGCACACCGAGGTCGTCGTCCATCGCCGCGGCGAAGTCCGCGCAAACGGGCCCGCCGTCCACCGGGCCGACCGCCTCGTCGGCGCGCTCGACGAAGTTTTCGATCCGCCGGTACGCCGTCGCTGCCTCGTCCAGCGCGCCGGGTGAGAAGTCGACGCCGGACCGGTAATGCGCCGCGCCGAGGTAGTAGCGCACCTCGACCGGACGCCACTGCTTCACGACCTCACTGACCAGCAGCGTGTTACCGACCGACTTGGACATCTTCTGGCCGGACAGGTTGAGCATGCCGTTGTGCATCCAGTACCGCGCGAAGCCGTCGCCGGCCGCACGCGACTGGGCCAGCTCGTTCTCGTGGTGCGGGAAGAGCAGATCCAGGCCGCCGCCGTGGATGTCGAAGGCGGGTCCGAGGTAGCGGGTGGCCATGGCCGAGCACTCCAGGTGCCAGCCCGGCCGGCCGCCGCCCCACGGCGTCGGCCACGACGCGCTCATCGGCTCGCCGGCCTTGTGCCCCTTCCACAACGCGAAGTCGCGCGGGTCGCGTTTGCGGGCATCGGCGGCGCTGTCGCCGGCCGGCTGCATCTCGTCCACCTTCTGCCCGGACAACGCCCCGTACTCCGGGTACGAGGCCACGTCGAAGAACACGTCACCACCGGCCGCGTACGCGTGACCGGCGTCGATCAGCCGCTGGATGAGCTCGATCATCTCGGTGATGTGCCCGGTGGCGCGCGGTTCGTAGGTCGGCGGCAGGCAGCCGAGAACGTTGTACGCGGCGTCGAAGCTCAGCTCGTTCGTGTAGCCCCAGGCCCACCACGCCCGCCCGCTCTCGGCCGACTTCGACAGGATCTTGTCGTCGATGTCGGTGACGTTGCGGACGAACGTGACGTCGTAGCCGCTGTGCCGCAGCCAGCGGCGCAGGATGTCGAAGTTGACGCCACTGCGCACGTGCCCGATGTGCGGCGGCGCCTGCACGGTCGCGCCACACAGGTAGATCGACGCCTTGCCGGGCTCGAGCGGGACGAACTCGGTCTGCGAACGGCGCGCCGAGTCATAGAGGTGAAGCGCCACGGCCGCCATCCTACGGGCGGTCGCGGTGCCGCCCGGCCGAGCCGCTCAGCGGGTGATGACCCGCTCCGCCTTCACCCGCGCCACCACGCGGACGTTGTCGGTGCCCTCGTCGCCGGTGTACGACGCGCCTACGTACAGCTGCGAGAGCCGCTCGATGAGCTCGGGGCCGCCGTCTGTGGTCAGCTCGACCCGGCCGCGCACCTCGATGTAGTTGTACGGCGTCGCCGGGTCGAAGATCATCACGCTGACCCGCGGGTCGCGGCGCCAGTTCCGTTCCTTGGCGCGACCCACGACCGTCGAGAGCACGATGTCCTCGCCCTCGTAGGTCGCCCACAGCACGGACGTCTGCGGCCAGCCGTCGGGGTTGAGGGTCGCGACGGTCACGAACACCTGCTGGTCGAGAAGCTTCTTGGCGATGTCTGGCAATTGAGCGCTCACGTCAGCGGCTAACGTCCGTGCCATGGTTGATGTTCCGCTGCACCCCGAATCGATCGTCGTCGCGGCCGGGCGGCCGCCGCGTACACCGCGCGCCCCGCTGAGCACACCCGTCGTGCTCACCGCGCCGTACCAGCACGGCCCGGACGACAACCACTACTCACGGCACGAGACCACCGACACGGTGCGGGCGTTCGAGGAGGCCGTCGGCGCGCTGGAGGGCGGGCACGCGGTCGCCTACAGCAGCGGGATGGGTGCGGTGGCGGCGATCGCCCAGGCGCAGCCGGCCGGCACCGTCGCCGTGGTGCCCTCGGCCGCGTACTCCGGGACGTTGGCGATCTTCGGCGAGCAGCAGGCGCTCGGCCATCTGCAGGTGCGGCCGGTCGACATCACCGTCACGGACGAGGTGATCGCGGCGCTGCCCGGCGCCGGGCTGCTGTGGCTGGAGTCGGTAACGAATCCGCTGCTGGGCGTGGCCGACGTCCCGGCGCTGGCGGCCGCGGCTCGCCGCAACGGCGTCCGGACCTACGTCGACTCGACGTTCTCGACGCCGCTGGGATTCCGTCCGCTGGAGCACGGCGCGGACCTGGTCATGCACTCGGCGACCAAGTACCTGGCCGGCCACTCCGACCTGCTGATGGGCGTGCTGGTGGCGCGCACCGCCGAGCGTGCGCAGGAGCTGCGCGAAGGGCGCGCGCTGGCCGGATGCATCCCCGGCGCGCTGGAGTGTTACCTCGCGCTGCGCGGGCTGCGCACGCTCGCCGTGCGCTGGGAGCGGGCGCAGGCGAACGCCCAGGAACTGGCCGAGCGGCTGGCCGCCCACCCGCGGGTCACCCGCGTGCGGTTCCCGGGCCTGCCGTCGGATCCGGGGCACGAGGTGGCGAGCCGGCTGCACGACGGCTACGGCGCGATGATCTCCTTCGACGTCGCCGGGACGGCCGAGGACGCCGAGCGCGTCTGCACCTCGCTGCAGCTGATCAACCACGCGACCAGCCTGGGCGGCGTGGAGTCCCTCATCGAGCGGCGCGCGCGGCACGCCATCGACGCGGAGCACGGCACGCCGCCGACGCTGTTGCGCTTCTCGGTCGGCATCGAGCACGTCGAGGACCTCTGGACGGATCTGGACGGCGCCTTGACCACGAAGCAATGAGCTCCCCGCAAGCGGGAGGTCCCCGGCCGGTGCTTTGGGGCGGTCGAAGATTCGATCAGGCGCGCAAGAGCAGGCAACTCGCGACAGCTGCGCGGCCCTCGTCGTTGCCCAGGAAGCCGAGCCCGTCGGTCGTTGCCGCGGCCAGCGACACCGGCGCGCCGACGACCGCGGACATCGCCGCCTCCGCGGCGACCCGGCGCGGCCCGATTCGCGGCGAGTTGCCGATCACCTGCACCGCGACGTTGGCCACCGTCCAGCCGGCGGCGGCCACGCGGCGCACCACCTCGGCAAGCAGTTCCGCCCCGGACGCGCCGGCCCACTGTGGGTCGGCGGTGCCGAACACCTGACCCAGATCGCCCAGACCGGCCGCCGAGAGCAGCGCGTTGCAGGCCGCGTGCGCGGCGACGTCGGCGTCCGAGTGCCCGGCGCACCCGGGCACGTCAGGCCAGTCGAGCAGGGCGAGCCGGCACGGCCGGCCGGCCTCGATCGGGTGGACGTCGACCCCGATCCCGGTGCGCAATCCCGCCGGCTCAACCATGCTCGACATCCCACCACGTGGACTCGAGGTCGGCGCCGAAGCGCTGCACCAGCGCCTCCGCGAGCATCAGGTCCAGCGGCACGGTGACCTTGAACGCGCGCTCGTCGCCGCGCACCGCGACGACCCGCCCGCCGAGCGCCTGAACCAGCGCGGCGTCGTCGGTGGCGTCGGCAGTGGTCGCCGCGGCGTGTGCGCGATCCAGCACGGCTCGCCGGAAGCCCTGCGGCGTCTGCATCGCCAGCAGCGCCGTCCGGTCGACGAGTTCGCCCAGATCGCCGGCCGGCGTGACGCGCCGGACGGTGTCCGTGACGCCCAGGAACGGCACGGCGCCGTCAGCGCCGCGCAGGCGCACCCCGTCCAGCACTCGGTCGATCAACGCGGCGGGGACGAAGGCGCGCGCGACGTCGTGCACCAGCACGACCTCGACGTCCGCGGCGAGCACCGCGAGCGCCCGCGCGACCGACTCCTGGCGGGTGCGCCCGCCGGCGACGACCGTGGCGCCGGGTGCCAGTTCGGCCGCGGCCCCGGTGAGCGCTGCCGGCGCGGCCACCACCACGTCCCGCACTGCGTCGTGGCCGAGGAACCGCGCGACGGCGTACTCCAACAGCGTCCGGCCCGCCACCCGGACGAACGCCTTCGGGACGTCGGCGCCCAGCCGGGTGCCCGAACCCCCGGCAACGAGAACGGCGGCGACGGTCGTGAGACCGTCGCCGCCGTCGGACGACATTGCCGCGTTCGGCACTGCTGCGTTCAGGCCACGGCCTCGGCGAGCACCTCGTCGAGCACGATCTCGGCCTTGTCCTCGTTGGTGCCCTCGGCCAGGGCGAGCTCACTGACGAGGATCTGCCGGGCCTTCGCCAGCATCCGCTTCTCACCGGCGGACAGGCCGCGGTCGCGGTCGCGGCGCCACAGGTCGCGGACGACCTCGGCGACCTTGTTCACGTCACCCGAGGCGAGCTTCTCACCGTTGGCCTTGTACCGCCGCGACCAGTTGGTGGGCTCCTCGGTGTGCGGCGCCCGCAACACCTCGAACACCCGGTCCAGACCCTCCTGGCCCACGACGTCGCGAACGCCCACGATCTCGGCGTTCTCGGCCGGCACGAGGACCGTCAGGTCACCCTGAGCCACCTTCAGCCGCAGGTAGGTCTTGCTCACTCCCTGCAGCAGCCGCTCCTCGATCGCCTCGATCAGAGCAGCGCCGTGATGTGGGTAGACAACGGTCTCACCGACCTTGAAAGTCATGTGTTAGAGCCCCTTTCCACTACCTCAAGGGTAACACGGAGCACAGTCGGCCAATCCGGACACGAATGCGATTTCTCCCGCACGTCGGGCGCTGCCGCGCGGTAGCGGTGCCGCGGCACTGCCGGGCCGGGCTACCCGAGCCAGCGCGGCGGACCCGGCTCGCTAGGCTGTGGTGTCGGTTGCCGCACCCGCGCGATGCGACGACCGTACGCACCGACCCGCCAGTGACGAGCCTTATTTTCGAGGAGTCGACGTGAAAGCACAGCCGAGCATCGCGCGGCGCATCGTCATCGGCGTCGCGGCTGCCGGAGCGGTTCTGCTCACCGCCTCGTGCGCGGCCGGTCAGCACGCGGCCAGCGCCAACGAGAGCCCGAGTATCGACGGGGCCAACGCCAAGGTCGGCTCGATGCTGCTGCGCACCGTCGCGATCACCACGCCGAGCGGAAAGTGCTACCTGCCCGGCAGCGACGCCCCGCTGTCTCTCGTCCTGGTCAACAACGGCCGGGACTCCGACACGCTGACGTCCGTCACGTCGCCGCGCTTCTCCTCCTACACCGTCGCCAAGACCGCCGACGACCTCAACCCGGCAACCGGCTCGGGTAGCTGCGCTGCCGCGGCCAGCGGCAGCGCTGCCGCATCGGGCGCGCCGGCGACGGGCAGCTCGTCGTCCGCGGCGCCGGCGGCCGCGCCACAGACCGTCGCCGCAGGCAAGTCGCTGCAGCTGGGCCTGAAGAACACCGGTACCACCGACCCCGGCGTCCCGACCGCGCCGATCGTGGTGCTCGACGGCCTCACCGGCGGCCCGCTGCACCCCGGCGAGTCCGTGCCGGTGACCTTCAGCTTCGCCACCGCCGGCAAGATCACGCTGCAGGTTCCCGTCCAGCTGTCGGCCGCTCCGAACAACTCGGTGATCCCGTCGGTGCCGAACGCCACCGAAACGCCGATCGAGTAGCCGGAACTGTCAGGCGCCGCGGCTAGCGTGGCGTGCGTGACCAAACCGAGCACCGCCCGCACCCCCGCCTTCCGCTGCGCGGAGTGCGGCGCCACGTCGCTGCGCTGGGTGGGCCGCTGCCCGGAGTGCCAGGCCTGGGGCACGGTCGCCGAGGCCGGTGCTACGCCACGCCGCGCGATCGCGCCCGGCCCGGTCACCCGCGCCGCCCAGCCGATCGCCGAACTCGACATCGCGGCCGCCCGGGCCCGCCCGACCGGGGTCGGCGAGCTGGACCGGGTGCTCGGCGGCGGGCTGGTCCCCGGCTCGGTGGTGCTGCTGGCCGGCGAACCGGGCGTCGGAAAGTCGACGCTGCTGCTCGAGGTCGCGCACCGCTTCGCTGCGGCCACAGGGAGTGAGGGTGGCCAGCGGGCGCTGGTCGTCACCGGCGAGGAGTCCACCTCGCAGGTGCGGCTGCGTGCCGAGCGCACCGGCAACCTCGCGCCCACCCTGTACCTCGCCGCCGAGAACGACCTGGCCGCGCTGCTCACCCATATCGACCAGGTCGAGCCCGGGCTGGTGGTGGTCGACTCGGTGCAGACGATCTCCACCGAGACCGTCGAGTCGGGCGCGGGCAGCGTGCCGCAGATCCGCGCCGTCGCCTCGGCGGTGATCGCGGTCGCCAAGCAACGCGGCATCGCCGCCGTCCTGGTCGGGCACGTGACCAAGGACGGCTCGGTCGCCGGGCCGCGCGTGCTGGAGCACCTGGTCGACGTCGTGCTGCACTTCGAGGGCGATCGGCACTCGTCGCTGCGGCTGGTGCGGGCCACCAAGAACCGCTTCGGTGCGGCCGACGAGGTGGGCTGCTTCGAGATGCGCGAGGACGGCATCACCGGGCTGCCCGACCCGTCCGGGCTGTTCCTGTCGGACCGGGCCGTCGCGGTGCCCGGCACCTGCGTCACCGTGACCATGGAGGGCCGCCGGCCGCTCGTCACCGAGGTGCAGGCGCTGGTCAACCGGGCCACCGGCGGCGGCTCGCCCCGGCGCGCGGTCAGCGCGCTGGACGGGGCGCGGGTCGCCATGCTGATCGCCGTCCTGGCCCGGCACGGCGGCACCGCGCTCGGCGAGCACGAGGTGTACGCCTCGACGGTCGGCGGGATGGCCGCGCAGGAGCCCGCCGCCGACCTCGCGATCGCGATCGCGCTGGCCTCGGCCGGGCACGACGCGCCGATGCCGGCGACGCTGTGCGCGATCGGTGAGGTGTCGCTGTCCGGCGACATCCGCCGCGTTCCCGCGCTGGAACGCAGGCTCGCCGAGGCCGCCCGGCTCGGCTTCACCACCGCGCTGGTTCCCGCCGCGCACGCCGGGGAGCGGGTCGCCTGTGACGGCCTGGAGACCCTGCCCGTCGCGACGCTGCGCGAGGCGATGTCGGCGGCGGCCAACCTGCGGGAGCGGTCCAGGGGCGCGCGGCGGGCCCGGCTGCACGCGATCACCGGCTCGGGCTGAGCCCCGCCCGGCCGCAATCGCGTACGCCTCGACCCTGCGCGGCCCTACACTGACCGGTGCCCACACCGTCAGAGGGGAACCGTGATCACTTCCGATCGTGACGAGGCGCTGCGCAGCGTCCTCGCCACCGTCGCTCCCGGCACCTGGCTGCGCGACGGCCTCGAGCGCATCCTGCGCGGCAACACCGGTGCCCTGATCGTGCTCGGCTGGGACCGGATCGTCGAGTCGCTGTGTACCGGCGGCTTCCCGCTGGACGTCGAGTTCTCCGCGACCCGGCTGCGCGAGCTGTGCAAGATGGACGGCGCGGTGGTGCTCAGCACCGCAGGCGACAAGATCGTGTACGCGGCCACCCACCTGATGCCCGATCCGGCGATCGCGACGGACGAGTCCGGCACGCGGCACCGCACCGCCCAGCGCGTCGCGCGGCAGACCGGCCATCCGGTGATCTCGGTGTCCCAGTCGATGCGGATCATCAGCCTGTACGTGGGCGATCGCCGCTACGTGCTGGAGAGCAGCGGCGAGCTGCTGTCCCGCGCGAACCAGGCGATCGCGACCCTGGAGCGCTACAAGGCGCGGCTGGACGAGGTCTCCAATTCGCTGTCGGCGCTGGAGATCGAGGACCTGGTGACGGTGCGCGACGCCGCGATCGTCTCGCAGCGCCTGGAGATGGTGCGCCGCATCGCCGACGAGGTGACCGGCCAGGTCGTCGAGCTGGGCACCGACGGCCGGCTGCTCGCGCTGCAGCTGGACGAGCTGATGGCCGGCGTCGAGTCCGACCGCGAGCTGATCGTGCGCGACTACCTGCCCTCCGGTCGCCGGGCCCGCACCACCGTCGGGGTGCTGACCGACCTCGCCGAGCTGTCCGCGACCGAGCTGCTCGACCTGGTGCCGGTAGCGCGGGCGATGGGCCTGCCCAGCACGCCGGAAGGGCTGGACTCGGCGACCAGCCCGCGCGGCTACCGCCTGCTCGCCAAGGTGCCGCGGATGCCCGGGGCGGTGCTGGACCGGGTCGTCGAGCACTTCGGCAGCCTGCAGAAGCTGCTCGCCGCATCGGTCGAGGACCTGCAGGCGGTCGAGGGGGTCGGCGAAGCGCGCGCCCGCGCCGTCCGCGAGGCGATCTCGCGGATGGCCGAGGTGTCCATCATCGAGCGCTACTCGTAGCTGCCCGCGGCGGGGCCGTGGGCACCCCTTTCACCGCATCGGGGTGTGGCCGTGGCGGGAATCAGCGACGGCGCGCTCACGAGATGCTGAACTGGGCGACCTTGCCGTCGTGCCCGGACAGGGCCGCGTACAGCGTGTAGGTGCCCGCGCCCACC
Organism: Jatrophihabitans cynanchi; assembly: GCF_027247405.1. Lineage (NCBI taxonomy): Bacteria > Bacillati > Actinomycetota > Actinomycetes > Jatrophihabitantales > Jatrophihabitantaceae > Jatrophihabitans > Jatrophihabitans cynanchi. The sequence goes on along the minus strand of NZ_CP097463.1, from coordinate 2,858,881 downwards.
CGCTGCCGGGTTCCGGCGCAGCCGGGCTGGGCGGTCAGCCCGCTCCATTTGATGCTGAACCCGGCCGGGTGCCCGACGGCGAGCGTGCGCTCGTCCACGCCCGGCTCGATCTTGCAGTCATGGCTGCCCCAGACGCGCGACGCCCCGTTGTAGACGCGCAACTCGATCTGGCTGTCAGCCACGTTCTGCACGCACGGCGCCGGGCCGGTGTTCGTGACCTGCAGCGTCAGCACCGGGTTGTCGCCGATCTTGTACTGCGACTTGCCGACGACGGCCTGAACGCTCAGCTGCGACGCCTTGCACTGCGCCGGCACCACCGTGCTGGAGCGGGCGGTGGACGTCGACGGGCGGCCCGACGTGCTCGGGCGGGTACCGGTGGGCGTGCTGCTCGGCGTGGTCCGCGGACTCGTCACCGGGTGCGTCGCCCCGCCGCCCTGCGCAGCCGGGGATCCGCCGCCGTCGCTGAAGACCGCCTTCACCGTCAGCACGACGAGCAGCACCAACAGGACCAGCGAGGCGAGCAGCAGCAGCCGGCGCCGCCAGTAGACGGAGGGCGGCCGCGAGCCGACGGGATGCAACATGACCCCAACACGCTAGCGCCCGTCCGGAGGAGCCCCTGGCTCGACTCGCGGGCGCCGGACCGGCCCCGCATGCGACGATGTCGGCCACATGCCGACCACCCTCGCCGCCGACGTCACCGCCTGGTACGCCCGCGCCGCTCGCGACCTGCCCTGGCGCGCGCCGGACGCCGGGCCGTGGGCGGTGCTGGTCAGCGAGGTGATGCTGCAGCAGACGCCGGTACGGCGCGTCCTGCCCGCCTACCAAGCGTGGCTGCGCCGCTGGCCGACCCCGGCCGCGCTCGCGGCGGACGAGCCCGGTGACGCGGTGCGCGCCTGGGGCAAGCTGGGTTACCCGCGACGGGCGCTGCGGCTGCACGCCTGCGCCCGCGCCATCGTCGCCGAACACGGCGGCACGGTTCCGCGCGAGCTCGACGAGCTGCTGGCGCTGCCCGGCGTGGGCAGTTACACCGCCCGCGCCGTCGCCGCGTTCGCCTTCGGGCTGCGGCACCCGGTGGTGGACACTAACGTTCGGCGCGTCGTGGCCCGCGCGGTGCACGGCCGCGGCGAGGCCGGGCCGCCCGCGACCGCGCGGGACCTGGCCGAGGTGACGGCCCTGCTCCCCGCCGACACCGGCGAAGCGGTCCGCTTCAGCGTCGCGGTGATGGAACTCGGCGCGCTGGTGTGCACGGCACGCGGGCCGCGCTGTGGCGAGTGCCCGCTGATTGCGCGGTGCGCCTGGAACCGGGCCGGCCGGCCGGAATACTCCGGACCGCGAGTGCGGCCGCAGCGCTTCGCCGGCACCGACCGCCAGGTCCGCGGCCTGCTGCTGGACGTGCTGCGCGAGGGCCCCGGGCCGGTGACCAGGACAGCCCTGGACGCCGTGTGGTCCGAACCGGTCCAGCGGGAGCGGGCACTCGGCGCGCTGCTCGCCGACGGTCTGATCCACCGCCTCCCGGACGGGCGCTACGCGCTCCCTCGCTGAGCGCCCGGATGCCCAGCCCGGACGCCCATCCCGGACGCACAGCCCGGACGCACGAAACAGGGCCGGGCGAATTCGCCCGGCCCTGCTCTTCGTTGAGTTACTCGGCGGTGAGGTTCACCGGCGGGGCGTCCGGCACCAGCGCCGGCTTGGGCTCGCCACGGAAGCTGAACTTCTCCGGCCCGTCCTTCTTCATCGGGTCCTCGGGAGTGGTGTCCACCACCACGATCTGACCCGGCTCGAGCTCGCCGAACAGGATCTTCTCGCTCAGCGAGTCCTCGATCTCCCGCTGGATGGTGCGGCGCAGCGGCCGGGCACCCAGCACCGGGTCGTACCCCTTCTTGGCGAGCAGGTTCTTCGCCGCGTCGGTGAGTTCCAGACCCATGTCCTTGTTGCGCATCTGGCCGTCCAGTCGCGCCACCATCAGATCGACGATGGAGACGATCTCCTCCTGCGAGAGCTGGTGGAACACGATGATGTCGTCGATGCGGTTGAGGAACTCCGGCCGGAAGTGCTGCTTGAGCTCGTCGTTGACCTTCAGCTTCATCCGCTCGTAGTTGCTCGCGTCGTCGTTGGACGAGGCGAACCCGAGGCCGACCGCCTTGGACACGTCGCGCGTGCCGAGGTTGGTGGTCAGGATCAGCACCGTGTTCTTGAAGTCCACGATGCGGCCCTGGCCGTCGGTGAGCCGGCCGTCTTCGAGCACCTGCAGCAGCGTGTTGAACACGTCCGGGTGCGCCTTCTCGACCTCGTCGAACAGCACCACGCTGAAGGGCTTGCGGCGCACCTTCTCGGTGAGCTGGCCGCCCTCGTCGTAGCCGACATAGCCGGGAGGGGCACCGACGAGCCGCGACACGGTGTACCGGTCGTGGAACTCGGACATGTCCAGCTGGATCAGCGCGTCGTCGTCGCCGAACAAGAACTCGGCGAGCGCCTTGGACAGCTCGGTCTTTCCGACGCCGGACGGGCCGGCGAAGATGAACGAACCACCGGGGCGCTTCGGGTCCTTCAGGCCGGCCCTGGTGCGCCGGATGGCCTGCGAGACCGCCTTGATCGCCTGCTCCTGGCCGACGACCCGCTTGTGCAGCTCGTCCTCCATGCGCAGCAGCCGGGCCGTCTCCTCCTCGGTCAGCTTGAACACCGGGATGCCGGTCCAGGTGGCCAGCACCTCGGCGATCTGCTCGTCGTCGACCTCGGCCACGACGTCCATGTCGCCGGCCTTCCACTCCTGCTCGCGCTTGGCCTTGTCGGCCTGCAGGGTCTTCTCCCGGTCGCGAAGCGAGGCGGCCTTCTCGAAGTCCTGCGCGTCGATCGAGGACTCCTTCTCGCGACGCACCTCGGCGATCCGCTCGTCGAACTCGCGAAGGTCCGGCGGTGCGGTCATCCGGCGGATGCGCATCCGCGCGCCCGCCTCGTCGATGAGGTCGATCGCCTTGTCCGGAAGGAACCGGTCGCTGATGTAGCGATCGGCCAGGCCGGCCGCGGCCACGAGCGCGCTGTCGGTGATCGAGACCCGGTGGTGCGACTCGTACCGGTCACGCAGGCCCTTGAGGATCTCGATGGTGTGCGCGACGGTCGGCTCACCCACCTGCACCGGCTGGAACCGGCGCTCGAGCGCGGCGTCCTTCTCCAGGTGCTTGCGGTACTCGTCCAGCGTGGTCGCGCCGATCGTCTGCAGTTCGCCGCGCGCGAGCATCGGCTTGAGGATGCTCGCGGCGTCGATCGCACCTTCGGCCGCGCCCGCCCCGACGAGGGTGTGGATCTCGTCGATGAACATGACGATGTCACCGCGAGTGCGGATCTCCTTGAGCACCTTCTTCAGGCGCTCCTCGAAGTCACCGCGGTAGCGGCTGCCGGCCACCAGCGAGCCCAGGTCGAGCGTGTAGAGCTGCTTGTCCTTGAGCGTCTCGGGCACCTCGCCCTTGACGATCGCCTGCGCCAGCCCCTCGACGACCGCCGTCTTCCCGACGCCCGGCTCGCCGATCAGCACCGGGTTGTTCTTGGTGCGCCGGCTGAGCACCTGCATGAGGCGCTCGATCTCCTTCTCGCGGCCGATGACCGGGTCGAGCTTGCCCTCGCGGGCCGACTGGGTCAGGTTGCGGCCGAACTGGTCCAGGACCAGCGAGGTGGACGGCGTCGCCTCGGACGCGGTGCCCGCCGGCTCCTTGCCCTGGCTGTAGCCGTTGAGCAGCTGGATGACCTGCTGGCGGACCTTGTTCAGGTCGGCGCCGAGCTTGACCAGCACCTGGGCCGCGACACCCTCGCCCTCGCGGATGAGGCCGAGCAGGATGTGCTCGGTGCCGATGTAGTTGTGGCCGAGCTGCAGCGCCTCGCGCAGCGACAGCTCCAGGACCTTCTTGGCCCGCGGCGTGAACGGGATGTGACCGGACGGGGCCTGCTGGCCCTGGCCGATGATCTCCTCCACCTGCTGGCGCACCGCGTCGAGCGAGATGCCGAGCGACTCGAGCGCCTTGGCAGCGACACCTTCGCCCTCGTGGATCAGCCCGAGCAGGATGTGCTCGGTGCCGATGTAGTTGTGGTTGAGCATCCGGGCCTCTTCCTGGGCCAGGACGACAACGCGACGCGCGCGGTCAGTAAACCTCTCGAACATGTGGCCAGCTCCTTCCGCGCCTTCGTCTACCGCTTCAGTCGACTCTAGTCCTGGCAGCCGACGAGAAACGTCCCTCGAACCGTTCGTACCCGTTTCGAGGCCGAGCCGCCCGGGCGCGAGCGCTGGCGGCTTACCTGTCCAACGATGCCTGACGCGCGGTGATGCCCGTGCCGCTTGCGCTGACAGCGAACGGCGGCGTACGCCTCAGCTGGGCAGGATGCCCGGGTACGCCGGATCGTTGCCGGTGTGCACGATCCGGTTCGCCCCGTCGACGAACACCACCCTGGGCAGGTACGCCTTGGCCTCGGTGTCCGGCATGGTGGCGTAGCTGATCAGGATCACGGTGTCACCGACGTGCACCAGGTGCGCTGCGGCGCCGTTGATCCCGATGACCCCGGTGCCGCGCTCGCCCTCGATGACGTAGGTCTCCAGCCGGGCGCCGTTCGTGACGTCGACGATCGCCACCTGCTCGCCGGCGAGCAGGTCGGCCGCCTCCATCAGCTCCGGATCGATCGTCACCGAACCGACGTAGTGCAGATCGGCCTGGGTCACGGTCGCGCGATGGATCTTGCTCTTGAACATCGTGCGGTACATGCCACTCATAGCGGTCAGGGTAGGTTCCGCGCGGCCCTGCGTCGCACCGTCGGTGAGCAGCGCCACAGCGACAGAGCCCGCCGGCGACGGGTCGGTCGCGGGCGGGCTCTGCGGCTGGCTGGCTCAGCGCTTGGCGGCCTTGGCCTGGTAAGCCTCCAGCACCTGCGCCGGGATCCGGCCCTTGTCCCCTACCTGGAAGCCGTTCTTGCGCGCCCAGGCCCGGATCGCCTGGGTCTGCTCGCGGTCGGCGCGGGCCGGCCGGCCACCGCGGCGGCCGGGTGTCGCGATGCGCGCACCGCCGCGGGCGCGGCGGCCGTGCGCCACATAGACGGCGAGCGCGTCACGCAGCTTGCCCGCATTCTTGGCGGACAGATCGATCTCGTAGTCCGATCCGTCGAGTGCGAATCTGACGGTTTCGACCGCGGCTCCGCCGTCGATGTCGTCCTCGAGTTGCACGATGTGCTTCTGCACCATCGGGTGATTCCTCTCCGCCTGGAAAATGTCCGTAAAGCAAATCACACGCGGGCGCACATTTCCACTCGGCGACGCCGAACTCAAAGCGGCTTGAGTAATGGGAACAGAATCGTTTCCCTAATACCACGACCGGTAAGCAGCATGATCAGCCGGTCCACGCCGAGTCCCATTCCGCCGGTCGGGGGCATGCCGTATTCGAGGGCGGTGAGAAAGTCTTCATCCAGCTGCATCGCTTCCGGATCGCCCTTTGCGGCGGCCAACGACTGCTCGACGAGGCGGCGGCGCTGTTCGACCGGATCGGCCAATTCCGAATACGCGACGCCGACCTCGAAGCCGCCGATGATCAGGTCCCACGCCTCGGCCAGCCGCGGGTCGTCCCGATGCGGGCGGGCGAGCGGGCGTACCGACACCGGGTAGTCGCGCACGAAGGTCGGCTGGATCAGGGTGTGCTCGACGAGCTTTTCGTACAGCTCCAGAACGATCTCGCCGGCGTCCCACCCGTCGCGCAGCCCGACACCGAGCCGGTCGGCGTGGGTGCGCAGCTGCTCGACCGGGGTGTCCACGGTGACCCGGTCACCCACGGCCCCGGAAACGAGATCATGAATGGTCACCGAGCGCCATTGGTCGAACAGCGCGATCGGCACGCCGTCCGCGGTCACCGGTTCGCGCAATCCGGTGCGCTCGGCGGCCGCGGTGACGAGCGATCGGGTGAGCTGCGCCATCGAGTCGTAATCGGCATACGCCTCGTAGGCCTCCAACATCGTGAACTCCGGGGAATGTGACGAGTCGACCCCTTCGTTGCGGAACGTGCGGCCGATCTCGAACACCTTTTCCACGCCACCGACGATGCACCGCTTGAGATACAACTCGGTGGCGATGCGCAGTGACATATCCAGGTCGAACGCGTTCAGGTGCGTGTGGAACGGGCGGGCCGCGGCACCGCCGTGCACGACCTGCAGGATCGGCGTCTCCACCTCGACGTAGCGGCGGTCGTGGAGCGTTTCGCGGATCGCGCGCAGCACATCGGCGCGGGTGCGGACCATCTCCCGCGCTTCCGGTCGGACGATCAGGTCGACGTAGCGCTGCCGGACCCGGGTCTCCTCGGACAGCGGCTTGTGCGCGACCGGAAGCGGACGCAGCGACTTCGCGGTGATCTGCCACGACTGCGCGAGCACCGACAGTTCGCCACGCTTGGACGCGATCACCTCGCCCTGCACGAACACCAGATCGCCCAGGTCGACGTCCGCCTTCCACGCCGCCAGCGACTCGGCCCCGACGCGGTCCTGCGAGAGCATCACCTGCAGCTCGACACCGTCCTCGCGCAGCGTGGCGAAGCACAGCTTTCCGGTGTTGCGGACGAAGATAACCCGGCCGGTGACGCCGACCTGCCGTCCGGTCTCGGTTCCCGCCGGCAGTTCGGGGAACTGCTCGCGCACCTCGCCGAGGGAGTGCGTCCGCGGCACGCCGACCGGGAACAACGATCCGTCCGCAGCCGCCGTCAACCGGTCGTATTTCTCGCGGCGGATGCGCAATTGCTCAGGCAGATCGTCCTCATTCACCACGTCAGCGTATCGACAGCACGATCGGCGAAATCCACCTGACGAATGTCACCGCGAACTCACGTGCTCGCCGCACTGTGCGGCACCAGCGGCCGACGGCACAGTGATCACCATGACGACGCACCCCGACACCGGGCCGGCGACGGGAATCTCGCTCGCCGGCCTTCGCAAGAGCTTCAAATCGCCCCAGGGACCCGTGCACGCGGTACGCGGCATCGACATCGCGATCACGCCCGGCGAGACCGTCGCGCTGCTCGGCCCGAACGGCGCCGGCAAGTCGACCACGATCGACATGCTGCTGGGCCTGCTGCCCCCGGACGCCGGCACGGTGAGCGTGTTCGGCATGACGCCGGATCGCGCGATCGCGTCCGGCGCGGTCGGCGCGATGCTGCAGGTCGGAGCGGTGATCCAGGACCTGAGCGTGCGCGAGCTGATCACGATGATGGCCAGCCTGTACCCGAACCCGCTCGGCGTCGACGAGGCGATCGAGCTCACCCGGATCCAGGACCTGGTCGGCCGCAGGACCAACCGGCTCTCCGGCGGGCAGACCCAGCGGCTGCGGTTCGCGATCGCGCTGGTCAGCAACCCCGACCTGCTCGTGCTGGACGAGCCCACCGTCGCGATGGACGTCGAGGCACGCCGCGAGTTCTGGGCGACGATGCGCGAATTCGCCTCGCGCGGCAAGACGATCGTGTTCGCAACGCACTACCTGGAGGAGGCGGACGCGTACGCCGACCGGATCATCCTGATGGCACGGGGCACCGTCGTCGCCGACGGGCCGGCGACCGAGATCAAGGCGACCGTCGGGCTACGGACGATCCGCGCGACCCTGCCGGACGCCGACCTGACGGCTCTCGCCGCACTGCCGGGAGTGACCAACGCCGACACGCGCGGCGAGGCCGTGATCCTGAACTGCTCGGACTCCGACACCGCACTGCGCGCGCTGCTGCCGGCCTACCCGCAGGCACGCGACATCGAGGTCAGCGGCGCCGGGCTGGAGGAGGCATTCCTGCAACTGACCGCGGACAACGGCGACATCGCCGTCGACGACGACACGAGCGACATGGAGGACGCGCGATGAGCAGCGCCACCTATCTCAAGTACGAGCTGCTGCGCTCGTTCCGCAACAAGCGGTTCTTCATCTTCTCGCTCGGCTTCCCGGTGATCATGTACTTCCTGCTGGCCGCGCCGAACAAGCACGACCACAACTTCGGTGGCTCGGACACGGTGCACACCGGCCTGTTCGCACCGCAGTACTACATGGTCGGGCTGCTCGCGTTCGGCGCGATGATCGCGGCGCTGGCCGGCGGCGCGCGGATCGCGGCCGAGCGGTCGGTCGGTTGGAACCGCCAGCTTCGGCTGACGCCGCTGTCACCGCGGGCGTACTTCCGCACCAAGGTGCTGACCAGCTACCTGATGGCCGGCTGCGCGATCGTGCTGCTGTACGCGTCCGGCTCCGTCCTGGGGGTGCGCATGCCGTTCGGCCAGTGGGTGCACATGACCTGGCTGGTGCTGCTCGCGCTGATCCCCTTCGCCGCCATGGGCATCGCGCTGGGCCACCTGCTGACGGTCGACTCGATGGGCCCGGCGATGGGCGGCGGCACGGCGCTGTTCGCGTTCCTCGGCGGAACCTGGTTCCCGCTGGTCGGCGACGGCCTGTTCGTCCACCTGTGCCAGCTGCTCCCGTCGTACTGGCTGGTCAAGGCCGGGCAGATCGGGCTCGGCGGGTCCGGCGACCCGTGGGGTGCCAAGGGCTGGATCGTGATGGCGGCCTGGTCGGCGGCGATGGCGGGCTTCGCGATGTGGACGTACCGTCGCGACACCCAGCGCGTCTGAGCACCCGGCCGTCAGACCACCTAGCCTGGAAAGCACCATGAGCTGCGATCCGATGACCCAGCAAGGACGTGTTCGCGCCGTCTTCGGCGCGAACACGTCACTGTGGGGCGGCGGCTGGCGGCGGTGGGCGTTCCCGGGCATCTGGCTCATCTATCTCGCCCAGGTCGTCGGCGGCGTGGCCAAGCACGCGAGCGGTGCCGTCGAGATTGCCGGCTACGCGATCATCGGCGTGTTCGCGATCATCTACCTGGCCGCGATCCCGGCCGGCTGGGAGAACGCGCACAAGACGTTCTGGTCGTTGTACGTCGTGACGCTCCTGCTCACCGGCGTGGAGTTGTTGATCGCGCACGAGGACGCGTTCGTGTTCTGCGTGTACGTCACCGTGCTGACGGTCGCCTCGCGCGCCCGCTGGGGCGTCGCGATGGTGGGCGCCATGGCGCTCGCCTCCGCGGTGGTCCCCGCCGTCGTGCCCGGATGGAACGCCGACTCCGGCTTCGGCACCGCGGTGTCCATCGTGCTCGTCGGCATGGCGATGTTCGGCTTCTTCGCCATCATCCGGTCGAACATCGAGCTGGCGGCGGCGCGTGCGGAGGTCGCCCGGCTGGCGGCGGAGAACGAACGCACCCGCATCGCGCGCGACCTGCACGACCTGCTCGGCCACTCGCTGACCACGATCACGGTCAAGGCCGGGCTGGCCCGCCGGCTCGCCGAGCGCGCGGAGTTCGAGCGCGCCGCGAAGGAGATCGCCGAGGTCGAGACGCTCTCGCGCAGCACGCTGAGCGACGTGCGCGCCGCAGTGGCCGGACACCGCGATGTGACGCTGGCCGGTGAGCTGGCGACGTCCCGCGAGGTGTTGCGCGCGGCCGGCGTCATCGCCGAACTGCCGGCATCGGTTGCCGATGTGCCGGCCGAGTTGTCCGAACTGTTCGGCTGGGTGCTGCGCGAGGCGGTCACCAACGTCGTCCGGCACGCGCACGCGGCGCACTGCATCGTGACGCTGGGGCCGAACTGGATCGAGGTACGCGACGACGGGCGCGGCGGCACTGTCGGCGCCGGGAACGGGCTGACCGGGCTGCGCGAGCGCGTGGCGGCCGACGGCGGCACCGTCGAGGTGAGCGGCACGAACCGCGGCTGGACGGTGCGCGTCGACGTGCCGCTGCCGCTGCCGGGCGCCACTGGCGCGGCCGAGACGCCGGCGATCAGCACGACATGATCAGACTGCTGCTTGCGGACGACCAGACCCTGATCCGCACCGCCCTCGCGACACTGCTCGAGCTCGAGGAGGACTTCGAGGTCGTGGCGCAGGTCGGCCGGGGCGACGAGGTGGTGGCCGCGGCGCTGGCGAGCCGTCCGGACGTCGCGTTGCTGGACATCGAGATGCCGGGCGTCGACGGGCTGGCCGCCGCGGCCGCGCTCGCGCACGAGCTGCCGTCCTGCCGGGTGCTGATGCTGACCGCGTTCGGCCGCACCGGGTACCTGCGCCGCGCGATGGAGTCGGGCGCGCTCGGCTTCGTTGTCAAGGACGCGCCCGCCGAGCAGCTGGCCGACGCGGTGCGCCGGGTCGCTCGCGGCGAGCGGGTGGTCGACCCGGCGCTGGCCGCGGCGACCCTTGCCGGTGGCGCGTCGCCGCTCACCGGGCGCGAGCGCGATGTGCTGGTCGCGGCGCGTGACGGTGCCACGGTCGCCGACGTCGCCGCCAAGCTGTTCCTGTCCGAGGGGACCGTGCGCAACTACCTGTCCGCGGCGATCGCCAAGACCGGCGTGCGCAACCGCGTGGAGGCGATCCGCGTCGCCGACGAGCGCGGCTGGCTCTGACCGTCTTGGCCCCGTAGCAGGGTGTTCACCGGCGTGTCGCCCTGCTACGGGGACAAGCGTCAGAGCTGGGGCAGGACCTCGGACGCGAGCAGCTCGAGGTGGTCCAGGTCGGTGAGGTCGAGCACCTGCAGGTACAAGCGGTCGGCGCCCCAGCCGGTGAACCTGCCGATCTCGTCGACGACCTCGGCGGGCGTGCCGGCGATCCCGTTCTCCTTCAGCTCGGCCACGTCGCGGCCGAGCACGGCGGCGCGGCGGGCGACCTCGGCGTCGTCGCGACCCAGGCAGACGATCTGCGCCGCGGAGTACTTCATCGCGCGGCCGGTCTGGGCCACGGCGCCGCGCACCTTCTCGAACTTCTCGGGCGTGCCGGCCTTGTCGAAGGAGACGTTGTACTCGTCGGCGTAGCGCGCCGCGAGCGCGAGGCCGCGCGGCTTCGCGGCACCACCCAGGATGAGCGGCGGACGTGGTGACTGCACCGGCTTGGGCAGCGCCGGCGAATCGGTGACCTGGTAATGCTTGCCGGCGAACGAGTAGGTCTGGCCGGCCGGGGTGCTGAGCAACCCGTCGACGATCTCGACCTGCTCGGCGAAGCGGTTGAACCGCTCGCCCACCGGCGGGAACTCGATGCCGTACGCGGTGTGCTCGGTCTCGAACCAGCCGGCACCCAGGCCGAGCTCGACGCGGCCGCCGCTCATCTGGTCGACCTGCGCGACGCTGATGGCGAGCGGGCCGGGCAGCCGGAACGTCGCCGGGCTGACCAGCGTGCCGAGGCGAACCCGTGATGTGTCACGGGCCAGCGCGGCCAGCGTCAGCCAGGCGTCGGTCGGGCCGGGCAACCCGTCGGCGTCGCCCATCGACAGGTAGTGGTCGGAGCGGAAGAACGCGTCGAAGCCGCACTCCTCGGTCTTCTGCGCGACACGGAGCAGGTCGTCGTACGACGCACCCTGCTGGGGCTCGGTGAAGATACGCAGGTCCATAGCCGGAAACCTATCGTCTGACCCGATTGAGCAACCGGCTGCGGCCCCAGGGCGCAGCCGGTTGCACGATCGGGTCAGGTGTTGCGGTCGTAGATCAGCCGCAGGCCGAGCAGCGTCAGGTCCGGCTCGTAGCGGTCGACCGTCTCGCAGTGCTCGATCACGAGAGTCGCCAGGCCGCCGGTGGCGATCACCTGCACCGCGTCGGGGTCTTCCGGGTGCAGCGCCGCCGACAGCCGGCGCACCAGGCCGTCGACCTGCCCGGCGAAGCCGTACACGACGCCGGACTGCAGCGCCTCCACGGTGCTCTTGCCGATCGGGTGCCGCGGCGCGATCAGCTCGACCTTGCGCAACTGGGCGGCCCGGGCGGCCAGCGCGTCCAGGCTGATCTCGATGCCCGGCGCGAGCGCGCCGCCGAGGAAGTCGCCGCGCTCGCTCACCACGTCGAAGTTCGTGGTGGTGCCGAAGTCGACGACGATCGCGGGACGCCCCTGCACGAGATGGTGCGCGGCGAGCGTGTTGACGATCCGGTCGGCGCCGACCTCCTTCGGGTTCTCGTACTGCAGGCTGACGCCGGTGCGCACGCCCGGTTCGACCAGCACGGTGGGCACGTCCGGGTAGTAGCCGGCCAACATGGTGCGCAGCTCGCGAAGCGCGGCGGGCACGGTCGAGCACGCAGCGGTTCCAGTGATCTTGTGGTCGGCGAGCAGGCCGCGGAAGGTGAGCGCGAGCTCGTCCGCGGTGCTGCGCGCGTCGGTCTTGATCCGCCACGAACGCTCGAGCCGATCGCCGTCGAACACGCCGAGGACGGTGTTGGTGTTGCCGATGTCGATCGCGAGCAGCATGTCTAGTCCGTCTCGATGGCGGTGATGTCCAGGCCGATGTCCAACTGCGGCGCGGAGTGCGTCAGCGCACCGACCGAAAGGTAGTCGACGCCGGTCTCGGCCACCGCGCGGGCGTTGTCCAGTTGCAGTCCGCCGGAGGCCTCCAGCCGGGCCCGGCCACGCGCGAGCGCGACGACCGTACGCATGTCGGCCGGGCTCATGTTGTCGAGCAGCACGAGTTGCGCGCCGGCCTCGATCACCTCGCGCGCCTGCGCCACGGTGTCGACCTCGATCTCCAGCGGAAGGTCCGGATACGCCGCGCGCACCAGGTCGAACGCGGCGACCACACCGCCGGCCGCGGCCACGTGGTTGTCCTTCACCAGCGCGGCGTCGGACAGAGACATCCGGTGATTCACACCTCCGCCGCAGCGCACCGCGTACTTCTCCAGCGCCCGCAGGCCCGGCAGCGTCTTGCGGGTGTCGCGGATCTGCGCACCCGTGCCGTCAACGGCGTCCACCCAGCGGCGGGTCAGCGTGGCGATGCCGGAGAGGTGGCCGAGCAGGTTCAGCGCGGTGCGCTCGGCGGTGAGGAGGTCGCGGACCGGCCCGCGGACGGTCGCCAGCACCTCGCCCGCGCTCACCCGCGCGCCGTCGGCGGCACCGAACTCGACGCGCAGCCGGCCCTGTCCGACGGTCTCGAAGACGTACGCGGCGACGGGCAGGCCGGCCACCACGCCCTCCTGCCGCGGCACGAGGTCGGCGGCGGCCAGCGCGGTGGCGGCGATGGTGGCCGAGGTGGTGACGTCGCCGGCGGCGCCGAGGTCCTCCTCCAGCGCGCGGGCCACCACCTCGGCGACGAGGTGGCGGGGCAGGCCGGGGGCTAGCTCATCAGTCACTGCTACTCCGGTAGGTCGTGGTCAGCGTGCCGTCGGGTGTGCGCACGGTGTCGAGGTGCCCGCGCCAGCTGCCGTCGTCGCGGTCCGGGAAGTCCTCGCGCCAGTGCGAGCCGCGGGTCTCCTCGCGCCGGCGGGCGGCGCGCACCAGCACCTCGGCTACGGTGAGCAGGTTGGTCGCCTCCCAATTCTCGGTCGCCGGCTCCGCGCCCGCCTCGGCGCGCAACTCAGCCAGGCCGCGCTCGGCGGCGGCCAGCCCGGCGGCGTCACGCAGCACGCCGACGTGCTCGGACATCAGTTGCTGCAGCGCCGGCCGGGCCTTGTCGCCGATCAGCGCGGCGGGCTCGGTAGTGCTCGGTTCGGGCTCGGGCGGCGCGCCCGGGGCGTCCAGCCGCGTGCGGATCGACTCGGCGATCCGGCGGCCGTAGACCAGCCCCTCGAGCAGTGAGTTGGACGCCAGCCGGTTGGCGCCGTGCACGCCGGTACAGGCCGTCTCGCCGCACGCGAACAGGCCGGGTACCGACGTCTCGCCGTGCAGGTCGGTGCGCACCCCGCCGCTCGCGTAGTGGCACGCGGGCACGATCGGGATCAGCTCGTGCACCGGGTCAATGCCCAGTGACAGCAGGGTTTCGTGGATCGTCGGGAAGCGGACCCGCCACTTCTCGGCGCCGAACGCGCGCGCGTCCAGCCACAGGTGCTCGGCCCCCGTCTCGCGCATCCGCCGCAGGATCGCCTTGGCCACGATGTCACGCGGCGCGAGGTCGGCGAGCTCGTGCTGGCCCTGCATGAACCGCACGCCCGCGTCGTCGACGAGGAACGCGCCCTCACCACGCACCGCCTCGCTGACCAGCGGCTGCTGCCCGCGCGCCCGCGCGCCGAGCCAGGTGACGGTCGGGTGGAACTGCACGAACTCCAGGTCGCGGACGACCGCCCCGGCCCGCAGCGCCACCGCGACACCGTCGCCGGTCGACACCGACGGGTTGGTGGTCGAGGCGTAGATCTGGCCGATGCCGCCGGTGGCCAGCACCACCGCCCGTGCGCGCACTGCGCCGACACCGTCGCGCTGCCCCTCGCCCATCACGTGCAGGGTGAGGCCGGCGATCTGCCCGTCCGCGGTGCGCAGCAGGTCCAGGACGAGCGCGTGTTCGAGCACCTCGACGGACGTGGCGTCCAGCACGCGGGTGACCAGCGCGCGCTCGATCTCGGCGCCCGTCGCGTCGCCGCCGGCGTGGGCGATGCGGTCGCGGTGGTGGCCGCCCTCGCGGGTGAGCGAGAGCGATCCGTCGTGCGTGCGGTCGAACCGTGCCCCGATCTGCGCCAGCTCGCGCACCGCCGCGGGCCCCTCGCGCACCAGCACGCGAACCGCCGCCTCGTCGCACACGCCGGCGCCTGCCACGATCGTGTCGTCGAAGTGCTGCTCCGGCGAGTCACCTGCGCCGAGGGCCGCGGCGATGCCGCCCTGCGCCCAGCGGGTCGAGCCCGCGGCCAGCACGTCCTTGGTCACGAGCATGATCCGCAGCGTGGAGTGCCGGGCGATGTGCAGCGCGGTCGTCAGCCCGGCGATGCCGGAACCGACGATCACGACGTCGGTCTCGGCACTCCAGCCCGGTGCGGGCGCGGCGACGCTGGTCACAGGCTGACCGGGACGTTGTCGATGAGCCGGGTGCGGCCCAGGCGCGCGGCGACGAGCAGCCGCCCGCTGCCGTGATCGGGGGCGGGCCCGAGTTCGGCATCGCGCAGTTCGAGGTAGTCGACGTCGATGCCGCCGGTCGATTCCAGCACCTCACGCGCGGCCGCGACCGCCTTCGCCGCACCGCCGGCGGCGGCGTCCTGACCGGCGAACAGGGCGCGCGAGAGCGCCGTCGCCCGCTGCCGCTCGTCCGCGGACAGGTAGATGTTGCGGCTGGACAGCGCCAGGCCGTCCGGCTCGCGCACGGTCGGGACGCCGGCGACGCCGACCATCAGCTCCAGGTCGGCGGCCATCCGGCGGATCAGGGTCAGCTGCTGGTAGTCCTTCTCGCCGAAGAAGCCGACCGCCGGGCGCACCAGGCCCAGGAACTTGGCGACGACGGTGAGCATCCCGGCGAAGTGTCCCGGCCGGGCCGCGCCCTCGAGTTCGGCACCGAGCGAGCCGGGATCGACGCGCACCCGGGACGGGCCGCCGGGGTAGACGTCTTCGACGGCGGGCGCCCACACCAGGTCGGCGCCGGCCGCCGCGCACCGCTCCAGGTCGGCCGGGAGCGCCCGAGGGTAGCGGCCGAAGTCCTCGTCCGGGCCGAACTGCAGCGGGTTGACGAAGACGGTGACGACGGTCGACTCCGCGGTGCGCGCCGCCGTTTCGATCAGCGCCGCGTGCCCGGCGTGCAGCGCGCCCATGGTCGGCACCAGGCCGACCGGGCCGGTGAGCTGCTCGCGGGCGGCGAAGAAGTCGGCGCGGGAGTGGACCACCTGCATCAGCCGCGCTCCAGGGTGTCGGCGAGGTCGGCGAACTGCGCCGCGGTGATCCGGTCGCTGTCCCGGGCACGCTCGGCGGTGCGCAGTGCCATCGCGCGGTACGCCGGCAGCACCTGTGGCGCGCGCTCGGCCAACGTCCGCAGGTGGGTGGCGACGGTGGCGACGTCACCGCGCGACACCGGCCCGGTCAGCGCGCCGTCGCCGAGGCGCAGCGCGTTGTCGAGCGAGGCGCTGACCAGCGGGGCGAGCAGGCGCGAGGGCGTCTCGACGCCGGCGTCGCCGAGCAGGCCCAGCGCGTCGGCGACGATCGTGACGAGATGGTTCGAGCCGATGCTCAACGCCGCGTGGTACAGCCCGCGGGCCGTCTCGGGCACCCAGACCGGCTCGCCGCCCATCTCCAGCACCAGCGACTCGGCGACCGGGCGCAGTTCGTCGTCGGCGGTGACGCCGAACAGGGCGCCGTCCAGCCGGTCGATGTCCTCGGGACGGCCCACGAAGGTCATCACCGGGTGTAGCGCGAGCGGCAGCACGCCGCGCGCCGCGGCCGGGTCGAGCGCGCCGATGCCGAGTGCGCCGGAGGTGTGCGCGACGAGCTGACCGGGCCGCCACGCCCCGGTCTCGGCCAGCCCCGCGACCAGCGGGCGCAACTCGTCGTCCGGCACGGCGAGCAGCACCAGGTCCGACTCGGCGACCACGTCGTCCGGCGCGCGGACTTCGGCACCGGGCAGCAGCCGCTCGGCCCGATCGCGCGAGGCCGCGGACACCGCTGACACCGCGACGACCTGGTGCCCGGCGCGCGCCAGCGCGGCGCCGAGGACGCTGCCCACGCGCCCGGCGCTGATCACGCCCACCCGCAGCCGTGCGGGCCGGGCTGTACTCACGTCACCTGCTCCGTCACCGTCGGCCGTCACTCGTTCGCCGCAGCCTACTTGGGGCAAGTAGGTTGACTGTCGTGACCGACTTGAACGACGTGGTGGCGCACAGTGCGGACGTCGCCGACCTGCACGCGCCGGTACCCACGCTGCTGCTCGAACTGCAGTCGTTGCTCGGTTCGCTGACCGCGACGGTGACCGCTGCGACCGATCGCGGCCGTCGCCCGTTCCGGCCGTCGGCGGACTGGCCGGCGCGGCTCGGCGAGCTCGCGTACGGCGTCTACCTGCTCGCCGACCAGACCGGAGTCGACGTGGCGCAAGCGGTCATCGCGACCGCGGCCAACCTGAACCGGCAGGGGCAACAGGTGCAGGCGAGCAGCGAGGCCGGCTGGCCGTTCGACCCGCACTGAGCCGCTCTTACCGCCCCCGCTGGCGCCGCTTCCCCCAACGCTGCGCCGCTTCCCCCATCCAGTGACGAACTCTGCGCCGCTTCCGCCCGCCAGTTAGCAACGCTGCGCCGCTTCCCCCCTCCAGTTACCAACTCTGCGCCGCTTCCCCCATCCGGTGACGAGATTCGGCGCCCGATTTCCGTCAGCCGGTGGGGGAAGCGGTCTCGACACCCCTGCGCGCATCGCGACGTCGGCGGGCGGCGTGGCCGCTGACCGGGGTGGGATGCTTTGCCGGTGAACGCACCGCCTGATGGATTGCCCGCCTATCGCGTGCTGACCGGTCCCGACGACGACGCGTTCTGCCGTCGGGTGAGCGAAGCACTGGCTCTCGGATACCAGCTGCACGAAGGTCCTGCGGTCACCTTCAACGGCACGGACGTCATCGTTGCCCAGGCCCTGATCTGGCCGACGCACTGAGCAAGCGCGCTTGCCGGTTCAGTCGACGAGCGGCCAGCCGGACGGATCGTCGAGCCGGAGTGCGACGCCAGCTAGGTCCTCGCGACAGCGGATCGATCGTCCGGTACATCCATCATCCGGTACATCGATCATCCGGTACATCGATCATCCGGTACATCGATCATCCGGTACATCGATCATCCGGTACGAGACGCCTGGCGGGGCCGGTCCGCGCACCCAGGAAAAAAGCAAGCGGGCTTGCTTTGTCTTGCGCGGCATGCCAAGGTCAGGGCGTGGCCGAGCTGGACGCGCTGCTGGCGGACCTGCATGCAGAGTCCGATGCGCTCGACGCGGTCGTCGCCGCGCTCCCCGACGCCGCTTGGTCACGTGCCACGCCGGCCGAAGGCTGGACGATCGCGCACCAGATCGCGCACCTGGCCTGGACCGACGAGGTGGCGACGACGGCCGCCACCGACGAGGCGCGCTTCCTTGCCGACCTGCAGGACGCGCTGCCCCGCCTCGCCACGTTCGTCGACGCAGCGGCAGCGCAAGGCGCGACCGCGGAGCCCAGCGCACTGCTCGCCCGCTGGCGAGCCGGGCGGGCCCGGCTGCAGCAGGCGCTGGCCACGGTGCCGCCCGGTGCGAAGCTGCCGTGGTTCGGCCCCCCGATGAGCGCGCCGTCGATGGCGACCGCACGGCTGATGGAGACCTGGGCGCACGGGCAGGACGTCTACGACGCCGTCGGCGTGACGCGCGAGCCCACCGACCGGATCCGCCACGTCGCGCACCTGGGCGTCCGCACTCGCGACTTCGCCTACCTGGTCAACGACCGCCCGGCACCGGGTGAGGAGTTCCGCGTCGAGCTGACCGGCCCGTCCGGGCAGACCTGGACCTGGGGACCGGACGGCGCGCGACAACGGGTCACCGGCAGCGCCCTGGACTTCTGCCTGCTCGTCACGCAGCGCCGCGCCCGGTCCGAGCTCGACCTCACCGCCGTCGGCGCCGACGCGGAGGAGTGGCTCGCCATCGCGCAGGCCTTCGCCGGGCCGCCCGGAAACGGGCGCGCCGCCGGTGTCGCCCGATGAACGGTGTCGCCCGATGAACGGTGCCGCCCGATGAACGGTGCCGCCGGATGAACGGTGCCGCCGGATGAAGCCGCTGCGGGTCGGCAACGCGTCCGGCTTCTACGGGGACCGGTTCGACGCGATGGCCGAGCTGCTGGGCGGCGGCGAACTGGACGTGCTGACCGGCGACTACCTGGCCGAGCTGACCATGCTCATCCTCGGCCGCGACCGGCTCAAGGACCCGTCGCTGGGGTACGCGAAGACCTTCGTGCGCCAGCTGGAGACGTCGCTGGGTACCGCACTCGACAACGGGGTACGCATCGTCACGAACGCGGGCGGCCTCAACCCGGCCGGCCTGGCGGCTGCGGTGCGCGCGCTGGCCGACCGGCTGGGGCTGCAGGTCAACGTCGCGCACGTCGAGGGCGACGACCTGCGCGAGCGGGCGAGCGAACTCGGCCTCGGCAGCGCTCTCGCGGCGAACGCGTACCTCGGGGCCTGGGGCATTGCCCAGTGCCTGCGCTCGGGCGCGGACGTGGTGGTGACCGGCCGCGTCACGGACGCCTCGCTGGTGGTCGGCCCGGCGGCGGCGCACTTCGGCTGGGCGCGCACCGACTGGGACACGCTCGCCGGTGCGGTCGTCGCCGGGCACGTGATCGAGTGCGGCCCGCAGGCAACCGGCGGCAACTACGCGTTCTTCACCGAGATCGCCGACCTGACCCGTCCGGGCTTCCCCATCGCCGAGGTGCACGCCGACGGCACGGCCGTGATCACCAAGCATCCCGGCACCGGTGGCGCAGTCAGCATCGGCACGGTCACCGCGCAACTGCTGTACGAGATCGGCGGCGCTCGGTACGCCGGGCCGGACGTCACGGCCCGCTTCGACACCGTGCAGCTGGCGCAGGACGGGCCTGATCGCGTGCGCATCGACGGCGTGCGCGGCGAGCCACCACCACCGGTGCTGAAGGTCGGGCTCAACGCGCTCGGCGGCTTCCGCAACGAGGTCACCTTCGTGCTGACCGGACTGGACATCGAGGCCAAGGCTGCCCTCGTGCAGCGCCAGCTCGCCGGGCTGGACGCGAACTGGACGCTGGCCCGCACCGACCACGCCGACGCTGACAGCCAGGAGGCCGCGAGCGCGCTGCTGCACTGCGTCGTGCGCGGTCCGGACCCGAAGGCGATCGGCCGGGCGTTCTCCGGCGCCGCGATCGAGCTCGCGCTCGCCTCCTACCCGGGCTTCCACGTCACCGCCCCGCCCGGTGACGCCACGCCGTACGGGGTGTTCACCTCCGCGTACGTGGACGCGGCGCTCGTGCCGCACGTCGCGGTGCTCGCCGACGGCACCCGGATCGACATCGCTCCTGCCGAGAACACCCTTGCACTGCAGGGCGTTCCCGAGTCGCCAGCCGGGACGCCGGTCGCCGGCCCGACCCGCCGCGTGCCGTTGGGCACGATCGCGGGCGCGCGCAGCGGCGACAAGGGTGGCTCGGCGAACGTCGGGGTCTGGGTGCGCACGGACGAGGCGTACCGCTGGCTGGCCGCGTCGCTCACGGTCGCCGAGTTCCAGCGGCTGCTGCCGGAGACCGCAACGCTGCCCGTGACGCGACACGCGTTGCCGAACCTGCGCGCGGTCAACTTCGTGGTGGAGGGCATCCTCGGTGCCGGGGTGGCGTTCAACGCGCGGCACGACCCACAGGCCAAGGCGCTCGGCGAGTGGCTGCGCTCGCGCCTCGTCGACGTCCCGGAGGCACTGTTGGCCCCGGAGCAGGGTCCGGCGCGGCGTGTCCGCCTGCAGGGAGGCCAACAGTGAGCGCGTTCGAGACGGCGGAACGGCGCGCGCTGCGCGAGACGGTGCGCCGCTTCGTCCAGGCCGAGGTGTTGCCGCACCAGGACGCGTGGGAGCGCGCCGGCGAGGTGCCGCGCGACCTGCACGCCCGCGCCGCGCGAGCGGGGCTGCTCGGGCTCGCCTACCCGGATGCGGTCGGCGGTGGCGGGGGCGGCCCGATCGAGGCGCTGATCCTGGCCGAGGAGCTGCACTACGCGGGCGCGGCCGGTGGCGTGTTCGCCGCGCTGTTCACCTCCGGGATCGCGCTGCCGCATCTGGTCGCGGCCGGCGATCCGGACCAGCTCGAACGGTGGGTACGACCGACGCTCGAGGGCCGGCTGATCGGCTCGCTCGCGGTCACCGAACCGGACGCCGGCTCGGACGTGGCCGCACTGCGCACCACCGCCAGGCGGGACGGCGCGGACTTCGTCGTCAACGGCACCAAGACGTACATCACCTCAGGGGCGCGCGCGGACTTCGTCGTGACCGTGGTCCGCACCGGTGGGGGTCCCCCCGGCAGCGAAGGTGGGGGTCCCCTCGGAAGCGAAGGCGTAGCCGCCGGGGGAGTAGCCGCCGGGGGAGACGCCGGCGGGTCAGGGCTCTCACTGCTCGTCGTGGAGAAGGGGACGCCGGGATTCACGGTCACGCGGCGCCTGGAGAAGATGGGCTGGCTCTGCTCCGACACCGCCGAGCTGTCGTACGTCGACGTGAGGGTGCCGGCCACGAACCTGGTCGGCGCCGAGAACAGCGGTTTCGCCCAGCTGGCGCAGCACTTCGTGAGCGAGCGGATCGGGCTGGCGGCGCAGGCCTACGCGAGCGCGCAGCGCGCACTCGATCTCACCGTCGAGTGGTGCCGGCTGCGCGAGACGTTCGGCCGGCCGCTGATCAGCCGGCAGGCGGTGCGGCACACCCTCGCCGAGATGGCACGCCGAGTGGAGGTCGCCCGCAGCTATACGCGCGGCGTCGCCGAACGCGCCGCGGGCGGCGAGTCGGACCTCGTGCTCGAGGCCTGCTTCGCGAAGAACACCGCGGTCGAGGCGGGCGAGTGGGTGGTCAGCCAGGCCGTCCAACTGCACGGCGGCGCCGGCTACCTGCGCGAGTCCGAGGTCGAGCGGCAGTACCGGGACATGCGCATCATCGGCATCGGCGGCGGCGCCACCGAGATCCTGACCGGCCTGTCCGCCAAGTTGCTGGGGTACGGCTCATGAGCGTGCTGAAGACGGCGATCGACCCGGCCACGCCGGAGTACCAGGCGAACCGGGAGGCGCTGCTCGGCAAGATCGCCGAGCTGGATGCCGAGCACGCGAAGGCGGTCGCGGGCGGCGGGGCGAAGTACGTCGCCCGGCACCACGAGCGCGGCAAGCTGCTCGCTCGCGAACGCATCGAACTGCTGCTCGACCCGGGTGCGCCGTTTCTCGAACTGTCGCCGCTGGCCGCCTGGGGCACTGACTTCGCCGTCGGCGCGAGCGTGGTCACCGGCATCGGCGTGGTCAGCGGGGTCGAATGCGTGATCAGCGCGAGCGACCCGACGGTGCGCGGCGGAGCGTCGAATCCGTGGACGCTGAAGAAGACGTTGCGCGCGCACGAGATCGCGCTGCAGAACCGGCTGCCGGTCATCGGGCTGGTGGAGTCCGGCGGCGCCGACCTGCCCACCCAGAAGGAGATCTTCATCCCTGGCGGGCAGATCTTCCGCGACCTCACCCGGCTGTCGGCCGCGGGCATCCCGACGGTCGCGCTGGTCTTCGGAAACTCCACCGCAGGCGGCGCATACGTCCCGGGCATGAGCGACTTCGTGGTGATGGTCAAGGAGCGCGCCAAGGTGTTCCTCGCCGGTCCGCCGCTGGTGAAGATGGCCACCGGCGAGGAGTCCGACGACGAGTCACTCGGCGGCGCCGAGCTGCATGCGCGGCAGTCCGGCCTGGCCGACTACCTCGCGCTCGACGAGCAGGACGCGATCCGCATCGGCCGGCAGATCGTCGCAAGCCTCAACTGGCGCAAGCAGGGTCCGGCGCCGCAGGCCGACCCGGCCCCGCCACGGTTCGAGGAGGACGAACTGCTCGGCATCGTCCCCACCGACCTGAAGAACCCGTTCGACCCGCACGAGGTGATCGCGCGCATCGTCGACGGCAGCGAGTTCGACGAGTTCAAACCCCTGTACGGCTCGTCGCTGGTCACCGGGTGGGCGGCGCTGCACGGCTACCCGATCGGCATCCTGGCCAATGCGCGTGGCGTGCTGTTCAGCGAGGAGGCCCAGAAGGCGGCACACTTCATCCAGCTCGCGAACCGGGCCCGGACGCCCTTGCTGTTCCTGCAGAACACCACCGGCTACATGGTCGGCAGCCAGTACGAGCGGGCCGGGATCATCAAGCACGGTGCGCTGATGATCAACGCGGTGTCGAACTCGACGGTGCCGCACTTCACCGTGACGATGGGCGCCTCGTACGGGGCCGGCAACTACGGCATGTGCGGGCGCGCGTACGGGCCGCGATTCCTGTTCACCTGGCCGAGCGCGAAGTCGGCGGTGATGGGTCCGGCGCAGCTGGCCGGAGTGCTGTCGATCGTCGCGCGGCAGGCGGCGGAGGCGCGCGGGCAGGCCTACGACGAGGCCGGCGACACGCAGCTGCGCGCGTACGTCGAGGCCCAGATCGAGGAGCAGTCACTCGCGCCCTTCCTGTCCGGAATGCTCTACGACGACGGGGTGATCGACCCGCGTGACACCCGCACCGTCCTCGGCATCGCGCTGTCCGCCGCGCACTCCGCGCCCGTCGAGGGCGCCACCGGCTACGGGGTGTTCCGGCTGTGATCACGTCGGTCCTGGTGGCCAACCGCGGCGAGATCGCCCGCCGGGTGTTCCGCACCTGCCGCGAGCTGGGCCTGTCGACCGTGGCGGTGTACGCCGACGCCGACGCCGAGTCCCCGCATGTGCGCGAGGCGGACGCCGCGGTCCGGCTGCCGGGTATCGCCCCGGCCGACACCTACCTGCGCGCGGACCTGCTGGTCGCCGCGGCGATCCGCGCGGGCGCCGACGCGATCCACCCCGGGTACGGCTTCCTGTCCGAGAACCCAGCCTTCGCGCGCGCCGTGCAGGACGCCGGGCTGAGCTGGATCGGACCGCCGGTGGAGGCGATCGCGGCAATGGGCTCGAAGGTCGCCGCCAAGGCGCTGATGTCCGCCGCGGGCGTGCCTGTGCTGGCCGAGCTCGCCCCGGACTCGATCACCGAGGCCGACCTACCGGTGCTGATCAAGGCTTCGGCCGGCGGCGGCGGGCGCGGCATGCGGGCCGTCCACCGCCTCGCCGACCTGCCGCGCGAGCTCGACGCGGCCCGGGCCGAGGCGGCGTCCGCGTTCGGTGACCCGACGGTGTTCTGCGAGCCGTACCTGCCTACCGGCCGGCACATCGAGGTGCAGGTGTTGGCCGACGAGCACGGCACGATCTGGACGATCGGCGAGCGCGAGTGCTCGATCCAGCGGCGGCATCAGAAGGTCGTCGAGGAGGCGCCGTCACCGCTCGCCGAACGCGTCAGCGGCCTGCGGGCGCAGCTGTTCGACGCCGCGCGCGCCGCCACCGAGGCGATCGCCTACACCGGCGCGGGCACCGTCGAGTTCCTCGCCGACGAGCACGGCCGCTTCTACTTCCTGGAGATGAACACCCGGCTGCAGGTCGAGCACCCGGTCACCGAGTGCACCACCGGACTGGACCTGGTCGCGCTGCAGCTCGCGGTCGCCGACGGTCACCGACTCGGCGCCGAACCGCCGGCCACGCGCGGACACGCGATCGAGGTGCGGCTGTACGCCGAGGACGCGCAGGCCGGTTGGCGTCCGCAGAGCGGCACCCTGAACCGCTTCGCCGTCCCGGGCGTCAGCGCCGAGTTCGCCGCCGGAACGCGGCCGGCCGGCATCCGGCTGGACAGCGGGGTGCAGGACGGGACGGCCGTGGGCGTGCATTACGACCCGATGCTGGCGAAGGTGATCAGCTGGGCGCCCGACCGCGGCCAGGCGGCGCGCGCCCTGAGCCACGCGCTCGCGCGCAGCACGATCCACGGCGTGCGTACCAATCGCGACCTGCTGGTGAACGTCCTACGTCACAAGGCATTCCTCGACGGCGACACCGACACGGCATTCTTCGAGCGGCACGGGCTGGCGCAGCTCGCGGCGCCGCTGGCCGGTGAGCGCGCCGAGGCGTTGTCCGCGCTCGCCGCCGCTCTCGCCCTGGACGCCGCGGCGCGCGAGAACGCACCCGTACTGCGTACCGTCCCCACCGGATGGCGCAACGTGGTCAGCCGGCCACAGTGGCGCGACCTGGACGGCCCGCACGGTGCGCACCACGTGACGTACCGGCTGGGCCGTGACGGCCTCACCTGCGAGCTCGAGGCGGTGGGGCTGCTCAGCGTCGCCGCGGACGAAGTGGTGCTCACCGACGCCGGGGTGCGCCGGGCGTTCGCGGTGCGCACCGCCGGCGCGCAGGTGTACGTCGACTCGGCGCTCGGCGCCGTCACCTTCGGCGCCCCCGCCCGGTTCACCGATCCCGCAGCACAGGTTGCGGCCGGATCGCTGCTCGCGCCGATGCCGGGCACCGTCACCCGCGTCGCGGTCACGACCGGTGACACCGTGCGCGCCGGGGAACCCATCCTGTGGCTGGAGGCGATGAAGATGCAGCACCAGATCAACGCACCCGCCGACGGCACGGTCACCGAGTTGCCGGTGCAGCAAGGGCAACAGGTCGACGTCGGCGCAGTGCTCGCCGTAGTGGACCCAGCCGACGTGGACGCAGCCGACGTGGACCCAGCCGACCAGGACCCAGCCAGTCACGGACAGGAGCCGGTGTGAACTTCACCGAATCGCCCGAACAGCAGGCGCTGCGCAGCGCGGTGGCCGAACTCGGCAAGCGCTACGGCCAGGCGTACACCGCACCGCGGGCACGCGCCCGCGAGCCGCTGTCCGAACTGTGGGCCGAGGCCGGCAAGAGCGGGTTCATCGGCGTGAACCTGCCCGAGCAGTACGGCGGTGGCGGCGCCGGCATGTACGAGCTGGCGATCGTCGGCGAGGAGCTGAGCGCGGCCGGCAGCGGCCTGCTGATGCTGGTGGTCTCCCCCGCGATCTGCGGCACGATCATCAGCCGGTTCGGCACCGACGAGCAGAAGCGGCGCTGGCTGCCCGGCCTGGCTTCGGGTGAGGCGATCATGGCCTTCGGCATCACCGAGCCGGACGCCGGCTCCAACTCGCACAACATCACCACGACCGCGCGCCGAGACGGCGCCGACTGGGTGCTCAACGGCCGCAAGGTCTTCGTGTCCGGGGTCGACTCCGCCGACGCCGTCCTGATCGTCGGGCGCACCGAGGACGCCCGAACCGGCCGGCTCAAGCCGGCGCTCTACGTCGTCCCGACCGACACCGCCGGCTTCGAGTACACGCCGATCGACATGGACGTGCAGATGCCGGACAAGCAGTTCCTGCTCTACCTGGACGACGTCCGGCTGCCGGCCGACGCGCTGATCGGCGAGGAGGACGCCGCCTTGGCGCAGCTGTTCGCCGGGCTGAACCCGGAGCGGATCATGGCTGCGGCCAACTCGGTGGGCATGGGCCGTTACGCGCTGGACCGGGCGGTCGGCTACGCGAACGAGCGCGTCGTGTGGGGCAAGCCGATCGGCACGCACCAGGGGCTGGCGCACCCGCTGGCGAAGGCGAAGGTCGAGCTGGAGCTGGCCAAGCTGATGATGCAGAAGGCGGCCAGCCTGCTCGATGGCGGCGACGAGGCCAACGGGGCAGCGGTCGGCGAGGCCGCGAACATGGCGAAGTACGCGGCGGCCGAGGCGAGCATCGCGTGCGCCGACCAGGCCGTGCAGACGATGGGCGGCAACGGGCTGGCCCACGAGTACGGCGTCGGCTCGCTGCTCATCGCCGCGCGGGTCGCGCGCATCGCCCCGGTCAGCCGCGAGATGATCCTGAACTTCGTCGCCCAGTTCAGCCTGGGCCTGCCGAAATCGTATTGAGGAGCAGCGCCATGCCAGTCGTGCCGTACGCCGTCGACCGGGCGATCGCCACGCTCACCCTGGATTCCCCGGCGAACCGCAACGCGCTGTCGGCCCGACTGGTCGGCGAGCTGAGCGAGGGCCTGCAGCGCGCGGCCGCCGACCCGGACGTGCGTGCCGCCGTGATCACGCACGCCGGCCGGACGTTCTGCGCCGGCGCCGACCTCAAGGAGCAGGCGGCGGAGGGCGGCCCCGAGCAGGGCACCAAGCGGATGCTCGCCCTGCTGCGAGCGATCGTCGAGCTGCCCAAGCCGGTACTGGCCCGCGTCGACGGGCACGTGCGCGCCGGGGGTCTCGGCATCCTCGGCGCCTGCGATCTCGCGTTCGCGAGCGCCGACGCCACGTTCGCGTTCACCGAGGTACGGCTCGGCCTCGCGCCCGCGATCATCTCGCTGACCACGCTGGGCCGGATGGACGAGCGCGCCGCGAGCCGCTACTACCTCACCGGCGAGACGTTCGACGCGGCCGCCGCCGCCCGCAGCGGCCTGATCACCGAAGCGGCGGACGATCTCGACGCGAGCCTGGCGGCGGTGTGCGAGGCGCTGCGGGCCTGCTCGCCGCAGGGACTGGCCGAGACCAAGCCGTTGACCACGGCAGCGACCGTCGCGCGGTTCGCGGCCGACGCCGCCGGCCTGCAGGCGCTCTCGCAGCGGCTCTTCGAGTCGGACGAAGCCCGCGAGGGCATCCTGGCGTTCCTGCAGAAGCGGCCGCCGAGCTGGGCGCCGCCCACGACGTCATGATCGGCCCGCTGTGACCGGTGCGCCGGCCCGGCAGCCGCAGCAGGACCGCAGCCGTGCGACCCGCGGCCGGTTGCTGGAGGCGGCCATCACCTGCCTGGCCGAGCTCGGCTACCAGGCCAGCACGGTCGCCGTCGTCGCCGAACGGGCCGGCGTCTCGCGGGGCGCCGCGCAGCACCACTTCCCGACCCGCGAGGCGCTGTTCACCGCCGCGCTGGAACACATGACCGCGGTGCGCGCCGCCGAGATGACCCGGCAGTTCGCCGCGCTGCCCGGCGGCCGCCCGGACACCGCCGCGATCGTGGACGCCGTGTTCAGCCTGTTCACCGGCATCGTGTTCCGCGCCGCCCTCGCGCTCTGGCTCGCCGCGGCGGGCGAGCCGGCGCTGCGCGAGCAGATCATCGGCCTCGAAGCTCGCATCGGGCGCGAGACGCACCGCGCCGTCGTCGCGATGCTCGGCGCCGACGAGTCCGCGGCCGGGGTGCGCGAGACCGTGCAGGCCACCCTCGACCTGGCGCGCGGGCTCGGGCTGGCGAACCTGCTCACCGACGACAGCCGCCGCCGCGCTCAGATCGCCCGACAGTGGGCGCGGATCCTGGACACCACGCTCGGCTGAGCCGGGCCGTCGCTGCGCCCCGGGTGGCGAACAGGGACGCCGCGCGGCTCTCAGACGGCGGCGGCGTGCACGCGGTCGCGGCCGGCCTGCTTGCCGCCGTACAGCGCCGCGTCGGCCACCTCGAGCACCTGGTCCAGCCCGTCGGCCGACGCGGGCACGCAGTGCGCGAGGCCGATGGTCGCGGTCACCCGCAGCTGCGCGGGCAGGTCCATCGTCGAGATGCGCTCCCGAATCCGGGTCGCCATGTCCAGGGCGTGCGCGACGGAGGCCCGGCCGTCGACCAGCACGACGAACTCCTCGCCACCGAACCGGCCGACCAGATCGCTCGCCCGCGTCTCGCGCTTGAGGGTGCGGCCGACCTCGCGCAGCACCAGGTCACCGACCAGGTGGCCGTGCGTGTCATTGACCCGCTTGAAGTAGTCCAGGTCGATGACCATGACGGCGACCCGGCGGCCCTCGCGCGCGGCGGAAGCGACGGCGGCGCTGGCCCGCTCCCGCCAGGCCGAGGCGTTCAGCAGCGCGGTCTTCGCATCGGTGCACGCCGCGAGTTGCAGCTGCTTGACCAGCGAGGCGCGATGCAGCACCACCATGAACCCGAAGCTGACCGGCAACAGCCACGGTGTGCGCAGCAGCAACTGCGCCGTGACGACACCGATCACCTCGGTGGCGCCCTCGAAGCCGAGCGCCTCGCGGTTGGGCAGCACCGCCCGGAACCTGGCCGGACGGGTCGCCAGGAACGCGCCGGTGGACACGATCAGAGCATCGAGCGGCAGGAACAGCAGCAGCGCCACGACGGTGGGCAACGCCGAGTGCGCGGCGACGCCGGGCACCACGCGCCCGGCCACGAATTCGGCGCCCTCGGCCGCCGCCCAGGTGGCGACGGTGGCGGCCGCGGCGGTGAACAGCATGCGATGCGGACGCAGCGTGCGGCCGCGCCGGCCGACCAGCAGGACGTGCGCGTAGATCGCCATCACCAGCGCCGCGGCCAGCCCGGCGGGCACGACCAGGATCGCGGCGACCGTCCACACCGACAGGTGGTTCGTGCGCACGCTGCCGTCACCCAGGAAGCGCCGGAACCGCTCGATCCGGTCGCACGCCTCGCCGTAGGCGATCGCCGCGGCCAGCAGCACACCGACCCGGATCAGGTAGGTCGCCGACAGGTCGTCACGGCTGAGCGCGACGGCGGTCAGGACGGGGGCGAACAGCTCGACGGTGAGGATGAAGACGAGCCCGAGCGGCCGGACCTTCCACAGCGCCCAGGATCGAATCGAACGCAGCGCAAACCACGGAACCTGGTCAAGACCCGATTCCCGGTCCATCATGGGGGTACCCCTCCGCTGGCGCGCATCACCCACAAGCGCTCCGGCCACCGAAAGCGTCGCACCAGGCACGACTGGCCAGGCACGACTGGAAGATGGCGAAGCACTTGCCCCCGAGTGAGCTGAACGTACAGGAGGTCACCGACACGCGGTAGACCCGCGACGGTCAGTCGGCACGCATTCTTAGGTCCGCCTGGTTCCAGCCGGGACAGCCGGTGCCCGGCCGAAGACGAACGAGAGGAGTACCGCCGTGTTCGCACATGTCGAGTGGAGCTGATCGGTCGAAGCGTTTCCCCCCGCCACCATCGCGCCGAAGGAGGTCGCGTCATGCAGCAGCACGTCGAGTGGAGCTGACCTTGCACCGCGAGCGGCGAACCGGTCAGCGGCGACCGATCCCCGCTTCGGCCACGTCCCCGACCGTCCGGGTGTCCGGTTCGACCGGACCCCGGCGTCGGGCGGACGACACCGCCAGGGCGAGCGCGCACGCCGAGCCGAACAGGCCGGCCGTGGCCACCGCGATGGTCGTCGAGCTGAGCTTGGCCACCAGGCCGGCAAGGATCAGCCCAACCCCCTGGGCCGCGAGCAGGCCGGACGAGGCGAACGCGATGGCCTGCCCGCGCAGCCGGACCGGCGCCGCCGTCACGAACTCGGTCATCACCTGCACCTGATAGGTCATGCCGAGGCCGGACAGCCCCCACAGCACCAGGCTGACCGTCAGGCCGGGGTGGGCGGCACACGCGATCAGCGGTAGCCCGCAGCCCACCGCGAGCAGCGGGGTCACCCGCATCCGGGTGCCGACCGGCACCAAGCGGACGAAAAGAAGCGCCCCGATCAACGCCCCGGTGGGCGCGGCGGCCAGCAGGAGCCCGACCGCCTGCGCGCCGCCGCCCAGCTCCTGCGCGTACGGCGCGGCAAGGCCCTCCGGCGCGACGAACGCCCCGGCCAGCCACGCGTAGCCGACCATCAGCCGCAGCCGGGGATCGTGCAGCACCACCCGGAACCCGGCCCGCCAGTCGTCCCGCTCGCTCGCGGCGACCTCGCGTCCCTGGACCGCGGGGCGGTAGCTGAGCGCGATCCGCAGCACGAGCGCCGACAGCGCGAAGGTGAGCGCGTTCACGGCGAGCGCGCTGCGCGCACCGATCGCGGCGACGGCCACGCCGCCGACCGCGAATCCGATCAGCTGGGCGCCTTGGCCGGTCGCGAGTCGCAGGCTGGTGCCCAGCGCGTAGCCCTCGCCGGCCAGCATGTCGGCGACCAGCGCCGACTCGGCCGCCTTCCAGGGGCAGCCGACGAGCACCACCGCCACGAGCAGGCAGATCAGCGCGCCCAGCGGCATCCCCGGCAGCGCCATCGCGGCGAGCAGCGCGGCCCGGGTCAGGTCGCCGCCGACCAGCAGGCTGCGCCGCGGCAGGCGGTCGGCGAGGACGCCCAGCGGCGTGCCCAGCAGCGCCGGCAAGAAGGTGAGCGCGTAGACGGTGGCGGTGAGGGCGCCGGAGTGCGTCCGGTCGAAGACGAGCACGGACAGCGCGACCCGGGCCAGCTGGTCACCGAGCAGCGACTGCAGCCCAGCCAGCCACACCCAGCGGAACTCGCGGACCTGCAACACCGTCCGGAACGAGACGGTTTGTCTTGCCTGCGGGATCACTACCGCATGTTAAGTCCCGGTGCGTGCTCACCGCTACGGCCGGCGGCAGCGTGGCTGCCGACATCGCTGCTCGCGGGAAGCTACCGTGTGCGCGTGGCAGCACGCGACGCAGTCGACGATCAGGCAGCCCTGGACTGGGAGCTGATCCGGCGCGTGGTCGCGCGCGCCGACCAGCGGATCCTGTCCCAGGTCGCCGGCCCGGAGCTGCCCGAGCAGTCCTTCGGGGTGCTGCACGCGCTGCTGCATGCACCGGACAAGCGGCTGCCGATGAGCCACCTGGCCCGCGAGCTGTTGATGACCTCCGGCGGGTTCACCAAACTCGCCGACCGGCTCGGCCGCGCCGGGTTGATCGACCGGCGCGGTTCCGAGGGTGACCGCCGGGTCGTGTATGCCTCGCTGACCAGCGAGGGCGTCCAGGTCGCCCGCGACGCCGAACGTCGCTACCGGGCGGCGCTGCGCGAACAGCTGTTGCAGACCCTCACCCCGGCGCAACTCGGGACGGTCGCCGACGGGCTGCGCGCCCTGGACGAGCACGCCGACGTACCGCACGAGACCACCCCGGCGCGCGCCGGCGCCGCGTCGCCGCCCAGCACGGCGGTACCCGAGCGGCGGCGGGTAGCGCGCACCTGAGACCCCCGGGGCCTTGCGCACGTCTGTCAGAATGAGATCTCCGTGAAGATCACCAAGGCCGGGGCATGGACGACGCTGCACGCGAATCGGGGACGAGCGAGGACTTCGCTGCAGTGCCCACGGTGCCGACGGTGCCGACAGTGCCGACAGTGCCGACAGTGCCGACAGTGCCCGGCGGGTCCGCGGCACCGTGGACCGGCCCGGTAGAGCACCGGACGGACCTGCGCGGGCTGCTGCGCTCCGCGACGGCCGAGCCGGGCGGCGCACGCGGGGGCACCACGCCCAGCCCGGGCGAGGCGATGGCCCTGGCGTCCTGCGCGATGCGCCTGGTGGAGGCGCAACTCGTCGGCTCCGGCGGTACCGGGTTGGCCGCCGCCGACGTGAGCACGGCACGCGCGGCGCTGCGGGAGGCCCGGGAGCTGCTCGACGCCGCTGCCGCCGAGCTGCCGGGTGAACCGGTCAGCGCGCACCGCCGGCTGCGCAGCCGGCTGCGCCTGTCGCGGCCGCGGCCGGACCGCCGCTGACCCTCAGGCAGGCCCGCTCAGGCCTGGAACGGGGCCGCACCCGGGCCGATGCGCGTCAGCGCGCCGCTTCGCGCTGCAGGATCTGGGCCAACACGTCGTGGCCGGCGTCGCCTCGGCGCCTGCCGCCGGGCTCGTCGTCGCGCGCGCCGTGCCGGCCGACGGGCTCGTCGGCCCGGCGGCGTCCCGAGTAGGACGGCGCAGGCGGCTCGATCGGGTCGAGCTCGAAGTCGGTGAACGGGCGCAGCCGCGGCAGCCCGGCGAACTCGTCGGCAGGCAGGCTCACACCCGACAACGGCTGCTGGGCGGGCTGCTGGGTGTCCGCCTTCGGCTGTGCGTCCGTCTCTGACGGTGGGTCCGCCTGCTGCGGTGCTTGCGCCTGCTGTGCTTGCGCCTGTTGCGTTTCCGCGTGCTGCTGCGGCATCCCCTGCCGTGCGGCCGCCGAAGCTGCTGCGGCCGCCGTGACGGACGCGGCGGCCGTGGCTGACGCAGCCGGCGTGGCCGACGCTGCGGGCGCGGCCGGCGCCCGCGGTGGTGTTGTCGGCGGTGGTGTTGTCGGCGGTGGCGCGGCGGGCGCGGGCGGGCGCAGCGGGCCGGGCGCTGCGGCGGGCGGCGGAGCGGCATCGGCCGGGGGCGCCGGCGCGAGTCGGATGTGCGGCTGCTGCGCGGGCTGGCGCTGGTCCACCGGCTCGTGCTGCTCGCCGCGACCAGGTGCGGAGATCTCGGCGTCCACGACACGTCCCGGGCCGCCGAGGCGCGCCAGCGACGCCGCGGCCCGCTCGTTGAGCTGGCGCATCGTCTTGAGCTGGTTGACCTCGCGCTGCAGAGCCTCGATGTCCGAGCCGATCACCCGGGTCGTCTCGATCCGCTCGAGCCGCAACTGGCCGCCGACCTTCTCCAGCAGCTCACCACGCAGCGAGGCGAGCTCGGCGCGGACCGTGGACACCTCGCGGGCCACCGCCGCCTGGATCTCACGGCGCAGCATGTGCTCGAGCCGCAACTCGAACTGACGGCGCGCAGCGGCCTCCTCGGCGCGCTCCAGCGCGGCGTTCTCCCGCACGGCGAGCTGCTGGCCGGACTGCTGTTCCGCCGCGGCCGGATGCGCGTGCCGACTGCCGAACACCGAATACGCGCCGAGCAGCAGGCCCCAGAATCCGGCGAGCGCGCCGATCCGCATGCTCTTGAGCGAACTGCTCGTGACGATCAGCCAGACAGCCACGGCTCCCAGGGCGACCGCGATGCCGAAACCGATGCCCCGGACCACCGCGACCCGGCGGTCGCGGCGCAGTCCGGCGCCGTCGGTGGAGCGTGGCATCGCACCAGCTTAGTCAACGGGCGCGAGGAGTCGAGGGGCCGTCGGCGCGCCGCGGGCGCGCTACTCGCGCCGGTCAGCGGACCGGTGATCATCACTTCCGGGGTCGATGCCGGCGCGCTCCAGCAGCAACCCCGCTGCCGCCATCAGCACGGCCGACGCGAGCAGCAGGGCACCGACCCGCGAGTCGTGATCGGCGGCCGTCACCGTGGACGACTCGGGCAGCACGCGTGCCAGCAGCGCGATCGCGGCGCCGACGACCGCTGCGCCGACGATCGAGGAGGCCTTGCCCAGTGCGACGCAACGGGCGATCACCAGCGCAGCCATCGGCCGGCCGTTCGGGTCGTGCCGCACCGCCGCACGCACCCGGCGTGCAGCGACGAACTCGGCGACGGCGAGCGCCAGCATCGGCGCCGGCACCAGCCAGCCGAGCGGTGGCAGCGAGTCGTAGTTCGCGCGCAACAGCGCATACGCGAGCACGCCGACGACCAGCAACGGGATGGCCAGGTCGAGCGGACCGGTTCGGCGCAGCCGCGGCGGGGTGCTCATCCGGGCCGGCTCACCGCAGCACCAGGTCCGGGCACGGACGCACGGCGGCGACCTCGTCCGCCGGCAGCGCCGCGAGCAGGTCTGCAACCGCACGCCCGGACAGGGCCGCGCCGGGCTGGACCGCCAGCCAGGGGACCAGCACGAAGGCCCGCTCGGCAGCACGCGGGTGCGGCAGGGTCAGCACCGGATCGGCGCTGTCGATGCCGTCGACGTCGATCACGTCCACATCCAGCGTGCGCGGTCCCCACCGCACGTCGCGGGTGCGACCGGCCGCCTGTTCCGAGGCGTGCGCGCGCTGCAGCCAGGTCGCCGGGCCGGCGGCCCGGTCCTCGACGATCAGCACCGCGTTGAGGTAGTCACCCTGCGGCACCGGCCCCCACGGCGGCGTCCGGTAGACCGGCGAGAGCTCGCGCAACCACGGCCGGAAGGCGTCGGCCGCCGCCTGCAGCAGCGCGAGCCGGTCCCCCAGGTTCGACCCGATCGACAGCACCGCGATGCTCACGGCTGGTCACGCCCGGGGACAACCCTGTCGCGGCGGACGGTGACGGCCACGTCGGCGAAGGCGAGCGGGATCGGCGCCTGCGGCTTGTGCACGGTCACCGTGGCCGCGTGCACGCGGGCGTCCGCGAGGCAGCTGTCGGCCAGCCGGGCGGCGAGCGTCTCGAGCAGGTTGACCGGTTCGCCCCCGATCACCGCGGCCAGTTGCTGGGCGAGCGCGCCGTAGTCGATCGTGTCCGTGAGCCGGTCGGAGGTAGCGGCTGCGCGGGTGTCCGTCTCGAGCGCGACGTCGACGACGAAGTCCTGCCCGTCGGCACGCTCGAAGTCGAACACGCCGTGATTGCCGCGCACCCGCAGCCCGGTCAGCGAGATCAGGTCGGGCGTCATCGTGCGCTCCGGACGGCGGCCATGGCCAGCGCGGCGTCGACCGACGGCCGCACCTCGTGCACCCGCACCCCCCAGACGCCCTGCGTGGCGGCGTACGCCGTCAGCGCGGTGGTCGCGTCCTCGCGCTCGCCGACCGGACGCGCCGCACCGCCGGCGTCCGCAAGCAACGAACCGAGGAACGACTTGCGCGAGGAGCCCACGAGCACCGGCAGGCCGACTTCGGTGAGCGCATCGAGCCGGGCGAGCAGCTGCCAGTTGTGCGCGGCGGTCTTGGCGAAGCCCAGCCCCGGATCGAGCACGAGCGCGGTGCGGTCCACCCCGACCGCGAGCGCGGCGTCCACCCGCTCGGACAGCTCGCGCCGCACGTCCGCGACGACGTCGTCGTACACGGCGAGTTGCTGCATGCGCGCGCTGTGCCCGCGCCAGTGCATGAGGATCCACGGGCAGCGGGCGTCCCGCACCACCCGGCCCATGTCCGGGTCGCCCAGCCCGCCGGACACGTCGTTGACGACGTGCGCGCCGGCCTTCAGGGCGGCCTCGGCGACCTCGGCGCGGTACGTGTCCACGCTCAGCGCGAAACCGGCGCCGGCCAGCGCTTCGATCACCGGGACGACCCGGCGCGTCTCCTCCTCGGCGTCCACCCGCTGCGCGCCGGGCCGGGTCGACTCGCCACCCACGTCGATCAGGTCGGCGCCCTCGGCGCGCATCTCGTGCGCGTGCGCGATCGCGTCGTCGAGCGTCGTGTAGCGCCCGCCGTCGGAGAACGAGTCCGGCGTGACGTTCAGTACCCCGACGACGACGATGCGGTCGGTACGCACCGGAAGCGACATCACTTCCCCAGGATCAGGCTCAGGGCTTCGGCTCGGGTGCGCGGATCGGCCTTGAAGATGCCGCGCACCGCGGAGGTCATCGTCATCGCGCCCGGCTTGCGCACGCCGCGCATCGCCATGCACAGGTGCTCGGCCTCGACCACCACGATCACGCCGCGTGGCTCGAGCCGGCGCATCACCGCGTCGGCGATCTGCGAGGTCAGCCGTTCCTGCACCTGCGGCCGGCGCGCGTACAGGTCGACCAGCCGGGCCAGCTTGGACAGCCCGGTGATCCGGCCGTCGTCGCCGGGGATGTAGCCGACCGCGGCCGAGCCGTGGAACGGGACGAGGTGATGCTCGCAGGTCGAGTACAGCGCGATGTCCTTGACGAGCACCAGTTCGTCGTGGTTCTCGTCGAACGTCGTCTGCAGCACCTCCTCCGGATCGACGAACAGGCCGCCGAAGATCTCGGCGTAGGAGCGCGCCACCCGACTCGGGGTGGCCTTGAGCCCCTCGCGGTCCGGGTCCTCGCCGACCGCCAGCAGTAGCTCGCGCACCGCAGCCTCGGCGCGCGCCACATCGACACTGCCCGACGGTGAGCTCGCAAGCTCGCTCGGCTCGGCCTCCTTCGTCGGCCGCGAAGACGCAGCTGCACCCGACGGTGAGCTCGCAAGCTCGCTCGGCTCGGCCTCCTTCGTCGGCCGCGAAGACGCAGCTGCACCCGACGGTGAGCTCGCAAGCTCGCTCGGCTCGGCCTGCTTCGTCGGCCGCGAAGACGCAGCTGCACCCGACGGTGAGCTCGCAAGCTCGCTCACTGGTGGTACGGCGCCGTAGGCGGTGGCGGAGGAGGCCCTCCCGGGACCGGGGCCGAGGGCGGCGATGGGGGTCCCCCCGCCAGTGGGGCCGTAGGCGGCGGGGGAGGTCCCCCCGCCAGTGGGGCCGTAGGCGGCGATGGGGGTCCCCCCGCCAGTGGGGCCGTAGGCGGCGGGGGAGGGTATCCGCCGTAGGGCGTGCCCGGGCGGTCGGACGGACCGAAGGCGCCGGGCGTAGGCGCCGGCGCCGGCGGTGTCGGATCGGGCTGCACCCCGGGCTGGGCGTGCGCGCCGTTCGTCGGGGCCGGTGCCTTGCGCAGCGACGGCGGGATCTCGATCGGCGGACGGTCACTCGGCGTGCGCTTGCCGAACCCGGCGAAGCTGTTGTGCGGCGGCCGCTTGCGCACCGGCGCGAGGATCCGCTCCAGATCGTCCTTGGCCAGCGTCTCCTTCTCGACCAGCTCCAGCACCATCGCGTCGAGCGTGTCGCGGTACTGGACCAGGATCTCCCAGGCCTCGTCGTGCGCGCCCTCGATCAGGCCGCGCACCTCGGCGTCGATGTCCGCGGCGACGGCCTCGGAGTAGTCGCGCTGGTGGCCGTAGTCGCGCCCCATGAACGGTTCGGCGTCGCCGGTGCCGTACTTGACCGCACCGAGCTTGGCGCTCATGCCGTACTCGGTGATCATCGCGCGGGCCAGGCCGCTGGCCTTCTCGATGTCGTTGGACGCGCCGGTCGTCGGCTCGTGGAAGACGAGTTCCTCGGCGGCGCGCCCGCCCAGTGCGTACACGAGCTGGTCGAGGATCTCCGAGCGGGTCTGCGTGTAGCGGTCCTCCAGCGGCAGCACCAGGGTGTGCCCCAGTGACCGGCCGCGCGGCAGGATCGTCACCTTGTGCACCGGGTCGAGGTTCGGCATCGCCCACGCCGTGAGCGCGTGCCCGGCCTCGTGATAGGCGGTGACCCGCTTCTCCTTGTCGCTCATCGCCCGGGTCTTGCGCTCCGGGCCGGCGAGGACACGGTCGATCGACTCCTCCAGCGCCGAGGTGGTGATCAGCCGGCCGTTGTTGCGCGCGGTGAGCAGGGCGGCCTCGTTGATCACGTTCGCCAGGTCGGCGCCGGTGAAGCCGGGCGTGCGGCGCGCGATCACGCCGAGGTCGACGTCGGCGGCGAACGGCTTGCCCTTGGCGTGCACGCGCAGCACGGCCTCGCGACCCAGGACGTCCGGCGGCCCGACCGCGATCTGCCGGTCGAAGCGACCAGGGCGCAGCAGCGCCGGGTCCAGGATGTCGGGACGGTTGGTCGCGGCGATCAGGATCACGCCGCCCTTGACGTCGAAGCCGTCCATCTCGACCAGCAGCTGGTTCAGGGTCTGCTCGCGTTCGTCGTGACCGCCGCCCATGCCGGCGCCACGGTGCCGGCCCACGGCGTCGATCTCGTCGACGAAGATGATCGACGGCGCGTTCTCCTTGGCCTGCGTGAACAGGTCACGAACGCGGGAGGCACCGACACCGACGAACATCTCCACGAAGTCCGAGCCGGAGATCGAGTAGAACGGCACGCCCGCCTCGCCGGCGACCGCGCGCGCGAGCAGCGTCTTGCCGGTGCCCGGTGGGCCGTACAGCAACACGCCCTTGGGGATCTTGGCGCCGATCGCCTGGAACTTCGCCGGGTTGGCCAGGAACTCCTTGATCTCCTCGAGTTCCTCGATCGCCTCGTCCGCGCCCGCGACGTCGGCGAACGTCGTCTTCGGGGTGTCCTTGGTCACCAGTTTGGCCTTGCTGCGGCCGAAGCTCATCACCCGGCTGCCGCCGCCCTGCACCTGGCTCATCACGAAGAACAGCACGCCGACGATCAACAGGATCGGCAACAGGCTGACCAGCAGCGAGAGCCAGGTGTTGTCGTGCGTCACCTTGGTGTTGAAGTTCAGCGGCTGATCGCCGCTCTTGGCCTTCTCCAAGGTCGTCAGGATCTCGTCCGAGCTGCCGGACGGGTACTGGGTGCTGATCTTGGTGTACTTGCCGTCGAACTTGGTGTTCAGGTCGACCTGGAGCTCCTGCTCCTTGTCCTTGACGGTGACCTTCTTGGCGTTGCCCGATTCGATCTGCGCCAGCGCCTGCTGGGTGGACACACCGTGGTAGTCGCTGCCACCGCCGAGCAGGGACGGCAGGACGAACAAGCCGAACAGGATCACGGCCGCCCACAGCCACCACGACCTCAGAATGCGCTTGCGGTTCATATGCGTATTCACGAACGGGGGGCCGTCCGCGTTCCTCCTGCTCGGTTTCGCGGCAATTAACTAGCGACGGTACACGTCAGCCCCCGTACACCGAGGGCCGCAAGCGCCCGATGTACGGCAGGTCGCGGTACCGCTCGGCGTAGTCCAGGCCGTAGCCGACGACGAACTCGTTCGCGATGTCGAAGCCCACATATTTGACCGGAACCTCGACCTTCACGGCGTCCGGTTTGCGCAGCAAGGTGACGATCTCGATGGACGCCGGGTGGCGCGCGGCGAGGTTCTTGAGCAACCACGAGAGGGTCAGTCCGGAGTCGATGATGTCCTCGACGATCAGCACGTGCTGGCCGGCGATGTCGCGGTCCAGGTCCTTGAGGATGCGCACCACTCCGGACGACGTGGTGGCGCTGCCGTAGGAGCTGACCGCCATGAACTCCATCGTCGACGGGCGCTCCAGCTGGCGCGCCAGGTCGGACATGAACATGACGGCGCCCTTGAGCACACCGACCAGCAACGGTTCGCGGTCTGCGTACTCGGCGTCGATCTCCTTGGCCAGCTCGGTGATCTTGCCGTTGATCTGCTCGGCCGTGATCACGACCTCGTCGATGTCGGCGTCGAGTTCGGACACGGCGATCACTCCTGGTCAAAGACGCTCGGGGACACCACCAGTTTCCCAGACGCGCGGATCACCCGGACGCCGCCCGGCAGGTCGACCGGCCCCTGGCCGTGCCAGTCGGTGATCAGCGCGTCCAGCGCGGCGGTGCGCTCGGCACTCAGCGGGCCGGCGCCGTTCGAGCGGGCCCAGGCACGCAGCAGCCTGGTGCGGATCGCGCGGGGCGTGCCGGCCAGCTCGCCCGCGTCCAGGCTCTGGCATGCGATCGTGGGGTCCGGGCACCGCTGAGGCATGCCGAAGCCGTCGGCGAGGGCGTCGACGGCGTCCAGGTCGTCCTGCAGCAGCGCCGCGGTGCGGGCGAGCGCCTCGGCGACGCCGCCGCGCAACACCTCCTCGAGCAGTGGCAGCACCTCGGTGCGCAGCCGCACCCGCTGATAGGCCGGGTCGGCGTTGTGCGGGTCCGTCCAGGACTCCAGCCCCAGCGCGGCGCAGGCCGCGGCGGTCGTGCTGCGCCGCACCCCGAGCAACGGCCGGCTCCATCGCCCCTGCCGCGCCCGCATGCCCGCGATCGAACGCGGGCCCGAGCCGCGACCCAGCCCGAGGAGCACCGTCTCGGCCTGGTCGTCCAGCGTGTGCCCCAGCAGCACCTGTGCGTCGAGCGCCGCGGCGACCGCGTCGAGCGCGGCGTACCGCGCGGTGCGCGCCGCCGCCTCCGGCCCGCCCGCCGTCCCGACGGCTACCGGGACGATCTCGACCGGGTCCAGCCCGAGTTCGGCGCCGACCGCCGCGACCCGCTGCGCCTGCGTGGCCGAGCCCGGCTGCAGCCCGTGATCGACCGTGACGAGCCCGGCCGCGATGCCGAGCCGCGGCGCCACGAACGCCGTCGCCGCGGCGAGCGCGAGCGAGTCGGCGCCGCCGGAACAGGCGACCAGGGCGCGCCCCTGGCCGAGCCGCCGCAGGTGCTCGCGCACGGCGCGGCGGACCTCGGCGACCGCCGGGTGCGGGGCCATCGGCCTCAGCCCCGGATCAGGCGTGGACGCGCGCGATCCACTGCACCGGGTTCGCGATCTCGGCCTTGCTCGGCAGCGTCTGGCGAGACGCCCAGACCGCGTTGAAGTCCGCCAGCCCGACCCGGTCGATCACGGTGCGCACGAACGTCGCGCCGTCGACGTACTGCCGGGTCTTGGCGTCCATGCCGAGCAGCCGGCGCAGCAACCGGTCAAGCGGGTTCGCGCCGCGCCGCCGGCGCACCGCGAACCGCTGCTCGATCTGCGGCTGGCTCGGGATGACCGCCGGGTCGACGGCGTTCATCACGTACTCGGCGTGCCCCTCGACGAGCGACATGAACGCGCCGACGCGATCGAGGATCTCGCGCTGCTGCGGCGTGGCGAGCGCGGCCATCAGCCCCGCGCCGTCGTCCCTGCCGCGGATCACCTTGACCAGCTCGCTCGCCGCGCCGGCGAGCCGCTGGCGGAGCGCGGCCGGATCGGTGTCCATCGACTCGGTGAGCGCGCTGACCTCGTCCAGCATGTGCCGGCGCAGCCAGGGGACCGCGGTGAACTGGACCCGGTGGGTCACCTCGTGCAGGCAGACCCAGAGCCGGAAGTCGGACGGGTCGACCTTGAGCTGGCGTTCGACCGCGACCAGGTTGGGCGCCACGAGCAGCAACTGCCCGCCCGGGCGGTCGAAGAACTCGAACTGGCCGAGGACCTTCCCGGACAGGAAGCCGAGGACCGCGCCGGCCTGGGCGCCGGTGACCCGGCCGCCGATCCGCTCGCCCACCCGGCCGACCGGATTGTCAGCGGCGAGCTTGTCGATCAGCGGGGTGAGCACGGCACGCATCCCGCCGGCGTTCACGTCGATCCAGGCGTGCCGGTCGACCACCCGGGTCGCGGCGGTGACCGGCGGCTCGTGCAGCCCGGTGAGCTCGGCGACGTGGTCGGCAGCGCGCGAGGCGCAGCGGTACAGCTCGCCCACCGCGTCCTCGGCGATGTCCCGGCTGACGGCCGGCGGGGCTGGACTGAGCCGTCTGGCCACTCGGGCCGCGACGTCCCAGTCGATGAGACCGCTCATGCCCGCACAGTACCTACCGCGGGCATGAGCGGCCCTTATCGCGCCCCCCGACGCGAGCCCAGCGCGCCGCTCGACGCGGCGCCCGGTGGCCACGGGCCGGGCCCGTGCTCCCCCAAGCGGGGACCGTCCCGTGGCGATACCTTCCGAGGAAGATACTAACGCGGAACTCATCTGCCGCCAAGGGGGAGTTTTCGCCGGCCCGCTCAGGAACAGCCGCACCGCGCCAGCGCGGCCGCGATGGCGTCCAGCGCGGCGTCGGCGGCGTCGGTCGCCGCAGCGCCGGGGGCGACGCGGTCGGCGATCAGCGCGAACGCGAGCAGCCGCCCGTCCCGGGTGTGCACGACGCCGGCGAGCGAGGACACGCCGGTCAGCGTGCCGGTCTTGGCGCGCACCGCCCCCGCGCCGGCGGCGACCGCCCGGCCGCCGAGGTAGCGGTCGGCCAGCGTCCCCGACCAGGCCGCGACGGGCAGGCCGGCCAGCAGCGCGCGGGGGCCGGCCGGTCCCGTCGCGGCCAGCCGCAGCACCGCGGCCAGCGCGGCCGGGCTGACCCGGTCCGCGGCGGCGAGCCCGCTGCCGTCGCGCAGCCCGGCGCCGACCTGCACGCCGAGGCCGGCGAGCTCGGCGCGAACCGCGGCCGCCGCGCCGGTGAACGAGGCGGGCAGGTGCCGGGCCACCGCGACCTGCCGCGCCAGCACCTCGGCGATCACGTTGTCGGACTGCTGCAACATCTGCTCGACCAGTTCGCGCAGCGGCGCCGAGCGCACCGTGGCCAGGGTGCGGGCACCTGACGGCGCGGCCCCACGCGTCACCGGCAGGTCCGCGTGACCGAGCGCGGCGGCCAGCGCATGGCCGGCGGCCAGATCCGGCGCCGCGCTGCGGATCGCGTCCCCGGGCCGGGCCCGGCCCCCGTCGGCCAGCACCGCGGTGATCGCCGACGCGTAGCTGCTCGGCACGTCCTCGGCGGCCCAGTCCGGCGAGACCGACGGCCCGGCGAACAGCGAGTCGTCGACGACGATGCGGGTGACCGGCACGCCGTGCAGTTGCGCCGCGAGATCGCTGATGCGCGCGGCGCCCGGGTAGTCGGCGGCCTTGCCCGCGGCGGCCGCCGTCAGCGTCGGGTCGCCGCCGCCGACCAGCACGAGCGCGCCGCCGGCGCCCGTGGCGACCGAGGTGGTGAACCGGTGCGTGCCGGGGTAGGCGGCGAGCACGGCCGCCGCGGTCAGCAGCTTCGCCGTCGAGGCGGGCGCCGCGGGAGTGCCCGGCCGGTCGGCGAACAGCGACGTGCCCGAGTCGACGTCGATCACCTGCGCGAGCAGACGCGAGCCCAGCGCCGGGTCGCGGACCGGTGCGGCCAGCGCCCGGGCGACCGCGGCGGCCGCGGGCACCTGCCCGGCGCCCGCGGTCACGACCGGAGCCGGCGCCGCGGTGGCGGCCGACAGCGCGGCGGGCCAGGCGGTCGGGGCTGCGGACGCGCTCGGCGCGGGGTCCCGATGGCTGCGTAGGGCCCGGGTCTCGAAGAACCCCGCGGTTCCGGCGCCGGCCGCCAGCACGATGACGAGCGCCACGAGCGAGGCGGTGCGCACACCCGGACGGCTCATGATGGGCCACACTAATGCTCGGCGCGCCGTGGCCGGCCGAGTCCGGCCGGCGCCGTGCGTGCCCGTCATCGGCGAGAGGAACCTGAGCGAAGTGGAATTCGACGTCCTCATCGAGATCCCCCGCGGCAGCCGCAACAAGTATGAGGTGGACCACGCGACCGGTCGTATGCGCCTGGACCGCACGCTGTTCACGTCCACCCAGTACCCCGCGGACTACGGCTACATCGAGGAGACCCTCGGAGCGGACGGGGACCCGCTGGACTCGCTGGTGATCCTGCACGGCGACCCGCTCTACCCGGGCGTGCTGGTGCGGTGCCGGGCCATCGGCATGTTCCGGATGACGGACGAGAAGGGCGGCGACGACAAGATCCTTGCCGTCCCGTCGACCGACCCGCGGCTGGAGCACCTGCGCGACATCCATCACGTGCCCGAGTTCGACCGGCTGGAGATCCAGCACTTCTTCGAGGTCTACAAGGACCTCGAGCCGGGCAAGAGCGTCGAGGGCGCGGCCTGGGTCGGGCGCACCGAGGCCGAGGCCGAGATCGTCGCGTCGCGCCAGCGGCTGATCGACAACCCGGGCGTCATCGCGCACTGAGAAGGCGCCGAGTGGCGACCTGGACCGCCCAGTGGCGGGCATTTCCTCGCCACTGGGCGCCCTGGGTCGCCACTCGGCGGGGCTGGGCAGCCGGACGCGGCTCGAGTGTCCCTGATCACCGGCGCGGCGAGCGGGATCGGCCGCGCGACCGCGGCGCTCGCCGGCTGGCACGGTGCCGAACTGTTCCTCACCGACGTCGCCTCCGGCGCACTGGCTCGGGCGGCGAACGAACTCCGGCGGGCCGGGTGCGCGGTGCGGCTGGCCGAGCCCGCCGACATCAGCGACCTGGAACAGGTACGAGCACTCGGCGCCTCGGTACACGCGCAGGTCGACGCGCTCGACGTGGTCATGAACATCGCCGGCGTGTCCGCGTGGGGCACGGTCGAGAACCTGGAGCACGCGCACTGGCAGGCGATGGTGGACGTCAACCTGATGGGACCGATCCAGGTGATCGAGGCGTTCGTGCCGCCGATGATCGCGGCCGGCCGGGGCGGTCACCTGGTGAACGTGGCGTCCGCCGCGGCGCTC
The DNA here is from genome assembly GCF_027247405.1 of Jatrophihabitans cynanchi. Taxonomy (NCBI): domain Bacteria; kingdom Bacillati; phylum Actinomycetota; class Actinomycetes; order Jatrophihabitantales; family Jatrophihabitantaceae; genus Jatrophihabitans; species Jatrophihabitans cynanchi. The sequence continues at coordinate 2,815,203 of NZ_CP097463.1, read as the reverse complement.
GTCGCCCTGCCGTGGCACGCGGCCTGCAGCGCGAGCAAGTTCGGCGCGGCAGGATCTGGACGACGCGTCGTGGCAGGCGATGCGGACGCACCTCGACGGGCAACAGGCGATCGAGTTCGTGCTCCTGGTCGGGCACTACGAGCTGCTGGCCACGTTCATCGCCACCTTGCGGATCCGGACCGACCGCGCCCGCTGACGCGCAGCCGTGCACACCGCACCGCCCCGATGCGGCGGGTTCACTCCTCGACCGGGACGACGGACAGCGGCCGGTAGCTGAGGTACTGGTTCGGTCGCGGGTTCGCGCAGGTGAGCCCGGTCGCGGCGACCGTGTCCACCCGCACCGACACGTCCAGCAGGCCGTGCGGCCCGGCAATGCGCACCACCGACACCCCGCCGTTCACCGGGGACGTCGAGCGCACCTGCAGGTCGGTACGCCGGCGCAGCGCGAGGTGCTCGTAGGCGAAGGCGAGCGCTGCCTGCGCGGCCGACGGCAGCCCGACACGGCCGCGCAGCAGCGCACCGACCACTTCGTCCGCCTCGGCCGCCGCGACGAACTCGGCCGCCGCGAAGGGCAGCACCCGGCCGTACAGCAGGCCGGCAGGCAGCACCAGGACGTTGGCGGCGAACCGGTCCCCGCCCAGGTGGCTGCACTCGAACACCCGCCCCGGCCGCACGCTCTCGATCGCCGCGGCGACCGGCCGGCCGCGCAGCGCGCAACAGGTGTCGTGCTTGCTGTGCGCGCACACCAGGTACAACGGCGCCTCGTCGGCAATGCCGGTCGAGCCGTCCAGCGGCAGCTCCAGCAGGTCAGCGTCCCGGTCGAAGCTGCCCCAGCGCAACGACTCGCGACCGATCCTGGTGTCGACCAGCGCCCACCGCCGCCGCGCACCGCGCGCCGTGCGTCCGGGGCCGCGGATCGCCTGCACGCGGATCCCCGCGGCCGACGCGCGCCGCTCCAGTGCCAGCGCGGTGTCCCCGTCGAAGTGCGAGGTGCGCAGCCCGTCGCGCCCCCAGGGTCCGGGCTGCTCGATGAGCAGCAGCCGCGCCGCCGGGAACGCGGTGCCCAGCATGGTGTCCCCGCGCAGCTGCGCACGAAGCGCGCAGCGGGCGAGCGACTCCCGCGGATGCGGGTGGGACTGGTGCGGCGCCTGCGGTTCGGTCACCGCAGCACCTTCTCACGCGGGACGGCGTCCCTGGCTCACACCGGCGTCCCTGGCTCACACCGGCGTCCCTGGCTCACACCGGGACGATGACCCCGGCACGCAGCAGTTGCCGCGCGAGCGCCAACTGTCCCTCCGCATCGAGCCCGGGCAGGTCGGCGGGGACGAACGGCGCCCCGGCGAGCAGCGTCTTCACCGCGCGATCGTCGGTGGCGGCCAGCTCGATCGTCCGGTCGAGCAGCCGCAGCGCCAGCTCGTCGGCACCCGCGACCAGCTGGACGCGGACCCCGGTGCGCAATCGCAGCGAGGTCGTTGCGGTGAGCGTTTCCACGGCTGCGAGCTGGGCGAGCGGGCCGAGCGGCTCCGGACGGGTCTGGCGCATGAGCAAGCGGCCGATCCCCGCGGCGAGCTCGCCCGCATCGGCGCGATCGAGGTACGCGTGCAGGGCCGCGACGGTGTCGGCGAGGTGCGGCGCGAGCACCGCCGGGTCGGCGAGGTCGCTCGCGATCGGGAGCGACGCGCGCAGCGCCGGATCGTGCTGCGCGCCCTCGAGCAACTGGCGAACGAGGTGATAGCGCGTGACCGGGTGGATGCCCACCGTCAGATGGATCGACGTCTGCCCGGTCGCCGCGGCCGCATGCACCGTGCCGCGCGGCAGGTACAGGGCGTCGCCGGGCGCGAGCACGGTGTCGATCAGCGGCGGCTCGGCGGCGCGCGCGGCGACGGCCGGCCGCCGCTTCTCCCACGGCTGGTCGGCCAGCGGGTCGACGATCACCGGTTCGTGGATGACCCAGCGCTTGCCGCCGGACACCTGCAGCACGAAGACGTCGTGCACGTCATAGTGCGGCGCGAACCCGGTGTTCTGCGGCGGGGTGATGTAGGCGTTGATCTGCACGGGGTGGCCCAGCTCGGCAGCCAGCCGCGTGCCGAAGTCGACCAGCGGCGGCCAGGTGCGGTGCAGCGCCTGCAGCACGAGCGTCGCGCCGTCGTCGATCGCGGCGAGCACCCGGTCGTCGGCGGCCTGATCGCCGATCGCGGCACCGGCGCCGCCGCCGCGGGTGAACGCCGACCCGGGCAGCACCGTGCCGTCCTTCGCCATGCGCAGGAACGGCGTACGCAACCCGCGTGCCGACACCAGTTCGTCGACGGCCGCCGCGTCGAGCAGGTCGGTGAACGGACCGCTCAGCTCCGCCGCCCGCGTGAGCAGCGGGTTTCGCCCCCAGTGCTCGGCGGCGAAGACGGCCGGAGCGCAGGCGATGCAGCGCCGCAGCGCCGCACCGCCCGCGGCCACAGCTGAGCTCACGGGTTACGCGTTCGAGTCCGATCCGCCGTCGGCGCCGCCGTCCGCGCCGCTGTCCCCACTGTCGGCGCCACTATCGGCGCCACTGTCGGCACCGCCGTCGGCGCCGCCGTCCGCGCCGCTGTCCCCGCTGTCGGCGCCACTGTCGGCGCCGCCGTCCGCGCCGCTGTCCCCGCTGTCGGCGCCACCGCCGTCGGCGCCGCTGTCGGCCGCGCCGTCCGCACCGCCGTCGCCCGTGATCGTCTCGTCGTCCGTGCTCATCGTTGCTCCCTCGAGATCGCCTTCGCGCGTCCGGTCGGCCGCACCTCTCACGCTAGTGAGATGTCCGATGCGCGCAACACCCGTCAGCCACGTTCGGCCAGGTGTAGCGCGACGACGCCGAAGGTGAGGTTCCGGTACCGGACGTCGGTCCAGCCCGCAGCCGCGATCGTGCGCGCCAGTTCGGCCTGCCCGGGCCAGGCCCGGATCGACTCGGCCAGGTACACGTAGGCGTCGGGATTGGACGCGACCTTGCGGGCGATCCACGGCAGCAGGCGCATCAGGTAGTTCAGGTACACCACACGCAGCGGGCGCCACACCGGCCGGCTGAACTCGCACACCACCAGCCGCCCGCCGGGGCGTACGACACGCGCCATCTCCAGCAGCGCGGAGCCGACGTCGACGATGTTGCGCAGCCCGAAGCTGATCGTCGCCGCATCGAAGGCGCCGTCGGCGAACGGCAACCGCGTGGCGTCACCGGCCACGAACTGCACGTGACGCCGCTGCTTGTGGACGCGGCCGGCGCGCAGCATACCGAGGGAGAAGTCACAGGCGACGGCGTCTGCTCCTGAGCGCTGCAGTTCGGCCGTCGACACGCCGGTTCCCGCGGCCAGGTCGAGCACCCGCTGCCCCGGCTGCAGTTCCAGGCATTGCCGGGTGCGCTTGCGCCACCGGCGATCCAGCCCCAGCGAGAGGACCGTGTTGGCCAGGTCATAGCGGCACGCGACACCGTCGAACATGGCCGCGACCTCGTGCGGGTCCTTGTCCAGGGTGGCTCTGCTCAACTCGTCGCTCCGTAACCGTGTCCTCTGTGGGCCATTGTGCCGGACCCGGAACGCGCCGGGTGCGCCAATGCGTTCGCGGCACCGAAGCAGGCGACCAGGACGGGCGGACTGGTTCGCGATGCGGCGTCCGCGCCGATCTGCCGAGGTCCGCCCCGGTCGTCGATCCGGAACGTCCCCCGGCCTGCCCGCGGCCAGCGTTGCTCGCTGCAGTCGCCCGCTTCCCCCACCCGGCGACGAAACCGCACCCGCTTCCCCCACCGGATTACGAAATCCGGGGCCGGATTCTGGTAACTGGAGGGGGGAAGCGGGACGCCCGCAAGGCTAGGCCGGTGCCGCGCCCGCCCGGGTGTCCGGCGCGACCACGGTCGCCGGTTCCGCCAGCCGGATCGCGCCCGCGACCACCGCGACCAGGCACAGCGAGTAGCCGAGCAGGTGCCACGGCCCGATCGGGATGTGCTCGCGCAGCAGCACGGCGCCGAGCAGCACCGCCGTCAGCGGGTCCGCGGACAGGTTCGCCGGCAGCGTCGCCGACAGCGCACCGACCTGGAAGGAGACCTGGGTCAGCGTGATACCCCCGATGCCGAGCAGCGCGATGCCGATGAGCAGGACGAGCCCGCGTGGCGTGGCCACCAGGCCGTGCCAGCCGGCGTCCGAGACCCGGGCCGACGAGGCGTCGACCAGCACGCCGAGCGTGCCGAAGTACATCCCCGCGATCGCGCCGTAGACCGCGCCACGGATCATCGCCCGCTTCCCCAGCACCGACATGCAGCAGGCCAGGCCGAAGAGCAGCACGAGGGCGACGAAGAAGCCCACCCGTTCCGGGCGGGGCACGTGACCTTCGCCCGGCGTCCCGATCAGCATCAGGAACACCGCGAGGCCACCCACCACGCCGGCGCTGCCGAGGTAGTCGCCCGGACGCGGCCGGGGGCCACCCATCAGGAAGGTGACGATCAGCGACACCGGCAGCATGAGCACGACGAGAGGCTGGACCAGCACCACCGGTCCCGCCGTCAGCGCGCCGATCTGCAGCAGGAAGCCGATCAAGTCGCCGCCCACCGCCATCAGCCAGCGCGGGTTGCGCATCGCGCGCAGCAGCCCGCGCGCATCCTCCTCGCCGACGTGCATGGCCCCGTGCTGCACCACGATGGACGTGCCGTACACCACCGCCGACGCGACCCCGAGACCGATGGCGAGCGGGATGGACGACACGAACGCGAGCGTAACCGCCGGAGGCGCTCAGCCCGCGGCAGCCACCGGCACCAGGTTGAGCGCCGTCGAGCTGACGTGCGAGTGAACGCGATCGTCGACCGGGTCCTCGGCCGGGTCGCGGTGCACCGCGAGGTGCCGGTACAGCGTGTCGCGCTGGGCCGGGATCCGGCCGGCGCCGCGGATCAGCTCGATCAGCTCGGTGCGGTTGGACCGATGCCGGGCGCCCGCCGAGGACACCACGTTCTCCTCCAGCATCACCGAACCGAGATCGTCCGCGCCGTAGTGCAGGGTCAGCTGGCCGATGTCCTTGCCCGTCGTCAGCCACGAACCCTGCAGGTGGTTGACGTTGTCGAAGAACAGCCGGGCCACGGCCACCATGCGCAGGTACTCCAGGCTGGTCGCCTGGGTGCGCCCCTTGAGGTGGTTGTTCTCCGGCTGGTACGTCCACGGGATGAACGAGCGGAACCCGCCGGTGCGGTCCTGCACGTCGCGGATCATCCGCAGGTGCTCGATGCGCTCGGCGTTCGTCTCGCCGGTGCCCATCATGAACGTCGCGGTCGACTCGACGCCGAGGCCGTGCGCGGTCGCCATGACGTCCAGCCAGACCTCGCCCTTCTCCTTCAGCGGCGCGATCGCGGTACGCGGCCGCTCGACGAGGATCTCCGCGCCGGCGCCGGCGAACGAGTCCAGCCCGGCCGCGTGCAGCCGCGCGATCACCGTGGCGTGGTCCAGGTTCGAGGTGCGGCCGATGTGCACGACCTCGGACGCGCCCAGGCTGTGCAGCGTCAACTGCGGGTAGGACGCCTTGATCGCCGCGAAGATCCGCTCGTACCACTCGATGCCGAGTTCGGGCGAGTGCCCGCCCTGCAACATGATCTGGGTGGCGCCCAGCTCGACCGCCTCGCCGCAGCGCCGCAGGATCTCCTCGTCGCTGTGCGTCCAACCCTCCTTGTGACCGGGCGCACGGTAGAAGGCGCAGAACTTGCACGCGGTCACGCACACGTTGGTGTAGTTGATGTTGCGGTCGATGATGTAGGTCGCGATGTTGTCCGGGTAGCGGCGCCGCCGGACGACGTCGGCGGCCTGCCCGAGCGCGTGCAGCGGCGCGTCGGTATACAGCAGCAGCGCCTCGTCCGGGGTGATGCGCCCGCCCTCGGCGGCGTCGTCCAGCAGTCGGCCCATCGCGCGCGTCATACCGGACAGGCTAGTTGGTCGCCCTGCGCACTCGAGCGCGCGCACCTACGCTGAGGGCATGGGCCTGCCGTCACCTGCACCGGACCGGGTCGCCGTCGTCACCGGCGCGTCGTCCGGGATCGGTGCGGCCATCGCCCGCGAGCTCGCCGGTCGCGGCCACGGTGTCGCGCTGGTGGCCAGGTCGGCGGACAAGCTGGCCGCGTTGGCGACCGAGCTGGTCGGGACCGGCGTGCGGGCCGAGGCGCTGCCGGCCGACCTCACGTCACCGGCGGAGCGCGCCGCGCTGCCCGGGCGGATCGCCGCGCTAGGCCTGGAACCGGTCGCGCTGGTGAACAACGCCGGCTTCTCCACGGTGGGACCGGTGCACGCCGCGGACGTGGATCGGGAGCTCGCGCTGATCGAGCTGGACGTCGCCGCAGTGGCCGACCTGTGCACCCGGTTCCTGCCCGGCATGCTCGAGCGCGGCCGCGGCGCACTGCTCAACGTCGCGTCCACCGCGGCGTTCCAGCCGCTGCCGGGTCAAGCCGCCTACAGCGCCGCGAAGGCGTTCGTGCTGGTGTACACGCAGAGCATCGCCGGGGAGTTGCGCGGCAGCGGCGTCACGGCGACCGCACTGTGCCCGGGCCCGGTGCGCACCGGGTTCGGCGCCGCGGCCGGCTTCGAGCCGGGTGAGGCGGAGTCGTCGCTGCCGGGCTTCCTCTGGGTGGACGTGCGCGAGGTGGCGCGCACCGCGGTCGACGCCATGGACAAGGGCCGGCTGGTGGCCATTCCCGGCCTGGCCAACCGCGCCACATCGGTGCTTGCCCAGCTCACGCCTCGTTCGCTGCTGCTGCCGGTGGTCGCGCGCAGCCACCCCGGCCTGCGCTGAGCGGGCGCTGACGCGGCGGTCACCGGGACGTCACGGTCGGCGGCGACCTCGGCGCAGAGTTCGGCTCAGAGTTCGGCTCAGAGTTCGGCTCAGAGTTCGGCTCAGAGTTCGGCTCAGAGCTCGGCTCAGAGCTCGGCTCAGAGCTCGGCGAAGCGCGGTACCACCGGCGCGTCGATCGCGCCGGCGAGGGCGGCCCGCCGGGCGAACTCGACCAGCCCGTCGACCTGCCGCTCACCCAGGCTGAAGTCGAGCGTGCGGAAGTAGGTGGCGAGCGTCGCGGCGTCGAACGGCTCCCACCGCGCGGCCTGGGCGGCGACCTCGTCGACGTGTGCCAGCGCGTCGTCGCGGCTGCCGAGGAACGCCGAGTGCACGTCCTTCACCAGCCCCGGGTGCGCGGCCGCGTACTCGCGACGTACCGCCCACACCGCGAACACCATCGGCAGCCCGGTCCAGTCGCGCCACACCTGGCCCAGGTCGAACACCTGCAGGCCCAGTCCCGGCGCTTCGTAGGTGGCGCGCAGCGCGGCGTCGCCGATCAGCACAGCGGCGTCGGCCTCCAGCAGCATCGCGGTGAGGTTCGGCGGGCAGACGAAGTAGTCCGGGTGCACCCCATGGACCTGGGCCAGCCACATCCGGGCCAGCAGCACCGAGGTTCGCGACGTGGACCCGAGCGCGACCCGTTTGCCGTCCAGCGTGTCCAGCGGTGCCTGTGCGACCAGGTTCACCGACAGCACCGGGCCGTCCGAACCGACGGCCAGCCCGGGCAGCAGCAACAACTCGTCGGCGTGCCGCAGGTACTCCACCAGCGAGATCGGGCCGATGTCCAGCTCGCCGGCCACGAGCAGCTCGTTGAGCCGGTCCGGGGTGTCCTTGGTCAGCTCGACGTCCAACAGCGCGCCGGTGCGGACCAGGCCCCAGTAGATCGGCAGGCAGTTGAGGAACTGGATGTGCCCGACCCTGGGGCGCGACAACGCTGTCACCGGATCGACCTTACGCGCGGCGCGCATCGGTGGCAGAGTCCGGTCATGGACGCCGCACTCGCCGCCAACCTGATCACCCGCGTCAATGTCGGCGACGCCCTCACCCGGACGGCGGCCCGCATGCCGGACCAGCTCGCGATCGTCGACGGCGAGCGACGCTGGACGTACGCGCAGCTGAACGCCCGCGTCAACGATGTCGCCAATGCCCTTGCCGCGCAAGGGTATTCGCGCGGTAACACGCTGGCGCTGGCGTCGGGAAACAGCTGCGAGTTCATGGTCACCTACTTGGCCTGCGCCAAGCTCGGCGTGGTGTGCGTGCCGATGAACCTGGGCTGGCGGGCCGACGAGATCGCCTACGTGCTGGACCACTCCGAGGCGCGCGGCCTCGTCGTGGAGGCGCAGCTGGTGGCGCTCGTGGTGCCCGCGCTGGAGAAGGTGCCCGCGGTACGCGACGTGATCGTCGCCTACGGAACCGACGGCCGGTACGAGCAGGGCCTGCCGGATCGCGACTGGCGCACCTTCGCGGACCTGCACACAGGGGACACGCGCGAGCCGGAGTTCTTCGTGGACGACCGCGACGCGCTCAGCTACCTGTACACCAGCGGCACCACGTCCTTCCCGAAGGGCGTCGTCGGCAGCCACACCGCGATCTACCTCGAGGCGCTGATGGTCGCGGCGGAGAGCGGCCTGGACAAGGACGAGCGGATCGCCGCGCTGATGCCGCTGTTCCACACCGCTCAGCTGAACGGCTTCGGCACGCCCGCGGTGATGATGGGCGCGACCGTGTACCTGCAGCGCGGCTTCGACCCGGGTGCGCTGCTGGACCTGATCGAGCGCGAGCGCATCACCCGCATCTTCGCGCTGCCGATGATGTACCGCGCGTTGCTGGAGTTCCCGGGCATCGGTGAGCGCGACCTGTCCAGCCTGAAGCGGGCGGCGTACGCGATGGCGCCCATGCCGGACGCCCTACTGCGCGCGTGCCTGGACACGTTCGGCTGCGAGTTCTACCTGGCGTTCGGGCAGACCGAGATGAGCCCGGTGACCACGCTGTTCCGTCCCGAACATCAACTCAGCCATCCCGGCGCGGTCGGCACGCAGGTCGTCAACGTGCAGATCGAGATCATGGGGCCGGACGGCGAGCTGCTGCCACGCGGGCAGGAGGGCGAGATCGTCTATCGCGGACCGCAAGCGCTCAACGGGTACCTGAAGAACCCGCAGGCCACCGCGGAGGCATTCGCCGACGGCTGGTTCCACTCCGGCGACGTCGGCCGGCTCGACCCGGACGGCATGCTGTGGTTCAGCGACCGGTACAAGGACGTGATCAAGTCCGGCGGTGAGAACGTCGCGTCGATCGAGGTCGAGAAGGCGATCTACGCCGCCGACCCGCGGGTCGCCGAGGCGGTGGTGGTCGGCCTGCCGCACCCTCGGTGGACGGAGGCGATCACCGCCGTGGTCACCGCCAAGCCCGGCGAGCGGGTCGACGAGGCGAGCCTGCTGGACGCGGTCAAGGGGCACATCGCGGGGTTCAAGGCTCCCAAGGCGGTGATCGTCGTCGACGAGCTGCCGCGGACCTCGACCGGCAAGGTGCAGAAGAACGTGGTGCGCGAGCAGCACGCCGCCCACTACACGTCGACCACGTAGGGTCAGCCGTGTGCAGGACGATCTCGAGCTGGCCGCCTCGCTCGTGCGCGAGGCGGGCACGCTGGCCGCACGGATGCTGGCCGACGGGCTGACCACGCACCGCAAGACATCCGTCTCGGACGTGGTGTCCGCGGCCGACCACGCGGCCGAACGGCTGGTCGTCGACCGGCTGCGCGCGGCGCGCCCCGGCGACGGCGTCGTCGGCGAGGAGGGTACCGACGAACCCGGCGTCCGAACCTGGTTCATCGACCCGGTGGACGGCACCTACAACTTCCTGTCCGGCCTGCCGACATGGTGCTCGGCCCTGGCCCTCGCCGAGGACACGACGCCGGTGCTGGGCGCGGTCTTTCAGGCGACCTCGGACGAGCTGTGGCTCGGTGGCCGCGACCTGCAGACGTCCTGCAACGGCCGTCCGGTCGACAAGCTGGCCGACCGCCCCGTCGCCGAACTGTCGCTGGCGAGCTACCTGCACCCGACCACGTTGCCCGACGACGGCGCCCGCATCCCGCTGCTGCGCGCGATGCAGGCGGCCGCCACGGTGCGCATGCTCGGCTCCGGGTCGGTCGAGCTGGCCTCGATCGCGGGCGGCCGGCTCGGCGCCTCGGTGCAACTGGACTCGCTGGACTGGGACTGGTTTCCCGGCGCCGCCCTGGTGCACGCCGCCGGCGGCGCGACCGCGGTCTTCGAGGCGCACGGGCACCGCTGGCACATCGCGGGAAACGCGCAGGCCGTCGCCGAACTCGCCGAGCTGGTGCAGGCTGCACTGTGAACGAGCCGGCTGCACTGTGAACGAGGTCGTGAGCGAGCACGAAGCGATCGCGCAGCAACTGCAAGAGGGCGTGCTCACCCCGCTGTCGGCGGTCGCCGCGCGGCTGGACTCGGTGATGGCATTGACGCGGGATGCGCAGGTACAACGGCGCGTCGGTGAGGCGGCGGCCGAGCTGGAGCGGATCGCGGCGACGCTGCGCGGCCAGCTGCGCGAGCTGCAGCGCGGCGCCAGCGCGGGGGTGCGCTCGCGGCTGCGCGAGCTGGTGCTGGACGCCGGGCAGCGGCTCGGCTGCAGCCCGCGCTTCGACGCGGGCGACGAGCTCGACGAGCTGCCCGAGCTGCTGGCCGAGGATCTCGCGGCGGTACTCGGCGAGGCCCTGGCGAACGTGATCAAGCACGCGTACGCGGGCACGCTCGCGGTGACGGTGAGGACCGACGGTGGCGTCCTCACCCTGCGGGTCACCGATGACGGGGTCGGTCCGAACGACGAGCCGACCAGCGGCCGCGGCCTGGCCGACATGCAGGCTCGCGCCGAGGCGCGCGGGGGATCGTTCGGCATCGAGCCGAACGATCCGCTCGGCGCGCGGCTCACCTGGTCGGTTCCGCTCTAGATCGTTTCGCGGCGCCGCGTTCGCGGCTAGGGTGTGCGCGTGCGGGACGGCGGCAGGACGGTCGGGACCTCCCGATCGCTCCGGGGCAACCCCGGGGGCATCACTCGACGCAGACCATCGCGTCGCACGCCGAGCTCTTCACTGCGCGAAGGAACCGGCGCGCACGGCAGAGGTTGGCTGCCGCCGTCCCGCACGCCGGCGCCGCGATGAGTCGCCGCGAGCAGGTCGCCTCGGGCCTGGCGACGGTGCTGCTGGCCGGCGCGTGGCAGCCACCCGCGATGCGCGCCCAGGTGACCGCCGCGCTCGGCCGCCGGACGCCGCCGAAGTGGGTGGTTGCGCTCGTCGACCAGGTGCTCGACGCGTACCGCGACCCGCCGGCCGACCGGCCGCGCGAGCTCGCCGCCTACCTGCAGACCCGGCCCGCCTGGCAGCTGGCGTGGCAGCATCGCCGGCCGCCGCGCGTCGTGCACTGGGAGCCGACGCCGACGGCGATGGGGCGGGCACCGTGGCCGATCACGCCGCTGCCCGACCTGGCCGCGCTGTGCGCGCTGCTCGCTGTGGACGCCGGCGAGCTGGCCTGGTTCGCCGACGTCCGGTCCCTCGAGCGGCGCGTGAGCGAGCCGTTGCGGCACTACCGGTGGCGCACGCTGCCCAAGCGCGACGGGGTGCGGCTGGTCGCGGCACCCAAGCCGCGGTTGAAGGAGATCCAGCGCCGGCTGCTGCACCACGTCCTGGATCCGATCGCGTTGCATCCGGCCGCGCACGGCTGCGTGCGTGCACGCTCGGTGCGCACCGCGGTCGGGCCGCACACCGGGGCCGACGTGGTGGTGCGCATGGACCTGGAGGCGTTCTTCGCCTCGATCACCGCGGCCCGGATCTGGGGCGTGCTGCGCGCCGCGGGCCTACCCGAGGCTGTCGCGCACACCCTGACCGGGCTGCTGACCACGGTCGTCCCCCGGCCGGTGTGGCGGCAGGTCCCGATGCGCGGAATCCCCGATGCGCACTGGCGATTGGGGCAGCGGCTGGCCGCGCCCCACCTGGCACAGGGGGCACCGACGTCACCGGCCGCCGCGAACCTGGTGGCGTTCACGCTCGACCGGCGGCTGGCCGGTCTGGCCGCGCGGTTCGGCGCGCAGTACACCCGGTATGTCGACGACCTGACCTTCAGCGGGGGGCCGTCGCTGCGCGCGGCACGCAGCCGCTTCGTCGCGCTGGTCGCGGAGGTCGTGCGAGCCGAGGGGTTCCGGCCCAACGAGCGCAAGACGGTCGTGCTCGGATCGGCCGGACGGCAGCAGGTGCTCGGCGCGGTCGTCAACGATCACCCGGCGCTGCCGCGTCCCGAGCGTGACGCATTGCGCGCGCTGCTGCACAACTGTGCCGTGCGGGGCTGGCGGACGCAGGCACGCGGGCGCGAGAACTTCCCGGAGTACGTGCTCGGCCGGATCAGCTGGGCCGGCGGCCTGGACCCCGCGTTCGGCGCGCGGCTGCGCGCCGCCTACGACGCCGTCGACTGGACATGAGGAGTCCTGCGAGGTGATCAAGCAGCCGTGTCGTATCGGCGCCGATCGGCTACGGTCCCTTGATGCCGGAGACCTCGCTGCCCGTCGGGCAGCTACTGGTTGTCGTCGCTCATCCCGACGAGTCGTTCGGCTGCGGCTCGACCATCGCGCATGCGGTCGCGGCCGGCAGCCGGGTGAGCGTGTGCTGCGCGACGCTGGGCGAAGCCGGCGAACTCGCACCGGGGTACGACCTCGGCGATCGCACGCTGGCTGAGGTCCGCCACGCCGAGCTACACGCCGCCGCGGCGGCACTCGGTGCCACCTGTCTGCCTCCGCTGGGGCTGCTGGACTCCGGGTTCGACGGACCGATCGCGGCGGGCACGCTGTGCGCCCTGCCGCTACCCGACCTTGCCGCGCGCATCGGCAAGCTCATCGTCGCCACCCGTCCGGATGTCGTGCTCACGATTGCCGACGACGACGGTCACCCCGACCACCTGCATCTTGCGGCGGCGATCCGTGCCGCGACCGCTGCGAGCGGGCTGCCGCTGTACGAGTGGTGTCTGCCGAACCACCTGATGCGGCGCTGGCAGCGCACGCGTCCCAGACCTCGCCCTACGCGGGGTTGCCGGACGAACTGGCCGAGGCATTCCTCACCCGCGAACACCTGATCCGGGTGAGCCCCTGACGTCGCGCGGTCACGACGGTTCGACCAGCTTGGTCTCGTAGGCGAAGATCACCGCCTGGACGCGGTCACGCAGCTCGAGCTTGGCCAGGATCCGGCTGATGTGGCTCTTCACGGTCGCTTCGGACAGCACCAGCGAGGCCGCGATCTCCTGGTTGCTCTGGCCGACCGCGAGCGCCTGCAGCACCTCACGCTCCCGGTCGGTGAGCTGGGCCAGCCGTCGATCTCGTGCGGCCGGCGTGGCGGTCGGCATGCGCCGGGCGAAGGTGTCCAGCAACCGGCGGGTCACCCGCGGCGCCACGACCGCGTCACCGGCGGCCACGGTGCGGATCGCGGCAACCAGTTCGTCCGGCGGCGCGTTCTTGAGAAGGAAGCCGCTGGCGCCGGCGCGCAACCCGGCGAACGCGTACTCGTCCAGGTCGAAGGTGGTGAGGATCAGCACCCGGACGTCCGGGTACTCGCGGGCGATGATCTCGGTTGCCCCGATGCCGTCCAGCTCGGGCATGCGCACGTCCATGACGACCACATCGGGCCGGTGCGCGGCGGCGGCAGCGACGGCCGCGCGTCCGTCGGCCGCCTCGGCGACCACCTCGAAGTCCGCGTGGGCGTCGAGGATCATGCGGAAACCGACGCGCAGCAGCTGTTCGTCGTCGGCCAGGACCACCCGGACCGTCATGCCCGCGCGGCACGTTCGTGAAGCGGCAGCCACACGCTGACCCGCCAGCCACTGCTGGTCGGACCGGCGAACAGCCGGCCGTCGTGCAGGGCGGCCCGCTCGCGCATCCCGATCAGCCCCTGCCCCAACCCCGCCGGGGGCGCCCCGGCGCCGCCGTTGTCGTCGACGACGAGCCGCAGATCCTCCTGCCCGCGCCGGATGGAGATCTGCAACCGGGTCGCGCGCGGTGCGTGCTTGAGGGTGTTGGTGATCCCTTCCTGGACCAGCCGGAAGACGGCCAGCTGCAGGCCGATGGGCAGGCTCTCGGTCGACCCGCTGGTCTGGTACGTGACCTGCAGACCGGTGCTGCGCGCCGTCTCCAGCAGCAGGTCCAGGTCGGCCAGCCCGGGCTCCGGGTGCAGCGCGGGATCGCTGTCCTCCGGGCCGGACCGAAGCAGCGCGAAGGTGTTGCGCATCTCCGCCAGAGCAGCGCGTCCGGTGGCAGCGGCCTGGTTGATCGCCTCGCGGGCACGGGCCGGGTCACGCTCCACGGTCAGCGCGGCACCGTCGGTGAGCGCGATCATCACCGAGAGGTTGTGCGCCACGATGTCGTGCATCTCCCGCGCGATGCGGTTGCGTTCGGCGGACACTGCGATCTCGGTGAGTCGGGCGCGGTCCTGTTCGGCAGCCGGGTCACTGCCACCGCCGCGCCGGCGGCGGCGGGACACGGGACGTCGATGTACCCACGACATGCCCTCAGTGTCGCGCGAACCGCTCACGCATCGCGACGGCGCAGCACGTACAACCCGATGCCGAGGGCGACCACGACGTAGATCGCGAAGACGCCGAGGCCCGTCCACGGAGCCAGCAGGTCCTTGTCTTTCCCGTTGTTCATGCCCGCGGTGCCGGCGAGCAGCGGCAGGTACTTGCTCACGTGCTGCTGCAGCGAGCTCGGCAGCGCCTGGGCCAGCAGCGGCAGCACCAGAAGCAGGCCGAACAGCGTCGCGATCGCGCCGCCGGCGTTGCGGATGGCGAACCCGCAACCCAGCCCGAGCAGCCCCACGCCGACCATGTACAGCGCGGCACCGAAGATCGCACGCAGCGCCCCCGGGTGAGTGATCGGCACCCCGAGGCTGTGCAGCGCCCCGGCGCTCGCCCCGGGCCGGAACGCGATGCCGCCCCGCGGGCCGACGATGAACCCGCTCTTGACGTGATACCCGGCGAGCACCGCCTGACCACCGAGGAACGCGATGAAGGCGGCCACCAGGGTGATCACGAAGATCACGGCCGCGAAGATCGCGATCTTGGCGGCCCAGACCGGCACCCGGCGCGGCACGGCGGACAGCGTCGCGCGGATCATGCCGGTGCTGTACTCACCCGTGACGAACAGGACCCCGAGCACCGCAACGGCGAGCTGCGCCAGGTAGAAGCCGCGCAGGCTCAGCGCGGTCGGGTCGGGTTCGAAGCCGCCGTGCGTGGCGATGTCGTTGCCACGCAGGGCGGAGAACAGCACGCCCAGTCCGATCGAGATCAGCAGCGCGACGCCGATGCTCCACCAGGTCGAGCGCAGCGAGCGGAACTTGATCCATTCGGACACCATGGCCCGCCGCTGGGTTACGCCGAGGTGCACCGCGGGCTCCACCGCCGTCGCGGTCACAGGCGGGCCGCCTGCATCGGCGTGCCGAACTCGACGGCATCGCGAGTCAGCTCCATGAACGCCTCCTCGAGCGAGGCCTGCTGCGGGGTCAGTTCGATCAGGGCCACCCGGGCCTCGGCCGCGACCTTGCCGATCTCGGTACTGGACAGCCCGCTCACCGTGAGCAGATCGCGCTCGGTGCTGGTGATGCTGACGCCGTCTGCCGCCAGCAGGTCGCGCAGGCGCGGTGCCTCCTCCGCCCGCACCCGGACCACCGAGCGGCCCGAGGCGTTGGTCAGCTCCGCCACGCTGCAGTCGGCGATCAGCCGGCCCTGACCGACGACGATCAGATGTGTCGCGGTCATCGACATCTCGCTCATCAGGTGCGAGGAGACGAACACCGTCCGGCCCTCGGCCGCCAGCGAGCGCAGCAGGGTACGGATCCACAGGATCCCTTCCGGATCCAGCCCGTTCACCGGCTCGTCCAGGATCAGCGTGTGCGGGTCGCCGAGCAGCGCCGACGCGATACCGAGCCGCTGCCCCATGCCGAGTGAGAACCCGCCCGCCCGCTTGCCGGCGACCTGGGTCAGTCCGACGAGCTCGAGCACCTGATCCACCCGGCGCCGACCGATGCCGTGCGTCGCGGCCAAGGCGAGCAGATGATTGCGCGCGGACCGGCCGGTGTGAATCGCCCGCGCCTCGAGCAGCGCGCCCACCTCGCACAGCGGCGCCGTCAACCGGGTGTACGGCCTGCCGTTGATGCTCGCCGTTCCCGTGGTCGGCCGGTCCAGCCCGAGCAACATGCGCATCGTCGTGGACTTACCGGCACCGTTCGGGCCGAGGAATCCGGTGACCACCCCCGGCTGCACCACGAACGACAGCCCGTCCACGGCAACGGTTTCGCCGTAGCGCTTGGTCAACCCGACAGCTTCGATCACGACTATCAGGCTAGGCGGACGTCGTCACCGCCACATCCGTCCCGCGGATGAACCTCGCCCTCCACCTTTCGGCGCAGTCAGTTCTGCTCGCCCTCGCCGGGCTCGAGCTTGTCGTCCAGTTGCTGGCGATCCTCGCGGCGCGCGTTGAGCCGGTCCTCGACGCTGGCGGCGAACCTGGCCCGCGGCACCGCGAGCAGCACGAACGACAGCGGCACCGACAGCAACAGCGCGACGAACGCGGCGACCAGGCCGTGCAGCCCGATCAGCACCATCAGCCCCCACAGCGCGAAGAACAGCGCGAACCGCAAGATCGTGTAGAGCCACATCGACCCCATCCACCGACCGAACGACGAGCTGCCCTGCGGGTGCTTCTCGGCCACGGTCACTACGCCCAGACCGCCTGCGGCTCGGCGCGTCGCTCCGCCAGCGGGACGGGCGCGTCGTACTCGCGCACGATCTCGTACCGCGTGTTGCGCTCGACCGGGCGGAACCCGGCGTCGCGGATCAGCTCGAGCAGGTCCTCGCGGGTGAGCTTGTCCGGCGTCCCGTAGTGGTCGGCGTCGTGCGTGATCTTGTACTCGACCACCGAGCCGTCCATGTCGTCGGCGCCGTGGTTGAGCGCCAACTGGCTCGTCGACAGGCCGTGCATCACCCAGAACACCTTGACGTGGTCGAAGTTGTCGAGCATCAGCCGCGAGACGGCGAAGGTGCGCAGCACGTCCGCGGGCTGGGCCATCGGCAGGTGCGAGAGCCGGTTGTTGTCGTTGTGGAACCGCAGCGGGATGAAGACACTGAAATTGCCGGAAGCCGCTTCCAGTGACTCATCCTGCAGTTCGCGCAGGCGCAGCACGTGGTCGACGCGGTGCCGCGGCTCCTCGATGTGCCCGTACAGCATGGTCGCTGGCGTGCGCAGCCCCTTGCGGTGCGCGAGCCGGTGGATGCGCGACCAGTCCTCCCAGTGCGTGTTGTGGTCGACGATCTGCTTGCGCACGTCCCAGTCGAAGATCTCCGCGCCGCCGCCGGTGAGCGACTCCAGACCGGCGTCGATCAGTTCGTCCAGGATCTCGTCGGCGCTCAGCCCGCTGATCTCCTCGAAGAAGTGCACCTCGGTGGCGGTGAACGCCTTGAGCGCCACACCGGGCAGTTCGGCCTTCAACTCCCGCAGCACCCGCGGGTAGTACTTCCACGGCAGCGTGGGGTGCAGCCCGTTGACGATGTGCAGCTCGGTCAGCCCGTCGCCCTTCATCGCGGACGCGAGCGCGACGGCCTCCTCGACGCGCATCGTGTACGCGTCCTTCTGCCCGGGTTTGCGCTGGAAGCTGCAGTACGCGCAGGACGCCGTGCACACGTTGGTCAGGTTCAGGTGCCGGTTCACGTTGAAGAAGACGGTGCCGCCGTTCTTCTCGGTGCGCACGCCGTGGGCCAGGCCGCCCAGCCAGGCGAGGTCGTCGGCCGCGTACAGGTCCTCGCCGTCCTGGCGGCTGAGCCGCTCGCGCGCCTGGATCTTCTCGGTCAGCTCCGCCTTGCGGGCCTCGGTCAACGCCATGCCCACAGGGTACGGGGGGCCCTTGGTCCGGCCCGTTTCGGGACCATCGCCCGCGGCGGGGCCCAGTCCGGTCCGGGACGGTGGTGATCATGCCTGCCCCGAAGACGTCCGCCCGCCGGCCGCCCGCACCCCCGCTGCACCCCCACCGGCGGAACCGGTGGTTGGTCGCGGGCGCCCCGATCGGCGTCGTGATCATCGCGGTCAGCGTGCTGGTCGGGGTCAAGCTGGGCACCGGTTCCGGCCCCAAGTCGGGCACCCGCGCCGAGACGGCTGCCGCCGCCGTCGTGCAGGCCGTGACGGGTGTGCCGGCCGGCGTTCTGGACGCGGTCGGCGTCGGGACCAGCACACAACTGCCGGCGGCGATCGCCGGACCGGCGCTGACCGCGGACGGCAAGCCGCGGGTGCTGTACGTCGGCGCCGAGTACTGCCCGTTCTGCGCCGCGCAGCGGTGGCCGATGATCGTGGCGCTGTCCCGTTTCGGCACCTGGCAGGGGCTGGGGCAGACCACCTCCGCCGGCGCCCCTGAGGTGTACCCGGACACCGCAACGCTCACCTTCCACGGCGCGACGTACCGCAGCGAACTGCTGTCGTTCACCGGTGTCGAGACCGAGTCGAACCAGGTCGTCGACGGGCGGTACGCCCCGCTCGACACGCTCTCTGCCGCGGACGCCGCCGTGCTGCGCGCGCACGATCCGTCCGGCGGCATCCCGTTCGTGGACCTCGGCGGCCGGCGGGCCACCACTGGGGCGAGCTACTCGCCGGCGGTGCTCGCCGGCAAGACGCACGCGCAGATCGCCGCGGCGCTCGCCGATCCGGCCTCGGCCATCGCCCGCGGCGTGAACGGCGCCGCGAACGTGATCAGCGCCGCGTTGTGCGAGTTGACCGGCGGCCAGCCGGCCGCGGTGTGCACCTCTGCCGGCGTGCGAGCCGGGGCGGCAGCTCTGGCCGACTCAGCCCATGCCGGCTGAGCTCGCGCGCCGCGGGCTGGCCCCGTTCGCCGTCGCGCTCTTCGGGCTCGCGGTCTCCGGCTATCTCACCGTCGAGCACTACGCCGCGGCGCCCGCGTTGCTCGCCTGTCCGGAGTCTGCGGTCGTCAACTGCGCCAAGGTGACCACCAGTTCCTGGTCGCAGATCGGCCCGTTGCCTGTCGCGGTGCTCGGGCTGGGGTACTTCCTGGTGATGACCGCGCTGACCGCGCCGCCCGCGTGGCGGCTGCCTCGGCTGAACACGGTGCGGATCTCGGGCGCGGCGGCCGGGGTGCTGATGGCGCTGTACCTGATCTGGGTGGAGCTGTTCCGCGTCGAGGCGATCTGCCTGTGGTGCACCGCCGTGCACGCGGCCGCGGTCGCGCTGCTCAGCAGCGTCCTGTGGACCTCGTCCTCGTCCCGTTGAGTGGCGGCTTTCGTCGTGAGTGGCGGTGTATAGGCCGCCACTGAGTCCATAACCCGCCACTCAACGACAAGAGGCGCAAAGCGGCGGATTCCCCTACGCTCGACAACGCCATGCAGATCCCGTTGCTGCCCAGCGAGCTGCACACCACCGAGCGACCCAGCATCACCGCCCAGTGGACTGCCGTCGTGCGCGCCCTGGAGCTGGACCGTCCCGAGCCCGAGCGGATCGTCAGCGACGAGTTCGCGCCGGTGTTCCTGACCGCCACGTCCCGCGCCGTGCTGGAGTCGCTGCGGCTGGGCTCGCCGCTCGTGCGGCGGGCCGAACGGCACGAGCTGGCCGGGGTGTCGGCCTTCGTGCTGCTGCGCCACCGGTTCATCGACGATCAACTGCGGGACGCCCTGGCCGACGGCGCCGAGCAGGTGGTCGTGCTCGGCGCCGGCTACGACAGCCGCGCCTACCGGTTCGCCGACGAGCTGCGCGGCCGGCCGCTGCACGAGGTCGACCTCGCCCCGCTGTCGCGTCGCAAGGCCGAGGTCGTGGCCGGGCACCCGGAGCTGTTCGCGGCGAACACGATCCGGCGGGTGGAGATCGACTTTCGCACCGAGTCGCTCACCGACCGGCTGCTCGATTCGGGATTCGCGGTGGGCGTGCGCACCGTCGTGATCTGGGAGGGCGTGAGCATGTACCTGACCCGGCTCGCGGTGAGTGCGACGCTCGGCGCGCTCCGCGAGATCTGCGGTGTGGGCTCCCGGCTGGCGATGGACTTCTGGCACGAGCCGACCGGGCGGGGTCGGTACGACCAGGCTCGCCGCGCGGCCGCGCAGGCCATCCGGCTGTTCGGCGAGCCGGTCACCTTCAGCCTCGCCCCGGACGCCGCACCCGGCTTCCTCGATCGGCACGGGTTCGCTGCGGTCGACGTGGCCGGGGCGGCCGAGCTGGTGGCTCGCTACGCGACGGGTGGCCGGCCGAGCGAGAAGTCGCTCTACGCCGTCGCCGCGCAACTGAACTGAGCCGGGCGGCAGCCCGGCGTGCTCAGCGCTGTCCCGGTGCCTGCAGCACCTGCACGCGGTCTTCGAACTTCGTCGACAGCACGACGGTGGTGCGGGTTCGCGCCACACCGCGGATGGCGTTGAGGTTGCGGATCGTGGCCTCCATGCCGCTGACGTCCGGCACCCGCACCTTCACCACGAACGTCTCCTCGCCGGCGACGAACCAGCAGTGCTCGACGGCCGGGACGGCGGCGAGCTGCGCGGCGACGTCGTCGGTGTCCGCGCTGTCGGAGATGAAGATCCCGACGAGGGCGTTCATCGCGTAGCCGAGCGACTCCGGGGCGACGGCCGCGTGGTAGCCGGTGATCACGCCGTTCGCCTCGAGCTTGGCGACCCGCTCGTGAACGGCCGGCGCGCTCAACCCGACGACGCGGGCCAGCTCGGCGTAGGTCGCCCGGGCATTGGCGCGCAGGGCGTCGAGCAGTTGGCGGTCGACGGAGTCCACGGCGCCGACGCTACCTCGCGCCGCCCAGCTCGCCGCGCCAGCGGGTGATCAGGTCGTGCTCGACCCCGATCGCGTCCAGGGCCTTCGCCGCGACGAAGTCCACCAACTGCTGGACGCTCTTGGGCGCCGCGTAGAAGCCCGGGCTGGCGGGCAGCACGACCGCGCCGGCGTCGTGCAGCGCGAGCAGGTGCTGCAGCGTCGCCCGGGTGTACGGCGTCTCGCGCGGCACCACGACGAGCGGGCGGCACTCCTTGAGCGTGACGTCGGCGGCGCGCTGCAACAGGTCCTTGGACAGCCCGACGGCGATGCCGGCGACGGCCGCGGTCGAGGCGGGCACGACCAGCATGCCGCGCGTGGGGTACGAGCCGGACGACGGGCCGGCGGCCAGGTCGCCGGCCGCCCAGTGCCGGACGTCGCCCAGCTCACGCTCCTCGCGTTCCAGCCAGCCGGCGAGGTCCGCGCGCCAGTGCGCATCGCGGAAGGCCAGGCCGGTCTCGTCCAGGATCGTCAGCCGCGCCGCGCGCGAGACGACCAGGTCGACGGGCAGCCCGGCATCCAGCAGGCCGGTGAGCACGGCGCGCGCGTACGGCGTGCCGGACGCCCCCGAGACGCCGACGACCCACGGGGTGCGCGCATGACTGCCCGCGGAGCCACCCCGGGGTGTGGTTGTGGGGGTAGTCATGCGCGCAGGCCGAGGCGCAGCAGGTCGGCGAGGGCGAACGCGAACAGGCCGATGCCGATCACGCCGTTCGCGGTGAAGAAGGCGCGGTTCACCCGGGACAGGTCGTGCGCGCGGACGATCAGGTGCTCGTACACCAGCACCGCACCGGTGAGCAGCACGCCGGCCCACCACAGCCAGCCCAGCCCGGCCGCGGCGCCGAACCAGGCGAACGCGGCCACCGTCACGACGTGCACCGCCGACGAGGCCCGCAGTGCCGTCGCGATGCCGAAGCGGGCCGGGACGGAGCGCGAGCCGATCCGGCGGTCGACCTCGGCGTCCTGGCACGAGTAGATCAGGTCGAAGCCGCCGATCCAGGTGCCGACCGCGATGCCCAGCGCCACGGCCGCGCCGGGCACGCCGTCTGTGACGGCGAGCCACGCGCCGACCGGCGCGACGAACTGGGCGAGCGCGAGCAGCACCTGGGGGTAGTCGGTGAACCGCTTGCCGTACGAGTAGAGGACGAGCGCGAACACGGCGACCGGCGCGAGCAGCAGGCACAGCCACGACAGCGCGGCCGCCGCGGCGAGGAACACCGCGAGCGCGATCAGCGTGCCCACCCAGGCCGAGCGCACCGACAGCTCTCCGGTCACCAGCTCGCGGCGCGCGGTGCGCGGGTTCAGCGCGTCGAAGTCGCGGTCCAGGATCCGGTTCGCCGACATCGCGACGGTCCGCGCCGACACCATCGCCACCGTGATCAGCGCCAGCTGCACCCAGTGCACCGACCGGGTCTGCGTCCACATCGCGGTGAGCGCGGCGAGGTAGGCGAACGGCAGCGCGAACACCGAGTGCTCGATCATCACCAGCGACAGGAACTTGCGGACGCGGCCCCGCTCGGCCAGTGCGGTCATCGGCCGATCCCGTACTCGCGCCAGCGGCGACCGACCAGCTCGAGCGTCGATGCGTCCAGCACGCATTCGGCCGGCCAGCCACCCTCGCGCCGGTACCCCTCGGTGGGCAGCTTGCGGGTCGCGTCGACCCCGAGCTTGCCGCCGTAGAACTGCTCGTACGACGCGTGATCGAGGTGGTCGACCGGCCCCACGCTGTGCAGCACGTCGCGGGCGTAGTCGACGTTCCCGAACGCGCGCCACGCGACCTCGGCGTAATCGTGCACGTCGCAGTCGGCGTCGACGACCACGATCAGCTTCGACAGCGACAGCAACCCGGCTCCCCAGATCGCGTTCATCACCTTCTGCGCGTGCTTCGGGTAGCGCTTGTCGATCGAGACGATGCAGCAGTTGTGGAACACGCCCGCCTCGGGCAGGTCGTAGTCGACGATCTCGGGCACTGTCAGCTTGATCAGCGGCAGGAAGATCCGCTCGGTGGCCTTGCCCATCGGCCCGTCCTCCTGCGGCGGCCGTCCGACGACGATCGACTGGTAGATCGGGTCGGTGCGCATCGTCAGCGTGTCGACGCGCAGGTACGGGAACGGCTCGACCGGCGTGTAGAAGCCGGTGTGGTCGCCGAACGGTCCTTCCGGTAGCCGTGCGCCCGGCTCGACCCAGCCCTCCAGGACGACCTGCGCCGCCGCCGGTACCTGCAGCGGAACGCTCACGCAGTCGACGAGATCGACGCGCTCGCGCTGCAGGAACCCGGCGAACAGGTACTCGTCGATGTCGGCCGGCAGCGGCGCGCTGGCCGCGTAGGTCACCGCCGGCGGGCAGCCGAACCCGATCGCCACCGGCAGCCGCTCGCCGCGCCGCTCGGCGATCGCCGCGTGCGAGGTGGAGTCCTTGTGGATCTGCCAGTGCAGGCTGACGGTGCGCTCGTCCTGCAGTTGCAGCCGGTACATGCCCAGGTTGCGCGCCCCGGTGTCCGGGTGCTTGGTGTGGGTCAGCCCGAGGTTCAGGAACACCCCGCCGTCGTCCGGCCACGACTGCACGCCGGGCAGCAGGTCGACCAGGTCGATGTCCTCACCCTGGAGCACGACCTGCTGGCACGGCGCGCCCTTCACCCGCCGCGGCGGCGCGGCGCGCAGCTGGGACACCTTGCCCAGTGCATCCTTGAACCCGCCCACGCCGCGCGGCAGTTCCGGCCTGAGCAGCTCGCCGAGGCGCGCGCCGATCTCGTCCAGGTCGTCGACGCCGAGGGCCCGCGCCATCCGCCGCGGCGTGCCGAACGCGTTGATCAGCAACGGCATCCGTCCGCGGGTCGGGTTCTCGAACAGCAGCGCCGGGCCGTGTTCGCGCAGCACCCGCTGCACGATCCCGGTCACCTCCAGGTGCGGATCGACGGGCGCGGACACCCTGGCCAGGTCGCCGTCGCGCTCCAGCGCGGCCACGAAGTCCTGCAGATCGGAGAACGCCACGTCCGACAGTATCCCTGGCCGCCGACCCGTCCCCGCTCCGAGTGGTCAGCCGGTCAACCCCCGCCGCCGAAGGTGGCGAGCCGCCCGGTGAAGCCGCCGGGAAAGGTACCGCCGAAGCGCCGGATGGACGTGGAGTTGCTGGTGGCGCTGCTCGGCAACGCCTTGCCCGGTAGCGCGAGCTGGACCTTGTCCCCGGCTTTGACGCCGGCCGTGACCTGGCTGGTCGCGGCGCCCGCCAGCCCGAGCGTCACCTGCGTGGTGGTGCTCCTGCCGCCACGGACGACGGTCACGAGGTGCCGGCTGCCGACCGTGGTGATCGCGGAGTTGGGGACGGTCACGGCGTTGCTGACCGTCCCGGTCGTGACGGTGGCGTCCGCACCGACGCCGTCGAACAGCTTCGGCGAGTTCGCGGCCAGGGTCACCGTGACCGGGAACGTCGTCGTGCCTGCGGACGTGCTGCTCAGCAGGCCGATCTTGGTGACCGTCCCGTGCAGCGCACTGGTCTGCCCGTCCACCGCCAGGCTCGCCGACTGGCCGAGCTTCACCTGCTCGATCTGGCTGAGCGGCACGTTGATCTGCACGATCTGGTTGCCGGTGCCGAGGATGGTGATGCTCTGCCCGTTTGATCCGGATCCCACCGTGAAGCCGACGGTCGCGACAGTGCCGCTGATCGGGCTGGTCAGCGTCGCGGCCCTGAGGTTCTGCCGGGCGAGCTTGAGTTGCGCCTCGGCGGCGTCGATCGAGGCCTGGTCGGCGGCGAGCCGGCTGGCGCTGGCGGGCTCGCTGCTGCTCTGCTGAGGGGCGCTTCCGCCGGTCTGCGAGTTCTGGGGACTGCCGCTCTGTCGGGTGGTACCGCCGGTGCCGGACGACCCGGTGCCGGACGACCCGGTACCGGACGACCCGGTGCCGGACGACCCCGTGCCGGACGAGCCGGGCGAGCCGGTCAACCCGGTGCCGTTGCTGGCCGCTTCGATCGCTGCGGGCAGCATGCTCAGCAGCCCGTCCAGTGCCTTGACGGCGCCATCCAGGCTGCTGATCTTGCCGTCCTGAGCGGTGACCGCCTTGTCCAGGGCGGCCATGTCGGTGCTGAGGGTGTCCGCGAACGCCTCGTAGTCCGCTTGCGCGCTGGTACACGCCGGATCGCTCGAGCCGCCGGCGCAGGTGCTCTTCTGCGCGTCACGCAGTTTCGTGTTCTGGACGACGTCCTGGTCGACGACCTGCTGGGTTGCGTCCACGTCCTGCTGGCCGGCGTCGACGGCCTGCTGCGCGGCCAGCACCTGCTGCTGCCCGGCGGCGATCTGCGCCAGCAGCCGGCTGAGGGTGCTGCCGCCGGGCGTGCCGTTCTTGCCGGTACCGCTCGTGCCGGTGCCGTTCGTGCCGGTGCCGGGAGAACTCGGCGAGGGCAGCAGCGTCTGGAAGGCCGAGTCGGTTGCCGCCAGGCTGTCGGCAGTACCGGAGGCAGTACCGGACGCAGTACCGATGCCCGAGCCGGCGGCGCTGGTCTGGCCGGCCTTGTCGGCCGCGAGCTTCTGCTTGGCGGTCGCGACGGTGGCGCCGGCGGAGTCGACGTCGCTGTCCAACGAACTGGTATCCAGCTTGGCCAGCACCTGCCCCTTACTGACCTGCTGGCCCGCCTTGACCTTGACCGTGCTGACCGTGCCGTTGGTTGCGAACGACGCGCTGGCTTGCGAGGACGAGCCGACGGTGCCGGACGCTTCCACGACCTGGGTCACCGAGCCGGTCACCGCGGTGGCAGTGACCGGCTGGGCGGGATCCTCGCCGGTCGCGGCCAGCGCGGCCGACCCGCCACCGACGAGCACGACCAGCCCGACGCCCAGTGCGCTTACCCGGCGCCGTCGAGCGCGCCGCCGTCGAGCCGAGGCGACCTCAGCCACCGTTGCCCCCGTCTCCGCCACCGAAGCTGCCGAAGCTGCCGAAGGCGCCACACTGCCCGTTTGCCGGATCGGTGATGACCAAGGCGGTCGCGGTGACCGTGCCGCTGGAGTCGGCGCTGCCCCGGGCGGTCGCGCAGCGGCCTACCTTGATCGCGCTCGCGGTGGCTGACTTCTCCGAGGTGATCGTGGTGGCCGAGCTGAGGGTCACCGTCGTGGTGGACGTGGCCGGGCTGCTGGATCCGGAGCCGAACTCCCGGGCCGCGATCACCAGGGTGTTACCGGACACCGACGTCACCGAGCCGCGGGCGATGGCCCCGAAACCCGCGCGGCCCCGGTTCCGCGCGGCACCGGTGGGGAAGCCGGAGGGAGGTCCGCCGGTGGGAAAGCCCGATGGACGCGCGCCGGTGGGGAAACCGGACGGACGTGCGCCGCCTCCGCCGAACTGACCGTCCCGCCCAGTGCACGAACCGTCGGTCGGCGCGCTCACCGAGAGCGTGCTGGCCGCGAAGCTGGTGGCGGTGGGCGAGGTGCCGGGACCGGCCGTCGCCGTGACACAGTCGCCGGCCTCGATGGAACTGGCCGCCACTTTCACCTGCTGCGTGAACTTCGTGGTGGCGGTCCAGTGCACGGCCACCTGCCCGTTCTGCCGGCTCTGCACCTGCATCGTGGTGCCGGTGACCGCGGCGATCGTGCCCGAAGCAGCCGGCGGCGCACCGCGTCCGAAGCCCCGCCCGGCAGCGGCCGGCGAACTCGAGGTGGCGCCCCCGGTGGGCGTGGCCGGGTCCGACGGCGAGGAGCCGCCGCCGCAGGCGGCCACGGTCGCGACCGCGGCCAGTCCCGCCACGCCGGCGAGCAGTCGCCGGGGCGGACGAATCTGCATCGATCTGCCTTTCATTCGCTACGCAACGCGTCGATCGGGGACAACCGAGCGGCCCGGGACGCGGGATAGACGCCGAAGCCGACGCCGATCGCGATCGCAACCGCGATGGCGAGCAGGATCCACGGCACCGAGATCGCGACCGGGTTGCTGATGAAGTGCGGCAACGTCAGCGCCGCACCGACACCGGCCGCGACCCCGAGCAGACCGCCGGTGAGGCCGAGCATCGACGCCTCGGAGAGGAACTGCCTGCGGATCAGCGCCGGGGTGCCGCCTAGTGCCTTGCGCAGCCCGATCTCACGGGTGCGCTCCTTGACCGAAACCAGCATGATGTTCATGACCCCGATACCGCCCACGATCAGCGACAGCGCCGCGACCCCGATGAGCAGGTCGGTGAGCGTGCTGTTGACCGAGGACGTCGTGGACAGCACCGACTGCTGCGTGGTGATCGTGAAATCGGTGCTGGACCCGGACGTGGTCGCATGCCGGTAGGCCAGCAGCGCATCGGCCTCCTGGTACGCCGCGGACAACCGGCCCTCGCTGGTCGCCTTGATGTAGATGGTCTGCACCGAGGTGCGGTTCCTGCCGCCGACGACGCGCTGCGCGGCCGTGCTGATCGGCATGATCGCCTGGTCGTCCAGGTTGCTGGTGGAGTCCGAACCGGCCGAGGCCAGCACCCCGATCACCTGGTACGGGACACTGTTGACGGTCACGTTCTGGCCGACCGGGTTCAGCGGCCCGAACAGTTCGCTCGCGGTGTCGGACGCGAGCACCACGACCGCCGCAGCGTTCTTCTCGTCCGTGGCGCTGATGAAGCGTCCGGACGAGAGCGTGCGGCCGCGAACCGACGCCCAGTCCGGCGTGGTGCCGACGACGGTGGTGGTCCAGTTCGTCGAGCCGTTGTCCAGCTCCCGCGAGCTGGACTGCAGGACGGGTGCGACCGCGGCGATGTCCGGCGCGGCCTGCTTGGAACTCAACGCCGTGCCGTCGGCGGTCGTCAGCGAGGACGCCGAGCCGAAGCCGCCACGGACGCCGCTCGTGGTCGAGCTGCCCGGCGACACGATCAGCAGGTTCCCGCCCAACGCGGCCAACTGCTTGGACACCTGTTGCTGCGCGCCCTGCCCGAGCCCGACGGTGAGCACCACGGCGGCGATGCCGATCAGGATGCCCAGCGAGGTCAACGTCGAGCGCAGTTTGTGGGTGCGGATCGCGTCCCAGGCGTTGCGCAGCGTGTCCGGCCAGTTCATGCCGATGCCCCCGCGACGTCGACCGTCTCGTCGGAGGCGATCAGGCCGTCGCGGATCCGGATCACCCGGGCAGCCGCGTTGGCGACCTCCGCCTCATGGGTGATCAGCACGACCGTGCGGCCCTGCCGATGCAGCTCGCCGAACAGGCTCAGCACTTCCGCGCTGGCGGTCGAGTCCAGGTTGCCGGTCGGCTCGTCGGCCAACAGCAGCGCCGGGTCGGTGGCCAGCGCACGCGCGACCGCGACCCGCTGCTGCTGCCCGCCGGACAGCTCGCCCGGCCGGTGATCGAGCCGGTCGCCGAGCCCCACCCGCTCCAGGGCATCCTGGGCGCGCTGCAGGCGGTCCGCGCGGCTCATCCCGGCGTAGGACAGCGGCAGTTCCACGTTGCGCAGCGCGGTCAACGAGGGCAGCAGGTTGAACTGCTGGAACACGAACCCGATCTGCCGGTTACGCGCGACGGCCAGGTCGAGCTCGTCCATCGTCGACACGTCCTCGCCGGCCAGCTCGTAGCGGCCCGAGGTCGGCACGTCCAGGCAGCCCAGAATGTGCATCAACGTGGACTTGCCCGACCCGGACGGGCCCATGATCGCCACGTATTCGCCTTGCGCGATCGACAGACTGACGCCGCGCAGGGCCTCCACCTCGACCGTGCCGGTGCCGTACACCTTGCGGACCCGCTCCAGCTTGATCACCGGCGCCGGGCCGCCCGGGGCGCGGTGGCCCGATCCGAGCTGTGGCTGGTGACGCCTAGCCACCGAAGCCACCGCCGCCCGCGCCTCCGCCTCCGGGGAAGCCGCCGCCCGGGAAGCCGCCGCCGGTGCCGCCGCCGAATCCGCCGCCGCGACCGCCGCGGTTCGAGGTTCCGCTGCGCGTGGTGGAACCGGTGCCGCTGCGCTGCAGTTGCGGCACCAGGATCTTGTCGCCGGCCGACAGACCGGAGGTGATCTGGGTCTGCAGGCCGGAGCTGATGCCGACCTGAACGGGCGTCCGGACCGTCTTGCCGTTGACCACCTTCTCGACGTACTGCGATCCGCCCGCTGTTCGGTGCAGCGCGATGGAGGAGATCGCCACGACGTCAGAGAGCTGCTTGTAGATCAGCGTCGCGGTCACGCCGGCGCCGTCGTGCATCCCGGACGGCGAGCCGGTCACCCCGATCACCACCGGGTAGCTGGCCGTGCCGCTCGAGGACGAGGACGTCACCGCGATGGAGGAGATCGTGCCGTACACGGTGTCGCCGGCACCGGTCACCCGCAGCTGGGCCTGGTTGCCGACCTTGATCAGTCCTACCGAACTGGCGTCCACCGTCGCGTTCACGACCCACGCGTTCGTGCTGATCACCTGGATCTGCGCACTCGACGTGGACGAGGCGTTGCTGGTGGCACCGTTCGCGCCGCCGCCGCCGCTCGACGAACCACCGGTCCCGGAACCGGATCCGGACACCGACTCGCCGACGGTCAGGTTGACGCCGGCCACCACGCCGGCGATCGGCGAGGTCATGGTCGCGCCGGCGAGCGCCTTGCGCGCCGAGGTCAGCTGATTCTGCGACGCCGTCAGCGCCGCCTTGTCAGCGGCCAGTTGGGTGTCGGAGACGTCGTTGACCTCGTCGTCATCGACCTTCGCCTTGTTCGACGCGACGCCGGCCTTCGCCTGCGCGACCGTGGCGGCCAGTGCCGCCGAATCGATGGTGGCCAGGATCTGCCCCTTGCGCACCGTCTGCCCTTCACTGACCCGCACCGTGGTCACCACGCCCGAGGAGGAGAAGTTCAGGTTGCTCTGCTGAGCGGGAGCCAGCGTCCCGCTCGCCGACACGCTCTGCCGGATCGTCCCGGTGCTCACCGTCTGGGTCGTCGTGGCGGCGGCCACGGCCGGATCGCCGCCGCCGCCGAGTCCGAACACCGTGCCCGTTGCGGCACCGCCCACCACCAGCACCGCGATCGCGGTGGACCACCACGGATGAGCCCGCACTCGTCGACCCGCCGCTCTGATCAGCCTCACCGCGATCGCTCCAGTTCCTGAATCCGCACTCGACCAGCTCGCCGGAGAATGCTGGGACTTGTCTGCGACAACCCCCTGCGCAGCCGTACGACGAGAACGCCAGGGCAGCGCCGATATGGATGGTCCGGACGCGAGCGTCAGGCCGGCCTCAGTGCAGTGATAAGCCCGTCCTAAGCCGCCGTGAGAAACACATGTGCGCCCCCCGCCGGCTGCACAGGCCGCGTACCGTGCGGCGCATGGCGCAGGTGCTTCTGGTCGAAGACGACGCCGCGATCCGCTCGGCGTTGACCCGTGCGCTCCGCGATCACGGGCACGGTGTCGCGTCGGTCGGTTCCGGGCTGCCGGCGCTGTCGGCGGCCGTGGAGAACCGACCGGACGTGGTGCTGCTCGACCTAGGCCTACCGGACGTGGACGGCGCGGATGTGCTGTCGATGCTGCGCGCCGTCAGCGACATCCCGGTGATCGTGGCGACCGCTCGTGACGAGGAGTCAGAGATGGTGCGCCTGCTCGAACTGGGCGCTGACGACTACGTGATCAAGCCGTTCACCGCGCTGCAGCTGAACGCGCGAATCAGGGCGGTGCTGCGCCGATCCGGCCGCACCGAGGAAGATCCGGTGATCACCGTCGGCGGGCTGCGGATCGACACCCGCAGCTACGAGGTGCAGGTCGACGGCCGCCCGGTCGAGCTGGCCCGCAAGGAGTTCGAGCTGCTCGTCGCGCTGGCCCGGCGCGCCGGTGAGGTGGTCAGCAAGCGCGACCTGCTGGCCGAGGTGTGGCAACTGGCCTGGGGCGGATCGGACCGCACCGTCGATGTGCACCTGTCCTGGCTGCGCCGCAAACTCGGCGAGACCGCAGCGGCGCCGCACTACCTGTACAGCGTGCGCGGTGTCGGCGTGCGCCTTGCGACACCACCGACATGAAACCCGGTCCATGAGAAAGCGCATCATGCTGCTCGTGGTCGGCGTGACCACGGTCGTGCTGCTCGCGTTCGTCATCCCGCTTGCCTTGCTGGTGCGTCACGTCGTCTACCAGGACGCTGCGAAATCCGTACAGGACAAGGCGAACCGGATCGCGAACTACGTGCGCGGCAGCTTCCCGGCACCGACGACCGTGCAGCTGGAGGAGTTCCTGGGGCACCTGGGCGGCGACAGCGCGGCGAGCGTCCAGCTTCCCGACGGCACCGTGGTCGGCCGGCAGCCGCCGGGCGACCCCGCGGACCTCCCAGAGGTCCGCACCTTCCGCCGCGACGACCCGACCTCGCGACGCGCCGGCCCGCTGCAAAGCGCGGTCGACTTCCGTGGCGGCAAGCTGGCGCAGCTGCCCATCCTGAGCGACCCGCAGCAGCCGAGCATCGACATCGTGCGGGTGTTCGCATCCGACGCGCAGCTGCACGCGGGCGAGACGAGGTGGTGGCTGCTGCTCGCCGGCAGCGCGGTGGGCCTGCTGTTGCTCGCGGCGGTCGCCGCCGAGCTGCTCACCCGGCGCCTGGTCCGTCCGCTCGAGCGCACCGCCGAGACGGCGCACCGGATCAGCGCCGGCGACGTCAGCGCGCGGGCCCCGACCGACGGGCCGCGCGAGATCGCGGAGGTCGGCGCCGCGCTGAACCAGCTCGGCGACCGCATCGACCAGCTGATCGCAGAGGAGCGGGAGACCGTCGCCGACCTCTCGCACCGGCTCCGCACACCGCTCACCGCGCTGCGGCTGGACGCCGAAGCGCTGCGCGACCCGGTCGAGGCCGATCGGGTCAGCACGCACGTCAGCTCCTTGGAGCGGATGCTCACCGCGGTCATCCGCACCGCGCGCCGCCCCCAGCGTGAGGGGCGCATGCCCTCCTGCGACGCCGCCGCCGTAGTCGCCGGCCGCGTCGCGTTCTGGTCCGCGCTCACCGAGGAGCAGAATCGGCCGGCCACCATCGAGCTGGCCGGTTCCCCTTTGCCGGTAAGGGCATCAGCCGAGGATCTCGGCGCAGCCGTGGACGCGTTGCTGGAGAACGTCATCGCGCACACGCCCGAAGGCACCGCATTCGACGTGCGGCTGGCCGAGACGGCGCGCGGTGCCCGGCTCGAGGTGTCCGACGCGGGACCGGGACTTCCCGCCCACGCGCTGGTCCGCGGCCGCAGCGATCGCGGCTCGACCGGCCTGGGCCTGTCGATCGCCCGGCGCTGCGCCGAACTCAGCGGCGGCGAGATGGCCGTCGGAAGCTCGCCGCACGGGGGCGCACGCGTGATCCTGGACCTCGGCGCCGCCCGTTGAGCCAGGCCCGATCAAAGCCTGCTCGAGGGCTCAGCTCAGGCCGGCGTAGGAGTGCAGCCCGGAGATCACCATGTTGACGATCAGGAAGTTGAAGATGATCGAGCCGAACGCGGCCAGGTTCACCCAGGCGGCTGCGCGGCCCTTCCAGCCCGCGGTCGCGCGCGCGTGCAGGTAGCAGGCGTAGATGACCCAGACGACGAACGCCCAGGTCTCCTTGGGATCCCAGCCCCAGTACCGTCCCCACGCCGCCTCGGCCCAGATCGCGCCGCAGATGATCGCGACCGTGTACAGCGGGAACGAGAACGCGACGATGCGGTACGCCGCCTTGTCCATCGACGTGGCGTCGGGCAGCCGCGCGGCGAGGTTCGCGAACGCGCCGCGCCGGAACCCCGGCTGCACGCTCACCCGGTCGTAGCGCTGCTTGGCCAGGTACAGCAGGCTGAGCACGGCGCTGGTCATGAACGCGCCCTCGGCGATCGCCACCAGCGTCACGTGGATCGCCAGCCAGTACGACTGCAGCGCGGGCACCAGGGGCTGCGCCTTGGAATACAGCACCGTCCCGGCCAGGAACATCACCAGGATCACCGGCAGCAGGATCAGCCCGCCCAGATGCCGGATCTGCGGCGCCCGCCACAACAGCGCGATGAACGCGATCACCCCGACGAGACCGGACACCGAGGCGAACTCGTACATGTTGCTCCACGGCACCGCGTCCACGGCGATCGCGCGGACGGCGATGGACGTGGTGTGGAACAGCGCACCGAGCACGGTGATCGCGAACGAGAAGCGCCCGACGCGGTCGGCGAAGGAGCGCTCGGCCGGTGGTGGCAAGACGGTGCTGGGAATCGTCTCGATCGCGGGGGGACCTCCTCCGCCGACCAGTTCGCGCTCGCGCACCGGCATGGTCGCCGCGACCCGGCCCTTGCGGCCGAACGCGTACTCGGCGGTGTACCCGACCATGGCGACCGCGTAGACCGCGATCGAGGTCGTGAACAACCCGTCGGACAGGTGCGCCATCGACCCGTCGATACCGGCCACCGTCACTCCCTTCCTGCTGCGACGGCGCTCTCGCGCGTCGGTGTCGCCGCTGTCCGCAACCGCCCCAGCAGTGCCGCGAACTCGGTGCTGAAGTTACCCGAGTCGCTGCGCGCGAGGCCGCCGACGCTGACAACGGTAGGCGCCCCGTCCGGCGCCTCGGACGCAGGGGTGATCCGCAGCCACACCCGACGCCGCCGGATGCCCAGCGAGCCGAGCAGGCCGACCACCATGGCGATCGCGGCGATCAGCAGCAGACCCTGCGTCGGGTCGTGGCTGACCTGGATGCTCGCCCACGGCACCCAGCCGTCGAAGCGCACGGTGACGCCGTTGCTGAAGCTCTTGGACTGCCCCTCGGTGAGGTTGACCGCCCCGATCTTGGTGAGCTTGGACGTGTCCAGCGAGTACACCGACTGGGGCAGTCCGTTGTAGTTCAGGTCGCCGACGTAGACGAAGATCGCCAGCACCGGGTTCTTCACCTGCGGCGAGACCGAGGTGATCACCCCGTTGCCGCTGTCGACCGGGGTCGGGGCGAACAGCCCGGAGATGCCGACGTCCTGGTTCTTGCCCGGCTTGCCGGACTCCTTGAACGCGCCTTCGGACAGCAGCGTGGTGGCGTCGGTCGGGACGAACGCCTGGGTGTCCTGGACGACCCGCCCGTCCGGCATGGTGATCGTGACGCGCGGCGCGAACCCGTGCCCGATCAGGTAGACGCGATCGCCCTCGAGGCGAAGCGGGTGGTTGACGCTGATGTCGGTCTGCTTCGGGGACGAGTCGAGGGTCGGTCGGTACCGGACGTGCGCGGTGAACTCGGACGGTTCGCCACTGGCGGTGTAGGTCGCGGTGAACTTGGTCAGCTCGTCGATGCAGAACGGCGCCGGGTGCACCTTGCCCTGCGCGGCGAACCGGCCCGGTTTCCACGAGTCGTACTGCGAGACCGTGTTGCAGAAGCCCTGGTCGGCGCCCTGCAGCACGATGCGGGTGCCCTGGTAGCTGTACAACCGGCCGACCGCGATCAGGATCAGCGCGCTGAGCAGGGCGACGTGGAACAGCAGGTTGCCCGTCTCGCGGCTGTAGCCCTTCTCGGCGGAGAGCGTGATCGCGCCACTGGGTTCGACGCGGCGGGTCACCCGCCACCGCCGGCCGAGCGTCGCGCGCGCGGCTGCGGCGTAGTCCGCGCCGTCGTCCGCCGTCTCGAAGGCACCGTGCTCGGGCAGCCGATCCAGGTTGCGCGGCGCGGGCAGCGGCTTGCGCACCACCGCGCGCGCGTGCAGCCGGATGCGCGGGATCAGGCAGCCGACCAGCGAGACGAACAGCAGGACGTAGATCGCCGAGAACCACGGCGAGCCGAACACGTCGTACATGCCGATGCGGTCGAGGAACCGGCCCCAACCGCCGTGCGCGGCGATGTAGGCGTTCGTCTTGTCCGGGTTCAGCGGCCGTTGCGGCAGGATCGAGCCGGGCACCGCGGCAACGGCGAGCAGGAACAGCAGGATCAGCGCCGTCCGCATGCTGGTCAGTCGCCGCCACGCCATCCGCACCGGCCGCACGATCGTGCGCATCGAGACACTCACAGGTTCGACCCGATGCCCGAGTTGGGGCCGACGCCCGAACGCAGCGAGTCCATCCAGTGGTTCCACTCGCCGGTCACCAGCAGCACACCGATCACGATCAGCAGCACGCCACCGACCCGGCTCACCGTGCGCATGTGCCGGCGCACGAAGCCGAGCGCGCCGGACATCCAGCCCACCCCGAGCGCGACCAGGACGAACGGGACGCCCAGGCCCAGGCAGTAACAGAGCATGAGGAACGCGCCCCGGCCCGCGGTGCCCTCCTGGAAGGCGAGCGAGTACACCGCACCGAACGTCGGCGTCAGGCACGGCGCCCAGGCCAGCCCGAACGCGGCACCGAGCAGCGGCGCGCCGATCAGTCCCGGCGCGGGCAGCTTGTGGATCTTCACCTCACGCTGCAGGAAGCCGATGCCGCCGAGGAACACCACGCCCATGACGATCGTGACCACGCCCAACAGGCGTTCGATCGTCAGCGCATGATCGCGGATCGCGGAGCCGAGGCTGCCGAACAGCACGCCCTCGAGGACGAAGATCACGCTGAAGCCGAGTACGAACAGCAGCGCGCCGGAGAACATCCGCCGCTGGCTGGGCCGCTCGTCCGACCCGCTCAGGCCGGCGACGTACGACAGGTAGCCGGGCACGAGCGGAAGCACGCACGGTGAGAGGAAGCCGACCAGCCCGACGAGCGCGGCGACGCCGGCAGCCACCAGCAGAGGGCCATCGGTGACCGCTTGAGTGAACCCGGCGTCGGCGAGCAGCACTAGGACTCCGCGAGCAGTTTGTCGAGCACCGGCTCGAGGTCCTTCGGCGCGAGTTGCTTGAGGTAGACCGCGGCGACGCGTCCCTTCTTGTCGAGCAGCACGGTGAACGGCAGGCCGAGCGCCGGGATCTTGCCGAGGCGCACCGCGACCTCACCCTGCTCGTCGAACACCATCGGGTAGCTGATGTCGTTGTCCTGCACGAAGGCCTGCGCCTTGCTGCGGGTGTCCTTGGTGTCGATGCCGACGAAGGCGACGCCCTTGCCCTTGTACTGCCGGTAGACGTTGTCGAACTGTGGCGTCTCGGTCGTGCACGGCCCGCACCAGGTTGCCCAGAAGTTCAGCACGACGACCTTGCCCGCTGTCTGCGAGAGCGTCATCGTCCCGCCGTCCAGCTTGTCGACGGTGAAATCGCCCGGCTTCTTGCGATCGCCAGGGGCGTACGTCTTGCCCAGCTGGGTGCCGCTGACGAAGCGGAACTGCCCGCCGGCGGTCTGGTCGACGGCGTCCTTGCCGGTGCAGCCGGCCAGCGCGAGGGCGGCGGCGAGCACCAGCACGGGGAGCAGGCGGCGGTTCATCGCCGTCCAGTGTGCGGTACCGCGTTCGGCGCGCCGACAGCGGCTCAGCCTGCTGTGACCCGCCGCGGAACGAGCATGGAACGAGCACGGTGCGAACGCGGAACCGGCTCAGGCCCCGGCGCCGTGACCGGGTGGCAGCGTGGCCGCCGGTTCGGCGTAGTCGATGCGCACGATCGCGTCGCCGGCGAAGGTGAACGAGGTGACCGAGGCGAGGCTGCACCGGCGCCGGCGCGGGTCGTGGAAGAGCCGGCGGCCCTCGGCGCGACGGCGGGCGATGACGATCGGCAACTGATGGCTGACGCAGACCGCCTCCGCGTCTTGGCCGATCCGCTGCGCGGCGTCGCAGGCAGCGCGGGCGGCGGCGAGCACGCGGGTCGCGATCTGCGCGTACGGCTCGCCCCACGAGGGCGTGAACGGGTTGCGGTAGTACTTGAACAGCGCCGGGTCGCGGAACAGCCCCTTGCCGCCGGCGACCTGTTTGCCCTGCAGGTGGTTGTCCGCCTCGATCAGCCGCTCGTCCGTGTCGATCGTCAGCCCCAATGCCTCCGCGAGCGGCTGCGCCGTCTGCTGCGCACGCTCCAGCGGGGACGACACGAGGTAGCCGACCGGCCGGCGCGCCAGGTACTCGGCCGCGAGCTTGGCCTGCGCGATGCCCAGGTCAGACAGCGCGAAGCCGGGCAGCCGTCCGTAGAGCACCCGGCCGGGGTTGAACACCTCGCCGTGCCGCAACAGGTGGATGGTCGTGGTCACCCGCGCCATCCTGCCAAACCGCCCGCGGGCCGGCCGCCGGACCAGTCTCCCCATGGGCTTAGGCGGGCCGGGGTTGACCGCACTGACCTGGGCGGCGAGCGCGGGCGCGTCAGCTCGCAGTCGCGGCCGCGGCGGCGCGCGCCGCGCCGGGAAGCGCGTCGGCGATCCGGGCCAGTGCGCCGTCGTCCATGGCCGCGTTCACGAACCACGCCTCGAACGCGCTCGGCGGCAGGTACACCCCCGCGTCCAGCATCGCGTGGAAGAACGGCTTGTACCGCCATGTCGCGCAGGCCTGCGCCCCGGCGAAGTCGGTCACCGGCGCGTCGGCGAAGAACACCGAGAACAGGCTGCCCGCGTACTGCACCTGGTGCGCGACACCCGCCTCGTCGAGCGCGGCGCCGAGCAGCCGCCCGACCGTGTGCGCGTTCGCGTCCAGCGCGGCGTACACCGACGCGTCCGCGGCACGCAGCGACGCCAGCCCGGCGGCCACCGCCACCGGGTTCCCGGACAGCGTCCCGGCCTGGTAGACGGGCCCCGCCGGCGAGAGCTGACCCATGACGTCGGCGCGCCCCCCGAACGCCGCCGCGGGCAGCCCGCCGCTCATCACCTTGCCGAACGTGAACAGGTCCGCCTCGACCGGATCGAGGCCGTACCAGCCCGCGGCCGAGACGCGGAACCCGGTCATCACCTCGTCCATGATCAGCAACGCGCCGTGCTTGTAGGTGACCTCGCGCAGTCCGGCGTTGAAGCCGGCAAGCGGTGCGACAGCGCCCATGTTGCCGGCCGCCGCCTCGGTGATCACGCACGCGATCTCGGCACCGTACGCGGCGAAGCACTCCTCGACGGCGGCGAGATCGTTGTACGGCAGCACGATCGTCTCGGCCGTCTGCGCGCCGGTGACGCCCTCGGAGTCCGGGTGCGCGAACGTCGCGACCCCCGAGCCGGCCGCGGCCAGCAGCGCGTCGACGTGGCCGTGGTAGCAGCCGGCGAACTTCACCACCCGGTGCCGCCCGGTCACGCCGCGGGCCAGCCGGATCGCCGACATGGTGGCCTCGGTGCCGGAGTTCACCAGCCGCACCTGCTGCAGCGACGGTGCGTCGACCCGCGCGATGATCAGCTCGGCCAACTCGATCTCGCCGAGCGTCGGCGTCCCGAAGGACAGCCCACCCGCCGCCGCGGCCTGCACCGCGGCGACGACCGCCGGATGCGCGTGCCCGAGGATCATCGGCCCCCAGGACGAGACCAGGTCCACGTACTGCCGCCCGTCGGCGTCGACCAGGTACGGCCCGGACCCGCTGACCATGAACCGGGGAGTGCCACCGACCGCGCGGAACGCCCGCACCGGCGAGTTCACGCCGCCCGGGGTGACGCGCTGCGCGCGCTCGAACAGTTCGGCCGACTTCGGTGCATCGCTCACCCGCTCAGTGTCCCAGTCGGGGCGTGCGAGAGGATCGCGGGCATGCAGATCCAGGGCAGCGTCGCCGTCGTCACCGGAGGGGCCTCCGGCCTCGGATTCGCCACCGCCAAGCGGCTCGCGGGCGAGGGCGCGCAGGTGGTGCTCGTCGACCTGCCGGGCTCGCCGGGAGCGCAGGCCGCCGAGCGGCTCGGCGCCGCGGCCGGCTTCGCGGCCGCCGACGTCACGAGCGAGGCGGACGTCGCCGCGGCGCTGGACACCGCGGCCGCGCTCGGACCGATCCGCATCGCGGTGAA
This sequence comes from Jatrophihabitans cynanchi, assembly GCF_027247405.1. Lineage (NCBI taxonomy): Bacteria > Bacillati > Actinomycetota > Actinomycetes > Jatrophihabitantales > Jatrophihabitantaceae > Jatrophihabitans > Jatrophihabitans cynanchi. Next base: position 2,776,892 of record NZ_CP097463.1, on the reverse strand, counting down.
CTGCGCCGGCATCGGCACGCCCGGCCGGGTGATCAGCGGCAAGGGCGCCGTCCTGCCGCTGGACGCGTTCGCCCGCGTCGTCACGGTGAACCTGATCGGCACGTTCAACATGATCCGGCTCGCCGCCGAACGCATCGCCGCCACCGACCCGGTCGACGGCGAGCGCGGCGTCATCGTCAACACCGCGAGCGTCGCCGCGTTCGACGGGCAGATCGGGCAGGCCGCCTACTCCGCGTCCAAGGGCGGGGTGGTCGGCATGACGCTGCCCATCGCGCGGGACCTGGCCGACAAGCAGATCCGGGTGATGACGATCGCCCCCGGGCTGTTCAAGACGCCGATGCTCGAAGGGCTGCCCGAGGAGGCGCAGGCCAGCCTGGGCGCCCAGGTGCCACACCCGTCCCGGTTGGGCGATCCGGGCGAGTACGCCGCGCTCGTCGAGCACATCGTGCGCAACCCCATGCTCAACGGCGAGGTGATCCGCCTGGACGGAGCGATCCGGATGGCGCCGCGCTAGCCCGCGCCATCGGCGGCTAGAGCTCGCGGCGCAGCACGACCCGCTCGCCGGCGGCGTCCAGCCCGATCGCCCGCTCCCAGTCGCGCAGTTCGAGCAGCTCGGGTCCGAGTTCGGACGTCTCGGCGAAGCCATGCCCGCGGAAGAACTCGCGGACCGGTTCCACGCCCGGGTAGATCGTGATGGTGATCGCGGGCCGGCCGCGCTCGCGCGCCCAGCCACAGGCGGCCTCCAGCAAGGCGCCACCGAGCCCCGAGCGCATCCGCCCCGGCAGCACCGCGAGTTGCTCGATGTGCGCCGCGCCGTCCAGCTCGGTCAGCTGGACGAACCCCGCCGGCGGCTCGCCGCACACGTACGTCGCGAGCGATCCTCGGGTTCGCGTCAGATCCGACCACGGCCCGGGGAACTCGAGGCCGGCGACGCGGAACAGCGCCGCGGCGCCCTGCTCGATCTCGCGGATCGCAGGCGCGTCCGCGGGCTCGGCCGGGCGCACCTGGGGGACGTCCAGCGACAGGGACAGCACCTCGGCGAGCCGGTCCGGGTGACGCGTCGGCACGAGCAGCGTGCTGCCGTCGCTGAGCCGCGCGGCCAGTACCGCCTTGCCGCGCGGCACGCCTTGGGCGCTGCTGCGACCGAGCACCGGCGCGCCGTCGTCCGCACTGCGCACGATCGCCACGAGCCGCTCACGGTCCACGCGCCCCTCGCCCACGACCAGCGCGGTCTCCGTGACGGTCACCGAGCCGAACGTGCGCGCGGCGTGCACCACGATCAGGTCGATCCCGACCACGACGACGAACGCGACGATCCAGGCGATCAGGTGCGCCAGGCCGCCGCCGATCAGCAGGTCGGCGAGGAACCCGAGCGCGATCAGGACGGACAGGACCAGCGCGGAGCCATAGCTGCGGCCCGCCTCGTGGTAGATCGGACGGCCCGGCGCGCTCACCCCGCTATGTTAACTCCTTGTTAGCAAATTCGGCAGCCCAATAGGTGAGAATCAGCGACGCCCCAGCTCGCTTGATCGAGGTCAGGGTCTCCACGACGGCGCGATCGCGATCCAGCCAGCCACGCTCGGCGGCCGCCTCGATCATCGCGTACTCCCCGCTGATCTGGTACGCCGCGACCGGGACCGGCGATGCGTCGGCGACCGCACGCAGCACGTCCAGGTACGGCAGCGCGGGCTTGACCATCACCAGGTCGGCACCCTCGGCGACGTCCAGGGCAACCTCGGCCAGGGCTTCGGCGACCGTCCGCGACGCGTCCTGCTGGTAGGTCCGGCGATCGCCCTGCAACGAGGAGTTGACCGCCTCGCGGAACGGCCCGTAGAACGCCGAGGCGTACTTGGGCGCGTAACCCAGGATGCCGGTGTCGCTCGACCCGGCCGCGTCGAGCGCCGCCCGCACGGCGCCCACCTGGCCGTCCATCATCCCGCTGGTGCCGAGCAGGTGCGCGCCCGCCTCGGCCTGCGCCAGGGCCATCGCGGCATACCGCTGCAGCGTCGCGTCGTTGTCGACCGACCCGTCCGCGGCGAGCACCCCGCAGTGCCCGTGCTCGGTGAACTCGTCCAGGCACAGGTCGGCCATCAGCACCGTGTCATCGCCCAACTCCGCGCGCAGCCGGCGCAGCGCGACGTTGAGCACGCCGTCCGGGTCGTCGGCGCCCGAGCCGCGCGCGTCCTTCGAGGCCGGCACGCCGAAGAGCATCAGCCCGCCGACCCCGGCCTCGACCGCGGCCACGGCGGCCTTGACCAGCGACTCCTGCGAGTGCTGGACGACGCCCGGCATGGACGAGATCGGTACCGGCTCGGACACGCCCTCGCGCACGAACATCGGCAGCACCAGCTCGGCCGGACGCACCACGACGTCCGACACCAGCCGCCGCAGCGCGGCCGTGCGCCGCAGCCGCCGCAACCGCGATACCGGGAACCCCGGCAACTCAGGAAGGTTCGACGCGGGGATCACCTTCTCCGGGCGGCCTTCTTCGCAGCGGCCGCGGCGGCCTTCTCGCGCTCCTCGGCGACCTTGGCGACGGCGAATTCGGCCAGCGCGTCGATCAGCGCAGGCACCGTGGCGCTCTCGGGCTGCACGTCCACCCGCAGGCCGAACTCCTTCGCGGTGGCCGCGGTCTGCGGGCCGATGCACGCCACGACGGTCCGCGCGTGCGGCTTGCCGGCGATGCCGACCAGGTTCCGCACGGTGGACGAGGACGTGAAGCACACCGCCTGGAAACCGCCGGACTTGATCGAGTCACGGATCTCGGCAGCCGGCGGCGCGGCGCGCACCGTGCGGTACGCGGTCACGTCGTCGATCTCCCAGCCGCGCTCACGCAGGCCGGCGGCCAGCGTCTCGGTGGCGATGTCCGCGCGCGGCAGCAGCACCCGGTCGATCGGGTCCAGGATGTCGTCGTACGGCGGGAAGTCGGCCAGCAGACCCTCGGACGACTGCTCCCCGGAGGGCACCAGCTCCGGGGTGATGCCGAACGAGCGGACCGCCTCGGCGGTGGCCTCCCCGACGCACGCGATCTTGACCCCTGCGAACGCGCGGGCGTCCAGCCCGAACGCCTCGAACTTCTCCCGCACGGCACGCACCGCGTTGGTCGAGGTGAACACGATCCACTCGTACCGGCCGGTGACCAGGCCCTTGATCGCCCGCTCCATCTGAGTCGGCGTGCGCGGCGGCTCGACGGCGATCGTCGGCACCTCCACCGGGACCGCCCCGAACGAGCGCAACCGTTCGCTCATGGCACCGGCCTGCTCCTTGGTGCGCGGCACCAGCACCCGCCAGCCGTACAGCGCGCGCGCCTCCCACCAGGCCAGCTTCTCGTGCTGGGTCGCGGCCTTGCCGACGGTGACGACCAGGGTGCCGCTCATCCCGACGGCGGCCAGCTCCAGATCGCCGAGGCTCCCGGTGACGGTCTGCTGGCCGGTGGTGGTCGCGCCGCAGCTGACCGTGACCGGGGTGTCCGGCTTGAGGCCGTTGGCGACCAGCTGCTCACCGAGCAGCTGCGCGTCGGCGGCCGGGACGGTGAGCACCAGGGTGCCCGGCGCGCCGGCCAGGCTCTCGTAGTCCAGCGCCGCGGCATCGCTGATGTCGGCCTCGGTGCGCAACGGCCCGTACGGCACGCCGGCGTAGGCGGCGGCGCCGACACCGACCGGGACGCCGGGCACGACATCGAACGGGACGACGGTGCGGGCCACCGCCAGCGCCTCCTTCGCCACGGCCTCGTCGGCCAGCGGGTCGCCGGCCACGAGCCGGACGACGGACAGCCCGTTGCGGGCCTCGGCGAGCAACAGCTTGGCGGTATCGGCGGGCGTCCCCTCGACGGCACGCACCTCGGCGGCGGCCAACGCGACCACGGCCGGGCTCACCTGCGCGTCGGCGAACACGACGTCAGCGCGGCGCAGCGCTTCGGCCGCGTGCACCGCGAGCAGGCCCGGGTCACCGGGGCCGGCACCGACAAAGGTGACACGGCCGACGGTCTTGCGCACTCGGGTCATGTGGAACTCTCCCCATCTCGGCCGCTTTCCTGTGTCGCGGCCATCATCTGGTCTGCGCCGTCGGCGAGCAGGCCGGCGGCCAGTCGCCGTCCCACGCCTTCGGCATCGGTTACCGCACCGGTCGCGGACTGCCGGACGGCGGCGCTGCCGTCCACTGCCGTCACCGACGCGCGGAGGAACACTTCGGGGCCGTCGTCGCCCTCGGCGACCACGGCCAGGGCACCCACCGGTGCGGAACAGCCGGCTTCCAGCGCCGCGAGCACCGCCCGCTCGGCCGCCACGGCCGCCCGCGAGTCCGCGTGCTCGAGCGCCGCCACCGCGGCGAGCACGTGCTCGTCGTCGGCCCGGCACTCGATGGCCAGCGCGCCCTGAGCCGGCGCGGGCAGCACCTGGATCGGGTCGAGGATCTCGCTGACCTCGCCGTCGCGGCCGAGCCGGCGCAGCCCGGCGAGTGCCAGGACCACCGCGTCCAGCTCGCCCGAGCTCACCTTGCCCAGCCGGGTGTCCACGTTGCCGCGCAGGTCGAGTATCTGCAGCCCGAGCCCGAGCGCACGCAGCTGGGCCGCCCGCCGCGGCGCGCCGGTGCCGACGCGCGCGCCCTGCGGCAACTCGCCCAGCGTCAGGCCGTCACGGGCCACCAGCGCGTCACGCGGGTCCTCGCGCACCGGCACGGCGCCGATGACGATGCCGTCGGCCGGTGCGGTCGGCAGGTCCTTGAACGAGTGCACGGCGACGTCGATCTCGCCGGCGAGCAGCGCCTCGCGCAGCGCGGACACGAACACCCCGGTGCCCCCCAGCTGGGACACCGAGGCGGCGGACCGGTCGCCGGCCGTCACGATCGGCACGATCTGGACCGAGGCGCCCAGTGCGTCGGCGACGTGCTGGGTCTGGGTGCGGGCCAGCACCGAGGCGCGGGTGCCGATGCGGATCGTCCTGGTCGCCGTCATGACGCGGCCTCGGGGTTGGTCTTGACCGCGGCGACCGACTCGGCCCGCGCCGGATCCAGGCCGAACAGTTCCCGCAGCGCGCTGGCGTACTGGTCGCCGCCGGGGGTCGCCGCCAGTTCCTTCACCCGCACGGTCGGGGTGTGCAGCACCTTCTCGACCGCACGGCGCACGGCGTCGGCGACCTCGCTGCGCACGTCCGAGTCCAGCCCGGGCAGCCGCCCGTCCAGCCGGGACAGCTCGCCTTCGATCACCTGGTTGGCGCGGGCCCGCAACGCAGTGACGGTCGGCGCGACGGCCAGCTGCTGCTGCTCGGCGAGGTAGCGGCCGAGCTCGGCGCTGACGATCGCGGTGGCCGCGCGCACGTCCTCGTCGCTCACCATCGCGCCGCGGCTGCGCAGCGCCTCGATGTCGATGTAGCTGACCGCGGGCTGATCGCCGACCGCGGGCGAGACGTCGCGGGGCAGGGCCAGGTCGAGCACCACGAGCGGGCGGCCGGCGCGGGGGCCGATCGCCTCGGCGTCGACCACCAGGCCGCTCGCGCCCGTCGAGGACACCAGCAGGTCCGCGCCGGCGAGCTCAACCTCCAGCTCAGCCAGCCCGACCGCCCGGCCGCCGAGCGCCGCGGACAGCCGCTCGGCCCGTTCGAGCGAACGGTTGGCGATCACGAAGTCGGTGACGCCGCGGCGCCGCAGCGACGCGCCGGCCAGCGCGCCCATCGAGCCGGCACCGACGATGACCGCGCGGTGCCCGGCCAGCTCGCCCAGGATCTCCTCGGCGTGATCGAGCGCGACCGAGACGACCGACGCCCCTGCCTTGTCGATACCGGTGTCCGAGTGCACCCGCTTGCCGACCCGCAGCGCCGTCTGCGCCAGATCGTGCAGGACGCTGCCGATCGAACCGAGGTCGGCGCCCAGCGCGTACGCCGAGCGCAGCTGGCCGAGGATCTGCGACTCGCCGACCACCATCGAGTCGAGCCCGGACGCGACGGAGAGCATGTGTTCGACCGCGGCCTCGGCGAAGTGCACGTACAGGTGCTCGGACAGGTCGGCGACCGGAACGCCCGAATGGCGCGACAGCACCGAGCTGACGTCGGCGACCGCGGGGTGGAAGCGGGCGACGTCGGCGTACACCTCGACCCGGTTGCAGGTCGACAGCAGCAGCGCCTCGCTGATCGTTTCGGCGCGCTGCAACTCCTCCAGCGTCTTGCGCAGGTCGTCGACCGGGACGGCCGCCTTCTCCAGCAGCGAGACGGGCGCGGTCCGGTACGACAGCCCGACCACCAGGATGCTCACGCCATACCACCTGCGATGAGGGCCGCGGCGGACTTGCGGTTCTCGTGGAAGGAGAGGATCTGCAGCTCAGCGGCCAGGTCGACCTTGCGCAGGTCGACGTGCGCCGGCACCGCCAACACCACGGGTGCGAAGTTCAGGATGCTGGTGACTCCCGCAGCGACCACCCGATCGCAGACGTCCTGCGCGGCCGACGCCGGCACCGCCAGCACGGCGATCGCGATCTCCTGCTCGGTGACCACCTGCTCCAGCTCGGCGATGTCGCGGACCACCAGTTCACGGACCGTGGAGCCGATCAGGGTGGGCGAGGCGTCCAGCAGCGCGGCGATGCGGAAGCCGCGCGAGGCGAACCCGTCGTAGCCGGCCAGCGCCTGCCCCAGGTTGCCGACGCCGATCAGCGCGACCGCACGCCGCACGGTGACGCCGAGGATGCGGGCGATCTCGTCGGTGAGGGTGCGCACGTCGTAGCCGACGCCGCGGATGCCGTACGAGCCGAGGTAGGAAAGGTCCTTGCGCAGTTTGGCCGAATTGACCCCGGCCGCGGCGGCCAGCTCCTCGGACGAGACGGTGGTGATCGACCGGTCGCTGAGCGCGCCGAGAACGCGAAGGTAGGTGGCCAGCCGGGCCACCGTTGCCTCGGGCACCGTGCGCGAATCAGCCGCGACGCTGCGCTCGACCGTCATCAACACCCCGCGTGCGCCGCGCCGGACAGGTGCCGCACAGGCGTCCGGAGCGGTGTGGTAGAAGCTGGAAGGACAGCGTCGAAGCTACGCCGCTCGTGAATCTTTTCCCAAATCGAGGACGGCTGTGTTATAGGCCCTGCGGGCCGCCTGCGGGGCCGCTCAGCGGGCCAGCGCCGCCCGCAAGCGTGGCTCTTCGACCCGCCAGTAGCCGTGCTCCTTGCCGTCGACGAGGATCACCGGCACCCGGTCGGAGTACTCCGCGCGCCGCGCCGGGTCGGCGTCCACGTCCAGCTCGCGGTAGCCGAAGCCGAGTTCGCCGGCCAGCCGGCGCAAGGTGGCCTCGGCGTCCTGGCACAGGTGGCAGCCGGTCCGGGTGATCAGCGTGACCTCGTGCTCAGCCGTCGCCATCGCGCTCCCCTTCGGTGCTCCCGGCGACCCTCGCAGCGAGCATCCACTTGGTGATCTTGCCGGTCACGGTGTGCGGGAGCGCGTCGACCACGGTGATGTTCGCGGGCAGCTTGAACCGGGCCAGCGAGCGGGACGCGGCCGCCAGCAGGTCGTCCGGATGCAGCGCCGCCCCGGCCACCGGCACCACGTACGCCTGCACGGCCTCGCCGGCCCGCTCGTCCGGGACGCCGATCACGGCGACCTCGGCCACGCCCGGCTCGGCGGCGAGAACGGACTCCACCTCGGCCGGGTACACGTTGAAGCCGTTGACCACGACCAGTTCGGCCGAGCGTCCCACCAGTCGCAGCGCGCCGGAGTCGTCCAGTACCGCCAGGTCGCCGGTGCCGAACCAGCCGTCGGCGTCCGGTCCCCCGGACCCGGCGGCGCCATCGGCCGCGTCGGCCCCGCCGGTCCAGTAGCCGGAGAACAGGTTGGGGCCGCGCACGAACACCCGGCCCGGGTCGCCCGGCTCGCTCACGCTGCCGTCGGCGTCGCGCAGTTCGACCTCGACGCCGGGGATCGGCCGGCCCACCGAGCCCGCCGACGGCAGCTCCCCGGGGCCGGTGATAGCCAGCACCGGCGCGGCCTCGGTCAGGCCGTACCCGTTGCGCAGCGGCACTCCGAGCGCGGCGTAGCCCTCGACGACGGCGGGGGTGAGGGTGGCCGAGCCGGAGATCGCGATCCGCACGCCGGAGAACGCCGCGGCGACACCGGGCCGGCCCAGCCAGGCGGCGTACTGCCCCGGCACGCCGATCACCGCGGTGGCCCGCTCGGCGCGGATCGCGTCCAGGCTGGCGGCGGGGTCGAACCGGTCGGCGAGGACGGCGGTCGCGCCCACCCGCAACGCCATGCCCAGCCCGGCGTTGAGGCCGAAGACATGGCTGAGCGGCAGCGGCACGTAGAGCACGTCGGTGCCGGTGAGTAGCGCGGGCTCGATACCGGCCAGCTGGTCCAGGTTCGCCATCAGCGCCCGCACCGACAGGATCGCGCCGCGGGTGCGGCCGTCGGTGCCGCTCGTGTAGAGCAGGACGGCCGCGCTCTCGCCGGTGCGGTCGGCGCGCGGGTCCTCGGCTGCCGGCGCGGCCGCGAGCAGCGCGCGCCCGGCGGTCGCGTCCAGGTGCAGGGCCGCGCCGCAATCGGCGGTGACGTGCGCGAGTTCGGGGCCGGTGTAGGCCGGGTTCAGCGGAACCGCGATCAGACCGGCTCGAAGCGCACCGAGGTACAGCACCGCGAAGTCGGTGCCGGTGCCCAGGCTCAGCGCGACCCGGTCTCCGGGAGCCGGCCCCGCCGCGCGCAGCGCCGCCGCCGCCCGGTTCACCTGCGCGTCCAGCTCGGCCCAGCTCAGCCTGGTGGTGGCGTCGACCAGGGCGGTGGCGCCGGGCCGTTCGGACGCCCGGTGACGCACCAGGTCCGAGGGTCCGCAGGCACGCGAGCCGTTCACCGCTCCCCCTCTCCCGACGCCGCCGGCCGGCCCGGGCAGGGACTGTCGCGTCCGAAAGGTACCCAGAACCGCGATTCAACGGTACCGTTGGCGCCTGTTTTCACACACGGCGGAGTTCCCCCATCTTCGCCCGCCGTGGAAAGGGTGCTACGCATGCCGGGTGCAGCACGGTTCGAGCGCGGGTCGAACGACCCCGCGCGGGGCTGGCGAGCGCTCGCCGAACTGGTCGCCGCCGCTGCTGTCGAGTTGCGGCTGCGCCCGGCCCTGGCCGTGGACGGACCGGTCCCGCTCGATCTCGCCATGGCCGTCGACGTCACCACCGGCCAGCACCGCCCCGCGCCGCGGGGCGGCCTGCGGGCCCGCGGCTGGCAGGCGACGCCCGAGCCGGTCGAGGAGCAGCACAGCGAGGTCTGGCAACTGGTCAGCCGGGCCCAGCAGGGCGACGGCGACGCCTTCGGGCAGCTGTACGACCGCTACGTCGACTCGGTGTACCGCTTCATCTACTTCCGGGTGAACGACCGCGCCCTGGCCGAGGACTTCACCAGCGAGACGTTCCTGCGCGCCCTGCGCCGCATCGGCACCATCACCTATCAGGGGCGCGACATCGGCGCCTGGTTCGTCACCATTGCCCGCAACATCGTGTTCGACCACATGAAGTCCGCGCGGCACCGGCTGGAGATCACCACCGCCGACACCTTCGAAGGCGACGACCGCGCGCCGAGCCCCGAGGCGGCGGTGCTCGAGGCGCTGACCAACGAACGGCTGATGGCGGCGGTGCGCCAGCTCGGCGACGAGCAGCGCGAGTGCGTGCTGCTCCGCTTCATCCAGGGCTTCTCGGTCAGCGAGACCGCGGCGGTCATGGGCAAGAACGACGGAGCGATCAAGGCCCTGCAGCACCGCGCCGTGCGCAAGCTGGCCGAACTGGTCGGCGGTGAGCTGCGATGACGCGTAACGCGGCATTTGCTCGCTCGTTGAACCATTCGAGCGCGTGCATCGCCGCGCCCACCGTCTGCAGTGCCGCAGTGGGGGAACCAGGTCATGGCTGAGCATCGTGTCCCGCTGCTGGGGGCCGCGCTGCGCAGGTTCGAAGATCCGGCGCGCTCGAAGGACCCGCAGATCCGCGAGCTCGTCGCCGCGCTGAGCAGCCTCGAGCCCGGCCCCGCACCGCGCGCCGAGTTCCGGGCCGAGCTGCGCGAGCAGCTGGTCGCGGTCACGCCGCGGCTGGTCGCCGAGGGGTCCACCGAGCAGCCGCAGCGCAAGCCCGGGGCCGCTGCCCCGGCGGGGCGCCTGTCCCGTGCCCGCGCGGCGGCCCGGCGCGTCCCGCAGCTGCACCTCGCCCGCAAGGTGCGGTTCGCCGTGGCCGCCCTGACGGTGCTGACGATCGCCCTCACCGGGGCGGTCTGGCTCAGCCGCAGCGCGCTGCCCGGCGACGCCCTGTACGGCCTCAAACGCGCCGGCGAGAACGCCCAGCTGTCCCTCACCAGCGGCAAGGTCTCGCGCGCGAAGGACCTGCTCTCCTTCGCCAAGACGCGCGCCGATGAGGTCAGCTCGTTGCTGGGCAACGCATCCGCATCCGGCACCGGGCCGCAGGCCGACGGCGCCATCACCGAGCGCACCGCCTCGCTCGTCCGCAGCACGCTGGGTTCGGCCGACGACGACGTCCGGCAGGCCGCGCAACTGCTCGGCAGCCAGGCCGTCAGCGCCCGTTCGGCGGCGCCGCTGCAGGTGATGACCGGCTGGGCGCCGGCGCAGCAGGGCCGGCTGGACGCGATCGTGGCGCGAATCCCGGCGGGCTCGCTGCACGATGCCGCGGCGTCCTCGGCCACCCTAATCGCCTCGGCGTACGCGCGGGCCAGGCAACTGCAGGCCGTGATCGGGTGCGGTTGCCTGGACAACGCGCACAGCGACGACCTCGGCCCGCTGCCGTGCACCGCGTGCGCCGGGCCGGCCCAGCCGGGCAGGCCCGGCCACAGCTCGGGCGCCACGCCGGGCAGTACCGGCTCGACCAGCAGCCCGCGGCCGGACCAGAGCCACAGCCCGGCCGCGCCGGGGGGGACCGGGATCACGCCCGGTGGCGGCACGTCCGCTGCCCCGGGTAGCAGCCCGCCGGGGTCGAGCGGCTCCACCGGCGGGCCGGTGCCGTTGCCGACGCCGAGCCTGCCGCTGCCCGGCCTGCCGCTACCGAGCCTGCCGTTGCCCACCCCGTCGGTCACCACCGACAGCTGTGGCGCCTCCATCTCGCTCGGCCCGATCGGCATCGGCGTGGGCACCTGCGGCATCCACATCGGCATCTAGCAGCGCGCCACCTGGCGGTCAGCCCACCTTGGTTACGCTGGCTCGGTGACGTCCGCGGGAGCAGCCGATGGCCCGGCCGAGCCGCTCGCCGTGGGGCCGGAACCGCACCGGGCGGCGTTCTTCGACGTCGACAACACGATGCTGATCGGCGCGTCGATGTACCACTTCGCGCGCGGGCTGGCGAGCCGCAAGTTCTTCACCGGCCGGGACCTGGCGCGGTTCGCCGTGCGTCAGGCGCGGTTGCGGCTCACCGGCGAGAACGCCGGGGACATGCACTCCACCCGCGATTCGGCGCTGGCGTTCGTCGCGGGCAAGCAGGTCAGCGAGATCGTCGCCCTGGGCGAGGAGATCTACGACGAGGAGATGGCCGGACGGATCTGGTCCGGCACGCACGCACTCGCCCGGCAGCACCTGGCCGCGGGCGAGCGGGTCTGGCTGGTGACCGCCACCCCGGTCGAGCTGGCCCGGATCATCGCGACCCGGCTGGGTCTGACCGGCGCGCTCGGGACCGTCTCGCAGACCCTCGACGGCGCCTACACCGGGCGGTTGGTCGGCGACGTGCTGCACGGCGAGGCCAAGGCGCAGGCGGTGCGCGACCTGGCTGCCCGCGAGGGCCTGGACCTGACGCAGTGCAGCGCCTACTCGGACTCGATCAACGACGTCCCGATGCTCTCGCTGGTCGGGCACCCGGTGGCGGTGAACCCGGACTCGGCGCTGCGGGCCGAGGCCAAGGCGCGCGGCTGGCAGATCCGCGACTTCCGCTCGGGCCGCAGGGCGGCACGGGTCGGCATCCCGGCAGCGCTCGGGCTGGGCGCGCTCGGCGGCGGGGTGGTCGCGGCCGGCGCGCTGCGGCGCAGCGGGCGGTGGGGCGCCCGTCCGGCAGCGCCCGGGCGCGCCGCAGCGGGCACCGGACGGGCGTCGTCCAGTGCCCGGTGGGTGCAGCTGGGTCCGGGCGTCGTCCGGGCGGTGGCCGCCCGGCGCTGAGCGCTACTTCTTGTTGCGGCGCTGGACGCGAGTCTTCTTCAGCAGCTTGCGGTGCTTCTTCTTGGCCATCCGCTTGCGCCGCTTCTTGATGACTGAACCCATAAGAAAACCCTCGTCAACAGCCCGGGCGGGCTAGCTAGGTAACGCCCGGACGGACTTCCGGACCGAACTCACACTGTACCCAACGCGCGGGGGTTCCCCGCACGCCGATCGGCGAAGGGGCGATTATCCGGCTTCGATGAACGCGGCACGCAGGTATTCGTGGACTGCCTTCTCCGGGACGCGGAACGAGCGGCCGACGCGCACGGCGGGCAGATCGCCGCTGTGCACCATGCGGTACACGGTCATTTTGGACACGCGCATCACCGACGCCACCTCGGCGACGGTCAGGAACCTGACCTCGGCGAGGGCGGGGTCGGCCGGGTGTACCGCGGCCGGCTCCGGCGAATCGCCGCTCTTGCGCTTTCCGGACGTGCTCATGTCTCACCGACACCTTCGGCACGTGTCAGTGCGTCGGCTTCCCCACCGACGAACGGGACACGCACGTGCTGGCCTGAGACTAGCGGTACGGGTGGGGCAGAAGCGACCCCTGCCCCCCACCGGTCCTGCTGATCATGACGTGGCGCCGCACCGTTCACCCCGTTATGCCCCGATGTGCGGGCTACTCGGCGGCACCGAGTTCGCGGCTGCGCAGGCAGGCGGCCTCGATCGCGGCGAGCAGGGCGGCCCGCACCCCGTGCACCTCCAGTTCCCGGATCGCGGCGATGGTGGTGCCGCCGGGGCTGGTGACCGCCTCGCGCAGCTGCACCGGGTGCTCGCCGGAGTCGCGCAGCATCACCGCCGAGCCGATCGCGGTCTGCACGATCAGCTCCGCCGCCAGCGCGCGCGGCAGCCCCAGCAGGATGCCGGCGTCGATCATCGCCTCGACCAGGTAGAAGAAGTACGCCGGCCCGGAGCCGGACAGCGCGGTCACCGCGTCCAGCTGCGACTCGGGCACTCGCACCACCTTGCCGACCGCCTGCAGCAGCGACTCGGCCACCGCCAGGTGCTGCTCGCCGGCGTGATCACCGGCACAGATCGCGGTCATCGCCTGGTCCACCAGCGCCGGGGTGTTCGGCATGCAGCGCACCACCGGAACGCCCGCGGGTAGCCGGGACTGGATGTGTGCCGTGGTCACGCCCGCGGCCACCGAGACGATCAGGTGGGCCGGGGTGATCGCGTCGGCCAGCTCGGCGAGCAGCGAGTCGATGTCCTGCGGCTTGACGGCCAGCACCAGGGTCGCTGCCGCGCCGGCCGCCCCTGCCACGTCCAGGGCGCGCACCCCGTGCGTCCGCTCCAGGTAGGCGGCCCGCTCGGCGTGCTTCTCGGACACCACGATGTCCGCCGGACCGCGCTCGCCGCGCAGCAGTCCCGACAGCAGCGCCTCCCCGATCTTGCCGCCGCCCAGTATCGCCAGTCCGTCCGGTAGCGCCAGTTCGCCCATGCCGATCTGCCTTCCAGTCAGTGCCGCGAGGTGAGCGCCCGGGCGAAGAACTCGACGTTGGCCGGGCGCTCGGCGAGCCGCCGCATGAGGTAGCCGTACCACTGCGCACCGTAGGGGACGTAGACGCGAACCGTGTTGCCGTTCTCGGCGAGCCGGCGCTGCTCGTCCGGCCGGACGCCGTACAGCATCTGGAACTCGAACGCCTCGGTCGCGTAGAACTTGGCACGCTCGGCGCCGATCTCGATCAGCCGCGGATCGTGGGTGGCCAGCATCGGGTAGCCCTCGCCCGCCATCAGCACGTTCAGGCAGCGGACGTACGACAGGTCGACGTCCAGCCGCTTGGTGTAGGCGACGGACGCCGGCTCGCGGTAGGCGCCCTTGCACAGCCGGACCCGGCTGCCGGCCGTGGCGAGGTCGCGGCAGTCGCCCTCGGTGCGGCGCAGGTAGGCCTGCAGCACGGCGCCGGTGTCCGGGAAGTCGGCCCGCAGCTCGCGCAGGATGCCGAGGGTGGAGTCCGTCGTCGTGTGGTCCTCCATGTCCAGGGTGACCGTGGCGCCGGCGGCCCGCGCGGCCTGGCAGATCTCGCGCGCGTGCTCGAGCGCGAGCTTGTCGCCGTCCGTTCCCAGCGCCTGGCCGATCGCGCTGAGCTTGACGCTGACCTCGGCCGTCGCGGTGAGCGGGCCGAGCCGCGCGGTCAGCCCGGCGTCGGCGAGCCGGCCGAGCAGCTGCCGGTAGGCGCTGACGACGGCTACGGCCTGCCGGCGGTCGGTGGTGTCCTCGCCGAGGTGATCGAGGGTGACGGTCAGCCCGGCGTGCACCAGCTCGCGGGTGGCCGCGACGGCCGCGTCGGTGTCCGCACCGCCGACGAACCGGTTGACGACGCCGCGGGACACCGGCGCCGCGGTGACCAGGCGCTGCACGCGCGCACTGCGAGATGCCGCCAGGATCGCCGTCCGCAACATGCCTGGAAGGCTATCGGGCACCCGATCGTCCACCCGTAGTTCCCCCGTTGTCCCCGTTGAGTGGCGGGTTCGGCGTTGAGTGGCGACCTATAGCCCGCCACTCAACCGGAAAGCCGCCACTCAACGAGAGGGCGAAGGCCGGCTGAGGACGTGGTGGTCAGAGCGGCGCCGGGTGGTCAGTCCGGCGTCGCGTGGTCAGTCCGGCGTCGCGTGGTCGATGGGACGCGACCCGGCGCCGGACGGCCGGCCCGCCGCGGCCAGCTGCCCGCGGCAGAACGCGAGCGCCTCGGCCAGGTCGCGTTCGCGTTCTGCCCGGTCCAACGCGCGCCGCGTGTTCACCTCGACGATCACGGTGCCGTCGAACCGGCGCGCGGCAAGCTCGCGCAACACCTCGGCGCACGGCTGGGTCCCGCGCCCGGGGATCAGGTGTTCGTCCTTGGTCAGCCCGGTGCCGTCGGCCATGTGCACGTGGCTGAGCCGATCACCCATCGCCTCCAGCATCGCCAGCGCGTCCGACTGGGACACCGCCGCGTGCGATAGGTCCAGGGTGTAGTCGCGGTACTCCCCGGCGTCGGTCTCGGCCCCGCCCGCCACGTCCCAGCTCGGCTGGTAGGCGGAGATCTCGCGGCCCCGCACCCGCAGCGGGAACATGTTCTCCACCGCGAACCGGACGTCGGTCTCGCCGGCCAGTTGCTCGATGCCACGCCGGAAGCCGCGCGCGTAGTCGCGCTGCCAGCGAAACGGCGGGTGGACGACGACCGTCTTCGCGCCGAGCAGTTCGGCCGCGAACTGCGCCCGCTGCAACTTGGCCCACGGGTCGGTCGTCCAGACCCGCTGGGTGATCAGCAGGCACGGGGCGTGCACGGCCAGGATCGGCACCTGGTAGTGCTGCGAGAGCCGGAGCAGCGCGTACGGGTCCTGGCTGACCGGGTCGGTCCACACCATGACCTCGACGCCGTCGTAGCCGAGCTTGCCGGCCAGCTCGAACGCGGCCGCGGTGCCCTCCGGATACACCGAGGCGGTGGACAGGCCGACCGCCACGCGCGGCGCGTGCGACGGATCGTGGGCCATGGCCGCAGGGTAGCCGGGACGGCCGCGTCAGCTGCCGGTGAGCCAGTCCAGCCGGCGCAGGATCACACCCTCGCGGAGCGCCCACGGGCACAGCTCGAGTTCGCCCACGCCCAAAGCATCCAGCGCCGCCGCGGCTACCACCGCACCGGCCAGCACCTGGTGCGCGCGGCCGGCGCTCACCCCGTCCAGCTCCGCGAGGTCGCCGGAGTTCATCCGCGAGATGAACGCCGTGATCTGGGTGAGCCCGACCCGGGTCAATGTGCGCCGCTCGCGCGGGCCCGCCGAGCTGGGCGCGGCGCCGGCCAGTCGGGCCAGCGTGCGGAACGTCTTGCTGGTCGCGACGACCCGGTCCGGGGCCCCACCGGCCAGCAGCCGGGTCGCCGGCTCGGCGAGTTGCTCGGCGGCGTACGCGCCGAGTGCCGCGATCTGGCCCTTGTCCGGCGGATCGGCGTCGAACCAGTCCCGGGTGAGCCGGGCCGCCCCCAGCGGCAGCGAGATGGCGACGTCCGGGTCCTCGTCGCTTCCGGCGCCGAGTTCGAGCGAGCCACCGCCGATGTCCAGGCAGATCAGCCGGCCGGCGCTCCAGCCGTACCAGCGGCGCACGGCCAGGAAGGTCAGCCGGGCCTCGTCCTCGCCGGACAGCACGGCCAGCTCGACGCCGGTCTGTGCCAGCACCCGCTCGAGCACCGCGGCCGAGTTGCCGGCATCACGCACCGCCGAGGTCGCGAAGGCGAGCAGCTCGTCGCAGTCGAGCGCCTTGGCCTCCTTCTTCGCCTCGGCCACCGCGTCGACGAGCGCGGACACGTCGCGCTTGGCCAGCTCGCCGTCGCGGCCGAGCAGCTCGAACAGGCGCAGCTCGCTCTTGTGCGAGCGCTGCGGCGTCGGCTCGGCACCGCGGTACGCGTCGACCACGAGCAGGTGCACGGTGTTGGACCCCACGTCCAGCACACCGAGCCGCATTCGCGAAGACTATTACGCTGAACACCGTGCCTGCCGTTGATCACGTCGCCGAGGTCCCGCTCGACTTCCCGCGCGAGTGGATCGAGTTCGCCGACCCGGCCGACGAGTCGCACTGGATCCGGGCAGACCTGACCTGGCTGTGCTCGCGGTGGACCTGCATCTTCGGCCGCGGCTGTCACGGGACGATCGCCGGCCAGGCGAGCACCGGGTGTTGCAACCACGGCGCGTTCTTCTCCGATCGCGCCGACGAGAAGCGGGTGCGCGCGTACGCCCAGGAGCTGACGCCGGACATCTGGCAGTTCTACGACGAGGCGCGCGCGTCCGGCCGGCCCAAGCTGGACATCTTCGTCAAGGACGAGGTCGAGGACGAGCGGCGCAAGAAGACCCGCGTGGTCGACGGCGCCTGCATCTTCGCCAACCGCGAGGGCTTCCCGGGCGGCATCGGCTGCGCACTGCACGCGCTCGCCCTGCGGCAGGGCCGCAACCCGCTGGAGACCAAGCCGGAGGTGTGCTGGCAGCTGCCGGTGCGCCGCGAGCAGGAGTGGGTCGACCGTCCGGACGGGACGCGGATCCTGCGCTCGACGGTGAGCGAGTTCGACCGGCGCGGCTGGGGCGAGGGCGGCCACGACCTGGACTGGTACTGCACGTCCTCGCCCGAGGCGCACGTCGGCGGCGAGCCGATGTACGCCTCGTACGCCCCGGAGCTGACGGCGTTGCTCGGCCCTGCCGCGTACGACGAGCTGGCCCGGCTGTGCGCCGACCGGCTCAAGCTCGGGCTGGTCGCCGTCCATCCCGCGACCGCGGCAGCGGCCGCTACTCAGGCCTCGAACTTGTAACCCAGCCCCCGCACGGTCACCAGGTACTTGGGCGTTCCCGGATCGGGCTCGATCTTGGCGCGCAGCCGTTTGACGTGGACGTCGAGGGTCTTGGTGTCGCCGACGTAGTCCGAGCCCCAGACCCGGTCGATCAGCTGGCCGCGGGTGAGCACCCGTCCGGCGTTGCGCAGCAGCAGCTCCAGCAGGTCGAACTCCTTCAGCGGCATCGCCACCGGCCGCCCCTCGACCGAGACGGTGTGCCGCTCGACGTCCATCCGCACCGGCCCGGCCTCCACCACCGAAGGCAACAGTTCGTCCGGCTCCATGCCGCGGCGCAGCACGGCGCGGATCCGGGCGATCAACTCGCGTGAGGAGTACGGCTTGGTGACGTAGTCGTCTGCGCCGAGCTCGAGCCCGACGATCTTGTCGACCTCCGCGTCCCGCGCGGTGACCATGATGATCGGCACGGCCGACCTGGCGCGAAGCGCGCGACACACCTCGGTGCCGGACAGTCCCGGCAGCATGAGATCCAGCAGCACGATGTCCGCGCCGCCCCGGTCGAAAGCCGTCAGGGCGTCGTGGCCGTCCGCGGCGATCTCCACCTCGAAACCCTCACGGCGCAGCTGGAAGGACAGCGCGTCGGAGAAGGACTCCTCGTCCTCGACCATCAGTACGCGGGTCACCTGACCCCTTTCACACGGACGATGCGGCGCCGACCTCCGGCTCCAGCACCGACGATCCAGCAACTGAGTGAACGCGCGGCAAACGGATCGTGAACGTCGAGCCGGCACCCGGGACGCTGCTCACGCTGACCCGGCCGAGGTGGTTGGTGACGATGTTCTTGACGATCGCCAGGCCGAGGCCGGTGCCACCCGTGGCCCGCGAGCGTGCCGGGTCGACGCGGTAGAAGCGCTCGAAGATGCGGTCCTGGTCGGTGCTGTCGATCCCGATGCCCTGGTCGGTGACCACGATGTCGACGATCGGACGGGCCTGGTGATCGGCCCCGGCACGCGCGGTGACGCTGACCCTCGTGTCCGGCTCGCTGTAGGCGACCGCGTTCTCGACCAGGTTCGCGATCGCGGCGGTGAGCTGCTCGGCATTGCCGCGCACCACCAGGTCGTCCTCGCACTGCACGTCGATGGCGATCGACGCCGTTTCCGCAGCGAGCCGCTCGCGATCCACGGCGTCGGCGACGAGCACTGCCACGTCGGCCTCGGAGCCGCCCGGCATCGGATCGACGCCCTGCACCCGGGACAGCTCCATCAGCTCGCCGACGAGCTTGGCCAGCCGGGAGCTCTCGTGCTGCATCCGGCCGGCGAAGCGGGCCACCGCCTCGGGAGCGTCGGCGGCGTCCTGAACCGCCTCGGCCAGCAGGGTCAGGGCCCCGACCGGCGTCTTCAGCTCGTGCGAGACGTTGGCGACGAAGTCGCGGCGCACCGCGTCCAGGCGGCGCTGCTCGCTCAGGTCGGTCAGCAGCAGCGCGGTCGAATTCGGGTTCTGCCCGTCACTGATCGGCACCGCGGTGACCGCCAGCGCGATCGGTTCGCGTCCCAGCCGGCCGATCGGCAGATCGACGGCCTCGGCGATCGCGCCGCCCACCTCGCGGGCACGGCGGGCGACCTCGCGCAGCGGCTCGAACGCCAGCTGGTCGACCGCGACGACGTCCATGGCGCGCGCCGCCGGGTTCACCAGCACCACCCGCTCCTGCTCGTCCAGCACCACGACGCCGCTGTCCAGCGCCTCGATGACGAGCGAGGACAACGCGGGAAGCTGTGCGACGAGACGCGGCCGGCTCGCCGAGGGCTGCGGGGCCCGAGCCGCGCGGTCGGCGGCCCGCCGCTCGGACAGCCTGACCCCGGCGAACACGCCGAGCACCAGGCACATCACACCGACCGCGATCGCGAAGCCCCACACGCCGACGATGGTACGGACCGCCTCCGCGCGCGCCGAACGTCGAGGTCCGGCGAGGTGACCGGCGGAACCGCGACGACCCCGCGAGACGCTACTTCTTGCCCTGGTTTGCGACGGCCTGGATCGCGGCGGCCGCGGCGTCCGGGTCGAGGTACTCGCCGGGCCGGGTCGGCAGCATCGTGCTCGCGTCCAGCTCGTACCGCAGCGGGATGCCGGTGGGCACGTTCAGGGCGACCACGGCGTCGTCGGACATCTTGTCCAGGTACTTGATCAGCGCCCGCAGCGAGTTGCCGTGCGCGGCCACCAGCACGGTGCCGTTGCGCAGGTCGGGCACGATCGCGTCGTACCAGTACGGCAGCAGCCGCGCCACGACGTCCTTGAGGCACTCGGTGCGCGGCACGCTGTCCAGCAGATCCGCGTACCGCGCGTCGCCGACCTGGCTGTGCGGGTCGTCGTCGGCCAGCGGCGGCGGCGGGGTGTCGTACGAGCGGCGCCACAGCATGAACTGCTCGTCGCCGAACTCGTCGCGAACCTGCGCCTTGTCCTTGCCCTGCAAGGCGCCGTAGTGCCGTTCGTTGAGCCGCCACGAGCGACGCACCGGCAGCCAGTGCCGGTCGGCGACGTCCAGCGCGATGTTCGCGGTGCGGATCGCGCGGCGCAGCAACGACGTGTGCACCACGTCCGGCAGCAAGCCGTGCTCGCGCAGCAGTTCGCCGCCGCGGCGGCCCTCGGCCACGCCTGCCTCGCTCAGGTCGACGTCCACCCAGCCGGTGAACAGGTTCTTGTTGTTCCAGTCGCTCTCGCCGTGGCGGAGCAGGATCAGGGTCGGCACGCCCTCAATCCTGCCAGCCGTGAACACCCCCACAGCGTGGCGGTCCGGGCATCGTTCACTCGGCGGGGCGTTCGGCGAAGGCCTTGAACGCCTGCAGGTTCGCCAGCGACTCGCCGCGCTTGACCCGCCAGGCCCACTCGCGGCGGATCGAGGTCGCGAAGCCCATCTCGAGCAGGGTGTTGAACGTGCCGTCGGCGTACTCGAGCACGCAGCCCAGGATGCGATCGATCTCCTCGGGTGTGATCGACGACAGCGGCACACGGCCGGTCAGGTAGACGTCCCCGGCCGAGTCGATCGCCCAGCACACCGCGTACATGCGGGCGTTGCGCTGCAGCAGGTAGGCGTACACCTGCTCCGCGTTCTCGTCCGGCTTGCGCATCACGAACGCCTCGATCTCCAGCGCGTGCGTGGCCACGGTCAGCACACAAGCCGTCTTCAGCCGCTTCTCGCCGGGGAGCGCGACGGCGAAGGTGCGCTCGTCCAGCCGCTCGTGCTCGAGCTCCTGATCGTGCAGCACGTCGGCGATCACGTCCTGCGCGCTCGCCCGGTCGCTCACCGAGCCACGGCCTGACTCCGCAGCGCGCCGATCGCCTCGGCGTACGCGTCGATCAGGGCGCTCGTGGTGCGCGTCCAGCTGAACCGCTCCGCGTTCGCCCGGGTGCCGTCGGTCAACCGCGCGAGTTCGGCGGGCGCACACAGCAGATCGCCCAGCACCTTGGCCCACTGCTCGGGCTCGTGCCCGTCGACGAGCACCCCGGAGACTCCGTCGGCCACCGCGGTCGTCAGCCCGCCGACGGCTGCGGCCGCCACCGGGGTTCCGCAGGCCTGCGACTCGAGCGCGACCAATCCGAACGACTCGTTGTAGCTGGGCACGACGGTCAGGTCCGCGGCGCGGTAGAACTGCGCGACGGTAGCCCGGTCGGCCGGCGGGACGAAGCGGACGGTGTCCTGCAGCGACAGCGAATCGGCGATGCCGGTGAGCCAGTTCGGCTCGTCCAGGCCGGAGCCGCTGGGTGCGCCGAGCACGACGACCTGCAGTGCGGGCACGCGGGCCTGCAGCAGCGACGCGGCGCGCAACAGCACGTCCGGCGCCTTCAGCGGCTGGATCCGCCCGACGAACAGCAGCGTCGGCACGTCCGCGCGCAACCCGAGGGCCGACCGCGCGGCGGCCCGGTCGCCGGGCGTGAACGTGTCCAGGTCGACGCCGGGGGCGATCGTCCGCACCCGTGCCGGGTCGGCCGTGTAGAGCCTGACCAGCTCGTCGGCCTCTTCGGCGGTGGACGCGATCAACCGGTCCGCCTCGGCCACCACCTGCTCCTCGCCGATGATGCGGGCCCGCGGCTCGGGGACGTCACCGGCCGCGAGCAGCGCGTTCTTTACCTTGGCCAGGGTGTGTGCCGAATGCACGAGCGGCACACCCCAACGCTCGCGGGCCAGCCAGCCGACCTGCCCGGACAGCCAGTAGTGCGAGTGGATCACGTCGTACCAGCCCGGGTCCTGGAACGCCTCGGCGCGCATCACACCTGCGGTGAAGGCGCACAGCTGGGCCGGCAGGTCGCCCTTGGCCAGCCCTTCGAACGGCCCGGCGGTCACGTGCCGGACGAGCACGCCCGGCTCCAGCTCGACCCGCGGCGGCTGGTCGCTGGACGTCGCGCGGGTGAAGATCTCGACCTCGACGCCGTCGGCCGCCAGCCGTTTGGCCGTCTCGACGATGTAGACGTTCATGCCGCCCGCGTCGCCACCGCCGGGGGCGTCCAGCGGGGAGGTGTGCACGCTGAGCATGGCGACCCGTCGGGGGAGGCCAGCGCGCGCGATGCGATGCACCCGTCGCCCCTCTCCTGTGCCGACCCGTGGCTGACGTAACACGTGTACCCCGCAAATCATGCCCGAGTCACGGCACAGCACGAATCGGCGACCACGAGCCGGCGCGCAGTTGCCTTCGGCACCGGGGCCGGCAGTGGGATCGGGGCCGTCACGGGCGAATCAGAGCGTGACGCCGGCCAGGTGCGCCTCGGGGCGCAGCGTGACGCCGAACCGGGCCTGGACGCCGGTGCGGATCTCGGCCGCGAGATCGAGAAGCTCCGCGGTCGTCGCGCCGCCCCGGTTCGTGAGCGCGAGGGTGTGCTTGGTCGAGACGCTGACGTGCTCGCGTCCGCCGCTGAACCCCTTGCCGAAGCCGGCGTTCTCGATGAGCCAGGCGGCGGACAGCTTCACCTGCTCGTCGACCACCCAGTGCGGGCAGCCGTCCGGGACGAGGCCCGGCTCGACGAACGGGTTGACGAAGAACGAGCCGACGCTCCACGTGTCGTGATCGACCGCGTCCAGCAGCATGCCCTTGCTGCGTCGCAGGTCCAGCACGACCTCGCGCATCCGCGCCAGCGCAACCTGTTCGCCCGGCTCGACGCCGAGCCGGCGGGCCAGTTCGAGGTAGCGCACCGGGCCGCTCAGTTCGCTGCGAACCAGTTCGAACGTCACGTCGAGTACCACGTACCGGTCGGTGTGCTTGAACGCGCTGGTGCGGAAGCCGAATCCACACCGGTCCGGATCCCACCGTTCGACTGCGCCGGTGCGCCGGTCGAGCACGGTCAGCGTGCTGATGACGTCGGCGACCTCGCTGCCGTACGCGCCTACGTTCTGGATCGGCGTGGCGCCGGCGAGGCCGGGGATTCCCGACATCGGCGCGAGCCCGGACCAGCCTTCCCGGACCGTGATCGCGACCAGGTCGTCCCAGACCACGCCGGCCTGTGCCGTGACGCTCACGCGGTCGCCGAGCCCGGTCCAGCCGATTCCCTCGCTACGGATCACGATCACCGCGCCGGGCCAACCCGCGTCGGCCACCACCAGGTTGCTGCCACCGCCGACCACGAGCACCGGTTCACCGGCGGCGTCGGCGGTCTGCACGGCATCGACCAGCTCGTCCGCGCTCGCCACCGTGACCGTGCGTGCGGCGGGTCCGCCGAGGCGCAGCGTGGTCAGGTCGGCGAGCAGGTCGGGCACGATCCGCGACGCTACCCTTTGCGTTCGTGATCAACGCACCCCGCAAGTCGCGGTCCCGGCTGGCGGCCGGCCGCGCTCGCGTACTGGGGTTGCCGACGCGCGGCACCACGAACCCGAATCGGCTGCGCCGCATGGACAACTGGATCACCGCGACGCTGGGCGGGGCACTGCGCGCTGTCGAGGCGCCGCTTGTCGTCGACCTGGGCTTCGGGGCGAGCCCGATCACCTCGATCGAGCTGGCGGCACGGTTGCAGCGCGTCTGCCCGGACGTGCGGGTGCTCGGCCTCGAGCTCGACCCGATGCGGGTGGCCACGGCCCTGCCCGCCGCCGCGCCACCGCGGCTGACCTTCGCCCGCGGCGGCTTCGAGTTCGCCGCGCACCGCCCCGACCTGGTACGGGCCGCGAACGTGCTGCGCCAGTACGACGAGGACGCGGCCGCCGAGGCGTGGACGCGGATGCGGGCCGGGCTCGCCCCGGGCGGCCTGATCGTCGAAGGCACCAGCGACGAGCTCGGCCGGCTGGCCGGCTGGGTGTTGCTCGACGCGTCCGGGCCGGTGAGCCTCACGCTCGCCTGCCGCGTCGAATCCCTTGTGCGCCCGGGTGATCTGGCCGAGCGGTTGCCGAAGCTGCTGATCCACCGCAACGTTCCGGGGCAGCCGATCCACGCCTTCCTGAGCGACCTGGACGCGGCGTGGGACGCGGCGGCAGCGCTCGCCCCGTTCGGCAGGCGACAGCGCTGGATCGCCGCCTGCACCGGGTTGCAGGACCGCTGGCCGGTGCGGACCGACCGCGCGCGGCACGGTGAACTCACCGTCGCGTGGCCGGCGATCGCACCGCTCTTGCCCGGCCGCCGGTGATGGGCAAGGCTGGCGCGCAGGACCGTGCCGCAGCAGCGGCCGGACGAGGGAAGGACCGGACCATGGCAATCTCCGTCAACCTCGAAAAGGGCCTGGACAAGGCGTACGAGAACAAGTCGCTGGACGAGATCCTCGCCGCACCGCCGTCCGCGCTCGCCGGCCTGACCGAGAAGCACGACGAACAGCTGCGCGAGGCGCTCGGCATCAAGACGATCGCCGATCTCGGCAGCAACAAGTACTTCGCACTGGCCGGCGTGCTGGTCGCGCTGGGCAACAAGCAGGGCTGACCCGCGCGCTGACTCTCCCCCGCCGGCCGGACCGGAGCACGGCCGCGGACTAAGGACGCCGTCCGGCGTGCCGATCATGAAGGCGTGAGGATCAGAGCACGCCGGCGCGCGATTCCGCCGCCGCGCATGCCGGTCCGCGCCGCCGCCCTCGACCGCCGCGGGGGCAGAACCGGGGTGCCGACCGCTCCGGATGTCGGCTGACCGAGAAGTCGGTCACGCTCGCTGATGAGCACGTCACGTGCTCGTCCAGGTCGGTACGCGTGCGGGGTGACGTGCCGCCGACCCCGCGGCCGGACACCGTTCACCGCCCGAGGCATGCTGCGGCTTCTCGCCGGGTGCGTCCTGCTCGCGATCCTCACCACCGCGTGCTCGTCCGCTCAGCCGTCGCCGACTGCTCCGACGGCGCCCGCCTCCAGGACCTCGGGGCCGGCGGGTGCCGCGGCGACCAGCGCACGCTCCGCTCCCGCAATCGCCCGATGCGCCAAGCCCGCTCCCGATACTCCCGCGGCGTTCGCCGCCGCCCTCGGCGCTCTGCCGAGCCAGCAATGGGGCGCTGCCGACCTGTCCGTCTCGGTGCCGATGCCCGATGGACGCATCGTCTGGCTGTACGGGGACACCCTCACCGGCCCTGACCCCGCGCACCTTTCCGGCCTGGTCCATTCCAGCGCCGTGGTACAGGACGCGGGGTGCTTCCACGTGTCCGCGCGCGGCGCGCAGTTACTGCCCAACGACAACCCGGCGCGGATCTCCTGGCCGTCCGGCGCGATTGCGCTGGACAACACTCATCTGCTCGTCGCGACCGGGCAGCAGAAGCTCACCGGCGCGTGCGGGCTGTGCTTTCGACAGGTCGGGTTGCGCGGCGCGATCGTGACGCTCGAGCCCGACGGCGACCTGCGGTTCTCGCACTGGCTGGCGAAATGGCCGGCGCTCAAGGACAACATCGTGTGGGGCACCGGGTTCGCGCGGCGCGGCTCGACGATCGTGATGTACGGCATCTCCGGCACCGGGCTGCGGCGCGCGCTGTACGTGGCGACCGCGACGGCGGCCGGCGCGGCACGCGGCGAGTGGTCGCTGGGCCGCCGTCCGGTCGCTGACGCGATCGGACCGGCCGGGGGCAGTGCGTACGCCGATCCGGACGGCTGGCACTACGTGACCAAGAGCGGCCGGGCGATCGTGCGGCTGGATGCTCCGGCGCCGCGCGGTCCGTACACGCGCGAGGTGATCGGCGCGGTGCCCGCGCCTGCGTCCGGCCAGGTCCGGTACATGGCGAGCGCGCATCCGGAGGCCAGGGTTTCCGGCGGCGGGCTATTGGTCACCGTGTGCTCGAACTGGGTGGACGGCAAGGCGCATCGGCTCTCGTCCTACCGGCCGGTCTATCTGGGCCTCACCAGGGCCCGCGGCTGACGGGACCTCCCGTCGATGCGGCCTCCGCTTCGGTATCCGCACAGCGGCCGCCTTGGTTCGAGTCTGTTGGTGATTCCGCCGCTAGACGCGCGCTCGGGCAGGCACCTCGCGCGCGAGCAGCAGCGCGACCCCGCCGAGCAGCGTGCCCGTGATCCTGCGTTGCCAGCTCGCCCAGCTCGGGCGGTGCCGGATGAACCCGGCGATCGCACCGGCAGCGATCACGATCAAGGCGTTCACGGTCATGCTGACGGCGATCTGCTCCGCGCCGAGGCTGAAGCCCTGCTCGACCGTGTGACCCCGGCGCGGGTCGATGAACTGCGGGATCAGCGCCAGATACATGATCGCGGCTTTGGGGTTCAGCAGATTGGTGATCAGGCCCATCTGGAACAGCTTCGCCGACGAGTCCCGTCCGAGCTCGCGGGTCTCGAACAGGCCCCGGCCGCCGGGCTTCAATGCCTGCCATGCCAGGTAACCCAGGTAGGCGGCGCCGGCGGCCTTGAACCCGATGAACAACCACGGCACCGCGACGAACACCACCGCCAGCCCCACGTTGGCCATCGTCATGTACACGATGAAGCCGACTCCGGTGCCGATCAGTGAGATCAGGCCGGCCGTCCGGCCCTGGCTGATGCTGCGCGACACCAGGTACATCATGTTCGGTCCCGGCGTCAGTACCATCCCCAACGCGGTTACTGCCATGCCGAGCGCCGCCCCCGTCGAAATCAGCATGCGGGAATCATCCCAGCCCGGGCCAATGCGAATCCTCAAGCCGAGTACCAGCGACGATTCGGCGACCTGGATCACCCGGCCCATGGACGAGCACCCGGTTCGAGCGTCGGCCCGCGGTCGCCGGACGCCGTCAGCAACCGGATTCTCAGCTCGCGCGGGCACACTGCGGTCGTGACATCCGGCCCCTCTGGTTACGCCCTGCTCGACGGCGTCGTGGCCGAGGCCATCGGCCGCGGCGGCCGCCACGATCCCGTCCTGCCGCGCAGCGGCGGGCCGGCCGGCAACGCCCGGCTGACCGCCTGGACGGGAGTCCTGCTGCTCGCCGTCATCATCGCCGAACTGGTCACCCTGCTCGACGTCACCGGGTTGATCGGTTGGCACGTCGGCATCGGCATCGTCATGGTCGCTCTGACCCTGATGAAGTCCGCCAGCACGGGATGGCGGATCGTGCGGTACTACACCGGCCAGGCGGCGTACGTGCGCGCCGGGCCGCCGCCGACCCTGCTGCGCCTCCTCGGACCGCTCGTGGTCTTCACGACGCTCGGAGTGCTGGGGTCAGGTATCGCACTGATAGCGATCGGCGAGGAACAGAGCCAGCAGTCCCTGTTCGCGCTGCTCGGCCAGCAGGTCAGCCCGATCACGATTCACCAGGCGTTCTTCGTCTTGTTCGCGGTCTGCACCGGACTGCACCTGCTCGCGCGGTTCGTTCCGGCCGTCTTCCTCATGAGCGGCCGCACCCAGCGCGTGGCATCCAGGGGCGGCGTACCGGGTCGACGGGGTCGGGCCGCAATGCTCACCGCCGCGCTTCTGGCTTCGGCGTTGGCCGTGGTGCTGGTGCTACCCGTGCACGGCTGGCACCACGACGAGCACCGCTTCGGGCAGTTCCACCAGCACAGCGTTCGATAGTCGCCGTCTCGATCGGGTCGCACGCGGCCCCGCTCTTGCTGACGATCTACCCGGCGAATCCCGCTGCGAGGGCGTCGACGCCCTCGCGGGCGAGGTGTGCGTGACGGCCGACTCGCCCACAAGGTTCGCCGGACGCTCGCCGGGTCGGGACTCCGGCAGGTCGTCCCTTCGGCCTCGTCCGTGCGTACAGCACGCTGGGTCCCGTCTGCCACACTGGACGTCGGCGGAATGGGGACGAGGCTTTCCCGAGGGTTCACCTGAGGGTTGTCCCGAGCAAGGTCCCTGTCCCCCGGGCCTCTGGCGTATGGGAGAAAGTCGCTCTACCCCAGCATTTGCGGTCCGTCCTGATCTTCGACCTCGAGCGCTCACTCGCAGTCCGAAGACGTCGGCGTGCCGATCATGGAACGCTCCCACTCTCGGACTGGAACGCCGGGCCAACGGCTGCCAGCCAGCCGTCGCGGAGGGTCGGTGCCGAGTTTCGGTCTAGCCGCACGAATACTGCCTGCGACTCACGCGGGACCGGGTCGGGTTGCCTCCGGGGCCTCCAACTCTGTCGCGGAAGCCTGCACCGAGTCGAGCAGCTCGGCGATCTTCTTCAGCGTGGTGGCGTCCGCGACGGCTAGTCGCCCTACGATCGATCCGATCAGCGCGTCGCGCTGGAACGATGCTTCTGCCGGGACCACTTCGCCCTGCCCGGGACCGTCATGGTTGATCGATTCCAGTAGGCGTTTCTGCGCTGCCGCAACCACGGCCAGCCCCTGCCTCGCACCGTCCGGGTTGATCGATTCAAGTAGGCGCTTCTGCACTTCCGCAAACGTCGCCAATCCCTCCGCGATGACGTTCGTGTCGAGCACCACCGGACGGCGCGCCTCGCGAATGCGGCTTTTGAACTCGACGACCGCGGTCTTACCGTCGGCAGGATTGAAGAGCACCAGGTCCGGGCGCGCACCGTTCGCCAGCGGCTTTTCGACGGCGCCGTCCGCGCTGTAGACAGTCAAGAAGTTGCGCAGCTGCCCGAGGGCGGGTGTGCGTTCACCCTTCTCGACGAGCCGCAAGTACTCGCTCGACAGCCCCAGGGCATCGGCAGCCTGGGCCCGGGAGGCGAACCCGGCCTGCACACGCAGTGCCTTGAGGTATTCACCCAGACGTGCGTTGTCGGGGCACCCGGGCCCCACGACGAGCGCTTCGTCAGCATCGGCGGCAACCCGATAGGTCTCGGCTTGCGCTCGAGCGAGAGCGACTGGATCCACGTCTACAGATTACAACAACTCACTTGTTTGAAGTAGTTGCGCAACCGTGCTGGCCGTGCAATTCTCCAACTACTGACAACAAGTCAGCCAGCTCAGGGATTGGAAGTGGTCACCATGGAACGCGGCGAGATCGAGATCGCCAAGCAATCCCGACCGACCGGTGGGATCTATTCGGTCCCGGTCGTCGGCGGATTCGCGGGGGACGTCCGGGAGTTCTTCGACCAGATGGCGCCGCAGCAGTCCGACTCCACACAGGTGAAGGTCGCGAAGGAGGTGCTGCGCTGGACGGTCGTCGGCGCCGCCGGTGTCAGCGCGGCGGCCTTGACCGCGGTTGTCGTGTTGTGACGCACGGACGGCGTCACGGGGTACCGCCGGTAAGCAGGTGCCCCGTAACACGCAAGGTTCGGTTCCCAGATCAGCTCAGCGCGACGCAGGCAGTGCATCGTGCTGCGACCGCACGCGCTATCGCGGAACTCACCGGCGACTCGAGCCGGCGAGGCGAGCGACGGAAGTACTACTGCGGATCCTGCAACGGATGGCACATCACCAGTCAGGAGCAGCAGCTCCGAATTGCGTGACTCAGCTCCGGCGCAATCCATACGCCCGCGCACACCGACGCCGCGGTCCGGGTCCGCCTGCGGTCAGGAGCCCGGGAGCCGGTGGCGTGGCGGACTGCGCGGTGGGGGCATCTCATGCAAGGAGTTGTGCAAGGTACAGACGCATCGGTTCATCCGTTCCGGCCATCTGCAGCCCAGCGGCGTGTCCGTACTCGATGCTCAGCCCGAGCCCGCTCCCGAAGGTCTTCGTGGGGCGGGGCTTCCCGGGCAGCGGCAACGGTAGGCCGAAGTACGCGGCGACCGAGACCGTCAGAAGGCGAGCGGTGCTCCCGTTGAGGTTCACGAAGGGGTGGATTCGAACCCACTGCCCATGCACCCAGGCTAGAAGGTCGAGCACATCGTCGTAGAGGTCGTCGCTCAACCCTCCGTCCTCATCGCGCCGGGGATCGAGCTGGTCGACGCGCGACGCTAATTGCCGGAAGAACCGGTGGATTGCCTTCGGCACCCCGGCCGGAGCCAAGCCGGCCATGAGCCCGACGTAGGCGACCGCTGTCGTGGGGCCCGGGTCCTCCCCGCGAAAGCGCCCCACCACGGACGAGTCGGCCACCCGGACGCCGGACAGGGCGGCGATGTGCCAGTCGCGGACGTCGTCGGCTGTCGGCAGCCTGCCGACGCGGCCGAGCGCGGTTGCCGCCTTCCTTGCAGTCGCGAGGTTGGCTGCGATGAGCTTCTCGTTCGCCGGCGTGTCGTCCCACGGCCAAGCGGGTCCGCGGGACGGTCGCTTACCGCGCGGCCGGTTCTTCGGGGGCAATGGCGATCTGGCCGTCATTCAGCTCCCGGCGAGCCTCCTCGGCCTCGCCCTTGTGCCAGGCGGCTTCGGCGGCGTCCCAATCCGCTTCCGATACTGCCCGACGCGGCGGCCTCATCGTCCGAAGGCGTGCGTAACCATCACGTTCGATGGTCGCGACCATCTCCTCACCCGGGGCGAGGGTGTCGAAATACGAATGCTCGCGCATCCAACGCCGGACCGCATCGACTCCAAAGTGCTCCACGAGAAGCCCTACCACGGCGTGTAGTCGGAGAAGTCGACCGCCCTTGTTCGGCTTCATCTCGGCGGTTGGCGTATTCCGCCAATACGCAACAGTCGACTCGGCGAGTCCGACTAGCTGCAGGATCTCCGCCTGGGGTCGAGCAAGCCACGACACAAGTTCCCGTGTCGCCACAACCCCTGGGTGCGGTGGCGCGCCGCTTGCCCCTGGAACGACCGATAACGCCTCGGGCACCGAGATGAGTCGCGCCCGTAGCGGCCACGGGGTCACCGGGGTCTGCTCGAGGGTTTGGTCGAGCACGACGAGCACCCGGGGGTGCCGGCCGTGGAGCGCATCTAGGAGGCCGGTGCTGGAGTAGGGCGTCCACAGGTCGTCAGTGGGCACGCCGGTCACCTCGTCGACAAACTCGGCAACGCTCATGACTCGCCTCCCTCGTGGCCCTGCAGGTAGCTGATCATCCTCGGCGATAGTAGGTGCTGGAACACCGACACGCTCACGTCGTTCAGGCGGGAAATCAATCCTGGAAGGTCGACGGTTCGCCACAG
Organism: Jatrophihabitans cynanchi; assembly: GCF_027247405.1. Taxonomy (NCBI): domain Bacteria; kingdom Bacillati; phylum Actinomycetota; class Actinomycetes; order Jatrophihabitantales; family Jatrophihabitantaceae; genus Jatrophihabitans; species Jatrophihabitans cynanchi. The sequence continues at coordinate 2,746,187 of NZ_CP097463.1, read as the reverse complement.
CTCCGACATCTCGACGAAACTGTCGATGTCGAGTAGATAGCGTGCAGTCTCACCGTCGTGGACCAGCGGCCCGGACCGTACAGCGGAGCGCACGAAATCATCGACGGCCAGCACCATCCGCTGTTCGGCGGCCACGACGCCGTCGCGGAGAGTGTCATCTGCTAGTGCTCCGTGCAGCGCCGGCGCCAACCAGGGCCGCCAATCCGCAATGCCGCTGAGGGGATGCGGCGACTCGAGTTGGTTTATGAAGCGCAGACCTACACGCGTAACCACCGTGGGCCTATCAACGCCAGACAGCGCGTCCAGTGCAGCCGTGACCCTGGGCAGCATCTCGTCGAACGTCTCGAACTGCGCTGTCTCCACCGAGAGCGAGTCAGGTAGCAGACTCAGCTGCCATCGGTTGTCGGGCGTGGCGAGCCGCCAACCTTTGCGCACCGCAGATGTCTCCGCGATCGGCCCGGCCGGACCGACGATCAGATCGCGAGCTGATAGCTGGTCCATCTGGGTGTACCGGTGGCCCGCTTCGTCCAGGCGGCCGCGAAGGGCCTCCAAGACCTCTCCGGACACCGCGTCAGCCCGCGCGTCGAACCTGACTTGCGTGACGACAAGGGACAACGCCGCATTTGGCAGGGGGCGGCGGTCAGGAGCGGGAAGCGTCAGCACAACTCCTCCATCGGCTCAACTGTAGCCTAACTGTAGCTACAGTGCCGTATCCGCGACGTGTGTCCAACGACCCACGACGCCGTTCAGCGGATGGCAGCTGCGAAACGCGTCGTTGCGTCGCCGCGGCGCTCGCTGACGGTCAGCTAGAGTCCGGCGAAGTAGCGTGCAACCTCAGGCGCGAACGGCGTTCGACTTTGCGCCCGTTTCGCGGGCCGGGCGAGCTCGTATCACCTCCTTTCTCGCGCCGTCCGCCGACCGAGGGCCAGGCCGCCGTGGTTTCCACTGTGGAGTTCTCAAGGTGCTGCCGCGTAGTGCGTGACTGAACGTCGCCGACCAAGGCCGCGGCGCAATCAGCCACGGCTCGCAGCGCGACGACCCCGCCGAGCGAATGCCGTGACGTCGGTGGCCCGCACCCTTCGGCCGTCCAATCGGTGGCCGGGAAGGGGTCGGGATGGGCCGACGGGTGATGTCGACGCAAGAGGTGTCCAGCCATCTGAGCAGGACGGCGTCGCCGGGTTCGGGGTGCAACACGTCCGGCACACGGTGTGATTTGAAGGAGACGCTCGCGCGGGTCCAGGCGCATTGGGCGAGTTCGGTGGCGTTGACCGAGCAGACGCAGCTTCGGATGGGCGAGACGGTGTCGCGGTTCGCCCAGCGGCTCGCCTTCCGGGGCACGTCGTCGTTCGCGGCGGTGACGCCGCGGCAGGCGGAGGAGTTCGTCCGGGCGGCTACCGGGTCCGGGAGGGCGCCGCAGTTGGCGACGATGCACGCGCGGCGGACCGCGCTGCGGGCGTTGTACCGGTCACTGCGCGCGCTCGGACTGGCGAACGGCGACCCGACGCTCGACCTGCAGCTGCCGCCGCGCGGCGAGCTGGCCGCCAGGCCGCTGACCGACGACGAGCTCGGCCTGGCCCGGTTGAGCGCGTACGGGCATCCGCAGCTGTGGTCACCGGTGCGGGCGACGGTGTGGGCGCTGGCCGAAGCGACCGCGGTGAGCAGCGAGATCGCGGCCGTGCGGGTCGCCGACGTCCGCCATGGGGTCGGAGCGACCGGGGTGGCGCTGCCAGGCACCCGCCGGCACGAGCCCAGGGTGGGCGTGCTGAGCGAGTGGGGTCGGGCGGTCGTCGCGCGGCGCGTGGTGGAGCTGCACGCGGCCGGCGCGGACGGGCAGACGCTGCTGGCCTACGGCGGGCGCCGGCCGCCGGGCGGGGCGAAGGCGCAGGCGGCCGCCTGCACGGCGCTGCGGGCGGTGTTGAACCAGGCCGGCCTGGGCCGGGAGCCGGACGTGCGGCCGGGGTCGGTGCGGCACTGGGCCGGGCGCGTCATCTACGAGCGGACTGGCTCGATCGAGCAGGCGGCGCTGGCGCTCGGGCACCGGTCGCTGGACGAGGCCGCGACCGACATCGGCCTCGACTGGCGGGCCGCCGCGACCGGTCGAGGTCGCCGCAGCCGGGGAGGGGAGGGCCGATGAGGAAGCTGCGGGCGGTGCGCAGCGAGGTGCTGACCACCGCCGATCAGGTCCGGGCGGTGTTCTCGCTGCCGGCGCTGTACCGGCTGGCGGCGCTGTTGCCGACGCGGCAGGGCACCGGCCGGCCGGCGCAGCACCCGGCGTGGGTGCTGCTCGGGTACGGGGTGCTGGCCCGGGTGTACCGGTCGGGGGTGCGGGTGGAGAACGAGCTGCGCCACCCCGGCACCTGGCAGCTCATCCTCGACGCCGCCGACTGGATGCGGGCGGAGGACCCGGAGCTGGAGATCTCGCCGGCCGGCCCGGTGCCACCGGGGTGGGACGCGTGGAAGTACGCCCGCAACCACTACTTCACCGACCCCGAGGTGTTGGACGCGCTGCGGGAGGAGTTCACCCGCGCCGCGGTCGAGCAGGCCCGGCAGCTCGGGTTGCTGCGGCCGGACGGGCCCGGGTCGCTGACCCACCCGGACCGCAGCCGCACCGTCTACGGCGACGGCACCGTGGTGCGGCCGATGTACCGGCCGCCGGCGGCCCGGCGGGTCACCGACCCGGCCACCGGCCTCACCAAGGTCGAGTACCTGGACCCGGACGGCAACCCGATCGCGTCGCCGCGGCGCCGCTTCGACCCGGACGCCGCCGACTTCCACGGCCACGCCGGCCCAGTCCACGGGCAGAACTTCGTGGCCCTCTACGCCCGGGGCGACCGGGCGCATCAGCGGGTCGTGCTCGGCGTCCATCGGACCGAACGCCCCGGCGGCGAGGCCGAGGCGGCCGTGGCCGGCATCAAGGCATTGCACGTGGTGGCCGGGGCGGGGATGCAGGTCGTCGTCTACGACGGCGCGTTGCGCGGGGTGCACATCGACGAGCTGATGCGCGAGTGCGGGCTGCTGGTGGTCAACAAGGTCCACGCCTCGAGCAAGACCCGGAGCCGTAAGCAGCGCGCCGCCGGCCAGCAGAAACCCCCGGCGGCGCCACGCTGGCACCCGCTCGGCCAGTGGGAACACGACACCCCAACCGGCGTCTGCCGGCACACCCTGGCCGCGGTCGACGGTGCGGTCAGTGAGATCGGCACCGACGACGCCGGCACCCCGGTCGTGGTGAGCCGGCTGCCCCGCAAACAGGTCAAGCGGTCCCGCCGGTTGCACGGTGGCTACCACTTCAACGTCGCCTACGAGATCCCCTGCCCGCAGGGAGTGTTCCTGGCCTGGGTGACCCCGCACGGCGAACCCGGGGACCCGGATCACCGCCGCGCCGATGCGGTGCGCGTCATCGCCGAGGGCGAGGAGGACTTCACCCGGTTGTACGGGCTGCGCAACGACGCCGAGGCGTTCAACGCCCACTTCAAGCGCAGCCTGCTGGTGGACCGGGCGATGAGCCTGGGCGCGGCCCGGCAGCTGCTCGACGTCCTGTGCTACGGGCTGCTCAATAACGCCCTGGCCGCCCACCACGCCGCTACTGCCTCCGACCGGCAGGCCACGCTCCGACGCCTGCGGGCACCTCGACACGAGGCAGCGTGACGGGCACGCCGACGGGCACACTCGCCCGGACGATCGGCGTGGACGGGCTGCCGTCCAGGACCGAGCGCCGGGGCGTTGGGGTGGGCGGGGAGTCGCCGGCCACGGTGGTGGTGTGCGCGATCTCGGCGAGCTGCGCGGCGAGGGCTTCGGCGTGGCGGGGGTGGCGTAGCGCGAGGTGCCCCCAGGCCCGGACGTTCTCGAGCAGGGCGACGGCGGCGAGGTCGAGGCGTTCGGAGTCGATGCCGTAGGAGGCGTGACGGTCCTTGTGCCGGAACCGCTGCTCCAGCCAGGAGAAGAACGACTCGATCTGGTTGCGGCGACCGAACACGACCGCGTAGCGCTCGATCAGCGCCTCGGGCAAGATCCGGATGTTGGCGACCTGCGACTTCCAGGACAGCTCCCCGCCGGGCTCGGGCTGGTGGTCGCGCAGGTGGAAGGTGACGTCGAAACTGCTGTGCGTGCACTTTCCGGTCAGGGTGACCGCGAAGTAGTACTCGTCCCGGTCGTCGACCAACCGCTCGAGGCGGGTTGGGACGAGCAGCTGCTGGCGGACGCCGGGGTCGCTGCGGCGCCACGCCCGGTCGAGCTCGTAGACGCCGCCGTCGTCGGCGACCAGGTGATGCAGGTGGGTGTGGCCGTCCGGCCCGGTGTGGCGTTCGGGTGGCAGCCCGGTGATGTAGGTGCGTTTGGGGTCGTTGCGGCGTCGGCCGTAGAGCCGTTTGCCGGCACCGGCCGGGGCGCCGAGGAGCTCGTCCGGCGCGTCGAAGGCGGGCTCGCCCTTCTGCCGAGGCCGGGCGTAGTTGGCGTTGACGCAGTAGATGCCGTAGCGGCGGGTGAGCTCGTGCCACAACACGGGGGTGAGCGCGCCGTCGTAGAGCAGGACGGGGAACTGGTTGCCGACCACGTCGTAGATCTGCTCGAGCAGGCCCATCGCGATGGGCACCTCGCCCTGGGTGTGGTCGCCGATGGCGACGCCGAGCGCGACGCGGGTGTAGGTGTCGACGCCCTTGGTGACCGCGGCGACGTTGAACAGACCGCGACCGCCGCCGGAGCGCTTGTGGCCGGTGTTGCGCGTCGGCTGGTACAGCCGGGGCTTGCCTGTCTTCGCGCGGCTTCCCTGGATCTTCTTCACGGTGTGACCGTCCTGGTCGACGTAGCTGTGCTCGTACACGCTGGAGGCGGTGTCCATGACGGTGCCGTCGGCGGACAGGCAGTCCCACGGCATTGGGTTCAGCGGGTCGCGCACGGCGCCGGTCGGTTCCTCGGCGGCGCGGATGGCGGCGGCCAGCGGCGCCGAGACAACGGTGAGTTGGCGCAGCATCGCCTCGACCCGGCCGGCCTCGATGACGTTGTGCTTGCGCCAGCTCTTGAAGTCCATGTAGCCGTACACCTCCCCGTCCGCTTTCGCGTCGGGCAGCAGGACGCCATGTTCGAACCAGAACTCGTCGCGGATCGCCGACCAGTGGGTCTTCAGCTCCTGGTCCAGCTGTTCGTGGCTGCCGAACTCCCGCGTCGCGAGGAGGTAGAAGGTCCAGAACAGGTCGGGCTTCTTCAGTCCCGAGGGGCGCCCCTTGCGGGAGCGGATGATGCGGCTCGACCAGGCCGGCAACAGTGGGCAGCGGATGATCAGCCGCATCAGGTTGAGCCCGGCCATCGCGCCGCCACGGCCCTCGTCATCTCGCCGCGGCCCCGGCAGCGTCAACTGCTGCAGCGTGGGCCGGGTGTCGGCGGTGATGGGTGTTGCGGGACTGTTCGCGGTGAAGCCTGCTCTGCGCGCGTCTTTCGGCGCGTGTTCCCGCGCGCTGTCGGGGACGATGGGTGTCCGGTCGGTGGTGCTCTCCGGCTTCGCGAGGACCGGGGACGGCGTGGCCACGGTCGGCGTGGCAGTGAAGGACGGGTGGATGGACATGATTGCGCCTTCGACGTCGGTGCGGGACGTCGTGACCGGTCCGAAGGCCGCCGGCCGGCGCAATCGCCCCCGTTTCCCGGACGTGAGGGAGGGGCGGATCTGCTGTTCCGCCCCTCCTCGAGATCACCAACGTTGCTGACCGACGCTGCGGTCAGGCAGCCTCGCGCCTCCACGCTGCCGATTGCAGGGTGCAGGTGCGGCAGGCGGCGGTAGGCGTCGCCTCACTGTGGATCAGCCCGGCGTCGCGGATCGCCCAGTCATGGGCGTGCTCGTCCCAGAAGCGGGGCCAGGCCTCGGCGATGGCCTCTTCCAGGTCGGCCAACTCCTGGAAGATCTCCGCGCCCGGGCCGCCATGGGCCATGGACTCGGCCCAGTGCGCGGCCAGCGCGTGCCGTCGGGCGACAGCAACCGCGAGCCGAGGCGGCAGCGGCATCACGCTCGACCCGCCGGGAGGCAGGTCGTCCGGGGCCTGATCGAACTGCTCGTTTGGTGACATGAGCCCTCCACGGGCTAGGCGTCCCGGCCGGCGGGCTTGCTGGCCGGCGACGCGGCGCACCGCTCGGATGGATTGGTGCGCGCCGCTACCCCTCGGTGCGGCTTCGTCCCCCGCAAGGGGGGCAGCCCAAACCGCCCGTGCATTCACCGCGGCGTGGCTCATCCGGGCCGGATCAGCGCATGGTGGCAAGGACCGCTGCTTCAGCGTTGGGGTTGGTCTTCGGAGGGTTCGCCGGGTGCGAGTCGGGTGATGCTCTGGATGGTCGAGCACTGCCGCCAGTGCTCGAGCGCGTCCAGGTGCGGATCGTCGAAGAACACCAACGCCGACCGGCCGACCGCCGGCCACGCCGTCACTCGGGTGATCCGCAACTCCCGGCCGTCATGCGGCATGCGCTTGGCCGTGGACCCCGGCAGCCGTTGGTAGGTCGACGCGTCCAAGTCCCAGACGTGCGAACTGCGCCTGGTCCTCACCAGCCAGCGTCCGCCCAACCCCGGGTACAGCGCGGACGTCGTCTCCGCGGGCGTTGCGGACGGGGTGTTCGATGCCTCAGTGCTTGCCACGACGAGAGTGTGAGGTCTCGCTGCGACACAGGCGATCGACGCCAATCCGGAGCCAGCACCTGGCCGCGGTATCGGGCGGCCCCTCGAAGTCGGCCCTGTCCGCGCTGACTGCGTCGTACGGTAGAGGTTGACGCGGTTGACCGAGAGGGTGCGGCGGTGATGTACGCGACGTTCAGTGCCAGCTTCGCGAGTCTGCGCGAGCAGCTGGTGGCCACGATCGAAACGCGGCTCGCGCTCGCCACCGAGAACGGTCTGGGCCCAGAGGATCTGGGCAGCGCCGAGGAGCTGACCGCGCGCGTCGGTGCAGCCATCCCGATCGGCCGGCACCCGACCGCGGCCCTGGTCGGCCCCTGCTACGACACCCGCGGGCTGTCGCGCTGGCTCGGCATCAGCAAGCAGGCCATCGACAAGCGCAACAAGGCGCACACGCTGCTGGCCTGCCGGACCGAGTCCGGCTTCTGGCGCTACCCCGCGCTGCAGTTCGACGACCGCGGGAACCCGCTGCCGCACCTTCGCGAACTCCTCGACGTGCTGATCACGCCCGGCGACGACCGACGCTGGCGCGCGGCACGATGGCTGGCCGCACCGGCGCCGTACCTGCCCGGCAATGTGTCGGCAGCAGCCTGGCTGCGCAGCGGCTCCGACGTGCAACCCGTGCTCACCGCCGCGCGTGCCGACGCTGCCCGGTGGGCCGCGTGACCGGCCGTCAACGCCTCACACTCACCTACCCGCCAACCGGTCGCGCACCGACCCCGCCCATCGCCCGCCCCGCACAAGCGTGGCGTGCACACCTCCGCCGGCCGGACCCCTCGCCTGGCCCTGCGGTGGTTCGCGAGCATCTGTTCGACCGCGAGGCTCGAAGGGCACCCTGCTATCTCGCCGCGACCCGACCACCGCCTTGCGCGAGCGTCTCTGACCCACGCCCGCGGGGGTCAGCTCGGTGGAGGCCGCTGATCTCGCCAACGTGCGCGTGTCCCGTCTGCCGGCTCCACACGGGCGAGATCCCGCCGACACCACCGCTGCCGACGCAGTCGAGGCGCCGGGGCTGACCCGCGAGATCGGCACCGTCGACGTCTACGAGCTCGTCCGAGCGTGGGCGGCCTGGTTCGATCAGCAGCGCCGCGGCGACGTGCAGTACTCGGCCAGGCACACCACGGCGCTGACATCGCTGCCCTTCGCCGGGTCCGGCAAGAGCCGACACCCACACGATCAGGCCGGTGCGAGCCGTGTAACTTCCGCGGTTTGGTCCGGAGCGAGAGCACGCAACTTCGGTCTCACTCATCGCAACTTCGCAGTTCGGTAGCGCCGATGCCGTACGGAGGTACGGCGAAAACCGTACGGAGGTACGGCGAAAGCCGCACGGGGCGGGGCGCACGCCGTACGCGGAAGATCAGGTTCTCGTCGGACGCTTTCCGCGCCCCGCTCGATGAGGCTGGTTTCAGCGGTCATCGGGCCGCGAATCCTCCGAACGACAGTGGAGAGCTTCCATGACCAGCACGACCAGCACCGCCGCGGTGGACTTCGGCACCGCCATCACCCAGCACGAGATCGTCATCCCGAGCGAGTTCGACGAGGCCACCGCGCGCACGATCGACGCCGCGCTGAGCAATGCCATGGACTTGAACCGCCACCGCAGCGCATTGCTGCGCTCGGCGGTCGACCCGTCGATGGCCGCCACGCTGTTCCTCGCGCTGACCGGCTACGTCGTGGAGGCCGTCGAGGACGGCTGGCCGGCGCAGCTCAGCAGGTGGATGTCCGAGCAGCATGGCCTGGCGTGCTGGGTCCGGCGCTACGCCGCCCGCAGGCTCGCCACGCCCGACGACGATCTGGCGCTGCACGCCGTCCAGACCCGGATCGCGCGCCTGGTGTGCGCCTTCCCGGCCCCGGTCACCGAGGGCGAGCTCACCCTGCTGCACCACGACCCGGTGTCGCTGGTCCGCGCCGCCTACGCCGTCGCCCGCGAGTTCCGCCCCTGAACGCACACCGGCACTCACCGCATCCCCCAACGACCACCCGCTGAAGGAATCCCGTGACCACCGCGGCCCCCGCCCCCACGCCGGGCGGCACCCCCGCACCCCCCAGCGACCCGGCTCCGGTCGGCGTCGGCCAGTCCGCCTTCGGCTCGCTGCTGCTGCGCGTCGACCCCGGCTGCAGCCACGCCGACCTCGCCCTGGCCCGCCGGCCCGTCTACGACACGAGCGCGGCGCTGGCCGGCAGCATCGTCGACTCGCTGCCGCTGGTCGTCCGGAGCTGGGACGAGGTCTCGCCCGACCCGGCCGCCACCGACGCGATGACCTCGGTGCTGATCACCCTGGTCGGTATCGCCGCCGGCCAGCACCGCATCACCCGCTGGGCCGACATCCCCCCGGCGCTGGCGCACCAGTTCGTCCTCGAGGACGGCCTGGACGCCGACGCCGCCGTGCTGGCCAAGAACACCATCCACGCCGCGTACCTGGCCCTGGCCGACCACGGCGTGCCCACCGGGTTCAGCGCGACCGGCCCGGCGCTCAGCCCCGTCCACGGCCTGCTGCCGGTGCCCGGTCAGGTCCGCGTCGACCAGCGCGGCACCCGCCGCGGCGCGGCCACCGCCCACCGGAACCGGAACGGCTACGACCAGCAGGTCCACGTCCGCCCGGCCACGCACGACGAGGTGCTGTTGGTGCGGTTGGCTGCGTCGTTCGCGCAGACCAGCCGCACCCGGCACCTGGCCGCCGCTGCGCTGGCCATCTGCTCCAGCACCGCCACCACCAGCGAGGCCCCGCAGATCCTCTGGCGCGACCTCGACCTCGCCGGCGCCACCATCGCCCTGCCCGGCCGCCCGGCCGACCGCGGCTGGGCCGAGACCGCCATCGCCACCCGCACCAACCGCCTCGACCCATGGGACGTCGCCGCGCTGACCGCCTGGCAGGCCGAACGCCGCCGCGCCCAGCCCGTACCCGCCGACGCGTCCGTGCTGTACGGCGGCAACCAGCCGCTCACCTCCACCAGCGCCCAGGTCTGTGCCGACCAGCAGGTCCGCAAGCTCCTCAAGGTCGCCGACCTCCGCCGCGAACCGGGCCTGTCCGCCGGATCCTTCCGGTACTGGGCCGCCGCCGACCACGGCCGCAAGCACGGGCTCACCGCGGCCGCCGCCTACGCCGGCGTCCAGCCCACCACCCTGTACCGGCAGCTGTTCCAACTCGGCGAACGCGCCCTGTACACCTCCTGACCGCGTCCGGCCGCGGTGGCGATTGCGCCGCCTGGACGGCCGCGGACCTTCGGACTCGACGCTCACGCGTCACCGGCTCCTTGAGAACTCCACAGCGAAACCGACGACGCGGCCCTAACAACCACGACCGGAAAGGAGGCTCCACGCCCGACGTCCCCATCCCACTCTGACCGCGGGTGCACCGAGGAGGTGACCACCACGCACCCGCGCCTACCACCCGTCGACCAAGGCTCTCGGGCACCGACCCCGCGTGGACCAGGAGGTGATCAACCCTCCACGCGCCCGCCCGGCAGCCAGCGCTGCCACTCAGCATCGACCGCGTCCGCGGCCCGGACGCCCCGCTGCCCTCCAACTTCGCCTATCCAAGGACACCCATGGACCACCCGCTCACTCCCCTCATCAACGACGGCCCCGACGACACGCTCACCGACGACTTCACCGTGCGGCGGCTGCGCGACACGGTCGCCGCAGGCTGGGAACTGACCGCCGCGGAGAACGTGCTCCGCCAGCTCATCGCGGACCCGCCCTTCTGGCTCCCCCACCACCGGCTTTGCCTGCTCGCCGCCTTCCAGCGCCGCGACGACACCACCTGGCACGGCCCGCTGCTCGACGCCCTGATCGTCCACATCGCGGCCGGCATGGCCATGGCCCCCGACCTCGACCCCACCACCGAGGAGATGCTCGCCGCCATCGGCTCGGCCTGTCCGGGCATGCGGTCGGACCAGATCGACGACCTGCACGAGGCGGCCAGGGCACGCCTCGACGGTCACCGCCGGGAACTACCCGACCCCACCCAGTGGCTGCCGACCGCCGCCGCGCTCGCCGCGTGGTGGATCAGCGGGCCCGAACCAGAACAGGGCCACGCCGAGCCGCGCAGCGCCGAGGACGCCATCGCACGCGCCCGGCCACTCGTGGACTTCCTCTGGGACGGCGTCATCGTCCCCGAGCTGTTCCACTGGCTGTAGCGCCGCAAGAAGGGCCGCGGACGGCCCATCTCACGAAGTGGGGGACGTTGCAGCAGCCGCACGCATCCGGTCGGTGATGTCCACCGCCTGCGGGTGCTGCATGGTCGCGGCGTTCATCTGCACCACCGCGCCGTTGACGTGCGAGCGGTGCGACGCGACGGCCTGCACCGCCTCGACTGGCAGCAGGACCGCCTGTTCCACCATGTAGGTGTCGGCGTCGACCAACACCAGGGCAGCGTGGTCGAAGTCCCAGGAGCGGAATGGCGAGGTCTGGAGCTGCCCGGATCTCCGGGGCGACGAGACCAGGCGCGCCTTCACCTGCACGCGCTGGTATTCGGGGCAGTCCAGGTCGTAGGACTTCACCGAGAAATTCTCCACCAGCTCGCCGTTCAGCGCTTGAGCCACCAGCAGCTCCGCGTAGTCCCCGACTGGGGCGTTGGCCGAGCGCACGACGCCCCGCTCGCGCAACGTTCGCAGGATGGCTGCGTATCCGGCAAGCAGGTCACTGGCGCTAGCCGATGCGAGCCAGTCGTCGTCGAGTCTGCCCATCGTGTCGTCCTGCCCCTCTCGGCGATTTGGTCAGCTGCGCTTGCCGCGGCCGACGTTCTGCGGCGACGCCCACGGCTGGTAGATGCCAGCCACCCTGTCCTCGTGCGCCAGCTGCGCCCTGGTGGGACGAAACGCCGGCTGACGCTCGATCGCGATCCGCCTCGCGCGTCGCCGGTCCGTCTTGCTCAGGGCCGCCTCGGCGTCGAGCACCCGCTTCGCGAGGTCCTTGCGCACCGCCTTGCTCTTGCCGATGCCGCCCTGCTGGGCGAGTAGCGCCTTGACCAGCCGCTCAACCTGCGCTGCGGCGGCCGAACCGGTCAAGGGCGTTACCGCTTTCTGCCTGGCCGGTGGTCGCGCGCAGTCGGCGCACTGGCCCGGTAGCAGCTCGTGCTTGCAGCGAGTGTGGGCAGGCGCGGCCATGTCAGGACGCCTCGCCCTCTTCGCGGATCTCGTCGTAGGACTCGGCGAGATACTCCAGCAGCTTCTCCCGGAAGCCGGGTTTGTCGAAGAAGGCGTTGAACAGCTGCCCGTTGGACTCGTGCCGCTCGATGATGGCGTCTTCGGCGATCTTCTCCAGCACGACCCGGTACTGGTCGCGGTCGTTGTTCAGCGCGACGACGCGGGCGTGCTCGTTCTCCTTGACGGCCTGCTTCTGCTGCTCGAACCACACCTTGTCGGCGTCGGTGAGGTTCATTCCGAACTTGTCGTTGAGCGTCGCGATCAGCTGCGACAGCTTCTCCACCGGCGACTCGTACTTCTTCCCGATGCCGCCGCCGGGCAACGCGACCCCGGGCTCGTCGGTGCCGGTGGTGAGCGCGATGTTCTCCTCCTGCGCCTGCGCCTCGGTCCGCAGATGGGTGAGTAGAACGCTGTCGCTGATCTGCGGGAGCGGCTCGTCCGGGGCCGTGGGCAGCAGAGGAAGCAGCGCTCGCCCGTAGAGGTACAGCGACTCGAGGTCGCGGTCGGTCCAGGGCATGACCTGGGCCAGGAACGAGTACGCCCGCACGTACGACTTCAGCGCCTGCCGGAAGCTGTCCCGCTGCTCGTCCTCTGGTAGGGCGACAAACCGGTTCGCGGCCGGGTTGAGGTTGGCGTAGACGTCCTTCTGCCTCGCCGTGGACCCGGACAGCAGCGCCGCCACGGCCGCTGCTTGTTCGTCCGGGTGGATGACCTGCGCCGCCTTGATGGTGAGCTCCAACCCGTACAGCACGTTCGGGTCGGTAGGCGCCGCGCTGGACTGCTCGAAGAACGGCGCGAACGCGTCCTGGATCTCCTCGGCGCTGTTGGCGAAGTCCAGCACGAACGTGTCGGCCTTCCCGGGGTGGGTGCGGTTCAAGCGGGACAGCGTCTGCACCGCCTTGACCCCGGCAAGCTTCTTGTCCACGTACATCGTGTGCAGCAGCGGCTGGTCGAACCCGGTCTGGTACTTCTCGGCCACCACCAGCACCTGGTAGTCGTCGCTGGCGAACCGCTTCGGCAGCTGCGCCTCGCCGAAGCCGTTCATCCCGGGCTCGGTCCAGGCCACCGTCGGCTGGGCCGGGTCGGTGACGGTGCCGGAGAACGCGACCAGGGTGGCGATCTTGTTCGGGCCGGTGTCGTAGCGCTTCTTCGTGATGTAGGCGTCGATGGCCTGCTTGTACCGGACGGCGTGCAGCCGGGACCGGGTGACCACCATCGCCTTGGCGCGGCCGCCGATCTTGCCGGCGGTCTTCTGCCGGAAGTGCTCGACGATGATCTCCGCCTTCTGCGCCAGGTTCGTCGGGTGCAGCGACACGAACCGGGCCAGCGCCGCCGAAGCCTTGCTCACCGGCACGTCCGGGTCCTCGGTCGGTTCGGTGTTCGCCAGCCGGTAGTACGTGTCGTAGGTGGTGTAGTTGGCCAGCACGTCGAGGATGAACTCCTCCTCGATCGCCTGCCGCATCGAGTACAGGTGGAACGGCACCCGCACCGGCTCGCCGTCCGACCCCGTTGCAAGGTCGCCGAACAGCTCCAGGGTCTTGGGCTTCGGCGTCGCGGTGAAGGCGAAGAAGGCCAGATTCTTCTGCGCGCCGCGCGCGGTCATCGACGCCGCCAGCACATCGGTGGCGTCCGGCGTCTCCGCCTCGGCCTTCGCCTCCGCCGTCTCCGCGACGCTCAGCGGGTTGGCCGCCTCCTCCTCGGTCAGCAGGACCGAGTCCCCGCCGCCGGTCGAGAGGACCTTCTTCAGGTCCTTCATCGCGTCGCCCGAGGTGGAGGAGTGCGCTTCGTCGACGATGACCGCGAACCGCTGGCCGGCGACGTTCCCGTCGACGTCCTGGGCAGCCATCTCGGCCACGACGGGGAACTTCTGCAGGGTGGTGATGATGATGCGGGCGGTGTGTCCGGCCAGCGCCGCGCGCAGCTGCTGGGAGTCCTCGTCGATCTTCACGATCGTGCCTGGTGTGTGCTCGAACCCGGCCACGGTGGCCTGCAGTTGCCGGTCGAGCACCACGCGGTCGGTGATGACGATGACCTTGTTGAAGATCGGCTGGTCAACGCCGAGCGCGGCCGCCTTCACCTCGTCGGTGAGCTCGCCGTGGAACGACGGGGTGTGCAGCCGCGACAGGTGGTGTGCGGTCCAGGCGATGGTGTTCGACTTCCCGGACCCGGCCGAGTGCTGCACCAGCCGGTTCACTCCCGGACCGGCCGCCCGGGTCGCGGCCAGCAGCTTCTGCACCGCATCCCACTGATGGAAGCGCGGGAACAGCGTGCGGGTCTCGCCGGTCTTCTTGCCGTCGTCGTCGAAGACGTCCTCGACGTGCACGAACTCGCCCAGTAGACCGAGCCAGGCGTCGGGGTGCCAGACCCGCTCCCATAAGTACGCGGTCTCGTAGCCGGCCGGGTTCACTGGGTTGCCGGCTCCGCCCTTCTGCCCGGAGCCGCCGCTGCCCTGGTTGAACGGCAGGAACCGGGTCTTGTCCCCGGCCAGCCGCGTTGTCATGTACACCTGATTCGGGTCGACCGCGAAGTGCACCACCGCCCGGTGCCGGAAGATCAGATCGTTCGGGTTACGGTCCTGCTGGTACTGCTTCATCGCGTGCGCGACCGTCTGCTGCGTGAGCGGGTTCTTCAACTCCGCCGTCGCCGTCGGGATGCCGTTCACGAACAGGGTCATGTCGAGCGAGTCGCCCGGCTTCGACTCGCTGTGATGCAACTGCCGCACCACCGTCAGCCGGTTCGCGCGGTACCGCTCCCACAACGACGCCGTCAGCCCGTTCGCCGGCGCGAAGAACGCCACCCGAAACGCGACGCCGTTCATCTTGGTCTCGCGCCGGAGCACATCGACGGTGCCACGGTCGGTGAGCTGCTTGGCGACGTACTGCGCCACCTTCGCCGTCGCGGCTGCCGGGCCGCCCAAGCGCAGGGACAGCTGCTCCCACTCCTCCGGCTGCGACGCTGCGACGAATGCTGCCAGCTCGATCGGCATCAAGCCCAGCGCTACGTCGTATCCCGCCGTGCCCTCGTCCCAACCGTTGGCGAGGAGATGCGCCTCGATCGAGGCCTCGAACGCGGACTCCGACCTCACGTTGCTCATGCCGGCACCCGCGATCCATCCGCTGACGAGATGTCGAACTCGCCGGTTACCGCCGCCGTGATCAAGGAGCGCCTGAACTCCTCCGCGAGACGAATCGCGGATTCGATCGAGCTCTTCAGCGATCGCTGCCACCCAGCCTTCTCCTCGACTCCCCGGACGAGGCGATCCTGCTCGGCGATGTCTGCGATGGGCAGCCGATACGACAAGATCTGCTCTGCGCTGAGATGCGGTACGGCGAGACCTGTCAACTCGGACTCCACCTGCTGGCGAAAGGCAGTCGCGCGGTAGGCCCAAAACACGAAGGCCGGACGTATTGCCGATGAGGGCGTGAGCTTGGCAACGCGCTGCAAGAGCAGGCACGGTAGGTCTTCGGCGGTCAACCGGGCTATACGCAGTCCGTCGCCGATCCAAGGCCTGTCCATGCCAAGCACGATGTCACCGTCGGCAAGCCTGAACGGCGCGAGTCCAGTCATCCGATCGGTTGGCCAGTAGACGACGTCGTCCCAGCGGACGAGGCCGACCCCGACATTTGTGCCTCGCAGCAGGCGGATGTCGGTGGGATCCGCCGAGTAACTACCGCTCGGAAAGGCCCACCCCGACAGCACTCGCACGAATCGGCCTGCGGGCGCCCCACCACCAGGGCCTGGAAGAAAGGCGGCATCTATAGCGGCCTGGAGGTACTCGCCAAGTTGATCGAGTTGTTGCCGTCGAGCGGCGATAATCTTGTCGATGCGAGAGAGCTGGTCGTCGAGGAAATCCGCGATCCTGCGCTGATCAGCGACAGGTGGCACAGGCACCGGGAGCTCCGCCATGGTGTCCCAGCGCCTGAAGTCAGCGCCGCCTTCGCGGATCCCTCGGGCGAGGGCCCGGGTATAGCCGCTGGCTGCCTGCATTCGAATCGCATACGCGACGTATCGACCATCGACATCTGGTGACGGCCGACAGACTGTGCAGACGCTCGACATAGCACCACGGGACTCGGAAACTCCGACCGACCCACGCAGGATGTCCAAACCGTGGACGACGAAATCGCCAACCTCGACACCTTGGTACCCAGAGAGATCCGTCGCCTCGTGGTAACCGATCTTCGCCCGGTTACGTCGGAGAGTGACTTGGCCGTCGGTGTATGCCGTGACGATCTCTGCGTCAGCCGGTACCGGCCGGTCGAGCCGCGTCATGACACGCCGGAATGGAACCTGCGGGATCGAGGCCGGGATACCTTGCCAACCCGGTCTACTACTCATCCTGCTAGTCCTTGCATCAACCGCTGAACCTGAAGCTCGAGGGCGTCGATGTCGGCCCGGATCTCCGCGACCGGACGCGGTGGGGTGTAGACGTAGAACTGGCGGACAAACGGAATCTCGTAGCCGATCTTCGTCTTGTCATGGTCGATCCAGGCGTCGGGAACGTACGGGTGGATCTCCTCGGCGAGGTGCTTCACAGCAGCCTCCCGAACGGCCTTGATCCGCTCCTGCTCGCCCAGGTCGAGGTACCCCGAGGGAAGAGCGATGTTCTCCTGTTCGCGCAGGTCGGGGTCGGCCTCGAAGCCGTGCCCCTTCTTCGCCTTGATCGGTTCGGCTTCGGCGTCGTAGACCGTGATCGTCTTGACGACGGTGTTGATCTGCTTGGTGTCCAGCCCGCACGCGCCCACGGCGATGCGCGCCGCCTTCTCAGTCGTCCAAGCTTGGCCGCGCAACTTGTCGACCACGGCTGCAAGGTCCCCAGGCAGCTCGACGAGGGTCGTGTCATCTATCCGCCAGACCCGACGCATCTGGCGCTCGACGGTGAGCCGCGCGTAGCCGAACTCCTCGTTGCGCATCACCTTCACGCGCGGGTCTGAGCCGGCCAGTTCGAGCGCATCACGGAACAGGCGGCTGATCTCGCTGATCGCGTCCGGGCTGAGCTCCTTTCGCTTGTCGCCGAGCGACTTCCGCATCTTCGTGCCGAGCTCCCGGGCGTCGACAAGCGTCACGGTGCCGGCCCGCTCGGCCGGCTTGCGGTTGGTCACGATCCAGACGTAGGTGGAGATGCCGGTGTTGTAGAACATCTGATCCGGCAAGCCGACGATGCCCTCCAGCCAGTCGTTCTCGATGATCCAGCGCCGGATCTCCGACTCCCCGGACCCAGCGCCGCCGGAGAAGAGCGGCGAGCCGGACAGCACGATCGCGATGCGCGATCCACCTTGGCCGCCGACAATCGGCTTCATCTTGCTGATCATGTGCTGGAGGAACAGGAACGAGCCGTCGCTGATCCGGGGCAGGCCGGCGCCGAAGCGGCCGGCGAACCCCTTCGTGGTGGCCTCGGTCTTGATCGGGTCGGCGTAGGTCTTCCAGTCCACGCCGTAGGGTGGGTTCGTGAGCTGGTAGTCCGCGCGAAGCCCCGGGTAGCCGTCCTGGGTGAGGCTGTTGCCCAGCGCCATGCGGTCGGGTTCGACACCACGCATCATCAACTCCGACCGCGCGACGGCCCAGGTCTCCGGGTTCAGTTCCTGCCCGTAGACCTCCAGCAGCGCGTTCGGGTTGAGCTCGGTGAGGTAGTTCGCCGCGACCGAGAGCATCCCGCTGGTGCCTGCGCACGGGTCGTACAGCGTGCGCACCGGCGCCGGGCCGGTCAGTGCGTCGGCGTCCTCGGCGAACAGCAGGTCCACCATGAGCCGGATGACCTCACGCGGCGTGTAGTGCTCACCGGCCGTCTCGTTGCTCATTTCCGAGAACTTCCGGAGGAGTTCCTCGAAGATGTAGCCCATCGCCTCGTTGGAGACGTAGTTCGGGTGCAGTTCGATGTCGGCGAAGTCGCCGAGCACGGCGTACAGCACGCCGGCCTTGTCCAGTCGGGTGATGGTCTCGTCGTAGCGATAGGCGTCGAGCACCTCGGTCGCCGCCGGGCTGAACGCCGCGATGTACTGCCGCAACTGCGCGGCGATGTTCTTGTCGTCCGACAGCATCGACTTCAGCGTCAGCGGGCTGGTGTTGTAGAACGGCTGCCCAGCCACCTTGCGGAGGATCTTGTCGGCGCCCGGAGACATCAGGTCTAGGCCGGTGGCCTTCGCCAGCACTTGCGGCTTCGTCTCCTCCAGGACCGCGTCCAGCCGGAACAACACAAGCGTCGGCAGCATCACCGACCCGTACTCGTGCGGCTTGAGGTGACCGCGCAGCTTGTCCGCGATCCTCCATACGAACGCGACCTTGTTTTCAAATCCCGCAGGCGTTGCCACGCAGTACCCTCCGACGACCGTCGATGATCAGCAACATCCTCCACCCAGTGGCAAGGGTCGCGGCTCCTTGACGCACGGGCAGCGCCCCGAACGGTCAAGCCGGGGAGGACGCCGTGGCCGGAGGGGCGCTGGGCACTACGCTGGGAGCCGGCAGCGGGTTGTTCCCTGGGTTCTTCCTGCCGTTGTTCCCAGACTTCCTCCCATACGCCGGGCCTCTAGCTCAATTGGCAGAGCTGCGGACTTTTAATCCGTAGGTTGCGGGTTCGAGCCCCGCGGGGCCCACCGAGGTGATCGCTCCACTGTCACCGCAGGTTGCGGCAGCGGACGCGGCACCGTACTCGGGCCTCGATGGTGCGTGCCGCTGCTGCTTCCCCCCTGCAGTGACGAGATCTGGCGCCGAATATTCGTGAGCCGGTGGGGCGAGCGGCCGGAATGTCGTCAGTCGATGGGGGAACCGTCCGGATGTTGAGCGCCGCGGGCGCACCTACAGTTGGGCGGCGTAGATCGCGCGGTCCTCGCCGTGGACCCGGGCGTGTTTCTCCAGTCGCAGCCCGATCTTCTCGGCAACCGCTCGCGACGGTCCGTTGGCGGGGTTGGTGATGGCGATGAGGCGAGCGACGCCGAACCGTTCGCGCGCGAGGTCGCGGCACGTCGCTGCGGCTTCGGTGGCGTAGCCGCGCCGCTGACACCCGGTTCGGACGTGATACCCGAGCTCCACCTCGCTGGCACCGTCGACCTGCTGGATGGTCAACCCGCAGTCGCCGACGAATTCGCCGGTCTCGGTGAGCGAGATGATCCAGAGTCCGAACCCGTGTTCCTCGTAGAGACGACGGTTCCAGCTGATCCAGTCTTGCGCTTCGGCTCGGGTCTTGGGCCGCGGGTAGTAGCGCATGACCTGTTCGTCGCCGAGCAGGTCCGCCATGTCGTCGAGGTCCTGGTCGGTCATCTCGCGCAGGCTCAGGCGCGCCGTCGTCACGATGGGCACGTGGGCGAATCTAGCGGCGGCGTTCGGTGGGCGCGGGTCCGGTGACGCCGTGGCCCGGTGACCCCCGGACTGCAGTGCCCGGTCCCCGCCGGATGCTCTTGTGCGAATTGTCGTGCTCGCGCGTGTGGCAGCGGCGGCGGATCCCGGGAAGCGTCCCGCCTTGGCGGTACCGTTCTGCTCACGTGCGGGGAAGGGGGCGGGCGTGGCCGAGGCAGATCAATCGGCTTCGCCGCGCCGCTGGCGTCCGAGCCGGGCCAGCGTGGCGGCCCTGGTCATCACCCTGATCGTCACCGGCGTCCTGTCCTGGCTCTGCTACGACGTGAACGATCGCAACGAGGATCGCCTGCTGCACCTGCAGACGCAGCAGACCGGAACCGTGCTGCAGGCCATCGTGCCCAGCATCGAGACACCGCTCGCCTCCGCGGCCGAGATCGCCGCGACCGGCCACGGCGACCCGGCCGCGTTCAAGGACTACATCAGTGCCTACCTGGCACCGCACGGGACGTTCGCGTCGGCCTCGCTCTGGGAACTGGACGGCGCCACCCCTCGGTTGATCACGGTGGTCGGCAAGACGCCCGAACTGAAGGCGCAGCCCGCAAAGATGGCCACCTTCCTCGCCGAAGCCGGCAGCCGCACCGAGCTGAGCGTCACCGGGCCGATCGGGACGAGCGAGCTGCGGCTCGGCTGGGCCTTCGTGTCCACCGACAAGGCACCGGCCTACGCGGTATATGCCGAGACCGCGTTGCCGCCGAACCGGCGCGCCCCTTCCCCGTCGCGTGACTCGCCGTTCTCCGACCTCGACTTCGCGCTGTACCTCGGCAAGTCCGCAACGCCGAGCTCGCTGCTGGAGAGCAACGTCGCGCCCCCGCTGCGGGGCCGCACCGCCACCGTCGTCGTCCCGTTCGGCTCCAACTCGCTGACGCTGGTGGCCTCCAACACCACCCAACTCGGCGGCAACCTCTCCGGTTGGCTGTGGTGGATCGTTGCGGCGCTGGGCTTCCTGATCGCGATCGTCGCTGCCGTCACCACCGAACGGCTGGTGCGGCGCCGGCAGGCCGCCGAACGCCTGGCGGGTGAGGTGCAGAGCCTGCTCGGCGAGCAGCGCACGATCGCCGAGACGCTGCAGCACGCGCTGCTGCCGAAGGCGCTGCCGCAGGTTCCTGGCGTCGAGTTCGCGGCGCGCTACCTGCCCGGTGTCAACGGGGTCGACATCGGGGGCGACTGGTACGACGTCATCCCGGTGGGCCCCAAGCGCTGCATGTTCGTCGTCGGTGACGTGTCCGGACGCGGGGTGGGCGCCGGCGCCGTGATGGCCTCGCTCAACTTCGCGATTCGCGGGTTCGTCAGCGAAGGGCACCCGCCCGCGACGATCCTGGACAAGCTCGCCCCACTGCTCAGCGTTGCCCACGACAAGCACTTCGCCACCGTGCTGTGCGGTCTTGCCGACATCGAGCGGCACGAGATCACGCTCGCCAACGCCGGCCACCCGCCGCCGCTCATCATCAGCGCGGGCGGGGCCGAGTACGCGAAGCTGCCCGTCGGCCCGCCGATCGGCGTGGCGAACGGCCACGGCCACCAGGCGGTCACGGTCACCATCCCGCCCCAGGCGACGCTGATCGCCTACACCGACGGGCTGATCGAGCGACGCGGTGAGGACCTCGAGACGGGCCTCAACCGGCTACGGACGACGGCAGCCAGCGCATCGGGCTCGCTCGACAGCGTGATCGATACGGTACTTGCGGGGCTGGCGCACGACGGGCACGACGACGACACTGCCATTCTGGGGGTCAAATGGTTGGCGTAGCGGGGTCGGGGGGCGCCGACGCGTGCGCACGCGCGGAGCTGGCGCGGCTACCGGGCGACGGTAGCGGCACGGTCGTTCTCCGGCTACGCGGCGAGGTGGACATCTCCAGCGTCCCCGTACTGCAGCCCGAACTCGATCGCGCACTTGCCGACGCGCCCGACTCCATCGCGTTCGACCTGGCAGATCTTGACTTCATGGACAGCTCGGGTATCGCTCTGCTGCTCGAGGCCGCTCATCGCGTCGGCGCGGTCGAATTGCGAAACGCGTCCACTCCGATCCGCCGCCTGATCGAACTGTCCGGGCTCAGCGACATCCTGCGGGTCGCATCGTGAGCGTCGCGTGCGTGCTGCCACCCGCCCCCGAATCGGTCGGCGCCGCGCGCCGGTTCGTCACCGAGTCGCTGTCCGGCCTGCCGGACGACACCCTGCACACGGCCGCGCTCGTCGTGTCCGAACTGGCCACCAACTGCGTGCTGCACGCCGGCAGCGAGTTCCGGATCCGCGTGGAGCCGGGATCGGCACGTATTCGCATCGAGGTCAGTGACAGCGGCGGCGGGAACGTGCGGGTGCGCCGCCCGACGCCGAGCGAGGCGCACGGGCGAGGTTTGCAGATCGTCGACGCGCTGGCCGACGCCTGGGGCACGGTGATCGACCCGGCCGACGGCCACAAGACGGTCTGGTTCATCCTGACCATCGACTGAACCGGCACCTGCGGCGCCGCCGGAGGGCAACTGCGGCACCGCCGCAGCGGCAGAACTCGGCAGGATCAGCGCAGGCCGTGTCGCCGGGCCACCATCGTCTCGACGGTGCGCCGCGGCAGCAGCCGGCGCAGCGCGAATACGAGCGGCGCGTTCGAGCCGACGGCATACAGCGGACGCGGCCGGTCGGCCTCGATCGCGGCGAGCACGGTCCGCGCGACCCGCGCGGCCGACACGCCCGCCCGCTCGTTCGCGTCCAGGTGTTCGATCATCGTCCGGTACTCGGACGCGTACGGCGAACCGTCACGCAGATAGTGCGTGCGGCGCTCGCCGATCCCGGTGCTGATCGACCCGGGCTCCACGGTGCACACCCCTATCCCGTAACGGGAAACCTCGCGGCGCAGCGAGCTGGCGAACCCTTTGATCGCCGCCTTGGACGCGACGTACGAGCCGCGATAGGCGAGCGGGAAGCTCGCCAACATCGAGCCGACCATGACCACGCGCCCGTACCCGCGCTCACGCATGCCGGGCAGCAGCAACTGGCTCAGCCGGACCGCGCCGAACACGTTGACGCGGAACAGCCGCTCGATCGCATCCGCCGGCAGCTCCTCGAACGGGCCGCTCTGGCTCTCGCCGGCGTTGTTCACCAACACGTCGACCGCGCCGGCCGCGGCTGCACACGCGGTCACGCTGGCGTCGTCACCGAGATCGAGTGCCAGGTATTCGACCCGGGCGATCGGAGCTGCGATCGACTCCGGCCGGCGACTGGTGCCCAACACCCGATACCCCTTCGCCACCAGGGCATTCGCCACTGCGGCGCCGATGCCGGACGATGCGCCGGTGACCAGTGCCGTGCGCGGCGAGGTCACCGCAGGTCCCTCGCCAGCGCCCGCCCAGCCGCCCGGCCGGAGAAGATGCATCCGCCGAGGAAGGTGCCCTCCAGCGCGTTGTACCCGTGCACGCCGCCGCCGCCGAAGCCGGCCACCTCGCCTGCCGCGTACAGGCCGGGGAACGGCGAGCCGTCCGCGCGAATCACCTGCGAGTCCAGATCGGTCTCGAGCCCGCCGAGCGTCTTGCGGGTCAGCAGGTGCAGCCGGACCGCGATCATCGGGCCGTACGCGGGATCTTGCAGCCGGTGCGGCTTCGCCACGCGCATGATCCGATCGGGCTTGTAGGCGCGGGCGTTCCTGATGGCCATCAACTGCATGTCCTTGCCGAACGCGTTCGCCACCGCGCGATCGCGGGCGGCCACCTCACGCTCGACCTGGGCGAAGTCCAGCTGCGGTCCGGGAGAGATCGCGTTCATGGCGTCGACGAGTTCGCGCAGCGTCGACGCCTGCACGAAGTCCTCGCCGTGGTCGAGGAAGGCCTGGACCGGACCGGGCGCGCCCTTCTTCACGCGCGACAGCACCAGTTTGAGGTCCTTGCCGGTGATGTCGGGGTTCTGCTCCGACCCGGAGAGTGCGAACTCCTTCTCGGCGATCGCGCGCGTGAGCACGAACCAGGTGTGGTCGTGGCCGGTGCCGGCGATGTGGCGCAGGGTGCCGAGCGTGTCGAACCCCGGGTAGTACGGGGCGGGCAGCCGCCTTCCGGTCGCGTCCAGCCACAGCGAGGACGGGCCGGGAATGATCCGGATCGCGTGCTCGGGCCAGATCGGGTCCCAGTTCTTGATGCCCTCGGTGTAATGCCACATCCGGTCACGGTTGACGATGCTGCCGCCGGCCCGTTCGGCGATTGCGAGCATGCGCCCGTCGACGTGCGCGGGTACGCCGCGGATCATCGAGCGCGGCGCCGGACCCATCCGCTCGACGGGCCAGTTCTCCCTTACCAGATCAGGGTTTCCGCCGATCCCGCCCGACGTGACTATCACCGCGGCGGCACGGTGCTCGAACTCACCGACACCGACTCGCGACGACTGCACACCCCGTGCCGCGTTCGCGGGCTCGAGCACGGTGCCGCGAACGCCCACCACGGCACCGTCCTCGACGATCAGTTCGTCCACCTGGTGCCGGTAGGCGATGTCGACCAGTCCGCGCGCCACCGCGTCCAGCACCGGCTCACGGAACACCCGCACCACCTCGGGCCCGGTACCCCAGGTGAGGTGAAAGCGCGGCACCGAGTTGCCGTGCCCGGTCGCGGTGCCGTCGCCGCGTTCGGCCCAGCCGACGGTGGGCATGACGCGCAGGCCCAACTGGTGCAGGTACCGGCGCTTCTCGCCTGCCGCGAAGTCGACGTAGGCGCGTGCCCACTGCCGTGGCCAGTGGTCCTCGCGCTCACGGTCGAAGCCCGCCGAGCCCAGCCAGTCCTGCATCGCGAGCTCGTGCGAATCCTTGATGCCCATCCGCCGTTGCTCCGGCGTGTCCACCATGAACAGCCCGCCCAGCGACCAGAACGCCTGCCCGCCGAGGTTGTTCTCGTTCTCCTGCTCCAGCAGCAGCACGCGGCGGCCGGCCCTGGTCAGCTCGTAGGTGGCCACCAGCCCGGCCAGCCCGGCGCCGACCACGATGACGTCAGCGGTCTGCTTCATCAGCCGAACGTAGCCGATGTAGCACGATGTACCGGTGGCCGACGCGGCGAACCTTCCCGACCTGTTCCGGGCGCTGGACCTGACCGGCGTGTTCGCCAACGCCGTGCTCGGCGGGACGATCGCGCGTGCCGAGCGGTTCGACCCGGTGGGCTTCGCGACGCTGGCGATCCTGTCCGGGCTCGGCGGCGGGATGATCCGCGATACCCTGCTGCAGCACGGCACGCCGATCGCCTTGACCGACTACGCCTACATCCTCACTGCGCTCGCCGGGGCGCTGATCGCGTTCTCCGTCCGCATCGAAGGACGGCTGTGGGACCGGCTGTTCCCGCTGGTCGACGCGGTCGCACTCGGCTGCTGGGCAGCTGCCGGCGCGCAGAAGACGCTGGCCGTCGGGCTGGGCTGGCTGCCCGCGATCCTGCTCGGCACGATCACCGCGGTCGGTGGCGGTTTCGTGCGGGACGTGATCTTGCGCCGCGTCCCGGGGATCTTCGGCGGCAACACGCTGTACGCCACCTGCGCGCTCGCGGCCAGCGGTGTGATGGTGGCGCTCTCGCGACTGCACTCGCCCAACGCGGGTCTGATCAGCGCCACGATCGTCGGTGCCGTACTGTGCCTGCTGGCCCGCTGGCGCGACTGGCACCTGCCCGAGAGCCACGGCTGGCGGCCGTCCGACACCGGCGGCCTGGTGCGCTGGTTGCGCACCCCGCCGTCGCGGGGGCAGCGCAGATGACGCGCAGCCGGTTACGTCCACGACGAGGCGGTCTGCGTCGCCGCCGGGCACCGGCCGTGCGGGCGAGTGCCGCCGCGCCGAGCACCTCACGCCGCCGCTTCCCCCACCGGCTGACCAGAATCGCGCCCTGAATTTCGTAACGGCAGGGGGGAAGCCGTGGCGATCTCGTCACGCCGTGGGGGGAGCCGCGCTGACGATTCCCGAACGCGGCGTGCACCCGCACGTGACCCGCTCGGCACTACAGTTCGGCTCGTGTCTGCCGACGCCGGCCAGCGCGGCCTCGTCCTGGTCATCGAAGACGAGTCCGCCATTGCCGACGTGATCCGGCTGAACCTGAGCGCCGCGGGCTACGGCGTGCATGTCGAGCACACCGGCGACGGCGGCCTCGCGGCGGCTCGCACGCTGCGCCCGGCGGCCATCGTGCTCGACGTCGGGCTGCCCGGCATGGACGGCATCGAGGTGTGCCGGCGGCTGCGCAGCGAGAACGACTGGACGCCGGTGCTGTTCGCCACCGCACGCGACGACGAGGTGGATCGCATCGTCGGCCTCGAGCTCGGCGCGGACGACTACGTGACCAAGCCGTTCTCCCCGCGCGAGCTCGTCGCGCGCGTGACGAGCGTGCTGCGGCGCACGCGCGGCACCGCCGGCGCCACCGCGCCGCTGCGGATCGGCGAGCTCGTCCTCGACCTGGAGCAGCGCCGCGTCCACGCCGCCGGAACGCAGGTCGCGCTCACCGCGACCGAGTTCGACCTGCTCGCCTACCTGATGCGGCGGCCGGGCCGCGTCTTCGCACGCGAGCAGCTGATCAGCGACGTCTGGGGCTACAGCCCGGTCGGCGGCACCCGGACCGTCGACGTGCACATCGCGCAACTGCGCGGCAAGCTCGGCGCTGCCAGCCCGATCCGGACCGTGCGCGGCGTGGGCTACGCGGTCGACCGGGACGGCGGGTGAACCGGCGCCGCGGCAGCCTGGCCGCCCGCATCGCCGCACTCGGCATCGCGATCGCGGTGGTGACCGGGCTGCTGGCCGGTCTGCTGGCCGTGGGCCTGATCCGCAACGCCGAGGGCGCCGCGGCACGGCACACGCTGGCCCGGCTCGCCGACGCGGCGGCGAACAGCGCCGACACGCCGCGTGCCACGCAGCGCACCAAGCGCACCCTGGCGGCCGTCAACGTGCGCTTCGGCCGCCTCCCGGCCACCGGCCCGGTCAATGCCGACGCCGCGCTGGTCCGGGCCGCGTTGACGCCCGACCAGGTCGCGGCGGTGCGCGCCGGGAGGTCCATCTCGGCGAGCACCCGCATCCTCGGTACCGGCGCGTACGTCGAGGCGCGGCCCACCACGGGCGGCGGTGGGGTGGTGCTCGTGCAGCGGCACGGCGACGCCACCGCGGCGGGCGGCCGCGCGATCCGCCGCACCCTGATCGCGATCCTCGTCGGCGTCGCGGTCGCGGCCGTGATCGGCACCCTCGTCGCGCGCCGCATGGCCCGCCCGCTGCGGCGCACCGCCGAGGCCGCGCACGCGCTGGCGGCCGGCCGGCGGGACGTCACGGTGAACCCGTCCGGGCCGGCCGAGGTCGCCGACGTGGCCGACGCGGTCAATACGCTCGCGTCGGCGCTCACCCGCTCCGAGGCCCGCCAGCGCGAGTTCCTGATGTCTGTCTCGCACGACCTGCGCACGCCGCTGACGGCGATCACCGGCTACGCCGAGTCGCTCGCCAACGGCCTGGTACCCGCCGACCAGACCGCGCAGGCCGGTGCCGTCATGCTTGCCGAGGGGCAACGGCTTGCCCGGCTGGTCACCGACCTGCTCGACCTGGCCCGGCTGGACGCACAGGACTTCCGGGTCGAGCCGGCCGACGTCGACCTCGTCGAGCTGGCCGTGGCGGCCGGGCACGTGTGGCAGCAGCGCTGCGCGCAGGTCGGCATCGCGTTCGCCCTGCAGGTGCCGGCCGAGCCGGTCCGCTGCCGGACCGACGCCGCCCGCGTGCGCCAGATCGTCGACGGGCTGCTGGAGAACGCGCTGCGGGTCACCCCCGCGGGCGCGCCGATCGTTCTCGCTGCCTACGTGGCCGCTCCCGGCACGGTCGCGATCGAGGTGCGCGACGGAGGCCCGGGGCTGCGCGACGACGACCTGGCCGTCGCGTTCGAGCGTGCCGAGCTGCACCGCCGCTACCAGGGCGTCCGCCAGGTGGGTACCGGGCTGGGCCTGGCGATCGTGCACCGCCTGGCGGCGCGCCTCGGCGGCTCGGCGGAGGCCGGACACGCGGCTGAGGGAGGCGCGCGCTTCACGGTGCGCCTCCCTCAGGCCTGACGTCAGCGCTTGCCGAGATCCAGCACGCGGCCCGCGGCCGGCGTCCCGGAGCCGACGCCACCGACGAGCACGGTGTCGCCGATGTGCACGTCGGTGATCTTGCCGGCCGTTCCCTTGCCGTTCGAGCGCAGCCGCACCTTCGTGGCCGACGTGACGGCGAAGCGCTGCGACGTGCCGTCGGCCGTGTGCACCACGATCAGCTTCGTCGAGACGCCGCTGACGGTGCCGCGGGCGTAGTCGTGCGTGACGAAGTGGCCGCTCTTGTCCCGCGTCACGAACTGGCCGTGCACGGTGTGGCGCAGCAACCTGCGCTCCAGCGAGCCGGCCGGGGCTGCCTTCGCCGATGAACTGCTCGCGGCCGAGCCGGGCGAGGACGGCGTGATCGATCCGGTCAACGCCATCGCGGCGGTGCCCGATCCGACGATGGCCGCCGCGGCCGCGCCGGCGACGATGAGCCTGCGATACATGGATCCTCCTGTGGTCGGTATCGATGACACCGATCACCCTGCGCCGCGAGGGTCTGCGCGAGGGCAGGGAATTGTCAGGATCGTGTTCGGGCGCGTCCGACCGACCGGGCATACTGGCCGCACCATGAACGACCTGGCCGAGCAGGCGCTGCACGGGCTCGACCTGGCGCGCAAGAAGATCGTCGAGCACCCGGTCACCTCCCTGGCGGTGGCGGGCTTCGTCGCGGCCGGCACCGCAATGGTTGCCGGCGGCCGGATCGGTGCCGGCAGCGCGACCACTCCGCTGACGCACTGGCTCGGGCTGCTGCCGGACGACGGCACCCGCAACGACGCCCTGGCCGGCGGCATCATGTTCGGCGCGATCTGCTGCCTGCTGCTGCTCTGGATCGTGGCCGTCGCCGTGGTCCGGAGCGGCACCCACAACACCAGGCAGGCCTGGTCCCTGGTCGCCGCCTGGGGGGTGCCGTTCGCGGTCGGGCCACCGCTGCTCTCGACCGATATCTACAACTACGCGGCTCAGGGTCTGCTGCAACGGGCCGGCAAGGACCCTTACAGCACCGGACCGTCCTCGCTCGGCTACCACGCGATCGTCAATGCGATCGACCCGACCTGGCGCGGTGCGCCGAGCACGTCCGGCCCGCTCGGGACGCTCGTGCAGCACCTCGCGGTGGCGAGCACCGGCGGCGACGCCGTCGCCACGGTGATCGTGCTGCGGCTACTGGCGATCGCCTGCGTGATCTGCATCGGCCTGCTCGCGGCCGACCTGGCCGGACCGTACCGGGTGCCGGCGATCGTGCTCACCGCACTCAACCCGGCACTGCTGCTGTACCTGCTCTCCGGCGCACACCTCGACGGTGCCCTCGCGCTACTGGTGCTCGCCGCGCTGGTGACCTCGGCCCAACGCAGGTGGACGCTGTCGGTGGTGCTCATCTGCGCCGCCGCCGCGGTCAAGCCGGTCGCGCTGGCGGTGGTCCCCGCCGTGCTGCTCGCGCACTGCCTCGGCCACCGCGCGCACATCGCCTGGCGGATCATCGCCCGCGACCTGGCGATCGCCGCGGTCACCCTGGCCGCGCTTACCCTGATCGTTCGGGACGGGCTGGGCTGGCGCCGCAACCTGAGCGTCGTCACCCGCGAGCACACCCCGTTCGCGCCGGCGAGCATCGTCAGCGACATCGTCCGGCCGATCGTGCCGTCGGCCTCCTTCGACGATCTCGCTGTGGGCGGCCGGATCGCCGTCGTGGTCGCCGCGGTCGCCCTGGTCGCCTACCTGCTCGCCACCGTCCGGGAACGCTCGCTGGATCGCACCGTCGGGTTCGCGCTGCTCGCCGTCGCACTGCTCGGCCCGGTGCTCTACCCCTGGTACCTGCTGGGCGGCCTCGTCTGCCTGGCCCCGACCGCCACCGGTGCCCGGCGCGACTGGGTCGTCGCGCTCAGTTGTGCGGCGTGCGTGCTGGCGCCGGCCGGCTTCGGTACCGACGCCGCGCGCACCGTCACCCTGGTGGCGCTGATCGTGATCGCGATCGCGCTGCTACCGGTGCTGTACGCACACCAGCAGCGACGCCGCCTGGCGTTGCGCTGACCGGATCCCGTCAGCGCACGATGCCGTCAGCGCATGATGCCGTCAGCGCACTACGTAGCGCGAGCTGCCGACGTTTCCGGTACGGATCCAGACCGGGACGTGATCGCTGGCCGCCAACTGCGCGATGTCCTGCATGCTGGTCATCAAGCTGGAGAAGATCGAGCACAGTTGCGCCGGCCCGACCGATGCGTTCGTCACACCGGGCGCGACCAGGGCTAGCAGTCGCCCACCGGCGGGGCTGGCCATCGAGACCGGCCCCTCGTCCGTGATCGCGGTGAGGCCGTCGGTGTCGAGTACCCAGCCGTGCACCAGCAGCGTACGTGGCAGTGTGCTCGCCTTCGGGTCGACGATCTCCAACCCGTCCGGCACGGCGGACACCGACGCGCCACGGTCCTCGAGCAGCAGCACCGGCTCGTCGCCGACCACGAACCCGCGCACGATGCCCGACCGCTGCGGGTTGGTGATCGCCAGGCCGAGGTCACCCCGAGCGCGTGCGGCGGTCGCGATCTGCTGCGTCTGCCAGGCCATCCGCGGTGCGTTCTTCCACTCCACCCGGGCGGCGGGCAGGTTCAGCGGATGCAGGCTCTGCACGTCCCCGACCGTCTCGGCCCAGGTGACGAACGAGCGGACGGTGGCGACGTCACCGAGGACCCGGTCGGCCACGAAGGTGCGTCGCCAGGCGGAGAAGGTCGACCACACGTCGTGCACGTGTTCGTCGCGGTGCGCGAGCAGCTTGCGCATGCTCAGCTGCCAGTCGTCGGGCTGACCGTCGACGCCATCGAGTGGATCGACCAACTCGGCGAGCGCGGCGGGCGGGGCGTCCGGAGTGGGGTGGTGATAGACCAGCGCATGCACCATCGCCGTGCCGTTGCCGGCCAGCAGGCCGGACATGGGCCGGCCGGAATCGATCATCGCAACCTCCGCAGTGATGCCATACCTCAAGGGTCGCCCCGCGCGCAGGTGGTTGCAACCACCGCCACCTGTGTAGTTGCCTCAGCGGCCGGAGCCGCCGGTGATCTCGCGTACCGCCGGGCGCACGTCCGCCAGATACACCGCAGCGACGATGGTGGAGATCAGCGACAGCGGACCGATCGGCGACGGTGAGAGCCACGACCCGAGCAGTCCGGAGAGCACCAGGATGGTCAGCCAGGCCGGCTTGGTGAGCTTGTCGACGGCGGGGAACGCGGCGGCCTTGCGCGTGATGCAGTCCACCAGCGCCCACGCCTTCAGCGCGACCAGGCCCCAGAACAGGACCCGGTCGGTCCACAGGTACAGCGCGCTGACGATGTCCACTCGCTCAGGGTACCTAGCCCACAGGTGCCTAGCCCTCAGCGTACCTGGCCGTCGCTGCCCGCACCGGAAGCGGCGCCGCACCCCGGGCACGCCACTGCACCCCACGGAACCCGGAAGAACCCCGGCGCCTGGGAACGACGCTGCCCCGCCCCGGTCGCAACCGGGGCGGGGCAGTGGAGGGTTTGCGCGTGCCGACGAACTCAGTGCCCGGCGGCCTTCTTGGCCGGCGCCTTCCGGGCGGCCGGCTTGGCGCCGGTGGCCTTCGCGGCGGGCTTGGTCGCCGGCTTGCGGGTGGTGGCCTTGGCCGCCGGGCGGGAGGCAGCCGCGCTCGCTGCCGGCTTGGCTGCCGACTGCGCGGCAGGACGTGGGGCCGGGCGGGCGGCCGGCTTGTTGCCGAGGCCGGTCAGCGACCGGACCGGCTTGACGATCTTGACCTGGACGGTCTCGGCGACCGCGCCGGTGAGCGCCTCGGCGGTGGTGACCAGCCGGGCGACCCGCTTGTCCGACGTGACGGTGCCGACGAGACCGCCGGCCCGGTCGGTGACCGAGTGGGTGTAGTCCTTCGCCTGCTCCAGGTAGGGCTCGACAGCAGCCTTGATGGCCTGCAGGTTGACGGCCTTCTCGGCCTGGGTGCGCAGTTCGGCGACGGTGACGGTCGCCTTGCCGGTGAGTTCGTCGGCATAGCTGCGGAGGTCACGGGTGATCGACATGGGCGTACTCCTGTTCATCGGTGGGCTTGGATCGGACGGGATCTTGACGTGCTTGGTGCTGCTCGTTCTCCCGCCGGAACGAGGTGTAGATGTCGATGAGCACCTGCTTCTGCCGCTCGGCCAACCCCTCGTCGGCGAGGATCGCCGCGACGAGCTCGGGGTTGCCGATCCGGGTCTCCAGGATCCCGGCACGCACGTACAGCTGCTCGGCCGAGATCCGCAGCCCCTTGGCGATCTGCTGCAGGATGTCGGCGCTCGGCTTGCGCAACCCGCGTTCGATCTGCGAGAGATACGGGTTGGAGACGCCGGCCAGTCGCGCGAGTTGGCGCACCGAGACCTCTGCCTGTTCGCGCTGCTCGCGGATGAACTCCCCGATGGCCGCGCTGCTGCGCTTCGCCTGCTGCTTGGCCTGTTCCCGCGGCCGGTCGGCTATCACCGGTCCAGTCTCACCGAAGACTGCTAGCAATTGCAAGCGGGCAGCTAGCGACCTTGCTCACGTCCGGCGGCGCGGATCGTCCCCGCTCGCTACCGCCCACACCGACGACGGCGCACGCTGGACAAGGACACCCCCGACCCCACACACGCACCGGCAAGAGCAGCGGCACCAGCACCAGCATCGATCAGGGGAGACATTCGTGAGCGGTGACTCGGCAACCTCGGTGTTGGCAGGGCTCGAGCAGGTCCGCGGCTGGCAGGAGGACTTCTACCGCAACCTTCACCAGCATCCGGAGCTCTCGCGCCAGGAAACCGAGACGGCAGCGACGGTGGCCTCCCGGATGCGAGAGTGCGGCTTCGACCTCCACGAGCACGTCGGCGGCACCGGGGTGGTCGCAGTCCTTCGCAACGGTGCCGGGCCGACGGTGCTGCTGCGCGCGGACATGGACGCGCTGCCGGTCCGCGAGCAGACCGGGCTTCCCTACGCGAGCGAAGCGACGGCCAGCGACGGCTCCGGCAACCAAGTACCGGTGATGCACGCTTGCGGCCACGACGTCCACGTCACGTGCCTGCTCGGCGCGGCCGCGCTGCTCGCGCGAGCCAAGGATCGCTGGACCGGCACCGTCATCGCACTGTTCCAGCCAGCCGAAGAACTCGGCGACGGCGCAGCCCGGATGGTCGACGACGGCATCGCCGAGCTGGTCGGCAAGGTCGACGTCGCCCTGGCCCAGCACGTGCTGCCCTTCCCCTCGGGTCTGGTCGCGACCCGGCCCGGACCGGTGCTGTCCGCGGCCGACAGCATGCGGATCACCGTGTACGGCCGTGGAGCGCACGGGTCGATGCCGCAGGCATCGGTCGACCCGGCCGTGCTCGCCGCGATGATCGTCGTCCGGCTGCAAACGGTGATTTCGCGCGAGGTCGCCCCCACCGACCCCGCCGTGTTGACGGTCGGCAGCATCCAAGCCGGTAGCAAGAGCAACGTCATCGGCGACCACGCCGTCATCGAGCTGAACGTGCGAAGCTACAACGACCAGACCCGCGGCCACATCCTCGACGCGGTACGGCGCATCGTGACGGCCGAATGCCAGGCCTCGCAGTCGCCGAAGGACCCCGACATCGAACTGTTCGACCGGTTCCCGCCCACGCACAACGATCCCGGCACAACCGCGAGCGTCCGTGCCGCATTCGACGACTACTTCGGCGACCGGGCGACCACGCTGCCTCTGCAGACGGCCAGCGAGGACTTCAGCGACATCCCGAATGCCCTGGAGGTGCCGTACAGCTACTGGGGAATCGGCGGCATCGACCCCGACACCTACGCCGCGGCAGCGAAGGCCGGACGGATCTCCCAGGACATCCCCGTCAACCACTCGCCGAACTTCGCCCCAGTCATCCAGCCCACCCTCGACACCGGTACCCAAGCGCTCGTCACCGCCGCGCTCGCCTGGCTCGCGCCAGACTGAGATGCGCACGGCCGGTCGACAGGGTGGCCAGTACCCCTGAGGTCAGGGACAAATGTCAGGGTGCATTCGGGGGAAAAACCCATGGCATCCGGGGCCGCCCGCACGTGAAGCTGTACGAGCGCACCGGTCCGGCTGTCAGGGAACTGAGCTCGACCCGTCGCGCGTTAGGGAACACGGGCATCGTGCCGCTCACCACGGAGCAAGATCTACAAGGCAAGATCCACAAGCAGCATTCACACGCGCATCCAGCCTCGAGACAACGGAGTTTGACGCATGAAGACGATCGCCCAATTCGCAATCCGCCGACGGTGGTGGATCATCGCGGGCTGGATCGCGTTCATCATCTTGACCCAGGCACTCACCGGCGCGCTCGGTGGCGCGTCCTACAAGGACACCTTCAGCCTGCCGCACACCGAGACCGACAAGGTCATCCACCTGCTGGACAACTCCGGGCAGTCGGAGCAGAACGGCCTGTCCGGCCAGGTGGTGCTCAAGGCCAAGAGCGGAACCCTCGATTCCGCGCCGGCCGGCCTCGACCAGGCGCTGGCCGGGCTGTGCGCCGACAAGCTCGACGTCGTCGGCACCACCTCGCCGTGGCAGAGCGTCACCTGCGCGAACGGCAAGGCCCAACCCGCCGCGGGACAGCCGACCCTGCTCTCGCAGGACAAGTCCATCGCCATCACGAACGTCACCTGGAAGTCCGCCAAGTACGACCAGAAGCTGTTCGACGGCGTCTACGACCGGCTCGTGAAGCTGCGCAGCGACACCCTGCAGGTGGAGTTCACCGGCGACGCGTTCCAGGGGCAGGGCCAGAAGCAGCAGGGGGTCCCCCCGTTCCTGCTCGGCTTCATCGCCGCACTCGTCGTGCTCGGCATCGTGTTCCGGACGTTCGGCGCCACCGCGCTGCCGCTGGCCAGCGCGATCGCCGCGCTCACCAGCGGGTTGGGCCTGATCGGAATGCTCACGCACGTCATGGACGTCTCCAACGTGACACCGCAGCTGAGTGAGCTGATGGTGATCGGTGTCGGCGTCGACTACGCGCTGTTCATCGTGACGCGGCACCGGCGCAACCTGCGGCGCGGCATGAGCGTGCAGGACTCGATCACGTCGGCCATCGACACGTCCGGCCGCGCAGTGCTATTCGCGGGTACCACTGTCTGCATCGCCATGCTCGGCCTGACCGCACTCGGCGTCAGCTTCTTCTACGGCATGGCGATCGGCACCGCGGTCGCGGTGAGCCTGACCATGGTCGCGTCGCTGACCCTGCTGCCCGCGCTGCTCAGCTTCCTCGGCCTGAAGGTGCTGCCGCGCAAGCAGCGCCGGGCCGTGCGAGCCGGTCAGTTCGAGGACGCACACACGGTCGGGTTCTGGGCCCGCTGGTCGGACCTGGTCGCCAAGCGCAGCGTCGCCCTCGGGCTGGTCGGTGCGATCGCGATCATCACGCTGGCGATCCCGTTCCTGTCGATGCGGATGGGTCACGCCGACCAGGGCAACGACCCGGGGAACACGACGACCCGCAAGGGGTACGACCTGATCGCGCAGGGCTTCGGCCCCGGGTACAACTCGACGCTGACGCTGGTCGTCGACGGGCCGCAGGCACATGCCCTGGCCGCCAAGGTCGCCGACGCCCTGAAGACCACCGAGCACGTCAACCCGAACAGCGTGTTCCTGCCACCGAAGGGCTTGACGCCCGAGCTGTCACTCGTCTCGTTCAAGTCGAGCACCTCGCCGCAGGACTCGAAGACCACCGACCTGGTGCACTCGCTGCGCTCGGACGTGCTACCCCCGCTGTACAAGGGCACCGGTGATCACGTCTACGTGTTCGGCCAGACGGCGATCTACGTCGACTTCTCGCACGTGCTCGCGTCCAAGATGGTGCTGTTCATGGGCGCCGTCGTCGGGCTGTCGTTCCTGCTGCTGATGATCGCGTTCCGCAGCGTCGTCATCCCGCTGACCGCGGCGCTGATGAACCTGCTGGCCGCCGGCGCCTCGTTCGGCGTCGTGGTCGCGATCTTCCAGTGGGGCTGGCTGTCGGACGCGCTAGGCGCCGGCAAGGGCGGCCCGATCGAAGCCTGGGCACCCGTGCTGTTCTTCGCGATCATCTTCGGACTGTCGATGGACTACCAGGTGTTCCTCGTCAGCCGGATGCACGAGGAATGGGTGCACACACGCGACAACCGCCGAGCTGTTCGGGTCGGCCAGGCCGAGACGGGCGGCATCATCACCGCCGCCGCGCTGATCATGATCATGGTGTTCTTCGGCTTCGTCCTCGACCCGAACCGCGTGGTCAAGCTGCTCGGCATCGGGCTGGCCAGCGCGGTGTTCCTGGACGCGTTCATCCTGCGCACCGTGCTCGTCCCGTCGCTCATGCACCTGCTCGGGCGGGCCAACTGGTTCTTCCCGAAGTGGCTGGACAAGGTCACGCCGCGCGTCTCGGTGGAGCCGCCCGACGAGGTGATCGAGCCCGAGCGCACCCCGGTCGGCGTGTGACCTTGCCCGGTTCGCCGAGCGAACGTACCCGGCGCCTGATCAGGCGCCGGGTACGGCCGGCGCCGCCACGTCGACCGCGACCGGTGCGCCGGCGACGGTCAGCGCGGCGTCGTCCGGGATAGTCCGCTTGATCACGGCGAGCGCGATCGGGCCCAGCTCGTAGTGGTGCACCGCGGTTCCGAGGAACCCCACGGCACGCTCGCCGGAAAGCACCGGCGTACCCGCCGGCGGCAGCTCGTCGGCGTCACCGGACAGGTGCAGCAGCACCAGCCGGCGCGGCGGCTTGCCCAGGTTCTGCACCCGGGCCACCGTCTCCTGCCCGCGGTAGCAGCCCTTCTGCAGGTGCACCGCACTGCCGATCCAGCCCACCTCGTGCGGGATGGTGCGGTGGTCGGTCTCGAAGCCGAGCCGCGGCCGGCGCTGCTCGACCCGCAGCGCCTCGAAGGCCCACAGCCCGACCGGCCGGGCACCGGCCGCGGTCAACGCGTGCGAGCGGGCGGCCTGCGCGGCCCGCGGCACCAGCAGGTCGACAGCACCCGCCGGCCATCGCCGGCCGCGCACGAATCCGCCGGGCTCGCCGGGCAGCGCCACCGCGCGGCCCGCGGGCGGCACGGGCAGCTCCGCGGCCGCAAGTACGTCGGCGGTGCGCGGGCCCGCCAGCGTCAACACGGCCCAGCCGGCGGAGACGTCGACCGGCTCGACACGCTTGAGGAAGCGCATCTTCTGGAGATAGTCCAGCACGACGACGGCGGCGCCCGGCTCGGT
This sequence comes from Jatrophihabitans cynanchi, assembly GCF_027247405.1. Classification (NCBI taxonomy): domain Bacteria; kingdom Bacillati; phylum Actinomycetota; class Actinomycetes; order Jatrophihabitantales; family Jatrophihabitantaceae; genus Jatrophihabitans; species Jatrophihabitans cynanchi. Next base: position 2,709,834 of record NZ_CP097463.1, on the reverse strand, counting down.
GTCCAGCCAGACCGTCGCGTCCAGTTCGGTCAGCTCCCAGTGCTGCTCGACGTGCCCGTGCGGCGACAGCACGAGCGACTCGGTGCTGTCGCCGTCGGCGAGCCGCTCCACGTGCTGCGAGCAGATCGTGTGCAGCCAGGGCAGCCGATCCTCGCCGGTGACGGTCAGGACGTCGCGATTCGACCGGTCGATCAGGCCGGCGCCCTCGGCCAGGACACGCTGCTCACGCAGCGGGTCGCCGTAATGCCACGGCACGCCGACGTCCACTCCGGTGCCGGCGACCGCGCCGTCCACTTCGATGCTCATGCAGGTGTCATCGCTCCTTGGCCGGGGATTGTTCCGCGCAGGTCCCGCACCGGCCGAACACGGTGAAGTGGGCGCGGTCCAGCACGAAGCCGCGCTCGTCGAGCAGCCGCTTCTCCAGCGCGTCCACGGTGTCCGGGGGCGCGTCGACCACGGCGCCGCACTCGTGGCAGACCACGTGGATGTGCTCGTCGTCCGCCGGCCGGTACGACGCCGCACCGTGGCCCAGGTGCGTGTGCTTGACCAGGCCGAGCTCCTCGAGCAGTTCCAGGGTCCGGTAGACGGTGGTGACGTCGACCCCGGGGACCGCCTCGCTGAGCTGCTCCGGGGTCGCGTGCCGCAGTTCGCGGACCGCGCGCAGCACCAGTTCGCGCTGGGCGGTCAGCCGAAGGCCGCGCGCGCGAAGTTCGCCGGCCAGATCGAGCTCGCCGGCGTGCAGGTCGTCGGGTGCATGCATCGGGGTCCATGGTAGGTAGCCTGGCGCGGTGACGCTGACGTTACTGGGGCTGCTCGGCACCGGGCTCGTCGATCCCCGTAGCGCGGTGGTCCACGCCGACGATCCCGGCCTGACCCGCGGCGACGGCTGCTTCGAGGGATGCCGGGTCCGCACCGACGGCTCCGGCCGCAGCCAGGTCGACAAGCTGGATGCGCACCTGGCCCGGATGCGGCGATCCGCCTCGGCGCTGCAGCTTCCGTTCGACGCGGACGAGTGGCGGGTGCTGGTCGACAAGGCGCTGGCCGCCTGTGTCACGCCCGGCGAGTGGGCGATGAAGCTGCTGCTCACCCGCGGCCCGGCAGGCGGGACGCCGGTGGGGCTGCTCACGGTCAGCGCGCTGCCGGCCGAATACCCGCGCCAGCGCCGGGACGGGATCGCGGTGGCGACCCTGGACCGCGGCACCGCGGCCGACGCGTTCGCCCGCGCGCCGTGGCTGCTCGGCGGGGTGAAGGCCCTCTCCTACGCGGTGAACATGGCGGCGCAGCGCGAGGCCGTGCGGCGCGGCGCGGAGGACGTGATCTTCGTCAGCGCGGACGGTTTCGTGCTGGAGGCACCGACCAGCTCGGTGGTGTGGGCGGTGGGACGGGCCCTGTTCACGACCCCGCTGGACGGCACCGGCATCCTGGGCGGCACCACCCAGCAGTTGCTGTTCGAGCGCGCAGCTGCGGCCGGCTGGCGCACCGAGGCGGCGCGGGCCCGGGTTGCCGACCTGTTCGCCGCGGACTCGCTCTGGCTGGTCGGCAGCGTCCGCGGCCCGGTGGACGTCGTCCGCATCGACGGCGTCGTCCGGGCCCGCGACACCGCACGTACCGCCGAGGTCCGGACGCTGTGCGGCTTCGGTCGGCAATAGCGTTGCCGTCGTCCGATCTTCGTCGTACCTTCGTCGGTACACGAGGAAGGAGGTGGTCCGCAGTTGAATACTTCTAGGACACGTGAGGTGGCTGCCAGCTAGCCGCTGTACAAGACAACGGACCTGCATGGCTCTGCCCGGTCCGCCGGCGACGGCGGCGAGCACTACCAGGCAGCTACCCGGCCCCCGGATCGTCGGCCCGTCCAGCCGGCCCGCCTCGGCGGACAAGATCCGGGGGCTGTCCTGTGTCCGGGTGCATTCAGGGTCGATCTCAGGGTGCGGCCCCGATGCGCGCCAGCCGGTCCGGCGCGCACGCTGCTCGCATGATCGAGGTACGCGGACTGACCAAGGACTACGGGCGCACCCGCGCGGTGGACGATCTCAGCTTCGACGTCCGGCCGGGGCATGTCACCGGGTTCCTGGGCCCGAACGGTGCGGGCAAGTCGACCACCATGCGGATGATCCTCGGCCTGGACCGGCCGACGCGCGGCACGGCGCTCGTGCTGGGCCGTCAGTACCCGGCGCATCACCGCCCGCTGTGGGAGGTCGGCGCCGTGCTCGAATCGCGCGCCGTGCACGGCGGCCGCAGCGCGTACCACCACCTGCTCTGCCTGGCGCAGAGCAACGGCATCGGACGCCGCCGGGTCCACGAGGTGCTCGGCCTGGTCGGGCTGGGCGAGGCGGCCGGCAGGCGCGCACGCACCTTCTCCCTCGGCATGAGCCAGCGTCTCGGGCTGGCCGCCGCGCTGCTCGGTGACCCTGCCGTACTGCTGTGCGACGAACCGGTGAACGGCCTGGACCCGGAGGGCATCCATTGGATCCGAAGCCTGTTGCGGACCCTGGCCGCGCAGGGGCGGACCATCTTCGTCTCCAGTCACCTGATGAGCGAGATGGCGCTGACCGCGGACCACCTGATCGTCGTCGGCCGCGGCCGGCTGCTGGCCGACGCGAGCGTGGCCGAGGTGATCGCCGCCAGCGTGTCCGGCTACGTGCTGGTGCGCTCGCCGGACGACACCGTGCTCGCGCCGCGGCTGCGAGCGGCCGGCGCGACCGTGCGGCCGCATCGCGACGGCGGGTTGGAGGTGTCCGGCCTGGACTGCGCGGCCGTCGGTGAGCTGGCCGGGCGCGCGGGAGTCGTGCTGCACGAGCTGTCCCCGCAGCAGGCCTCGCTCGAGGCCGCCTTCCTCGAGCTGACCGCGGGCTCGGTCGACTTCGCGTCGGAGAGCGGCGCGTCATGACCACACCGACCGCGGCCGTCCCGCCGGCGACGCGTCCGGCGCTGCACCAGAGCGTCGGCTTCGGCAACCTGCTGCTGTCCGAGTGGACGAAGCTGCGGACGCTGCGCTCGAACCGGCTCAGCGCCGCCGTGATCGTGCTCGGCACCATCGGCCTGGGCGTGTTCCTGGGCGCGCGCTGGGCCCACCAGCATGGCCCGCTCGACCCCGACTTCGACGCAACGAACGTCTCGCTGAGCGGCGTGTACCTCGTCCAGATCGTGGTCGGCGTGATCGCGGCGATGGCGATCAGTTCCGAGCACACCACCGGGATGATCCGGGCCAGCTTCTGCGCGGTGCCGCAGCGACGCGCGCTGATCGCGGCCAAGGCCCTCGTCGTGGCCGCCTCGACCTTCGTCCTGGCCGGGATCTCGTGCTTCGCGGCGTTCGGCTCGGGCCAGGCGCTGCTCGCCGGCAAGCACGCCGGCGTCTCGCTCGCCGACCCGGGCGTGCTGAGCGCCGTGTTCGGCTCCGGCCTCTACCTGACCCTGGTGGCCGTGCTCGGCTTCGGCCTGGGCACCGCGATCCGGCACACGGCCGGGGCACTGACCGCGTTCTTCGGCGTGCTGTTCGCGCCGAGCGCCCTGGTGGACCTGCTCCCGACCAGCTGGCGCAACACGGTGATCGAGTACCTGCCGGCCAACGCCGGCAGCCAGATCCTCACACTCGTGCACAAGCAGGGCGCGCTCTCGGCGTGGGCCGGGCTCGGCGTCTTCGGGCTGTACGCCCTGGGCGCGGTGCTCGCCGGGTTCGCGCTGTGCGGCCGGGACAGCTGACGGCCGATCAGATCAGGTGCACCAGGCGGTAGATCGGCTTGGCGTTCCAGGTGATCAGGCCCTGCTCGCCGAGGAACGCCATGATCTTCTCGCCCATCCAGCGGCGGGTCTCGTGGTTGTGCGGGTTGCGGCGCGCCTCGCGAACGGCACGGCGCTTGTCGAGGCCGGCCCGCTCGTAGACGTCCGGGTTGATCAGCGAGCTGATGACGAACGCGGCCGAGACCGCCGAGACGGTGGTGGCGATGAATCGGCGGACCGGGCCGAGGCCCGGCATCAGCCTCGCCACCTCCTCGCGGGCGAAGCGCACGTGCCGCGCCTCCTCCACCACGTGGATGCGGTTGACCATGCGGATCAGCGGGTTGATCGCTTCGTCGTTCATCGTCGCGCGCTGCAACCGGTCGGTGACCTCCTCGGCGACCAGCACCGGCGCGAACACCGACACGCCCCGCGCGGTCGCCTTGTACAGCCGGGCCAGGTTGTGCACGAACGGCCGCGGCCGCAAGGTCGGCGCGCCGAGCCGGTTGATCAGCTTCGCGAACATGATCACGTGCCGGGTCTCGTCACCGATCTCGGTCAGCGCGTACTGGGTGTGCGCGGCCTGCGGGTCCTGGTGGTAGGCGTAGCGAGCCAGCATCTGGATCAGGATGATCTCGAACCACAGGCCGGTGCCGGCCACGCTCATCAGCTCCAGCTTGGACAGCTCGCGACGCTGCCGTTCGCTCATCTCGGCCCACAGCGCGGTGCCGTACAGCGAGACCCGCTCCATCGGCAGGTACGCCAGTTCGTCCGGGATCTCTGCGTCCCAGTCGATGTCGAGTTGGGGGTCGTAGGAGTTCTTGGACGACGACTTGAGCAGCCGCTCGGCCGTCCGGGCCTGCAGGTTCTGGACCGCGGTCATGGCTGACCACCTCTCGCCTGGATCGCTCATCGTCAGGACTACCTGCCACAAGGTGTACCAGGCAGAACTTCATAAGACAAGCTGTAACAGGCAACTCACGCGGTGCCGGTCGGGCCGGTCGTTAGGCTGCCGGAATGGCCGAGCGGGCGCGGGACGGGCGATCGACCCGCTGGGACCCGCACCGTCGCGAGCGCCGGCTGGCGATCATCACCGCCGCGATCACCGCGATCGAGGAGCACGGCCCGGATGCCCTGACCGGCCAGATCGCGCAGTACGCCGGCGTCCCGCGCACGCACGTGTACCGGCACTTCGACGGCAAGCGGGCGCTCGACCTGGCCGTGTCGGCACACGTCGCGAACGAGCTCGGCACCCGGATCCGCCACGCGCTGGGAACGCGCGGCTCACCACGGCAGATCATCGGCGCTTCCGTCGAGGCACACCTGGCCTGGATCGAGGAGCACCCGAACCTGTACCGCTTCCTCGCCCAGCACGCGTATGCCGTCCCGGCCAAGGACGCGAGTACCGCGGACGCGAAGTCGGTCTTCGCCGCCGAGCTCACCGCGCTGGTGCAGCACTACCTGCGCCTGCTGGGGGCCGCCACCGCTCCTGCCGAGCGGGTGATGGTGGGCGTGGTGGGGATGGTCGACGCCAGCGCGGCCTGGTGGCTGGAACACCGCGACGTGCCGCGGTCGGAGCTGACCGAGGCGCTCAGCACCCAGGTGTGGCTGATCATCGAGAACATGGGGAGCACGCTCGGTCTCGAGCTGGACGCCGACATGGCGCTGCCGGACTGAGCTTCCCCGCCGGTCAGACCCGGGCCAGCCGCGCGTTCAGGTGCGCCGCATAGGGCCGGCCGGCCGGGGCGAGTTCGGTCGCGTAGACCAGCTCGGTGCCGACCACCGCGTACAGCCGCCGCTCGCCGTCGACCTCGCGCGCGGTCGGGGTCGGCACCGCCGAGATGGAGCGCAGGTCCCAGCGCTGATCGCCGGCCACTCCGACGTACAGCAGCGCCTGCCCGGTGTTGGACGAGATCACCGCCTCGACATCGTCCTGTCCGCCGCCCGGACGCCAGAACCCGGACTCACGCCAGGCCAGCCGGATCGTCTCGCCCGCCTCGTCGACCAGCCAGGAACGGGCCTCGTAGGCCAGGAACGGCCGTCCGTCGTGCACGAAGCTCAGCTGCTGGCGGTACCGGAACTGCGCGCCCGTCGAGGCGACGACCCCATCGCCGCCACCCTCCCAGCGCCCGACGAGGGGCAGCAGTGCGAGCAACGCGTCGTGGATCGGCACCCCGGTGCGCAGATCCGCGGTGTCGGCGACCGGTGCGTTCACCGAGCTGCCGCGCCGTCCGCCCGGCTCACCGCTGACCGGAGTAGAGCTTGGCCACGATGTAGAGCGACACGACGGTGATCGCCACGAACGTCGCGATCAGGATGACGAGATAGGTCGCTTCCATACCGGCAGGATATGCCACCTGGTCGTGCAACCTCCCGCGGCGTGCGCCCGCAGGAGGTTGCACGATCGGGTTATCGGAGGTGCAGCGACGCCTCGGTCAGGCCCGGCGCGGCGGCGTGGACCTGCTGGCGCACCTTGCCGTCCTTGTGCAGCACCGACAGCGTCCAGTCGCCGGGCGCGGCGAAGAACCGGAAGTCACCCGTGGCGGACGTGACCACCTCTGCGGTGAACTCCCCGCTCGCGTCGAGCAGCCGGACATAGGCCGACGGGACGGGCGCGCCGTCCTTGCTCACGACGCCGTAGATCACCGTCTCGGTTTCGAGGTCGACGCCCGCGGGCAGCGTGGGGGTCTGGGCCGGAGCACCGCACATGTCAGGCACCCTTCTCGATCGGGACGCCGACCAGCGAGCCGTACTCGGTCCACGAGCCGTCGTAGTTCTTCACGTTCTGGTGGCCGAGCAGCTCGTGCAGCGCGAACCAGGTGTGGCTGGAGCGCTCGCCGATACGGCAGTACGCGATGGTGTCCTTGGCCTCGTCCAGGCCCTGGTCCGCGTAGAGCGCGCGCAGTTCCTCGTCCGACTTGAACGTGCCGTCCTCGTTCGCGGCCTTGCTCCACGGGACGTTCAGCGCGCTCGGGATGTGCCCGCCGCGCTGGCTCTGCTCCTGCGGCAGGTGCGCCGGCGCGAGCAGCTTTCCGGAGAACTCGTCGGGCGAGCGCACATCGACCAGGTTCTGCTTGCCGATCGAGTCGAGGACCTCGTCGCGGAACGCGCGGATGGACAGGTCCTGCTCCTTGGCCGTGTAGCTCGTGGCCGGGCGCTGCACGGTGTCCTTGCTCAGCTCACGGCCGTCGAGTTCCCACTTCTTGCGGCCGCCGTCGAGCAGCTTGACGTTCTCGTGCCCGTACAGCTTGAAGTACCAGTACGCGTAGGACGCGAACCAGTTGTTGTTGCCGCCGTACAGCACGACGGTGTCGTCGTTGCCGATGCCCTTCGCGCCGAGCAGCGCCTCGAACTGCTCCTTGTTCACGAAGTCGCGGCGGACCTGGTCCTGCAGGTCGGTCTTCCAGTCCAGCTTCACGGCGCCGGCGAGGTGGCCGCCGTCGTACGCGGAGGTGTCTTCGTCGACCTCGACGAACACGACACCAGGGGTGTTCAGATTCTCCTCGGCCCAATCGGCCGAGACCAGCACGTCAGCGCGGGCCATGGGTTGCTCTCCTCGAAGTGGATGTGACGGGATGGGGATGTGGGCGCACCGCCGGAACGCCACGACGGTGGCGGGCGGCGGGGTGGGAAACCGGATGAGACGCAAGGCGCAACGGTGGACGGGCCAGCGTGCGGCGGGGCGGAGCCCCCGGTGTCACCCGGTCAGCGCATGCGACACAGGCAGCTGCCCACACGGCACAGGTCGACCGTGCGGCGGGACGTGAGTGCGACACCCACGGCAACGAGCGAGATGCCCATGGCGCTCACAGTAGCCGATCGGCGAAAGCCGCTCCGGCGCGTAGGCCCGGGCCGCTCGGGCGCGGTAGGCACGGCCCGCTCAGGTGCGGATGGCCAGGCAGAGCAGGAAGGCCACCGGGGCAAGGACGCTGATCGGCACCAGCACGCCGACGAACGGGCGCCATCGCTGCCCGGCACCGTCGGCACGCACCGGCAGTTCGCGCTCGGCGAACGCGACCGCGACGGCGAGCAAGCCGACCAGCGCGCCGAGCGAGGCCCCGATGAACGCGCCCCGGCCGCTTGCGAAGGTGCCGAGCCGGTCGGACTGCAGCAGCAGGTAGCCGAGCGACCCACCCAGCCCCGCCGAGGCGACCACGCCGAGCAGCCCGCGCGGCACGTCGGGGTCGAAGCGCGGCAGCGGCGCGATCAGGTCGACGAGGTAGCCGACGACGAGCGCGCCGGCGGCCGCGGCCACCACCCCGGCCACCACCCGGCCGCCGGTCTGGCCGCCGAACTCGTGGCGCAGCTGGAGCAGGGCGGCGAGGGCCACCTCGGCGAGCACGAGCAGCGCGATGCCGCTCAGTGACTGGACGATTCGGCTGCGCGCGGCACCGCGCATCAGCTGGTGGATGAACAGCAGCGGCACGGCGAGGCCGAGCACGGCGAGCAGGGTACCCAGCTTGCCGTGCGGCCAGATCGACACCGAGACGTCCGCGCCCGCGGCGGCCAACGCGGCGAGCACGAGCGCGCCCTTACGCCCGGGCATCCGGCTGCAGAACACCCATCCGGCGGCGAGCAGCGCTTGGGTGACGGCGACGGCGATCAACAGGGCGAGCGCGTTGGTGCGGGCAGCTACCGCCAGCCCGACGCCGACGACCGCGGCGAGCACGAGCGAGCCGGCCTGGACGCGCTCGACGCCCTCGGCCGGCACCGGCTCGTCGCTGTCAGTCACGTGCCTCATCGTCGCAGACCGCCGGCTGCGGGAGCGCGGACCTGGACGTGGCCGCCGCCAGCCAGGCACCGATCCGGTCGAGCAGGTCGGGGGTCGTGGCGGTCTCCGCGTGACCCATGCCTGGCTCGATCCAGATGTCGGCGGCCGGTGCCTGCGCGGCAAGGGCGTCGACGTGCGTGGCCGGGAAGTAGCGGTCGCTGTCGCCGTGCACGATCAGCAGCGGCGTAGGAGCGATCGCCCCCACCACTTCCTCCGGCGCCTCGGGCACCTGCGCCCAGCCTCCCGGGGCGATGCGGGTGCCGCGCAGCAGCCGCGCGCTGGCGCGTCCGGAACGCGTCTCGCACAGCCAGTGCACCAGTCGCATCGGCCGGGTGCCACGCTCGAACCAGGTGCCCGGTGAGCTGACCGCCACCACCGCGTCGGCGGCACCGCCCAGCCCGGCGTACCGCAGCACGGCCGAGCCGCCCATCGACCAGCCGAGCACGGCGACCTGCGCGTAGCCGTGCTCGCGCAACCAGGCAGCGGCGGCAGCGATGTCGAGCGGTTCGTCGGCACCGGCGGTGCACCGGCCCTGCGACTGGCCGTGCCCACGCAGGTCCGGGGCAAGCACGCCGAACCCGCGGGCACTGAGCCCGGCACAGATCGCGCGTACCGGCGCATTGCCCGACGAGCCGGTGAATCCGTGCGCGACCACGCAGCCGACATCGCGCAGGCCCGCGTCCCAGTGCCGCGCGAGCAGGGTGAGGCCGTCGCTGGTGGTGAGGCTGACACGCTGCGGTACGGGCACGACCGGTATTGTCTCGTGCAACAAGTTCGTCCGGGCAGCGCGGCCCACCTCCTCTGCCCACCGGAGGCGTGCGTGGACCTCAGCCTGCTCACCACCGCCAGCCAGCCGACCACCGAAGTACTGCCCGCCCTCGGCCTGCTGCCGCACCGGGTGAGCGTCCTGCCGTTGGACGCCGCCGCGCTCGTCGACCGCAACGCCGGGGACGTGATCCTGCTCGACGCCCGCCGCGATCTCGCTGCTGCCCGCACGTTCACCCGGGTGCTCGCCGCCGCCGAGCTCGCCGTGCCGGTGATCGCGGTGCTGACCGAGGGCGGCCTGATCGCGGTGTCCGCCGAGTGGGCCGTCGATGACTTCGTGCTGGACACCGCCGGTCCCGCCGAGCTGGACGCCCGGCTGCGGCTGGCCGTGGAACGCACCACCCTGCGGGAGAACCCGACGCCGGATCAGGTCGACATCGGCGAACTGACGATCGACGAGAGCACCTACAGCGCACGGCTGTCCGGTACCCCGCTCGACCTGACCTACAAGGAGTTCGAGCTGCTGAAGTTCCTCGCCCAGCACCCCGGCCGGGTGTTCAGCCGCTCGCACCTCGTCCAGGAGGTCTGGGGCTATGACTACTTCGGCGGCACGCGCACCGTCGACGTGCACGTTCGCCGGCTGCGCGCCAAGCTCGGACCCGAGCACGACGCGATGATCGGCACCGTGCGCAACGTCGGCTACAAGTTCGTCCGCCCGCCCGAACCGTCCGGTCGCGCCGGTCACGAGTCGGCCAGCCGCGATCCGGCGGCGGACCCGGGCCGCTAGCGTCGGCACGTGGCAGTCGACGTCAGCGCAGCGAGCAGCCTCGGCCCCGACGACCGCGCGGCCGTGCACGCTCTCGCCGATCGGATCTCGGACGCCGCGGGTGCGCCCGCGCTGTCCGACCAGGCGCTGACCCAACTGGCCGAGCCGGGCGTGCGGCACCTGCTGGCCCGCGACGGCACGGCGCTCGCCGGGTACGCGCAGCTCACCGCCGGCGCGCTCGAGGTCGCCGCCGAACCGCGCGCGATGGACGCCCTGCTGACGGCGGCGGAGGGCGCCACCGACGGCGAGCTGCTCGTCTGGACGCACGGCACACACAGCGCGCTCGCCGCGGCGGTGGCCGCACGGAGCTACGAACCGGTCCGGGTCCTGCACCAGCTGCGTCGACCCGCCGAGGTAGCCGTCCCGGAGCACGCGCTGCCGCCGGACGTCCGGGTCCGCCCGTTCCGGGTGGGGACGGACGAGGACGCCTGGCTGCGCGTGAACGCCGCAGCGTTCGCTGCGCACGCCGAGCAGGGCGGCTGGCGCCGGCCCGACCTCACGGCACGCGAGCGGGAACCGTGGTTCGACCCGGCCGGCTTCTTCCTCGCCTGGCGCGGCGACGAACTGGTCGGGTTCCACTGGACGAAGGTGCACGCCGACGGTCTCGGTGAGGTGTACGTGCTCGGCGTCGCGCCCGCCGGGCAGGGCTCCGGCCTGGGCGCGGCGCTGCTGGTGATCGGGCTGCGGCACCTGGCCGAGCGCGGCTGCCCGCAGGTGCTGCTGTACGTCGACGAGTCCAACACCGCCGCGATGCGCCTCTACGAGCGGTACGGATTCGCCCGTCACGACGTCGACAGGCAGTGGCGCGCCACTCGGTAACCCGCACGAACTCCGGCGTTCATCCGAGGTTCATCCATGCCGCCCCGTCGCGCCATCTCGCGCTCCTAACGTCCGGCCTGACACCAGGAAATGGATGAAGGAGACACCACGTGAAGCTGAACCGAACCGGCGTGGCAACAGGACTGCTCGCCGGGGCGATCGCGCTCGCGGCGTGCAGTAGCAGCGCGAACGGCGGCAGCAACGACAACCCGCCGGCGAACACGGGCGCCCGGACGTCCGCGTCGTCGACCCCGTCCGGCCAGGACTGCCCGAGCGGCACGTTGAACGCCGAAGGCTCGACGGCGCAGACGAACGCGATCAACCAGTGGATCAAGGACTACCAGAGCGCCTGCAGCGGGGCCACCGTCAACTACAACCCGACCGGATCGGGCGCGGGGATCACCGCCTTCACCGCCGGCCAGGTCGACTTCGCCGGCTCGGACTCCGCGCTCGACCCGGGCAAGGGTGAGGTCGCGGCGGCGCAGCAGCGCTGCGCGAGCACACCACTCGACCTGCCGATGGTGGTCGGCCCGGTGGCCATCGCCTACAAGCTCAAGGGCGTCGACAAGCTGATCGTCAACGGTGAGCTGATCGCCAAGATCTTCCTGGGCAAGGTCACCACCTGGAACGACCCGGCGATCTCGGCGCTCAACCCGGGCGTGACGCTGCCGAGCACGAAGATCTCGGTCTTCTACCGCTCGGACTCCTCGGGTACGACTCAGAACTTCGAGAAGTACCTGGCGGCGACGGCGCCCGGCATCTTCACCGCCAAGCCGGACAAGGACAGCTCGAAGGCCGGCTTCGCGGGGCAGGGCAAGGCGAAGTCGCAGGGCGTCGCCGACGCGATCGCCGCGACCGAGGGCGGGATCGGGTACGACGAGTACTCCTTCGCCGTCGCGAGCGGGCTGTCCACCGCCCAGATCGACAACGGCGGCGGGCCGGTCGAACTGTCCAAGGAGACGGCCAGCACGGCCGCCGGTGCCGCCAAGGTAGTGGGCACCGGCAACGACCTGAGCCTGCAGATCGACTACGCGACCAAGACGCCCGGGGCGTACCCGCTGATCCTGGTCACGTACGAGATCGCGTGCAGCAAGTACAGCGACCCGACCGCGGGCGCGTTCGTGAAGTCCTTCCTCAGCTACGCCTCCGGCGGCGGTCAGAACGGGCTGGCCCAGCTCGGCTACGCGCCGCTGCCGAGCGAACTGCAGGCCAAGGTACAGGCCGCGGTCGCGACGATCCGCTGACCGCATCCATGGCGAAGGAGGAGGTGCTGGTGGGCGACTCGACGCAGGTGCCCACCAGCACCACCATGCCGCTCGAGGAGACCACCGTCGCCCCGGACACCGAGACCGAGAGCGAGCTGGTGCCCGGCGGCCTTGCGCGACGGACCCGCACGAGCGGCCTGGGCGAGCGTCTCTTCCGCCTGCTGACGGGCGGTTCCGCCGCGTTCGTGGTCGTGCTCGTCGTGCTCGTCGCGGTGTTCCTGCTGGCCCGGTCCGTCCCGTCGATCCGCGCCGACAAGGTCAACTTCCTCACCTCGACGGAGTGGGCGCCCACCGCCGGGAACCTGCGCTTCGGCGTCGCCGCCCTGCTCTACACGACCGTCGTCATCTCGCTCGTCGCGATGGTGATCGCGGTGCCGATCGCGGTGGGTATCGCGCTGTTCATCACGCACTACGCCCCGCGCCGCCTGGCCCGGCCGACCGCGCACGCGATCGACCTGCTCGCGGCGATCCCGTCGATCATCTACGGCATCTGGGGCGCCCGGGTGCTGGCACCTCAGCTGACCGGCGTTCAGGACGCGCTGTACCACCTCGGCGGATTCGGGTTGTTCAAGGACAAGAACGTGCCGACCGGCAGCCTGTTCGACGGCGGCGTGGTACTGGCGGTGATGATCTTGCCGATCATCTCCGCGATCAGCAGGGACGTCTACGCGCGAACGCCGCGGCAGAACATCGAGGCGGCGTGGGCACTCGGCGCGACGAAGTGGGAGATGATCCGGTTGGCGGTGCTGCCCTACGGCCGGGCCGGCGTCGTCAGTGGCGCGATGCTCGGCCTCGGTCGCGCGCTCGGCGAGACCCTCGCCGTCTACCTGATCCTGTCCAAGGTCAGCGTGTTCTCGCCGTCCCTGTTCAGCGGCGGCGAGACGTTCGCGTCGAAGATCGCCAACAACTCCAGCGAGTTCAACAACCCGGCCTCGACCGGCGCGTACATCGCCGCAGGCTTGGTGCTGTTCGTGCTGACCTTCGTGGTGAACGCTGCCGCCCGCTGGATCGTCCGGGAGCGAACATGAGCACCCTGGCCGTACGCAAGGTGAAGAACGCGACCGCGACCGCCGCGGTCACGGCCTGTTTCCTGATCGCGATGGTCCCGCTGGCCTGGCTGCTGTGGACCGTGATCAGCAAGGGCTGGCGCCAGGTCGCGTCGGCGTCGTGGTGGACCCAGACGCAGCGCAGCAAGACACCTGGCGACCCCGGCGGCGGCATGTTGCACGCACTCGTCGGCACGCTCGAGCAGGTCGCGCTCTGCACGGCGATCTCGGTACCGATCGCGTTGTGCGTAGGGATCTACCTGGTCGAGTACGGGCGCGGCGCGTTCGCACGGGTGACGACGTTCATGGTCGACATCCTGACCGGGATCCCGTCGATCGTTGCGGCGCTGTTCATCTACGCGCTGTTCATCTCGACGTTCCACCAGGTGCGCTCGGGCTGGCTGGTCTCGCTCGCCCTGGTGATCCTGATGGTGCCGGTGATCGTGCGCACCACCGAGGAGATGCTCAAGCTGGTGCCGGACGAGCTGCGCGAGGCCTCGTACGCGCTCGGCGTGCCCAAGTGGAAGACGATCGTGCACGTCGTGCTGCCCACGGCGTTCACCGGCCTGGTGACCGGCGTCGTGCTGGGCATTGCGCGCGTGGCCGGCGAGACCGCACCGCTGCTGATCCTGGTGGGCTACTCCAACAGCCTGAACACCGATCTGTTCAACGGGTTCCAGGGCTCGTTGCCGACGATGATCAATGACCAGTTCACCAACCTGAACCACGCCACGGGTACGAGCGCGTACCACCTGGACGTGAACGGCAACAGGGTCGCCGGCGCCGTCGCCAACTACGCCCCGGACCGGATGTGGGGCACCGCGCTCACGCTGATCATCATCGTGCTCGCGCTGAACATGTTCGCCCGCTTCCTCGGGCGATTCACCAAGACTGCCGAGTAGGGAACGCCATGGCACAGAGCATCGAGGCGCACGACCTGAACATCTATTACGGCAAGTTCCTCGCCGTCAGCGAGGTGAATCTCACGATTGCGCCGCGCTCGGTGACCGCCTTCATCGGGCCGTCCGGCTGCGGCAAGTCGACCGTGCTGCGCACGCTCAACCGCATGCACGAGGTGATCGCCGGCGCGCGGGTCGAGGGCACGGTACTGCTGGACGGCGAGGACATCTACGACAACCGGGTGGACCCGGTCGACGTGCGCCGCACCGTCGGCATGGTGTTCCAGCGGCCGAACCCGTTCCCGACCATGTCGATCTACGACAACGTGGTGGCCGGGCTGAAGCTGCAGAACGGCCGGACGAAGAAGGCCGACCTCGACACCGTGGTCGAGCGTTCACTGCGTGGCGCGAACCTGTGGGAGGAGGTCAAGGACCGGCTGGCCAAGCCCGGCTCGGGACTGTCCGGCGGTCAGCAGCAGCGGCTGTGTATCGCGCGAGCGATCGCCGTCGAGCCCGCGGTGCTGCTGATGGACGAGCCCTGCTCGGCGCTCGACCCCATCTCCACGCTGGCGATCGAGGACCTCATTCAGCAGCTCAAGACGAAGTACACGATCGTGATCGTCACGCACAACATGCAGCAGGCGGCGCGGGTGTCCGAGCGCACCGCGTTCTTCAACCTCGCCGGCATCGGCCGGCCCGGCCAACTGGTCGAGATGGACGACACCCAGACGATCTTCTCCAACCCGTCCGACCGGCGCACCGAGGACTACATCTCCGGCCGCTTCGGCTGACACGGCACCACCTCCGGAAAGGTAACCATGCGCGACATCTACCACGACGAACTGGACGACATCGGCAAGCAGGTGATCGAGATGGCCAAGCTGGTGGCCGTCGCGATGGATGACGCCACGCAGGCGCTGCTGGACGCGAACCTCGCGCTGGCCGAGCAGATCATGACCGGCGACAGGCGGGTGGACGCGCTGCGCGTCGAGCTGGAGGACCGCTGCTTCCAACTCATCGCGCAGCAGCAGCCGGTGGCGACGGATCTGCGTGTGCTGATCAGCACGATCCACCTGGCCGGTGACCTGGAGCGGATGGGCGACCTCGCGCACCACGTCGCGAAGATCGCCCGGCTGCGTTACCCCGAGGCCGCGGTGCCCGACCAGTCCCGCGACGTGATCTCGCAGATGGGCGCCGTCGCGCTGTCGTTGGTGCACAAGGTGGCCGACGTCGTCGACGGTCGCGACGTCGCGCTGGCCCAGGCGATCGAGGCCGAGGACGACTCGATGGACGCGCTGCGACGCAAGCTGTTCACGCTGGTGCTCTCGCCGAACTGGGCGTCGGGTACCGAGGCGGCGATCGACGTGACCCTGCTCGGCCGCTACTACGAGCGGTACGCCGATCACGCGGTGGCGGTGGCGCGGCGCACCAGCTTCATCGTCACCGGCCAACGGCCCTGACCGCCGTGTTGCCGGCGGTGGTCGCGGCGGCGCGCATGGCCTAGACTGCGCCTATTGATTTGCGGTCAATAGGTGAGGACGGCCGATGACGGACTACGACGTGCTGGTGATCGGTTCCGGGTTCGGCGGCAGCGTCACCGCGTTGCGCCTCACCGAGAAGGGCTACCGGGTCGGCGTCCTGGAAGCCGGGCAACGGTTCACGTCCGAGACCCTGCCCAAGAACTCCTGGCATCTGCGCCGGTTCCTGTGGGCACCACGGCTGGGCTGCACCGGCCTGCAGCGCATCCACCTGCTCAAGGACTGCGTGATCCTCGCCGGGGCCGGCGTGGGCGGCGGCTCGCTGAACTACGCGAACACCCTCTACGAGCCGCTGCAGCCGTTCTACGACGACCCGCAGTGGGCGCACATCACCGACTGGCGCGCCGAGCTGGCACCCCACTACGAGCAGGCCAAGCGCATGCTGGGCGTGGTCACCAACCCGACGATGACGCCGAGCGATCACGAGATGCAGCGGCTGGCCGACCAGTTCGGCAAGGGCGAGACGTTCCACCGCACGCCCGTCGGCGTGTTCTTCGGTCGCGACGGAGCGCAGGAGCCCGGCACGACGGTGCCCGATCCGTTCTTCGGCGGCGTCGGCCCGGAACGCACCGGGTGCATCCAGTGTGGCGAGTGCATGACCGGCTGCCGGCACGGCGCGAAGAACACCCTGACCACGAACTACCTGGCGCTGGCCGAACACGCCGGCGCGGTCGTGCATCCGCTGACGACCGTGACCGGTGTGCGCCCGCTGCGCGGCGAACACGGCGGCTACGCCGTCACCGCGGTCCGCACCGGCGCGTGGCTGGCCGGACGGACCAGGCAGACCTTCACCGCGGACCAGGTGGTGTTCAGCGCCGGAACCTACAACACCCAGAAGCTGCTGCACGAACTGCGCGCCACCACCTTGCCGGACATCTCGCCGCGCCTGGGCGAGCTCTCGCGCACCAACTCCGAGTCCCTGCTGGGCGTGCGGATGGCCAAGCCCGCGCACGACTACACCCAGGGCGTGGCGATCACCTCGTCGTGGCACCCGGACGAGGCGACGCACATCGAGCCGGTGCGCTACGGCAAGGGCAGCAACGCGATGGGCCTGCTGAACACGGTGATGACCGACGGCGGCACCCGCCGCGAACGCTGGACCCAGCTGGCACTCGCCCTGTTGCGACGGCCGGCGCAGCTGCGCATGCTCGTGCCGCGCAAGTGGTCCGAGCGGGTGATCATCTTGCTGGTGATGCAGTCGCTGAACAACTCGATCACCGTGTTCCGCAAGAAGTCAGGCCGGCTCAGCAGCCGGCAGGGCGTGGGCGAGCCCAACCCGACCTGGATCCCCGCGGCCAACCGGGCCGCGGCGCAGCTCGCCGAGAGCGTCGGCGGCATGGCCGGTGGCACGTGGGGTGATCTGATGAACATCCCGATGACGGCGCACTTCATCGGCGGCTGCGCGATCGGCGACTCGCCGCAGAGCGGTGTCATCGACCCGTACCAGCGGCTCTACGGCTACCCCGGCCTGCACGTCGTCGACGGCTCGGCGCTGACCGCGAACCTCGGCGTCAACCCGTCGCTGTCGATCACCGCCCAGGCCGAGCGGGCGATGGCGCTGTGGCCGAACAAGGGCGAGGCCGACCGGCGGCCGCCGCTCGGCAGCCGGTACACCCGGCTGGAGCCGGTGGCGCCGCACCATCCGGTCGTCCCGCAGAGCGCCCCGGCGGCACTGCGCCGCCTCGATCTGGGGGCGCCGACGACGCGCAGCGCCTGACCGTCGCGGCAGCGTCGATCGGCGCGCAACCCCCGGCGGACCCGCTCGTTGTGATCTAGGTACGCGTGAAGCGCGTGCTAACGCAGCGGGCATCGGCCGCCTCGCTGCGTGGCGACTCCACCAGCGAGAGGGCCCCGCATGTCCCCCACGTTCCAGCCCACCGTCCCCACCGTGCCCACCGTCCGACCGCCTCGCAGGCCTTCGCTCCGGGCGCTCGCCGGCACGGTCACGGTGGCCCTGGCGCTCGTCGCCCTCGCCGCGCCGGACGCCGGCGCGACCGCGGCGACGCCCGACGCGCAGTCCGTCGGCAACTTCCTCGACGCGACGCTGGGCGGCGCGCCGCTGGACCGGGTCGCCGCGCTGGAGTACGCGCGGGCCCGCGTCCCGGGGTCGACGAGTGCGCAGAACCCGCTCGACGCCACCGTCCTGGACTCGGTGCGCCTGCCGCTGACCGGCGCCGTGCAGCTACCGCAACTGCTCGGGGTCCGGCTGGGTGCCGTCAACCAGGTCGCCGTCGCCAAGAAGGACGGCTACTCGTACGGCGCCGCCGGCGCGGTGCGCAACTCCGGCGGGGTGTCGATCGGCGGCGACAACGCCGCCTACCCTGCCGACGCGCGGATCGAGTTGACCGCGTCGGGCCTCGGCGGCAACGCCGTCGCGCTGCCCGGCGGCGGCAGCGCCGACGCCCTCGGCGGCATCACGCTGACGACCGGCGCGGTGTCCGCGCTCGCCCAGACCCCGGCCGGCCATGGCAAGCCGGGCACGACCGCCTACCAGATCGCCGGCCTCGACCTGGAACTCGGCTCGCCGGCGTTGGGGCAGTTGCTCGGCGGGGTCCTGCGCAGCACGACGACCGTGCTGCGGCAGGTCGCGACCGCCGCCGGCGCGGTGACCGGCACGCTGACCGGGTGCGACCTGACGTCCGGCGCCGTCCCGTCCCGGATCAGCTTGGAGAAGGGCGCGGTCGTGCTCGACCCGGCCACGGCGACGATCACCGTGTCGCTGGCCCGGCTGCTGGACGTGCTCGGGCTGAACTTGAACGCGCTGCCTGCGAACACCGACGTGCTCGGCTACCTGCTCGGCTACCTGGCCGATCCGAACGGGCTGGCCAAGGGCATCCAGGGCGTGGTCGACGGGCTCGTCGACCCGATGGTGGCGAAGTACCAGCAATGCTCGGGTGCCCTGAACGCGCTCGGCCCACTGGCCGCGCCGCTGCAGACGCTGCTGGACACGCTGATCGGCGGCAAGAAGACACTCGAGGACACCGCCAGCGGCCTTGCCGCCGCGCTCACCGGTGCAGCCGGCGCGAACCCGCTCGCGCCGATCGCGACGTTGCTGGACCGGCTACTGGACGTTGGCGTGAACGTGCAGCCGAACGGCCCGGCCGGCCCCAAGGGCGCCGCGTTCACCGATCCCCTGGCGGCCACGCCGAAGCAGGGCACCGCGGTGGTGGCCGGCCAGACGATCGTGCGAGCGCTGGAAGTCACCGTGGCCGCAGGCGCCGAGCGCGACGGGATCCTGACACTCGCCCTGGCCAACGCGGCCGCCGGACCGAGTGCGGCGTCTCCGGCGGCGGCACCCTCACACGGCGTGGACGCGGCGACTGCAGGGCCGGCCGCTGTGCCGACCGCCGTGCCGGCCGGGCTCGGCGCCCACGGCACGCCGGCTGCGCCGATCGCCCTGCTGCTGGCCGGGCTGGTCCTGGCCGGCGCCGGGCTGGTGAGCTGGCGGATTCGCGGACGCCGGGTGCTGTGAGCGCACTCTCGTCGACCTCGTTGCGCCCGCCGCGCCTGTCGCGTCGCGGGTGCAACAAGATCCCGGGCGCAGAAGTGTAGGTTGAGCTTCGCTTCGATCGGGGTGATGATCGAGGTTCGGGGGAAGGATCGGGTCATGGGGGATTACGCCGCGCATCCGTGGAGTGCTCGACTGGCCGGACGGATCGGGCACCACAGCCCGGCGCTGCTGTCGGCGTCCATCCTGGGTGTCATCCTGCTCGGGCTCTACCCACCGCAGAGCGCACTGGCGCTCACCATGCCGATCGCGCTGCTCGCGTTCGTGCTGATGAGCTGGCTGCTCATGCGCCAGCACGACCGGCGGCTGTGCGAGCTGTGCATGGCGGCGATGCCGCTCAACCCGTCGGAGCTGGCGGCCCACTACAAGACGCGGTTCTGGCTCGCGCACTCCGGCGGCAAGCCCGCCTTCCTCGTGCCGTACCTGGCCGTGCTGATCGGGTCGAACTTCCTGACCGGGACGATCGGACGGATCGGCTGGGCGATCGTGCAGTCGTCGATGATCTACCTGATCCTCGCCTATTCCTCGCACCGGCGGCTGCAGCCGTGGTGCCCGTGGTGCCGCGAGGGCGGTGGCGGGCAGGACGACCGCGACGACGTGACGCCTCCCCCGCCGTCGGACCGCCGCCAGCTCGTCTGAGACGGACGTATCGGGCCCGCGGCCGCCCTCGCTACAGCTCGAAGACGAGTCGCAGGGCAGCGTCGACCTGTCTGAGTTCGTCGAAGCTGAGCTGTCCGACGTGCTCTCCGAGGCGGCTGGGGTCCACGGCGGCGCTCTGTTCGACCAGCACGCGGGTGGTCGTTCCCTCGAGCACTATTTCCGGGCGAAAGCTCGCGGCCCGTGCCGAAGTCGAGGTCGGGGCGACCAGCAGTGTCGACAGCGGTAGGACGTCGGACTGAACGACGACGGCGTAGCGCGGGCCACATTGCTCGTGGCCGCGGCTCGCTCGTGGCGCCCTGAGCCGATGGACGTCACCACGCACGCAGCGTCTCCATGTCCCGCAGCACCTGGGCTGCTTCAGCCCGGTCCTCCGGGTCAGCGGCAAGGGCCTCGGCCTCCGCGCGCACGCTGTGCTGAGCGCGGGCACGGGCCGCGTCGATGAGCGCCGACCGCACCGCCGCCGATACCGCCGTGCCGTCGGCAGTGAGTACAGCAAGAGCCCGCTCGGCGTCCGCATCGGTCCGGAAGGTGATCGTCTGCGCCATAGCTCGAACGTAACACAATTCGTAAGACAGTCCTAGAGTTTCGCGGGCCGGAGAGGCGAGTCGTCAGTGCGGTTCGCAGGCGAGCGTCGCCAGCCTGGGATCGCGAGATCGAGCACACGATGGAGTCGGCAGTCGCCCGGCTCACGCAGCGGTGGAAGGAGAAGTGTCGTGATCCCCAATTGCTCCGCCGCGCCGTCGAAACCAGCGCGATCGCCGACCATCAGGGTCACCGAAGCATCGACGTCGAGGGCGCTGAGAGCAGCGGCAAAGACGGTCGGGTCCGGCTTCGCTGCGCCGACTTCGAACGACAAGACCCATGCGTCCACAAGGTCGATCCAGCCCCGTGCAGCGAAGCTTGGCCTGATGTCGAAGTGGATGTCGCTCACGATCGCGACTCGAATGCCGGCCCTGTGCAGTGTCGTGAGCAGGAGCTCGACGTCGTCCGCGTACGCGTTACCGTCAGGATCGGACTCGGTGGCGTACAACGACTGCGCCAGGTCAGCATCGATCGGCTTGCAGCGAACCATTCTTCATAGGCTGCGCGGTGTCGGTCTGCGTCGGCGTCGGTTGCCGAGTCTTCGACCGCAGCCCGGTCGACCCGGCGCAGCTTGGCCATCACCTTATCGACAGCTTCGTCTGACACGTCTCGTCCTATTCGCCCAAGAGCCGACCGGATGAGACCGCGGTATGTCGGTGCGACGACGAGCGTGCCGCGCCAGTCGAGGAGCACGGCCCGAATCGCTGCCATGGTCGGCACCATAGCGAGTGCGAGCGCCAGTGGCTCACGGGCTGAGGCTTCAGTGACACGAAGCCGCTATGCGCCAGGACCAACCCGAGCCCCCGGCGATACCGACGGCGTCAGGACGTCAGCGCCCGCACCACGCCGGACGGGCTGGGACGGCCCAGGTGCCCGGCCATCCACACGCTCGTCTCGACCAGCCGGCCCAGGTCGACCCCGGTCTGCACGCCCAGGCCGTCCAGCATCCATACCAGGTTCTCGGTCGCCAGGTTGCCGGTGGCGTTCTTGGCGTACGGGCAGCCACCGAGCCCGCCGGCGGACGCATCGACGGTCGTCACGCCCGCCTGCAGCGCGGCCAGGGTGTTCGCCAGGGCCTGGCCGTAGGTGTCGTGAAAGTGCACGGCGAGGCTGCCGATGTCCGTCCCGGCCGCAGTGAACGCGCCCAGCAGCGCGCGCACCTGCCCGGCGGTCGCCACCCCGATCGTGTCGCCCAGGGACAGCTGCGCGCAGCCGAGCTCGAGCAGCCGGGTGCCGACCCGTACGACCTGCTCGATCGGCACGGCACCCTCCCACGGGTCGCCGAAGCACATCGAGACGTAGCCGCGCACCGTCATGCCGGCGTCCAGCGCACGGCGCATGACCGGCTCGAACATCTCGAACTGGCTCTCCAGCGTGCGGTTGAGGTTGCGCTGCGCGAACGTCTCGGTCGCGCTGGCGAAGATCGCGATCTCACGCAGCCCCATGGCGAGCGCCCGGTCGAGGCCGCGTTCGTTCGGCACCAGCACCGGGTAGCGAACGCCGTCGCGCCGCGGCAGCGAGCCGAGCAGTTCCTCGGCGTCGGCGAGCTGCGGCACCCACTTCGGGTGCACGAAGCTGGTCGCCTCGATGGTGGTGAGACCGGCGTCGGCGAGCCGCTCGATGAACTCTGCCTTGACCGTGGCCGGCACGCTGGTCGCCTCGTTCTGCAACCCGTCGCGGGCACCCACCTCGTAGATGTCCACGCGCTCCGGCAGACCAGGCAGGCTGACCGGCACCGGTCCGTTCATCGACGTCCCCTCTCGCTCGCGAAGGTTCCATCTTGCGCCACCGCGCCACCGCGCGGCCGGCGTCCCGGTCGGCTCAGCGGTCGGCTCAGCCGGGCTGGGCGCGGTGTGCGCGGTGTGCGCGGCCGATCCCGGCGAACAGCTCGATCAGTGACGGGTCGTCGACGGCGGCCAGGCTGAGCGCCTGATCCGCGGTCGCGCCTTGCAGCAGCCGCTTCACCGGCACCTCGATCTTCTTGCCGGTGCGGGTGTGCGGGATCGCCCGCACCGCGATCACCTCGTCCGGCACGTGCCGCGGCGAGGCATTGGTGCGGATCGCGGTCCTGATCCGCTCGCGCAGCGCGTCGTCCAGTTCCGCGCCGGGCGCCAGCACGACGAACAGCGGCATCCAGTAGCCGCCGTCGCCCTCCTCGACGCCGAGCACCAGCGCTTCGGCGATCTGCGGGATCTGCTCGACCGCGTCGTAGATGTCCGCGCTGCCGAGCCGCACCCCGTTGCGGTTCAGCGTCGCGTCCGAGCGGCCGTGCACGATCACGCTGCCGCGCTCGGTGACCGTGATCCAGTCGCCGTGCCGCCACACGCCGGGGTAGGTGGCGAAGTACGCGTCGTGGTAGCGCGCTCCGCCCGGGTCGTTCCAGAAGTACAGCGGCATCGACGGGATCGGCTTGGTGACCACGAGTTCGCCGACCTCTCCGACCACCGGGCGCCCGTCGGCGTCCCACGCCTGGAGTGCGACCCCGAGGTTGATCGCCGAGATCTCCCCCGGCCACACCGGCACGGTGGGCGCGGAGCCGACGAACCCGGCGACCAGGTCGGTGCCGCCGGACGTGGAGCCGAGCTGCACCCGCGCACCGACCTGCTCGTGCACCCAGTGGTACGCCGACACCGGCAGCGCGGCCCCGGTGCAGCCGAGCAGCCGCAGCGCGGACAGCGCGTGCTCGGCGGCCGGGTGCAATCCGGCCTTCTCGCAGGCGAGCAGATGACCCGGGCTGGTGCCGAACACGCTCACCCGATGTCGTTCGACTACGCGCCACAGCCGGTCGGCGTCCGGCGCGAGCGGGCTGCCGTCGTAGGCGACGACCGTCGCGCCCACGAGCAGGCCGGACACGACCATGTTCCACATCATCCAGTTGGTCGTGGTGTACCAGAAGAAGACGTCCCGCTCGGACAGGTCGCACTGCAGCGCGAGCATGACCAGGTGCTCGAGCAGCACGCCGCCGTGCCCGTGCACGATGCCCTTCGGTGCGCCTGTCGTCCCCGACGTGAACAGCACCCACAGTGGATGGTCGAACGGCACCGGTTCCGGTTCGACGGCGGCATCACCGGACGTCGCGGCCACATAGTCGAGCACGCGGAGCGCGCCCGCGTCGAGCGGGCCGAGCCCGAGGTTGTCGACCGTGATCACGGCGGTTAGCGTCGCCAGCCGGCCGACGAGGTCGCGCGCCTCGGCCCGCCGGTCGTGGCGGGTGCCGTTGTGCTGGTAGCCGTCCGCGGTGAACAGCACGGACGGTTCGAGCTGGGCGAACCGGTCGGCGGCACCCTTGGCCGCGTAGTCCTGGCCGCAGACGGACCAGATCGCGCCGAGCGAGGCGGTGGCGAGCAGGCCGACGATCGCGGCCGACGTGTTCGGCAGGTAGCCGACGACGCGGTCACCGACACCGACCCCTAACTCGCGCAGCGTCGCCGCGAGCGCGCCCACCCGTCGGTGCAGTTCGGTCCAGCTCACCGCCGACTCGGTGCCGTCCTCGGCGATGTCGATGATCGCGGGTTCGGCCGTGCGGGGATGCCGCAGGATCTGTGCCACGTAGTTGAGCCGCGTGCCGGGGAACCAGTCCGCGCCCGGCATGGTGATCTCGCCGATCGCGACGGTCGGCGGCGCATCCGACCGCACGCCGAAGAAGTCCCAGACAGCCGACCAGAACTGCTCCAGCTGCTCGACCGACCAGCGGTGCAGTTCGGGGTAGTCGGCGAGCGCGAGGTGGTGCCGGTCGTTCACGAAGGCCCGGAAGCGTTCGACGGCGCTGTCCGCCGCGACCGAGGTGTCGGGTGTCCAGATGGGCTCGGGGGTACTCACCGCGTCGAATCTAGTGGCCACCGGCAGTAGCTTGGGCTGCGATGACGACGGTTCCGGACGCGCTCGTGTCCAGGTTGCGCGCCGCGGGCTGCGTGTTCGCCGAAGACGAGGCACGGCTGCTGGCGGTGGCCGGACCGGACCGCGTCGAGGCGCTGGTGGCGCGGCGGGTGGCCGGCGAGCCGCTGGAGCACCTGCTGGGCTGGGCGGAGTTCCTCGGCCGGCGCGTGGTGGTCGAGGCGGGCGTGTTCGTGCCGCGCCGGCGCACCGAGTTCCTGGCCCGGCGCGCGATCGCCCTGGCCGCTCCGGGTGCGGTGGTGCTGGACCTGTGCTGCGGATCCGGCGCGATCGGGTCGGCGGTGGCGGCCGCGGTTGCCGGTGTCCAGGTGCACGCCGTGGACATCGAGCCGGCGGCGGTGCGCTGCGCCGAACGGAACCTGCCCGGCGGGCACGCCTACCTGGGTGATCTGTACGCGCCGCTGCCGCGCGGGCTGCGCGGCCGGGTCGACCTGCTCGTCGTCAACGCGCCGTACATCCCGACCGGAACGATCGGCCTGCTGCCACCGGAGGCGCGGCTGCACGAGCCACGGGCGGCGCTCGACGGCGGGGCGGACGGGCTCGACGTGCAGCGCCGGGTGATCGCCGGCGCGCCGGGCTGGCTGGCCCCCGGCGGGGCGCTGTTGGTCGAGACCAGCGAGCGGCAGTCGTCCGATACTCGCGCGCTGATGCGCGACGCCGGCCTGACCGCTGACGTCGTCCGGTACGAACCGCTCGATGCCACCGTCGTGATCGGGCGGTCAGGCGCGTAGCAGGTCACCAGGCGTGACCCGGTCGAGCAGCCGTTGCAGCAGCCCCGTGCCACAGAGGCCGACGAGCAGGGCCGGCCGGCACGGGTGTCGGACGCCGGTGAGAGCCTGGGCCGATGAGCTTGTTCGAGAGCCTGCGCGCCACCGTCGTCCGCAGCGCCGAGCAACCGTTCGCAGGCGGCGACCCGTCCGCGAGCACGCGGTTCGTCGCCACCTCGGCACAGACCCGCAACGACTTCGGGCTGTTCGAGTACCGCCTCGCACCCGGTGGCGGCGGACCCGGCCCGCACTACCACGCCGGCTTCAGCGAGACGTTCTACGTGCTCGACGGCGAACTCGCCGTGCTGGACGGCCACGAGTGGACGACGGCCAGCGCCGGCGACCTGGTCTACGTGCCGCGCCACGGCGTGCACGGATTCCGGTCCGTGGCCCAGGACGTCGGCGCCCGGTTCCTGATCCTGTTCACACCGGGCATCCCGCGCGAGGACTACTTCACCGGGCTGCTGCAGGCGCGCGCGGACGGCCGTACGCCGACCCAGGAGGAGATCGACGAGTTCGCCCGCCGGCACGACCAGGTCAACCTGCACGACTGGACCGTCGGACCCTTTCCGCAGCGATAGGTTGGCCACCGTGACCACCGTCGACGAGCAGGGGCGTCCCGAACCGCCACTCGCCGCGGACGAGACCGGAACCCTGCTGGGCTTCCTGGACTACCAACGCGCGACGCTCGACTGGAAGTGCTCACGGCTCGACGCCGCCGCGCTGGCGGCGACGGTGGGCGCCTCGTCGATGACGCTCGGCGGGCTGCTCAAGCATCTCGCGTACGTCGAGGACCACTGGTGCTCGCGCTGGCTGCACGGGCACGCGGCGGCACCACCCTGGGACGCGGTGGACTGGGCCGCCGACCGTGACTGGGATTGGCACTCCGCGGCGCGGGACAGCCCCGATCAGCTGCGCGCGCTCTGGCGCGACACCGTCGAGCGAGCGCGGGCCCTGGTGGGCGAAGCGCTGGCCGACGGCGGGCTGGACCGGTTGGCCGAGCGCCGCTGGCCGGACGGCCGGTCGCCGAGCCTGCGCTGGATCCTGGTGCACCTGATCGAGGAGTACGCACGGCACAACGGGCATGCCGACCTGCTACGCGAGTCGGTGGACGGCAGCACCGGGGAGTAGCCGGGACCTACCAGGCCACGACGCCGGCGCTGTCGATGAACGTTCCGCTGGGCGCGTCCGCTGCCAGCGTGGCGGCGGTGACGACGATGCGCGCGGCCTCGTCGGGCGTCAGCGGGGCCCGCTCCCGGTTCCCCGGCGCCAGATCGGTCTGCACCCAGCCCGGGCACACGGACGTGACCGTGATCGGCGTACCCGCGAGCTTCTTGGCGAGCGCGACGGTCACGGCGTTCAGGGCCGCCTTCGAGCTCTGGTACGCCGGCAGGATCATGCCGTAATACGGCGATTTCGGATCGCACTGGTCCTGCAGCGATCCCATCGTCGAGGACACGTTCACGATGCGCCCCATCACGCTGCGGTGCAGCAACGGCAGGAACGCATCGGTGACGGCCACGGTGCCGAACACGTTCGTCTCGTACGTGCGCCGGAACATGGCCGCGTCGGCGAAGGCGTGGTCGCGGGTGTCGGTCGCCTCCGGCAGCACACCGGCGTTGTTGACGAGCACGTCCAGCCGGCCGTGGCGATCCGTGGCGTGGGCGGCCGCCGCCGCGACGCTGTCCGGGTCCGTGACGTCCAGCGGGAGCGCGCCGACCTGCAGACCCTCGGTGCGCAGTTCGGCCGCGGCGGCCTCGGTCCGGATCGGGTCGCGACCACCCAGCAGAACGCACATGCCGTGCCGGGCGAGCGCGCGAGCGGTGGCGAACCCGAGGCCACGGTTGGCTCCGGTGACAAGGGCGATGGGCATGCTGACTCCTGGTGATCGGCGTGGACCGTGTCACCAGGTAGACGAGCGCCGCGCCCGAAACGTGAGCCGGCCGAACGAATTGTTCCTATCGTGTGGCGCCGGTCTTCGGCATGCCCTTGATCAAAGTCGGGTTGTGGTCGTTCCGCAGCCACAACCCGACTTTGATCATCGGTGGTCCGCACGATGCCGAGCCAGCTGGATGCTTGTGCGCGCCCGGCAGGACTCGAACCTGCAACCTCTTGATCCGTAGTCAAGTGCTCTATCCGTTGAGCTACGGGCGCTGGTGGTCACCGACTATCGGCACCGACGGGACAGTCTACCGGGTACGCGCCACCGCGCGGACCACGGGACGATCCCCGCGGAGGCTCCGGGATTCGAACCCGGGATGGGCGGTTAACCCAAACCGCATTAGCAGTGCGGCGCCATAGACCAGACTAGGCGAAGCCTCCTGCGGCCGAGCAGAACTGCAACGGCCACCGGGCGCACAGCCTACAAGGTCGCCGGGACCCGTTCCACAGCGCGGCGGTGGGCGCTCAGCGCACCGAGACCAGCGGGATCACGACCTCGTCGATGATCGACATGATGTCCTGCTCGGTGACCTGCTCGCGCATCAGGATCACCCGGTGCGCGAGCATCGCGGGCAGCACGTCGGCCACCAGCTCGGTGGCCGCTTCCGGGCGGACCTCGCCGCGCTCCACACCGCGCTGCAGCAAGGCGATCAGGGCAGCACGCCGTGGCGCCTGGAACCGCTCGTCCACGGTGCGGGCCAGCTCGGGGTCGCTGAACGCCTCGCACTTCACCGCGCGCATCGCATCTCCGGCCGGGCTGCTCATGATGCCCGCGATCGCCCTGGCCACCTGACGCAGTGCGTCGACGGTGCTGACGTCGTCGGTGAGCTCAAGCTCCAGGCCGCACATGCTCGGGGTGGGCAGCGCGGAGCACAGCGAGTCCAGCACCAGCTCCTGCTTGGTGGGCCAGCGCCGGTAGATGCTCGCCTTGCCGGTGCGGGCCCGCTCGGCCACCGCCTCGACGGAGAAGGCGAGATAGCCGACCTCGCTGAGCTCGGCATAGGCGGCCGCCCGGATCGCGTCCTCGAGCGCCGCGCCGCGCCTGCGCTGCACCACCGCCGGTGTCGCCGTCATGTCCGTTGTCAGACCCTTCACCTAAATATGTTCGACAGCAGGACGTACTCTAAAGAACGCTTGCGTTTCTTAGTTGTCCTCCTCTAACCTTACCCGATAGTGAACGCAACCGTCTTCAATCAAGGAAGTAGGAAACCTCGGTGACCGAGACAGCAACCGCCGGGCGTCTAACCAAAGGCACCCGCGGAGCACGCCGCCACGCGCATCCCGCGCTGGTACTGCTGATCATCGCCGGCGCGCAGATGATGGTCGTGCTCGACGGCACGATCGTGAACATCGCGCTCCCGTCGATGGGCGAGTACTTCGACAAGAGCCAGACCGACATGACCTGGGCGCTGAACGCCTACACGCTCGCCTTCGGCGGCCTGCTGCTGCTGGGCGGACGGGCCGGCGACATCCTCGGCAGGCGACGGATGTTCATCGTCGGCCTGGGCATGTTCACCCTCGGCAGCTTCCTCGCCGGAATCGCCCCCAACTTCGCGATGCTGCTGTTCGGCCGCGTGATCCAGGGCCTCGGCGGCGCGATCTCCTCGCCCACCGCGCTCTCGCTGATCACCACCGAGTTCGAGGAGGGCAAGGCGCGCACCCGCGCCATCGGCGTGTACGCCGCGGTGTCCGGTGCCGGTGCGGCCCTCGGGCTGCTGCTCGGCGGCGTGCTCACCAACTACTTCAGCTGGCGCTGGGTGCTGTTCGTCAACGTCCCGATCGGCATCGTGCTGATGCTCGGTGCCTTCACCTACCTGCACCAGTCCGAACGGCTGTCCGGCCGGTTCGACATCATCGGTGGCCTGCTCTCGATCGCCGGCATGACCTCGCTGGTCTACGGCTTCATCCACGTCGCGCACAGCGGCTGGGGCGAGACCGAGAGCGTCGTCGTGTTCATGCTGGCGGCAGCGCTGCTCGTCGGCTTCGTCCTGTACGAGGCGTTCGGGGCTGCCGAGCCGATGATGCCGATGCGCATCTTCGAGGAGCGCAACCGCGCCGGCACGTACCTGGTGATGCTGGTCGTCGGCGCGGCGATGTTCGGCATGTTCTACTTCATCACCTTCTTCGTCCAGCTGGTGCGCGACTACGGGCCGCTGAAGACCGGCGTGGCCTTCCTGCCCGTGGCCTTCACCATCGGCATCAGCTCGCAGATCGTGGCCAAGCTGCTGCTGCGCACCGGTCCGAAGCCGATGATGGTCACCGGCACCGGCCTGCTCACCATCTCGCTGCTGTGGCTGTCCACCGTGGACGCCGACTCCAGCTACGCCGGCAAACTGCTGCCCGGCATGCTGGTGCTGGCCGTCGCGATGGGCTGCCTGTTCGTGCCGCTGACGTCCACCGCGGTCTCCAAGGTCAACAACACCGACGCGGGCCTGGCCTCGGCGCTGCTCAACGTCGGGCAGCAGGTCGGCGGCGCGCTCGGCCTGTCGATCATGACCACAGTGTTCGGCACCGCGGCGCGCAACTACGGCAGCTCGCACAAGGGCACGCTGCAGGACGCCATCGGGACGCTGCCCGCGGCCCTGCGCGGGCCGGTTGCGCATCGCATCGCGGAGGCGGGTAGCGGTGGCCTGCAGCAGGCAGACATCAAGAAGTTCGTCGCCGGCCTGCCGCCGGCGCAGCGTGGCCCCGCCGGCGACTTCTTCGGCGGCCCGTACAAGGACTTCGGGCACCACCTGCTGGCACACGCGTCCGGCGAGGGCTTCCTGATGGGCGCGATCTTCGGGGTCGTCGCGCTGATCGCCTCGCTGGTGCTGATCAACCTGAAGAAGGACGAACTGCCGGCCGAGCCGCCGCTCGAGGCCGTCGCAGCCTGATCCAGCCCGCGCCCGCTTCCCCCCTGCAGTTACCAGAATCGCGCCCCGGATCGGGTAACGCGGTGGGGGGAGCGGGCGCGTTGTCGCTACAGCGTGGGGGAAGGCGGGCTACTCCGGTGGTACCGCAGCCGCGCCGGCACCGGACGTCGGCAGCGGACGACGCGGCTCGCGGACGCCCGCCGCACCGCCGCCCGGCTCGTCCGGGCCACCGTCTCGACGACGTGGCCGGGCCCCCGGCACGGGCGCGCCTGCGGGCACCCTCTGCCGCAGCAGCCGCCTGATCCGCAGCCTGCCGGTCACCTTCTGGAACACGCCTGCGGGTCCACGACGACGGCCCATGGGTCCCCCTCAGCACTCGATGACGTTCACGGCTAGCCCCCCGCGCGCCGTCTCCTTGTACTTGACCTTCATGTCGGCGCCGGTCTCGCGCATCGTCTTGATCACCTTGTCCAGCGAGACGATGTGCTCGCCGGTGCCGCGCAGCGCGATCCGGGCGGCGTTGATCGCCTTCACCGCGCCCATCGCGTTGCGCTCGATGCACGGCACCTGCACCAGCCCGCCGACGGGATCGCAGGTCAGCCCCAGGTTGTGCTCCATCCCGATCTCGGCAGCGTTCTCCGCCTGCTCCGGCGTGCCGCCGAGCACCTCGCACAGCGCGCCGGCGGCCATCGAGCAGGCCGAGCCGACCTCGCCTTGACAGCCGACCTCGGCGCCGGAGATCGACGCGTTCTCCTTGTACAGCACGCCGATCGCGCCCGCGGTGAGCAGAAACCGGACCACCCCGTCGTCCGAGGCCCCGGGCACGAACCGCACGTAGTAGTGCAACACCGCAGGCAGCACGCCGGCCGCCCCGTTCGTCGGCGCGGTCACCACCCGGCCCCCGGCCGCGTTCTCCTCGTTCACCGCCAGCGCGAACAGGTTCACCCAGTCCATCACGCGCAGCGGGTCGGTCGCGTACGGCTCGGCGCACAGGCTGCGGTACAGCTCGGGGGCGCGCCGTGGCACGTGCAGCCCGCCGGGCAGCGTCCCCTCGTTCGTCCAGCCGTTGGCGACGCACTGCTGCATCACCGTCCAGATGTCGAGCAGGCCGGCCCGGACATGGGCTTCCGGTCGCCACGATGTCTCGTTCGCCAGCATCACGCCGCTGATCGGCAGCCCCGTCTCGCGACACCGCTCGAGCAGCTCGGCGCCGGTGCTGAACGGGTGCCGCAACGCGGTGTCGTCGGCCTTGATCCGGTCCGCGCCGGCCGCGTCCTCGTCCACGACGAAGCCGCCGCCGACGGAGTAGTAGGTGCGCTCGCGTAGCAGCGCACCCCCGGCGTCGTAGGCGAAGTAGCGCATCCCGTTCGGGTGGAACGGCAGGCTCTGCCGGCGGTGCAGCACCAGGTCATCGGCCGCCAGGGCCACCGCGTGCTTGCCGAGCAGCTCGACCCGGCCGCACGAGCGCACCGCCGCCACCTGCTCCGCGACCGTGGCCGTGTCGACAGTCTCCGGCATCTGGCCGGTCAGGCCCAGGATCACCGCGCGGTCGCTGCCGTGGCCGAAGCCGGTCGCGCCCAATGAGCCGAACAGCTCGACCCGTACGCGCGCGGTGTCGGCCAGCAGGCCGTCGTCGGCGAGCCCTACCGCGAACCGCCGGGCGGCGCGCATCGGGCCGACCGTGTGCGACGACGACGGCCCGATGCCGATCGAGAACAGGTCGAAGACGCTGATTGCCACGCGCCCATCATGCTCCGCCACGTGTGTGCGGCCCGACCTGCCGTCGATGAACGCCGCCACGGTGTGGCGCAAGCGGTGCTCATGGCTGCGCCGCGGTCAGACCACCGTCAGCGTGACGTCGATGTTGCCGCGGGTCGCCTTCGAGTACGGGCAGAACTCGTGCGCCAGCTCGACGAGCTCCCGGGCCTTGGCGGCGTCGACGCCCGGGATGTTCACCTTGAGCTCGACCGCCAGGCCGAAGCCGCCGTCCTCGGACGGGCCGAAGGAGACCTCGGCGGTGACGGTGGAGTCGGCGGTGTCGATGCCCTGCGTCTTGGCCCGGTTCGCCAGCGCGCCCTGGAAGCAGGCCGAGTAGCCGGCCGCGAACAGGGTCTCCGGGTTCGCCTTCGGCTCGCTGGACGTGCCGGGCTGGGCCAGGTCGAGATCGATGATCCCGTCGGCGCTCTTGACGTGCCCGGCGCGGCCGCCGTGGGCCTCGGCGGACGTCGTGTACGCAACCTTGGTCAACTTGATGGACATCGCACTCCTCGAAGGGCTCGAACTCCTCGTGTACCGACGTCGACGCTATTCGGTGGCATCGCGACGGCGTGCGGCGGGTGGTCGCGGCGTGGGTAGGGTCGCCTTTCGTGACCACGCCGATCCGCCGCTCGCCGATCCACCACGGGCAGGTGCTCGCGGGTCGCGACCTCACGCCGCGGATGCGCCGGGTCACCGTGCGGTCCGAGGCGATGCTCGGCGTGGAGCTGCGCCCGGCCCAGGATGTCGAGCTGCACCTGGTGGACGCGTCCGGCCGGCGGGTCAAGCGCCGCTACACGATCCGCGCGGCCCGCCCCGAGGCCGGTGAGCTCGACCTGGACGTGTTGCTGCACGGCGACTGGCCGGGCTCGCAGTGGGGCCGGACCGCGGCGCCGGGCGATCCGGTCAGCTTCCAGGGCCCGCGTGGCAAGCTCGAGCTGCGCCCGGCCGCCTGGCACCTGCTGGTGGGCGACGAGTCGGCGCTGCCGGCCATCGCGGCCATCTGCGAGGCACTGCCCGCAGCCGAGCCGGCGCTCGCGGTGCTCGAGGTGCAGGACGCGGCCGACGAACTGCCGGTCACGGCGGACAGCCACTGGGTGCACCGCGGTGCGGCGGCGCCGGGCACGCCGGACCAGCTGCTGCCGGTGGTCGAGTCGTTGACCCTGCCGGACGGGCCGGGGCACGGCTACCTGCTGGGCGAGACCCGCTCCATGGTGGCGCTGCGGGCGCTGCTGGAGGCACGCGGCCTGGCCCACGAGGCGATCTTCGTGAAGGGTTACTGGAACATCGGCCGCCCGGACCGGATTGCCGGGCGCCGGCCGACCGGAGGGTGAGCGATGCCCGACTACGTGGCGATGATGCCGTTCGCGCAGGCGATCGGCGTGCAGGTCAGCTCGGCCGGCACGGGCGAGGTGATCGGCACCCTGGACTGGGCGCCGGAGCGGACGACGGCGGGCGGCGCGCTGCACGGCGGCGCGCTGATGGCCTTCGCCGACAGCATCGGCGCGGTGTGCGCGTTCCTCAACCTGCCGTCGGGCGCGAGCACGTCGACGACGAGCTCGAACACGGTGTTCCTGCGCGGCGTCCGCGCCGGCACGGTCACTGCCACGGCCCGGCCGATGCACGTCGGCCGCAGCACGATCGCCGTGCTCACCGAGCTGCGCGACGCCGACGGCAGGCTCGTCGCGCAGGTGACGCAAACGCAGGCGGTGCTGGGCGGATCAGCCGGCGCAGGACCCCAGCCGTAACGGCAGCGGACCGCTGCTCGTCGCGACGTACGCCGCGCCGACCTCGGACGCGACCGCGCCCTCGTACTGCCAGTACTGCAGCGAGTCGCCGGTGCGCCCGTCCACGCACCACAGCCCGTCACCGCCCGATCCGCTGCGCACCCAGACGTCCCGCCCGCCACTGGCGACCGGGATCGCCCCCGGGCCGAGCTGCGGGGTGAGCGCGCTGAACGCGACCGGCTTGAGCGTGCTCGGGTCCAGCCGGGCGAGGACGGCGCCGGAGTTGGCATAGCCCCCCGCCCAGATCGCGTCGCCGGCCACGGCCAGCCAGCCCTTGGCGAACGGGGCCGCGGCGCGAGTGGACCGCCCGTCGGCCGGCCGGTAGGTCACCACTCGCATCGCCTTGCCCTCGCGACCGAAGAGCACCAGCCGGTGCCGTGCCAGGTCGGCGCTCAGGTCGGAGTACTGGCCCAGCAGCGCCGGGATCGGGCGCGAATCGGTGCCACCGGGCGGGATGTCGACGACCGAGTTGGTGGCGGCGAGGAACAGGTGCCCGTCGAGGACGGCGGCGGCGGCGACGGCGGTGGGCCAGACCAGCCGCCCGGCCTCGGCCATGGTGTCCAGGTCGATGCGCACGATGGTGGCCGGCGCCGCGTTCAGGCTGATCACGAAGAGCTGGCGGTGTGCCGGGTCCAGCACCAGGCCGAACTCGACGCCCTGCAGGGTCAGGTCGAACCCGCCGACAGACGTGACGCCGGCCGGCACCGGGTCCAGCGGATCGGTGATGTCCGAGCGGTACAGGGCGCCGCTGAAGAACCGGTACAGGTAGTGCCCGGACACCGCGAGCGCCTCGTTCGCGGCGCCGCCGATCGACCGGGTCACCGGCTGCCCGCGGGCCGAATCCGTGGGCCGCGGCGCCGCGCGGTGCTGCCCGCCGTCGCGTCCGACGAGCAGCGCCATGACGGCCCCGGCCACCGCGAACGCGGCGACCGCGGGCACCCAGCGCGGCCAATGGCGCCGCGGCCCGACCTCCAGGACGTCGTCACCGGCGTCGCGCGGCGGCTCGAACATCACTCGATGGTGCGCCGCAGCGCGCCGCCGTACCAGCACGGCGCGATAACTACAGGATCGGCTCGGGCGTGTACAGCGCGGCACCCGGCTCGCTCGCCACGGCCGCCTCGACGCTCGCCACCACCGCCGCGACCTGCTCGCGCGCCGCGCCGGTGAATGAGAGCGGCTCGGCCAGCAGGCCGCGCAGCTCGGCCGCCGACAGCCCGAGCCGGGAGTCGGCGGCCAGCCGATCGAACAGCTCGTTACGGTCGGTGCCCTTCTCGCGCAGCTCGAGGGCGACGGCCACCGCGTTCTCCTTGATCGCCTCGTGCGCGTGTTCGCGCCCTACCCCGCGCCGCACCGCGGCCATCAAGACCTTGGTCGTCGCGAGGAACGGCAGGTAGCGGTCCAGCTCGCGCTCGATCACCGCCGGGAACGCGCCGAACTCGTCCAGCACGGTCAGCGTCGTCTCCAGCAGGCCGTCGAGTGCGAAGAATGCGTCCGGCAGCGCCACCCGCCGCACGACCGAGCACGAGACGTCGCCCTCGTTCCACTGGTCACCGGCCAGTTCGCCGGCCATCGACGCGTAGCCGCGCAGGATCACCATGAAGCCGTTGATCCGCTCAGCGCTGCGGGTGTTCATCTTGTGCGGCATCGCCGACGAGCCGACCTGGCCCGGCGCGAAGCCTTCGGTCACCAACTCGTTGCCCGCCATCAGCCGGATCGTCTTGGCCAGCGAGGACGGGGCGGCCGCAAGCTGGACGAGCCCGCTCAGCACGTCGAAGTCGAGCGAGCGCGGGTAGACCTGCCCGACGCTGGTCAGCGTGCGCGTGAAGCCCAGATGCTCGGCCACCGCGGCCTCGAGCCGGGCGAGCTTCGCGGGGTCTCCGGCGAGCAGGTCCAGCATGTCCTGCGCGGTGCCGACCGGGCCCTTGACGCCACGCAGCGGATACCGCGCGCTCAGCTCGTCCAGCCGGGCGAGCGCGATCAGCAACTCGTCGGCCGCCGACGCGAACCGCTTACCCAGCGTGGTGGCCTGGGCGGCGACGTTGTGCGAGCGGCCGGCCAGCACCAGCGTGTCGTACTCGGCGGCGCGGCGGGCCAGGCGCGACAGCACGGCGAGCGTCTTGGTGCGGACCACCGCGAGCGACGAGCGCACCTGCAGCTGCTCGACGTTCTCGGTGAGGTCGCGGCTCGTCATGCCCTTGTGGATCTGTTCGCCGGCCCCGGCCAGTTCGTTGAACTCCTCGATCCGCGCCTTGACGTCATGCCGGGTCACCCGCTCGCGCGCTGCGATCGAGTCGAGGTCGACCGCGGCCGTCCCCCGATCGACCACCGCCTGGTACGCCTCGATCGCGCCGGCCGGCACGGCGACCCCGAGCTCGGCCTGCGCGCGCAGCACCGCCAGCCAGAGCTGCCGCTCGAGCACGACCTTGTGCGCCGGCGACCAGATCGTGGCCATGCCGGACGAGGCGTACCGGCCGGCGAGGACGTTCGAGATGACGGGCTTCACCCGGCCATTGTCTCAGCTGGTGACGAGCAGCCGGGGGTCGGCGGCGAGGGCGCGGATGGCGGGCATCGGCGGCGCGTACCCGGCCGGCCCGATGAACTCGACCGAGACGGCGAAGATGCCGGTGAGGATCCGGGTGAAGCCGATCGAGCTCTCGGCGCCGCGCACCTGGGTGTCGGTGGGCGCGGACTCCGGACGCGGCGCCGAGCGCTGCACGATGATCTGGATCCGCACGGTCCCGGCGGTGAGGTCCAGCTGCCGGTACCACAGCCCGTTGCGCGACGGCGCCTGCAAGAACGTGCCCACCGTGTGCGAGCGCACCGGCCGCGCGCCGGGCACGTGCTGGCGGATCGCGGTCAGCAGCGCGGCGGGCAGCGCACTGCTGACGTTGCACAGCGGCGCGTTCGAGCACACCGTGGGGTCGTAGGTGAACTGGGCGGCGCGGGAGTGCTCGATGGTGGGCGCGGGGCGCGGCGACAGCGACGCCGCGTCCGGCCGTGGCGCCACGTCCTCGCCGGTCAGGTGCGCGACGAGCAGGGCACCTGCCGCGAGCGCGGCGAGCGCGGCCGCGGTCCACCGCCGGCCGCGGGTGCGCAGCAGCACGAGACGCGGCCGCTGTTCCAGCAACTCCTCGTGCTCGTCGGGATCCACGCGTCCAGGGTGCGCCTTCGCGGTGCGATCGGCGAGCGGATCAGCCGCTGCCCGGCCGCTCGACCAGGCGCGGGTCGGCGGCGAGCGCCTCCATCGTGGTGAGCTGCGGTGCCCAGCTCGCCGGCCCGGTCATCCGCACCGTCACCTGCAGCCCGGAGGTGGCGGTCGGGTACACGACCGTGGCGATCTGGCCGGCCGGCCCGTGCTCGACGGTGGCGAGCGAGGTCAGCGCTCCGGACGCGGTCGACACCTGGACCTCGATGGTGGTCTTGCCGGCACCCGCCGCTCGCAACTGCCGGTACCAGAGCTGGCCGGCGCCGATGACGACCTCGTTCTGCACGAGCGGAAGCGCCACCTGCAGGTGATCGCGCACCGCGGTCAGGAACGCGGCGGGCAGTTCGCTGTTCACCAGGCAGTCGACCGGGGTGGTCGGGCAGAGCGGGTTGACCGGCTCGGCGGCGGGCTCCATCGGGAATCGGGTTTCCAGCCCGCCGACGTCCGGTTGCGGCAGCCGGGTCGGCACGCGCACCGTCTCGGCCGGCTGCGCCTTCGGCACCTGCTCGTGCGACGTGGCCGCGCGCACCACCAGGCCGCCACCGACGAGCAGCACCGCGAGCGCGACTGCCGCGCGGCGCCGCGCCGGGGTGCGCAGCAGGCGATCGTCCGGCCGGTCGATCAGGTCCTCGTCCGGCTCCGGACCCTCGCTGACCAGCACGAACCGGACGCCCGGCTCGGCGTCGCCCGCCCGCGTGCGCATGCGTTCAGCTTCAGCGCAGCCGGACGCGTTGGCAAGCGTCCCGGCGGCTACGAGCCGGCGGCGCGGGCGGCGATGTCGGTGCGGTACTGCCCGCCCGGCAGGTCAATGCGCGCGACGAGCGCGTACGCGGCCGCGCGCGCCTCGGCCAGGGTCGCGCCCGTCGCGGTCGCGGACAGCACGCGGCCGCCGGCGGACAGCACCGCCCCGTCGTCCCGGCGTCGGGTGCCGGCGTGGATCACCCCGGGCTGATCGGCGCCGGTGATCACGTCACCGGTACGCGGGGTGCCGGGGTAGTTGGCTGCGGCGACGACGACGGTCACCGCGGCGCCGTCCTTCCACTGCAGCGGCGGGTGCGCGGCCAGCGTGCCGGTGGCGGTGGCGTGCAGCAGCCCGGCGAGCGGCGTCTCCAGCAGGGCGAGCACGACCTGCGTCTCCGGATCGCCGAACCGGGCGTTGAACTCGACCACGCGCGGGCCGCGCCCGGTGATCGCCAGGCCGATGTAGAGCAGCCCGGTGAACGGGGTGCCGCGCCGGCGCAGTTCGGCGACGGTGGGCGTCGCGACCGTGTCGACGATGCTGTCGGTGAACCCCGCAGGCAGCCAGTCGAGCGGTGCGTACGCGCCCATCCCGCCGGTGTTCGGCCCGGTGTCGCCGTCGCCGATGCGCTTGAAGTCCTGCGCGGGCAGCAACGGGACGACGCTCGTCCCGTCGGTCAGGCAGAACAGTGAGACCTCCGGGCCGTCCAGGAACTCCTCGATCACCACGGTGCCACGGCAGGCGCGGGCATGCGCCAGCGCCGCCTCGCGATCGGCGGTGACGACGACACCCTTGCCGGCAGCCAGCCCGTCGTCCTTGACCACGTAGGGCGGGCCGAACTCCTCGAGCGCGGCGGTTGCGTCCGCTTCGCCGGCGCAGACCCGGGCGGCGGCGGTGGGGACGCCGGCGGCGGCCATCACGGCCTTGGCGAACGCCTTGCTGCCCTCCAGTTGCGCGGCCTGGCCGGACGGGCCGAAGCAGGCGATGCCGGCCGCCCGCACCGCGTCGGCCACCCCGGCGACGAGCGGCGCCTCCGGCCCGATCACCACCAGGTCGGCGGCGACGTCGGCGGCAAGGCGCGCGACTGCGGCGCCGTCGAGCGGGTCGACGCCGCGCTGCTCGGCCACGGCCGCGGTACCT
The DNA here is from genome assembly GCF_027247405.1 of Jatrophihabitans cynanchi. Classification (NCBI taxonomy): domain Bacteria; kingdom Bacillati; phylum Actinomycetota; class Actinomycetes; order Jatrophihabitantales; family Jatrophihabitantaceae; genus Jatrophihabitans; species Jatrophihabitans cynanchi. The sequence goes on along the minus strand of NZ_CP097463.1, from coordinate 2,671,358 downwards.
GCGTTGCCCGGCGCGCACACCAGCGCGGTGACCGCCGGGTCGGCGGCGAGGGCCAGGCACAGGGCGTGCTCCCGTGCACCGGAGCCGACGACGAGGACGCGCACGAGCGCCGAGCCTACTGACCGGCGGACACGACGGTGATGCCGGTCAGGGTGGGCACGATCAGGTGACTGCCACTGATGGCGGGGGTGGCGAACCGGCTCGTCGCGCCGACCCGGACGGCGGCGCGCGAGCGTCCGGTGGCCGGGTCCAGTGCGTGCAGCACGCCGCCGTTCGGGTCGAGCGCCCAAACCCTTGCTCCGCCGACGACCGGCGAACCCGAGATCGCGCCGTCGGCGTGCCACAGCACGTGGATGCGCCCTGATCCGTCGACGCGCACCGCCCGGACGCCGTCGAGGCACGGCACGTACACGACGTCGCCGACCACCGCTGTCCCGCCGAAGGAGCGGCACACGCCGGCGCTGCTCACCTCGCCGCCGATCCCGCCGAGGTGATCGCGGCGCAGCACATAGGCGGTGCCGGACTTGCCGGCGATGAACACCCACGGCCCGACCAGGGCCGGCGCCTGCGAGCCGAGGTCGAGGTCGCCCTCGTTGTTAGTCGCCCACGAGCGTGGCGAGAACGAGTCGATCAGCCGCGCGTCCGGCGAGAGCTTGAGCACCGAGTCGCTGTGGTCGTAGCGATCGCCCACACCGGACTCGCCGTTGCCGACCGAGACGTAGAGGTTCCCGGCCGCGTCGACGACGGGCCCGGGCGGCGTCCAGATGCCCGCTTCGCGCGCGGTCGGCACGGTGTACGCAACGGGCGCGCCGGTGCCGTCGACGCGGTAGCCGATCACGCGACCCTTGTACGCGCCACAATCGCCGGCCAGCCCGCCGAACGGCACCCAGACCCGTCCGCCGGTCAGCGCCAGGGCGCCGCGCTCCTGCATCGCGCTGGCATCCACGCCGGGGAGGTCGAGGCTACGGCGCCAGGTGATCGAGCCGGTCCGGGCATCGAGCGCGAGGAGTTCGTGCCGCGGCGGGCTGCCGGAGAACTCAGGCGCCACGAAGATGCGCCCGGTTCCCGCGTCGTACACCGGCGTGCCCGTTATGCCGAGCGGATCGATGTTGCCGCACGGCCGCTCGGACGCCGGCGACGGCGAGCCCAGGTGCCGCTTCCACACCTGCCTGTAGTGCCCGTCGAACGCGTAGACGGTGTTGTTCTCGGTCGCCACGATCGTGGTGCCACCGACCACGATCGGCGAGGCGTAGACCTGGCCGTCCAGTTCGAGGGTGGCGATCCGGTGCAGGGGCCCGGACGCGGTGGGCATCGACGCCGCCACGCCGGTGCGGGCCGGGTCGCCGTGGTACATGGGCCAGTCCGCTGGCAGCGTCGCGGTTCCCGTCGGCCCGCCCGTCGCGCTGCCCGTCGCGCTGCCCGTCGCGCTGCCCGCAGATGAGGTCGGCGGCGGCGTCCTCGTCGTCGTGACCGGACCGGCGGACGGCGCGGTGACCGGCGCGCTCCCCCGGGGATCACCGCCGCTTGACGTGCAGCCCGCGAGCAGCAGTACCGCGACCACGGCGACAGCACGCATGAGCCGATTGTGCAACCCACTGTGGCGCGAGGGCGCGGAACGTTGCACGATCGGGTCAGACCAGGTCGCGCACCGCGATCGTCTCGTCCCGGCCCGGGCCCACCCCGATCGCGGAGATCGGCGCGTTGATCATCTTCTCCAGCGCGGCCACGTAGTCACGGGCGTTGCGCGGCAGGTCGTCCAGCGTGCGCGCCGCCGAGATGTCCTCGGTCCAGCCCGGCAGGCTCTCGTAGACCGGGACGGCGCGCGCGAACTCGGCCTGGTTCGTCGGCAGCTCCTCGCAGCGCACCCCGTCGATCTCATAGGCGACGCACACCGGCACCTCGTCCAGCCCGGTGAGCACGTCCAGCTTGGTGAGCACGAAGTCGGTGACCCCGTTGATGCGCGCCGCGTACCGGGCGACCGGGGCGTCGAACCAGCCGCAGCGGCGCGGCCGGCCGGTGGTGGTGCCGAACTCGGCGCCGGCCTGGCGCAGCCGCTCGCCCGCCTCGTCCAGCAACTCGGTCGGGAACGGTCCCTCACCGACGCGGGTGGTGTACGCCTTGACGACCGCGATCACCCGGCTGATCCGGGTCGGCGGGATGCCGCTGCCCGTGCAGGCACCGCCGGCGGTGGCGTTGGACGAGGTCACGAACGGGTAGGTGCCGTGGTCGACGTCCAGCAGGGTCGCCTGGCCGGCCTCCAGCACGACGGTCTTGCCCTCGCTCAGCATCCGGTCCAGCAGCAGCGCGGTGTCCGCGACCATCGGGCGCAATCGCTCGGCGTACCCGCGCAGTTCACTCACCACGGCCTCGACGTCGACGGCCTTGCGGTTGTAGATCTTGACCAGGACCTGGTTCTTCAGGTTGAGCGCGCCGCTCACCTTGGCGCGTAGCACGTCCTCGTCGAACAGGTCCTGCACGCGGATGCCGATGCGCGCCATCTTGTCCGCGTAGGTGGGCCCGATGCCGCGGCCTGTCGTGCCGATGCGCGCGCTGCCGAGGAACCGCTCGGTCACCTTGTCCAGCGTGCGGTTGTACGACGGGATGACGTGCGCGGACCCGCTGACCACCAGCGCGGACGTGTCCACGCCGCGCGCCTGCAGGCCGTCGAGTTCCTCGAACAGCACGCCGAGGTCGATCACCACCCCGTTGCCGATCACCGGCGCGCAGCCCGGCGTCAGGATCCCGGACGGCAGCAGGTGCAGCGCGTACTTCTCGCCCTTGACCACGATCGTGTGACCGGCGTTGTTGCCGCCGTTGAACTTGACCACGGCCTCGACGCGGCTGCCGAGCAGGTCGGTCGCCTTGCCCTTGCCTTCGTCGCCCCACTGGGCGCCGACCAGAACGATCGCGGGCATGCCGGGGCCTCCTGCGGGTGACGGGAACAACCGGTCACGAGGCTAGCAACCCCTGGTCACGGACCGTCGGGAGCGAGATAGTGGCGCCATGGCAGCCGAGAAGACCAAGATCCTGCTGGACGAGTCCGAGCAGCCCACCCAGTGGTACAACCTGCTCGCCGACCTGCCGACGCCACCACCGCCCGTGCTGCATCCCGGCACGTTGCAGCCGATCGGGCCGGACGACCTGGCGCCGCTGTTCCCGATGGAACTGATCGGCCAGGAAGTGAGCACCGAGCGGTACCTGGACATCCCGGGCGCGGTGCTGGACGTCTACCGGCTGTGGCGGCCCTCGCCGCTGTTCCGCGCGCACCGGCTGGAGCGTGCGCTCGACACCCCGGCGCGGATCTATTACAAGTACGAGGGCGTCTCGCCGGCCGGTTCGCACAAGCCGAACACCGCGGTGCCGCAGGCGTACTACAACAAGAAGGCGGGCATCCGCCGGCTGACCACCGAGACCGGCGCCGGGCAGTGGGGCACGGCGCTGGCGTTCGCGTGCGCGCAGTTCGGCCTGGACTGCGAGATCTGGCAGGTACGCGCGTCCTACGACCAGAAGCCGTACCGCAAGATCATGATCGAGACGTTCGGCGGCGTCATCCACCCGTCGCCGTCCAACCTCACCGAAGCGGGCCGCAAGATTCTCGCCGAGCACCCCGATTCCACCGGCTCGTTGGGTATCGCGATCAGCGAGGCCGTCGAGGTCGCCGCGCAGCACGCCGACACGAACTACGCGCTCGGCTCGGTGCTGAACCACGTGCTGCTGCACCAGACCGTGATCGGCGAGGAAGCGCTGCTGCAGCTCGCGAAGGTCGGTGAGACACCGGACGTGATCGTCGGCTGCACGGGCGGCGGCTCCAACTTCGGCGGGCTGGCCTTCCCGTTCCTGCGCGAGAAGCTGGCCGGGCGGATGGTGCCGGTGATCCGCGCGGTCGAGCCGGCCGCCTGCCCGTCACTCACCCGCGGCGTGTACGCGTACGACTTCGGTGACACCGCCGGCATGACGCCGCTGATGAAGATGCACACGCTCGGTCATGACTTCATCCCCGACCCGATCCATGCGGGGGGCCTGCGCTATCACGGGATGAGCCCGCTGATCAGCCACCTGGTCGAGTCGAAGATGATCGAGGCCACCGCGAAGCCGCAGCGCGAGTGCTTCGCGGCCGGGGTGCAGTTCGCCCGGACCGAGGGGATCGTGCCCGCGCCCGAGCCCACCCACGCGATCGCCGCGGCGGTGGAGGAAGCGTTGCGCTGCAAGGAATCCGGCGAGGCGAAGGTGATCCTGACGGCACTCTGCGGACACGGCCACCTGGACCTGGCCGCCTACGACGCGTACCTGTCCGGCTCGATCACCGACCACTCGCTGGCCGACGAGGACATCGCGGCAGCGATCGCGGCGCTGCCGCCGGTACCGGCCTGAGGTCCCGATCTGTCATGCGATTGAGGGGCCAGAGCCCCTCAATCGCATGACGGTCGACCCGCTACTCGCCGAGACCGGCCTCACGTGCGCGCACGATGGCCTGCGCCCGGTCGGTGACCTGCAACTTGGCGAAGACGTTGGACACGTGATTGCGCACCGTCTTGGCGCTGATGAACAGCTCGCGCGCGATCTCGCTGTTGTTCCGGCCGCGCGCGATCAGCTCGAGCACCTCCCGCTCGCGGTCGGTCAGCCCGGAGAACGGCACGACGGCCCCGCGCTCCGCGGCGAAGTAGCCGATGAGCCGCTGCGCCAGGGCCGGCCCGAAGATCGCGTCGCCACGCGCGACCGCGTGCACGGCACGTGCGATGTCCTCCTGGTCGGACCCCTTGAGCAGGTAGCCGCGCGCGCCGGCCCGCATCGCCTGGAACACGCTCTCGTCCTCGTCGAACATCGTCAGCACGAGCACGCCGATGTGCGGGCTCTCCGCGACGATCCGGCGGGTCGCGTCGATGCCGTTCAGCCCCGGCATGTTGACGTCCATCAGCACGACGTCGGGCTGGTGCTCGGTCGCGAGCGCCACCGCGTCGATCCCGCTCGCTGCCTCGGCGATCACCTCGACGCCGTCCATGGCGCCCAGCGCGACCTTCAGACCGTCGCGGAACATCGGGTGATCGTCGACGAGCAGCACCCGGATCGGTTCCTCACTCATCGCGAATCGCCGCCGTGCGGACCGGCAGGGTCACGTCGATGCGGGTGCCCGTCCCACGCGGCGCCCGCCGCATGGTCAGGGTGCCGCCGAGCTCAGCCGCACGCTCGGCCATCGACGACGTGCCTACCCCGGCCCGCCAGTTCGCGGGCAAGCCGATGCCGTCATCGGCAACCGACACGAGCACCGCTCCCTCGGCGAGCTCGAGCCGGACCTCGCAGTGCCGCGCGGACGCGTGCCGCACCACGTTGGTGACGGCCTCGTTCACGATCCAGTAGACGGCGACCTCGGCGGCGGCGGGCAGCGGGGGCAACGCTGCGGGCGCGTGCACGGTCATCGCCGGTTCGGAGCCGGAGCCGGAGCCGAACCGCTCGACGCACTCGCGCAGCGCGCCGACGAGGCCGAGCTCGTCCAGCGCAGGCGGCCGCAGCCCGTACACCAGCTGCCTGATGTCCTCGATGGTGCCGCGGATGTCGGCCTTCACCTGGGCCAGCACCTGCTTGCTCTGCTCGGGACGGCCGTCGACCAGGCTGCGGGCCGCGTCCAGCTTCAGGGCGAGCGCGGCGAGCTTGGGCCCGAGCCCATCGTGCAGGTCGCGCCGCAGCCGTCGCCGCTCCTCCTCCTTGGCGTTGACCAGCCGCTCGCGCGAGGCCTGCAGGTCGCGGGACAGCCCGACAGCGTGCATCGCGGCACCGATCTGCCTGGCCAGGTCGGCGATCAGGCGCCGCTCGTCCCGGCTGAACCCCACCCGGCTGCCACGGGTTCCGACCGCGAGCTGACCGACGGCCACACCCTGGTAGCTGAGCGGCTCGACGTACGGCGCCCCGCGGGCGAGTCCCGACTCGGCGAGCAGCAGCCCGTGCGCGTCCAGGATGGCGGCGTACGGCAGCTTCAGTGCCTGGGTCACGGTGTCCACGACGACGGCGAGCTCGCCGTGCTGATCGCTGCGCTCCAGCCGCAGGCCGAGTTGCGTCATCACGCCGTACGGGTTCCTGCGCTCGCCGTACATCAGCCGGTCGACGCCGCGCTGCACGCGGTTGCGCGCCGGAGCGAACGCGATCGCCAGCAGCGCGGTCGCGATCACGCCGGTACCGATCCGCACCGGCTGGCCGAGAGCTGCGCTCAGCAGCGCGACGACCCCGACGTAGCCGCCGACGACGCCCGCGGTGAGCGCGAGGAACACCAGGGTGCGGTTGATGACGAGGTCGATGTCGAACAACCGGTGCCGAAGGATCGCGATGCACACCGATGCGGTGAGCAGCGCCGAGGCGATCGGCCCGGTGACCTGCGAGAGCTGATTGTTCGGGATCAGTTCGGTGGCCAGTTCGACAACCCCGATGGCGCCGGCCCAGACGACCCACTTCATCTGCAGCCTGGCCTCGGTGCCGGATCGGCGGTACCGCACCACGAGCAGGCAGATCGAGACGACCACGCTGGCGAAGAAGAGCAGCGTGCTCAGGTTCATCGCTGCGTCGGAAACCCAGGCCGGCAGCCAGTGCCGCGCGGGGTTGTAGAGCCGGCGTCCCTGCACGTCGACCCCGTCGCGGTCGGCGAAGAACAGCGCGCCGAACACACCGAGCGCCATGCTGACGAGCGGGAGCAGCAACAGGGTCCGCGCGCGACGCGACATCGCGTGCCCGTCGGGGAAGAGCATCAGGACCAGCGGCAGGGTGCCCATCGACAGCATGTAGATCGAGTCGGTGAACCAGCCGATCCACAGGTAACCCGGCGCCGTCCCGCCGACGAAGCCGAACGCGAGGTACTCGCGCCCGGCACCGGCGACGGCGGTCGAGACCGAGGCGAGCAGCAGCAGCCAGCCGATCGCGTTGTCCGGACGCTTCCCGACGATCAGGACGCCCGGCACCAGCAGCGTCGCCGACAGTGCGACGTCGCCGAGCCACCAGCTGGTCAGGTCGCTGTAGCCCGTGTGCACATGGAGCACGACGTAGGCGACGAGCAGCAGTGGCACGAACACGGCCACCGCTCGCGCCGTGTTCGTGGCGTGCCGGTGGCCGGGCGCACCGCGGCCCGGCACGCGCGCTGCCGCCGCGACCCCCTCCACCACGGTCGTCATGGCGATCATGCAAGCACTCCTGGGTGCGGTTGTCAGCAATGGTCGAGCGATGGCCCGGGCGGGCCGCGTCCCCTCCGCGCGGCCCACCCGGGACAAACCGGCTCAGGCGACCTCGAACTCGCCGTTCAGGCCGGCCTGGAAGTCCTTGCCGTCCCCCTGGGTGGATACGTAGCCGTAATGGCCCGGCGCCAGCTGGATCGTGACGTAGGCGCTGGCGCCCGGAGCGAGCGCGGTGACGCCACCTGCCAGGGTGCCGGGGCAGGCGTCGATCGGGGTGCCCTTGCCGAAGCTGCCGGCGACGCACTGGAAGTACGCGCCGAGCGAGCCTGCCGACTTCAGGCTCGCGACGCTGAAGTCGTGGGCCGCCGTGCCGGTGTTGGTGACGGTGAACGTGCCGCTTCCGGTGAAGCCGTCGGGAAGCGTGATCGCCTTGTCCGTCAAGGTGATCGTGCCGTCGCTCGCCGGCGGCTGGTCGGCACCGGCGCCGTCGGTGACGGTGAACTCGTCGATCATGCCCATGGCCACGTGCGGCATGCCGTCCGGCCCGGGCAGGAAACACGTGACGATGTAGTGGCCCGCCAGGAGCGGCACGGTGACCTGCTCGGTGAGGCCCGGCCCGACGATCGCGGGGGCCGAGATCTCGTGGTCCGGATCCACCTGCAGTGCCTTGGCCTTCGCCTCATCGCCCTTCATCAGCGCGGCCTTCACCTGCGCCAGGGTGACGCCGGGCTTGGTGCGCGCCAACCCCATCTCGTGCGCGTACTTGCCGGTGTTCTGCAGCGTGATCGTGACCAGGCCGGCGTGCGGCGTTCCGCTGATGTCGAAGCTCATCGCCGCAGCCGAGTCGGTGGCCGTCACCGACAGGGCATTGTCGCTCGCCGCTGGGGACGAGTCGGAGGTCGCCGGCGCGGGCGAGCTCGGCGCCGAACCGGCCGGTGCCGGGGCCGACGTCTGACCGGCCGAGGTGTGCGCGGCGTGCGTCCCGCCGTTCGCGCTGCTGCTGCACGCCGCCAGCGCCAGCGCGCCGATGGCGAGCGTGGCCGCGGCGACGGCCCGCCGCGGCCTGCGGATGTGTTCGGTGATCATGTGCGGTCCCTCCCGGACGAGTGCGGTTCGTCGGGTCAGGATCGCGGCCGAGGTGTCCCGAGCGGATGGGGCCGGTGTCCCGGATCGCCCGGCCGCGCACTGTCATGCGATCGCGGTGCCCGGGCACCGTGATCGCATGACGGACGGCCTCAGCGGACACCCGTCACATGGTCGGGCGAGCGGAACGGGGCGAGACGTCAGCCGGCCGCGAGGTACCGGACGGCCTCGGGGTCGCAGTCGGCGAGGAGCTGGGCGCAGCGGGCGGCCTCGTCTTGCTCGCCGATCGCACCGGCGGCCCGGCCCAACGCGTGCAGCGCCCGCAGGAAGCCGCGGTTCGGCTCATGGGCCCAGGGCACCGGGCCGTTGCCCTTCCAGCCCGCGCGGCGCAGCGCGTCCAGGCCGCGGTGGTATCCGGTCCTTGCGTAGGCGTAGCCCTCGACCGTCCTGCCGGCGGCCAGCGCCGTCTCGGCGAGCGTCGCCCACGCGGTACAGGACGCGGGAAGGGCGGCGGCCACGGCGCTCGCGTCCTCTCCCGCCTCCAGCCGCGCGACGGCGGGGTCCTCGGGCAGCCGCGTCGGCTGGGCCATCAGGTTGAACGCGTCGGTCATGCCGTGCGATTCTGCCGCTTGCGCGCGGCCTGCAATCGGCCGGCCCCCGACACGAACAGGTCGACGCCGAATTCGCAGTACGCCTGCTCGTCCTCGCACCCGGTCAGCGCGCTCGCGCAGGCGACGAGGTTCGGGAACTGCTCCGGCGGCAGGACCGCTGATCGAACGCCACGACAAGGCCGAACGTGCGGCCAGCTCATCGGCAGCGTCGCGCTGGCCGCGGTGGCCGGCTTGGCGTTCGCGCCGGCCGGCTGAGTCCTGCTTGCCCCGCCCGGCGACTGGCTGGACGCGCCAGACCGGTCACCAGCGGGACGGACCCACCGCGTGAGGGGCGTCAGGCCGCCGGCGAGGTCCCGGCCGAGAGCAGATCCTCGCAGGCCTGCTGCACGCGCGCGGCCATCCCGGTCTCGGCCAGCTTGAGGTAGGCCCGCGGGTCGTACGCCTTCTTGTTGCCGACCTCGCCGTCGACCTTGAGCACGCCGTCGTAGTTGGTGAACATGTGGCCGGCGACCTCGCGGGTGAACGCGTACTGGGTGTCGGTGTCGACGTTCATCTTCACGACGCCGTAGGACACGGCCTCGCGGATCTCCTCCAGAGCCGAGCCGGAGCCGCCGTGGAAGACCAGTTCGAAGGGTTTCTCCCGGCCGACCTTCGCGCCGACCTCGTCCTGCAGGTCCTTGAGGATGGACGGGCGCAGCTTGACGTTGCCGGGCTTGTACACCCCGTGCACGTTGCCGAACGTGGCGGCGAGCAGGTAGCGGCCCTTCTCGCCGGTCCCGAGCACCTCGGCGGTGCGCAGCGCGTCACCAGGAGTCGTGTACAGCTTCTCGTTCATCTCGCCGACGACCCCGTCCTCCTCACCGCCGACGACGCCGATCTCCAGCTCGAGCACGATCTTGGCCGCGGCCGCCTTCGCCAGCAGCTCCGCGGCGATCTGCAGGTTCTCCTCCAGCTCGATCGCCGAGCCGTCCCACATGTGCGACTGGAACAGCGGCGGCCGGCCCGCACCCACCCGCTCAGCCGAGATCGCGAGCAGTGGCCGCACGTAGCCGTCCAGCTTGTCCTTGGGGCAGTGGTCGGTGTGCAGCGCGACGTTGACCGGGTACTTGTCGGCGATCAAGTGCGCGAACTCGGCCAGCGCTACCGCCCCGGCGACCATGTTCTTCACGTGCGTGCCGGAGGCGAACTCGGCACCACCGGTGGAGATCTGGATGATGCCGTCGCTGCCGGCGTCGGCGAAGCCGCGGAGCGCGGCGTTCACGGTCTCGGACGAGGTGACGTTGATCGCCGGGTACGCGAACCCGCCGTCCCGGGCGCGGTCCAGCATGTCGGCGTAGATCTCGGGAGTGGCGATGGGCATCAAGGTCTCCTGACGTGCTCGGCGGGCGACGGCTCCCGGCCAGTATCGCGCACCGCCGGGCTCGGGCGTCAGTCGCGCTCGGGCTGGTCCTCGCCCATCAGCTCCTCGACCGCCGCGCCGATCGCGGCGTCGCTGGCGGACGCTGCCTGCTCGTTGGCGCGCTGCAGCTCCAGGTACACCTCTTCGCGGTGCACGCTGACCGAGCGGGGTGCCTGGATACCGATCCGCACGGCGTCACCGCGCACCTCGATGACCGAGATGACGATGTCGTCGCCGACGATGACGCTCTCGCCGACGCGCCGGGTAAGGATCAGCACCCCACGAGCCTAGGCCATGACTACTGGCGGACGATCCGTTCACGCATCGGGAGCGTCTCGTCGTCGATGACGACCTGGACCGCCCGCCCGGTGGACGCGGAAACGGCGATCGGGGCGCGCAGGTTCGCGGTGGCGTCGGCCAGCCCGGCCCCGAGCGTCAGCACCAGCAGCAGCGAGATGTCCTCGCCGCCCAGCACCGGCGCAACCGCGCCGGCGACGTCCGGGTGGTAGTCGTCGAAGAAGGCGTCCGCCGGCGTCAGGACGAAGCGCAGGCTCGGCTCGTTCACGGCGCGCAACGAGAACAGCAGCCCGCGCGGGTCGATCGGCTCGAGCGTGTACTCGTCCTCGCCCGCGAAACCGGGGAGCGGCTCCACGAAGTGCAGTTGCCGGGTGCGTTCCATCATCGTCGTCATTGTCCGCCCGATCAGGAGAGGAAGTTGAGCAGCGAGAGCTGACGGATGTTCGCCGTCGTCTGCAGCGCGGCCTGGTAGTTGGTACTCGCGGTGGTGACCTGGACCGCGATGTCGGCGAGGTCGATGTCCTGCAGCTCGGACAGCTGCGAGGTGACCGAGAGCTTGGTCGAGCTCTGCGCGGACTGCGCGACCTGTACCCGCTGGTACGCCGCCCCCTCGCTCGCCTGCGCGGCGCTCATCCGGCCGATCGCGGTGTCGAGGTCGGCCAGCTGGCCGGACAGTGCCGTGGTGTTGTTGCTGCGCAGGTTGGCGGAGACGGAGCTGAGCAGGCTGAACAGGTCCCCGCCGGCCGGCCCGAACACGGCGGGGCCGTTCTGGTTGATCTGCACCGTGGCCTGTGGCCCTACCGTCCGGTTCACCGTGCCGCTGTCGCCCATGTAGTTGCCCCCGTTGTCGTATGCGACCGAACCACTCGTCGTCCCGCCGAAGACGGGGCGACCGTTGTACGTCGTGTTCGCCACCGAGAGCAGCGAAGTGCGCAGCGCGTCGATCTGGTCGGCGATCGCGCCCGCCGACGAGCCGGTGCTCGCCCCGGTGTTCAAGCCCTGGACGACGAGCGTGCGCGCACTCTGGGTCAGCGTGACCATCTGCGAGTACGCCGAGTCCGCGGTGGACATCCAGGCGATCGCGTCGGTGGCGCTGTCGGTGTAGGCGTTGTTGCGCTGCAGGTCGCCGCGCAACTGCAGCGCCCGGACCGTGCCGGACGGGTCGTCCGAGGGCGCGGTGATCTGCTTGCCGCTGGACAGCTTGGCCTGCAGTGACGCCAGCCGGGCGGCGCTGGACTGCAGCCCGGCCAGCGCGCCGTAGCTCGCGGAGGATTCGGTGACGCGCATGTCAGCCCCTGCCCACCAATCCGGTGTGGTTGATCAAGGTGTCGAGCAGGTCGTCCAGCGTGGTGAGCACGCGCGAGGACGCCTGGTAGGACCGCTGGAAGGTCAACATGTTGCTGACCTCCTCGTCGTAGCTGACCCCGGAGACCGAGGTGCGCAGCGCGTCGACACTGGCCGTCACCGACGACTGGGTGGTCTGCTGCTGCTTGGCCAGTGCCGTGGACGAGCCGATGTTGCCGACGAGCTTGGTGTACAGCGCGTCGGCGGACGTGCTTTCCGCGCCCTTGCCGGACAGGGTGAGCGCGTTCGAGCCGTCCAGGTTGCCCCCGGGGGTGCTCGAGGCCGCCACCAGCGTGGGGTCGGTGATGATCACCGAGAGGTTCGCCGCGCCGGTGCCGCCGAACAGCGGCCCACCGGCGTTACCGGCGAGGTCGTAGCCCGCCGCCTGACCGGCGTTGACGGTCGCCGCGAGCGTGTTCGCGACGGTGTCCAGTTGCGCCTGGTAGGCGGGGACGGTGGTGACGAGCGTGGACAGGAAGGCCGAGGCGCTGCCGTTGACGAGCGTGACGGCCGTGCCGCCGACACTCACCGTGTTGGTGCCGGCATTGAAGGCCATCGCGTTCACAGTCACGCCGGAGACCAGGGACTGCCCGCCGACCACGACGTCGGCCGAGCCGTTCGCGTTGATCGTGGCGACGCCCCCGACCATCGTGCTGAGCTGGTCGAGCAGCTGGTCGCGCTGGTCCATCAGCGAGTTGGCGTTGGCCCCCGTGGCGGCGGCGACGGCGATCTGCCCGTTGATGTTGCCGAGTTGGGTGGCTGCCGAGTTGACGGCGTCGATGCCCTGGGTCAGTGACTGGGTGGCGCTGTCGGCCACGTCGCTGAGCGAGGTGCTCATCGCGTTCAGGGTGCTGGCGACCGTCGCGGCACGCTGCAGCAGCACCGAGCGCGGCGCCTGCGACCCGGGGTCGTTCGCGACCGGAGTCCACGCCTTCCAGAACGCGTTGAGCTGCTCGGACAGGCCGTTGTCGCTCGGCTCGGGGAACAGCGACTCGATCGAGGACAGCGCGGCAGCGTTGGTGTCGGCCAGCCCGCTGCGGGCGTGCTCGGTGCGTGAGCGGGCGTCCAGGACGGGGTCGTTCAGCCGGGCAGTGCCGGTGATCTGGACGCCGCCGGGACCGGCCGGCTTGGTGTACAGCGTCGGGACGCCGGCTACGGCGTCGACCGTGGCCTGCTGGGAGGCCTGCCGGGTGTAGCCCGGCGTGTTCGCGTTGGCGATGTTCTGCGACACGATCTCCAGGCCGTACCGCGCGGCGCCGATGGAGTTCGTCGCCTGCTGGATGCCGCCGAAGGTCGAGGACATACTCAGGCCTGCTCGTCGATGAAGATCGGGCGGGCCGGGAACGTGGCAACCCCGCCGTCGGCGGTGTACGCGCTGAACGCGTCGCCGAGCCGGTCGAGGGTCTCGCCGATCGCCTGCGCACCCGCGTGGAGCAGACGACGGATGTCAGTGGTGGCCGAGTCGATCTCGGCGACCAGGCCGCGCAGCGCCGTGCGGTGCTCGTTCAGCACGTAGGGCCACGGCTCGGGCGCGATCGAGGCCAGCCCGGCCAGGTTCGTCTCGAACGGCAGGTTCAGCTGGTCGGCAAGGGCCTGCACCTCGGCGGACCGGAGCACCTCGCCGGTGCGGAGCACCTCGAGCGCGTCCTGAAGCTGCCGGTCGGCGCGCGCCAGCCAGCGGGTCTGTCCCGACTCCAGGATCAGCCGCTCCGTGGTGAGGGCGAACAGCACTCGTTCGAGGATCTCGCGCTCGCTCCACAACACAGCGACGACACCGGCGAAGGGGTCGGCGTGGTCGGTGGGGTCAGCGGCGCGGGGGTTCAGCATGCCTGCACCATCGGCCAGCACCCGTCCCGGCTTGAGCAGCTGCGGGTGACCAATGTGCGCGGTGACCGGTGCTTTGAGGCGGTTTCGCCCTATCTGCTGTGACCTGTGACACCACTTCAAAATTCTTGGATCTTGGGCTTGCCAAACACGGACTTTACATGCGAGATTACTTCACGTCGATCTAACACGAGCCAATGGATCGAACGGTGGGGCTGGGGAGCCGCACCGAGGTCGGGGGACCGGCTCGGACAACACAGCTACACCGTCCGATTCGCAGGTCACCCGAGGAGGCAGCCATGACGGCTGTAACCAACGCGCCCGAGAGCGCTTCCACGCCCACCGTCGACGAGCTGGTGCGCACGCACCTCCCGCTGGTCGGCCACCTGGTGCGTGAACTGCTCGGCCGTGTTCCGTCGCACGTCAACCGCGACGACCTCATCTCCGCCGGGATGCTGGCGCTGACGGTGAGCGCGCAGGGCTTCGACGCCTCGCGCGGCGTCCCGTTCGGCCGCTTCGCCGCCTTCCGCATCCGCGGCGCCCTCACCGACGAGCTGCGCACGATGGACTGGGCCAGCCGGGCCGTCCGGGGCAAGGCCCGCGAGATCGAGGCGGTGCGCAACCAGCTAGCCGCCACCTTGGGCCGCACCCCGAGCCGCGACGAGGTCGCCAACACGATGGGTGTCGCGGCACACGAACTCGACGCGGTGGACGCCGACGTCCAGCGGGCGGCCGTGCTGTCGATCCAGGGCCTGACCGAGAACAACGGTGCCGAGCTGCTGCCCGACCACGAGGCCGGCCCCGAGGGCATCCTGATGCACCGCGAGCAGTTGGGCATCCTGCGCGACGCGATCGCCGAACTCCCCGAGCGGCTGTGCACGGTAGTTCGGGAGTACTTCTTCGAGCAGCGCAAGATGGCCGACATCGCCGCCGATCTCGGCGTGACCGAGTCCCGCGTCTCACAGCTGCGGTCGGAGGCGCTGGCCATGCTGCGCACCGGGATGCGTGCCCAGGATGGCGACGCCGCCCCGGCACCTGCCCCCACCAGCCGCCGCCGCGACAGCGCCCGCGAGGCCTACTGCGCCGCCATCGCCGCACGCTCCACCCTGGCCGGCCGGCTCGAGGCCAGCACCCTGCTCGGCGAGGCCCGCTTGGTCGCGCCGCTGCGCCAGCGCGTGGCCAACTGACACCTTCCTTCTCCTCGGCAGCCGGCCGGGAGCGACGACGACGTCGCTCCCGGCCGGCTGTTCTGTGTTGAGGCAGTGCTGTGGCTTAGCCCAGAACGGCCGCAAGATCAGGTGACCGGCTCAAGGCCGGCGCGGCTGTGCCGATAGCGAGTCTGTCGACCCATGGACGGATCGACGGCCCTCCCCCGGGCCACCCCCTCAGGACTCACGTTTGGGAGGCAAACACCATGAGTCTTCGCATCAACACCAACGTCGCGGCACTGAACGCCTACAACAACCTGGCCGCGAACCAGAACGCCCAGGCCAGCAGCTTCGAGCGGCTCTCCTCGGGTCTGCGGATCAACAAGGCCGCCGACGACGCCGCCGGCCTGTCGATCAGCCAGGGCCTGACCAGCCAGATCAACGGCCTGACCCAGGCCGTCTCCAACGCCCAGGACGGCATCAACGTCGCCCAGATCGCCGACGGAGCCCTGGGCACCACCCAGAACATCCTGCAGCGCATGCGCACCCTGGTCGTGCAGGCCGGCAACGCCGGCACCCAGGACGACTCCTCGCTCAAGGCCATCCAGGGTGAGATCGTCAAGCTGAACAGCCAGCTGGACAACATCTCCAGCCAGACCAAGTTCGGCGCCACCAACCTGCTCGACGGTGGCTTCAACAAGAACTTCCAGGTCGGCGCCAACGGCGGTGACGTCATCGGGCTGAACCTGTCCAGCGCGAACGTCAACTCGAAGTTCGTCGGCGGCGCTAGCTCGTCGGGCGGCACGGACCTGACCGCCCTGAACATCGCCAAGTACACCAGCGCGGGAGCGGGCTACGCCGGCAACACCCTGGTTGGCGGCACGACGACCGCGGTGGCGGGTGACAAGGTCTACGGCTCGGGCGAGGCTGCTTACGACCTCAACCAGATCGACACTGCGATCTCGGCAATCTCCTCGGCTCGTTCGGGGATCGGTGCGACGCAGAACCAGCTCAACTACACGGTCACCAACCTGCAGACCGCGATCACCAACGTCACCGCGTCCCGGTCGAACCTGACCGACGCCGACCTCGCGTCCGAGGTCACCAAGATGACGCAGTCACAGATCCTGACCCAGGCCGCGACCTCGGTCCTCGCGCAGGCGAACTCCGCCCCGCAGGCCATCCTCAAGCTGCTGCAGTAGTAGCAGCCCACAGGCTCCGGGTCGGGCGGACCAACCCCCACCTGGTCCGCCCGACCCGGACTCCACCACCCGCACAACCAGCACGACCAGTACGACCGGCCCGCCACGGACGGCGCGCCGCTTCATCCGACTCACGTTTGGGAGGCAAACACCATGAGTCTTCGCATCAACACCAACGTCGCGGCACTGAACGCCTACAACAACCTGGCCGCGAACCAGAACGCCCAGGCCAGCAGCTTCGAGCGGCTCTCCTCGGGTCTGCGGATCAACAAGGCCGCCGACGACGCCGCCGGCCTGTCGATCAGCCAGGGCCTGACCAGCCAGATCAACGGCCTGACCCAGGCCGTCTCCAACGCCCAGGACGGCATCAACGTCGCCCAGATCGCCGACGGAGCCCTGGGCACCACCCAGAACATCCTGCAGCGCATGCGCACCCTCGTCGTGCAGGCCGGCAACACGGGCACCCAGGATGCGTCCTCGCTCGCCGCGATCCAGGGTGAGGTCGTCAAGCTGAACAGCCAGCTCGACAACATCGCGAGCCAGACCAAGTTCGGCGCCACCAACCTGCTCGACGGAAGCTTCAACAAGAACTTCCAGGTCGGCGCCAACGGCGGCGACACCATCGGGCTCGACCTGTCGAGCTCGGATGTCACCTCCAGCGATGTCGGTGGCAACGGCGCCGGCGGCGTCGATCTGACCGCACTGAAGATCGTGGGCACCGCGGTCGCCGGCACGCCGGTCACATACACCCCGCCGACCACCTACGCGACAGCGGACGCGACGGCCGACCTGGCCACCATCGACTCGGCGATCAGCAAGATCTCGTCGGCTCGTTCGGGGATCGGTGCGACGCAGAACCAGCTCAACTACACGGTCACCAACCTGCAGACCGCGATCACCAACGTCACCGCGTCCCGGTCGAACCTGACCGACGCCGACCTCGCGTCCGAGGTCACCAAGATGACGCAGTCACAGATCCTGACCCAGGCCGCGACCTCGGTCCTCGCGCAGGCGAACTCCGCCCCGCAGGCCATCCTCAAGCTGCTGCAGTAGTAGCAGCCCACAGGCTCCGGGTCGGGCGGACCAACCCCCACCTGGTCCGCCCGACCCGGACTCCACCACCCGCACAACCAGCACGACCAGTACGACCGGCCCGCCACGGACGGCGCGCCGCTTCATCCGACTCACGTTTGGGAGGCAAACACCATGAGTCTTCGCATCAACACCAACGTCGCGGCACTGAACGCCTACAACAACCTGGCCGCGAACCAGAACGCCCAGGCCAGCAGCTTCGAGCGGCTCTCCTCGGGTCTGCGGATCAACAAGGCCGCCGACGACGCCGCCGGCCTGTCGATCAGCCAGGGCCTGACCAGCCAGATCAACGGCCTGACCCAGGCCGTCTCCAACGCCCAGGACGGCATCAACGTCGCCCAGATCGCCGACGGAGCCCTGGGCACCACCCAGAACATCCTGCAGCGCATGCGCACCCTCGTCGTGCAGGCCGGCAACACCGGCACCCAGGACGCCTCCTCGCTGAAGGCGATCAACGGTGAGATTCAGAAGCTGAACAGCCAGCTCGACAACATCGCGAGCCAGACCAAGTTCGGCGCCACCAACCTGCTCGACGGAAGCTTCAACAAGAACTTCCAGGTCGGCGCCAACGGCGGCGACACCATCGCATTGAACCTCGCTGGTGCCGCCACGACGGCTCACGCGGTCGGCGGCACGTACGCGGCTCCGACTGGTACCCAGACGACTGGTACCTACACCGGCGGCGTGGACCTAACCGCTCTTGCAATCGCTGGCGGCGTGACCACCACCAACGCTGGGACCGGCGTTGCGTCGACTGTGTACACAGTGCCCACGACGTACGACTCGACGCAGTCCAGCGCCGACCTCGCCAAGATCGACCAGGCGATCTCGGACATCTCCTCGGCCCGTTCGGGGATCGGTGCGACGCAGAACCAGCTCAACTACACGGTCACGAACCTGCAGACCGCGATCACGAACGTGACGGCGTCCCGGTCGAACCTGACCGACGCCGACCTCGCATCCGAGGTCACCAAGATGACGCAGTCACAGATCCTGACCCAGGCCGCGACCTCGGTGCTCGCCCAAGCGAACTCCGCCCCGCAGGCCATCCTCAAGCTGCTGCAGTAGTAATCGGAAGCAGCCCACCGGCTCCGGGTCGGGCGGACCAACCCCCACCTGGTCCGCCCGACCCGGACTCCACCCGCACGACCCGCACAACCAGAACGACCAGTTCGATCAGCACGACCGGTGCGCCACGGACGGCACACCTTCCCCCGTAAGCACGGACTCGCGTTTGGGAGGCAAACACCATGAGTCTTCGCATCAACACCAACGTCGCGGCACTGAACGCCTACAACAACCTGGCCGCGAACCAGAACGCCCAGGCCAGCAGCTTCGAGCGGCTGTCCTCGGGTCTGCGGATCAACAAGGCCGCCGACGACGCCGCCGGCCTGTCGATCAGCCAGGGCCTGACCAGCCAGATCAACGGCCTGACCCAGGCCGTCTCCAACGCCCAGGACGGCATCAACGTCGCCCAGATCGCCGACGGAGCCCTGGGCACCACCCAGAACATCCTGCAGCGCATGCGCACCCTCGTCGTGCAGGCCGGCAACGAAGGCACCCAGGACGACTCCTCGCTCAAGGCCATCCAGGGCGAGATCAGCAAGCTGAACAGCCAGCTGGACAACATCGCCGGGCAGACCAAGTTCGGCGCCACCAACCTGCTCGACGGCAACTTCAGCAAGAACTTCCAGGTCGGCGCCAACGGCGGCGACACCATCGGACTCGACCTGAGCGGCGCAGGTGTGCAAGCGTGGGTCCTCGGCAACTCGAGCACTGCTCTCACAGCGCCTGCGGCCGGCGCCCCCGACCCGAAGTCGACCAACACGGACGGAACGGCCACGCTGTCGGGCCTCAACATCGTCAAGTACGACGGGACCACCGGGTACACCGACAACGAAGGCACCGCTGCGCTGAAGACCTACGGCACAACCCAGGCGACCGACGATCTGGCGACGATCGATGCCGCAATCTCGACGATCTCCGAGGCTCGGTCGGGTATCGGTGCGACGCAGAACCAGCTCAACTACACGGTCACCAACCTGCAGACCGCGATCACCAACGTCACCGCGTCCCGGTCGAACCTGACCGACGCCGACCTCGCGTCCGAGGTCACCAAGATGACGCAGTCGCAGATCCTGACCCAGGCCGCCACCAGCGTCCTGGCCCAGGCGAACTCCGCACCGCAGGCAATCCTCAAGCTGCTCCAGTAGCAGCCGAAGTAGTAACCAGCACCACCTCGGCGCGGGCGGACCAACCCCCACCTGGTCCGCCCGCTCCGGGCTGAACCGGCTCGCTCGCCGAGCACAAGAGAGGGAACGAGACGATGACGAGTCCGAGTAGCTTCAACGTCTCGGGACTGCTCGGCGGCGTGGCCGGTTCGATCGACACCACCACGTTGATCAGCCAGATGATGCAGGCGCAGGCCCTGCCGCAGACGATGCTGAAGAATCAGCTGTCCGCGCAGCAGACGGCCCTGTCGGCTTACCAGGCGGTCAACACGACCGTGACAGCGGTGCAGACCGCCGCACACGCGTTCACGGACGTGCTGAGCAGCGTGTGGCAGTCGACCGCGGCGAGCTCGTCGAACGCCGCCGTGGTCGCCACCAGCAGCAGCACGGCACAGGCCGGCACCACGATCTTCAACGTCGTCGGCCTCGCCGCGGCACAGGTCACCACCGTCAAGGCCGCAACCGACGGCACGGTCGTGACGACACCGAGCAACGGCATCACGATCACCGGCGCCGACGGGACGGCGCACGCGATCAGCCTGACGTCCGGTTCCGCGGCCGACGTAGCCGCGGCGATCAACTCGGCCGCCGTGGGCGTCCGCGCATCCGTGGTCAACGTCGACGACGGAACCGGCACCGGGAGCACCATCCCGCTGCTGCAACTGAACGCCACCGCGACGGGCACCAAGGCCGGCTTCACCGTCAGCGGCTTCGACGACCCGGCACCGGCGACGATCACGCAGGCCGCGAACGCCCAGGTCGGCGTGGGCGACCCGGCCGCCGGCGGGTACACCGTCAGCAGCCAGAGCAACACGTTCACCGACATGATCCCGGGCGTCACCTTCTCGGTGAACGCGATCGTCAGCAACGTCGCCGTTACGGTCAAGACCGACAACGGCGCCATCAGCGACAAGGTCCAGGCACTCGTCGACGCGGTCAACAGCGCCGCCAACACGATCGGCCAGACCACCGCGAAGGGTGCCGTGCTGCAGGGCAGCTACGACGTCACCTCGCTGCAGCAGTCGCTCTACGCGGCCGTCAGCAAGGGCGGCCCCGGTGGCACCAGCCTGCACACCTACGGCATCGACATGGACAGCACCGGCAAGCTCTCCTTCGACGCCACCGCCTTCGCCGCGGCGTTCACCAAGGACCCCACCGGCACCCAGGCGGCCGTCAACGACTTCGCCACGTCGCTCGACACCGTCTCGACCGGCGCCATCGACCCGACGACCGGCAACATCACCGCGGCGATCACGTCCGCGAACGGGCAGATCACCGATCTGAACACGCGCATCAACGACTGGACGCCGCGGCTGGCTCTGATCCAGACCGGCCTGCAGCAGAAGTTCAACGCCATGCAGACCGCGCTCGCCAAGCTGCAGTCGCAGTCGAGCTACCTCACCTCGATGCTGAAGTCGATGTCCTCGGGCAGCTCCAGCTCGAGCAGTTCCTGATCGGAAGGGTGCCCACATGCCCATGGACGAGGTGCGCGCCCGCTACCTGCGCGACCGCGTGCTGACCGCGACGCCGGCACAGCGTGTCGTGATGCTCTACGACCGCCTCGGGCTCGACCTCACCCTGGCCGAATCCGCCGAGGACGAGTTCACCACCGGCTCGCACCTGGGCCACGCGATGGCCGTCGTCATCGAGCTGCAGGGCAGCCTGGACGTGTCGGCCGGCGGCCCCGCCCAGAACCTGAGTGGGATCTACGCGCACCTGCTCACCGAACTGGTCGCGGCCCGCGGTGGCGATCGCGAGCGCATCGCCGGCGTCCAGCAGATCGTCGGCACGCTGCGTGATGCCTGGGCACAGGCCGCTGACATCGTCGCCGGCTCAGCCGCGCAGAGTGCGCAGAGCGCGCCGGCGTCGGCGGGCGCCTGGGTCAGCTGAGGCCCACCATGGACAGCAAGCAGCAGTGGGAGCGGGTGCTGGCGGCCGTCGAGGCCGACGCACGCCGCGCCGAGGCATTGCTGCTCGCCGACGAGCAGGCGGCGGCAGCGGTCGAGGAAGCCGATGCCGCGGCCGCGCGGGTGCCCGCCGATTGGCTGCTACCCACCACCAACCCCAGCAGCCTGCCGCCGATCGAGCAGCTGCCCGCCATCCCTGAGGAGCTGCGTGAGCGCATCGTGGCGCTACGCGCGCACATCCTGGCGCTGCAGGCCGAGCTGACCAGCGCGCTGCGCACCTGGCAGCACTCCCAGCGCGCCACGCTCGGCACCGGACTCGTAGGCACAGCGGCCCAGCCGCCGGTGTACGTCGACCGGCACCTGTAGCGGCCGCACCTCGGCCCGTATCCCGGACCGCCTTCTCGAGAAGTCACGCCCGCCACGTTGAGTGGCGGCTTTCGCGTTCAGTGGCGGGCTATAGGTCGCCACTGAACGCCGAACCCGCCACTCAACGGGGGCAGCACGGCGAAGTAAAGACTTCGTGAGTTGAACGCTAAAGCTCCGGACCGCCCAGCCGATTGGCAACCACAGAGCGACGGATTGCCTCACCAGAGCCGACGGATCGGCGCGTACTGCCCCGGGAGGGCCCGCGTGCTTGACGACGTCGCATCACTCACCTTGCAGACCGCCGTGCACGGTCTCGGCGTGCGCCAGCAGGTGACCGCGGACAACATCGCCAACCTGGAGACCCCGGGTTACACCGCGCGCAACGTGGACTTCGAGGCCAGCCTCGCCGCAGCGGTCTCCGGCGGCGACCCGACGTCGGCCGAGATCAGCACGACCAACTCCGCGGACGCGCCCGGCATCAACGGCAACAACGTCAGCCTGGACAGCGAGATCGTCACCGCGACCAAGACCGGGCTACAGGAGCAACTGCTCACCGGCTCACTCACCGCCAAGTACGGCCTGATCAGCACCGTGTTGAAGGGCTGACGGCGGTGTTCGAAGCAATCGGCACCGCGGGCACCGGCCTGTCGACCTATCGCACCTGGATCGACACCATCGCGAACAACATCGCGAACGTCAACGACACCTCGCCGACCTCGGGACCGGCCTTCCAGGCCCAGTTCGTGCAGGCCGAGGCGCTGCCGAGCGACGCGGAGGGCGTGGGCGGCGGCGTGCACGTGACCGGGCTGCCGGAGTCCAGCGCCCAGGGGATCTTGACGTACGCACCCGAGGACCCGCAGGCGGACGCGCAGGGGTATGTCCGCCGGCCCGACATCGACATGAGCCAGCAGATGGGGAATCTGATCATGGCCCAGCGCGCGTTCCAGGCCAACGCCACCGTCGTCGACCGCGCCAAGGACGTCTACCAGTCGGCCATCGCCATCGGCAAGGGGATCTGACGTGGTCGTGCCCATCGCGCCCATCGGCGCCATCGCGCCGCTCGGTGCCGCCGCACCGGCCGCGGCGACGCAGCCACCGACCACCAGCGGCGCCGACTTCGCCACCGCGCTCGGCCACGGCCTCGATGCCGTCACCGGCGCGCAGGCCAACGCCGACAGCCTCGCCGTGCAGGCGGCGACCGGCCAGCTCGTCGACCCGGCGCAGCTGACCATCGCGACGACCCAGGCGACCTTGATGACCCAGCTCGCCTCGACGCTGCAGAGCAAGGCCGTCACCGCCTTCAACACGATCATGGGGATGCAGGCCTGATGAAGGACCAGCTGCAGGGCCTCGGACAGAAGCTCTGGAACGACTTCCGCGCGTTCTCGGCCGGACAGAAGGCCGTGACGATCGCCGCCGCGCTGGCTCTGATCATCGGCGGGTACCTGTTCACGACGTGGAAGTCCGCACCTACCTACGCACCGCTCTACACCAACCTGGCAGCGAGCGACGCGAGCGCGATCGTGGACAAACTCAACTCCGAGAAGGTCCCGTACAAGCTCGCCGCCGGCGGCACCGAGATCATGGTGCCGCAGAGCCAGGTCTACGACACCCGGCTGAAGATGAGCTCCGCGGGGCTGCCCGGCTCCAGCCAGACCGGCTACTCGCTGCTGGACAAGGAAGGTGTCACCACCTCCGAGTTCAAGCAGCAGGTCGACTACCAGCGCGCCATCGAGGGTGAACTCGGCAAGACCATCCAGGCCATCAACGGCGTACAGGCCGCGTCGGTGCACCTGGCGATCCCGCAGCAGGACGTCTTCAACGACGGCAGCCAGAAGGCCACCGCAGCCGTCATGCTCACCACCAGCGCCGGCACCCACCTGACCAGCCAGCAGGTCCAGTCGATCGTCTACCTGGTCAGCTCGTCGGTACCGAACATGGACTCGGACGGCGTCACCGTCACCGACGCCGACGGCCAGGTGCTCGCCGCGCCCGGTGACGGGCTGTCCGGTGCCGCCTTCAACGACACCCAGACCCAGGCCACCCAGGACTACGACAACCGGGTCGCGGCCAGCCTGCAGAACATGATCGACCGGGCACTCGGCACCGGCCACGCGGTGGTCACGGTCAACTCGGTGCTCAACTTCGACAAGACCAGCACCACCAGCCAGACGTACACGTCCAACCCGAGCAACCCGCCGCTGTCGTCGCAGGAGCAGACCGAGAAGTACACCGGCACGGGCAACGGCTCCGGCGGCACGCTCGGCGCGGGCACGCCCGCGGTCGGAAGCACCGCGACCAACGGCGCCGGCAGCTACCAGAAGACCAACAAGGTCGTGAACAACGCGCTCGGCACCGTCACCCAGACGATCCAGAGCGCGCCGGGCGCCGTGAAGAAGCAGTCCATCGCGGTACTGCTGGACGGCTCGGTCAAGAACGTGAACATCGCGTCCATCGAGTCGCTGGTCAAGTCCGGCGTCGGCTTCGACGCCACCCGCGGCGACACCCTCGCGGTCCAGGCGATGCCGTTCGACAACTCGGCGGCCCAACAGGCCGCGCAGGCGGCCGAGGCGGCCAAGCGTGCCGCGGCCGACAAGGCTGCGCACGACCAGCTGATGTCACTGGTCAAGCAGGGCGCGCTCGGTGCCCTGGTGGTGGCCCTGGTCATCGGCACCTGGCTGGCCGGCCGCAAGCGCAAGAAGCGTGACGACGGCGATGCGCAGTTCTTCGACGACCTGCTGCCGCTGCCGGACGCGCCCGTCGCCCCGGCGCCCGCTCCGGAGCACAACGCACTCACCAACGAGATCCATGAGGCCGCCGCCCGCAGGCACGCCCTGGTCACGCTCGCCGACGAACAGCCCGACGACGTCGCCCGGGTGCTGTCCGGCTGGCTCAACTCGAGGGAGAACTAGCCATGACCGAAGCCTCGGTCCTTTCCCTGCCGCTCGAGGAGTTCGCCGCCGCCCCGGTGCCGCTGCCGATCGCGCTGCCGACCCCGCCCTCGGGCCCCGATCCGCTGCTCGGTATGAGCGGACGGCAGAAGGCCGCGATCCTGGTGTTGCAGCTCGGCCGCGAGGAGTCCGCGCGCGTGCTCGGCCAGCTCAGCGAGGCCGAACTGGAGGACCTCGGTGCTGAGATCGCCCGCATCGGCAGCGTGCCGCCCGACGTCGCCTCGGCGGTGCTCGGCGAGTTCGCCGGCGTGCTGGCCAACGGCGGCGCCACGACGCGCGGCGGCATGGACCTGGCCCGCGAGCTGCTTCTCTCCGCGGTCGGCGAGGCGCGCGGCACCGAGATCCTGGACCGGCTCTCGCAGAGCTTCGTCGAACTGCCGTTCGCCTTCATGCAGAACCTGGACGCCCGCCAGGTCACGTCCTTCCTCGCCGACGAGCATCCCCAGACGATCGCGCTGGTGCTCGCGCACCTGCCCGCCGGGCTCGCCTCGAACGTGCTCGCCGGCCTGCAGCGCGACCTGCAGGCGACCGTCGCCCACCGCATCGCGGTGATGGACCGCACCTCGCCGGACCTGATCCGCCAGGTCGAGTCCGCGCTCGAGCGCCGGCTGTCCTCGCTCGGCCTGGCCAGCGACCTGTCCACCGTGGGCGGCCTCGGCCCGCTGGTCGAGATCATCAACCGCGCCGACCGCGGCACCGAGAAGATGCTGCTCGAAGGCCTGGACCAGCTCGACCCGGCACTCGCCGAACAGGTCCGCAGCCAGATGTTCATGTTCGAGGACCTGGTCAGCCTGGACGATCGCGCGATCCAACTGGTGCTGCGCCAGGTGCAGACGAACGACCTGGCCACCGCGCTCAAGGGCGTGGCGGACTCGGTGCGCAACCGGATCATGCAGAACATGTCCGAGCGCGCGGCGCTCAACCTCGCCGAAGAGGTGGAGGTGCTCGGCCCGGTGCGCGTGCACGTCGTCGAGGAGGCGCAGGCCGGCATCGTCCGGATCATCCGCGAGCTGGAGGAGTCCGGCCAGATCATCGTCGGAAGGGGTGATGAGGATGCGTTCGTCGCCTGAGCTGGCACCGCAGTTCGAGCTGGCCGAGCTGCGCACCGGCCAGGTCCCGCCCCCCGCCGCGGCCGTCACCTTCGTGGCCGACGCCGTTCGTCCCGAGGCAGCCGCCACGGTCTTCGAGATCGCACCGCGCGCCGGCGTCCCGGACGAACTGCTCGCCCCGGCCCGCGCCGCCGCCCAGGCCGCCGGGTACGCGGCCGGCTGGGCGAGTGGCATCCGCGCCGCCCGGCTGGTGGCCGACGCCGAGGCACACGTCGCGGCCGCTGACCGCGATCGCGCGAGCGCAACGCGGCGTGCCGCGCTCGCCCAGGCGATCACCGCGATCGACCGGGCCGCCGGGGCGCTCGAGCAGCGCGCCGTCCCGGCCGCCGAGCAGATCGAGCAGCTGATCCTGTCCTCCGCGTTCGCGATCGCCGAGGCGCTCATCGGCCGGACCCTCGCCGACGAGCAGTTGCGCTCGAACGCGGCCGTGGCCCGAGCGCTCTCGCTCGCGCCCAGCGACGAGGACGTCCGCGTCACCTTGCATCCCGCCGACCTCGCGGCGCTCGGGGCCGAAGGCACCACGCGCACCGAGGGCGGCCGGGCGATCACGTTCGGGGCCGACGACACGCTGGCGCCGGGCGATGCGCTCGCCCGCAGCGGCGCCACCTCGATCGACGCCCGCCTCGGGGCCGCACTGGAGCGCGTCCGCGAGGTGCTCGCTCCATGAACGCCCCACGAAACTGCTCTGCAAGGAACGCTCCGCACTTGCGCGGGGACCCCGCATGACAAGCATGTCCGTCCTGGACCGGGTGCGGCACAGCGTCGACGACGCCGTCAGTGCCGGGCTGCCGCAACTGTCCGGCGAGGTCGCCGAGGTGCGCGGCCTGTCGGTGACCGTGCGCGGTGTGCCGGCCCGCGTCGGCGACGTCGTGCTGATCGGCGCCCCCGCCACCCCGGCTGAGGTCGTCGCCGTGCAGGACGGCGCCGCCACCTGCCTGCCGCTCGGCGCGCTCACCGGCATCGGTGCCGGCGACCGGGTGCTGGCCACCGGCGGCCCGATGGCCGTCGCGGTCGGCGAGTCGCTGCTCGGCCGCGTCCTGGACGGGTTGGGCCGCCCGCTGGACGGGTCCCGGCTGCCGTCCGGCCTGATCCGCACCGGCGTCGACTCCACTCCGCCGGACGCGATGACCCGGCAGCGGGTGAACACGCCGCTGCCGCTGGGCGTGCGCGCGATCGACACGCTGACCCCGGTCGGCCGCGGCCAGCGCATGGGCATCTTCGCCGGCAGCGGCGTCGGCAAGTCGAGCCTGATGTCGATGATCACGCGCGGCACCCAGGCGGACGTCACCGTGCTCGCCCTGGTCGGCGAGCGTGGCCGCGAGGTCCGCGAGTTCCTCGAGGACGACCTGGGGCCCGAAGGACTGCGCAACGCGGTCGTCGTCGTCGCGACGTCCGACCAGCCGCCGATGGTGCGACTGCGCGCGGCGTTCGTCGCGACCCGTATCGCCGAGTGGTTCCGGGACACCGGCCGCGAGGTGCTGCTGCTCATGGACAGCGTCACCCGGCTGGCCATGGCCCAGCGCGAGATCGGGCTGTCCGCCGGCGAGCCGCCGACGACCCGCGGCTACCCGCCGTCGGTCTTCGCCATGCTGCCGCAACTGCTCGAGCGCGCCGGCGCATCCGCGGTCGGGTCGATCACCGGCCTGTACACCGTGCTGGTCGAGGGCGATGACCACAACGAGCCGATCGCAGACACCGCCCGCTCGATCCTGGACGGGCACATCATGCTCGACCGCAAGCTCGCCAACGCCGGGCACTTTCCCGCCATCGACGTGCTGTCCTCGGTGTCGCGCGTCGTCGGCGCGATCACGACCCACGAGCAGCGCACCGCGGCCCGCGAGGTCCGCAAGCTGATCGACGCCCGCCGCGACGTGAAGGAACTCGTCGAGATCGGCGCCTATGTGCACGGCACCAACCCCGCCGCCGACCGGGCGCTCGCACTCTGGCCGTCGGTGGAGGCGTTCTTGCAGCAGGACCTGCATCAACTGTCCTCGGCGGCCGACTCATGGGCCGCGCTCGGCGCCCTGCTGGACGGGGGTCAGCCCGAATGAGCCCGAAGTGGCTGACCAGCCTGGTGCGCGCGCGCCAGCTGCAGGAGGACAACGCCAAGGCCCGCCTGGCCACCGCGCAGCGCATCTCGCACAACGCGCACGCCCGCGTGCGCTACGACGCCGACCGGCTCGACTCGCTGGTCGCTGCCGACGCCCAGCAGTCGGCGCCCGCGTTCGTCGCGGCCGCCGTGGCGCTGCAGGCCGCGGCCGCGACCCACGCCGCCGCGGCCCGTGCTGCCGACCGCGCCGACGGCGAGGTCGACAACCAGCGGGTAACGCTCGGGGCGGCCGCCCGCGCTCGGCGCAGCGCCGAGGAACTGCACGAGCGCGAACTCGCCGGTGAGCAGGCCCGCACGGCACGCGCCGCCCAGCAGGAGCTGGACGAGGTCGCGGCCCGGGTGCATCGGGACGGGAACCCGTCATGACCGCACCGGCCACCGCGCTGTCGCAGATCACCGCGCACATCGCGCAGCTCCAGTCGCTGATCGCCTCGGTGTCGGCACCGGCGCCCGGCGCGCCCATCGGCGGCAGCCGGTTCGCCGCGGAGCTGGCCGGCGCAACCGCCCCCGCGGCGGCCGCCACCGCCGGTTCGGCGACCGCCGGTTCGGCCACCGGCGCGGTGACCGGTGCCGACGTGGTCGCCGAGGCGAAGACCTACCTCGGCGTCCCCTACGTGTGGGGCGGCGAGTCGAGGTCCGGCATCGACTGCTCCGGCCTCGTCCAGGCCAGCTACCACAAGCTCGGCATCGACCTGCCGCGCATCGCCGCCGACCAGGCACACGAGGGCACCGAGGTGCCCTCGCTCGCGCAGGCCCAGCCGGGTGACCTGCTGACCTTCGGCAACCCGGCCTACCACATCGCCATCTACCTCGGCGACAACAAGCTGATCGAGTCACCCGAGCCGGGCAAGACGGTGCACATCACCGACGTCTACCAGAAGCCGACGTCGATCCGCCGCATCCTGCCCAGCGCCGCGGCAGCCACGGGCAGCACGGCGGCGACCGCCGGCGTCCCTGCCCAACAGCTCACCGCCGCCGGGCTCTCCTCGTCCGTCGCCGCGTTCGCCGACCAGTTCGCCGCGGCCGAGGCCAAGCACCGTCTGCCCCGCGGCCTGCTCGCGGCCATGGCGCAGCAGGAGTCCGGCGGCAACGTCCGCGCGGTCAGCCCCGCCGGGGCTCAGGGCTTGATGCAGCTGATGCCGTCGACCGCCGCCGGCCTCGGCGTCAACGCGTTCGACCCGGACCAGGCGATCAACGCGGCCGCCACGATCATGTCCGGCAACCTGTCGCGATTCGGCTCCGTCCCGCTGGCGCTGGCCGCGTACAACGCGGGCTCGGGGGCGGTGCAACAGTACGGCGGCATCCCGCCCTACGCCGAGACCCAGAACTACGTGCACCGGATCACCGCGATGTTGGCGAGCGGGGCATGAGCGCACTCAACCCAGGAGGCGAACAGGCCATGACCAGCCCATCCCGCTCTCACCCCGCGGGCGCGGCATGACCGCCGCGCTGCTGGGCCCGGTCGGGGCGGCGCCGGCCGGTGCCGCCAGGACGGGCTCGGGGCCGGGCTCCGGCGACGACACACCCGGCGACTCGACGTTCGCCGGGCTGCTGTCCGTCCTGGCCGGCTCGCCGGCCGCGGGCACCGACCCGGGCTCGCCCGCGACCGCAACGCCGACCGCCGGTCCGGGCAAGCCCGGGCGGCACGCAGCCGACGACAGCTCCGCACAGACTCCGGCCACCGAGGTGGCCGGAACGCTGGTGGCGACGGTTCTCGCGACCGGGGGAACCGTCCCACTGGCCGTCTCGGGCGCGGCCGGATCCGCTGCCGACGCGATCGCCGCTACTGCGGCGGCCGGCACCGCCGGTGCCGCCTCGACCGCGATCGCGACGGCTGCGGCCGGCGCGCTCCCTGCAGGCAGCACGTCCACGACCGCCCGGCCGGCGCCCGCCGCGGGACACGCCGGGTTCGCGGCCGCGCTGACCGGCCGCGCAGCCCCCGGCGCGCAGCCGGGCAGCACCCCGGCCGCGCCGCATGCGGGTGGCCCGGGCACGCAGCCGGGCAGCACTGCGATCGGCCTGCCGGTCACCGGACCCGACGGCGCCGCCCAACCGGCCGACCCCGGCTCGGCGCGGCCGGCTCCGGGCACGGCCGGGCCGGTCCTGCCCGGCGCGGCCACAACGCCCACCACGGCACTCGGCACGGCACTCGGCACGGCAGCACCGGGAACCGCGGCACTCGAGGCCACGGCAAAGGGCGGCAAGCGCACCCACGTCACCCCGCAGCAGCCGATCGACGGCGACGCATCGACGCCCGCCGCCCCCACCCAACTGGGGGCCGCACCGGCGCCGACGGCAGCGCCCGCCGCACCGTCCGCGCCCTCCCTGCCGCCCGTCGCCGCGCCGGCGCCCGGCTACGCCGGCCGGTTCATCGACCCGCAGCCCGAACTGAGCGGCGCGCTCGCCCGGCTGCGCTCCCACGGCGACGGCTCGCACGAGCTCACCGTCTCGCTGCACCCGGCCGAACTGGGCGCCGTCAACGTCTCCGCGACCCTGCACGGCGACCAGCTCACCGTCACCGTCGCCTGCTCGAGCGACGCGGCCCGGGCAGCCGTCACCGCGGCACTGCCGACGCTGCACCAGCAGCTCGCCGGTGCCGGGTTCGGCGGGGTGGACGTGCAGTTCGGCGGCCCGTCGCAGGATCCGGGCCACGCCGGTCAACAGCAGGCCCCCGGCCAGGACCAGCCCTCCGGCAGGCACCGCGCGCCCGAGCAGACCACCACCGCCCCCGAACGTCGTCGACCGGCCCAGGACGCCGCGCTCGACCGGCTGCTGTGAAAGACGAGGAGAACTCATGACGTCACCCGTGGGCGGCACCGCCGCCGTCGGCACGATCGACCCGACGACCGCGCCGAAGGACACCGCGGCGGCGGCCACCGCCGGCAGCCAGAAGAGCCTGCTCGACCCGCAGGCGTTCTTGCAGCTGCTCGTCGCGCAGCTTCAGTACCAGGACCCGACCAACCCGGTCGACACGTCCTCGTTCATGAACCAGACCGCGATGCTCAGCCAGGTCCAGACGATGACGTCGATGTCCTCGACGCTCACCTCGCTCGCCAGCGCCCAGCAGGCACAGGCGGCCACCTCGCTGATCGGCAAGCAGATCACCTACGCCGACAGCTCCGGGATGCAGGTCAAGGGCGTCGTCGACTCGGCCTCGATCCTGGCCACCGGAGCCACCCTGCACGTCGGTGACACCAGCGTCCCGCTCTCCAGCGTGCTGGAGGTGAGCGCGGCGCCCACGGCGCCCTAGCCGCACGAGCACGCAGCCAAGCCACCGCCGGGTCTCCGGCCCCCCGAAATCCACAGCACCCCATACCCCCAAGGAGTTCTCATGCTGCGGTCCCTGTTCACCGGCATCGCCGGACTCGGTGCGCACCAGCAGATGCTGGATGTCACCGCCAACAACGTCGCGAACGTCAACACCACCGGTTACAAGAGCAGCCACACCGTCTTCGAGGACACGTTGAGCCAGACCCTCACCGGCGCGGGCGGCCCCACCGGCGGCGTCGGCGGGACGAACGCCCAGCAGGTCGGCCTCGGCGTGAAGCTCGCCGGCACCCAGCTGAACTTCACGCAGGGCGCCAGCCAGGCCACCGGCGTGACCAGCAACATGCTGATCAACGGCGACGGCTTCTTCATGATCGACAAGGGCGGCCAGCAGCTGTTCACCCGCGCCGGCAACTTCACGCTGGACTCGGCCGGCAACCTGGTCACCCCGGACGGCTCGATGGCCATGGGCTGGATGTCCCCGGCGACCCCGCCCGCCGCACCCACCGACGTGAACCTGGCCGCGCTCAACAGCGGTACCTACGTTTCGTGGAGCATCGACTCGGCGGGCAACGTCAACGCCGTCGACTCGGCGGGCGTGACCACCAAGCTGGCCCAGGTGGCCCTCGCGACGTTCACCAACCCGAACGGCCTGCAGAAGGTGGGCGACTCGGCGTACGCCGCCTCGGCCAACTCCGGCACGGCCGCCGTCGGCGCGCCGAAGAGCGGTTCGCGCGGCAGCATCAGCTCCGGCTACGTCGAGATGAGCAACGTCGACCTGTCCCAGGAGCTGACGAACCTGATCATCTCCGAGCGCGGCTTCCAGGCGAACTCGAAGGTCATCACCACGTCCGACGAGGTGCTGCAGACGCTGGTCAACCTGAAGAACTGAGCACCGCACAGCCCCCCCGCCGAGTGGTCACCTGCAGCCCCAGTGGTCGGCTGCAAGTGGCCACTCGGTGTCCGTCCGGCCTTTCGGTCGCCTCCCCGGCCGGGACGCCCGGCACCTCAAGGTCGGCCCGGACGTGCCGACAGTATCCGTGAAGAGGCCACGGACGGCCTCGCGCAATCCTCCAAGGACGGACACCGTGTTGCAGCTAACCAGACTGAGCGGCCCGGTCTTCGCGCTGAACCCCGATCTCATCGAACGCGCCGAGGCCACGCCGGACACCGTCGTGACGCTCGTGAACGGCAGCAAGTACGTGATCCGCGAGTCGCTCGAGGAGCTGACCCAGCTCATTCGCGACTACCGCGCCGACATCATCCACGCCGCCCAGGTTCCGCCCGACTTCCGCCAGCCCGTGCCACGGCCCAAGGAGAACGCGCCGACCCGACCGACCGTCGTGGCGCTCCGTCAAGGTGATCAGTGATGGATCCGGCAACCCTGATCGGCATCGGCCTCGCGCTCGGCGCCATCCTCGTCTCGATGATCATGGAGGGCGGGAACATCGGTTCGATGTTCCTGATCCCGCCGATGATCCTCGTGTTCGCCGGCACGATCGGCGCGGCCGTCGCCGGCACCGTGATGGCCGAGGCCAAGAACCTGCCGAAGTCGCTGATCCGCGCGTTCAAGGCGAAGGTCACCCCGCCGCACGAGAGCGTCGCGATCATCGTCAAGATGGCCGAGCGGGCCCGCCGCGAGGGCCTGCTGGCGCTCGAGGGCGACGTCGGCGCGGTCGAGGACCCGTTCCTGAAGCGGGCGCTGGAGATGGCGATCGACGGCACGGACGCGGACGAGGTGGCCGAGATCCTCGGGGCCGAGGTCGACACCAAGCGCGCCGCGGACCACGCCGCCGCGAAGCTGTTCCACGACATGGGCGGCTACTCGCCCACCATCGGCATCATCGGCACCGTGCTCGGCCTGGTCCACGTGCTGGGCAGCCTGTCCGATCCGAACTCGCTGGGCGAGAAGATCGCCGGAGCGTTCGTCGCCACCCTGTGGGGCGTGCTGAACGCGAACATCTTTTGGTTCCCGATCGCCAACCGCCTCAAGCGGATCAGCGAGAGCGAGTGCGAGCAGATGGAGCTGACCATCGAGGGCGTGCTGGCGATCCAGGCCGGCTCCAACCCGCGCCTGGTCGCGCAGAAGCTGCAGAGCATGCTGCCGAGCGTCGAGCAGCCGCAGAAGGACGTGGCCTGATGGCGCGGCCGGGTCGCTCGGCCACCGCTCGGCGGGCCCGGCGCAAGGGTGTCGAGGGCGGTGGCGAGGAGGGTGGCGCGGAGCGTTGGCTGGTGACCTACGCCGACATGCTCACCCTGCTGCTCGTGCTGTTCATCGTGCTGTTCTCGATCTCCGTCGTGAACACGTCCAAGTTCATCGCGCTGCGCAGTTCGCTGTCGTCCGCGTTCGGTTCCGGCCCGACCGGCGTGCTGTCCGGCGGCAACGCGCTGAACGAGAACTCGGCCGAGCAGAACGGCGCCGACCAGCTGATGCCGGGCGTGCCGGTGACCCCGCCGCAGGCCGACAAGGCGGCCAACGACTCCAAGCCCAAGAACTCCGATGTCCCGCCGGCCGACTACACCGCCAAGGTCGACGCCGAGGTCCAGGACTACAAGCACATCGAGGCGGCGATCAACAGCGCGCTCAAGCGGGGCGGCATGTCGGGGGCGGTGCAGTTCGCGATCGACCGCCGCGGGCTGATCATCACGGTCGTCACCAACGCCCTGGTGTTCCCCGGGAACAGCGCGAACCTGCTGCGCGAGGGCCAGCACATCCTGTCGGTGATCGCCCCGCCGCTGCTGCACAGCCCGCACAACATCGAGGTCGACGGGCACACCAACCAGGAGAAGGTCAGCACCGCCCCGTACCCGAGCGGCTGGGAGCTGTCCTCGGCCCGCGCCTCGGCGGTCGTCCGCTACCTGATCACCGCCGGGATCGCGCAGTCGCGGCTCTCGGCCGTGGGCTACTCCGACCAGCGGCCGCTGTACCCGGCGAGCGACCCGCGCTCGATCACCCTTAACCGCCGCGTCGAGATCGTCGTGCTCTCGTCCCTGCCCGCTGCCGCCGGGGACGCCTTGCAGGCCGCCGGCGCCGACAACTGAGAACTGGAGCGAGGAAGATGACTGCTACCGCGAACCGAGAGAACCGCACCCTGGGATCGCAGCGCCCGGCTGGTGCCGGACGTGGCGCCGCGGGCACCGGGTCGAAGCCCAGCGCCGAGCCGGAGGAGAAGGCGAAGGCGCCCAAGAAGAGCCTGTTCAAGTCCAAGAAGTTCATCATCGCCGTCGCAGCGGTGCTCGCCGTCGGCGGCGGCGCGTACACCTTCCTCAAGCCGACCCCGGTGGTGCCGCCGAGCGGCGGCGAGGTGGTCACGATGGACGCGACCACGCTCAACCTCACCGGCGGGCACTACCTCAAGATCGCCGTCGCCATCCAGTTGGTGAAGGGCAAGGCCACCAGCGACGCCTTCTCCACCAGCCACGCGGCCGAGCTGGTGATCGACGAGTTCAGCAACCGGACGGTCGCCTCGCTGAGCACCAACAAGGCCCGCAAGGCGCTGACCGACCAGCTGCTGAACAAGATCAAGGACGCCTACCCCGGGGAGGTGTTCGACGTCTTCGTGACCCAGTTCGTCACCCAGTGACCTCGAACGCGCGGCGCGGACGCAGCGCCGGACAGTGCATTTGACACTGATTTCACACCGTCCCTCAGGTGCACCGGCGGCCTGCCGATAGGTCGGGACGTGCCGATCAACTCCGTCCGCGAACTGGGCGAAACCGCGCGCGGTCGCGCCCGCGGTTCGGTCGTTCCGTACGACTTCCGCCGGCCGTCCAAGCTGTCGCGCGAGCACATCCGGATGCTCGAGATGGCGTACGAGACGTTCGCCAGGCGGATGACGACACAGTTGACGAGCGGGCTGCGGCAGGTCTGCCAGCTGGGCCTGCGCGAGATCACCCAGCAGAGCTACGAGGAGTACGTCACCGGCCTCGACACGCAGACCCTGCTCGCGCCGGTATCGCTGCCGCCGCTCGCCGGCACCGGCGTGCTCGAGTTCGGGCTGCCGATCGCGCAGGCCGCGATCGACCACATGCTCGGCGGCCCCGGCGGCACCCAGGTCGCCCGCCCGCTCACCGACATCGAGACCACCCTGATGCGCGGCCTGCTGGAGCAGATGCTGGCCACGCTGCGCTATGCCCTCGAGCCGATCGTGCCGGTTACGCCGTCGCTGGGGCTGATCGAGTACAACCCGCAGTTCGTGCAGGCGGCCACCGCAACCGACGCGGTCATCGTCGGGGAGTTCGACATGGTCATCGGCGCCGAGTCCGGTCGGTTCACCCTCTGCCTCCCGCTCGCCGCGGTGCTGCCGCGCCTGAGCGCCCAGCGCAGCCAGCAGGAGAGCGAGGACGCGATCCTGGCGTCCGCTGCGACGGCGGAGCGGCTGCGCGAGCGGCTCGGCGACGTCCCGCTGAACGTCTCCGTGCACTTCGCCCCGGTGTCCTTGAGCCCCGAGCAGATCCTCACCCTCAGCACCGGCGACGTCCTGCCGCTGACGCACCGCGTCGGCGTCCCCCTCACCGTCCAGGCCGGCGGCGTCGCCTTCGCCCACGCCGTCGCCGGGAAGTCGGGCAACCGCCTGGCAGCGCTCATCGTCAAGACCACCCAGGAGCACGCGTGACCACTGCACTCACGAGCACGGCATTGGGCCTGCTCGCCGCCGCCGGCGGCGCCGTCGCCGCCACGCTGGCGAGCGGTGAGCCGCTGCGCCCCGGCGAGCCGAGCCGCGACGTCGCCGCCACGGAACTGGACGGAGTCGCCGTCATCGCCCCGTTCAGCGGGTCGGCCGAGGGTGAACTGCTGCTGGTCGTCGACGGCGAACTGGGCACCGCACTGCGCGAGTCCGGCCTGGGCGCGCTGGAGCTGCTGCCGGCGCTGGCGCCCGCCCTGGACGCGGCTGCCGCCGCGATGGGCTCGATCGTGCTGGGCCCGGCCCAGGAGCTGGACGCCAAGCTGGCCCTGCGCCGGGTACTCGCCCGCGCCGACGCCGCCGCGCTCCCGCTGCACGGCGTGAGCTCCGTGCGCGCCACCGTCGCCGTGGGCATCGACACGCCCGCCGAGCCGGTGCCCGCCGAGGCGCTGCGGCCACCGGCCGAGCGGCTCGACCTGCTCCGCGGCGTCGAGATGGATGCGACCGCCGAACTCGGGCGTGCCCGGATGACCGTCAACGACCTGCTCTCGCTGCGCACCGGCACGGTGATCGAACTGGATCGCGGCGCGGGCTCCCCCGCCGACCTGTACGTCAACGGCCGGCTGATCGCGCGCGGCGAGGTGGTCGTGGTCGACGAGAACTACGGGCTGCGGATCACCCACGTCGTCAACGACGACTCCGGGCGGTAGGCCGCACCATGAACACCGTGGCGGTGGTGGGCCGCCTGCTCCTCTCGCTCGCGTTCGTCCTCGGGCTGATGTGGCTGATCGCACGTCGCGTCAAGCGCGGACCGGGCGGCCGGGGGCGCGGCGGACGGATCATCGACGTCCTCTCGCGCCAACAGCTGTCCCGGAGCGCTTCGGTGGCCGTCGTCCGGGTCATGGACCAGGCGCTGATCGTGGGCGTGACCGACGGACAGATCACCGTCCTCGGCGAGACCGATCTGCAGGCGGCCGAGGCCAGCCTGCAGGCCGCCGAACCGGCCCGCCCCGCACGCACCCTCCGGCCGGCACGCGCGGCCCGCCCCGCACGCCCGGCGCGCCCCGAACCGGCACGCGTGCCGCGCACCCGGCCCGAACCGGCCGAGCGGCCCGAACGCGCGGGCCGGCCGGCCCTGGCCGGCTCCGCCCTGTCCCTCAGCACCTGGAAGCAGACCGTCGAGTCCCTCCGCGACCTCACCGCCCGGAAGACGTGAGGTCCGGTCGGGCCACAGAAGGGCACGGACGCCCAGAGGTCGCGACAGGACGCATGGCAACACGGGTCGGGCTGCTGCTGCTCACGCTGCTCGGCGCGGTCTGGTTCTTCGGTCTGAACGGCACGCAACGCGCGGACGCCGCGCCGGTCTCGGCCGCTCCGGCGGCCGCCGCGGTGACGCTGGGGTCGGCGCGCCAGGCGCTGACCGCACCGGCCGCCTTGAGCGCACCGGCGGCATTGGCACCGACCGCGCCGGCCGCCCCGACCGCCCCCAAGGCGCCCACGGCGCCGGACCCCGGCACCGTCACGGTGAACGTCGGCGGCAAGCCGAGCCAGTCGATCAGCATCCTGATGCTGGTCACGGTGCTCTCGGTCGCGCCGTCGCTGCTGCTGCTGGTCACCAGCTTCACCAAGATCTTCATCGTGCTGTCGCTGACCCGCAACGCGCTCGGCCTGCAGTCGGTGCCGCCCAACCAGGTGCTCGCCGGGCTCTCGCTGTTCCTGTCGCTGTTCGTGATGGGGCCGGTGCTGACCAAGGTCAACAAGCTCGGGATCCAGCCCTACCTCAACGGCACCAAGAGCCGGTCGGTCGCCTGGACCGACGGCATCGCCCCACTGCGCGAGTTCATGCTGGCGCACACCCGGCCGCAGGAGATCGCCCTGATGCTGCGCGCCGGCAACCTGCCCAACCCGCCGGACAAGTCCAAGCTGGAGCTCACCACGATCATCCCGGCTTTCGTGCTCTCCGAGCTGCGCGCCGCCATGATCATCGGCTTCGTCGTCTACGTGCCGTTCGTGATCATCGACCTCGTCGTGTCCTCGTCGCTCATGTCGCTCGGCATGATGATGTTGCCGCCCGTGTCGGTGTCACTGCCGTTCAAGTTGCTGCTGTTCGTCCTGGTCGACGGCTGGGGCCTGATCATCACCGCGCTCGTCCAGAGCTATCACACGGGTTAGCTGACATGACTGATACCCAGATCATCCACCTCGGCTACGAGGTCATGCTGGTCGCCGCCAAGCTGGCCGCGCCGGCGCTGCTCACCGCCCTGGTGATCGGCTTCGCCGTCTCGCTGTTCCAGTCGGCGACCCAGATCCAGGAGTTCACCCTGGCGTTCGTGCCGAAGGCGGTGGGCGTCGCGGTCGCGCTGCTGGTGTGCGGGCACTGGATGCTGAACACGATGCTGACCTTCACCCGGCAGCTGTTCGAGTCGATCCCCCAGCTGCTCGGCTGAGTCCATGCAGTTCGACGTCCAGGCCGCCACGCTGGTCACGCTGCTGCTGGTCAGCGCGCGGATCCTGGCGTGGATGCTCATCGCGCCGCCGATCGCGACCGGCGGCGTGCCGCTGCCGGTGAAGACGATCCTGTCGGTCGGTCTGGCGCTGGCGATGGTGCCCCAGGCGCGCGCGCACGCGCCGGCCGCGGAGGTCGTCCCGATGGCGGGCGCGCTGCTGGAGCAGGTCCTGATCGGTGCCGCGCTCGGGTTCCTCACCCGGCTGCTGTTCACCGCGGTCGAGGCGGCGGGCGGGATGCTCGACCTGTTCGGCGGGTTCTCGCTCTCAGCCGCGTACGAGCCGCTGATGACCACCACCACCTCGGTCTACGGGCGCTTCTACGGCCTGCTGTGCACCACGCTGATCTTCGCCACCAACGCGCACCTGCTGATCTTCCAAGGCTTCCTGCGGACCTTCGCGGCAATCCCGCTCGACGGCACGCTGTCGCTCGGACGGCTGTCCGAGATGCTCACGCACGTCGTCACCGAGATGTTCGTGTCGGCGCTGCAGATCGCCGGCCCGCTGATCGTCGTGCTGTTCATCGCCGACATCGCGCTCGGCGTGCTCAACCGCATCGCCCCCCAGCTCAATGCGTTCTCGATGAGCTTCCCCGTCAAGATCGGGCTGACGCTGCTGCTCGTCGGGCTGGGCTTCACGCTGATGCCCGGCACGGTCATCCAGATCGCGCACCGCGCCAACGACGTCGTGTCGGCGGTGACGGGATGACGCGCCCGATGACCCGGGGCAGGACATGAGCGGCGGCGGCAGCGGCGGCGACCGCACCGAGAAGGCCACCCCGAAGCGGCGCAAGAAGGCCAGGCACGACGGGCAGATCGGCAACACCCCCGAGGTCGGCGCCTGGCTGGGCATGCTCGCCGCCTCGTTCGTGGTGCCGCACGTCGCGTCCTCGCTGATGGACGCCGCGACCGAGGCACTGGTGCGCGTCGGCGCGGTGATCCACACCCCGGACACCGGCGAGGCGATCTCGGTGGCCAGCGACGCGATGTCCCAGGCGTTTCACGCGGTGCTGCCGATGATCCTGCTGATCGCCCTGGTCGGCGTCGCCTCGGCGGTGGCGCAGGGTGGATTCTGGTTCGCGCCCAAGCTGCTCAAGCCGCAGTTCAAACGGCTGAACCCGCTGTCCGGCATCAAGCGCATGTTCGGCCCGCACGGGGCGTGGGCGCTGGTCAAGGCGCTGCTGAAGACGACCGCCCTGGGCGTGGTCGTGTACGTGTCGGTGCGTCGTCTCGTCCCGACCGTCTACGGCTCCGGATCGCTGCCGTTGTCGGCGTTGATGCAGATCTGCGTGTCCACCGCGCTGAACGTGCTGCGCTACGCCGCCGTCGCGGGCCTGGTCATGGCCGGCGCCGACTACGCGGTCGTGCGGCGCCGCAACAACAAGCAGTTGAAGATGACCAAGCAGGAGATCAAGGACGAGTACAAGAGTGCCGAGGGCGACCCGCACGTGCGCGGGATGCGCCGGGCCCGCGCACTGGCCATGGCCCGCAACCGGATGATGGCCGATGTCCCCACCGCCGACGTCGTCGTGGTCAACCCGACGCACGTGGCGGTGGCACTGAGGTACGACCCGGCGCGCGGCGCCCCCCGCGTGGTGGCCAAGGGCGCCGACCAGGTGGCCGCCCGGATCAGGGCGCTGGCCGAGCAGCACCGGGTGCCGATGGTGCGCGACATCCCGCTGGCCCGGACTCTGCACAAGTCGTGCGAGATCGGCCAGGAGATCCCCCCGGACCTGTACAAGGCCGTGGCCACCGTCCTCGCCTTCATCATGACGCTGAAGAAGCGGGGCTCGGCCGCCGGCACGCACGTCGTCCGCACCCTCGCGATGGCCCGCTGAGCCGGCGCCCGTCGCGGCGGCATGCCGAGCAGGACAGTACTGCTCAAGTCCACGCGACCCTTGCCGATGGACAGGCTGCCAGGACGGCACTCAGTACAGGGTCGGATGCCCGCGAGCAACGCGTACGCGTCCGATTTCCTGACCGAGGGGTGCCGTGAAGACAGGCAGGCTCAGCCAACTGGCCGTGCCCATCGGCGTCGTCGCGATCGTCGTGATGCTCGTGGTGCCGATGCCTGCGGCGCTGCTCGACCTGCTGATCGCGGCGAACATCACCGGCGCCGTGCTCGTGGTGCTCGTCTCCATGTACGTCAAGCGCCCGCTCGATTTCTCCAGCTTCCCGTCGCTGCTCCTGGTCGCCACGCTGTTCCGGCTCGCCCTGAACATCAGCGCCACCCGGCTCGTGCTCACCGACGGCTTCGCGGGCAACGTCATCTCGGCGTTCGGCCACTTCGTCATCGGCGGTTCGCTGGTGATCGGACTGGTGATCTTCGCGATCTTGCTGGTCATCCAGTTCATCGTCATCACCAACGGTGCCGGGCGCGTCGCGGAAGTGGGCGCCCGGTTCACCCTGGACGCGATGCCCGGCAAGCAGATGGCGATCGACGCCGACCTGAACGCGGGGCTGATCGACGAGAAGTCTGCCCGCAAGCGGCGCGCCGAGATCGCCTCGGAAGCCGACTTCTACGGCGCGATGGACGGCGCGACGCGGTTCGTGAAGGGCGACGCGATCGCGGCCATCATCATCACGTTCATCAACCTGATCGGCGGCTTCGCGATCGGGATGACCACCCACCACCTGACGCTGAGCCAGGCGCTGTCGACGTACAGCCTGCTCAGCGTCGGCGACGGCCTGGTCAGCCAGATCCCGGCGCTGCTGCTGTCGGTGTCGACCGGCCTGATCGTGACCCGCTCCAGCGACTCCGACGACATGGGCACGGTCGTGGCCCGCCAGCTCGGCGGGCAACGCCGGGCGGTGCGCATCGCCGGCGGTGCCGCGCTGCTGCTGTGCGTCGTCCCCGGCCTGCCCAAGCTGCCGTTCCTGCTCGTCGGCGGCGGGCTGATGTTCATGGCCAGCCGGCTGCCGAAGCCGACCGATGCCGAGGAGGCCGTCGCCGAGGAGGCCACCGACGCCGCAGCACCGAACGCCGAGGAGAGCCTGCTCAGCGAGCTGGCCGTCGACCCGCTCGAGCTGGTGCTCTCGGCCGACCTCGTCCCGCTCGTCGACGGCCCCGGCGCCGACCTGCTCGACCGGGTTCGCGCGCTGCGCCGCACGCTGGCCGCCGAGCTCGGCGTGGTCATGCCGCCCGTCCGCACCCGCGACAGCGTCACGCTGCCGCACTCGACCTACGCGATCAACATCAACGCCGTCGAGCTGGCCCGCGGCCAGGCGCCGGCCGGCATGGTCCTCGCGATCGGCGACGGCCTGGACGGTCTGCCCGGCAAACCGGCCCGCGAACCGGTGTTCGGCCTCGCCGGCAAGTGGCTGCCGATCGAGCTGCGCGGCCAGGCCGAGCTGCTCGGCGCCACCGTCGTCGACCGCTCGTCGCTGATCATCACGCACCTGTCCGAGATCGTCCGCCAGCACGCGAGCCGGCTGCTCGGCCGCGAGGAGGTCGCCGCGGCCACCCGTGCGCTCAAGCGTTCGCACCCGGTGGTCGTCGAGGACCTCACGCCCGCGCTGCTGTCGCTCGGCGAGATCCAGCGGGTGCTGCACGCGTTGCTGGACGAGGGCGTGTCGATCCGCGACCTCGTCCGCATCTACGAAGCGCTGTCCGTGGCCGCGAAGGGCGGCACCGACCCGGACCGCCTCGTCGAGGCCGCCCGCGGCGCGCTCGCCCCGGCGATCACCGCCTCGCTGGCGACCGAGGGCCAGCTGGACGCGCTCACCGTCGAGCCGCGGATGCAGCAGGCGATGCTCGAGGCGGTGCGTCCCGGCGACGGCGGCGCGCAGCTCGTGCTCGACCCCGGCATGGCCGAGGCCCTGATCAACGCGATCGCCGAGCGCTACAGCGAGGAGTCCGCGCGCGGCACCAAACCGGTCCTGGTCTGCGCCGCGCAGATCCGCATGCCCCTGCGGCGGCTGGTGCGCCTGTCGGTGCCCGCGCTGCCCGTCCTGTCCTATACCGAGCTGTCCGCCGGCTCGGTCGCCGTCAACGCGATTGGGATGATCGATGACGTCCGCAACCTTGTACCGTGAGGGCCCCGACCTCGACGCCCTGCTGGCCGACCTCGACGCCGAGCACCCGGGCCAGGTACATGTCGTCGAGGTGACGCACGCGCGCGACGGGGGTGTGCTCGGCTTCTTTGCCCGCCCGCTCGTCGGCGTGCACTACGAACTCCTGGACGCGCCAGCACCGTACGAGCGGGCACGCACCGACGTCCCGGCAACGCACCCGGACGGATTCGCCGACCCGGGCAACCTGGCCGGTGACCCGCTCGCCGCCCTGATCGACGCGGCCGACTCGGCCGACCGCACCGGTACCGTCGCACCCGTCGCCGGCGCCCCCGCGCCGGCCGCCAGGACCGCGGCTTCGGCTCGGCTGGAGGGCCCGAACGCCGAGTTCGCCCAGCTGCTGCTGGACATGGCCGCACAGAAGACGGCCGAGCGGGCGGTGCCACAGCCGGCACGGCCCGCGGCCCAGCAGGTCCAGTCCCAGCCGCAGCAGGTCCAGTTCCCGGTCCGGCACCAGGTGCCGGCCTGGGCTCCGTCGCAGGCGGCCAAGACCGAACAGGCGTCGGCCGACCCGGCGGCGGCCGAGTTCCGCCCCAGCTTCGAACCGATCCCCGAGCCGATCGCGGCCGCCGGCCGCACAGCTCCGACGGCTGTTCCCGCGCCCGCTCCTGCGGCTCCCGCCGTGCCGGCCGCCGCCTCCGATCTCGGGCTGCGCCGCGACCTCACCGAGATCGGCGTGCCCGTCGACTGGGTGCCGGCCGGCGCCGCACATCGCTACGCGGCAGTCGAGGAACTCGTCACCCGGCTGCCGCAGGCGCCCACGCTGCCCGCGGCACCCGGGCGCATCATCGCCGTCGTCGGGCCGGCGCACGCGATCGTGCATGCGGCCGGGTCCATCGCGGCGCAACTGCGGCTGAGTGCCGACGAGGTGTGGACGGCGGGCTGCGCCGGACCACACGAGGTCGCCGACCCGTGGCAGGCCTCCATCGTCGCCGCGGCCCACCGCCTCACCGGCACCCGTCCGGCCGTCATCGCAATCGCGAACGATGCGCACGACGCCGGGTGGGCCCAGGACGTCATCGCGGCACTCACGCCGGACGCCGTGCTGCTGCACGTGGACGCGACCCGCAAGCCGGCCGACACGCGCGCGCTGAGCGCCGGGTTCCGGACCGTGGATGCGCTCGTGGTCGACAACGCCGCGCTGACCGCCAGCCCCGCGTCCGTCTGGCAACTCGGCGTCCCGGTCGCCCTGCTCGACGGCGCCGTCCCGACCCGCTCGAGCTGGGCCGTGCTGCTGCTGGACAAGCTCGCCGGACTGGCACGCTGATGTTCCGCGGCTCGGTGCTGCTGTGCGCGCTGCTGTTCGCCGCGCCCACGATGTGGCAGGCGTTGGTCGACCAGACGATCTCGGTCGAGACCGCCCTGGTCCGGTTCCTGATCGCCGTCCCGGTCGCCGCGATCCTGCTCGGCCTGGTGCGCTCGGCGATGGACAAGCCGTCGACCGATCGCACGCCCCCGCGCGAGCAGCGTCCCGAAAGGTAGTCAGCGCTCGGCGAACGGATCTCGACGGGCGCCTCCGGACGTGATCGGCTCGGCGCCATGGATATCTTGGTGCTGGGCGGCACGGTCTTCCTCGGCCGCGCCGTCGTGTCGACCGCGCTGGCCCAGGGAGCCCGCGTAGCCGTGTTCAACCGTGGCCGCTCCGGCGTCGCCCCGGACGGCGTCGAGCAGATCACCGGCGACCGCACCGCGGCCGCCGACCTGGCCCAGCTCGCCGGCCGCAGCTTCGACGTCGTCGTGGACACCAGCGGCTACGAGCCGGCGGACGTCGCCCGCAGCGCCGGACTGCTCGCCGCGCGCTGCGGCCATTACGCGTTCGTGTCCACCATCAACGTCTTCCCGGGCTGGCCGGACGAGGCCGACTACCAGCGCCTCGGCACCCACGCCGGTGACCCGGATGCGACGGCCGGCGACGTGCCCGCGGGCCTGGACCCCGGTGCCGCGTACGGCTGGCTCAAGGCCGGCTGCGAGCTGGCCGCGGCGCGTGCCTTCGGTGCCGGCCGCAGCACGGCGCTGCGCGCGGGGTGCATCGTCGGCCCGGACGACTCGCAGGTGGGGCGGCTGCCGTGGTGGATCGACCGGGTCGCGCGCGGCGGTGAGGTCCTGGTGCCCGGCGCTCCGGACGACGCGATCGCGCTGATCGATGC
The DNA here is from genome assembly GCF_027247405.1 of Jatrophihabitans cynanchi. NCBI lineage: Bacteria > Bacillati > Actinomycetota > Actinomycetes > Jatrophihabitantales > Jatrophihabitantaceae > Jatrophihabitans > Jatrophihabitans cynanchi. Next base: position 2,626,919 of record NZ_CP097463.1, on the reverse strand, counting down.
GCGCGATCTCGCCGCGTTCGCGCTGGCCGCGGTGCCGGGCACGTTCGAGACCGGCGGACCGAGTGGGCGCGACACCCGCGCCGACCTGATGGCGGCCTGCCGCCGGATCACCGGCTCGGACGCGGGCTTCACCTATGTCGGCGACGCCTGGCCGGTGGAGCAGGGCGTCACGCCGTGGACCGAACTGCCGCTGTGGGCACCGGGCGCGCGTGGGCTGTTCACGCACGACACCGCGGCCGCCGAAGCCGCCGGGCTGAGCTGGCGCCCGCTCGCGGACACGGTGGCCGACACCTGGGCCTGGCAGCGTTCGCTCGACTGGACGGCCGGCCCGCGCACCCCGGGCCTGGCCGCGGACCGCGAGTCCGAACTGCTGACCGCCTGGCACGCTTCGGTGCCGAGCACTCCGGCTGGCTGAGGACGAGCCCGGCCGGCTCACGTCGCGTCCGTAGACTCGCCGCGTGCTCCTCGCGAACCCGATCAGCCCGGACAACCTGCTCGGCAGCTCCGCGCTGCTGGTCGTCACCGTGATCCTGTTCGCCGAGTGCGGCCTGCTGATCGGCTTCTTCCTGCCCGGCGACACGCTGCTGTTCGCTGCCGGCATCGCGATCGCCACCGGCAAGATCCACACCTCGCTCGCCGCGTTCCTGGTGCTGGTGCCGATCGGCGCGGTGCTGGGCAACCTGGTCGGCTACTGGATCGGCTACCGCGTGGGGCCGCGTGTCTTCGACCGTCCCGACTCGCGGCTGTTCCGGCCGGAGTACGTGCAGCGCTCGCACGAGTTCTTCGCGCGCTTCGGCTCGTGGACCATCCTGATCGGCCGGTTCGTGCCGATCGTGCGCACGGTCGCCACGGTGATGGCAGGCGTCGGCCGGATGCGCTTCTCGGTGTACGCGCTGTACAGCGTCATCGGCGGGGTGATCTGGGCCGACGGCGTGCTGCTGCTGGGTGAGCGGCTCGGGCACGTCAAGTTCGTCCAGGACCACAAGGGCTACGTCGACTACGCCGTCGTGGTGGTCGTGGTCATCGGCCTGATCCCGGCCGCGATCCACTACGTGCAGAGCCGGCGGCGCACCCCGCCGGACTGAGCGATACCGGTTCGGCTACTTCCCTCGCTCGTGACACGCCTTCACCACGCTGTCCGGCGCATCGAGATGTACGCCGAAGAACGTCATGTTCAGTTCGCACTTGTTCACGTGGTCCTGGATCACCGCGCGCTGTTGCCAGATGAACACACCCAGCGCCACGACGATCACCAGGATGATCACCCGGGCCACCAGCGCGGTGATGATCATGCCGAGGATCAGCCCGATGACCACGATCGCGATCGTGGCGCCGACGCCGATCTTGGTGATGTCACCGGAGTCCAAAGCCGTTGTCATGCAGGTGACCGTAGCGCCTGCACGCCGCGGATCAGGTCAGCCGCTGCCGCCCGCGCCGCGGGTCGATAGCCTCGTGGGGTGACAGCACAGGGCAAGGCACCGGGTGCGCCCGGTCTCAGCGCGCCGCCGAAGCTGCCGGCCGGAGGGCTGCGGATCGTGGCACTCGGCGGCATCAAGGAGATCGGCCGCAACATGACCATGTTCGAGTTCGGCGGCCGATTGCTCGTCGTCGACTGCGGGATGTTGCTCGGCAAGACGAACTCTCCCGGCGTCGACATCACCCTGCCGGACTGGTCGCACTTCGCCGACCGGCTCGGCGACATCGACGCGGTGGTGCTGACGCACGGGCACGAGGATCACATCGGCGCGCTGCCGTACCTGTTGCGCGAGCGCCGCGACATACCGGTGATCGGCTCCCGGCTGACGCTCGCGCTGGTCGCCGCCAAGCTCAACCAGCACCAGATCAAACCCGACCTGCGCCAGGTGCGCGAAGGCGAGCGGACCGGTGTCGGGGCGTGGAACCTGGAGTTCTTCGCCGTCAACCACTCGATCCCGGACGCCCTTGCCGTGGCGATCACCGCCGGCGAGCAGACCGTGCTGCACACCGGTGACTTCAAGATGGACCAGACGCCGCTCGACGGCCGGCTCACCGACCTGCCCGGCTTCTCCCGCCTCGGCGACCAAGGGGTCGACCTGCTCCTTGCCGACTCGACGAACGCGGAGGTGCCCGGCTTCATCCCGTCCGAACGGGACGTGGGCAAGGTCGTCGCCGACGTGATCCACAAGGCACCCGGCCGCATCATCGTGGCCTGCTTCGCCTCGCACGTGCACCGCGTGCAGCAGGTTCTGGACGCCGCGGTCGCGAGTGAACGCCAGGTCGCGCTGGTCGGCCGCTCGATGGTGCGCAACATGCAGATCGCCCGCGAACTGGGGCTGCTGCGGGTGCCGGACGGGGTGCTGATCGACCTCAAGCTGGCCGAGGAGCTGCCGTCCCGCCGGGTCATGCTGATCTCCACCGGCTCGCAGGGTGAGCCGCTGTCGGCGCTGTCGCGGATGGCGAACCGCGAGCACCAGACCGTCCGCATCTCCGCCGACGACACCATCCTGCTCGCATCCTCGCTCATCCCCGGCAACGAGACGTCGGTCGGCCAGGTCATCAACGGGCTGTCCCGGCTCGGCGCGACCGTGGTGCACAAGTCGACGGCGCTGGTGCACGTGTCCGGGCACGCGCCGGCCGGCGAGCTGCGCTACCTGATCAACGCGGTGCGGCCGGCGAACCACATGCCGGTGCACGGTGAGTGGCGGCACCTGCGCGCGCATGCGGCGATCGCGCGCTCGATGGGCATTCCGGACGAGCGGATCATGCTCGCCGAGGACGGCACCGTCGTCGATCTCGTCGACGGGCTGGCCACGATAACCGGAAAGATCCCGGTCGGCTACGTCTACGTCGACGGCCTGGAGGTCGGCGATATCGGCGACGCGACGCTCAAGGACCGGCGCATCCTCGGCGAGGAGGGCTTCCTGTCCATCCTGGTCGCCGTCGACCTGGAGCTGGGGAAGGTCGTGTTCGGGCCGGAGATCACCGCGCGTGGCTTCAGCGACGATCCCGCGGCGCTGGATCCGATCAACGCCGAGCTCGTCGAGCTCGTCGAGAAGGCGCTGGCCGACGGCACGCGCGACTCCGACGCGATCGCGCACCTGGTACGCCGCACCGTCGGCCGCTGGGTGGACCGGGAGTACCGCCGCCGCCCGATGCTGATGCCGATGGTAGTGGAGGTCTGACGCCCCGCGGGGCTCACGTGCGGCTCGTGGCGGCCGATGAGGGATCGATCACCTCGCTACGACCAGGAGCCACCCGGTGGACCGAAACACCCCGCAGCGCCCGCAGGTGCTGTCACTGCGGCACGCCCGCGTCCGCACCAAGCTGGCGCTGATGGCGGGCACCGGCGTTGCCGGCGTGCTCGTCGTGGCGATCCTGGGCACCGCGGGCCTCGGCTCGGTGAACGACAAGGCGCAACAGCTCGCGCGCATCGGCGCCACCCTGCAGCACCTGGACGTGCTGCGCGACATGGAGGGCGACATGCGCGTGAACGTGTACGCCGTCGCGTCCGCCCATGACGCCAAGGCGTTCGACGACGCGATGAGCGCGTCGTCCGACACCGACAACGAGATGGACCGCGCGGTGTCCGCGCTCCGCGCATCGGTGACGGCGAGCCACGACCCCGTGCAGAAGCAGCAGTTCGACGACTTCACCGGCAAGCTCGCCGCGTGGCGCCAGGTGCGTGACCAGCAGGTCGTCGCCGCGGCCAAGGACGGCGACGCCATCCGTGCCGACGCCGCGATCACCGGCCCGCTCGCCGAGGCCGATGACGCGTTCGCCGAACCGCTGGACAAGCTGGCCGACAGGGTCAATGCCGGCGTCGACCCCGCGGCCCGCGCCGCATCGGACACCTATTCCAGCAACCGCACGATCGCGATTCTGGCCCTGATCGTCGGCGCCGCGCTGGCGATCGCCCTGGCAATCGTGGTGGGCCGGTTCATCCTGCGCCCGTTGCGCAAGGTCTCCACGGTGTTGACGCGGATGTCCGCCGGCGACCTGACGGGCCGCGTCGGCGAGGCGTCGCGCGACGAGGTCGGCCAGATGGCTGATGCCCTCGACAATGCGGTCGCGACGATCCGGCAGACGGTGACCGCGCTGGCCGAGAGCGCCGGCACGCTGGCCAGTTCGGCCGAGGAGCTGTCGGTCACCAACCAGCAGATCGCCGACGGCGCCGAGCAGACGTCCGACCGCGCGGCCGTCGTCTCGGCTGCCGCCGAGCGCATCACCGCGAGCGTGTCGACCGTCGCCGGCGGCGCCGAGCAGATGGGCAGCTCCATCCGCGAGATCGCGCAGAACGCGAGCGAGGCGGCCGGGGTGGCCGCCACAGCAGTCGCGTCGGCCGACGCCGCGAACATCACCATGGACAAGCTGCGCGAGTCCAGCAGCGAGATCAGCGCGGTCGTCAAGACGATCACCGCCATCGCCGAGCAGACCAACCTGCTCGCGCTCAACGCCACCATCGAGGCGGCGCGCGCGGGCGAGGCGGGCAAGGGGTTCGCCGTGGTCGCCAACGAGGTCAAGGAGCTCGCCCAGGAGACGGCCCGCGCCACCGAGGACATCGGCCGCCGGGTGGACGCGATCCAGAACGACACCGCCGGGGCGGTCCGCGCGATCACCGAGATCGGCACGATCATCGGCCGGATCAGCGACTACGCCACGACGATCGCCGCGGCCGTCGAGGAGCAGACCGCGACGACGAACGAGATGGCGCGGTCGGTCGCCGACGCCGCGTCCGGATCGGGGCAGATCGCCGACAACATCGGCGGTGTCGCCGATGCGGCGCGCGTGACCACGGCAGGCGCGGAGGACAGCCGCGGCGCCACCGCCGAGCTGGCGCGCATGTCCGCCGAGCTGCGCACCCTGGTGGGTCAGTTCCAGTACTGACCCACGGCCGGGTTGGCACAATGGTCGCCATGCGCACCAGCACGCCGGTAGAGCCAGGGACGATCTCACCACGGCTGCCGGTGCCGGCGGCGATCGCGCGGCCACACTACGTCGGCGCCAAGCCCGGCACGCCGGCCGACTTCGACGACCCGATGGTCAAGGACGCCGACACGATCGCGCGGATGCGCGTCGCCGGCCGAATCGCGGCCGACGCGCTCGTCGAGGTCGGCCGCCACGTCGCTCCCGGTATCACCACCGACGAGCTGGACCGCATCGGCCACGAGTTCATGATCGCGGCCGGCGCCTACCCGTCCACCTTGGGCTACCGGGGGTTTCCCAAGTCGCTGTGCACCAGCGTGAACGAGGTCATCTGCCACGGCATCCCCGACTCCAGACGCCTCGACGACGGTGACGTGGTCAAGGTCGACATCACCGCGTACGTCGGCGGCGTGCACGGCGACACCTGCGCCACGTTCTACGCCGGCGAGGTCGCCGACGAGGTCCGCGACCTCGGCGAGCGCACCCGGGAGGCGATGCTGCGCGGCATCAAGGCGGTGCGCCCCGGACGTCCGGTGAGCGTCATCGGTCGCGTGATCGAGTCCTACGCCCGCCGCTTCGGCTACGGCGTCGTGCGCGACTACACGGGGCACGGGGTCGGGCCGAGCTTTCACACCCGCCCGACGATCCTGCACTACGACGAGCCGACCGCGACGACCCCGCTCGAGCCCGGGATGACCTTCACCATCGAGCCGATGCTCACGCTCGGCGGTGTCGACTGGTACAGCTGGGACGACGACTGGACCATCCTGACCAAGGACGGTTCCTGGGTCGCGCAGTGGGAACATACCCTCGTCGTCACCGACGACGGCGCCGAGATCCTCACCCTGCCGTCCACCTGAGCACCGGTCGAAATCCCTCGCCGGCGTCGGCGATTGGTGATCCCGGGAAGGCGCTCGGCAACCTCGCGTCCAGCAGCGACCTCGAGGGCGAACCGCGCGATCGGGCAGCCGCGCCGCGGCGACACGATCCGGCTTTCTGGCGATGTCTGCCGAATTCGCTAGAGTCCCCGATACAGTCCGATCGTGGACCCGGTGCGCAACCCCTATGCCCCCGGCGCGGGGCAGCGTCCGCCCGAGCTGGCCGGCCGCGACAACGAGCTGGCCGCCTTCGACGTGCTGCTCGAGCGGGTCGCCCGCGCCCGCCCCGAACGCTCGGTCATGCTGACCGGCCTGCGCGGGGTGGGCAAGACGGTGCTGCTGAACGCGATGCGCGGCGCCGCCGTACGGCGCGGTTGGGGCACCGGCAAGCTGGAGGCCCGCCCGGATCAACCGCTGCGGCACCCGCTGGCCGCGGCCCTGCACCTGGCCGTGCGCGAACTCGCCCGGCCGAACCGCGGCGAGGCCGAGCACGTGCTCGGGGTGCTGAAGGCGTTCGCGCAGCGCGAATCGCGCACCGCGTCCGGCAAGGCGCCGAAGCTGCGCGACCGCTGGCAGCCCGGCATCGACGTGCCGGTCGTGACCGGCCGCGCCGACTCCGGCGACATCGAGATCGACCTGGTCGAGCTGTTCACCGACGTGTCCGGGCTCGCCGGCGACACCGGGCACGGCGTGGCGCTGTTCATCGACGAGCTGCAGGACCTGATGCCCGATGACGTGTCGGCGCTGTGCGCCGCATGCCACGAGGTGTCCCAACAGGGGTTGCCGCTCGTCGTGGTCGGCGCCGGGTTGCCGCACCTTCCGGCGGTGCTGTCCGCGTCCAAGTCCTACTCCGAGCGGCTGTTCCGGTACGCGCGCATCGACCGGCTCGATCGCGCCGCCGCCGATGCCGCGCTGCAGCGGCCGGCACAGGAGGAGCACGCCGCGTTCGACGATGCCGCGCTGGACGCGATGTACGCGGCGACCGGAGGCTATCCGTACTTCGTGCAGGCGTACGGCAAGGTGGCGTGGGACGTGGCGCCCCGGTCGCCGATCACCGCCGCCGACATAGCGGTCGCGGTACCCGAGGCGCAGGCCGAGCTCGCGGTGGGTTTCTTCGGCTCGCGGTACGAGCGGGCCACTCCGGCCGAGCGCGAGTACCTGCGGGCGATGGCCGAGGTCGCCGACCCGGATGCGCCCGATCAGCCGGTGGCCACCTCGGCCGTCGCCGAGTCGGTCGGTCGCCCGCCCCAGTCGCTCTCCCCGGCCCGCGACGGGCTGCTGAAGAAAGGCCTGGTGTACTCAGGCCAGCGCGGCAAGATCGCCTTCACGGTGCCGCACTTCGGCTTCTACCTGCGGCAGCAGGAAGTGTAAGGAGCCTGCGGCAGCAGGAGATCTGACCCCCGGCGTTACTTGGTGAAACCGGCGCTCAGCCCGCTGAGCAGCTGCTTGCGGCCCACGATGTACAGCGCCAGGACCGGTACCGCGGTCAGCAGCACGGCCGCCAGCGAGGACGGCCTGGTGGAGGGCGGCGCGTGCCGGAGGACCTCAGCATCGTCGGCTTCGACGACACCGAGGTGGCGCGGGGGGCCTCGCCGCAGCTGACCACGGTCGCGCAGCCCCTGCGCCGGATGGGCGCGGTCGCGCTGCGCACGGCGTTGCGGCTCGCGAACGGCGAGCGGATCGACGCGCACCACGTCGAACTGGCCACCGAGCTCATCGTCCGGAACTCGACCGCCGCCCCGTCCTGAGCACCCTCGCCGGCCGTGCTCGCCTCGCGGCAACGCATCCGTTCCGGAGTCAGGCGCCGCAGGCGCCGGCCGCGGCCTTGGGACCGCAGAAGGTCGAGGAGTTGAAGAACGGCATGGTGATCACGTCGGTGTCCTGATCGAACTCGATCACCGTGGTCTTCTCGGCGAACTGCGGGTCGTTCGACGTGACGATCCGGATGTGCGCGTCCCACTTGCCCATGCCGTTGGCAGTGCCCAGGATCTGGAAGGTCAGCTTGCCGCCGTCGTGGATCTCGTTGTTCTCGATCTTGTCGCACGGCGGCTTCGGGTCGTCGCTGCAGTTCTTGTAGGCGCGGTAGACGATCGTGCCGGCGCCGGACGCGGTGATGGTCAGCGTCCGGCCGTGGCCGCCCCACTCGCCGACGAACGTCGAGATGTCCACTCCCGTCGGGGCGCTGCTGTGGGTCGTGACCGCGCTGGCCGTCGGGGCGCTGCCGCCGGTCGGGGCGCTGCTGGCTGTCGGGAACGCGCTACCGGTGGGGGCCGTCGCCTCCGGCGCCGGTGAGCCGGACGGGAAGTCCTGAGTCGAAGTGGCGGTCGCCGGCTGCCCGCCGCTGCCCGTGCCGTTGGTGGTCGAGGCACATCCAGCGATCAGCGCGGTGACCAGCACGGCCGACGCGACGCCCAGCACCGTATGGGCTGTTCTGGTTGCCGAGCCGTTTCCCGGTTCGGCGAGGTGCGCGATTCGCATGGTTCCCTCCCAGCGCTCGCGACTACGGTAGCGCGGCGTGGGCCCGAATCCAGGCGTGCATCGCGATTCCCGCGGCCACCCCGGCATTGATCGAACGGGTCGAGCCGTACTGGGCGATCGAGCACACCGCGGCGCACGCGGCCCGCGCCTCGTCCGTCAGCCCGACACTCTCCTGCCCGAAGAGCAGAATCACCTTTCGCGGCAAGGCGAACGTCTCGATCGGGACGGAGCCGGGAAGGTTGTCGACGCCGACGATCGGGACGTCGCCGGCGTGTGCGCGCAACTGCGCGATCGTCTCGACGTGCACGACGTGCTGGTAGCGATCGGTGACCATCGCGCCGCGGCGGTTCCAGCGCCGCCGCCCGACGATGACGACCTCGCGGGCCAGGAACGCGTTGGCAGTGCGGACGACCGTGCCGATGTTGCGGTCGTGATGCCAGTTCTCGATCGCGATGCCGAACTCGTGCCGGCGGGTGTCCAGATCGGCGACGATCGCGTCCAGGTGCCAGTAGCGGTAGCGGTCCAGCACGTTGCGCCGGTCACCAGCCGCGAGCAGGTCCGGGTCCAGCCGCGGATCGTCCGGCCAGGGCCGCGGGTGCGGCCCTACCCCGATCCCGGACTCGGCCGGCAGGTCCGGGGTCGCGTCCTGCGGTCCGTCGCTCAGGACAGGCCCAGATCCGCGAGGCTGTAGGCGGCGCGGTACTGCAGCCCGGCGGCCTCGACCGCCGGCCCGGCGCCGCGGTCGACGATCACGGCAACACCCACGACCTCGGCCCCGGCCTCGCGTAGCGCCTCGACCGCCGTGAGCACGCTGCCGCCGGTCGTCGAGGTGTCCTCGACGGCGAGCACGCGCCGGCCGGCGACGTCCGGACCTTCGATCCGGCGCTGCAGCCCGTGCTGCTTCTCGCTCTTGCGCACCACGAACGCGTCCTTGGTGCCGCCGGACGCGTGCAGGATCGCGGTGCCGACCGGGTCCGCGCCGAGGGTCAGGCCGCCGGCGGCGTCGTAGTCCCAGTCGGCGGTCAGCTCGAGCAGCACCCGGCCGACCAGCGGTGCCGCGGTGCGGTGCAGCGCGACCCGGCGCAGGTCGACGTAGTAGTCCGCCTCCTTGCCGGAGGACAGCACCACTTTGCCGTGTACCACGGCCAGGTCCTTGATCAGCTGCAGCAGGTCGTCGCGGTCGCTCACGTCGTGGACCCTATCCAGCCTGTTGACCGTTCCCGCTTCCCCCCTGGTGTGCCGAGAATCCGGCGCTCAATTTCGTCACAGCAGGGGGGAAGCGGGCGAAATGTCGTCACGGCGTGGGGGAAGCGCAGGTTCAGGACGTCTCGGGGGTGCGCCGCGACTTGCTCGCCTTGGCCCGAGTGCGGGCCAGCGCCGCACCCTTGGCGACCGCGTCGGCGTCGGCACGGCCCTTGGCCTTCGCCCGGCCACGCGGCCCGTCGGACGGGCGGATCGCCTCCGCCTCGGCCGCACCAGCCGCGTCCGCCTTCGCGCGCGCAGCGCCGCGGGCACCGAGGCCGCCGCCGCGCGTGGCCGTGCGGGCACCGAGCGCACCGCCGCGCGAGGCGCCCGCGCCGCGCGGCCCGAACAGCGCGCCGAGCCCGGACCGCGCCGGCGCGCCCTCGGGACGGGTCGCCGCCTTGCAGGCGCGGAAGTAGCGCATCGACTCCGGCAGCAGCAGGCAGACGATCAGCGCGATGGAACTGACGCCGATCAGGCTGCGCAGCACCTGCAGCGTGCCCGGGTAGCCCGAGATCGGGAACACCGCGAACGGGCCGTTCGACTGGGCCGTCAGCACCAGCACGATCAGGATCGCCCAGCGCGCTCCGCTGGCCCCGCGGGCGCGGCGCAGGCTGAGGCCGAGGATCACCATCGCGACGCAGATGACCAGCCCCTGTACCAGCAGTCCGGTGCGGTAGTCGGCCAGTTGCTTGACGGCGTCGAAGTTCTTGACCGGCTTCTTGGCCGTGTCGTTCGCGTGCTTCATCAGTTGCAGCAGTTGGCTGGTGAAGCCGCGTGCCGCGAGCGCGTGCGCGAGGGTGAACACGATCTCACCGATCACGGCCGCGGTCGCGAGCTGGATGGTCCGCGGGATCGGCACCGCTGCCGGGCGGTCCGGCTTGTCACTACCACCGGACGGGTTCACCGCAGCACTCGAGGGCTTCTTGGCCATCGAGATCTTCGGCGCGGGCTTGTTCTGCGGTGCATCGCTCACCGGCGCAGTGTACGTGCGCCGGCACCGTGCCCGCGCCCGCCGCCGGGGCGAGCACGGCGCGGGCACGGGCAGGCGCTGCCGTTCGTTGACTAGATTCGACACAACACCGCCGCAATTCCCGAAGGGCTTGCCATGACCACCCCGCAGGACGGGCACGAACCGGTGTCGCTGAGCAAGAACGACGACACACCGGACTTCGACCCGTACCGGTTCGGCGCGCCCGAGCATCCGATCCCGCCGGAGTACGCCCCGCCCGGCTACCAACCGCCGCCGCATCTGCAGTACCAGCCACCGGCGCCGTTCGGGCAGCAGAGCGCGGCCCATCCGCAGCACCCCCGAGGCCCGCAGTATCCACAGCAGCCGTACGGGCCGCAGTACCCGCAGTTTCCGGCAGTCCCGCCGCCGCCCCCCTACGGGCAGTACCCGCAGCCGAGAACCGGCAACGGCAAGGCGATCGCCTCACTCGTGCTGGGTATCGCCTCGATCGTGTTCTGCTGGCTGTCCATCCTCGACGCCCTGTTCGTCGTGCTTGCCGTGATCTTCGGCCTGATCGCGCTCAACGAGGCCAAGCGCAAGCCGTCCGGCGAAGGCCGCGGCATGGCGATCAGCGGCATCGCGTGCGCCGTGGTCGGTGCCATCCTCGCGACGATCCTGACGTTCGTCATCTACAACAAGTTCCGCGACTGCCTGGACCTGAACACCGGCTCGTCCGCCTACAACCAGTGCATCAGCGATCACCTGTGAGCTATGGACGCAGCACCGTCATCGGCGGCAGGTTGCGCAGCACCGTGAACAGCACGCCGAGCAGCACGAGCATGGGCAACGTCCAGCGCGGCGTGCGCAGCGCCACGCGTCGGCGCGCCCAGGCCAGCCACAGCGTCACGATCAGCGGGATCGCCACCACCACAAGGACGTTGTCGCGCAGCGCGATACCGATCCGCAGGTGCGCCATCTCGTAGACAGCGCGAAGGCCGCCGCACAACGGGCACTGCCAGCCGGTGATCGCCTTGAACGGGCACAGCGGGATGTGGGTGTGTACCGGGTCGATCGCGATGTCGGCGGCGGCTGCGAGTAGCAGCGTGGCCCCGACCCGGTAGGCCTGCGGCACGGACGCGAGGGCACGCCGCCGCGATGGCGCAGGCCTCACGTCCGTGCGCACGGCTCAGCGGGACGAGACGACGAAGTCGTTCGCGGCCTTGTCATGCCAGCCCTGGTAGCGCCGCGAACTGTCGAAGAACGGCGACCAGTACCCGAGGGTGCAGATGGCTCCGGTGATCGCCAGCACCAAGTAGCGCACGAACGCGCGCCCTGCCCCGATCGTGCCCCCCGTGGCCGCATCGCGCACCTGGATGCTCATCATCCGCTTGCCGATCGTGGCGCCCTTCAGGCCGATCATCAAGATCTCGTACAGCAAGAAGGCGATGATGAAGATGAAGTAGACGGCGAGCAACGCGCCCAGGCCCTTGGTCGTGCAGTGCGCCACACCGGCGGCGTCGGTCGTGCAGGTGTTCTTGTCCGCCACGCTCACCGCGACGATGGCGATGATGATTCCAGCCGGGATACCGATGATCAACGCGTCGATGATCCGCGCGAGTAGCCGGCTGCCCATCGACGCCGGCACGCCCTGACCGGTCTGCGGTGTCTGGTATGCCGAGTAGGCCGGCGCGGGCGGGTACTGCCCGTACTGCGGCTGCTGTCCCGGCTGCTGGCCGTACTGCGGCTGGCCGTACTGCGGCTGGCCGTACTGCGGCGCGGCCGGTGGCGGGTACTGCAGCTGCCCCGGCTGCTGGCCGTACTGCGGCTGCTGCCCCGGCTGCTGGCCGTACTGCGGCTGCCCGTATTGCGGCGCGGCCGGTGGCGGGTACTGCGGCTGCTGCGGTTGCTGTGCGTACGGGTCCTCTGGTGGCGTGGTCATCGAACTGAAAATCCCTCCTCCTGCCGGCGCCGCGCTGGCGACCGGGTCGAGACAGTCTGACGCGGGGCATCCCCGCCGTCCAGAGGGCGGCTCGCCGGTGCTGATACCGCGGCTCACACCACCCGGCCGTGCGGGAGCAAGATCGTGGCCTCGTCGGTCACGATGCGCTCGCCGCCGGAGTAGTACAGCGAACCGGCCCCTTCGGACAAGATCGCGACCGCGTACCGGTCACCCTGCACGAAGCCGGTGCTGTTCACGATCGCGTTCGACGGGGCCTTGACATCGCGGTTGGTGTCCCAGCCGTTCTTGACCGCGGCCCCTGGCGCCGGCACCGCGATCCCGAACAGGTTCGGCTCACCGGACGACGAGCGCGGCGCGTAGTCGTGCATCGCGCTGGACAGCCACGGCCACACCGCCTTGTCGTGCCGTACCGCGGCGTAGAACGTCACGATCCCGCGCGCCGAGATCTGCGTGCTGCCCCAGATCCCCGGCATGGTCGGCGGCGCGCCGATCTCGATACCGTAGTGCCGTTCCATCCACGGCAGCAGCGCGTCCTTGCCCACGGACGGGTACAGCGCCCAGGCCGCGTCGTTGTCCGACTGCGTGATCATCGCGCGTGCCTTCGTCGCGACGACGCCGTGCATCTTCTTCTCGATCAGCAAGCGCGCCGCGATCAACGTCTTCACCACCGACGCGCTGGCGTAGTAGCCGGTGGAATTGCCCCCTGCGTAAAGGCGATTGGTGCTCGTGTCGAGTACGGCGACACCGGACGTCATGCCCCGATCGTTCGCGTACCTCACGGCCTGCGCGGCGCGGCTGGTGATCGACCCGGAACCGACCACCGGTCCGGAGGTGCGGACCGGTGGCCGCGTGGTCCTCGCCGGTCGTGACGAGGCAGGCGTCGTCGGGGTGCGCGCCGAGGCCGGGTGCGTGGCGCTGCCGGGTACGGGCGCCGTCATGCTCGCCGACGGGCCGGAGGAGACAGCAACGGCGGACGAGACGCCGGATGCGGACGGGGCGGTCGGGCTCTGCGCGGCGCCGGTAGCGCACCCGGCCAGCAGGCCGGCGGCGATCAGTCCGGACAGCGCGATCAATCCGGACGGCAGGGCGCGCACCCGCCCACCCTAGTTGGCTGCGCCCTCGTCGCTGCCCGTCGCCGTCGGCGCGGTGCCAGATCGCGACGACCACGGTCATCCACCCGAGGACGCGGCGGATGGGGCCGGAGCGTCAGCGGCCGCCGACGGTGAGCGCGGACCGGTCGTCCAGGGCGTCGACCAGCACCGTCTGGCCATCGCGGATCTGCCCGGCCAGCAGTTCGCGGGCCAGCGCGTCACCGATCGACGTCTGCACCAGCCGGCGCAGCGGACGCGCCCCGTACAGCGGGTCGAACCCGTTGATCGCCAACCACTCGCGGGCGGCGTCGCTGACCTCGAGCGTGAGCCGGCGCGCGGCCAACCGCGCAGCCAGTGCATGCACCTGGATGTCCACGATCTTGGTCAGGTCCTCGGTGCTCAGCGAATCGAAGATCACGATGTCGTCGAGGCGGTTCAGGAACTCCGGCTTGAAGTGCCCGCGCACCGCGCCCATCACCGTGTCCCGCTTCAGTTCGTCCGAGAGCACCTCGCCGACCAGCGCGGTCGAGCCGAGGTTGGACGTCATCACCAGCAGCGTGTTGCGGAAGTCGACCGTGCGGCCCTGCCCGTCGGTGAGCCGGCCGTCGTCGAGCACGGCGAGCAGCACGTCGAACACGTCCGGGTGGGCCTTCTCGACCTCGTCGAGCAGCACCACGGTGTACGGGCGCCGCCGCACCGCCTCGGTGAGCTGGCCGCCCTCCTCGTAGCCGACATAGCCGGGGGGCGCGCCGACGAGCCGGGCCACCGAGTGCTTCTCGGAGTACTCGCTCATGTCGATGCGCACCATCGCGCGCTCGTCGTCGAACAGGAAGTCGGCCAAGGCCTTGGCCAGCTCGGTCTTGCCGACGCCGGTGGGGCCGAGGAACAGGAACGAGCCGGTCGGCCGGTTCGGGTCGCTGATGCCGGCCCTCGCACGGCGCACCGCGTCGGACACCGCCGTGATGGCGGCCCGTTGCCCGATCACCCGGGCGCCGAGTTCGTCCTCCATGCGCAGCAGCTTGGCGGTCTCGCCCTCGAGCAACCGCCCGGCCGGAATGCCGGTCCACGCCTGCACGACCTCTGCCACGTCGTCGGCCGCGACCTCCTCCTTCACCAGGACGTCGGTGGCCGCCGAAGGCTCGGCGGCACTGGCCTGTTCCAGCTCGCGCTCGAGCGCGGGCAGCTCGCCGTACTGCAGCCGGGACGCGGTCTCCAGATCGCCGTCACGCTGTGCCCGCTCGATGCGGCCGTGCAGCTCGTCGATGCGCTCCTTGAGCTCACCGACCCGGTTCAGGCCGGACTTCTCCCGCTCCCAACGGGTGTTCAGCGCGTCCAGCTTCTCGGACAGGTCGGCCAGCTCGCCGCGCAGCTTGGCCAGCCGCTGCTGCGATGCCTCGTCCGTCTCCTTGGTGAGCGCGAGCTCCTCCATCCGCAACCTGTCGACGGAGCGCTGCAGCTCGTCGATCTCGACCGGGCGGGAGTCGATCTCCATCCGCAATCGCGACGCCGCCTCGTCGACGAGGTCGATCGCCTTGTCCGGCAGGAACCTGCTGGTGATGTACCGGTCGGACAGCGTCGCCGCCGCCACCAGCGCGCCGTCGTTGATGCGGACCTTGTGGTGCGCCTCGTACCGGCTCTTGAGCCCGCGCAAGATCCCGATGGTGTCCTCGACGGACGGCTCGCCCACGAACACCTGCTGGAACCGCCGCTCGAGCGCGGGGTCCTTCTCGATGTGCTCGCGGTACTCGTCCAGCGTGGTGGCACCGACCATGCGCAGCTCGCCACGCGCCAGCATCGGCTTGAGCATGTTGCCGGCGTCCATCGCGCCCTCGCCGGTCGCGCCGGCGCCCACCACGGTGTGCAGCTCGTCGATGAACGTGACGACCTGGCCGCCGGAGTCCTTGATCTCGTTCAGCACGGCCTTGAGCCGCTCCTCGAACTCGCCGCGGTACTTCGCGCCGGCGATCATCGAGCCCAGGTCGAGCGCCATCAGCCGCTTGTTGCGCAGCGACTCGGGCACGTCGCCCGCGACGATGCGCTGGGCGAGGCCCTCGACGACCGCGGTCTTGCCGACCCCGGGTTCGCCGATGAGCACGGGGTTGTTCTTGGTGCGCCGGGACAGCACCTGCACCACCCGGCGGATCTCGGCGTCGCGCCCGATCACCGGGTCGATCTTGCCCTCGCGCGCGGCTGCGGTGAGGTCGACGGCGTACTTCTCCAGCGCCTGGAAGGTGCCCTCGGGGTCGGCGCTGGTGACCCGCTGCGACCCGCGCACCGACTGCAGCGCGTCGCGCAGCGCGGCCGGGGTGACGCCGTGCTGCTTGAGCAGGTCGGCCACCTCGCCGCCGTTCGCGGCCAGGCCGATCAGCAGGTGCTCGGTGGAGACGTACTCGTCGGAGCGGTCCCGGGCCTCGCGCTCGGCCGCGCTGAGCACCCCGAGCAGCGCCCGCGATCCGGACGGCGCCCCGACCGACGAGCCGGACGCTGCGGGCAGCCGGTCGATGACCCGCTGCACCTCGGCCCGGATCGTCATCGGGTCCACGCCCACCGCCTGCAGCAGCGGCCGGGGCAGCCCGTCGGCGTCGTCGAGCAGCGCGACCGCGAGGTGCGCGGGCTCGATCGCCGGGTTGCCGCGCTCGGCCGCGCTGGTAGCCGCGGACGACACCGCCTGCTGGCTTCGCGTGGTCATGTCCATCTCAGGTTCTCCAGGTTTGTTCTGACGGCGGCGTGCTGCTGCCCTGCCCCGCCGAGTGGCGACTCAGGGCGCCCAGTGGCGACTGGATGCTCGCCACTGGGGGGTACAGGTCGCCACTCGCGAGGTGGATGGTGGTCATCTTCAGCGCCTCCGCTGCTGTTGCTTCCACACGACGAGCGCGGTGGACGGGTTGCTGCGGCGCACCAGTTCGGCGTGCGCGTGATCGAGTTCGGCGGCCAGTTCGGCGACACGGGCGCGCAGCGCGTCCACGTGCGACTCGAGTTCGATGATGCGTTTGATGCCGGCCAGGTTGACGCCGTCCTCCTGCGAGAGGCGCTGCACCTCGCGCAGCAGGGCGACGTCCCGCGCCGAGTAGCGCCGGCCGCCGCCCCCGGTGCGGCCGGGCGTGACCAGACCGAGCCGGTCGTACTGGCGCAGCGTCTGGGCGTGCATTCCGGCGAGTTGGGCGGCGACGGAGATGACGAACACCGGCGCGTCGTCCGGCACGTCCTGCGGAATCAGCGGCCTAGGCACGGGGCGCCTCCCGCGCGGCCGCTGCGAGCGCCGCGGTGATGGCCGGGCGCGGGTCGTCCGGCTGCTCGGCCGCGTACTTCTCCAGCGCTTCGCGGGCGCCGGCGGACAACTTCTGCGGGACGGCCACCTCGACGGTGACCAGCAGGTCGCCGATCTTGCCCTTGCGCGGGACGCCGCGACCGCGCACCCGCAGCGTGCGGCCGGACGGGGTGCCCGGTGCGATCTTCAGGCCTACCGACCCGTCCAGCGTGGGCACGCGCAGCGTGGTCCCGAGCGTGGCCTCGGCGAAGGTGATCGGCACGGTGAGGGTGAGGTCGTCGCCGTTGCGGCCGAACAGCGCGTGCCCGCCGACGTGCACGGTGACGAACAGGTCACCGGCGCGCCCCCCGTCACTGCCCGGACCGCCCTTGCCGGGGATGCGCAGCTTGGCGCCGTCGCGGACCCCGGCCGGCACCCGTACGGTGATGGTGCGGGTCTGGTTGGTGACCCCGGTGCCGCCGCATTCGGTGCACGGCGTGTCGATGATGGTGCCGGTGCCACGGCAGTCGCGGCACGGCTCGCTGAAGCTGAACCCGCCCTGGTTGCGGCTGATGGTGCCGATGCCGCCGCACGTCGGGCAGCGGTGTGTGCCGGTGCCCGGCTCCGCCCCGGACCCGTGGCACCGCCGGCATGCGCCCGGGCCGGACAGCTGCAGCGGCAGCGTGGTCCCGTGCACGGCCTCGTCGAAACCGAGGCTGACGGTGGCGCTCAGATCCTGCCCGCGCGTCGGGCCGGTTCGCCGGCCGCCCCGCGACGTGCCAGGTGTGGCACCGCCGAACAGGTCCGAGAACAGGTCACCGAGGTTGGCGCCGCTCGAGCCGCCGAACAGGTCGGACATGTCGAAGGTCGACCCGCCGCCACCGCCACCGAAGCCACCCGGACGGAAGCCGCCGCCGGCGAACAGGGTGCGCGCCTCGTCGTACTCGGCCCGCTTCTTCGGATCCGACAGCACGTCGTAGGCCTCGGAGACGTCCTTGAACCGCGCCTCCGCGTTGGCGTCGCCCGGGTTCTTGTCCGGATGCAGCTCGCGCGCGAGCTTGCGGTACGCCTTCTTGATCGCGCCCGCGTCGGCGTCCTTGGCGACGCCCAGCGCCGCGTAGTAGTCCTTCTCGAAGTCCCGTCCGCTCATCGCTGGGCGTCACCTCCTCCCGTCGTTACTCGTCTGCTTCGTTGTCGGCGGGCTCGTCGCCGATCTCGTCCGCCGCCGCGGACGGTGCCGCCTGCGCCGCGGAGGCCGGGTCGGACGCCGGGTCGGACACGCCGACCATCGCCGGGCGCAGCAGCCGGTCGCCGTGCCGGTACCCCTTGCGCATCACGGTCGTGCAACTCGGCTCGGTGACCTCCGGTGACTCGTTGTGCATGACCGCCTCGTGGATCGTCGGGTCGAACACGTCGCCCTCCTCCCCGAACGCGGCCAGGCCCAACTTGGACAGGACGAGCTCGAGCTGGTCCGAGATGGCCTTGAGCCCACCGGTCAGGTCGCCGTGGCTGCGCGCCCGATCGATGTCGTCCAGCACGGGCAGCAGTTCGGTGAGCACCCGGCTCACCGCCACGTCGCCCGCCGCCGACCGTTCACGCTCGGCCCGCTTGCGGTAGTTGGCGTACTCGGCCTGCACGCGCTGCAGGTCGCGGGTGCGCTCCTCGAGCAGCAACGCCTCGGCCTTGGGCACGTCGTCCTCCGCCGCACTCCCGGCCGGGGCGGTTGCCTCGGCCGGGACCTCACGCGCCTCCCCGGTCACCGGATCGATCTTGCGCTTGTCGCGGATGACGACCGGCTCCGCCGGGTGTTCAGAACTCACTTCTGCTCCTCGGCCGGACCCTCGTCCACGACCTCGGCGTCGACGACGGAGTCGTCGGCGGAACCGGCATCGGCACCAGCCCCTGCACCGGAGGCGCCTGCGGCACCGGCCGCGCCGGCCGCTTCCTGCGCCGCCGCGTACATCGCGCCACCGGCCTCGGTCGCGATCGCCGAGACCTTCTCCTGCGCAGCCTTGATCGCGTCGAAGTCGGCACCCTCGAGCGACTTCTTCAGCTCCTCGACGGCGGCCTCGAGCTCGGCCTTCTTGTCGGCCGGCAGCTTGTCACCGTTGTCGGCGAGGAACTTCTCGGTCGAGAACTGCAGCGCCTCACCGGAGTTGCGGATCTCGGCCTCGTCGCGGCGCTTGCGGTCCTCCTCGGCGTGCGCCTCGGCGTCCTTCATCATCCGGTCGATCTCGTCCTTGGACAGGCCCGAGCCGCCGGTGATGGTCATGCCCTGTTCCTTGCCGGTCGCGGTGTCCTTCGCCGAGACGTGCACGATGCCGTTCGCGTCGATGTCGAAGGTGACCTCGATCTGCGGGATGCCGCGCGGTGCCGGCGGCAGGCCGGTGAGCTCGAACATGCCGAGCTTCTTGTTGTACGCCGCGATGTCCCGCTCGCCCTGGTACACCTGGATCTGCACGCTGGACTGGTTGTCGTCCGCGGTCGTGAAGATCTCGCTGCGCTTGGTCGGGATCGTGGTGTTGCGCTCGATCAGCTTGGTCATGATGCCGCCCTTGGTCTCGATACCGAGGGACAGCGGGGTGACGTCGAGCAGCAGGACGTCCTTGACCTCGCCCTTGAGCACGCCGGCCTGCAGTGCGGCGCCGACGGCGACGACCTCGTCCGGGTTCACGCCCTTGTTGGGCTCCTTGCCGCCGGTCAGTTCCTTGACCAGTTCGGCCACCGCCGGCATGCGGGTCGAGCCACCGACGAGCACGACGTGATCGATCTTGCCCACGTCGATCTTGGCGTCCTTGATGACGTTCTGGAACGGCGCGCGGGTGCGGTCGAGCAGGTCCGCGGTGATCTTCTGGAACTCGGCGCGGGAGAGCGACTCGTCCAGGAACAGCGGGTTCTTCTCGGCGTCCTGGGTGATGTACGGCAAGTTGATGGACGTCTGCTGGCTGGAGGACAGCTCGATCTTGGCCTTCTCGGCCGCCTCGCGCAGCCGCTGCATCGCCATCTTGTCCTTGGTCAGGTCGATGCCGTGCGCGGCCTTGAACTTGTCGCTCAGCCAGTCGATGATCCGCTGGTCCCAGTCGTCGCCGCCGAGGTGGTTGTCGCCGTTGGTGGCCTTGACCTCGATGACGCCCTCGCCGATCTCGAGCAGGCTCACGTCGAACGTGCCGCCACCGAGGTCGAACACCAGGATCGTCTGCTCGGTGTGGCCCTTGTCCAGGCCGTACGCGAGCGCGGCCGCGGTCGGCTCGTTGACGATGCGCAGCACGTTCAGGCCGGCGATCTCACCGGCCTCCTTGGTGGCCTGGCGCTGGGCGTCGTTGAAGTACGCCGGGACGGTGATGACGGCGTCGGCGATGGTCTCGCCCAGGTAGGACTCGGCGTCGCGCTTGAGCTTCTGCAGCACGCGCGCGCTGATCTCCTGCGCGGTGTAGCCCTTGCCGTCGATGTCGACCTTCCACGCCGGGTCGCCCATGTAGCGCTTGACCGAGCGGATCGTCCGGTCGACGTTGGTGACGGCCTGGCGCTTGGCGACCTCGCCGACGAGCACCTCGCCGTTCTTGGCGAAGGCGACCACGCTCGGCGTGGTGCGCGCGCCTTCCGCGTTCGCGATGACCTCCGGCTCGCCGCCGGACAGGGCCGCGACGACGGAGTTGGTGGTACCGAGGTCGATGCCGACCGCACGTGCCATGGGATTGCTCCTTGAGGTTGGTCTGTTCAGTACTGGGCTTTGCGGCCCATGCCGCATCCTGCTCTCTGGCGTAGGCCTATGTCAAAAGAACTGAGTCGAGCACGCTCAAGTTCCCGGGACCCGTTGTGACGCCGGTCACGTCCGATCGCATGACTCCCGCGGGTTCGGACCGCAGCTGCCTAAAACGCGCGATTTGTCCACATGTTCGCGCGGGCCGGCCATGCGTTCAGCGGAGCAGGCCGCCGCTCAGGCTGCCGCGCAGCACGTAGGTGCCGGGCTCCGGGGTGGTGATGGTGGTCCAGCCGGAGCCGTCGTCGCTGACCCGGGCCACCGCCTTGGTGTCGCGCTCCTCGGCGTGCAGGAACTTCGAGGCGCGAATCCGGACGTTCACCGTGCAGGCGCACGGCACCGCCAGGGTCAGCTTCGACTGGCTGACGTCGATCAACGTGGCCGGCTTGGGCACGATCGGCGTCGCATTGGCGACCCGGTACAGCCGCCAGTCGTCCGTCTGCCAGATCAGCTTGAGGTAGTCCGGCGTCGCGGCCTGCACCAGGCGGTACTCGGGATAGTCGTTCACCGCGATCGCGGGCAGGGCGACGTAGCCGACGGCGTTGTTGTCCAGCCAGGCCTTGTACGTGACCGCATCCAGGTCGTGCTGCGCGAGCGAGGAGTTGAGGGCGATGTCCTCCTGCGTCTCCCAGCCGCGGGCCAGCACCGCGTGGTCGAGCAGCGCGTCGTACGCGGCGTGCGCGCCGTGGTTGACGACCTCGACGCGGTAGTTGGCCAGACCGGAGATGGTGTCCAGTTGCGCCGCGAGCGGCTTGTAGTACGCCACGGTCGAGATCGGCTTCCCGGCGTTGCGAAGGTCGATCACCGTCCCGTTCGCGCCGGCGACGAGCAACGGCAGGACGATGAGAGTCAGCAGCCACACCCGGAACTTGCTCAGCGCGACCACCGCCGCCGGCAAGCAGTACCAGACGATGCGGCTGAAGTTCGATCCCAGCCCGTTCGGGATCGCGGCGATCACGAACGTGGCGATGACCGAGAGCCAGATGGTGCTGCGCATCCAGATCGGCGGGCGGGTCAGCAGCATCAGCAGCAGCCCGCTGACCACCTCGACCTTGAGTGCGTTCGAGAACGGCTCCGGGCCGGGGGCGCCGAAGGCAAACCCCACCACGGCCAGCCCGACACCGATCACCGCGATCGTGATCAAGCTGATCCGGCGGTACTCGCGGTTGGACAGGAACACGCCGGACAGGCCCATCGCGAGGAACGCCCCGGTGACCGGCGAGGCGAGGATGCTGAGCAGCGCGAGGATCGAGGTGAGCACGATCTGCTTGTGGCGCAAGGTGATCAGGGCACCGAGCGCGAGCGCGGCGCCGAACAGGAACGGCACGCGCCCGCTCCACAGGTTCACGCCGCTCGCGAAGGCGGCGACCCAGGTGCCGGCGACCGGGTGCTCGGTGCCACGCATCGCGACGGCGCACAGCACCGGGATCGCGACGGCCGACAGCGCGCCGAGCAGTTCGGCGGTGATCAGCGCGGAGAGGTACGGGGTGAGGATCGAGTAGTTGCCGGGCGTGGACCCGCCGCCGAACCACGAGAACCAGTAGGTGAGGCCGACGCCGTGGTCGACTGCGGACGCCCTCGCCCGCGCGGCCCACAGATCGTTGACGTCCGGACGGACCAGCAAGAAGGCGACCGCGTTCAGCGCGGACACCAACGCCGGGGCGTACGCGCGCGGAATTCCCTCCAGCCGAGCGCTCCAGGGAGCCCGCTCGGCGATGCTGGTCACCCCGCGAATTCTCCCACAGCAGCGCCAGCCCGATCGGGTCGTCGCGGGCGAGCGCTCAGCCGTCCGCGGTGCCGGTCGTGCCCGGCTCGGCCCGAATCCGGGCGCGCTCGGCCGCCAGCTCCTCCAGCACTTCCCGCCGGATCGCCTCGGCGCGCTGCTCGGCACGATCGGCCCGCTGCTCGGCCGCGGCGAGCCGAGCTGCCTGCTCGCGCGACGCGGCCAGCGACCGTGAACGCTCGGCTTCGATCAGCTCGACGGCCTCGGCCAGGGTGTGCTCAGCCTGCTCGGCGCGCCGGCACGCACCGTCGAGCTCGGCTGCCGTCCGCTGCCGCTCGCTCTCTGCCGCGACGCGGTCGCGCTCGGCGGCCTCCCGGCCTGCCTCGGCCGTGGCTCGTTCGGCCCGTCGGTCGGCGGTGGCCCGCGCCAGTTCGTGCTCGAGCCGGCGGTTGCGCGCTTGGGACGCTGCCAGCTCGGCGGTGAGTCGGACCTGCTCGGCCTCGACCTGCGCGAGCCGGGCGGGCAGCCCCGCGGCGTCCTGGCGCGCCTGCGCAGGCGATGCACCCGGCTGCTCGGCTGCCGGACCTGCGAGCCGCCGGACCTGCCAGGGCCGCACCGGATCGAGCTGCCGCGACCCGCCGGCGTCCTCGGTATCGCTCACCCGGGGGACGCTAGCCCGGAACCGCCGCGGCGGCACGGCGAAGATCGGCGGGTCCTCCCGCGCCACCAGATCCGGCGCAGGAGGACCCGTCGACTGCTGTCAGCTCAGCCCGGCGCTGGACAGCCAGTCCTTCGCGACCGAGTCCGGGTCCGCCCCGTCAGCCACCTTCGCGACCAGTCCGGCGAGCGTCGCGGTGTCCAGCTTCGCCGACACCGCGTTGCAGGCGTCCGCCATCGGCTGGCTCAGCTTGGCCTGCGCGAACAGCGGCACGATGTTCTGCGCCGCGAACATGCTCTTCGGGTCGGTCAGCGACACGAAGTTGTTCTTCGCGATCGACGGGTCGGTGGAGAAGATGTCGCCCGCGTCGATGCTGCCGTTCTTCAGCGCGGTGACCGTGATCGTGCCGCCGGCCTGCAGCGCGGTGAACCGGCCGAACTCCACGCCGTACACGCTCTTGAGCGCGGGGATGCCGTCGGCCCGCGTCTTGAACTGCGCCGGCGCCCCGAAGGTGAGCTTCCCGGCGACGCTCTTGAGATCGGCGATCGAGGTCAGGTGGTACTTGTCCGCCGTCTGCTTGGTGACGGTGATCGTGTCACTGTCCTGCGCGGCCGCGAACTGCAGCGCCACCAGGCCCTGGCCGGACGCGGCCTGCTTGAGCGCCGCGTACACCTCGTCCGGCGTCTTCGCCGTCGCGGACTTGTCCAGGTAGACCAGGATCGACCCGGTGTACTCCGGGATGAACCCGATGGAGCCGTCGTTCAGGGCGGCCATGTACGCCGATCGCTCGCCGATGTTCAGCTTCTTGGTCACCTGCACGCCCTTGGCGCTCATCGCGCCGGCGTAGATGTCCGCGAGCAGCGTGCTCTCCGGGAAGTCGGCCGAGCCGACCGTGATCGAACCGGGCGCCGTGGGCAGGCCCGTCGCGCTACCGGCAGCGGTGCCGGGGGCGGACTGGGTGTTGGGCGGCGGCGAGTTCGTCTGTTTCGAACTGCCGCTACTGCCGCACGCGGCGAGGGTCAAGGTCAGGCCCAGCAATGCTGCCAGCAGCAGATAGATGCGCTTCATGCTTCTCCTTGGCTCAGGTGGATTCAGGCTCAGGTGGATTCAGGCTCAGGTGGATTCAGGCTCGGGCGGACACAGTCAGATGGGGCAGGCGTGCGAGGTGGAACCGGTTAGGTCAACTCCACCTCCGGCACGGCCGCGGTCACCGGACCGGGACGGCGGCGCTCACGTCCGAAGCGCTCGGACACCCCGCGCGAGACGACCAGGCGCTGCACGAGCGCGAGCACCGCGTCGACCAGAACCGCCAGCAACGCCACGACGACCCCGGCGCCGACCATCGCCGGGTACCCGGCGGTGGGATCGGTCAGCTGGGCCGCGCCGTCGATGATGAATCTGCCCAGCCCGCCCAGGAACGGGACGTACGCGGCCACGGTGGCCGTCGCGATCACCTGCAACGTCGCGCTCCGGATGCCGGACATGATCAGCGGCAGCGCGCACGGGAACTCCACCTGACGCACAACCTGGCCACCCCGCATGCCCATTCCCCGCGCCGCGTCGACGGCAGCCGGATCGACGGCCTGCACGCCGGCGTAGGTGTTGGTCAGGACCGGCGGGATCGCCAGCAGCACCAGGGCGATCTCGATCGGGACGACGTACGGCAGGCCGCCTCGCGGGACCAGACCGGGCACCGACTGCAGCAGGTGGATCTTCGGCGAGATCCACACCACCAGCAAGATGACCAGACCCAGGGTGGGTACGGCACGCAGCCCGTTGGCGAGTCCGGCGACCAGGAACACGCCGCGGCCGGTGTGCCCGATCAGCAGACCGAGCGGCAGGCCGATCAGCAGCGCGATCAGGACCGCCGCGCCGGTGTACACGAGGTGTTCGCGAATCCGCACCAGCAGTCCCTCGGCGCCGGTCCAGTTCGCCGGGTCGTTGAGCCAGACCGGAACCCGGTCCAGCCCGGGCAGGTAGGAGCTCATCTCGGTGCTCTCATGTCGCCGTGGCCCGCTGCCAGGGCGTCAGCAACCGGACGCCGAGCAGGATCGCGACGTCGAACAGCAGCGCCAGGATGACGATCATGATCAAGCCGAGCAGGATCGGGGTGAGCGAGTTCAGGTTGTTGCCGTCGATGAACAGCTGGCCCAGCTGCGGTATCCCGATGATCGAGGCGACCGAGACCAGCGAGACGTTGGAGACCGCTGCCACCCGCAGGCCGGCGCCGATCACCGGCACCGCGATGGGCAGCTGCACCCCGAACACGCGTTGCCGCGCGGTGAATCCCATCGCGGACGCCGCGGCGAGCGTGTCGGTGGACACCGAGGACAAGCCGTCGGCGACGACCCGTACGAGCAGCGCGACGGTGTACACGGTGAGCGCCACCGCGACGTTGACGGTGTCCAGGATGCGGGTGCCGATGAGCCCGGGCAGCACGATGAACAGCACCAGCGACGGGATCGTGTAGAGGATGCCGGCGACGGACACCAGCGGCGGGTACGTCCACCGGTACTTGCTGGCCAGCCAGCCGAGCGGCAGCGCGATGAGCAGGCCCACGACCAGCGGCAGCCCGGCCAGCCAGACCGTCGTCCACGTCCAGTGCAGGACGTCGTCCCGGTGGTGCTGGAAGTAATCCCAGATCTCGCTCACTGTGCTCCGCTCCTCCGGGGCCGCCGCGAAAGTGCGCGGTGCTTGTGGCGGAGCAGGTTCGTGGGGTCACTCACCGGTCGGCCATGACTTCGACGGCCGCGGCTTCGATCGCCTCCTGCCGCAGCGTGGACGCGCGCGACTCGATGCGGGCCAGGACCTCGGACGCGGTGATGGTGCCCACGAACCGCCCGTCGTCGTCGACCACGACACCGCGCCCGCTCGGCGAGGACAGCGCCGCGTCGAGTGCCTCGCGCAGCGTGCCCGCCTCGGTGGTGAGCGTGCCGCCGAGGTTCAGCAGGTCGGGCGTCACCGGGCCGTGCAGTTGCTCGTCGGCCAGGCCGCCCACTGCCAGCCAGCCCAGCGGCTGCTGGTCGTCGTCGACCGCCAGCGCCCACCCGTCGACGGCGTTGCCGCGCACGCTCGCCAGGTCGGACCTGATCCGCACCGTCGGCTCGGACGTCAACGGCAGCTCACCGGCGGCCGCGAAGCCGAGCGCGCGGTACCCGCGGTCGCGTCCGACGAAGCCGGCCACGAACGCGTCGGCCGGCCTCGACAGCAGCTCGGCGGGGGAGGCGAGTTGCGCCAGCCGGCCGCCCACCCGCATCACCGCGACCTGATCACCGAGCTTGATCGCCTCGTCGATGTCGTGCGTGACGAACACGATCGTCTTGCCGAGTTCGCCCTGCAGCCGCAAGAACTCGTCCTGCAGCTGCGCGCGCACCACCGGGTCGACGGCCGAGAACGGCTCGTCCATCAGCATCACCGGCGGGTCGGCCGCGAGCGCGCGCGCCACCCCGACCCGTTGCTGCTGGCCGCCGGACAGCTGTGCCGGGTAGCGCTCGGAGAGCTCGGCCGGCAGCCCGACGCGGTCCAGTACCTCCAGCGCCCGCCGGCGCGCGTCGCGGCGGCTCTCGCCGAGCAGTACCGGCACGGTGGCGACGTTCTCCACGACAGTCCGGTGCGGGAACAGCCCCGCCTGCTGGATGACGTACCCGATGCCGCGACGCAGTTTCGCCGGCTTGATCTTCGCGGTGTCGATGTCGTCCAGCCAGATCCGTCCCGACGTCGGGATGATCATCCGGTTGATCATCCGCAGCGACGTGGTCTTGCCGCAGCCGGACGGACCCACGAACACCGTGATCTTGCCGGTGGGCGCCTGCAGGTCGAGCGAGTCGACCGCGAGGGTGCCGTCCGGGTAGCGCTTGGTCACTGATTCGAACCGAATCACCGAACCACCCCACCATCTGGGTACGACATCGGCAAAGGGGTAACCGGACAACCGAACGCCCAATCCGTCTGTTTCGGGCAGTCCGTGACCGATCTGTGACCCTTCCCTCAGTCGGCCGGCGGGTGCGCTTCCCGAAACGGGGCCGCCGGAAGAGCTGGCGTGTGGCGCACCACATCGCCTCGCCCGATTGGTTACTGGAAAGTAATACCGAATAGTCTCAGCCAGTTGCCCCGAACGCGCGCGACGAGCCGGTACCCACGGCCGGACCCGCATCGCGTGCCGATCGTCAGGAGAGCCCGTGTCGCATCCGCTCGCCGGCCTGCTCGCCGACCAGCACGCCGAGGCCAACGGCATCTTCGTCGACTGGGAGTACCACAGCCCGGGCGTGCTGCGGATCGTGCTCGGCATCGCGATGCTCGTCGTCACGCTCGCGGTCGCCGGGCGGCGCATCCTCTGGCTCACCAAGCTGATCCGCTCGGGCAAGGCGGACAAGACGCGCACCCGCGAGCCGCGGCCGCGTGCCGAGAACGCCGGCGAGGAGGTGCTCGGCCAGCGCAAGCTGCTCAAGTGGTCCGGCGCGGGCCTGGCCCACTTCTTCACGTTCTGGGGCTTCAACATCCTCGGCATCACCATCGTCGAGGCGTACGGCGCGCTGGTCGTCAGCCGTGACTTCGCCTTCCCGTTCTTCGGCCACGCGCGCTGGCTCGGGTTCCTCGAGGACCTGTTCGCGGCCGCCGTGCTGGTCGCGATCATCTGGTTCTCGATCAACCGGCTGCGCAACGGCCCGGAGCGCAAGAAGCGCAGCAGCCGGTTCTACGGTTCGCACAACGGACCGGCCTGGTTCGTGCTGTTCATGATCTTCCTGGTGGTCGCGACGCTCGTGCTGTACCGCGCGGCGCAGTACAACACCGGCCACTTCCCGTGGGGCAGGTCGAAGGCGCCGTTCTTCTCCTACGCGGTCGCCCAGCTGCTGCCGTCCGGTGCGATCAACCAGGGCATCGAGACGTTCTTCATCGTGGCCCAGATGGCGGTCGTCTTCGCCTTCTTGATCCTGGTGGTGCACTCCAAGCACCTGCACATCGGCACCGCCCCGATCAACGTGTACTTCAAGCGGCTGCCCGACGGTTTGGGCGCGCTGCCGCCGGTCACCGACGACGACGGCAAGGCGATCGACTTCGCCGACGTCGAGAACCTGTCCGAGGACACCGTCTTCGGCAAGGGCAAGATCGAGGACTTCACCTGGAAGGGCTACCTGGACTTCGCGACGTGTACCGAGTGCGGACGGTGCCAGTCGCAGTGCCCGGCGTGGAACACCGACAAGCCGCTGTCGCCCAAGCTGCTGATCATGGACCTGCGCGATCACCTGTTCGCGAAGGCGCCGTACATCTTCGGCACGCAGACCGTGCCTGACGGGGCGACCCCGAACTTCAACACACCCGCCGCCGAAGGTGGTGACAATGGGGGTCCCCCCGGCAGTGGGGGCGTAGCCGCCGGGCGAGGGCACCACGTGCCGGAGGCCGGCTACCCGCGCATCGAGGGCTCGACGGTCGAGCAGGCGCTGCGCCCGCTCGTCGGCGACCTGGCCGCCGGCGGCGTCATCGACCCGGACGTGCTGTGGTCGTGCACCACGTGCGGCGCCTGCGTCGAGCAGTGCCCCGTCGACATCGAGCACATCGACCACATCGTCGACATGCGCCGCTACCAGGTGCTGATCGAGTCCGCGTTCCCGTCCGAGGCCGGCACCATGCTGCGCAACATCGAGAACAAGGGCAATCCGTGGGGCATGGCCAACAGCGGCCGCGACGAGTGGATGAAGGAACTGTCCTTCGAGGTGCGACGCGCCACGCCGGGTACCAAGCTCGATGCCGACATCGACTACCTGTTCTGGGTGGGCTGCGCAGGCGCCCTGGAGGACCGCTCGCGCAAGGTGACCGTCGCGTTCGCCGAACTGCTGCACGTCGCAGGGGTCGAGTTCGCGGTGCTGGGCCAGGGCGAGTCGTGCACCGGCGATCCGGCCCGCCGGCTGGGCAACGAGTTCGTGTACCAGATGCAGGGCATGCAGAACGTCGAGACGCTCAACTCGATCGAGCGCGCCGGGCCGCTCAAGATCGTGGCCACCTGCCCGCACTGCTTCAACACCATCGCGAACGAGTACCCGCAGCTCGGCGGGCACTACGAGGTGGTGCACCACACGCAACTGCTCGGCCGCCTCGTCGAGGAGGGCCGGCTCACCCCGATCGAGCCGGTCGACAAGACCGTGACGTATCACGACCCGTGCTACCTCGGCCGGCACAACAAGGTGTACACGCCGCCGCGCGAGGTGCTCGCGGCCATCCCGTCCCTCACTTCCCAGGAGATGCACCGCTGCAAGGACCGCGGCTTCTGCTGCGGTGCCGGCGGCGCGCGCTTCTGGATGGAGGAGAAGATCGGCAAGCGGATCAACCGTGAACGCACCGACGAGGCCATCGGCCTGGACCCGGACATGATCGGCACTGCCTGCCCGTTCTGCATGGTCATGCTGTCGGACGCGGTTGCCGAGAAGAAGGGCGACGGCTCGGCCAAGGAGCACGTCGAGGTGCTCGACGTCGCGCAGATCCTGCGCCGTTCGCTCGGCACGCCGAGCACCGGAGACTCGCAGCCGGAGGCCGCGAGCACGTCCTGAGAGGCCGCCCTCACTCGGCGCGAGCGATCCCGGTTTGCGAAGTAGCGTGTGATTCGTGGCGGACAAGGAGCGGCTGCGGTACGGCCGGGACCGCCGCACGCGTAAGGCGAAACCGCCGGTGGACCCGAACGCGAGCCGGTGGGAGCGGATCCGCGTGCGCCACAAGCGGCGCCGCGCGGCCAAGAAGCGCCGCCTCGCCGCGATGAGCCGGCGCCGGCGGATCCTGCGCCGCTTCGGCATCACCGGCACCTGGATCCTCGCGCTGCTGACCGTCGGCGTGGTCAGCCTGGTCGCGATGTTCTACGTGCTCAGCGATGTCCCCCGTCCGGAGACGCTGCCGCTGCCGCAGGTGGCCACGATCGAGTACTCCGACGGCTCGACGATGGCCCGCATCGGCACGGTGAACCGCACGATCGTCAGCCTCGACAAGGTGCCCGAGGCGGTGCGCTACGCGGTCATCGCCGCCGAGGACCGCAACTTCTACTCCGAGCCGGGCGTGTCCATCAAGGGCACCGTGCGCGCGGCGATGACCGACCTCACCGGCGGCGACACCCAGGGCGGCTCGAGCATCACCCAGCAGTACGCGAAGAACGCCTACCTGACCGACGCCCGCACGCTCAGCCGCAAGCTCAAGGAGCTGATGATCGCGGTCAAACTGGCCCGCGACTACTCCAAGAACCAGATCCTCGAGTTCTACCTGAACACCGTCTACTTCGGCCGCGGCACGTACGGCATCCAGGCAGCGTCCCAGGCCTATTTCGGCAAGGACGTCAGCCAGCTCGATGCCGCCGAGGGTGCGGTGCTCGCGGCCTCGTTGCGTGCACCGAGCTACTACGACCCGGCGGTGAACCCGGCACAGGCCAAGGCCCGCTGGCACTACGTGATCGACGGGATGGCCGCGATCGGCAAGCTGACCAAGCAGCAGGCCGCCACGATGAAGTACCCGACGGTGCGCTCGGCAACCAACGAGCAGCAGCTCGGCGCCGACGGGTGGAAGTACTTCATCTACCGGCAGGTGGTCGCCGACCTGGAGGCGCACGGCGTCAGCGAGGCCGAGATCAACCAGCGCGGCCTGTCGATCCGCACCACGATCGACCGCAAGGCGCAGGCCGCCGCACTGTCTGCGATCCGGACCACCTTCAGCGACCTGACCCGCAAGCAACGCAACTACAAGAACGCGCTGACGGCGGTCAATCCGGCTACCGGCGCCGTCCTCGCCTACTACGGCGGACCCAACGGCACCGGCTACGACGGCAAGCCGGACTACAACGACTACGCGGGCGTGGGCGCGCGACCGGCCGGCTCGTCGTTCAAGCCGTTCACGCTGGCAACCGTGCTGTCCCAGACGCTGAACAAGACGAAGGACAAGCCGCGCCTGACGATCAGCAGCCACGTCGACGGCAGCCAGTGCGTCAAGATCGAGGGACTGCAGATCTGCAACGACCCCAGCGACGCGCCGTACAGCGGCTCCTCGGTAACGATCGCCTACGCGATGAAGTACTCGCTGAACACCACGTTCGACCTGCTCGCCGCGCAGGCCGGCCCGGACAATGTCGCCAAGACCGCACACGCGATGGGCATCGCGACCACCGACAGTCACGGCAACCCGACGCTCGTCGACGCCGACGGCCACACCGGCTTCGGCATCGGCATCGGCGACTACGCGGTGAGCCCGCTGGATCAGGCGAGCGCGTTCGGCACGCTGGCCAACGGCGGCCGCTCCACCGCGCCGTACTTCGTCCAGTCCGCGACCGACTCCACCGGCAAGCTCGTGTACCGGCACAAGAAGGCCTCACACCGGGCGATCGACAGCAAGGTCGCGAACGACGTCACGCTGACGCTCGAGCCGATCGCCGGCAACTCCGGGTTCGGGCTCGACGGTGGCCGGCGCTCGGCGGCCAAGACAGGGACGGTCGGCATCGGCACGAACTCGCCGAAGAACAGCGATGCCTGGACGGTGGGGTTCACCCAGCAGGTGAGCGCGGCGGTGTGGGCCGGCAGCGGCGACTCGACGCACGCGATCTACGACCACTACGGCAACGCCGAGTACGGCCGCGACCTGCCCGGTCGCACCTGGAAGCTGTTCATGGACACGTACCTGGCCGACAAGGCGAACCTGCCGCTCCCGGACACCCAGCAGATCGGCGCGGCGAACACTGCACGGACCACCTCGCCGAGCCCGACCAAGACCGCGCCGAGTAGCACTGCGGGAAGCAGCACGCCGGCGCCGACGTCCAGCATCATCACCACGCCTCCGCCGGTCACGCCGACACCCACTCCGACGACCCCGCCACCGACCACGCCGACACCCACTCCGACGCCGACCTGCAGGCCCGGCCTGCTCGGATCCACCTGCACGAGCAGCCCGGCGCCGCCAGCTCCGTGACCCGCGCCGTGCCAGGATGTGCAGCGTGAGTTCCCCGGCCGCTCCGCCTGACGCGTCCGGGCCGCCGCCACCATCGCTGTCACCATCACCGGCGCCACCGCCGCTGCCGAGCCGCACCGACCCCACCGCCTCTCGAGCCAGCGGGATGCTCGGTGGGATCTGGGGTCGCTACGCTGCGGTGTCGCCGCTGTCGTGGTGGACGCCGACGCGGGTCGTGCTCGCCTTCGCCTGCCTGAGCCTGCTGCTCGGGTACGCGCAGAAATCGCCCTGCGCGACCGGGTACTGGACCGGCTACAAGCAGTACACGCACGCGTGCTACTCCGACATCGTCCCGTTGTGGAGTGACGAGCGGCTGGATGTGGGCGCGGTGCCGTACCGCGACACCGCCGTCGAATACCCAGTGCTGACCGGTGGCTTCATGTGGCTCACCGCGGAGCTGACCCGGCTGGCCCACGGCCTGTCGACGTCCTCGTCCGAACTGGTCCTGTTCGGCGCGATCAGCGCGATCCTGCTCGCGCTGTGCGCCCTGGTCGTGACCGCCGCGACCGCCGCCACCAACCGGCGACGTCCCTACGACGCCGCACTGTTCGCGCTGTCACCGCTGCTGATCTTCCACGCGTACACCAACTGGGACCTGCTGGCGATGGCGTTCACCAGCGGCGCCCTGTGGGCCTGGGCCCGGGGCAGACCGGTGCTGGCCGGCACCCTGGTCGGTCTCGGGACGGCGGCGAAGCTGTACCCCGGGCTGCTGCTGATCGCGATCGCGATCCTGGCCTACCGCACCCGGCGCTGGTCGGGGTTCGGCTGGGCGACCGCGGCCGCCGCCGCGGCGTGGGCCGCCGTGAACGTGCCGGTGGCACTCGCCTATCACCAGGGTTGGTGGGAGTTCTACCGGTTCAGCATCGACCGGGCCACGGAACGCAGCACGGTCTGGGCGATCGTCAAGACGCTGGTCGATTCCGGCGCGGGCGCCGCCGACGCCGTGTACTGGGTGCCGCCGGGCGCGGCGGTCGCGCTGCTGCTGATCGGCGCGCTCTGCGGCGTCGCGTACGTGGGGTTGCGCGCGCCGGTGAAGCCGCGGCTCGCCCAACTCGCATTCCTGGTCGTGCTCGCGTTCCTGCTCACCACCAAGGTGTGGAGCCCGCAGTACTCGCTGTGGCTGGTGCCGCTGCTCGCCCTGGCCCGGCCGCGCTGGCGGCTGGCGCTGATCTGGCAGTTCGTCGAGATCGCGGTGTGGTTCCTGACCCTGTTGCTATTGCTGGGCCTCGACCCGGCACAGAGCGCGCACGGCGTGGGCTACGG
Source organism: Jatrophihabitans cynanchi (assembly GCF_027247405.1). Classification (NCBI taxonomy): domain Bacteria; kingdom Bacillati; phylum Actinomycetota; class Actinomycetes; order Jatrophihabitantales; family Jatrophihabitantaceae; genus Jatrophihabitans; species Jatrophihabitans cynanchi. The sequence goes on along the minus strand of NZ_CP097463.1, from coordinate 2,593,798 downwards.
GTGGCTGATGCTGGTGCTGCTCGCGCGGGACGCGCTGCTGCTGGCGCTGGCCGGCCTGATGATCCGGGAGATGTGGCGGCCGGAGCTGGACGTGGTGCGCTCCGACGGCGCCGACGATCCCGGCGGCGGCGAGTTCGACGGCGCCGAGGATCATCTCGCCCGCTCCACGGCAAGCCTGGCATTCAGCCGGCACGTAACTCAGACTGAACATCGTCGTTAGAGAAGGTGGCCGGTTGGAAAAGCTGACGGCGGTCCGCTGTCGGTAAGGAGCAGGCATGTCAGGACGAGGGCGACACGCCGTCACACGTCGGCGCGGCTGGCGCTGGCTGGCCGGAGTGACCGGACTGGCAGTCGCCGGTGCTGCGGTCCTGACCATGTCCCCCGCCCACGCCGCCCCTGACCCGAGCCCGAACTACCACCCCGGCAAGGACAAGGCCACGTTCACGGTCACCGGCGTGCTGGACAGCAACTGCCTGGTCAGCACCGGCGGCACCGAGGTGTGGATCAAGCCCGGCGACTCGATCGACTTCGACTCGGCCCTGGCGGGCATCGATCTCGCCACTTTGGGCCTGACGACGAAGCAGATCGCGGGACTCAACGTATCCGCCAGGATCGACGGCAAGGTGGTCGCCGACGTAGCCGCGGGCACGGACACCACGGTCGCGAACCTGAGCGCGGGCGATCACACCCTCACCTGGACTGCGAAATCCATCGCCCTCCTTCCCGGCCTGCTAGGGGCCGTGCTGCCTCCGGTACCGCTCAGTTCATCGGCACTACAGGCGGGTGCATCGCTCGACTGGTCGGGCGTCATTCACGTCACGGACTCAGCGCCGACCTGCAAGCTGGCCGTCGCGGCGCCGTCCGGGACGATCTCGCTGGGCCCGGTGAAGGTGCCGCTGCCGTCGGTGACCGTGGCGGTCCCAGAACCCACCCTGCCCGATCTCGGGGGCCTGCTTCCCGGTGGCAGCAGCAAGACCTCCGGCTCCGGATCCGGGCACAGCAGTGCGCCGAGTTCGGGGACGAACTACACCCCGCCCGGCCTGACCATCCCGGAGCAGGTCGTCCCCACGGGCTACGGGAACGGCGCCGGGACGGTCGGCGGCGGCGGCTTCGGTAACGCGCTGCCCGATCTCGGCGGCAACCTCGTGAACGGGGCGCCGGACTCCGGCGGTGCCGAGGCAGCCCCGTCCGGCAGCAGCTCGCCGGCGTCCGCGCGCGTCAGCAGCAACGCCGCCGACCTGGCAGCCAACCCGTCGCCGAGCGCTCAACTGCCGGTCCTGCTCGCGATCCTCGCGATCCTCGCGCTGTCGCTGGTCACCGCCACCTACGCGCGCCTGTACCTGCTGCGCCGCAACTGACAGGTCCACCGGATTTCGGTAACCCGGCCGCCGCCGGGTAGGCTGAGCGGGTTCGCCCGACTGATCCCGGACGCATGGATGTCCGGAATCGCATCATGCCGGCGAGCACCTCCTGCCACGGAGAGCCCGTGGCCGATCAGTCCACAGGAGGACGAGTCGCTTTGAGCACTCCTCTTCGCCATTACGAAGTCATGGTCATCCTCGACCCCAGCCTCGACGAGCGCACCATCGCGCCGTCCATCGACACCTTCCTGAACGTCGTCAAGACCGACGGCGGCACCGTGGAGAAGGTCGACATCTGGGGCCGTCGCCGGCTGGCCTACGAGATCGACAAGAACGCCGAGGGCATCTACGCCGTCATCGACGTGCAGGCCAAGCCGTCGTCGGTGCAGGAGCTCGACCGCCAGCTGAACCTGAACGAGTCGGTGCTGCGGACCAAGGTCCTGCGCCCGGACGAGCGGTAAGCGCGATGGCTGGCGACACCGTCATCACCGTGGTCGGCAACCTGACCGCCGACCCGGAGCTGCGGTTCACCGCGTCCGGGGCGGCGGTGGCCTCATTCACCATCGCGTCCACGCCGCGCACGTTCGACCGCAACAGCAACGAGTGGAAGGACGGCGAGGCGCTGTTCCTGCGCTGCTCGCTGTGGCGCCAGGCTGCCGAGAACGCGGCCGAGTCGCTGACGCGCGGCATGCGGGTGATCGCCCAGGGCCGGCTGCAGCAGCGCTCGTACGAGACCCGCGAGGGCGAGAAGCGCACCGTGATCGAGTTGCAGGTCGACGAGATCGGCCCGTCGCTGCGCTACGCGTCGGCCAAGGTGAACCGCACCCAGCGCGGTTCGTCCGGTGGCGGCGGCTTCGGCTCGTCCGGCTCGGACGGCGGCGGCTCCGGCGGCAGCGGCGCGCCTGCCGACGACCCGTGGGGCAGCGCAGCACCGTCCAGCGGTGGCGGCTTCAGCGACGAGCCCCCCTTCTAAACCACCATTTCGCGATCGCGCCCCGGCCCGGCCGGCGCAGCGCGACCACCCTTGATACGGAGTACCTGACATGCCCAAGCCCCCGATCCGCAAGCCGAAGAAGAAGGCCAACCCGCTTCTCGCGGCCAAGATCGAGTACATCGACTACAAGGACACCAACCTGCTGCGCAAGTTCGTGTCCGACCGCGGCAAGATCCGCGCCCGCCGCGTCACCGGTGTGACCAGCCAACAGCAGCGCCAGCTCGCCAAGGCGATCAAGAACGCGCGAGAGATGGCCCTGCTGCCCTACACCTCGACCGCACGCTAAGGAGGCGAGAACACATGAAGCTCATCCTGACCCGTGAGGTCACGGGCCTCGGCCTCGCCGGCGACATCGTCGAGGTGGCCGACGGCTACGGCCGCAACTTCCTCGTCCCGCGCGGCGCGGCCATCACCTGGTCCAAGGGCGCCGAGAAGCAGATCGTGCAGATCCGGCGGGCGCGCGACGCCCGCGAGATCCGCGACCTCGGGCACGCCCGCGAGATCAAGGCCGATCTGGAGAAGCTGGCGATCACGCTGGACGCCCGCGCCGGCAAGGACGGCAAGCTGTTCGGCTCGATCACCGCGACCGACGTCGCGGCGGCCGTCAAGAGCGCCGGCGGCCCACTGCTGGACAAGAAGCGGATCCGGCTGCCCGGCCACATCAAGACGGTCGGCACGCACACGGTAACGGTGGATCTGCACCCGGATGTGGTGGCCACCGTGCCGCTCACGGTCGCCGCGGTCTGACCGCACCCGACCCGGTTCGAGCCCGGCGGACGCCCTCGCGGCGCCGCCGGGCTCGTCGGCTTTCCGGCGCCGCGAACTTTTTCCTGTCCACAGCAGGTGGACGATCCACCCCCCGGAATCGCTGGGTTCGTGGCGCATGCCCTCCCGTTTTCCACAGGTTGTCCACGACGACGTGAACAGCCCGGACGGCGATTCCCACAGCGTTATCCACAGGTGTGTGCACAGCCGGGTTTGTGGCGCGCCGGGCCTACCCAATAGCGTCGCGGCTACCGCATCGCAGTCGTGCAGGCGAGATGACGAGGGTCGGCAACAGCCGAAACTGTCATACCCCGCCGGGATCGTTGTGTGCGTGCACGGCATCGTCGATTTCGGGAGGGCGTACGCCCATGACGCTGGCTGACGAGGCGCGGACCACGTCGGGACCTGGCGAGTACGACCGCACCCCGCCGCAGGCGATCGAGGCGGAACAATCCGTGCTCGGCGCGATGATGATGAGCAAGGACGCGATCGCCGACGTCGTCGAGGTGGTGCGTCCGGGCGACTTCTACCGGCCGGCGCACCAGCTGGTCTACGACGCGATCCTGGATCTGTACGGGCGCGGCGAGCCGGCCGACCCGATCACCGTCGCCGAGGAGCTCACCCGCAGCGGCCAGCTGATCCGGGTCGGCGGCGCGCTCTACCTGCACACGCTCGTCAACACGGTCCCGACGGCGGCGAACGCCGGCTACTACGCGCAGATCGTGGCCGAGCGCGCAACGCTGCGCCGGCTGGTCACGGCCGGCACCCGGATCGTGCAGATGGGCTATGACACCGCATCCGGCTCATCCGATGTGGTGGGCAGCGTCGACGACGTGGTCGACCGGGCGCAGGCCGAGATCTACGAGGTCACCGAGCGGCGCACCAGCGAGGACTTCGTCCACATCGAGACGCTGCTGCAACCCACCCTGGACGAGATCGACCGAATCGGCGCGAACGGCGGCGTCGGCACCGGCATCCCCACCGGGTTCCAGCAGCTGGACGAGTACACCAACGGGCTGCACCCCGGTCAGATGATCACGGTGGCCGGCCGGCCGGGCTCGGGCAAGGCGCTGGCGCTGGACACGCCGCTTGCGACGCCCAGTGGCTGGACGACAATGGGCGCCGTGCAGGTCGGGGACTTCCTGCTCGGTGCCGACGGGCGCCCGACTCGTGTAGTGGCCGCCACCGACGTCATGCTCGACCGACCGTGCTTCGAGGTCGAGTTCTCCGATGGCTCGGTGATCACTGCGGACGCCGAGCACCAGTGGCGCGTTCACGTGAACGCGCTCGTCACGGTTGGGGCGCGCATCGCCGAGGCGGGGGGCGTCATCGCCACCAGGGACCTTGCGGCCGGGCTACACGACGTGCAGGACACCGCGTCCGGCGCCCAGCGGACGCGGTCCGTGACTGACCTGCGACCGATCCCCTCCGTCCCGGTGCGCTGCGTTCAGGTCGACAACGAAGACCACATGTATCTCTGCGGCCGGACGATGATCCCGACGCACAACTCGACCCTCGCCTTGGATTTCGCGCGGTCGGCGGCGGTGAAGAACGGCAAGCCGACGGTCATCTTCTCCCTGGAGATGGGCAAGCTCGAGATCATGATGCGGATGTTCTCCGCGGAGGCCGGCGTCGCCCTGCAGAACATGCGCTCGGGGCACATGAGCGATCAGGACTGGACTCGGCTGGCGCGCCGCTCGTCCGAACTGGCCGAGGCACCGCTGTTCATCGACGACAGCCCCAACCTGACCATGATGGAGATCCGCGCGAAGGCGCGCCGGCTGCGGCAGCGGCACGACATCCAGTTGATCGTGATCGACTACCTGCAGCTGATGACCTCCGGCAAGCGGGTCGAGTCGCGCCAGCAGGAGGTCAGCGAGTTCTCCCGCGCGATGAAGCTGCTGGCCAAGGAGCTGGACGTTCCGGTGGTGACGCTGTCGCAGCTGAACCGCGGTCCCGAGCAGCGCACCGACAAGAAGCCTCTGCTGTCCGACTTGCGCGAATCAGGGTGCCTGCCGGCGTCGACCCGGATCTGGCGTGCAGACACCGGAGCGGAGGTCACCCTCGGCGAGTTGTACGAGCGCGGCGAGCGCGACATCCCGGTGTGGGCGTTGGACGAGCGGCTGCGCATGGTCCGCCGCCGGATGACCCATGTGTTCTCCAACGGCGTCAAGCAGGTCTACCGGCTAAGGCTCGCCTCCGGTCGGCGCGTGGAGGCCACCGCCAACCATCCGTTCTACACGTACGACGGCTGGCGCCCGCTGGGCGAACTGGCGGTGGGTGAGCGAGTGGCCGTGCCGCGCGTCGCGCCGGAGCCGCGCGATACTGCTCGCTGGCCCGAGCACCAGATCGTGTTGCTCGCCCACTTGATCGGCGACGGCTGCATGCTGCGTCGGCAGCCGTTGCGCTACGCCGGCATCGACGAGGCGAATCTGGCGGCGGTGACCGAGGCGGCAACACACTTCGGGATCACGGCAATTCGCGACGAGTACCCGGCCGCCCGCGTCACCACGCTCCGGCTGCCCTCCCCGTACCGCGTCACGCACGGGCGGCGGAACCCCGTCGTGGCGTGGCTTGATTCGCTGGGGGTGTACGACCTCCGCAGTCACGAGAAGTTCGTGCCTGCCCGGGTATTCGGCCTACCCAACGCGCAGGTCGCGCTGTTCCTGCGTCACCTGTGGGCGACCGACGGCTGCGTCCACATCGCCAAGAGCCAGCAGGTGCGCATCTATTACTCGACGACGAGCCGGCGACTAGCCGACGACGTCACGCGCCTGCTCACCCGTTTCGGCATCACGGCGCGGATCAAGACGACACGTAAGGCGGGGGATCGCGACAGCTACCACGTGCACGTCGTCGGCGCCGAGCAACAGCTCGTTTTCCTCCGGGACATCGGATGTCACGGTGCTCGGGGCCAGCTCGCGGCACGCGCCTTGACGTTGGTCGAGGCACTGACGCCGAACACCAACGTCGACACCGTGCCCGTCGAGGTGTGGAAGCGCGTGCGTGACGTATTGCAGGAGCGGCGCATGACGCATCGTGAATTCGCCACGGCGCAGGCGACTCAGTTCTGCGGTTCGACCCTGGGGAAGCATTCGCCGAGCCGGCCACGACTCGCCCGGGTTGCCACCGTCCTCGACGATGCCGAGTTGGACATGCTCGCGACGAACGACGTGTTCTGGGACAGCGTCGTCGCGATCGAGGAACTCGGCGAGCAGGAGGTGTTCGACGCCACCGTTCCGGGCGAGCACAACTTCATCGCCGACGGCATCGTCGTGCACAACTCGATCGAGCAGGACTCCGACATGGTGATCATGGTGCACCGGCCCGACCTGTACGAGCCGGAGACCGAGCGCGCCGGCGAGGCAGACCTCATCTTGGCCAAGCACCGCAACGGACCGACCGCCACGGTGGCCGTCGCGTTCCAGGGGCGCTACAGCCGCTTCGCCGACATGCCCAATTAGCCTGCTGTCGATCGATCTGCGGTCTCGGTCCCGGGATCTGTGCCGCGGGGAGCAGGTATGGGTGCCCCGGAGGTACGCGAGACACCCGTCTCGGCCGTCCGATGCTCTGGAATCTCCCGTTGGCTCGCGCGCAGAACGACCTCGGAGCCCGTAACGGGCGCGGACGGGCCTCCCTGCGAGCCCGCAGGGAAGCCCGTCCGCTCAGGAACAGTCGTCGTGAGGCGGGTGTGTCACTTGATCCGCAGGGACGTGTGCGGCGGTCCGCAGAGCGCGTAGACGTTGTAGGTCCATGACGTGCTCAGGAAGTCCGGGTTGGTGACATTCACGTACCAGCCGGTGAGGTCGCCACTGGGCGCGCTTTCGCTGACCGTCACGCCGCTGGTGCCCCAGACGCCGCCGCCGTACACCCGATCGCCGTCGTCGCAGGCGAGCTTCGTCGTGCTGTTCGGCGAAGTCGCCGTCGTCTGCGTTCCCAGCCAGTACAACTCGAGCGCCCCGGCCGGCCCTTGCGCGCCGGTGTCACCCTTGGGACCGGTGTCACCCTTCGGGCCGGTGTCGCCCTTGGGACCGGTGTCGCCCTTGGGACCCTGGGGACCCGTCGCACCGGTTGCCCCTGTGGCGCCGGGGTCTCCCGGGGGGCCCTGGGGACCAATCGGACCGGCGTCACCCTTGGGACCCGTCGCACCCGTCGCACCGGTGGCACCGGTCGCACCCGCGGCACCGGTGTCGCCCTTCGGACCCTGCACACCGGCCGGCCCTGGTTGCCCCTTCTGGTTCCAGCTGATCAGCGTGTCGTGCTTGAGGCACCGCGGCGGGTGACTCGCGTCGGTGCTGACGTGGTACAGCGCGCCGAGATTGTGGCTCAGGCAGCCTTGATAGACGTCCGCCGACGGCTGCTCGCTGGCCAGCGCCGCGGTGGAACCCGCGGCGGCGACTGCGACGGCGACCATCGCGGCACCGACGACGAGACGGCGGGTGAATGCAGTCTTCATCAGTTGTGCTCCTCAGTGATGTGGACATGAACGCTGTTCGCTAGCGATCACGAGATTGCCGCTAAGGGGGTCGGGCGCACATGCGGCAGTCGCCCTAGCCGGGGACTCAGATCTGCCGGCACCAGCAGCCTCCGGGCAGGTATGCCCGGAAGCAGTCGGTCACACGCTCTAGCGCGAGTTCAGGCAAGTCGCTTGACGGCTAATGATTAGCCAGCTAACGTCTCGGTCCTGGTCCAGCGAAGCAGGAGCATCCAGTGCCGATCACGTTCGAAGAAGCCCAGCTCGTTGTCGCGTCGGTGCGCGAGCGGGCAACGCAGCTCGGGGCGCAGGTCACGGTCGCCGTCGTCGACGAAGGGGGCGCACTGCAGAACCTGTCCCGAATGGAGGGCGCGCCACCGCTGTCTGCCCGGATCGCGGAGAGCAAGGCGGCCACGGCCGCGCTGTTCCGGCGCGACGGGACCGTGCTGCGACAGCTGCAGACCGACAACCCGGGATTCTTCGCCCAACTCGAGCCGATCGCGCCACAACCCATCCTTGTGGGTGCCGGTGCCCGGCTGATCCGCCGCGCCGGCACCGTCCTCGGCGCCATCGCCGTCAGTGGCGGGACGCCCGGTCACGACGACGACTGCGCCGCGGCAGGAATCAGCAGCCTCGCCGGCTAGTCGCCGCTCCTGGGCAGGAACCGGCGACGATCTCACGCCCTCTTGTCCCATTCGGTCAGCAGCGCCTGCCCGTTGTCGGACACCTTGGCCAACAGCGTCAGCAGCGTGCGTCGCTCGGTCTTGGTCAGCCCCTCCGTCAACCGCTGGTCCACCAATTCGAGTTCGGCGTCCACGGGCCGGCGCAGCCTCCGCCCCGCCGGGGTCAGGTGCAGTCGGACGAGCCGCTTGTCAAAATCGTCACGACGGCGGGTGAGCAGACCGGCCTCGGCCATGCGATTGGCCATCTTCACGATCGTCGGCGTGCTCACGTGCACCGCGGCGGCAACCTCGCCCGGTGTCTGCCCGTCGCGATCGGCGAGGGCCGCGAGCACCAGGTTCTGCCCGAGGTGCAGCCCGTGCCGGCGCAGCGCCAGCTCGGTGACCGCACGAAACGTCTTCGACGCGCGCGTGTACTCGTCGGTGAACTCGCTCATCTGCCGCCGTCCCTCCTCGTCAACCGCATCCGCCGGACGCTACTAGTCAGGCCGCCGAGCAGCGCGCCGCCATGAAGGAGCGCGCCGCCGAGTTGCGTGCCGAGACACGAAGGGCGCCAAGAGGGCCGACGGCCTGCAGGCCGTCCTGGACGCGGGCAAGTTCAAGTACCGCTACTGCACCCTGGGCTTCCCGGACGCCGCGAACCTCTACGACCGCGAAAAGTGGCCCGCCTCGTTCGCGCTCGAGGCGTGGAGCCCGGCCGTGGAGAAGAAGGTCACCGCCCTGGTGAAGTCCGCCGGCTCGTGACGCGGCCGGCAGGTACCGCCGCCGGCTGCTAGGCGCCGGCCCAGAGTTGATCGGCGTCGCCGGCAGCGACGCGCCGGCCGTAGACGTCGATCTTGTGGTCGATCAGCTTCAGGTTCTCCTGCAACTCGGCGATGCGGGCGAGCACCTCCACGCGGTGGGCCTTCATGAGGGCGAGCCGCTCGGCCCCGTTGCCCTCACCGGCCGAGACGAGCTCGGCGTAGCGCCGGATCGCCTTGATCGGCATCCCGGTCGCGCGCAGCTTGGTGCAGATCGAGATCCAGCGCAGGTCCTCGCGGTGGTACCGCCGGCGGCCGCCCTCGGTGCGCCCGACCGGAGTGATCACCAGGCCGGACCGCTCGTAGTAGCGCAGCGTGTGCGCGCTGACCCCGGTACGGCGCGCCGCCTCGGCGATCGTCAGCCCGGCTTCGGGCACGGCCTCGGCGAGCGGGTTCGTGGGCTTCGGCTTGACTTCGAGCACGCTCTAAATCCTAGCCTCGGACATCATGACCGCCTCCGCGCTGCGCCCACCGCCCACCCCGCCGCCCGCACTCAGCCGGAGCCGCCGGCAACTGGTGCTCGCGATCTGTTGCGCCAGCCTGCTCGTCGCGGTCATGGACGTCTCCATCGTCAATGTAGCGCTGCCCTCGATCCGCAACGACCTGCACGCCTCGGTGTCCGGGTTGCAGTGGACGGTCGACGCGTACAGCCTGGTGCTGGCGTCGCTGCTGCTGCTGTCCGGGTCGACCGCCGACCGGCTCGGGCGCCGACGCACCTTCGTTGTCGGCCTGCTGACCTTCGGGATCGGGTCCCTGCTGTGCAGCCTGGCCCCGGGCATCGGCCCGCTGATCGCGGCGCGGGCACTGCAGGCGGTCGGCGGCTCGATGCTGACCCCGGTGGCGCTGGCGATCGTCGTCAACTCCTTCCCCGACCGCGCCGAACGGGCCAGGGCAATCGGCGTGTTCGGCGCGATGTCCGGGCTGGCGCTCGGCCTGGGACCGATCCTCGGCGGTGCCCTGGTCGACAGCCTGGGCTGGCGCTCCATCTTCTGGATCAACCTGCCCATCGTGGCCACCGCGATCGTGTGTACCGCGCTGTTCGTCCCGGAGTCGCGGGCCGCGCGAGCGCGACGGGTGGACCCGGTCGGGCAGGCCCTGGTGATCCTCGTGCTGGGCAGCGTGGTGTTCGCGATCATCGAGTCGGGCAAGGCGGGCTGGGCCTCGCCGGCGGTTATCGGACTGTTCGGCGTCGCGGCGTTGGGCGTGCTCGGCGTTCTCGGCTACGAACCGCGCCGGGCCGACCCGCTGCTGGAGTTGCGGTTGTTCCGCGGCGTGCCGTTCACCGCGGCGATCCTGATGGCGCTGTTCGGGCTGTGCGGGTTCGGGGCGTTCCTGTTCGTGACCACCCTGTACCTGCAGGACATCCGCGGTATGTCCGCGCTGGCCGCCGGGCTGTCCCTGCTCCCCGTCGGCGTGCTGATCGTGCTGCTCTCACCACTCACCGGCAGGCTCGTCGGCTCGCGCGGCCCCCGGCTGCCACTGGTCGTCGCGGGGACGGCGCTGGCGTCCGCCGGTGCCCTGTCCACGTTCATCGGGCCGGCTACCCCGCTGCCCGCCCTGCTCGCCGTCTACCTGCTGATCGGCATCGCGATGGGAACCGTCAACGCACCGATCACGAACACAGCGGTCTCCGGGATGCCGCTGTCGATGGCCGGAGTCGCCGCCTCGTTGGCGTCCACCGGCCGGCAGACCGGCACCACGCTGGGCGTCGCGATCGCCGGGACGATCGTCGGCTCAGCGCTACCGCGCGGCGGCTCGGCGTTCACGACCGCGGAGCACGGCGTGTGGTGGCTGCTGGTGGGGCTCGGGCTCGGCGTCGTGGCTCTCGGGCTGCTGAGCACCGGGCGCTGGGCCGCAACCACCGCCGCGCGGGCGGCGCTGCTGTTCGACGAGGTCGAGAGCACCGGCCGGCGCGATCCCGCAGCCTGACGTCAGGGAGCCAGATCCTTGCGGTAGCTCACCAGCTCGGCCGGCACCGCCAGCAACGGGACGAGGTCCGGGTACGCCTGCTCCAGGGTCCGCGTGCGGGCCGAGCCGGTACCCCATCCGGCCGTACCAGGCGAACAGCGACTGCTTACCCGGATCGGGCCGGTGCCGGGGCACGAGTACGTCCCGCCGCATGACGCGCAGCCCGTCCGCCCGGCAGGTGCGCTCGGCGAACCGGACCAACTCGCGGCCGACGCCGACACCGCGGTATGCCGGGTCCGAGGCCAGCAGCCCGAACTCGCCGGTGTCGGCGCCGTACCGCCGCACCCGTACGCAGCCGACGATCCGGCCGGCCGCGGCGCGCGATCCGGGCGGGTCACCGGGTTCACGGCCCGTCGGTCCGCCAGACCGACACGTGCCGGCGGCTGTCGGCGGTGAAAGGCTCGCGGTCCCAGCCTCCCCACCGCGCGTGCAGGCTCATCCCGGCCAGCCTGGCCATCAGGTCCAGCTCGGCCGGCCACACGTAGCGGAACGGCACGGAGTCCGTCCGCAGCTCGCCGTCCTCGACGCGGTAGTGGTGCGAGACGAGTCCTTGGGTCGGCACGTCGTACTCGTCGAAACCCAACCGGGTCGCGGTCACCGTGAACGGCCGGACCGTCTCCCCGGGCGGCAACCTCCGCAGCTCGGGGACCCCGACCTCGATCACGAAGTAGCCGCCCGGCTCGAGATAGTCCGCGGCGTTCTGGAAGCACGCCACCTGCGCGTCCTGGGTGGTTAGGTTCATGATCGTGTTGAACAGCAGGTAGACCAACCCGAACGCCCCGGGGACACGCGTGTGCGCGAAGTCGCCGACGGTGCAGGAGATCTGCTCGGCTCCCGGCTTGGCGCGCAGCCGGGCCAGCATGTCCGGCGACAGGTCGATACCGCTGACCGGGACGCCACGTGCACGAAGCGGCAGCGCCACCCGCCCGGTTCCGATACCCAACTCGAGCGCCGCGCCCTTCCCGGCCAGCTCGGCCAGGACGTCCACCGTCCGGGCGAGCAACGACGGCTCGAACAGCTCCGCCGCAGACTCGTCGTAGCGCGCCGCAACGTCGGCGCCGAAATGATTCGCCGGCACGGCCACCATTGTCGCGCCCGACGCGATACGGCTCAGTCCGGGGCGCCGAACTCGTCGAACCAGTGCGCCAGCGGCCCGCGCCGGTTCACCGCCCGCAGCCGGCGCTCGGCAAGGTCGCGGCGCTTGCGCGTGGTGACGATCAGCAACTCGTCCCCTGTCTCGAGCCGGGTGTCCGGGGACGGCACGAAGCTGCGCCCGTCGCGGATGATCAGCGTGATCACGCTCGGGTCCGGCAGCCGCAACTCGATCACCGAGACAGCGTGCAGGCCGGACGTCGGCGGAATGGTCATCGTCATCAGCTCGGCGTCCAGCACGTCCAGCGGCGCCGACTCCACCAGGATCTGCCGGGTCGCCTCGCGTGGGGTGAGATGCAGCAAGCGGGCCACCAGAGGCAGGCTCGGACCCTGCACCAGGGTGTAGATCACGACGAGCACGAAGACGACGTTGAGAACCCGGTCGCTGTGCGGCACACCGGCCACGACGGGGAAGGTCGCGAGCACGATGGGCACGGCACCGCGCAGTCCCGCCCAGGACAGGAACACCTGCTCGCGCAACGGCACCCGGAACGGCAGCAGGCACAACACGACCGAGAGCGGACGGGCGAGGACGAGCAGCACCAGGCCGATCACGAGCGCGTTGCCGATCTCGCGGGGCAGTTCGGTCGGGTTGACCAGCAGGCCGAGCAGCACGAACAGTCCGATCTGCGCGAGCCAACCCAGCCCCTCGGCGAAGGATCGGGTGGCGGCCCGGTGCGGTAGGCCGACGTTCGCGAGCACCAGTGCGGACAGGAACGCGGCCAGGAACCCGCTCGCGTGCGCGGCCCCGGCCGCAGCGAACGCGACGACCGCGAGGGCGAAGGTCGCGAGCGGGTAGAGGCCCGAGCCCGGCAGCGCCAGCCGCGGCAGCGCGAGGCCGCCCAGCCAGCCGACGAGCAGCCCGATCGCGGCGCCCGCGGCGAGCTCGTAGGCCAGCGTGCCGACCAGCGAACCCGCGCTGACGTGGAACGGTGTCTGGCTGAAGACGATCACCAGGATCACGGTCGGCGCGTCGTTGAACCCGGACTCGGCTTCGAGCAGGCCGGAGACCCGCCGCGGCAGCGGCAGCACCCGCAGCACCGCGAACACTGCCGCGGCGTCGGTCGAGGACACGATCGCGCCGAGCAGCAGCGCAGTCTGCCACGGCAGGCCGAGCAGGAAGTGGGCGCCGGCCGCGGTGACCACGGTGCTCACGCCCACTCCGAGCGAGCCGAGCAGGCCCGCGGGCGCGAGCAGTTCGCGGATGTCCGACCAGCGCGTCGTCAGGCCGCCCTCGACCAGGATCACCGCGAGCGCCGCACTGCCGAGGTTCTGGGCGACCTGGGCGTTATCGAAGTCGATGCCCAGGACGTCCTCGCCGAGCACGATGCCGAGAGCCAGGTACAGCAGCAGGCTGGGTAGCCCGACACTCACCGCCACCCGCGTCGCGACGATGCTCACCAGCACCACGAGGCCGCCCGCCAGCAGCGCGAGGTACAGCTGGTGCAGAGTCACTGACCCTCCGATCCGGCGTGTGCTCGATACTGGGGACGGCATCTCGCTGCGGACGCGACGTGTTCCACAGGCTAAGGGACGTCCAGGGCCGGCGAGCACGGCGATCGGAACGGAGAACCGCATGCGGGTGGCGATCGCCGGGGCCGGCGCCGTCGGCCGCTCGGTCGCTCAAGCGCTGCTCGCTACCGGCCACCGGGTGCTGCTGATCGAGCGGGACCGCCCGCACTTCCGGCCCGAGCTCGTCCCGGACGCCGATTGGATGCTCGCCGACGCGTGTGAGCTGGACGCGCTGCGTAAGGCCGGGATCGACACGTGCGACGTGGTCATGGCCGCGACCGGCGACGACAAGTCCAACCTCGTCTTCGCCTTGCTGTCCAAGACCGAGTTCTCCGTTCCGCGCGTCGTCGCCCGCGTGAACGACCCGGACAACCAGTGGTTGTTCGCGCAGCCGTGGGGCGTGGACGTCGCCGTGTCGACGCCCACCGCGGTGGCCAGTGCCGTCGAAGCAGCGGTGACCGTGGGCCAGGTCGTGCGGCTGATGACGTTGCAGCAGGGACAGGGCAGCATCATCGAACTGACCCTTGCGCCCGATTCACCCCTCGCGGGCTCGCCGGTGAGTGCGGTTGCGCTCCCGTCCGGTGCTGCGCTGCTGGCGATCTTCCGGGCCGGGACGGTGCTGACGCCCGAGCCGGGACTCGCCTTGCGCGGCGGGGACGAACTGGTGCTGGCCGCGGCCGCCGGCGTCGAGGACGCGGTGCGGCGCCTGCTCCGCGGCGACTGAGGCGTTCCTGTCGGTACCCGTCGCTAGCGTTCGCACACACGTTCTAGCAAAGGGAGGACGCCGTGTGTAGCAATCCCGGATGCGCCGGGCCGGGCACCGAGGACCCGGTCGTCGTGCAGCAGTGGCTCGACCAGTCCGACGCCTGGTTCCGCGAGACGATCAGACGGCACGGCTGGGCGGTCCAGGCGGTAGCCGGCGACGAGCCCCGCCGCCGGCCCGCGTTCGCGTACACCGTGGGGCTCTGGGGGTTCGGCCATCCCGAACTGGTGGTGTTCGGGCTGCCGCAGCCCGACGCGCATCGGCTGCTCAACGCGGTCGGCGAGCTGGTCCGGGCGGGCGAGACGCTGCGCCCCGGTGAGACCGTGCACGGCGGCCCCGACGACACCGACCTGCACCTGCGGCTCCTCCGGCTGCCGAACGCGCACCAGGTCACCCACACCGCGCAGCGGCTGTATCGCACCGACGGCGGGCAGGTGGTCCCCGCGCTTCAGCTGTGCTGGGCCGACCAGGCCGGCCGGTACCCGTGGGAACCCGGGTTCGAGCACCCCCGCTGGTTGCAGCCGCTGCCGGGGACCTTCGCGGCATGACCGGCCTGACCGGCATGCCCGGCCGGGATCGGTCGCGGCCGGGCCGGCCGGCGGCCGTCCCGTCGTGCCGAGCCGATCCGCTGCCGCCGTAATGTTGGGGTCATGGCAGCGACCCCCGCCCTGGGTAAGCGCCCGCAGCGCGGTCCGTTCGCGTGGGCGGGCGCGTTCACCGGCTTCTACCCGGCCACCGCCACCGACCTGGACGGCTTCGACCCGGTAGCCCGGTTCCTGTACGCCGCACGCAGCGTGATCCTGGTGATCTCGGCGCAGGCGGCCGGCATCGCGGGGCTGCTCGCCGCGACCGACCGCCGGTTCGAGTGGGCGCCGTTCGTGCTGGTGTTCCTCGGCTATCTGGTGCTGCACGCGATCAGCAACCTGTCGAACGACTACTTCGGCTACAAGCGCGGCCACGACACCGAGGACTCGCCGCGCCGGCGCTACACGCTGCACCCGGTCGCGAGCGGCGTGTTCACGATGCGCTTCCTGGCAACCGGCCTGGTGGTGCTGGGCGCCGTCGCCGCTGCGATCGGGATCTACTTCGTCGCCCTGCGCGGCTGGGGCGCGGTCTGGCTGACCATCGCGGGCGCGGTGTTGCTGTACGCGTATGACGCCGCGCCGCGCGCGCTCAAGGAACTCGGGCTGGGCGAGCTGGCCGCGTTCCTGGTGTGGGGCCCGCTGATGATCGGCGGCGGCTACTACGTGATCACCGGCCACTGGTCCGGCGACGCGTTCCTCGCCTCGGTCCCGTACGGCCTGGGCGTGGCGTCCATCCTGATCGGCAAGCACATCGACCAGCGCGGGTTCGACACCAGCCAGGACCAGCGCACCCTGCCGGTGCTGCTCGGCGAGGCCTGGGCGCGGCGGCTCAACCTCACCGTCGTCGTCCTGATCTACCTCACCGCAGCGCTCGGTGTGGCGGTCGGCGCGCTCACCCCGTTCGTCGCGATCGTGCTGCTCGCCGGCCCGAGGGCACTGCGCGCGCTGAGCGTCATGTCGCGCCCGACACCGGCGGAACCGCCGGCCGGCTACGTCGGCTGGCCGCTCTGGTACCACCGCGTGTGCCTGGTGCACAACCGCGCGTTCGGCTGGCTGTTCCTGCTCGGTCTCGCCGTCGGCGCGATCTGGCCCGGCTCGCTGCTCGGCCGCTGACAGCCGAATGCGCTGGCTCGCCTCAGTAGCGTCGAAGCCGTGCACTCGATCCCGGAGTTCCTGCTCGTCGCGCTCGTCGTCACGCTGACGCCCGGGCCGGCCACCGCACTCGTCCTGCGGGTGGCCGCGCGCGACGGCCGGCGCCCGGCCATGGGCGCGGTGCTCGGCAACAGCATCGGCGTGCTGATGTGGGCGAGCCTTTCCGCGATCGGCGTGTCCTCGCTGATCCTTGCGTCCGAGATCGCCTACGACGTGCTGCGCCTGTTCGGTGCCGCCGTGCTGATCTACCTCGGCGTCCGCTCGCTGCTGCACCGCAAGGAGGCGGACGCCGCCCCCGCGCGCGGACGCGTCGGCTGGCGCACCGGCCTGATCGCCGCCGCGGCCAACCCGAAGCTGGCCGTGTTCTTCATCGCGCTGTTGCCGCAGTTCCTCGCGCCCGGCGCGGCCGTGTTGCCGAGCGCGCTCGGGATGGGCGCGGTGATCGTGCTCTACGACGTGATGTGGTTCGGCACCTTGATCTGGATGGTCGACCGGGCTGCCACGATCCTGCGCCCAGGGGTGCGCCGCGCGATGGAGCGGATCACCGGGGGCGTCATGGTCGGACTCGGCATGAGCCTGGCCGCGGAGGCGCGCTGAACGAGCCGGTCCGCTGCTACGGCCCCGCCGGAGCGAGCAGTTCGTAGCGCGGGTTCGCCAGCGCGAGATGGCCCTTGAACTCGCCGACGCGTCCGCTCGCCCGGACCCGGGCACCGGGCACCAGCCCGGGGATCGCGGTCCGCCCGTAGAACAGCAGCCGCAATCCGCCGGTGTCGTCGAACACGTGCACCTCAAGCGAACGTCCCATCGCGGTACCGGCCTGGACCAGTTCCACCTGCCCTTCGATGCTCACCCGTTGCCGCCACGCCACCGTCCCGATCGGCGATCGCCCATCCGGCACACCGTCCGCGCCGGCGCCCGGCGCCTCGCGCACAGGCGCCGCCGCCCGGTTGACCCGCACCAGCGCGGGGTCGCGAGCGGCGGCCAGCTGCATCGCCTCCAACCGTTCGACGGCCGCGTGCGGCAGGGTCGTGTCGAAGGGCACGATCGTGGCCGCCACATGCGGCAACCGGCTGACCGACTCGGCGATGCGATCGGCGGTGCGGTCGTGCAGCAACCGTCGCGACAGCGGGCGGAAGGTGCGGCGCGGCAACAGCACGGTGACCTCGGCCCGGTCGCTGATCACCGCGTCCATGGCGAGCGTTACCGCGGCCCGCACCAGGCGCCGGTCCGGGCAGTGCACCACCGCGAGCGGCAGCCGGTCGCCGAGGCCGCGTGCGATCCAGTCGCGTTGCAGCTGGGTGGCAGCCGCGGCATCGAGCATCACGTGCACCGCGCGAACGCTCGTCGGGCGCAGGCTGCCGGCATAACGCAGCGCGCGGAGCACCGCGAGGTCGAGGTGGTCGACGAACACGAGAACCGTGTGCCGCGCGTAGCTCGGCGCCTCCGCCTGGTCGGGGCGCACCCAACTGGCCAGCTCGAGGGCACGCGACTCGTCCCGATAGCGCCGGTTCAGCCGCAGCAGCGCCAGCCAGCCGACCGGGAACAGCACCACGACGAGCCACGCGCCGTCGGTGAACTTGACCACCGCGAAGATCACCACGACACAGGCCGATACCGCGCCGGCGCTGAGGTTGATCACGAGCTTGGAGCGCCACCGCGGCTCGCGCGTGCGCTGGTGATAGCGCGCCATGCCCAGGCCCGCCATCGCGAACCCGGTGAACACCCCGATCGCGTAGAACGGGATCAACTTGTCCACGTGCGCGCCGACGCCGAGCAGCAACGCCAGAGCCGCGACGGTGAGCACCAGGATGCCGTTGCTGAAGGCCAGCCGGTGGCCGCGTCGCGTCATCTGGCGGGGCAGGAAGGAATCCTCGGCGATGAAGCTGGCGAGGAACGGGAAACCGGTGAACGGCGTGTTCGCGCCGGTGAACAGGATCAGCGCGGTCGCGACCTGCACCACGACGAAGCCGAGTTGGCCGTACCAGGCAGCGCCGAACGCGGCGCGGGCCACCTGACTGATCACGGTCGGGCTGCCGCTCGCGTAGGGCGTCGCGTGCGTCTGCCAGGCGAGGAACGAGACCCCGAGGACCAGGGCGCCCAGGATCACGCTCATCCGCGACAGCGTGCGCCGCGCGTTCTTCCCGGCCGGGTCACGGAACGCGCTCACCCCGTTCGAGATCGCCTCGAGCCCGGTCAGCGAGGCGCCGCCGTTCGCGAACGCCTTCAGCAGCACGTAGATCGCACCCGCCGACAGCAGCGCGCCGTGCGAGCTGTGCACGTCGATCAGCAGGGTCCGCTCGTGTCCGGTGTAGCTGACGCGCGGCAGATCGCCGAGAACCTCGCGCAGCACGCCCACGACGATCACCGTTCCCGCGGCGCCGGCGAACAGGTAGGTGGGCAGCGCGAACAACCGGCCGGCCTCGCGGATGCCACGCAGGTTTCCGTAGGCGAGCAGCAGCACGGCCGCGATCGTGATCTCCGCCGTGTACGGCCGCAGCGGCGGCGCCAGCGACGTGATCGCCGCGGTCCCGGCGGCCGTCTGCACCGCGACGGTCACCACGTAGTCGATCAGCAGCGCGACCGACGCGATCTGCGCGATGCGCGGACCGAAGTTCTCCCGCGCTACCACGTACGAGCCGCCGGCCCGCGTGTAGATCATGACGACCTCGCGGTAGGACAGCGTCATCAGCACCAGCAGCCCGAGCACCACTGCCGTCATCGGCATCAGCAGGTGAAAGCCGGCCAGCCCGAACACCGGCAGCAGCACGATCAGCATCTCCTCCGAGCCGTAGGCGGAGGAGGAGATGCAGTCGCTGCTCAACACGCCGAGCGCCGCCTTGTTGGACAGCTTCTCCTCGTGCAGCCGGGCGGTCACCAGCGGCGGTCCGAGGACGAGCCGCTTGAGCCGGTAGCCGGCGCGTTCGGGCAGGTTCACTTCGTTCACGCCCTCACCAAAGCGTGCCCGGCACCGCGCGGGCAGGCCGCACACGCGCCGCTCACGCCGCATTCACGACTTCCTCACGGGCCGCGCGAGGCGAAGCCAGGCGCGGCGTAGCACGATGAGCCGGTGACCTGGCCCCAGGAGCGCCGCCCGCTGGGCGGCGCGCTGCTCGCCGCCGTCCTGCTGGCGGGCGCCACCGTGGCGCTGGCCGTGCTTCGGCACCGGGTCTCGTTCGCCAGCGACGTCGCGATCTACCTGCTGATCGTGGTGATCACCAGCATCGCCGGCGGGTTCGCTCCGGCGCTCGCGGCGGCCGTCGCCGGCAGCCTGCTGCTGAACTACTACTTCACCCCGCCGCTGCACGCCTTCACCGTCGCGGAGGGGCAGAACGCGCTGGCGCTGCTGATCTTCCTGCTGGTCGCCGTCCTGGTCTCGCGCATCGTGCACACCGCCCGCCGCGTGCAGCCGCTCGCGCGGGCGGACCGCGCCCGCACCGCGCTGCTCAACGCGGCCAGCCACGATCTGCGCACGCCGATCGCCTCCGCCAAGGCCGCGGTCTCCAGCCTGCGTGCCACGGACGTCGAGTGGTCGGCGGACGACCGGGAGGAACTGCTCGCATCGGCGGACGCCTCGCTGGACCGGCTCACCGACCTGGTCACGAACCTGCTCGACCTGTCCCGCCTTCAGGCCGGGGTGCTGCCGGTGCTCGCCGCGCCCGTCGGCCTCGGCGACGTCGTGGCGAGCGCGCTCGCGCACCTGCCGCCGACGGGCACCCGGCTGCAGCTCGAGATCGCCGACGACTTGCCGGCGGTCCTTGCCGACGCCGGGCTGCTGGAGCGGGTCGTCGCCAACCTGCTGCAGAACGCGCTCCGCTTCGCGCCCCCCGATACGCCGGTGCGGGTGCACGGCGCGGCAGTCGACGGTCGGATCGAGCTGCGTGTGATCGACACCGGCCCGGGCCTGGCCGCGTGGGACCCCGACACGGCGTTCGCGGCGTTCCAGCGTGCGGGCGACGCGCCCCCGCCGGGAGCCGGGATCGGGCTGGGCCTGGCGACGGTCCGCGGCTTCGCCGAGGCGATGGCAGGCGACGTCCGGGCCGAGCCGACGCCGGGCGGCGGCACCACGATCGTCGTCCGCCTGCCACTCGTGGCGGACGTCCGATGAGGGTGCTGGTGGTCGAGGACGATCGCGCCCTGTCCCGCGCGCTCTCGATGAACCTGACGGCGCGCGGTCACCAGGTGAGCGAGGCGGCCTCCGGGGCGGCGGCGCTCGGGTCCGCCCGGGTGGAGCCGCCCGATGCGGTGATCCTCGACCTGGGCCTGCCGGACGTCAGCGGGCTGGAGGTGATCCGCTCGCTGCGGCAGTTCACGCCGGCCCCGATCATCGTGCTGTCCGCGCGCAGCAGCAGCGGGGAGAAGGTCGCCGCGCTGGATCTGGGCGCCGACGACTACGTGACCAAACCGTTCAACGTCGACGAACTGCTCGCCCGGCTGCGGGCGGCCGCGCGGCGGGTGCCGCCCCCGGAAGCGCCGCGGCTGGCCGACCTGAGCGGCACCGTCGTCGACTTCGTGGCCAAGACGGTGACCGGTCGTGACGGCGCGCCGGTGCACCTCACCCCGACCGAGTGGCGGCTGCTGGAAACGCTCGCCAGGCGCCCGGGCACCCTCGTGACCGGCCGCGCCCTGCTGACCCAGCTGCGCGGTGGGCCCGAGCACACCGACCCGAGCTACCTGCGGATCTACGTCGGCCAGCTGCGTCGCAAGCTCGAGCCCGAGCCCGGCCGGCCCCGCCACCTGATCACCGAACCGGGGATGGGGTACCGGTTCCAGCCCTGAGGCCGGCCGGTCACCGCAATGATGCCGAACCGTGACTTGTCCGGACGGGGTGGGCAGCCGATCATTCTGCCGTGATCGCGCGACGCTGGCAGCGGGCGCGGGCCGGCGCCGCCGCGCTGCTGCTCGTGCTCACCTCCGCCTGCGCCGTGCGAGCCGGCGCGGCCGAGCCGGACTATCTGGCGCTGGGCGACTCGATCACGTTCGGTTCGCACCCCGCGCCGCCGACCGAGTTCGCCGACCTGGCCAACTTCCGCAGCTACGCCGACGACACCGCCCACAAGTTCGGGCTGACGCTGGTCAACGCGGCCTGCCCCGGTGAGACCGCGGCCAGCATGATCGACACCCGGGCGCAGAGCCACGGCTGCGAGAACAACGTCGGAAAGCGCAGCGGCTTTCGCCAGCACCACGCGCTGCACACCTGGTACGACAGCTCGCAGCTGTCCTTCGCCGTCCGCTTCCTGCAGACCCACCACGGCGTGAAGCTGGTCAGCCTCGGCATCGGGCTCAACGACCTGTTCGTCTGCCGCGACCTGCACCCCGGCTGCTCGGGCGCCGCGCTCACGGCGTTCACCCGCGGCCTGACCCTCCACCTGGACACCATCCTGGACGCGCTGCGCGTGCGAGCCGGCTATCACGGACCGCTCGTGCTGCTGCGCTACTACGCGACCCAGTACCCGGACGCTCAGGTCGCCGCGCTCAACGCGATCATCACCGCGGCGGCCAAGCGGCACGGTGCCCTTGTCGCGGACGGCTACCGGGCGTTTGCCGACGCCAGCGCGGGCACCGGCGGCTCGGCCTGCGCGGCGCACCTGCTCGCGATCCGGCCGGACGGGCGGTGCGACCTGCACCCGTCGCGTGCCGGCCAGGCCGTGCTGGCCGGCGCCGTCGAGCAAGCCCTCGGCAGGCGCCGGTAGCAGCTCCAGGCTGTCATCGGCGGTCGGGGCACCTTGCGATCGCGACGTCCGGTGCTCGAAGGCGTCATGTTCACAAGGTCGTCCGCGTTCGACGAGGTGCCGGCGGCCATTCTCGCGCCGGCTGTCAGGTCGCATCCTCATAGCTATGACCGAACCGGGCTTTCGCACCATCATCGAGCCGTTCCGGATCCACTCCGTGGAGCCGCTGCGCATGACCACGCGTGCCGAGCGGGAGGTCGCGGTGGCCAAAGCCGGCTACAACCTGTTCCAGGTCGACGCGCAGGACGTGCTGATCGACCTGCTCACCGACTCCGGCACCGGCGCGATGAGCCGCGACCAGTGGGCGGCCATCCAGCGTGGCGACGAGTCCTACGCCGGGTCGCCGTCGTACTTCCGGTTCCGCGACGCGGTGCGCGCCCTGTTCCCGTTCGAGCACGTCATCCCGACGCACCAGGGCCGTGCCGCCGAGAAGATCATCTTCGGGGTGCTCGGTGGGCCGGGCAAGCTCGTCCCGAACAACACCCACTTCGACACCACCCGCGCGAACGTCGAGTTCACCGGGGCGGAGGCGGTCGACCTCGTCATCGCCGAGGGCAGGGACCCACGGTCGCAGCACCCGTTCAAGGGCAACATGGACGTCGAGGCCCTGCAGGCGCTGCTGGCCGAGCGGGCCGACGACGTGCCGGTCGTGTTCATGACGATCACCAACAACAGCGGCGGCGGGCAGCCGGTGTCGCTGGCCAACCTGCGCGCGGTCCGCGAAGTGTGCGACCGCTACGGCAAACTCCTGTTCCTCGACGCCTGCCGCTTCGCCGAGAACGCCTGGTTCATCCACGAGCGCGAGGACGGGCAGGCCGGACGCGAGGTCGCCGACATCGTGCACGACATCGCCTCACTCGCCGACGGCATGACGATGAGCGCCAAGAAGGACCCGATGGGCAACATCGGCGGCTGGCTGGCGATGAACGACGACGAGCTGGCGAGCCAGTGCCGCAGCCTGCTGATCCTCACCGAGGGGTTCCCCACCTACGGCGGGCTGGCCGGCCGCGACCTGGAGGCGCTGGCGCAGGGACTTACCGAGGCCGTCGACCACGACTACCTGCGCTACCGCATCACCAGCACCGCCTACCTCGGTGACGCCCTTCAGCGCGTCGGCATGCCGATCCTGTCCCCGACCGGTGGGCATGCCGTCTACCTGGACGCGCGCGCACTGCTGCCGCACATCGACCCGCTGCACTATCCGGGACAGGCGCTCGCGATAGCGCTCTACGAGGCCGGCGGGGTGCGCAGCTGCGAGATCGGCACGGTGATGTTCGGGCGCCGGCCGGACGGCAGCGAGGTGCCGGCCCCGCTCGACCTGGTGCGCCTGGCGATCCCGCGGCGCACGTACACGCAGAGCCACATCGACTACGTCATCGAGGTCTGTGAACAGGTCGTCGCGGCTGCAGGCGACCTGCGCGGCTACCGCATCATCGACGAGCCGCCCGCGCTGCGGCACTTCACCGCCACGTTCGAGCCGCTGCGCTGATTGCCCCTGGTCCGAGGACGATCTTCAGCCGGGAGGATGCCCGGGGACGGTGAGCAGGCGTCAGGGGCGTAGCCCGGACAGGACCAGCCGTTCGAAGTGCTGCGCGATCTCGTCCGCGGTCAGTGGCCCGCTGTCGGAGTACCAGGTGCCGATCTGGTGGATCGCGCCGTAGACGAAGTGCACGGCCAGGTCAGCGGGCACCTCGGTCGTGAGCACCCCGGCGCGCTGTCCCTCCTCGACCAGGCGACGCACCCGAAGGTGGTAGCGGCGCCGCTCGGCCCGCACCGTCTTCTGCTGCGCCTCGGGCAACAGGTGCATCGAGCGGAAGAAGACGATCAGTTCGTCCAGGTTCGCCACGCTGCTGGCGATCACATCGCCGACCACCGCGGCCAGCCGCTGAGCGGCGTCGCCCGGACCGTCCGCGATCTCCTCCATCCGCCGGGTCTGCTCGGCCAGCACGTGGTGATACACCTCGTACAGCACGTCGTCCTTGCAGGTGAAGTGGTGATAGAGCGCGCCCTTGGTGACGCCGGCCGCCTCGACGATCTGCTGCACGGACGTCGCGTCGTAGCCCTGCGCAGCGAACAGGCGAGTGGCCACGAGCACCAGCCGCTGCTGCAACGGCAGCGCCTGCTCGGCCTTGCTCAGCCGCACCGTCTTACCCGTCCGCGCCTTCGACGAGCCGGCGGGCTTCGGCAACGCCCTAGTCACGGGTCCGCTCGACGCGCAGCGCGCCGGCCTGGTGCTGGGCCCGCAGCACCTTCTTGTCGAACTTGCCGACCGTCGTCTTGGGCACCTCGCCGATGAAAGTCCAGTACTCCGGCACCTGCCAGTGCGCGACCTTCCCCTCCAGGAAGCCGGCCAGCGCGGCCGGGTCGACGTCCTCGCCGGGCCGCGGCACGACGCAGGCGAGCGGGCGCTCGGTCCACTTCTCGTCCGGGATCCCGATCACCGCGGCCTCGAGCACGCCGGGCGCGGCCGCGAGCAGGTTCTCCAGCTCGACCGAGGAGATCCACTCGCCACCGGACTTGATCACGTCCTTGCTGCGGTCGGTGATCTGGTAGAAGCCGCGCGGGTCGATCGTGCCGATGTCGCCGGTGCGCAGCCAGCCGTCGTCGAACTTGTCCGGGACGTCCGCGCGGTAGTACGACCCGGTGATCCACGGCCCGCGCACCTCGATCTCGCCGACCGCCGCGCCGTCCCACGGCAGCACGTCCCCCGTGTCGTGGACGATGCGCATCTGCATGCCCGCGATCACCCGGCCGGACTTGAGCCGCCAGTCCAGCTCCTCGGGCGAGCCGAGCTCGACGTCCGCGGGCGGGTGCGCCATGCCGCCGACGGGCGACGTCTCGGTCATCCCCCAGCCCTGGATGATCCGCAGCCCGTACTTCTGCTCGAACGCGGCCATCAGCGAACGCGGCATCGCCGCTCCGCCCGACGTGCCCATCCGCAGCGAGGACAGGTCGATCTCGTGCTCGGCGCCGTAGGCCAGGATGCCGGCCCAGATCGTCGGGACGGCCGAGGCGAGCGTGGAGCGCTCGGACCGGATGAACGCGCAGATCCCCTCGGGCATCATGTACGGCCCGGGCATGTGCAGGCTCGCGCCGGAGAAGAACGCACCGAACGGGATGCCCCACGCGTTGACGTGGAACATCGGCACGAAGGTGAGCACCCGGTCGGCCTCGGTCGCGCCGGTCACCGACGCGGAGTTGGTGGCCAGCGCGTGCAGCACGGTCGAGCGGTGCGAGTAGACGACGCCCTTCGGATCGCCCGTGGTCCCGCTGGTGTAACACATCGACGCCGGCGCACGCTCGTCGACTGCCGGCCAGTCGAAGCCGGGCTGCTCGGCGCCGAGCAGGTCGGCGTACCGGTAGACCGGCTTGGCGTCACCGAGCGCCGAGAGGTCCCCGTCGCCCACGACGATGTAGCCCTCGACGGTGGTCAACTGATCGGCGACCGCGGCGAGCAGCGGCAGCAACGTGGCGTCGACGATGACGATCTTGTCCTCGGCGTGGTTCGCGATCTGCGCCAACTGCGCACCGGGCAGCCGGATGTTCAGGGTGTGCAGCACCGCACCCATGCACGGCACCGCGTAGTACGCCTCGAGGTGTTCCTGGGTGTTCCAGCAGAACGTCGCGACCCGATCGCCCTGCCCCACGCCCAGCTTCGCCAGCGCGGCGGCCAGCCGCTCGGCGTTGTCGGCAACCTCGGCGTAGGTCGCCCGGCGCGCGCTGTCACCTGCCCAGGTCACCACCTCGCTGCGGCCGTAGACCCGCCGTCCGTGTTCGAGGATCAGGTGGATCGTCAGGGGGAAGTCGTCCTGCATCGTGCTGGTGATCAACTCGCCGTCCTCTCGCCAACCGACCGACTAGTCGGTACGGTACCGCTCGGGGCCACCCGCCGCGAGCATTAGCAAGGTGCTTGCCCGGTGAACGAGGAGTCTGATGGAAAAGTTCGCAACCGTCGACGCGGACGGGCTGCGCGCACGCGTCGAGCAGTTGCTGGCCGAGCACGACCCTGCCGGTGACCGGCTCGCGTTCCTGCAGGCCCGGTTCGACGCCGGCCTGGCCTGGGTGCACTACCCGCCCGGGCTCGGCGGCCTCGGCGCGCCGCGCGAACTGCAGTCGGTCGTGGACGACGCGCTCGCCGCGGCCGGCGCGCCGGACAACGACCCGCGCCGCATCGGCATCGGCCTCGGCATGGCGGCGCCGACGATCCTGGTGCACGGCACCGACGAGCAGCGCCGCCGCTGGCTGCGCCCCCTGTGGACCGGCGAGGAGGTCTGGTGTCAGCTCTTCAGCGAGCCCGGCGCCGGGTCGGACCTGGCCGCGCTGGGCACCCGCGCGGTGCGTGAGCAGGACTCGTGGATCGTCAACGGGCAGAAGGTGTGGACGTCGATGGCGCACGAGGCGCGCTGGGCGATCCTGGTGACGCGCACCGACCCGTCCGTCCCGAAGCACGCCGGGATGACGTACTTCGCCTGCGACATGACCGCACCCGGCGTCGAGGTGCGGCCGCTGCGCCAGATCACCGGCGAGGCCGAGTTCAACGAGGTGTTCCTGACCGACGTGCGCATCCCGGACGAGTACCGGCTGGGCGACGTGGGCAACGGCTGGCGGGTGGCGCAGACGACGCTGATGAACGAGCGCGTCGCGATCGGCGGTGGGGCCGCGCCGCGCGAGTCGGGCACGATCGCGGCGGTCTGCCGGACGTGGCGCGAGCGCCCCGAGTTGCGCACCCCGGCCGGGCACGCCGAGCTGATGCGGCTCTGGGTCGAGGCCGAGGCGCTGCGGCTGACCGGGCTGCGGCTGCGGCAGCAGTTGGCCGTGGGCGCGCCGGGGCCGGAAGGCTCGGCCGCGAAGCTGTCCTACGCGCGGCTGAACCAGGCGGTGTCCGGCTTCGAGCTGGACCTGCTCGGCGACGAGGCGCTGCGCTACGACGACTGGTCGACCGGTACCTGGGCGACGAAGCGGCCCGCGGCGGTGGACTTCCTGGCCCGCTCCCCCGGGTATCGGTACCTGCGCGCGAAGGGCAACTCGATCGAGGGCGGGACGTCGGAGATCTTGCGCAACATCATCGCCGAACGCGTGCTCGGGCTGCCCGGCGAACCCCGCGTCGACAAGGACGTCCCGTGGAAGGACCTGCCCAAGTGACCGCGTTGGCCCCGCTGCAGGGCGACACGCCGACGATTTGCCTGCTGGGAGGCCAACGGTGAACCTGCTGTACTCCGACGTCGAGGAGCAGCTGCGCGCCAGCGTGCGCGACCTGCTCGCCGCCCGCGCCCCGCTGTCCGGTGCCGTCGCCCGTGCCGAGTCGGACCGGCCGTACGAACCGGCGCTCTGGACGGCGCTGGCGCGCGAGCTGGGCGTCGCCGGGCTGGCCGTGCCGGAGAGCGCCGGCGGGCACGGCGGATCGTGGCGCGAGGTCGCCGTGGTGGCCGAGGAGTTGGGGCGCGCGGTCGCCGCCACTCCGTTCCTGGGCAGCACCGTGCTGGCGACCGCGGCGGCGACAGCCGTCCCATCCGCGCGCGAGCTCGTCGGCGCACTCGCGGCCGGCACCAGCACGGCAGTGCTCGTGGTGCCGCTGTCGACGCCGCCCGGCTCGGCGTTCCCGGGGCAGGTCAGCTTCGACGGCACGCACGCAACCGGACAGGTGCGTAGTGCGGCCGACGCCGCCGCAGCCGACCTGCTGCTGGTGCCGGCCGCCGGTCCGGCCGGTCCCGTGCTGCTGAGCGTCGAGGCCGGTGCCGCGCGGTGTGAGCCGGTCACCTCGCTCGACCTCACCCGCCCGCTGTCGAACGTCCACCTCGACGCGGCAGCCGGCAGCGTGGTCGCCGAAGGTGACGGCGCGGTACGTGCGCTCGAGGCGGCGCTGCTCGCCGGTGCCGTGGTCCTCGCCAGCGAGCAGGTGGGGCTGGCCGAGCACGGCCTGGACAGCACGGTCGCGTACCTGAAGGAGCGCTACCAGTTCGGCCGGCAGATCGGCTCGTTCCAGGCGCTCAAGCACCGCTGCGCCGACCTGTGGGCGAACCTCGCCCAGGCCCGCGCGGTGGCCCGGTACGCGGCGGCGTGCCTGGCGGACGGAACCGCTGACGGAGCGGCCGACGCGCCGGTCGCCGCGGCGCTGGCACAGGCGTACTGCTCGCCGCTCGCCGTGACCGCCGCCGAGGAGTGCATCCAACTGCACGGCGGCATCGGCTTCACCTGGGAGCACCCGGCGCACCTGTACCTCAAGCGGGCCAAGGCAGACTCGATCGCGTTCGGCGGCGCCGCACGGCACCACGCCCGACTGGGTGAACTGGTCGGCCTGCCGGCCTGAGGCGTTCCGGCTGGACGGTCCGATCGCGCGCTCCTAGCGTTCGCAGCGACGCCACGAGGGACAGGTCGATGCATCGGTTGCAGGAGCAGGTTCGCGCGCTGGCCGCCGGCGAGGTCACGTTCAGCGGCGTGCGCACCAGCCTGGACCCGCAGCTGCGTGCCGGGCTGTACCGGCTGGCCGACGTGCTCGCCGCCCTGGGCCACGACGTCATCTGCGCCGACCCGCGCTACGGCCGTGCGATCTTCGGCCGGGTGGACGTCGTGCTGGCGCCCACCACCGCACGTCCCCCGCTACGCATCGGCGCCACCGACGGACTGTCCGGCTGGCAGACCGACAAGGTGATCGTCGGCGCCTGCCCGTACACGTGGCCGTGGAACGTCCTGGGCTGGCCCGCTGTCAACGTCCCCGCCGGCTTCGCGTCCGAGGGTCTGCCGTTCGGCGCGCAACTGCTCGGGCCGGCGAACAGCGAGGCGTTGCTGATCTCGCTCGCCGCCCAGCTCGAGGCGCACGAGCGCTGGTACGAGCACGTGCCGCCCGGCATCGCTGCCGAGCACCCGAGCCGTCCCGGAGCCGCGTCGCCACGTTGATCGCCGGCGAGGTAGCGTGCCTGCGTGTCCGCCCGCCACCGTGTGTTTCCCGCGGCGCTGGCGGCCACGGCAGTGTGCCTGGCCGGCTGCACGGTGGGTCCGGACACGCAGCCGAGCCGTCGGTCGACCGCGCACTCGATCAGCTCGACGTCCGCACCGGCGCCGGCGACCTCGGCGCCGGTCGCAGTCCGGCCGCGCACGGTGACGATCATCGCGAGCGGCGACGTGCTCATCCACCCGCCGCTGTGGCAGCAGGCGCACGCCGACGCGAGGGCAGCAGGTCACACCGGCTACGACTTCGGCCCCATGTACGCGAGCGTCGCGCCGGACACGCGTGCCGCCGACCTCGCGATCTGCGAAATGGAGACGCCGCTCGCGCCGCCGCAGGGCCCGTTCACCGGCTGGCCCACCTTCACCGCGCCGCCCCAGGTGCTGACCGCACTGAAGGGCGTCGGCTACGACTCGTGCACCACCGCGTCCAACCACACGATCGATGAGGGCTACCAGGGTGTCGTCCGCACCCTCGACGAACTGGACGCGGCCGGGCTGAAACACACCGGCAGCGCGCGCACCGCGGCCGAGGCGGCCCGCCCCCTGATCATCACCACCGCGAACGGGGTCAAGGTCGCGCAGCTCGCGTACTCCTTCGACTTCAACGGCATCGCGGTGCCCGCGGGCAAACCGTGGCTCGCGAACCGCATCGACGTGCCGGCGATCCTGGCCGCCGCGCACCGCGCCAAGAAGGCCGGTGCCGACATCGTCGTGCTGTCGATGCACTGGGGAACCGAGTACGACCACTTGGCCACTTCGACCCAGCGTTCACAGGCCGAGCAGCTGCTCGCCTCGCCGGACATCGACGTGATCCTCGGCGACCATGCGCACGTCGTGCAGCCGATGCAAAAGCTCCACGGCAAGTGGGTCGTCTTCTGCATGGGCAACCAGATCTCGCGCCACGCCGACCCGATCGCGGCCGGACGCGAGGGGCTCATGCCGCGGTTCACCTTCACCGAGGTATCGCCGGGGCATTTCCAGGTCACCCGTGCCGAGGCGATCCCGACCTGGATGCAGGACGACCCGGCGCTACGACTGATCGACATCCCGCGCGCCTTGGCCGATCCAGCGACCTCCGCGGCCGAGCGCGCGACGTTGCAGCAGCAGTGGCGGGCGATCCGCGGGTACCTCGACGCGTACGGCGCCGTCGCTGCCGGGCTCCACGTCGTCCACTGAGTCGACGGTTCGGGTTGTCGCCCTCGCCTGTGGTGACGGGCGGGCGGGCGGGAGCGTCGGTTCGACTCGTGCCCAGGTCGAGCGCGGTTCGCGCTGCCGGGTCGCGTACCGCTTGGTGAAGGGCACCCACCGACGGCGGTGGTCCGCCTCGTGCCTGGCTCCCAACTACCCGCTCAAGACATAGCGACATCGTCCGGCGGATCCGTCGCACGCGCGATTCGGCGATGTGCGGCATCGAGAAAGCTGCCGACGAGAATCCCCGACAAGACGGTCGGAATCCAGACCCACAGCAGGTAGACATCGGTACGTCCGAGCACGATCAGCACGACCGTGTAGATCAGGAATGTCGCAACCACCGCACCGATGCAACGCACCCGCAGGTTGGCACTCTGACGCAGCAGCTTCAGATCCGCGCGCGTGCCGGACGGCGCACGCGGAGTAACCGGCGCAGCACCGGAGGCGTCACCGGGAGACTCTGCCTCCTCCTCGCGCGCCGCAGCCGCGGACGGCGTCGCGAGTTCCGCGGCCGGAGCCTCGTCGCGGGGGCCCACCTCGGGCCGGCCGCCGATCGCGGCGATGAGATCGATCGGCTCGGTATCACGGTGCGCAGCGGCGGCGTCATCGATGGCTGCACCGGACGCACCCTCACCGGCCTCGACCCCGCCGGTCTCGACCGCGGCGGTCTCGGCCGCGGCACGGTCGTCCGCATCGTCCTCGCCCGTTCGGGCGTGCCTACCGCCCGACTCGTCGCCAGTGCTGGGTTCGGCGACCTCCTCGAGCTGGTCGTCGAGGTCGGCGTCGCCCGCCGAGTGCCGTCCCATCGGGCCAGTGTGTCAAAGTCGAAGCTCCTGACAGCTCATTCGCTGATTCGTGTCCGGGCCATCTCATGGCATGCTCATCACCTGCGAATTCTGTGGGGGGTCGTCATGCGCGGACAGTTCAGCCGAGCCCGCCGGGCTGCGGTCGTGATCATCACCGCGGCGCTCGCGCTGTCCGGCTGCGCGTCCGTGGTTGACGGGAGCCCTGAGCAGAACAAGGTCCCCAACGCCAACCTCAAGGTCTACGGCGACACGCACAGCGCGTTCGACACAGCTGCCAAGAACGCGCTCAGCGACGTCATGGCGTTCTGGAAGACGAACTATCCGAAGGTCTCCGGAGGAGCGGCACTGCCGCCACTCAAGGGCGGTCTCTACTCGGTCGACGGCGGCGAAGTGCTGCGTACCAAGACCGTCGCGGGCGAAGCCGGCAAGGAGGCCTGCATCCAGCACAGCCCGTCCTTCATCATCGACAACGCGGCGTTCTGCCTGCTCGACGACTCGATCGTCTGGGACCGCGACCCCGACCATCTCGTCGGCGTGCTGGTGAAGCGCTACGGCGACCTGCTGATGGCGCTGGTGTTCGCGCACGAGTTCGGGCACGCGATCCAGTACCGGCTCAAGGTCGACGCCGACAACAACCTGCCGACGATCAAGACCGAGTCCCAGGCCGACTGTGCGGCCGGCGCATTCATCGCCTCCGCCTTCAAGGGCAACGCACCGCACTTCCGCTCCACGCCTGCGCAGCTGGACGAGGCCTTGAACGGCTTCCTGCAGATCCGCGACTCCACACCCGAGTCGCCCGATGACATCTCGCACGGCAACGGCTTCGACCGGGTGTCGGCGATCGAGGACGGCATCCAGAAGGGTGTCACCTACTGCTACGACCCGTCCTACTTCAACCGGACCTTCACCGAGCGGCAGTTCGTCACCGACCAGGACTACGCCTCCGGCGGGAACGAGACCCTGGAGCAGGTGCTGAACCCGAACGACCCGACCAAGGACAGCAACGCCGGTGGCCTGCAGCCGGACCTGAACCGGTTCTGGAAGGCCGCGGCCGGCACGATCAACAAGGACTGGAAGGACGTCAAGATCGCCCAGGCCGACCACCCCAAGTGCGGCGCCGGCGCCAGTAGCGAGTTCGGCTACTGCCCGGAGGACAACACCGTCTACTACAGCAACGCGTTCGCCAAGAAGGCGTACTACAGCCTCACCGACCTCAAGATCGATCGCACCAACGGCAACGTGACGCTCGTCGACAACCAGCCCGCAGACTTCGCACTCGGCACCCTGTTCGCGATCGGCTGGGGGATGGCCGTGCGGCACCAGCTCTTCAACCGCTCGACGGATGACGCCTCGGCCCTGAACGCCGCGATCTGTTACACGGGCGCGTATGCCAAGGACATCAACGTCGCCGATCCCAACAAGCCCTTCTCCCTCTCCCCGCCCGACATGGACGAGGCCACCTCGGCGATGCTCAACCTGGTCGGCCTCGACCAGTCCTACGGTGCCCGGGGCACCACCGGCCTGCAGCGCGTCCAGTCGTTCGTCAAGGGGTACGGCGGCGGCCTGTCGGTCTGCTGACGATTCGCCCGCCGACCGGCTAGGTTCGACGTCATGCCCGACATCGATCCGTCCTTTCTGTCCTATCCGGCGCGGGAGCTGGCCGGCGCCGCGCTGCAGCGGGCCGCCGAACTCGGCGCCGAGCACGCCGACTTCCGGCTCGAGCGGATCCGGGTCGGCATCCTGCAGCTGCGCGACGGCACGCTGACCACGAGCTCGGACAGCGAGGACGTCGGCCTGTGCGTGCGGGTCGTGCACCAGGGCGCCTGGGGTTTCGCGAGCGGCATCACCCGCACCGCCGCGGCCGCCCGCACCCTGGCCGAACAGGCCGTCGCGACGGCGAAGATCAGCCGGCAGCTCAGCTCCGAGCCCGTCGTGCTCGCCCCCGAGCCGGTCTACCCGGACGTCACCTGGGTCTCGGCGTACGAGCAGAACCCGTTCGACGTGCCGGAGGGCGAGCGGGTCGGCCGGCTCAGCGAACTGTCCGCGCGGCTGATGTCCTCCGACGGTGTCGATCACGTCGATGCCAGCCTCATGCAGGTGCTGGAGAACAAGTTCTACGCCGACAGCGCCGGAACCATGACCACCCAGCAGCGGGTGCGCCTGCACCCGGAGTTCACCGCCGTCAACGTCGACCGCGCCGCCGGGCAGTTCTCCTCGATGCGCACCCTCGCTCCGCCGGCGGGCCGCGGTTGGGAGTACCTGACCGGCACCGGGTGGGACTTCGACGCCGAGATCGCCGAGCTGCCCGACGTGCTGCGCGAGCACGTCAAGGCCCCGAGCGTCGAGGCCGGCCACTACGACCTGGTCATCGACCCGTCCAACCTCTGGCTGACCATCCACGAGTCGATCGGGCACGCCACCGAACTGGACCGCGCGCTCGGTTACGAGGCGGCGTACGCGGGCACGTCGTTCGCGACGCTCGACAAGCTCGGCACGCTGCGGTACGGCAGCCCGGTCATGAACGTCACCGGCGACCGCACCGTCGAGCACGGACTGGGCACCGTCGGCTACGACGACGAAGGCGTCGCCACCCAGCAGTTCGACATCATCAAGGACGGCGTGCTCGTCGGCTACCAGTTGAACCGGCAGATGGCGCACGACAACGCCGACCGGCTCGCCGGCGCCGAGAGCCGGTCGAACGGCTGCGGTTACGCCGACTCCCCCGGGCACATCCCCTTGCAGCGCATGGCGAACGTGTCCATCTCGCCCGCTCCCGACGGCCCGTCCACACAGGAGCTGATCAGCCGGGTCGAGCGCGGCATCTACATCAAGGGCGACCGGTCCTGGTCGATCGACATGCAGCGCTTCAACTTCCAGTTCACCGGCCAGCAGTTCCACCGCATCGAGAACGGCAGGCTCGTCGGCCAACTGCGCGACGTCGCCTACCAGGCGACGACCACCGACTTCTGGGGCTCGATGGAGGCGGTCGGCGGACCGCAGACCTACGTGCTCGGCGGCGCGTTCAACTGCGGCAAGGGCCAGCCCGGCCAGGTCGCCTCGGTATCGCACGGCTGTCCGGCAGCACTGTTCCGCGACGTCAACGTGCTCAACACCAAGACCGAGGGCGGTCGCTGATGCAGATCCAGGAACTCATCGAGCAGGCCGTCGCCGCCTCCACCGCCGACGGCTGCATCGTCGTCGGCGACGAGAGCACCCAGGCCAACCTGCGCTGGGCAGGCAACAACCTGACCACCAACGGCCAGATGCACTCGCGCTCGCTGACCATCGTCTCGACGTTCGACGGGGCCGATGGCACCAGCGCCGGCGTGGTGACCCGCGCGGTGAGCACGGCGGACGAGGTGCTCGAGCTGGTGCGCGCGTCCGAGCAGGCCGGCCGTGGCGCCGGACCGTCCGACGACGCCGCGCCGATCGTGGCGAACTACCAGCACGGTGACGACTGGTCCGCCGAACCGGCTCGCACCGACATCGACGTCCTGGCCGACTTCGCCGGCGGGCTGGGTGCGGAGTTCGGTCGTTGGCGCGAGAACGACCGGTTGCTGTTCGGCTACGCCGAGCACACGATGTCCGCACAGTTCGTGGCGACGTCCACCGGCCTGCGCCGTCGCTTCGACCAGCCGAACGGGACGGTCTGGGTCAACGGCAAGTCGGCAGACTTCGCGCGATCGGGCTTCGTCGGCCAGCACACCACCGACTTCAGCGACGTCGACGTCGCCGCGATCGGGGCCGAGCTGGACCGGCGGCTGGACTGGGCGGCCAAGCGGATCGATCTGCCGGCCGGCCGCTACGAGACGATCATGCCGCCCAGCACCGTTGCCGACCTGATGGTCTACGCCTACTGGACGGCTTCGGCCCGCGACGCCGAGGAGGGCCGCAACGTCTACGCGGCGAGAAGCGACTCGGCCGGCTCGGACGGATCCGGCGGCACGCGGATCGGCGAGGCACTCTCGCCGCACCCGCTTCACCTGTACTCCGACCCGGGCT
Source organism: Jatrophihabitans cynanchi (assembly GCF_027247405.1). NCBI lineage: Bacteria > Bacillati > Actinomycetota > Actinomycetes > Jatrophihabitantales > Jatrophihabitantaceae > Jatrophihabitans > Jatrophihabitans cynanchi. The sequence continues at coordinate 2,558,920 of NZ_CP097463.1, read as the reverse complement.
ACCAGGGCCTGCAGTGCGCGCCGTTCGAGGTGATCACCGACACCCTCGGCGGGCTGCGCTCGGTGTTCGACAACGGCGCGCCCGTCCCGGCCGGGGACTGGATCAGCGACGGCAGGCTGCGCGACCTGATCCGCACCCGCGCCTGGGCGGCCAAGACCGGCGCCGAACCGCGCCCGTTCGCAGGCAACCTGATCCTGGAGAACAGCACGGACGGCGGGCCCACGGTGCAGGAGATGGTCGCGGCGACCGAGCGCGGGCTGCTGCTGACCTGCCTCTGGTACATCCGCGAGGTCGATCCGCAGACGCTGCTGCTGACCGGGCTGACCCGCGACGGCGTCTACCTGGTGGAGAACGGGGAGGTGGTGGGCGCGGTGAACAACTTCCGTTTCAACGAGTCACCGGTGGACCTGCTCTCGCGCGCCACCGAGGTCGGCCGCACCGAACGCGCGCTCTCGCGCGAGTGGGGCGAGTACCTCAGCCGCACCGCGATGCCGGCGCTGCGGATCCCGGACTTCAACATGTCGACCGTCAGTCAGGCGTCCTGACCGGCGCGATCACGTGATTGCGGACATGCTCGAACACCACCTCGGTCCGGACGCCCGAGACTTCCTTGCGCTTGGTCAATGAGTCCAGGACGAAGTCCTGCAACGCGTCCGTGCTCGGCACCGCGACGTGCACCAGCAGGTCCTCGAACCCGGTCGTGACGTAGACGTTCAGCGTCTCCGGCAGCGCGGCGACGAAGTCGCGGAAGCCGTGCATGATCGCCCGGCTCTGCGGGCGCAGCCGCACGGTGATCATCGCCTGGACCGGGCGGCCGAGCGCGACCAGGTCGACGCTGGCGTGCACGCCGTCGATCACGTTGCGGGCGCGCAGCGAGCGCACCCGCTCCAGCGTCGTGGACGGCGCAACGCCCAGCATCCGGGCCAGGTCGCGATTGCTGCGCCGACCATCTGCCTGCAGCGCCTGGACCAGTGCCGAATCAAGTTCGTCCATCGCTCCGCCCATCGCTGTATCACCGAATAGTGTTCGGCAACCTCCGCGTTCTACGCTACTTCCAGTTAGCTTTCTATCTCATGACCGAGCAACCCGCCCGTTTCGAGACCAAGATCGCCATCGTGGTGCGCGAGGATCTCGCGTCCTGGCAGAAGCTGAACATGACCGCGTTCCTGGCCGCTGCGATTGCCGCGGACGCGCCCGAGTCCATCGGCGAGCATTACGAGGACGCCGACGGCACCAAGTACCTGGCGACCTTCGGCCAGCCGGCCATGGTTTTCGCCGGCACCGGGGCCGAGTTGACCCGCACCCGCGAGCGCGCGCTCGCCCGCGGAGTCGTCCCGGCGATCTTCACCGAGGATTTGTTCGCGACCGGGAACGACGCCGACAATCGCGCCGCGGTGCGGGCGGTGCACGCCGCCGAACTGCACCTCACCGGGCTGGCGTTCCGCACCGCGCGGCGCGACGCCGACAAGATCACCAAAGGGCTGCGGCTACACGGCTGAGCGCGACGAGAACCCGCCGCAGACACTGAGGAAGCACGCGTTGGGCGGGCCCGATGTGACCATGAACGCAACGTTCTGGGTGGGTCTGATAGCGCTTTCAGCGGGTACGTTCCTGCCATCCCACGTGACACGCGGCGGCGAGTTCAGCGCTGCCGCGCAGTCGACGTTGACTGGCGAGGAGACACACGCATGACGGCAACCATCCCTGGTCTTGATTCGGCCCCCACCACGCACGCGAAGCTACTGACATTTGTCCGGGAGAGCGCGGAGTTGACCCAGCCGGACCGGATCGAGTGGGTGGACGGCTCGCCGCAGGAGTGGACGAGGATCACCGATCTGCTGGTCGCCAATGGGACGTTCCGCCGGCTCAACGAGCAGAAGAAGCCGAACTCGTTCTGGTGCGCCTCGGACCCCGCCGACGTCGCGCGGGTCGAGGACCGCACCTTCATCTGCAGCGCCGATCCGAAGGACGCCGGGCCCACCAACAACTGGATGGATCCCGCGGACATGAAGGCGATCCTCACCGAGCGGTTCCGCGGTTCGATGACCGGCCGCACCATGTACGTGCTGCCGTACTGCATGGGTCCGCTCGATGCCGACGAGCCTATGCTGGGCGTCGAGATCACCGACTCGCCGTACGTGGTCGCCTCGATGCACATCATGAGCCGCTGCGGAACGCGTGCCCTCGAACTGTTCACCGACGAGCGCACCTTCGTCCCCGGGCTGCACTCGGTGGGTGCGCCGCTGCAGCCCGGCGAGCAGGACGTGCCCTGGCCGTGCAACGAGACCAAGTACATCGTGCAGTTCCCCGAGGAGCGGGCGATCTGGTCGTACGGCTCGGGCTACGGCGGCAACGCGCTGCTCGGCAAGAAGTGCCACTCGCTTCGCATCGCCTCGGTCCAGGCTCGCGACGACGGCTGGATGGCCGAGCACATGCTCATCGCCAAGCTGATCTCGCCGGAGAACAAGAAGTACTACATCGCCGCCGCGTTCCCGTCCTCGTGCGGCAAGACGAACCTGGCGATGCTCGAGCCTGCGCTGCCGGGATGGCGGCTGGAGACGGTCGGTGACGACATCGCCTGGATCAGGATCGGACCGGACGGCCGGTTCTACGCGGTGAACCCGGAGAACGGCTTCTTCGGCGTCGCGCCGGGCACCGACTACCACACCAACCCGAACGCGATGCGCACGATCGACAAGGGCAACTCGATCTTCACCAACGTCGCGCTGACCGACGACGGCGACATCTGGTGGGAGGGCATGGGCGCCGAGCCGCCCGCGCATCTGACGTCGTGGAAGCAGCAGGACTGGACGCCGGAGAGCGAGGAGAAGGCCGCGCACCCGAACAGCCGCTACTGCACCCCGATCGAGCAGTGCCCGACCCGCGCGGCCGAGTACGACGACCCGCAGGGCGTGCCGCTCGACGCGATCTTCTTCGGTGGTCGGCGCAAGGACACCATCCCGCTGATCACCGAGGCGCGCGACTGGCAGCACGGCGTGTTCATGGGCGCCACGCTCTCGTCCGAGACCACCGCCGCCGCCACCGGCCAGGTGGGCGTGGTGCGGCGCGACCCGATGGCGATGCTGCCGTTCATCGGCTACAACGCCGGCGACTACCTGGCCCACTGGATCGAAATGGGCAAGGGCGCCGACGCGGGGAAGCTGCCGAAGATCTTCTACGTGAACTGGTTCCGTCGCGACGAGGACGGCAAGTTCCTGTGGCCGGGCTTCGGCGAGAACATCCGGGTGCTCAAGTGGGCGCTGGAGCGGATGGACGGCACCGCCGCCGCTGTCGACACCCCGATCGGCCGGGTGCCGGCGCCGGGCGCACTGGACATCGACGGCCTGGATGTGACCGCCGACGACCTCGCGAAGGCGCTCGCGGTGCACCCGCAGGAGTGGCGCGGCGAGATCGCCCAGATCGAGGAGTGGTTCGACAAGCTCGGTGACCGGCTGCCGTCCTCCCTGCACGACGAGCTCGAGGCGCTCAAGCAGCGGTTGGCCTGACCACCTGAGTACGCCCTGGGTCGCACCGGCGGGTGGGCCCAGGGCGTGCTCAGCTGTCTGCGCGGCACAGCAGGTGCGCGACCAGCGCCGTCCAGCCGGTCTGGTGCGACGCGCCGAGACCTTCGCCGGTGTCGCCGTGGAAGTACTCGTGAAAGCTCAGCTGCCCGCTCCACAGCGGATCGTCCGAGCTCTCGATCCGGGCGCCGTCGCACGGGCGCCGTCCGTCCGGGCCGCGGCGGAACAGGTCGATCAACCGCGCCTCGATCAGGTCGGCGGCCTGGCCGAGGTGCAGCGCCGTACCCGACCCGGTCGGCACGTCGAAGGTGGCACCGTCGCCGAGGTAGGCGTGATAGGTCCGCAGCGCGTCGGCGAGCAGCACGTTCACCGGGAACCAGATCGGACCGCGCCAGTTGGAGTTGCCGCCGAACAGGCCGGTCCGCGACTCGCCCGGCTCGTAGTCGATCGACATCGGACGGCCGTCCACCTCGGTGGTGAACGGCGTGCGGTAGGCCGCCGACAGCGAGCGGATGCCGTACCGGGACAAGAACTCGTCCTCGTCGAAGAGCCGGTCCAGTACGCGGCGCAGTCGGTCGACGTCCAGCACCGCGAGCAGTTGGTCGGCCGGCTCGTCGTGCTCGGCCGGGCGTGACAGCAGCCCGTCGAGCAGCTCCGGACGGCGCCGCTGCAGCCAGCGCAACCGCGCGGTGAAGTCCGGCAGCGCTTCGGCGGTCCATGCGGGCGCGTGGGCCGCTGCCAGCAGGGGTAGCAGCCCTACCATCGAGCGCACCTTCAACGGCTCGGCCTGGCCGCTCGCGTGCACCAGCACGTCGTAGCAGAAGCCGTCCGTCTCGTCCCACAGCCCGGTCCCCTGCGAGCCGAAGCGTCGCATGGCGTGCGCGATGTCCAGGAAGTGCCGCAGGAACTTGGTGGCGAGCTCGTCCCACGCGGGCACCGTCCCGGCGAGCTCGAGCGTGACCTTGAGCATGTTCAGGCAGAAGAACGCCATCCAGCTCGTCGCGTCGGACTCTTCCAGGTGGCAGCCGTCCGGCAGCGGTGCGGACCGGTCGAAGAGCCCGATGTTGTCCATGCCGAGGAAGCCGCCCTCGAACAGGTTGTTCCCCTCGCTGTCCTTGCGGTTGACCCACCAGCCGAAGTTGAGCAGCAGCTTGGTGACGATGCGGACGAGGAAGTCGCTGTCCCGGCGGCCGTCGATCAGATACACCTGCCAGGCCGCCCAGATGTGCACCGGCGGGTTCACGTCGCCGAATGCCCATTCGTACGCGGGCAACTGGCCGTCCGAGTGCATCGCCCATTCGCGGCACAGCAGCAGCAACTGTTCCTTGGCGAACGCCGGGTCGACGTGCGCGAGGGCGACGCACTGGAATGCCAGGTCCCAGGACGCGAACCAGGGGTACTCCCACTCGTCCGGCATCGACAGCACGTCGGCCAGCGCCAGGTGCTGCCAGGACGTGTTGCGTGCGCCGGGCTGCGAGCGCTGCGGCGGCGGCTCGGGCTGGCCCGGGTCGCCGGCCAGCCACTCCTCGACGCTGTATCGATACAGCTGCTTGCCCCACAGCAGTCCGGCGAAGGCACGGCGCGCGATCGCGCGGTCCTCCTCGTTCAGCCGCTCCGGCAGTGTCTCGGCGTAGAACTCGTCGGCCTCCTCGACCCGATCGGACAGCACCGCCGCGAACCCCGCACCGAAGCACTGCTCGTCGGGCGGTCCGGCCGACAGCCGCAGCCGCACGCGGACACTCGCTCCAGGCGCGATCGAGTCGAAGCGGTACCAGATGGCCGCCTTGGTACCGGCTCCGTCCGGATTCACCGCGTCCTGCTCGCCGTGGATCACCCGCCGATCGATGCCGTCCTTGGCGTACGCGGTCGGGTTGGCCGGCACGCCGTACAGCGAGACGAGGTCCGACTCGTTCTCGCACACCAGCACCTCGGCGTTGGTTTCGGCGGTGTCCTCGGCACTGAGGTGGTACCGGCCTAGGTAGTCGTGCCGGCACTCGAGCACGTGCATGCGCCCGGCAGGCAACCGGGGAGGATCGACGCGGCGCATGCTCGGCCGGCGCACGTCACGTCCCCACGCCCACGTGTTGCGGAACCACAACTGCGGCAACAGGTGCAGCGGCGCCGCGTCCGGCCCGTGGTTGGTCGCCTCGATGACGATCGCGATGTCGTCCGGCGCGGCCTTGGCGTAGCTGACCGTGACGTCGAAGAACCGGTTCTCGGCGAGCACCCCGGTGTCGGCCAGCTCGTACTCGCGGTCCTCGCGGTTGCGCCGGGCGTTCTCGGCCCGCAGTTGCGCGTACGGGTACTCGGCCTGCGGGTACCGGTACCGCCAGCGCATCCACGAATGGGTGGGCGTGCCGTCGAGCGCCCACCAGTGTTCCTTCACGTCCTCACCGTGGTTGCCCTCGGCGTTGGTGAGGCCGAACAGCCGTTCCTTCAGGACCGGGTCCTTGCCGTTCCACAGCGCGACGGAGAAGTTGAGGAAACCGTAACGATCACAGATGCCACCGAGTCCGTCCTCGCCCCACCGGTAGGCGCGCCGGTGCGCGTGCTCGAAGGGGAAGTACGCCCACGCGTCGCCGTCGGGCGAGTAGTCCTCGCGGACGGTGCCCCACTGCCGGCCGGACAGGTACGGCCCCCACAGCCGCCACGGGCTGGCCGGGTCGGGCGACTCGGCCAGCCGGGTGTGCTCTGCGCTGCGGTGCGCACGCTCCTCGGCGACGGCGTGGCGGCTCACCGCCCCTACCCTGCCACGCCGCGGGCCGATCGGTCAGGCGAGTCTGCGTGCCGCCGCGTCGATCATCGCCCGGGTGATCGCATCGTGCAGCAGCCGCACGGGCACGAAGTAGACCCGGCCGCGCCAGCCCTTGAGCGTGACCGCGGTCGTCACCGTCACCCGCTCGGGCTCGACGCGAACGCCGGCCACGAAGTGCAGGTGTACGTCGTCGGTGTCGATGATCGCCTCGCCGTCCTGCACGTGGTCGACCGCCAGCATCGACCGCTCGCCAGGTGGGATGCCAAGGACGCGTACCAGCGCCTCCCGTACCCCGTACAACGCCTTGGCCCACACCGGTACCGAGCGGACGTCGAAGATCGCGCGGGCCCAGGTGAGGCTGTCGGCCGGCGCGGCCGCCGGCACGGTGACGATGGTTGCCGTGGCCCAGTCCGACCGCGGCATGAGCTCCAGCGCAGCTGACATCGCACATCCTCCATACGTCGGCGTACGGACAACCATACGCTAGAGTACGGAGACGTGGAACGCGCGCGCCTCAGCAGGGCGACCTGGGTCGAGGCGGCCTTCGACGTGCTGATGACGACCGGCCCCGACGCGGTCGCCGTCCAGCCGCTCGCCCGCCGCCTGGGCACGACGAAGGGCTCGTTCTACTGGCACTTCCACACGCGCGACGAACTGCTCGCCGCCGCCCTCGTGATGTGGGAGGAGCAGGTGACCGACTCGATGATCGCCCGTCTCGAAGCGGCCGGCGGTCCCGCGGCGGACCAGGTACAGCAACTGTTCGCGGCGGTCACCACGTCGGCCCGGCCGGGCGAGCTGCGGCTGCTCGGCGCCGCCGGACAGCAGGCCGCCGGACAGCAGGCCGGGCAGCAGGCCGTCGCCGCCGCGGTGCAACGGGTCACCCTGCGCCGGATCGCCTATGTCGCGCGGTTGCTGCGCGCAACCGGCCTCGGTGCGGCCGCTGCCGAGCGGCGGGCGCGACTCGCGTACGCCGCGTACCTCGGCTACGTCCAGCTCACCCAGTCGGTCCCGGCGGCGCTACCGCAGACCCCGCGCGCGCGCCGCGCGCTCGTGGCCGAGCTGACCGCGGCACTGGTCGGCGACACCTCGCCGTGAGGTGGTACGACGTCAGTCCGCGCGCGCGTCGTGGATCTTCTTGTCCACGCGCAGCGCGGTGAGCTCGGCGCTGTGCCGGCGGCGCACCTGCAGCGCGATCTCGATCAGTACCGCGAGGGCGAGCGCGACGATGAACCCCGCCAGCGTCGCGCCGCGAAAGCCCGGCGCCTGATCGTCGAGAGTGCGCTGCCCGGCGTGCGCGCCAGAGCCCGAACCCCACGCGATGCCCAGCGTCATCAGGTTCGGCAGCGCGAGCACGATCGCCGCCAGCACGATCCAACCCTTGCCGCGCCAGCCGAGCTGCCGGTAGATCGCCTGCCGCGCCACCAGGATCGGGACGAGCGTGCACAGCACGCCGTACACGAGCCCCCAGAAGATGCCCCACCGGAACGTGCCGCCGACCTGGTCGCCGACCCGGTGCGACCACCACCGGGGCAGGAACGAGGTCGCCACGAAGTAGCCGATGACCAGCAGCACGATGACGCCGGCAGCGATGACCGCGCGGCGCTTCCACACCGAACGTGTCTGCGGCTGCTCCGGCGTGCTCACAGCTCACAGCATGACAGGGTGGGCGAGGGCTGCGGTGTAATGGCGCGATGCTCACCCGGTACCCCGAGATCGAGCCGTACGCGAGCGGGCTGCTCGACGTCGGCGACGGCAACCACGTCTATTGGGAGGCCAGCGGCAACCCGGCCGGAAAGCCCGCCCTGGCGTTGCACGGTGGCCCTGGCGGAGGTACGACCCCGGGGCGGCGCCGCTCGTTCGACCCGCAGCGCTACCACTTCGTCCAGTTCGACCAGCGCGGCTGCGGGCGCAGCACGCCGTCGGTCAGCAACCCGGCCACGACGCTGGCGGCGAACACCACCGCGCACCTGATCGCCGACATCGAGGCGCTGCGCGAGCACCTGGGCATCGACCGCTGGCTGGTCTGGGGCGGCTCGTGGGGCTGCACGCTCGCCCTCGCGTACGCGCAGCGGTTCCCGCACCGGGTCAGCGAACTCGTGCTGGTCTCGGTGACGATGACCCGCCCCGCCGACGTCCACTGGCTCTACCACGAGGCCGGCCGGTTCTTCCCGGACGAGTGGGACCGGTTCCGCGCCGGCGTGCCGGCCGACCAGCGCGACGGCAACCTGATCCACGCCTACGACCGGCTGCTGAACGCGCAGCCGGACGAGGACGTCCGGGCCAGGGCGGCGCTGGACTGGTGCGCGTGGGAGGACGCCGTGGTCTCGCTCGAGGACGGCTGGGCGCCCAACCCGCGGTACGCGGACCCGGCGTTCCGGATGACGTTCGCCCGGCTCTGCGCGCACTACTTCGCCAACGCCGCCTGGCTGGACGAGGGCGAGCTGTTGGCGAACGCGCACCGCCTGGCCGGCATCCCGGGCGTGCTGATCCACGGCCGGCTCGATCTCGGCGGGCCGCCCGACGTGCCCTGGCTGCTCGCGCGGGCCTGGCCGGACGCCGAGCTGTACCTCGTCGGCACCGGCCACGCCGGAGGTGCGGAGATGACCGAGCAGATGATGCGCGCCCTGAACCGCTTCGCAACCACCTGAGCCGGAATCGGCTTGCGCGCGGCGCGTAACGTCAGCTGATCGTGGCCGACCACGATGTAGACCAAGCCCTTCTCGACGAACGCGCCCACCTCGACCTCGCCCGCCGGTGCCTCCTGCAGATGCAGGAGGCGGCCGAGCACATCACCGACTACGGTGTCGACGAACTGGCCAGCTACGCGCTGGGCCGAATGCGCGCCGAACGGCTGGCCGCGCTGCGCGCCGACCCGGACGCGCCGCCGTTCTTCGGCCGCACCGACCGCGATCACGACGACCACCGGCCCGGCGCGGAGATCCTGCATATCGGCCGGCGGCACGTGCGCGACCTGGCCGGCGATCCCGTCGTCATCGACTGGCGCGCCCCGTTGGCCCGTCCCTTCTACCGGGCCAGCCCGGCGGACCGGCAGGGCGTGCAGTTGCGCCGCCGTTTCGGGTTCCACGCCGGGCTGCTCACCTCGTTCGAGGACGAGCACCTGGATCGCGGCGAGGCGCTCGGGCTGAACTCGGAGTTGCTGCGCGAGGAGATCGAACGCCCCCGTGTCGGTCCGATGCGCGACATCGTCGCCACGATCCAGCCGGACCAGGACGAACTGGTGCGCGCTGACCTGGCGACCTCGCTGTGCATCCAGGGCGCGCCCGGCACCGGCAAGACCGCGGTCGGGCTGCACCGCGCCGCGTTCCTGCTCTACACCTTCGCCGAGCGGCTGCGGCGCACCGGCGTGCTCGTCGTGGGCCCGAACAAGGCGTTCCTGCACTACATCGCCCAGGTGCTGCCCTCCCTCGGCGAGATCGGCATCGAGCAGGCCACGGTCGACGACCTGGTGGGTGCCGTCGGGCCGGCCCGCGACAGCGCCGAGCTGGCCACCCTCAAGGGAGACGCACGGCTGGCCGAGGTGCTGCGCCGCGGCGTGCTGTCACACATCCGCAAGCCGACCGACGACGTGGTCGCCATCGTCGGCACGCGGCGGTACCGGATCGGCGCGCACCACCTGCGCCGGTACGTCGACGACGCGCGGCGGGCGCTCGCCGCGACCGCGGCCGGCGCCACAGCCGGCGCGAGCGGCGGCCTGCTCTGGTCGCAGGCCCGCGAACGGTTGCGGATGCAGCTCGCCGAGGACGTCCGCCGCCAGCGTGAGGACGTCGGTGGCGCGCCGTCGGACGCCGAGACGGCGAAGGTCGCGCGTTCGGCCGCGGTGCGCGAGTTCGTCGACACCGTATGGCCGGCCCTCACCGCACCGGCGCTGCTGTCCCGGCTGTTCGCCGAGCCGGAGTTCCTCGCCCGGTGCTCGGCCGGCCTGCTCACCGACGACGAACACGCGGCGCTGTTCCGCAAGCCCGCCCGCACGCTGCGCTCGACGCAGTGGACGCCGGCCGACGCGGCACTTCTCGACGAGCTGGCCGGCCTGATCGACGGGACGAGCGCGTTCCTGCACGTCGTCGTCGACGAGGCGCAGGACCTGTCCGAGATGCAGTGCCGCGCGATCGCCCGCCGGTGCCCGCTCGGCTCGGTCACCGTGCTCGGCGACCTCGCCCAGGCCACCACGCCATGGGCGCCGGGCGACTGGGCGGTGACGCTGCACCACCTCGGCCACCCCGGCGCCGAGGTGCGGCCGCTGACCGCCGGCTACCGCGTGCCCGGCGAGGTTCTCGAGGTGGCGAACCGGTTGTTGCCGCACATCGCCGCCGGTGTCCCGGCCGCCACCTCGGTCCGCGCCGGCGAGGGTGCGCTGCGGTTCGCGCCCGCAGCCGCGCTCGCGCAGGAAGTGCAGCGCACCCTGCAGGCCGAGGGGTCGGTGGGCGTCATCGTCCCGGACGCGCTCGTCGAGTCCGTCCACCAGCAACTCGCCGACGCCGGGATCACCGCCGAGGAGCTGGACCTGGACGCGGACCCGCGGGTCACCCTCGTCCCGGCCTCCGAGGCCAAGGGCCTGGAGTTCGACTCGGTGGTTCTTGTCGAACCGGCGGGTATCGTCGCCGGTGAGCCCACACGCACCAGCGGACTTCGCCGGCTGTACGTGGTGCTCACCCGCGCGGTGTCCCGCCTGACCGTGCTGCACGACGAGCCGTTGCCGGACGAGCTCGCGGTGTAGCCGCGCTCACGGCGGGGTAGTAGTCAACAGCACGGAGCCGAGCCGTCGAGGAGGACCGCCATGGGGCTGCTGGACCGAGCCAAGCTGAAGGCCGAAGAACTGTCCAAGAAGGCCAAGCCGCTCGCGCAGGAGATGTCACAGAAGGCGCGTCCGATGGCCGAGAACGCGGTCGAGCGGGCCAAGCCGCTGGCCGCGAAGGCGCGCGAGCGGGCGGGCAAGATGGCCGTCCAGGTGAAGGAATCCGCCGAGGGCTTCCGCGAGGGTCTGCACGAGCGCGGGCAGGACACCGGCCATGACTCGACGGCGAGCGCGCCGCCCGCGACCGACCCGTCCCAGCCCGAGCCGAGGCGTGAGTCGCCGGTCGTGCCCGACGCGCCACCGGTGTCCGACCCGCCACCGGCTCCGGACCCGCTGCCACAGACCGCGCCCGAGGTGCCACCGCGCGAGCCCGAGCCGCCGTCGAACCCGGCCTGATTGAACCGGACGGAACTGCGCGGCTGGATCGAGGACGCGCTGGCCCGCCACGATCGCGACGCGCGGGAGCGGGACGAGAGCGCCGCCGCCCCCACCGTCGCCGAGATCGTGGACGCCGTCTGGGGGCGGTTGCCGCTTCAGGTGCGCCGCGAGGTGTCCCGGGCCCAGGTGCAGGCCGGGCTGACCGTGCTCACCGCGCAGCGCGGTGCCGCCGTGTCCCGGGACGTGCCGCCGGGCGCACACGCGCTGCCCGACGGGAGCGACTGAGCGCGGCGCGCTCGATGCCGCACGTGCCGCCGTGACCGCGATCACGGATATGGTAGGAACCCCTGGGTATCTCGGCGGGTGCGCCACCCCTGTACCAACGAGATGCCCGGCCAACTGACGGCTCGCGTGGCAATCCCCCGCGGCGCCGCGATGCGGAAAGTGGTGTCCTGAGATGACCGAGCACATCCAGCGGGTGACTCCCGAGCCGGACATGGTCCAGCTCTTGACGCCGGAGGGCCAGCGCGTCGAGCACCCTGACTACCCGCTCGAGATCACCGACGAGCAGATCGCCGCGCTGTACCGCGACCTCGTGCTCGTCCGGCGGATCGACAGCGAGGCGATCGCGCTGCAGCGCCAGGGCGAGCTGGGCCTGTGGGCCAGCCTGCTCGGCCAGGAGGGCGCCCAGATCGGCGCCGGTCGCGCGCTGCGCCGGCAGGACATGGCCTTCCCCACCTATCGCGAGCACGGCGTCGCGTGGTGCCGCGAGGTCGACCCGCTGGTGCTGCTGGGCCTGTTCCGCGGGACCAACCTGGGCGGCTTCAGCCCGTACACCCACAACTTCAACAACTACACGATCGTGATCGGCGCGCAGACGTTGCACGCGACCGGCTACGCGATGGGCGTGGTCCGTGACGGCGCCGTCGGAACCGGCGACGACGACCGGGACACCGCGGTCCTGGCGTTCTTCGGCGACGGCGCCTCGAGCCAGGGGGACGTGAACGAGTCGTTCGTGTTCGCGGCCGCCGGCAACCTGCCCGTCGTCTTCTTCTGCCAGAACAACCAGTGGGCGATCAGCGAGCCGGTGACCACGCAGAGCCGGGTGCCGCTGTACCGGCGCGCGGACGGTTTCGGCTTCCCCGGCGTCCGCATCGACGGCAACGACGTGCTGGCCAGCCTCGCGGTCACCCGCAAGGCGCTCGACGACGCCCGCAACGCCCAGGGACCGACCCTCATCGAGGCGTTCACCTACCGGATGAACCCGCACACCACCAACGACGACCCGCGCCGCTACCGGCTGGCCAGCGAGGGCGAGACGTGGAAGCTGAAGGATCCGATCGAGCGGGTGCGCGCCTACCTGACCCGCCAGGCCGGGCTGCCGGCGTCCTTCTTCGACGAACTGGCGGCCGAGTCCGAGCAGCTGGCCGAGCACATCCGCAGCGGCTGCCGGGCGCTGGCGAACCCCACCGCGCAGTCCGTCTTCGAGCACGTGCACGTCACCATGCCGCCAGAACTACGTGAGCAGCGCGACGAGTTCGCCGACTTCGTCGCGTCCCTTCAGGAGGCAACCGCATGACCACCTCACGGCGTCTCCCGTTGAGTGGCGACTTTCCCGTTGAGTGGCGGGCTACAGGCCGCCACTCAACCCATAACCCGCCACTCAACGAGGCAGGTGCGGCATGAGCGAGAAGCTGACGATGGCCAAGGCGCTGAACGAGGGGCTGCGCAAGGCCATGGAGGCCGACCCGAAGGTCCTCATCATGGGTGAGGACGTCGGCAAGCTGGGCGGCGTGTTCCGGGTGACCGACGGGCTGCAGAAGGACTTCGGCGAGGACCGCGTCATCGACACCCCGCTCGCCGAGTCCGGGATCATCGGCACCGCCGTGGGGCTGGCGATCCGCGGCTACCGGCCGGTGTGCGAGATCCAGTTCGACGGCTTCGTCTTCCCCGGTTTCGACCAGATCGTCAGCCAGGTCGCCAAGATGCACAACCGCTCGTCCGGCCTGGTCAAGATGCCGATCACCATCCGCATCCCGTACGGCGGCGGCATCGGCGCGGTCGAGCACCACAGCGAGTCGCCGGAGGCCTACTTCGCACACACCGCGGGGTTGAAGGTCCTCGTCTGCGCCGACCCGTCGGACGCCTACTGGATGATCCAGGACGCCGTCGCCGACGACGACCCGGTCATCTTCTTCGAGCCCAAGCGCCGCTACCACGCAGCCAAGTCCGAGATCGCCGAGCGGCCGACACCGCTCTACCAGGCCCGCATCGCCCGTCCCGGAACCGATCTCACCCTGCTCGCGTACGGCTCGATGCTGACCACCACGCTGGAGGCAGCCGCGGTGGCCGCCGAGGAGGGGCGCAACCTCGAGGTCATCGACCTGCGCTCGGTCTCCCCGCTGGACATGCCCACCGTGCTGGAGTCGGTGCGGCGCACCGGCCGGCTGGTCATCGTCCACGAGGCGCCGGGCAGCTTCGGCGCGGGCGCCGAGATCGCCGCCCGCGTCCAGGAGCAGGCGTTCTACTCGCTGGAGGCACCGGTGCTGCGAGTGACCTCGTACGACACGCCGTACCCGCCGAGCAGGCTGGAGAACGAATGGCTGCCCAGCGTCGATCGCATCCTGGACGCCGTCGACACCTCACTGGAGTACTGAGTTGAGTGACATCAGGCAGTTCAAGCTTCCGGACCTCGGCGAGGGGCTGACCGAGGGCGACATCCTCAAGTGGATGGTCGCGGTGGGCGACACGGTCGCCGTGAACGACACCATCGCCGAGGTGGAGACCGTGAAGGCGGCCGTCGAACTGCCGGCGCCGTGGGCCGGGGTCGTCACGGGCATCCACGCCGCCGAGGGCGAGACGGTGCCGGTCGGGACCGCGATCATCTCGATCGACGTGGCCACCGGCGGGGCAGCGGCGAGCGCGCCGTCGTCCGATCCGGGCAACGCCGCGGTCGAGGACCTGGTGCCCGAACTGCCCGGCGAGCCGTCCGGCGCCGACGAGAAGCAACTGACCCTGGTCGGCTACGGCCCCCAGGAAGGCGGCGGGGGCCGCCGGAGGCGGCGCGCCACTCCCGCCGTGACGGCCGGAGTGAACGCGTCGTTCAACCTTCCGCCGTCGGCGGCGCAGCGGCCGCCGCTGCCCGAGCCGGACAGCGACACCATGCCGCCGCCGGCGTCCGTGCCCGCGGCCGCGCGGCACGCTCACCAGGTGCTCGCCAAGCCACCCGTGCGCAAGCTGGCCAGGGACCTGGGCGTGGATCTGGGCGGCGTCCAGCCGACCGGCCCGAACGGCACGATCTCGCGCGAGGACGTGCACGCCGCCGCGTCCGGGCAGGCGTACGCGCCCAGCGGTGCGCCGGCTGCCCCCGCGGCGCGGGAGACCCGCATCCCGATCAAGGGCGTGCGCAAGCACACCGCGGCCGCCATGGTGGCCTCGGCGTTCACCGCCCCGCACGTCACCGAGTTCGTCACCGTCGACGTGACCGAGATGATGCAGTTGCGCGATCGGGTCGCGGCCCGGCGCGAGTTCCGGGACGTCAAGGTCTCGCCGCTGCTGTTCGTCGCCAAGGCGGTGATCCTGGCCGCCCGGCGCACCCCGGAGATCAACGCGACCTGGGACGAGGCCGCCGGCGAGATCGTCCTCAAGCACTACGTCAACCTGGGCATCGCCGCCGCCACCGGACGCGGCCTGATCGTGCCGAACATCAAGGACGCCGACACGATGTCGCTGCGCGAACTGGCCGGCGCGATCGGCCGGCTCACCGAGGTGGCCCGCTCGGGCAAGACGCCGCCGGCGGACATGGCAGGCGGCACGATCACGATCACCAACGTGGGCGTGTTCGGCGTGGACACCGGCACGCCGATCATCAACCCGGGCGAGGCCGGCATCGTCGCGTTCGGCGCGGTGCGGCGGATGCCGTGGGTGGTGACCGACGGTGACCGCACTCAGCCCGGCGAACGGATCGAGCCGCGTTGGGTCACCCAGCTGGCGGTGTCCTTCGACCACCGGCTGGTGGACGGCCAGCAGGGTTCGCAGTTCCTGTCCGATGTGGCTCAGGTCCTAACAGATCCAGGGTTGGCACTGCTTTAGGGTTCGTGACCTTAGCCACTGAGCGGCATATTGGCTTCGATTCCTCGGTTGTGGCGGTATAGTTCACGTAAAGCAACCGCCACGGAGGCCAACGATGTCCACCACCAGCAAGTTCACCGCCCGCATTCGCGCCCGCCGCAACGCCCGCGAGTTCGACCGCGCCCTGCGCACCGCCTCGCCGGCCGTCCGGCAGGAGCTCATCGCCGCGGCCAGCCGCGACTACAACCGCTGACCGATCTGCGGAACAGCCCGCAGCCACCCGCCGTTGCGCTGAGGTGACTGCCGCCGCCCGCCCGCCCCGCGTCCGCGCTCCGGAACTTCCCGGCGCGGGCGCGGACTGGCTGGGCGGCACCCCGACAACGCTCGCGTCCCAACGCGGGCGTTTCGTGTTGCTGGACTTCTGGACGTCCTGCTGCGCCAACTGCCTGCACGTGCTGGACGAG
Source organism: Jatrophihabitans cynanchi (assembly GCF_027247405.1). Taxonomy (NCBI): domain Bacteria; kingdom Bacillati; phylum Actinomycetota; class Actinomycetes; order Jatrophihabitantales; family Jatrophihabitantaceae; genus Jatrophihabitans; species Jatrophihabitans cynanchi. Next base: position 2,542,918 of record NZ_CP097463.1, on the reverse strand, counting down.
CTGCGCCCGCTCGAGGCGCGCTTCGGCGACATCCTCACCGTGGTGGGCGTCCACTCGGCCAAGTTCGCCCACGAACGCGATCCGCGCACCGTCCGCGCCGCGATGGAGCGATACGAGGTCGAGCACGTCGTCGTGAACGACCCCGAACTGCACCTCTGGCAGCAGTACGCGGTCAAGGCCTGGCCGACGCTCGCGCTGATCGACCCGCAGGGCTACCTGGTCGCCCAGGCCGCGGGTGAGGGCCAGGTCAGCGCGCTGGCGGCGACGATCGAGCTGCTCGCGGCCGAGCACGAGGCCGCCGGCACGCTGCGCCGCGGCGTCGCCCCGGCGGTCACCGCGTCGGCCGCACCGTCCGCGCTGCGCTTCCCGGCCAAGGCGATCGTCCTTCCCGCCGCCCGCACCGGCCGCGAGCGCGACAGCGTGCTCGTCGCCGACGCCGGCCATCATTCGCTCCTCGAGCTGGCCACCGACGGCGAGACCGTCCTGGCCCGTATCGGCACCGGCACCCGCGGCCGGGTGGACGGCCCGGCCGAGATGGCCCGCTTCGCAGAGCCGAACGGCCTCACCTTGCTGCCGCCCGGACTCGCCCGCTACGACGTGCTGGTGGCCGACACCGCCAACCACGTGTTGCGTGGGGTCCGGCTCGAGGCGGCCGACGCGACCGGGACGCCCGCGGCCGCCGAGGTGGTCGCGACGATCGACCTGGCCGCAGCCCTGGCCGGGACGCGGACGGTGACCGGCCCGATCCCGCCGATGCTCTCGCCGTGGGACGTCAGCTGGTGGCCGGCCATCGAGCGGGTCGTCATCGCCGCGGCAGGCGTCCACCTGTTGCTGGCCTTCGACCCGCGCACCGGCAGCACCGAGGTGCTCGCGGGCACCACCGTGGAGGGCCTGCGCGACGGCCCGGCGGCAGACGGCTGGCTGGCCCAGCCCTCCGGCCTCGCCGTCGCCCCCGCCGGTGTTGCCGGCGCCGCCGATCGACTGTGGTTCGTCGACTCGGAGACGTCCGCGCTGCGCTACCTGCAGGACGGCGAGCTGCACACCGCCGTCGGCGCGGGGCTGTTCGAGTTCGGGCACGTCGACGGCCCGGCGGCGCAGGCCCGCCTGCAGCACCCGCTCGGCGTCACCGTGCTGGCCGACGGCAGCGTCGCGGTGCTGGACACCTACAACGGAGCCGTCCGCCGCTACGACCCCGCAACCGGCCAGGTGAGCACGCTCGCCGGCGGGCTCGCCGAACCGTCCGGTGCGGTGCTGGCCGGCGGTGACCTGGTGGTGGTGGAGTCGGCCGCGCACCGGCTGGTGCGCCTGCCGGCGCTGACTGCGGCCCAGCTCCGCGGCGCGCAGGTCGACGGCGCGCAGGTCGACGGCAAGGCGCTGCGGACGGCTCGCCCGCCGACCCCGGTAGCGGCCGGCCCGGTCCGGCTGCGCGTCGTGTTCCGGCCGGCGCCCGGGCGCAAGCTGGACGAACGGTACGGCCCGTCCACCCGGCTCAGCGTCAGCGCCTCGCCGCCGTCGCTGCTGCTGGACGGCGCGGGCGACTCGGCCGAGCTGGCCCGCGACCTGGTCCTCGCCGAGGGCGACGGGGTCCTGCACCTGACCGCGCAGGCCGCGTCCTGCGACGACGCGGGAGGCGAACACCCCGCGTGCTACCTCGCCCGGCAGGACTGGGGCGTCCCCGTCCAGGTCCGCGCCGGCGGCGACACCACCGAGCTGGAGCTGGTCCTGCTCGGCTGAGCCGGGCAATTCGCGCGCGGCCCGCTGCTGCGGCCAAGTAGCGTTGCCGGACGTGACGAATCCAGCGATCCAAATCGCCCTGCAGCTACAACCCCAGCACGCCGACTACGCCACGCTGCGTGACCGGGTCCGGGAGGCCGAGGACCTCGGCACCGACATCGTGTTCAACTGGGACCACTTCTACCCGCTCTACGGCGACCCCGACGGCAAGCACTACGAGTGCTGGACGATGCTCGGCGCCTGGGCCGAGCAGACCAGCCGGATCGAGATCGGGGCGCTGGTGAGCTGCAACAGCTACCGCAACCCGGACCTGCTCGCCGACATGGCCCGCACCGTCGACAACATCAGCGACGGCCGGCTGATCCTCGGCATCGGGTCGGGCTGGTTCGAGCGCGACTACACCGAGTACGGCTACGAGTTCGGCACCGCCGGGCAGCGGCTGGACGTGCTGGCCGAAGCGCTGCCCCGGATCGAGGAGCGGCTCGGCAAGCTCAACCCGCCGCCCCGACGCAAGCTCCCGGTGCTCATCGGCGGCGGCGGCGAGCGCAAGACGCTGCGCATGGTCGCCCGGCACGCCAACATCTGGCACTCCTTCAGCGACGCCGAGACGCTCACCCGGAAACTGGCGGTCCTGCGGAAGCACTGCGCCGACATCGGGCGTGACCCGGCCGAGATCGAGGTGTCGGTCGGTACCGGAGCCTCCGGCGAACCGGCCGAAGTCGCGGGGCCGCTGCTCGAGGCGGGCGCGACGCTGTTCACCGTCGGCGTCGGCAACGAGGGGCACGACCTCGGTCAGCTCAAGTCCTGGCTCGCCTGGCGCGACTCGCAGTAACAGCGGCACGCGCCTCACCAGCAGATGACGAAGGGGCCCTGCCGGCGGCAGGGCCCCTTCGCTTGGTACCGGGTGTCAGACCGGGCGGACGTTCTCCGCCTGCGGGCCCTTCTGGCCCTGGGTCACGTCGAACTCCACCCGCTGGTTCTCATCCAGCGAGCGGTAGCCGTCGGACTGGATGGCCGAGTAGTGGACGAACACGTCCGGAGCGCCACCGTCGGGAGCGATGAAGCCGAAGCCCTTCTCGCTGTTGAACCACTTGACTACGCCCTGAGCCACGTCAACTTCTCCTATTGCTGCTAGGAAACCGCACCTTGCGGGTTCCGAGGTCACCACCGGGCGAACACCATTTCCCGACAGCCGAGAGAAGGACGATCAACCGGTTACCTGCCTCGCGTACGAGCCATCGCGGCAACCGGCAACAGCCTAGCAAGGCAAGGTGCCTTTCCCGCAAGTCCCGAACGGCGAATTCGAGGCCCGGCAGACTGTGCCCATGAGCCAACTGGTCCGGTTGGAGACGGCGCGCGGGCGCGCGGTCCTGGCCGCAACCGTCCTCGGATCCGGAATGGCGTTCCTGGACAGCACGATCGTCAACGTCGCGGCCAAGCACATCGGCCAGGATCTGCACGCCGGTTTCACCGCGCTGCAGTGGGTGCTGAACGCGTACACGCTGGCGCTGGCCAGTCTGATCCTGCTCGGCGGCTCGCTCGGTGACCGGCTCGGCCGGCGTCGCATCTTCCTGATCGGCGCGACGTGGTTCGCCCTGGCCTCACTGGCCTGCGCGCTCGCCCCGAACGCGGGCGTGCTGATCGCCGCCCGCGCGGTACAGGGTGTCGGCGGCGCGCTGATGACCCCGGGCAGCCTGGCGATCATCTCCGCGAGCTTCATCGCCGAGGACCGCGCTATCGCGGTCGGCGCCTGGTCCGGGCTCTCCGGAGTCAGCACCGCGATCGGGCCGCTGCTCGGCGGCTGGCTGGTGCAGTACCACTCGTGGCGGTGGGCGTTCCTGATCAACCTGCCGCTCGCCGCGCTCGTGGTGTTCCTCGGGCTGCGGTTCGTGCCGGAGACCCGCTCGACCCGTACGTCCCACACCCCGGACGTCGCCGGCACCGCCCTGGTCGCAGGCGCCCTCGCACTGCTGACCTTCGGCAGCACGCACGCCGGCACCGCGGGCTGGTCCGCCGTGACGGTCGGGACGTGTGCGGCGGGCGCGGCGCTGCTCGTCGTGTTCGTGCTCGTCGAACGGCGGGCGCGCGAGCCGCTCGTGCCGCTGCGCCTGTTCGCCGACCGCACCTTCAGCGGGACGAACGCCATGACGCTGCTGACCTACGCAGCGCTCGGGGCGGTGCTGTTCGTGCTGGTGCTGCACCTGCAGGTCTCCGGCGGCTACGGCGCGCTGGCGGCCGGCCTCGCGACGCTGCCGATCACGATCCTGCTGCTCGTGCTGTCCGCGCGCAGCGGCGCCCTCGCCACCCGGATCGGCCCGCGGGCACAGCTGATCGCCGGACCACTGCTCGCGGCGGCCGGCCTGCTGCTGACGCTGCGCATCGACGCGCAGCACCGCAACTACCTGCTCGACGTGCTGCCCGGCGTCGTCCTGTTCGGACTCGGCCTGGTCACGCTGGTCGCGCCGTTGACGGCCACGGTGATGGCCGCCGCGCCCGGTGACGACGTCGGCATCGCGTCCGGGGTGAACAACGCGATCGCGCGCGCCGGCGGGCTGCTGGCGGTGGCGGTGCTGCCGCCGCTGGCCGGGTTGCGCGGAGAGGCCTACCGCCAGGTGCCGGTCATGGTGCACGGTTACCGGGTGGTGGCACTGTGCTGCGTGGGCCTGCTCGTCCTGGCTGCACTCGCCGTCGCGCTCAGCGTCCGACCTAAAAGCGAAAGGCTGTAACCGAAAATGGACGACGGCACCGACAAAGGCATCCTCGAACACATCCACGAGCTGGTCGCCGAGGAGAAGCGGCTGCGCGCGAGCGGCCACGGACTCGACGGCGCCGATCGGACCCGGCTGCAGGCCCTGGAGAACCAGCTCGATCAGGCGTGGGACCTGCTGCGCCAGCGCCGCGCCCGCGAGGACACCGGCGAGAACCCGGACACGGCACGCGAACGCAGCGTGAACGAGGTGGAGGGCTACCTGCAGTAGCCCGGACCGATCAGCTGTGCGCGGCCGCGGCGTACAGCACGGCGGGCTCCACCGAGCCGGCGAGCACCCGGCCGTCCGCCGTGACGAGCAGGCACAGCAGCGGGGTGTCGAGCAGCGCGCCCGAGCCCCAGTCCCCGGAGACTGTGCTCATCGTCGACTGCATGTCCCGCGGCACGACGGCAGAGGGGCCGCCGACCGCGCGGTACTCGGTGATCGCCGCCCAGCCGGTGTCGCCGATCGCGGCCTGGGCGACCGCCGCGCCGGGAGCCGCCGCGACGATCTGTTGCTGCGGGCCGCGCAGCACCGTCGCCCCGGCCGGCGGCGTGAAGGCGAAGTAGTCGGCCGCGGGCATCTTGTAGGTGACGCTGGTGAACGCGACGTCGATGGACGGCTGCAGCAGACCGCGGGCGTAGACCTGCACGCCGAGCGGGACGTTGCGCGCGGCGTCCACGTCGATGTGGACGGCGCCGATGCGGGTCTGCGCGTCGTCCGCCGGCCGCAGGATCAGCTCGTATGTCGGCCGATCGGCGATCTGCGGCCCGAGCCTGGAGATGATCTCGGTCTGCTCGTCGATGGCGGCCAGTGTGCGCTCGGTCAGCTGCTGCGGGGTGAGGGTCGCGAGGGTCAACGGCGCCGGCGAGATCGGCGCGCCGATCGCGGCGGTCGCGGCCGGGGCGAGCAGCGAGTGGGTGGCCACGCGGGTCTGGCTGTCCCACTGCCAGACGTCGCGGCCGGAGTGGAACACGTCGGTCTCGCTGGTGGCCGCGAGCAGTGCGACCCGCTGCCGCTGGGCACCGCCGTACCAGTAGCGCATCGTGTGCGAGCCGGCCTCGAGCAGCGTCGGGGATCCACTGCCGGACGCGGCGGCCGACACCGGCAGGTCCAGCGAGGTCTGCGCGAGGACGGTCCCGGAGAACCCGGTGTCGCGGGCCGCCTCGATGCCGCGCACCAGCGAATCGGCGGTCGCTTCCGGAAGGCGATCGTCCGAGCGGCTGAGGCTGAACACCGCTACGGTCGACGTGGCAGCGATGGCGAGGATCGTCGTCGGGACGACCCACCGCAACGCGGGGTGTCGCCGGGCGAAAGACGCGATCGTCACTTCATCAAGGATGAGGATGAGGCACTGTGACCGGGCTGAGGTGTCGCCGCTCGTGGGCGGGGCCACAGTGGCAGGCTGGCCGGTGTCGTCGATGAAGGAGAACCCGTGCGGCTACTGATCGTCGAGGACGAGGTCCGGTTGGCCTCCGCACTGCAGCGCGGACTCGCCAACGAGGGCTTCACCGTGGATCTCGCACACACCGGGCCGGACGGCCTGCACATGGCGCAGGAGAGCACGTACGACGCGGTGGTGCTGGACATCATGCTCCCCGGCTTGTCCGGGTACCGGATCATCGAGCAGCTGCGCGCGGCCGAGAACTGGGTGCCGATCCTGATGCTCACCGCGAAGGACGGCGAGTACGACGAGGCCGACGCGCTCGACCTGGGCGCCGACGACTACCTGACCAAGCCGTTCTCCTTCGTCGTGCTGCTCGCCCGGCTGCGGGCGTTGCTGCGCCGCGGGGTCACGCCGCGGCCTGCCTCGCTCACCGTCGACGACCTGGTGCTGGACCCCGCGGCGCACACCGTCAAGCGCGGCGATGTGTCGATCGAGCTGACCCCGCGCGAGTTCTCGTTGCTGGAGTTCCTGATGCGCCGCGCCGGCGACGCGGTCAGCAAGGCGGACATCCTGCATCACGTGTGGGACGCCAACTACGACGGGGACGCCAACGTCGTCGAGGTGTACGTGGGCTACCTGCGGCGCAAGATCGACACGCCGTTCGGCCGGCAGAGCGTGCAGACGGTGCGCGGGGCGGGCTATCGCCTCACCACGGAGACCGGCACCGCGAGTAGCTGATGGCCGGGCGCGGCTGGTCCGGGCTGGGCTGGCCCGCCCGCTGGTGGGCGCGGCAGTCGCTGCGCGCGCGGCTCACCCTGCTGGCCACCGCGCTGTTCTCGCTCGCGGTCGCGACCGGCGCGGTGCTGCTGCTGGTGTTGCAGCGGTACGCCCTGGTACGGGTGCTGGACTCGTCCGCGCAGAAGACGGCGTCCGACATTGCCCGGCAGTTCCGCAGCGGGAAGAACCCCACCAGCGTGCTGCCCACGACCGGCGGCATCACCGCGGTGCAGGTGGTCAACGCGCAGGACGTGGTCATCGCGGCCTCGCCGGGCGCGGATCGCACCACTCCGGTGCTCGATGCCCGCCAGCTCCGCGAGGCACGCAAGGGTGCGCGGCTGGACATCGACAGCACCACCTCCGACGCCCGGCTGCGGGTGCTTGCGCAGAACGTCGGGGGCAAGACCGTGCTGGTCGTCAGCGACATCTCGCGGGTCGACGACAGCCTGCGCATCCTGGGCCGGGCCGCGCTCATCGGCGGCCCGATCGCCGTGCTGCTGATGGGGCTCGCGACCTACGCGGTGGTCGCGCTGACGCTGCGTCCGGTCGCCGCGCTGCGGCACGGGGCGGCCGACATCACCGCGGCCGGGCTGGCCGATCAGCGGCTGCCGGTTCCCGGTGCGCACGACGAGATCCACCGCCTCGCCGTCACGCTGAACGCGATGCTCGACCGCATCGACGCGGCCACCGCGCGCCAGCGCACCTTCATCGGCGACGCCGCGCACGAGCTGCGCTCACCGCTGGCCTCGCTGCGCGTGCAGCTGGAGGTCGCGCAGCGGATGGGCCCGGCGAGCGACTGGTCCGGCGTGGTCGACGACGTGATGCTCGACGTCGAGCGGCTGAACCGGCTGGTCGAGGACCTGCTCGCGCTGGCCCGGATGGACGAGGCACGCAGCCCGCGCCGCGAGCCCGTCCGGCTGGACGATCTGGTGTCCACCGTGGTCGACGGCTACGAGCATGCGCGCGTCCCGGTGCACGCGTCGGTGGATCACGACGTGACCGTGCAGGGCGACCCGGACGGCCTGCATCGCGTGCTGATCAACCTGCTGGACAACGCGGTCCGCTACGCCGACACCGAGGTCGCCGTCGAGGTGCGGCTCGGCAACCTGGCCGGGCGGCGGGTCGTGCGCCTGTCCGTCGCCGACGACGGACCCGGCATCGCACCGGCCGAACGTGAGCGGGTGTTCGACCGCTTCTACCGCATCGAGGAGGCGCGCGACCGCGAGACCGGCGGCACCGGGCTGGGGCTGCCGATCGTGCGCGACCTGGTACGCGCACACGGTGGCAGCGTGCGGCTCACCGACCGAGCCAGCGGGCAGCGTGGCCTGCTCGCCCTGGTCGTGCTTCCCGCCGATGCGGCCTGACACCACTGCGATCAGCGGCGGCGTCAGGCCGCATCGCGGGCCGCAGTCACGGCGTGGTGCAGGGCGGTAGGCCGGTGCCCGACGCGCCACCCGGGCCGGTCGGGGTACCGGTCACCCCCGTAGTGGCCGTCCCGCCGGGCGTGCTGCTCCCGGTGCCCGGCGGCGGCGGTGTGGTGCAGGTCGGCGGCGGCTTCTCGTACACGTAGACGGTCAGGTGGATGGTGGTGTCCGGCGGGTAGGCGATCCCGGGCTTGGGGCTCATGTCCGCCACGGTGTTCTCGAGCTTCTTGTCGTGGGTGACCTTGGTGTCGTCGGCCCGGACATCGGTGAACTGCAGCCGGTTCAGCTGCGTCTTGGCGTCGTCGACGTTCTTGGTGCGCACGTCCGGCAGCTTGATCGTGCCGGTCGAGACACCGAGCGTCACCGTGGTGCCGACCGGCACCTGGTTGCCGTACGGCGGCGGATCCTGGGTGACGACGTAGCCCTGCGGGTGCCGGTCGAACACCTGCTTGACCTTCGGCACGAGCCCGAGCTTGGTGAGCACGGGCGCGGCCTCGCTGTACTGCATGTCGGTCACCGGCGGGATGGTCACCATCTTGATCGAGTAGATCGAGTAGCTGACCTTGACGTTCGTCTTGGCGGAGTCGCCGACGGCCGGCGAGACCGTGCAGACCTGGCCGGCCTGCACTTGCGACTGGCACTGCGACTGATCGGTGATGGGCGCTCCCGCGACGATGTCGGTGAAGCCGGCGCCCTTCAACGCGGTCTCCGCCGCGGCGGGCGACAGGCCGATCACCGCGGGCACGGTCGCCGTCTTGGGTCCGTTATTGTCCTGCTTGCGGGTGAAGTAGATCAGCGCGGCGACGCCACCGATGACCAGCAGCATGGCGAGGATCACCGCCAGCCAGATCAGCCCCGCCCGGCGCTGGTCGTCCTCGCGCATCGGCTCGTCCAGGTCGTGCCGGGCGACCGCGACCGGCGGCGGGGTGCGTGCGATGAACTGGGTGCGCTCGGCGTCGGTCATCACCGCCTCGGCGTTCACCGGCTGGTTCGCCAGCGCCCGCTGCAGGTCGCTGCGCATCTCCCCGGCGGACTGGTAGCGGTTGAGCTGGTTCTTCGCGAGCGCCTTCATCACGATGGAGTCCAGCGCGCGCGGCACCTCGGGGTTGCGTGCCGACGGGACCATCGCGTTCTCGCGCACGTGCTGATAGGCGACCGCGACCGGGGAATCTCCTTGGAACGGCGGGACGCCCGTCACCAGCTCGTAGAGCAGGCAGCCGGTCGAGTAGACGTCCGAGCGGGCGTCGACGGCCTCGCCGCGTGCCTGCTCGGGCGAGAGGTACTGGGCGGTGCCGATCACGTTGGCGGTCTGCGTCACGGTCGCCGCGCTGTCGGCCACGGCGCGCGCGATGCCGAAGTCCATCACCTTGACCGCGCCGCTGTGCGTGATCATCACGTTGGCCGGCTTGATGTCGCGGTGCACGATCCCGTTGCGGTGGCTGAAGTCCAGCGCGCCGCAGATGTCGGCCGTGATCTCCATGGCACGCCGGGCCGGGAGCCTGCCCTCGGCCTTGAGGATGTCACGCAGCGTGCGTCCCTCGACGAACTCCATCACGATGTACGGCTGGCTGCCGCCGTCCGGGGCCGCGTCCTCACCGGTGTCGTAGACCGACACGATCGACGGATGGTTCAAGCCCGCCGCGGACTGTGCCTCGCGTCGGAACCGGTTGAGGAACGAGGGGTCGCGAGCGAGATCCGCGCGCAGCACCTTGATCGCGACGTCCCGGCCGAGCCGGATGTCGCGCCCACGGTGCACCTCGGCCATGCCGCCGTAGCCGATGAGCTCACCGAGCTCGTACCGGCCGCCGAACAGTCGGCCCTGCGTCATCGTTCGTCCCTCTCATCGCTTGCCATTAGTGTCCCCCGCCTGACTTGAGGTAGGCCTCCATGACCGCCTTCGCGACCGGCGCCGCCGCCAGCCCGCCGGTGGTCTCGTTACCGTTCACTCCGCCGTTCTCGATGATCACGGCGACCGCGATCTTCGGCGCGCCGTTCTGCAGCGCGAAGCCGGAGAACCATGCGTGCGGCGGGGTTTCCTTGCCGTTCACGAAGATGCCGGTGTCGGCGGTACCGGTCTTGCCACCCACGACCACGCCGGGGATATCGGAGATCCGGGCCGCGCCACCGGTGCCCTCCGGCGCGGTCACGACACCTTCCATCATCTCCTGCAGGTCGGTGTCCAGATCCGGGTCCAGCGCCTGGCTCAATTGCGTGGGCTCGGTCTGGCTCAGCGTCGACAGGTTCGGACTGAGCTCCTTCGCGACCAGGTACGGCTTCATCAGCGAGCCGTTGTTCGCGACCGCCGCGGAGATCATCGCCGCCTGCAACGGCGTGATCCGCACGTCCTGCTGACCGAACGAGGTGTGCGACAGGCTGCCCTTGTCGGTGAGATCGCCGGTGCTGCCCACCGTCGAGGTACACACGGGCAGCGGCACGTTGAGCGCCGGCGGGTGGCACAGGTCCGGCGGGTCGCCGGTGTACGGGTCGCCGAACCCGAACAGCTTGGCCTGGTCGGCGATCCGCTGCCCGCCCAGCTTGTCGACCGCCAGGGCGGCGAACGCGGTGTTGCACGACTTGGCCAGCGCGAACGCGAGCGTCGCAGTCTTGCCGTTGTCGCACGTCTCGCCGTCGAAGTTCTTCACGCACGAGGACGTCGGATCGTTCGGGCAGGCGCTCGTCTTCTTCGGGTCGAACGGCCAGTAGCCGTTGGGCGCCGGCACCCTGGTATCCGGCGTGATCTTGGCCGCCGGATCGGACAGCGCCGCGGCCGAGACGATCACCTTGAACACCGAGCCGGGCGCGTACAGCTCGTTGAAGGCGCGGTTGAGCATCGGCTTGGCCGGGTTGTCATTGAGTTTGCTCCAGGCGCGTTCCATCGTGTTCGCGTTGTGCGAGCTGAGCTCGTTCGGGTCGTAGGACGGCGTGGACACCGCGGCCAGGATCGCCCCGGTCGTCGGATCGAGCGCGACCACAGCGCCGCGCCGCATCTTGCCGTCCGCGCCCTTCATCGCGCTGTACGCCGCAGCCTGGGCTGCCTTGTTCAGGGTCAGCTGGATGCTGCCGCCCTTGGGGTTGCGCCCCGTCAGCAGGCTGCCCAGCTGAGTGCCGAACAGGCGCGGGTCGTCACCGGAGAGCACCTTGTCCTCGGACTCCTCGATCCCGCTTCGCCCGTAGACGTAGGAGTAGAAGCCGGTGACCGGCGCGTACAGCTCACCCTGCGGGTAGGTGCGCAGGTACTTCAGCTCGTCGCTGGTCTGCTTGCTCAGCGCGATCGCGGTGCCCTGGACGACGATCTGCCCACGCGGGCTGGCGTACTCGTTCAGCAGCACCCGCTTGTTGCCGACGTGGTTGCGGTACTCGTCGCTCTTGACCACCTGGACGAAGTTGAGGTTCACGAAGATCGCCGCGAACAGCACCCCGAGCGCGATCGCCACTCTGCGGATCGGCCGGTTCATGCCGGGACCGTCTCTTTCGCCTTGGCCGGCGGCACGGTGGCGGGCCGGCGCGCGGCGTCCGAGACGCGCAGCAGCAGCGCGAGCAGCGCGTAGCTGCCGATCAGCGACGAGCCGCCGTAGGACAGGAACGGCGTGGTCAGCCCGGTCTCGGGCAGCAGCCGGGTGACACCGGCGACCACGACGAACAGCTGCAGCGCGACCAGGAACGACAGGCCCATCGCGAGCAGCTTGCCGAACGCGTCCCGGACCGCGAGCGCGGATGCGATGCCACGAACCACGAACAGCGCGTACAGCACCAGGATGCCGACCAGCCCGAACAGCCCGATCTCCTCACCGAACGCGGAGACGATGAAGTCGGTCGCGGGCAGCGGGACGAGTTCCGGGTGGCCGTTGCCCAGCCCGCTGCCGAAGATGCCGCCGGTGCCCAGGCTGAACAACGATTGGCGCAACTGATAGCCCGGATCGATCCCCTGCGCGAGTTGGGCCGAGGTGAGCGGCGCGAACGGGTGCAGCCACACCTCGACGCGGGTCTGCACCGTCCCGAACACCTGGTAGGCCAGGTACGCGCCGACCGCGAACAGCGCGATGCCGACCACCACCCAGCCGGCCCGCTCGGTCGCGACGTACAGCAGCACCACGAACAGCCCGAAGAACATCAGCGACGTGCCCAGGTCGCGCCCGCGCACCAGAACCGCGATGCACAGCAGCCAGGCGAGCAGCAGCGGCCCGAAGTCACGCCCGCGCGGCAGGTCGAAGCCGATGAACCGCGACCGGATCGAGAAGCCGACACGCTTGCCGGCCAGCGACAGCACGTCCCGCTTGGCGACCAGGTAGGCGGCACCGAAGATCGTCAAGAGGATCTTGGCGAACTCGCCCGGCTGGATCGAGAAGCCGGCGACCCGGATCCAGATGCGCGCGCCGTTCACCTCGCTCATGCTCGCGGGCAGGACGGCGGGCAGGACCAGGAAGAACAATCCGGCGAGGGCGAGCGTGTACGCGTAACGCTGCAGCACGCGGTGATCGCGGATGAGCACGATCAGGACGATGAACAGCGCCACCCCGATCGCGGTCCACACCACCTGGGTCGGTGCGGCCGGATTGTTGAACGTGTCACCGCTCTGGGCGGCCTGCTGCTTGAGCCCGAGATCCAGGCGATGGATCATCACCAGCCCGAGGCCGTTGAGCAGCACGACGATCGGCAGCAGCAGCGGGTCGGCGTACGGCGCGACCCGGCGGATGACCAGGTGCGTGACGAGCCCGACCACGATCGGCACGGCCGCGTAGGTGATCAACCGGCTGGAGATGTGCCCGTCGCGCGTGGCCTCGACGTCCGCCTCGGCCGCCACGACCAGCAGCACGGCGAACACGAGCATCAGCAACTCGCTGCCACGGCGAGTCGGGATCTTCAGCGCGGCCGGGACGGTCACGATCCGCTCCGGCAGTCGTCCGGGCCGTAGCTGACCGTCGGTGCGGGAAAGGTCGGCACCGTGGGGGTGGCGGCCGTGGGCGAGGTCGGCGTCGGCGTCGGCGTGGTGTGCGGGGTCGTCTTGGGTGTCGTCTTCGGTGTCGTCTTCGGCGTCGTCTTCGGGGTCGTCTTCGGCGTCGTCTTCGGCGTCGACTTCGGTGTGGAGGCGGCATGCGAGGTCGGCGGCGCCGCCGGGCTCGTGGTGGGGGTGATCGTCGGCTGCTGCAACTGCGAGCACAGCGGCAGCATGTGGTCGGCCTCGAGCCGGGTGATGACCTTGCGTGCCTCGTCCTTGCTGCCCGCGGCGATGCCCGAGCTCACCTGCGAACGCGAGGACGGGTCGAGATCGGCGAGTTTGAGGTCGGTGTTCTCGTCCACCTCGTAGAACTTCAGCGGGCCGAACGAGGTGTTCACGCCGCGGAAGATCGCCACCTCGGTGCCGTCCCGACCCACGAAGTAGTAGGTCTGCGTCCAGGCATACACACCGGCCAGCACACCGATGACCATGGCCGCGATCACGACGAGCAGCGCGATCAGCCGCCAGCGCGGGCGCCGCTTGACCGCGGCCTGCGGAGCCGGCAACGGCGTCTTCGGGCGGGACATCTGGGCGGCGCGCTCAGCCGGGCTGTCGGTGCCGGGGACGTCCGCCGCGGACGGGTCCACGAACGCGCCCGCGATCACCGGGACGTCGTCGATGACATCGCCCGCGCGCGCTTCGACCGCATCGGCGACGATCACGGTCACGTTGTCCGGTCCGCCGCCGCGCAACGCGAGTTCGACCAGCCGGTCCGCGCACTCCTGCGGATCCGGCACCCGCAGCGTGTCCAGGATCGTCTCGGTCGACACCACGTCCGACAGACCGTCGCTGCACAGCAGGTACCGATCGCCCGGGCGTGCCTCACGGATCGACACGTCGGGATCCACTTCGGCGCCGCGCAATGCCTTGAGGATCACCGACCGGCGCGGGTGGTCCTTCGCCTCGTCCGGCGTCAGCTTGCCGATGTCGACCAGGTACTGCACGTACGTGTCGTCGTGGGTGATCTGCGAGAGCAGGTCGGCCCGCAGCAGGTAGGCGCGCGAATCGCCCACGTGCACCAGCCCGACGCGTGAACCGACGAAGCGCAGCGCGGTGAGCGTGGTGCCCATGCCGTCCAGCGCGGGGTCCTGCTGCACGGCGTCGGCGATCCGCTGGTTCGCGTCGAGCACGGCATCGCGCAGCGCGGCCATCACGTCACCCGGCGCGCGGTCCTCGTCCAGGCTCTCCAGCGTGCCGATCACGATCTTGCTGGCGACCTCGCCCGCCGCGTGCCCGCCCATGCCGTCGGCCACCGCGAGCAGCCGCGGGCCGGCGTACACCGAGTCCTCGTTGTTGCCGCGCACCAGACCGAGGTCCGAACGCACGGCGTACCGCAGGATCAGCGCCATCTAACGCAGTTCCAGAACGGTCTTGCCGATGCGCAGCGGGACGCCGACCTCCATCGGCACCGGGCCGTCGAGCTTGCGCTGACCGAGGTAGGTGCCGTTCGTGGAGCCGAGGTCCTCGACGACCCACATGCCGTCCTGCATCGTGATGCGCGCATGCCTGGTGCTGGCGTAGTCATCGGTGAGCACCAGCGTCGAGTCGTCCGCCCGGCCGATCAGCACCGGCGCACCGGTGAGCCCGATGCGGGTGCCCTGCAGGCTGCCCTCGGTGACGATCAACTGCGACGGGCCACGGCCGGCCGGCGGCGCCACCGACCGCGCCCGGCCCTTGCGAGCCGGCGGGGTGGCGATGCGCGGCTGGCCGCTGGTGCGCAGGTCACTGCGGATCACCCGGATCGCGCCGAAGACGAACAGCCACAGCAGCGCGAGGAATCCGAAGCGCATGATCTGCAGCGCGAGGGCTGAGTTCATGCGCGCTTCGCTGTCCGGCAGCTCACTGGGTGTCCTGCTGGAACACGAGCCGGGTGTGCCCGATGCGGATCACGTCGCCGTGGCGCAGCACCTGGCTGCCGACCTCGTGGCCGTTCACGGCGGTGCCGTTGGTGGAGCCGAGGTCGTAGACGGTGGCGAAGTTGCCGTCGAACTGGATGTCCAGGTGGCGGCGGGAGATGCCCTGGTCGAGCAGTTGCAGATCGGCGTCGGTGCCGCGGCCGATGACGTTGCTGCCGTGCCGCAGTTCGAAGCGCTGGTGCGTCTGATCGACCGTGACGGACGCTCCCGGCCGGCGCGGCTGCCCGGGCGGCGGGCCTTGCGGCGGACCGTACTGCTGATTGCCAGGAGGCGCGGGTTGCGGGGCCGGCGGTGCGTAACCCGGTGGTGGCGCGTACGCACCGGGCGGCGGGCCGTAGGACTGCGGTTGCGGAGCGCTGTATGCCGGGGGTTGCGGCGCGCTGTAGGTCGGCGGGGGCGGGTACTCGCCCGGCGGCAGGCCGGGCACGGCCGGCATCGACAGCGAGTCGTACGGGCGGCGGCGCGGCGGGGCCTGCGGCTCCATGCGCGAGGCCACCCCGAAGACGCCGGTGTGCAGTTCGTCGTCGCGGGCGAGGTAGACCTCGATGTCGCCGATGGTCGTCCAGCGGTTCTCGTCCAGCGAGTCCTGCAGCAACTCGGCGAGCGAGTTGGTCAGCTGGGTCTCCCACGGCACCAGCCGCTCGTGATCCGAGGGCGACAGGGTGACCCGGTACCGGTTCGGGCACAGCACCTGCCCGTTGCCCATGACGTTCTTTCGGTCGGCCGCCTCGCGCTGCAACGCGGAGCCGATCTCGACCGGTTCGACCTGGCCCTTGAAGACCCGTGCGAACGCGCCGCCCACCAAGCCCTCGAGGCGGCGCTCGAACCGCTGCGCCAAGCTCACGAGTACCTCCTTCGCGGGGCATGGTTGTAGCGCGTGGGCACTCACGCGACAGCGGCAGTCTATCGGGCGGGCCCCAGCGGGCCGGTAAAAGCGGCCTGAGGAGCGTGCTACCGTTGCGCGTTGTCATACGCGTGAGCTGATCACGCGTGCCGGGCAAGTGGCGGAATGGCAGACGCGCACGGTTCAGGTCCGTGTGTCCGAAAGGACGTGGGGGTTCAACTCCCCCCTTGCCCACACAACTCGTATCCGGCATGCGATTGCGGTGCCGACGCCCCTCAATCGCATGACGAAGCGGCGCGCGGCGACAGCAGAATCTGAGTCGTGATCTAGGGCGGCTGCCGCATGTGGACCGGACCGCCTTAGCGCCAACCTCGTGATCGTCCTACTCACGAGGAGCGATCATGCTGGACAGCCCGAACTTCCGCCGGCTGATGGCGGCGCTGGCCGTGTCGCAGCTCGGCGACTGGCTCTACAACGCGGCACTGCTCGCATTCGTCTACGAGCGCACGCACTCGGCCGGCTGGCTCAGCGCGACCACGGTGGCGCGGGTGCTCCCGATCGTGCTGCTCGGCCCGGCGGCCGGCCTGCTCGGCGACCGGTTCGACCGGCGCCTGGTCATGATCGCCAGCGACGTCGCCCGGGTCGGCGCGATGCTCGGTCTGGTCGCGGTCGCCCACTACGGGCTGGCCGTGTGGCTCGTCCCGGCACTGGCCGCGTTCGCGACCGCCGCGGCCAGCCCGTACCCGCCGTGCGTCGCGGCGAGCCTGCCGCGGCTGCTCCCCCGTGAGCAGTTGCCCGCGGCCAATGCGCTGCGTGCCGCGATCGGTCCGCTGGCCATCATCACCGGTCCGGTGCTCGGGGCCGGGGTGCTGGCCGTGGCCGGCGCCGGGTGGGCGTTCGGGATCAACGCGCTGACGTTCGCCGCGTCCGCACTACTCGTCCTTGCGGTGCCCGATCGAAGCGCGTTCCGGCCCACGCCAGGTAGCGAGCAGCAGCCCGGACTGTGGGCGGCCGTGACGCTCGGCGCGCGCGAACTGCTGCGACGACCCGACGCGAGCCGGCTGGTCGGCGCCGACATCCTGTGCAGCCTCTGCTACGGCATGCAGACGGTCGCGCTCGTCGCAATCAGCGTGCGGCTGGGCTGGCACGAGTCGGGGTACGGGCTGCTGCTCGCCGCGATCGGCGCCGGCGGGCTGCTCGGCACCGGCATCGCGCCACGGGCGCTGCGCCGGTTCAGCCGGGGCGCGGTGCTCTCGCTCGCCCTGCTCGCGGTCGCGGTTTCGCTGCCGCTCATGGCGTCGTTGCCCTCACCCGTCGCGGTGCTGCTCGCGTCGCTGGCCTCCGGTGCCGGATCGCTGATCGTCGAGGTGGGCGCCGAGACCGTGCTGCAGGAGCAGTTGCCGGACGAGGTCTTCGCCCGCGCCTACGGCTTCGCCTTCCCGGCCTCGATCGGCGGCATCGCGCTCGGCGCAGCGATCGTCGCGCCGCTGGTCGCGCTGCTCGGCCGCACCGGCGCGCTCGCCCTGGCCGGCGCCCTCGTCGCCGGGTACGCGCTCTGGCTGCACGGCGCCCGCGCCTACAGCCGCCCCCTCGTTGCCCACTGACACCGCAAAGGAACGCCCGTGAGAATCCCCATACGCAAAGCCGTATTCGCGACTGCCGGGAGCCTCCTCGTGCTCGCGTCGGCGGTGTTTCCGGTGTCGACCGCCGCAGCCGACACGACGACGCAGCCGACGGTGACCTTCGACAGCGCGGGCACCTACTACGTGAACGTTCCCGCCCTCACCGCCTACGCCGATCTGAAGGGGGTCGGCGGCGCCGGGTTCGGCGGCGACGACTCGTCCAGCGGTTCCTCGCACGGCGGCGCGGGCGGATCGGGCACCGACGTGCGGGTGCGGGTCCAGCTCGCCGGCGTCCAGAGGCTCAAGGTCGTCGTCGGTGCCAAGGGCGGCGGCGGGCAGCGCGGCTACGGCTCGCAGCTGTCCGGCAGCGGCGGCAACGGAGGAGGCGCCAGCTACGTCGTCGCCGACGGCCCCAACGAGTACCCGCTGCTGGTCGCAGGCGGCGGCGGGGGTGGCGGCGGCGGCAGCGGGCTGTGGGTCGTCGAGACCGGCGGCGACGGCGGGACCAACGGGGCGGGCACACCCGGCCTCGGCTACGCCGGCCTGCACACGGGCCGCGGCGGCGCCGCCGGCCAGCTGGGAATCTGCACCCTGAGCTGGCTCGCCGCGGGCCAGCCGGGCGAAAGCGCGCCGTCCGGTTCCGGTGTCGGCGGCGGAGGCGGCGGCGGGCAGGGCGCCTGCGACGGAGGCGGCCAGGGTGGCGGCAGCGGCGACCACGGCGCGGGAGCCGGCGCGGGCGGGGGCGGCGGCGCGGGCGCCAGCTACGCGGACCCCTTCGGCTCGGACCAGTCGATCACCGCCGGGAGCAACCGGGCCGACGGTTCGGTGTCGATCACGTTCACCACCGACGTCGCGCAACTGCCGACGATCATCACGCCGAGCTGCCGATACACCGGCGACCTGTCCCAGTCCGCCTACCTGCCCAGCCTGATCGCCGTCGGCTACCCCGCGCCGTCGGTGTCGCTGCTGAACGCACCCGGCTGGCTGAAGATCTACGGGCTCGTCAAGGATGCCGACGGCTCCACCACCGTCACCCTGCACGCGGACGGACCCGTTGCCGGTCCGCAGCAGTACCAGTTGCTGGTCGAGGCGGAGAACGTGGCCGGCTCGATCATCGATCCGCTGACGCTCGTCGTGGGGGTCGCCCAGCCCACCTTCGTGAGCCCGGCGGCGGCTACCGCGACCGTCGGTTCGCCGTTCGGCTTCCAGGTGAGCGCGCTCGGCTGCCCGGCGAACTTCGAGTACACGCTCGGCGGCAGCGACGCGCCGTCCTGGCTGTCGATCGATACGGCGACCGGGCAGCTGTCCGGCACACCGCCCGCGGCCGCCGCCGGCACCCACACGATCACCCTCCGCGCGCAGACCGTTCCGGGCGGCACGGCGATCACCCAGACGTTCACCCTGCAGGTGAATCCGGCGCCGGACGCCGGAACGCCGACCGACCGGGCCACCCCGAGCGATCCGGGCACCCCGAGCGACCCCGGCACCGGATCATCGCCATCGACGGGCACGAGCGGCGGGTCCGACGGCGCAGCAGCGTCCGCCCCGAGCGCACCGTCCGGCGCCGGGACGGACCCGGGCCGGCACACCGCCGCGACGGCCACGCCGACCACGACCGGGCGCGGCGTCATGGCTGTCACCGCAACAGCCGGCCGCGCAGCGTCGGGCCGGAGTGCCGCGGCAGCCGGCACCGCCCCGTTGGCGAACACCGGCAGCGATGTCGGCGTGCTGACCGGGGCGGCGCTCGTGCTGCTGCTCGCCGGTGCCGCCGCGCTGCTCGCGGTGCGCCGGCCACGGGCGCACTGAGCGGGTGCGGGCCGGCCGGCGCCGCGACGGCGGGCGGCCCTGGCCCGGACAGGTGCGGCAGTGTCCGATTGCCGCTCGCCCGGATCGGGTAACCCAATGGGACCATGGTCGACACCCAACCCCGGACCGCCCCGCCCGCGGCCGACGCCAGCGTGCTGCTCGCCCGTCGCTACCGGCTCGGGCCGGTGCTCGGGCGCGGCGGGATGTCAGAGGTCCTGCGCGCCGAGGACACCCTGCTCGGCCGGGACGTGGCCATCAAGCTGTTCTTCCCCGCCGCGGCCGATGCCGCCGACCCGCGCCGGCACTCGGGCGAGATCACCCTGCTCGCCGCGCTGAACCACCCCGGCCTGGTCACCCTGTTCGACGCCGGGACCACGGCGGCCGTCGGCGGCACCGAGCGGCCCTACCTGGTGATGGAGCTCGTCGCCGGGCCGAGCCTGGCCACGCAGCTGCGGGCCGGCCCGCTGAACCCGGCGCAGACCGCCGCGCTGGCGGGGCGGCTGGCAGCGACGCTGGCCTACGTGCATGCCAACGGGGTCGTGCATCGCGACGTCAAACCGGCCAACATCCTGCTCGAGCCCACGCCGGACGGCGAGTTCGCGCCGCGGCTCGCCGACTTCGGGGTGGCCCGGCTCGTCGACAGCACCCGGCTCACCCAGGCGGGTATGACCGTCGGCACCGCCAACTACCTGAGCCCGGAGCAGGCGATGGGCGAACCGGTCGACAGCTCCACCGACGTGTACGCGCTCGGCCTGGTACTGCTCGAATGCCTCACCGGCGAGGTCGCCTTCCCCGGTGTGGGCGTCGCCGCCGCGGCGGCCCGGCTGCACCGCGACCCGGTGATCCCCACCCGGTTCGGCGCGCGGTGGTGCGAACTGCTCGCCGCGATGACCGCCCGCGACCCGGCCGGACGCCCGACCGCGGCCGCGGTCGCCGAAACGCTGAGCGAACCTCTCGCCGTGATCGAGGTGGCCACCGGTACCGTGCCGGCGAGCGCGCCGGCAGCGGCCGACCCGCCCACCGCGCTGTTGAGCGCGCCCGCCGCGGGCTCGGGCGGGACGAAGCTGCTCGACCGTCCGGCGGCACGCCGCAGCCGGCTGGGCTGGGCCGTGGCGGCCGCGTTGGCGGTCGCTGCCGGCGTGGCCGCGCTCGTGCTGGTACTCGCGCAGCCGTCCGGGACGAGTGGGCAGACCGGGCAGCCCCAGGACGGCGCGCCCACCGCGCCGGCGTACCCGAGGGTCGGCGGGACGCTCGGGACCTATCTGGACCAGCTGGAGAAGGCGGTCGGCCGATGAGACGCGTCCTCGCCACGCTCGTCCTGGCCGCCGTGCTGACCGGGTGCGCCTCGGCACCGAGCCCGACGGCACCGGAGCTGTCCGCCCGCGCCCGGACCCAGCTGCAGACCGACGTCCTCGCGGTGGCCCGGGCCGCCGCGCGGCACGACCCGACCGCGGCGCGTGCCGCACTGGCCGACCTGAGCAGCGACCTCACCGCGTTGCGGGCGGCCGGTGCGCTCAGCCCGGCGCGAGCCGCGCAGATCGCCGCGCTGGTCACGAAGGTGCGGGCACAGCTGACCACTGCAGCCACCCGCACCGCGAGCCCGTCGCCCGTCGTCGCACCGGTTGACCGGAAATCGGCGGTGATCCGCCAGCCCGCCCCGACGACCACCCCCAAGCCGAAGGCCAAGCCGAAACCGAAGGGTCACGGGCACGGGCGCGGCCCCGGCCACAACGGCTGACCCGGACGCGCCGGGCGCCGTGCTGCGGGTGCGCCGACGTGCGTCCCCTGGTACACCGGTGACCGTGGACCTGCTCGGCGACGCCCGCCACCTGCTCGTCCGCGCCGGCACCGAGGCCCGCTACGCCGCGACCGTGCTGCACGCGCGCGGTCCGGGTGCCGTCCTCACGCCGCCGCACAAGTTGCTCGCCGGCGCGCGGGCCGTCGAGGCGTACGGCCCCGCCGGTGCCGCGGTCACGCTGGCGGCAGCGGCCCGTCCCGGTGCCGTGGCGATCTCGGACGAGCGCGGCTCGATCACCTTCGGCGAGCTTGACGTGCGTACCAACCAACTCGCGAATGCCTTGCGCGACAAGGGGTTTCGCCCGGGCGACAGCCTCGGCATCCTGGCCCGCAACCACCGCGGGCTGTTCCTGGCGATCTTGGCCGGCGCCCGGCTCGGTGCGCGCACGTTGCTGCTGAACACCGACTTCGCCGGCCCCCAGCTGGCCGACGTGTGCTCCCGCGAGCAGGTGGCGCTGCTGGTGCACGACGCCGAGTTCGCCGCCGCCGTGGCCGCCTACGAACCACCCCTGGGCGCGGTCATCGCCTGGACGGACGGCCCGACAGCGGGGCTCACCGTGGATCGACTCTGCGCCGGCGCGAGCGGCCGCCCTCCGCCGCGTCCGGGCCGCAGGCAGCGCATCGTGCTGCTCACCAGCGGCACCACCGGCACCCCGAAGGGCGCACCGCGCGAGCTGGCCCTCTCCCTGGTCATTCCCGGCGGCTACCTGTCCAAGATCCCGTTGCGATCCGGCCGGCCGGTGCTGCTTGCCGCGCCGGCATTCCACGCCTGGGGCCTGCTCAGCGCGATGCTGGCACTCGGCCTGGGGAACACGCTCGTGATGAGCCGGCGGTTCGACGCGGCAGAGGCGCTGGACGAGCTGGCGCGCACGCGATGCGACGCGTTGATCACCGTGCCCGTCCTGCTGTCCAGGTTGCTGGCCGACGGCGCGGCGGTCGCCCGCCACGACCTCAGCGCGCTGCGCGTCGTCGCCGTCTCGGGTTCGGCGCTGTCGCCGGAACTCGCCGCGCGCGCGATGGACCTGCTCGGCGAGATCGTCTACAACCTGTACGGCTCGACCGAGGTCGCGTACGCGAGCATCGCCACCCCGCAGGATCTGCGGGCCGCACCGGGCACCGTCGGCCGCCCGCCGCTCGGCACCATCGTCAAGCTGCTTGACGACGACGGCGCAGGGGTGCCCGCCGGCCACACCGGCCGGATCTTCGTGGGCAGCTCGATCGCGTTCGAGGGCTACACCGGCGGCGGCAGCAAGCAGACCATCGCCGGGCTGATGGCAACCGGCGACGTCGGGCATGTCGACGCGGCCGGCCGGCTGTTCGTCGACGGGCGCGACGACGACATGATCGTCTCCGGCGGCGAGAACGTGTTCCCACTGGAGATCGAGGAGCTGCTGACCTCGCACCCGGACGTCACCGACGCCGCCGTGATCGGGGTGCCGGACCCGGACTTCGGCTCCCGGCTGCGCGCCTACGTGGTCCGCGAGCCGGGGAGCGGGCTGGACCAGGACGCGATCACGCAGTTCGTGAAGGCCAACCTGGCCCGGTACAAGGTGCCGCGCGAGGTGGTGTTCCTCGACGAGCTGCCCCGCAATCCGGCGGGCAAGGTGCTCAAGCGGCTGCTGCAGTAGTGCATCAGGCGGCAGCCTGCAGGACGCCGATGATCGCCTCGGTGACCTCGTCGGCGTCCTTGTCGGCGTCGATCACGTGCAAGATCCCACGGCCGCGGTAGTAGTCGATCAGCGGCGCGGTCGCGTCGTTGAACACCTGCAGGCGGTTCGCCACGGTCTGCGGGTTGTCGTCCGCGCGCCCCTCGATCTCGGCGCGATGCAGGATGCGGCGGATCAGCTCCTCGCGCGGCACGTCGAGGTAGAGCACGGCGTCCGGTGAGGCGCCCACCCGCTCGGCGAGAGCGCGCGCCTCGCGAGCCTGCTCCACCGAACGCGGGAAGCCGTCCAGCAGGTAACCGGCCCCGCTCGCCGCGGCCAGCACCTTCGGCATCACCAGGCTGATGATGATCACGTCCGGCACGAGGTCACCGCGCTGCATGAACTCGACCACCTGCCGGCCGAGCGGCGTGCCCGCCCGCACCTCGGCACGCAGCAGGTCGCCGGCCGCGATGTGTTCCAGCCCCAGCCGCGCGGCGAGCCGTTCGCCCTGGGTGCCCTTGCCGGAACCCGGCGGCCCGATCAGCAGCACGTTCATGACCGTCACCCTTTCACCGCGCCCCCGGAAAGGCGAGGGTGACCCCGCTCCGGCGAGGGCGAACGCTGGTCGGCGCCGGAATTGCGCGTTACGTTCTGCTCGACGTCATATCGGCGGATCACCCCGCAAAGCCGATCCGGTCACCGCTCGAAAGGACCCCCCGTGCGCTCACTTCGCCTACCGGCGCTGCTCGCCGCAACCACCCTTGTCGGCGCCGCCGGGCTGCTCGCTGTCGCAGTCCCCGCCTCGGCCTCCTCGGCCACCGTCGTCCTCAACGAGGTGTACGGCGGCGGCGGCAACACCGGTGCCCCGCTGCACAACGACTTCATCGAGCTGACCAACCGCAGCGCCGCGCCGGTGGACCTCTCGTCGTGGTCGGTGCAGTACCTGCCGGCGACGGCCAGCGCGAGCTCGAGCTGGGCCGTGACCACGCTGACCGGTTCGATCGCGCCGGGCGGGCTGTACCTGATCGGCGAGGGTGCGGGGAGCGGCGGTGGCGACCCGCTGCCGCCGACCCAGGCCAGCGGCACCACGAACATGTCCGGCGCCGCGGGCACGGTCGCGCTGGTGAACTCACCGACCGCGCTGACCTGCAAGACGGTGCCCGCCTGCGCGGCCGACGGCTCGGTCGTCGACCTGGTCGGGTACGGCTCGGCCGTCGTGCACGAGGGCGATGCCGACGCGCCAGGGCCGTCCAACAGCACGTCGGTACAGCGTGGCTCCGGTCCCGACACCGACCAGAACGGGACCGACTTCACCGCCGCCGACCCGACGCCCGGCGCGGCGAACGAGGCCGGCGGTGGCGGGACGGGCACCGGTGAGCCCGGCCCGCTGCGCATCCACGACATCCAGAGCGGCGAGTGGGTGTCGCCGCACGCCGGCGACTCCGTGACCAACGTGCCCGGAATCGTCACCGGGCTGCGCACCAGCGGCTCGAGCAAGGGCTACTGGGTGCAGGACCCGGCGCCCGACAGTGACGCGGCCACCAGTGAGGGCATCTTCGTCTACACCGGCTCGGCACCGCCGGTCGCGGTCGGTGACTCGGTGCTGGTCAGCGGCAAGGTGAGCGACTACTATCCGCTGTCCAGCGGCGAGACGGTCAGCACGACCTCCAACCTGAGCACCACCGAGATCGGCACCGCGACTGCGATCGTGCTCTCGCACGGCAACCCGCTGCCGGCCCCGGTCGTGCTCACCCCGGCCACCGTCCCGGACACCTACGCACCGGACCTCGGCGGCGGCAACATCGAGGACACCCCGATCACGCCGGATCGCTCCGCGCTCGACTTCTACGAGTCGCTCGAGGGCATGCGCGTGGAGGTCGACAACGCGCGCGTCGTGGGCCCGTCCAACAAGTACGGCGAGCAGTACGTCACCACCAAGCCCGACCAGAACCGCACCTACCGCGGCGGCACCGAGGTTCTCGCCGAGAACGCGACCCCGTCCGGCCGGCTCGAGGTGGTCACCGCGAACGGCGCCGATCTCGGGCTGGACGTCGGCGACGTGCTGGCCGGCGCGACGGTGGGCCCGATCGACTGGTCCTCCTTCGGCGGCTACGCCCTGGACGCGACCACAGTCGGCACACCGCAGCGCAACCACCCGGCGCCCGTCGTCGCCCAGCCCGCCGGGACCCGCCAGCTGTCCATCGCCACGTACAACGTCGAGAACCTCGCCCAGGGCGACTCGGCGGCCAAGTACCAGGCGCTGGCGCAGGGCGTGGTCACGAACCTGGCCGCGCCGGACATCGTGGCGCTGGAGGAGGTGCAGGACAACACCGGCTCGCGCGACGACGGCACCGTGGCCGCCGACCAGACGCTGGCCAAGCTGACCGCCGCGATCAGTGCCGCCGGCGGGCCGTCCTACCAGTGGCGCGAGATCGACCCGGTCAACGACAAGGACGGCGGGCAGCCCGGCGGCAACATCCGGGTCGCGTTCCTGTACGACCCGAGCCGGGTGAGCTTCGTCGACACCGGCAGCACGTCCGTCGACCGCTCCACCACCGGCACCCAGGCGGTCAAGTCGCACGGCAAGGCGGCGCTGAGCCTGTCGCCGGGGCGGATCGACCCGACCAACCCGGTCTGGACGGACAGCCGCAAGCCCCTGGCCGGGGAGTTCAGCTTCCGCGGCCAGCGGGTCATCGTGATCGCCAACCACTTCGACTCCAAGCTGGGCGACCAGAACGCCGACGGGCGCTTCCAGTACCCCGAGCAGTCCTCGACGGTGCAGCGCGCCGGGCAGGCGCTGGTCGTGCACCAATTCGTCCGGTCGCTGCTGGACGTGGAAAAGAAGGCGGAGGTGGTCGTGCTCGGTGACCTGAACGACTACCAGTTCAGCGCCGCGCTGGCCGTGCTGCGGACCGGGAACGCGGCCGGGACGGGGCCGGCGAGCCTGACCGACCTGATCACCACGCTGCCGGCCGACCAGCAGTACACCTACGTGTACAACGGCATCTCGCAGGTGCTCGACCACATCCTGGTCACCCGGGCGGTGCGCGGCATTAACTACCAGGTGGTGCACGTCAACGCCGAGTACACGAACCAGACGAGCGATCACGACCCGCAGGTGCTGGCCTTCACGCCCTGACCTGCCCGATTGTGCAACTCGCTGCAACTCGCTGCGGGCCTGGGGCGCGGCGGGTTGCACAATCGGGTCCATGGACATGACGGGGTGGCTCAGCGGTCAGGTGTTCCTGCAGACGGTCGACGACGCGGAGGTGCAGCGCGTCACCGCGTTCTTGAACGCGCGGGGCATCGCGTTCCAGATGCTCACGCTCAGCGAGCGGATGACGCTGGACGAGTCCGACCCGGCCAGCGGCGTGACCACCGACCGGTACAGCATCGGGGTACAACTGGCCGGCTTCCCGCAGGTGATCGGACCGATCGTGAACGACCTGATCCAGCGCACCCACGGCGGCGGGTGGGAGCAGGACGTCGCGGAGCCCGCCTAGCCCTCGGCACCAGCCCTCGGCACCAGCCCTCGGCACCAGCTCTCGGCACCAGCCCTCGGCAACGCACGGCTTGGTCACAGGTAGCGCACAGAGCCGCAGCCGACCCTGGACGGCATGACCGAGCCGAACCAGCCGAACCAGCCGAACCAGCCGAACGCGAACGACCCTCAGCAGCCGGACACAGCACCACGGCAGGCAGGCCCACAGCAGGCCGGCCCACAGCAGCCGTCCGGGGCGGCGTACCAGCCGTATCAGCCATACCAGCCGTACCAGCCGGCCGAGCCGCAGTACCCGCTCTACGCGCAGCAGCCGCTCGGCGCGTTCGGACCGGCGGGCGAGGCACCCGAGACCGGCCAGCTGCACCCTGCCGGACCGCACCCTGCCGGCCCGCAGCAGGCGCAGCGTCCCGCGGCCGGGCGGCGCACCGTGCTGGCCGCCGCCGTGATCGCCGCGCTGATCGGCGGTGGCGTCGGGGCCGGGACGGTTGCCCTCGTCCGGGACAACGCGACGACGGCACCCTCGGCGGGGCTGGCGTTCAGCACGCAGCCGGCGCCGGCGGCCAAGGTCGACGGCACCGTCACCGCGGCCGCCGCGAAGATCGGCCCCAGCGTGGTCACGATCAACGTCACATCGCCCCAGGAGAGTGACACCGGTTCTGGCGTGATCATCCGCCAGGACGGTTACATCCTCACCAACAATCATGTGATCGCGACGGCCACCGGTGGCAACGGCACCATCAAGGTCACCCTGGCCGACGGGCGCACCGTCCCCGCGACGGTCGTCGGAACCGATCCGTCCGACGATCTGGCCGTGCTCAAGGTGAAGCTGACCGGCCTGACCGCGGCGACGTTCGCCAGCTCGTCCGCGCTGCAGGTCGGTCAGACCGTGGTGGCCGTGGGGGCCCCGCTCGGGCTGTCCGACACGGTCACCGCCGGGATCGTCAGCAACACCGCGCGCCCCGTCACGACCGGGGACAGCAGCAACGATCAGGCCGTGTTCAACGCGGTGCAGACCGACGCCGCGATCAACCCCGGGAACTCCGGTGGTCCGCTGGTGAATCTCAACGGGGACGTGGTCGGCATCAACGCCGCGATCGCGACCGACCAGTCCAGCGGCGGCCTGCAGCTGCCCGGGCAGCAGAGCTCGTCGGGCAACATCGGCATCGGCTTCGCCATCCCGTCGGACGAGGCGAGCCGGATCGCGACCGAGCTCATCTCGACCGGCAAGGCCACCCACGCGGTGCTCGGGGTCAGCGTCGGCGGGAGCGCGACGCAGGGCAGTGGGGCGGTCATTCGCAGCGTCACCAGCGGATCCCCGGCGGACAAGGCCGGGCTGCGAGTCGGCGACGTGGTCACCGCCCTGGCCGGGCAGCGCATCGACGAGGCCGACGCGCTGGTGGCCGCGGTCCGCTCCCACGCTCCGGGCCAGCAGGTCAAGCTCACCTACTCCCGGGGCGGGAACAGCACGACGGTGACGCTCACGCTCGGCGAGTCCGCCAGCTGACCGCCGCCGTGTCGCGGCCCGATCAAGTTACATCGATGTAAGCTAAATAGTTTGGAACTCAACTTGACTTCACACACACTTCACGGCATAGTTCTGTTTGCGTCCATGACGCGGGTTCGAGAAGCGCGGAACTTCAGTTCGATCTTCGACTCAAGTCCGCGGCCACCGAGCCGATAACTGAACAGTCCGACCGATCGGTGAACCCCCCCGCTAACCGATCACGAGGACGAAAATGATCAACGTCCGAACGCCGGTGGAACCCCCGCTCACCGGAACTGGTCCGAGATCGCGATGAAGCCCCCAGTGGAACCCCCGCCCACTGGGGGTTTCGCGATTTAACCGGGCTTCGCGATCGAGCGGGCGCCGGCTACTTGGCCGCGCGGCGCCGACGCGCGGCCGCCCGCTCGGCGGCCGATCCGGCGATCGTCACCGGCGAACCCGGCTCGACCGCGCCGGCGGCGGTCGCGTCGGGAGCGGAGTGCTCGGGTGCGGTGTCCTCGGCAGCGGCGTCCTCGGCAGCGGCGGCAGCAGCACCGTCCACCAGTTCGGCGGCCGAATCCTCCTCCTCGCGCGGGACGCCCCGATCGTCGCGCCGGATCCGGACCTTGCCGGACTCGAGGTCGATCCGCTTCCCACCTGAACTGTCGCCGACCTCCTCGCGGGTCGACTGCAGCCGACGCTTCTCCTCATCCATGTGCCTCTTGGCGGGATTGAAGAGGGTGTCCAGACCCCACTGCGTCATAGCTGCCAGATTACGTCGTCCTGATCGCTATCGCGTCACGGTGGCCGCGATCGGCGCGCGCTCGTAGCCTGAGGTCATGCTCTTCTCGCATCCCAAGACCGACCTGATCAGCCCCGAGCACGCGCTGCGGGGCCGGGCCGACTACCCGTTCACCGTGCCCGCGACGCACCACGTCAACGGCCGACCGATCCAGCCGCCGTTCCCGGACGGGATCCGCACGGTGGTGTTCGGGCTCGGCTGCTTCTGGGGCGCCGAGGAGATCTTCTGGCAGACCGAGGGGGTCTGGACCACTGCCGTCGGGTACGCCGGCGGCTTCAGCCCGCACCCCACCTACGAGGAGGTCTGCACCGGGCGCACCGGTCACACCGAGTCGGTGCTGGTGGCCTACGACCCCGCCCTGGTCGAGTTCGGTGAACTGGTTGCCCGCTTCTTCGAGGTGCACGACCCGACACAGGGCATGCGCCAGGGCAACGACATCGGTACCCAGTACCGCTCGGCGATCTACTACACGAGCGAGGAGCAGCGCGCCGTGGCCGAGGAGGCGAAGGCGACCTATTCGGCGTTCCTGCAGGCGCGCGGCTTCGACCGGGTCGGCACGGAGATCGCCCCGCTCGGCCCGTTCTACTACGCCGAGGGCTACCACCAGCAGTACCTGGCCAAGAACCCGAACGGGTACCGCTGCCACGCGGCAACCGGCTTGGACTTCCCCCGCTAGCCCTGGACTTCCCCCGCTAGCCCTGGCTTCCCCGTCAGGCAGAGCGGCGGCGCAGCGTCACGGCGGCCAGCACCAGGCCGAGCGCCACGCACCCGCCGACGACGGCCGCGTCCCGCCAGTACGTCCCGCTCAGCGAGCTCGCGCTCGTCACCGTTTGCAGCGCATCGACCGCGTACGACAGCGGCATCACGTCCGAGAGCCAGCGCAGCACGCTCGCCATCTGCCCGCGCGGCTGGAACAGCCCGCACAGCAGCAACTGCGGCAGCACGAGGACCGGCATGAACTGCAGCGCCTGGAACTCGGTGCGCGCGAACGCGCTCGCCAGCAAGCCGAGGGCGACGCCGAGCAGTGCGTTGAGGACCGCGACAACCAGCAACCAGAGCAACGAGCCGGCAATCGACAGCCCCAGCCACACGCTGACGAGCACCGCGACGAGAACCTCGACCAGGGCCAACAGCGAGAACGCGACGCCGTACCCGGCAATGAGATCGAGCCGCCCGATCGGCGTGGTCAACAGCCGCTCCAGCGTTCCGCCACGCCGCTCGCGCAACATCGTGATCGAGGTGATCAGGAACATCATCAGGAACGGAAAGAACCCGAGCAGGGCGGGCGCGATGCGGTCGAACACCGCGCGCGAGTCGTACATGTAACGCAGCAGCACCATGAGCAGCGACGGCACCACGATCATCAGCACCACGCTGCGCGGGTCGTGCCGCAGCTGCCGCAGCACCCTGCCGGCCGTGGCCCCGGTCCGCACCGCGCTACGCCCCACGGCGGTCGTCCCGAGGCTCACCCGGAGCGCACCAGGGTGAGGAACGCGGCCTCCATCGAACCGGTGCCGGTGCGGTCCTTCAGCGCTGCCGGGGTGTCGTGGGCGAGCACCGCTCCTTCGCGCAGCAGCAGCAACCGGTCGCACCGGTCCGCCTCGTCCATCACGTGACTGGACACCAGCACGCTGACGCCGTCCGCGGCCACGCGATGGAACAGGGTCCAGAGGTCCTCGCGTAGCAGCGGGTCCAGCCCGACGGTCGGCTCGTCCAGCACCAGCAGCCGGGGCGTCCCGAGCATCGCGACCGCCAGGCTGACCCGCGAACGCTGCCCGCCGGAGAGCCGTCCGGCGAGCCGATCGGCGTAGCCGCCCAGCTGTACCGCCTCGATCACGCGAACCACGTCCGCGGCAGGAGTGCCGAGCAGCGCGGCGAAGTAGCGCAGGTTCTGCGCGACCGTGAGGTCGTCGTAGACGGAGGCCTCCTGGGTGGCGTAGCCGACCTCGGTGCGCAACGCCGGGTCCCCGTTCGGCCGGCCGAGTACGCACACGGTGCCCCGCGCGATCCGCTGCAGCCCGAGGATGCAGCGCAGCAACGTGGTCTTGCCCGACCCGCTCGGCCCGAGCAGGCCGGTCACGCCGCCCGTGGCGATCTCGACGCTGATCCCCCGCAGCACCTCGACCCCGCCGCGCACCACGCTCAGCCCATCGGCGGTCACGGCGTATGCCTGCACACGGTGATGCTGTCGGTGCCGGTGGCACACGGCAAGCACCACGCCGCGGTCCGGGCGCACCGTAATCTGGACGCGTGCCTGAGTTGCCCGAGGTCGAGGCGCTCGCGAGCTTCCTGCGCGAGCGGGCCGCCGGACGCGCAGTGGTGCGCACCGACGTCGCGTCGTTCAGCGCGGTGAAGACGTTCGATCCACCGCTGTCCGCGCTGAACGGGGCCGTGGTGAGCGGCGCCTCGCGGTACGGCAAGTTCCTCTCGCTGGACGTCGGGGACGGGTCGGACCGCCTGCACCTGATCACCCACCTGTCTCGCGCCGGCTGGCTGCAGTGGCGCGAGCAGCTCAGCCCGGCGCCGCCGAAGCCCGGACGCGGACCGCTCGCGTTCCGGCTGCACCTGGCGCCTGAGTTCCCGGCCGGGCCGAGCTCGGGTTTCGACCTGACCGAGGCGGGCACCCAGAAGCGGCTGGCGATCTACCTGGTCACCGACCCGCGGCAGGTCCCCGGCATCGCCCAGCTCGGGCCGGACGCGCTGTCACTCACCCGCGACCAGCTGGCCGGCCTACTGGCCGGCGAGCGCGCCCAGCTCAAGCGCGCGATCACCCACCAGTCCGTGATCGCCGGCATCGGCAACGCCTACTCCGATGAGATCCTGCATGCCGCCCGGCTCTCGCCGTTCAAGCTCGCGGCCAAGCTCACCGACGCCGAGATCACCCGGCTGCACGACGCGATCGGGTCGGTGTTGACCGCCGCGGTGGAGCGGTCGGTCGGGCAGCGGGCGGCCACCCTGAAGGGGGAGAAGCGCAGCGGGCTGCAGGTGCACGCGCGCGGCGGGCTGCCCTGCCCGGTCTGCGGCGACTCGATCGGCACCGTCTCCTTCGCCGACCGCTCGTTCCAGTACTGCCCGACCTGCCAGACCGAGGGCCGCGAACTGGCCGACCGCCGCATGTCCCGCCTGCTGCGCTGAGCCACCCCGAGCCGCTGCGGCAGACTGGGGCGGTGAGCTTCTTCTCCGCGCCCCCGTCCGCGTCGGTTGCCGACCTGCCTGAAGACCTGACCGCGGACGGCACGGTGCTGGACGTGCGCGAGCCCTACGAGTGGCAGGCCGGGCACATCCCCGGCGCGGTCCACGTCCCGATGAACAGCGTCCCCACCACCGTCCACTACGAGCCGGACCGCATCCCGACGGACCGGCGGGTGCACGTCGTGTGTGCCGTGGGCGGCCGCTCCGGACAGGTGACCGCCTGGCTGGTCAAGAACGGCTACGACGCGGTGAACATCGCCGGCGGCATGCACGCCTGGGCACAGGCCGGCCGCGCGATGGTGAGCGAGACCGGAGCGCCGCCGCAGGTGCTCTGAGCGCTTCGGGCACGATGGACGGGTGAGACCCCGCGCAGCCCGCGCCGCGATCGAGCCGCCGGACCGGCCGCTGATCGTCGCCCACCGCGGCGCGTCACTCGACGTGGCCGAGCACACCCTGGCTGCCTACCTCAGCGCGATCGAGTCCGGGGCGGACGCGCTGGAGTGCGACGTGCGGCTCACCCGGGACGGGCACCTGGTCTGCGTGCACGACCGCACGGTGAACCGGACCTCGGACGGCCGCGGTGTGGTCAGCGAGTTCGACCTGGCAGCACTCAGCGCGCTGGACTTCTCGTCATGGCACGGCGACCTGCCCGCCTCGGCCGACGACCTGGTGAACGCGGCGCCGTACCTGTCCGGTGTCGCGCCCGACCTGGTGACGCTGTCCGGCGGCGTGCTCACGCTGGAGCGGCTGCTCGAACTGGTCCGCGACGCCGACCGCCGGGTGGGGCTGCTGATCGAGACCAAGCACCCGACCCGCTACGGCGGGCTGGTCGAGAAGGAGCTCGTCGAGCTGCTGCGCCGCTTCGGCTGGGCCGGGCGAGCCGGACCCGGGGAGTCGCTGCGCGAACCGGCCGACCTGAGCAACCCGGTGACCGTGATGAGTTTCGCGCCCACCGCGCTGCGCCGGGTCAAGCTGCTCGCGCCGGACATCCCCACGGTGCTGCTGATGGAGCGGCTGTATCCGGTGCGCCGCGAGGGGATGCTGCCGGCCGGCGTCCCGATCGCCGGACCCGGCCTGCACCTGCTGCGCGCCGATCCGGGCTTCGTCGCCCGGGCGCACGCCCGCGGGCACCGGGTCTACGTCTGGACGGTCGACGATCCCGCCGACGTCGAGCACGTGCTGCGCCTGGGGGTCGACACGATCATCACCAACCGCCCCGCCGAGGTGATCGCCCAGGTGGACGGGGTGTGAGCGAACAGCCCGGGCGGTTAACCGGCGGCGCGGCTCGGGTATCAACGACAGGTCCGGGGGAATTGCGGTCGGAGGAGAGCAGGCGAGCGGTGTCCGCCATTGAGGTCCGGCACGAGCCGACCAGCGCGGGGCTGGTGCGCCGCAGGGTCGGCGCCGACCTCGCCGAGCGCGGCATCGAACCGGAGTCCATCGACGAGGTGGTGCTGGTCCTCAGCGAGCTCGTCGGCAACGCCGTCCGGCACACGCCGAGGGCGGACGACGGCCCGCTCGCCGTCCGCTGGGAGCTCGATCCGGACGGGGTGACGGTGGAGGTCACCGACGCCAGCACCGAACCGCCGCGCCCGCGTACGCCCGGCAGCACCGAACCGTCCGGCCGTGGGCTGCAGATCGTGGCCGCGGTGTCCGACGACTGGGGCGTTGTGCCGCTGCGTTCCGGCAAGCGGGTCTGGGCGCACGTGCCGGTGCACCGCGTCGCGTCGATTTCTTGATCACGTCGCTTTCTTGATCACGTCGGGCCGATCCAACCGGGCCCTCCCGCCCCGCTTTGCTTCGCTCCCCCCACCCTGTTACCAGAATTCGCGCCGATTTTCCGTCGCAGCAGGGGGGAAGCGGCAGCGATCAGGTGGGCAGGCCGCGCATCACACGCAGTGCCACCGACAACGTCGCCAGGTCGATCGTGTCCCGGTCGAGCGCGGCGCGCACGGTCGAACGCGCCCGCTCGACGCGTTCGATGTTCGCCTCGCTCCACACCTGCGTCCGGTCATCGGCGCTCAGCGCGTCGTCGGTGCCGCGCAGCACTGCCGTGGTGATCGCCGACAGCGCCGCGTACACGTCGTGCCGCATCGCCGCGCGTGCCAGGGTCGTCCAGCGGTCATCTCGCGGCAACGCGGTCACCGCGGTCAGCATCTCGTCGACGTAGAACTGGTCCGACAGCGCGAAGTGCAACTCGGCGATCTCGGCCGGTGAGTGCTCGCTGGCGTTGGCGATCTCGACCACGTCCAGCAGCAGGAACGTGCTGAGCAGCTGCGCAAGCGTCGTCGCCAGCTCGGTCGGCAGGCCCAGCTCGACCAGCCGTGCCGTCTCGCCGTGGATGTCGGCCAGCTCGGCGCCGCGCACCAGCTCGGCGATGCGCGGGCCGAGCTCGCGCAGCGTGGGGCCGAACCGGTCGATCTCGGCCGCGACGTCCGAGATCGGGAACCGGACGTCGACCAGCCAGCGCGTCGCCCGGTCGACGAGGCGGCGGATCTCCTGGTACCCGGCGTGCTGCGCATCGGTCGGGACCTTGTTGTCCAGGCTCTCCAGCTCCGCCCACAGCTCACCGAGGCCGAACACCTCGCGGACCACGCTGTACGCGCGGGTGATCTCGGCGGCGTCGCCACCGGTCTCCTCGATCGCCCGGTGAACGAACGTCGTCCCGCTGCGGTTGATCATGTCGTTGACGACGACGGTGGTGATGATCTCGCGCTGCAACGGGTGCTTGTCCAACTCGTCGGCGAAGCGGGAGGCGATCGCCGGCGGGAAGTAGCCGGCCAGGGCACGGCGGAACCAGGGTTCGTCCGGCAGCGTCGAGGACTCCAGCTTGCGGGTGAGGGTCATCTTCGAGTACGCGACGAGTACCGAGTTCTCCGGCGAGACCAGGCCGATGCCCTCGGCCTCGCGCGCGGCGATCTCCTTGTCCGACGGCAGGAACTCCAGCGTGCGGTCCAGCTCGCCGGCGGTCTCGAGCGCCTGGATGAACCGCTGGTGCACGCTGATCAACGCCGGGCTCAGCTTGCGCGCCATGCCCAGCAGCACGTTCTGCTCGTAGTTGTCGCGCAGCACGTGTGCCGCGACGTCCTCGGTGACGGACGCGAGCAGGTCGTTGCGCTCGGCGACGGTGATCGTCCCCGCCGCGACGGACCGGTTCAGCAGGATCTTCAGGTTCACCTCGTGATCGGACGTGTCCACCCCGGCGGAGTTGTCGATCGCATCGGTGTTGATCTGCCCTCCCGCCCGCGCGTACTCGATGCGGCCCAACTGGGTGAAGCCGAGGTTGCCGCCCTCGCCGACGACGCGGGCGCGCAGTTCGGCGCCGTTGGCCCGCAGCGCGTCGTTCGCCTTGTCACCGGCCGCCGTCTGCGGCTCGGTCGATGCCTTGACGTACGTGCCGATGCCGCCGTTCCAGAGCAGGTCCACCGGCGCGAGCAGGATCGCGTGGATCAGGTCGGTGGGGGTGAGCTTGCTGGTCGTGGCCGGCAGCCCGAGCCGCGCGGCGACCTGCGGGCTGATCGGGATCGCCTTGAGGGTGCGCGGGTACACCCCGCCGCCCGCGGAGATGAGCGAGGTGTCGTAGTCGGCCCAGGACGAGCGCGGCATCCCGTAGAGCCGGCGGCGCTCGGCGAACGAGCTCGCGGCGTCCGGGTCGGGATCGAGGAAGACGTGCCGGTGATCGAAGGCAGCGACCAGCCGGATGTGCTCGGACAGCAACATGCCGTTACCGAACACGTCGCCGGACATGTCTCCGATGCCGACAACGGTGAAGTCCTGCGTCTGGGTGTCCAGCCCCAGCTCGCGGAAGTGGTACTTCACCGACTCCCACGCGCCGCGCGCGGTGATGCCCATCGCCTTGTGGTCGTAGCCGACCGAGCCGCCGCTGGCGAACGCGTCGCCGAGCCAGAAGCCGTAGTCGGCCGAGATCCCGTTCGCGATGTCGCTGAACGTGGCGGTGCCCTTGTCGGCCGCGACCACCAGGTACGGGTCGTCGCCGTCGTAGCGCCGGGTCTGCGGCGGCGGCACGATCGTCTGCGCGCCCGAGGCGTCGGTGACGTAGTTGTCGGTCACGTCCAGCAGGCAGGAGATGAACATGCGGTAGCAGGCGATCCCCTCGGCCAGCCATGCATCGCGGTCGGCGGGATCGGGCAGTTGCTTGGGGACGAAGCCGCCCTTGGAGCCGGTTGGGACGATGACCGCGTTCTTGACCATCTGTGCCTTGACCAGGCCGAGCACCTCGGTGCGGAAGTCCTCGCGCCGGTCCGACCAGCGCAGCCCGCCGCGGGCGACGGCGCCGAAACGCAGGTGCACGCCCTCGACGCGCGGGGAGTAGACCCAGATCTCGAACCGGGGCCGGGGTTCGGGCAGGTCCGGGATCTCGCGCGGGTCGAGCTTCATCGCCAGCGCGGTGCGCCGGTTGCCGTCGTCGTCCAGCCGGTAGGCGTTGGTTCGCAGCGTGCCGCGGACGAGCGCGAGCAGCGAGCGCAGGATGTGGTCCTGGTCCAGGCTGGCCACCTCGGCCAGCTGCGCCTCGATGCGCTCGACCAGCGGCTCGGTCGCCTGACCCTCACGCCCGGGGTCGAAGCGCGCCTCGAACAGCTCGACGATGCCCTCTGCCAGCGCCGCGTGCTCGACGAGCGCCTGCTCGATGTAGCCCTGGCTGAAGGTGGTCCCGGCCTGGCGCAGGTACTTGGCGTAGGCGCGCAGGATGTTGGCCTGCCACCACGACATCCCGGTGCGCACCACCAGCGCGTTGAACCCGTCCTGCTCGATCTGTTCGCGCCACAGCAGCCGCAGCGCGTCGATCACCGCGGTCGAGCGCTCCTCGTCGAAGTCGACGCCGGCGGGCAGCCGCAGGCCGAAGTCGTAGATCCAGACGTCCTGGGCGTCGCGCAGTGCGATCTCGTAGGGCCGCTCGTCGAGCACCTCGATCCCCATCTGGGTGAAGATCGGCAGGGCCCGGGCGAGGGTGACGGCCTGGCCGGTGCGGAACACCTTGAGCCGCCGGTCGGCGTCCTCGTCCTCGTCGGTGGGCGTGTAGAGCTGGAAGGCCAGCCCGTCCTCGCGCGGCAGCTCGTCCAACGTGATCAGGTCACGCGCGCCCGCCGCCGCGTCGAAGTCCTCCTTGTACCCCTCGGGCAAGGCACCGGTGAACATCCGGATCAGCCGCTCGGCGGCCTCCTCACCCCGCTGCGCCACCAGCAGGTCGCGCAGGTCGTCGCTCCAGCGCCGGGTCACCGCGGCCACCTCGACCTCGACGGCGGGCCGGTCCGGCGACGGCGGCTGCGTGCCGGGCCGGACCGCGATGAGGAACTGCATCCGGGCCAGGTCCAGCTCGACGATCCGGTCGTCGCGGCCGATGATCTCGCCCGGCCAGTTTCGGGAGATCACCTCGGTGACCCGGCGCCGCGTCTCCGGCCCGAACCGATCGGCCGGGAAGTACACCAGCACGCTGACGAAGTCGCGGTTGAGGTGGATCCGGGCGAACACGCCGACCGTCTTCTGCTCGGCGCGGTTCACCACCAGCTGGGCCAGCCGCAGCAGGTCGCCGGTCGGCGCCTCGAGCAGTTCGTCGCGCGGCAGGGTGCGCAACGCGGCGAGCAGCTGGCGGCCGGTGTGGCTGTCGGCCCGCACCCCGGAGCGCAGCAGGATCTCGGCGATGCGCCGGCGGACCACCGGCACGCGGCCCACCAGGCCGTCCTCGGCGTTCGTGATCAACCCGAGGAACACGTGGATCATCTGCTTGCCGTCACCCTGCGTCACGACGGTGACGCAGTCGTAGCGGACCGAGCGGCGCACCGTCGACACCAGCGGGGACTTGAAGATCACCAGCGGGGCGCCGCTGCGGTACGCGGGCAGCAGTTCGAGCGGCGAGATCCGGGCGGCCCCGCGCAGCACCCCCTCGGCGTCGTCGTCCTGCGCCTGGGCACGCGGGCTGGCCAGCTCGTTGGCCGAGTAGGCGGCGTGCCCCAAGATCATGTAGTTGCCGTCGGCGAGCCAGCGCAGCAGCGCGCCGGCCTCGGCGCTGGTCTCGCGGTCGAACTCGCCCGGGTCGGCGCTCAGCGCGTCCGCCAACTGCCGCAGCCGGGCGTACATCGCGGGCGCGTCGTCGAGCGCGTGGTGCACGTCGGCCAGGACCCGGCGCACGTCGTCGGCCAGGACCGGCTGCTCCTCGGCGGGCACCGCGTCCAGCTCGATGTACATCCACGACTCGACCAGTGCACCTGGCGGCACATCGGCGTTGTCGTCGATGTCCAGCACTTCGATGAGCGCGCCGTCGGAGTCACGCCGCACGACGACCTGGGGGTGCAGCACCCGCTCGGCGGGCCGGCCGCAGCGCTGCAGCTCGGCCCGGACCGAGTCGACCAGGAACGCGGCGTCCGAGGTGACGATCTCGATCGCGCTGGTGTCCGCGTCCAGCTCACGCAGCCGCAGCAACGTCTCACCCGGCCGCCGCACCGCGCCGAAGGCGAGGTTCTCGTTCGCGAGGATCTCCAGCTCGTCGTCGTCCCGGCCGGGCAACTGGCTGCCGGCGTGGGCCAGGAAACGGCGCGCGAAGGTATCGGCATCGACTCCGCTGGGCGCAGGGGTGCCCGGACGGGTCTCGGTCATGGCGTGGTCACCTCGTTGTGACGTGCGAACGGCGAGCGCCACTCATCCTTGCACCACGCCGGTCCGGCTGCGCGTCCTGGCCGGAGAGGCGCGGTCGATCAATCCGCCGATTTCGCGCCTAAGCCTGGCATAAGCGTCCGCTGAGCGTTAGCGTCTCCGCCCATGCGCGCGTTCGGTCGCTCGGAGATCCCGAGTTCGACGGCGGCGCAGGGATGGGGACAGGTCCTATGAGGTATCGCAGGTCGAGTGCGGTGACGGCCGGAACGGCCGTGGCACTGCTCGTCGCCGGAGTGGTCGCAGGCGCGGCCGACGCGCAGCCGTCGGCTCCACACGCCACGCCGACAGGCGCGCACGCCGCGCCCACGGTCAAGCACGGCCTCTCGATTCCGGGAGCCGCCAAGATGGGCGCGCTGCAGCACGCCACCGGACGCCAGACCGTGTTCGTGCAGCTCGCCGGATCCGGGGCGGCCGCGACCTCCGCGCACACCTACCGCGCCGTTCCCGGCGCCGCCTCGACAAAGCGGTCCAAGGCCAAGTCCGCGGCGCTGTCGCGCCGCAGCCAGGTCAAGAAGGACGCGAGCGCGGTACTCGCCGCCGTCCGGGCCAAGGACGGCAGCGCCCGCCAGCTCTTCCAGGTCAGCAACGCCGTTCCCGGCATCGGCGTGACCGCTGACGCCGCTGCGCTGCGCGCGATCGCCGCCCGCAGCGACGTCGTCAAGATCTCCAAGATCGTGCCCAAGACCGCCTCGAACGCCAGCGC
Source organism: Jatrophihabitans cynanchi (assembly GCF_027247405.1). Classification (NCBI taxonomy): domain Bacteria; kingdom Bacillati; phylum Actinomycetota; class Actinomycetes; order Jatrophihabitantales; family Jatrophihabitantaceae; genus Jatrophihabitans; species Jatrophihabitans cynanchi. The sequence continues at coordinate 2,503,871 of NZ_CP097463.1, read as the reverse complement.
GGCCCAGCTGACGAAGGTGCTGAACACGTGGACGAACGTCCATCAGCTCGGCGCCGGCGTCACGGTCGGCATCATCGACACCGGCCTGGACTACACGCACGCCGACTTCGGCGGGCCCGGCACCACGGCCGCGTACAAGGCGGCCGAGACGCACGCGAGCGCCGGCGGGCTGTACGACTGGCGCGCCGCGCTGCCGCCCCTCGCGCAGGCCAAGGTCGGCGGCGGTTGGGACTTCGTCGGCGACAACTACGACGCCGACCCGACCTCGGACACCTACCAGCCGGTGCCGCACCCGGACGCCAACCCACTGGACTGCAACGAGCACGGCACCCACGTGGCCGGCACAGTCGCGGGCTACGGTGAGAACGCCGACGGATCGACGTTCACCGGCGACTACACCGCGCTGACCGGCTCCGACCTCGACGGCATGAAGATCGGCCCCGGCATGGCACCGGGTGCGATCCTGTACTCGCTGAAGGTGTTCGGCTGCGAGGGCTCGACCGACGAGGTCATCCCGGCGCTGGACATGGCGCTGGACCCGGACGGCAACGGTGACTTCTCCGACCACCTCGACATCGTCAACCTGTCCCTCGGCGGCGACTACGCGACGCCGGACGACCCGGAGAACGCGGTCGTCGACCAGCTCGCGGCCAACGGAGTGCTGCCGGTCATCGCGATGGGCAACAACGGCGACCTGACCGACACCGGCGGCGCGCCCGGCAACGCGGTGCGCTCGCTGGCCGTGGCCAGCTCGGTGGACGCGTACCAACTGCTGTCCGGCATCACCGTTAACGCGCCCGGCGGCGTCGCCGGCACCGCGGTGGGCCAGGTGTCGGTCGCCTACGACTGGGCCAACGCCCCTGACGTGACCGGTGACGTGGTCGAGCTGTCGCCGGCCAACGCGGACGGATGCGCCGCGCTCTCGAGTGCCGACGCGGCCAAGGTGGCCGGCAAGATCGCCTGGCTGACCTGGGACTCCGACGACGCCACCCGCAAGTGCGGCTCGGTCGGACGGTCGGCGAACGTCAAGGCCGCCGGCGCGATCGGCGCGATCTTCACCGGCGACGTCCCGGTGTTCGGCGCCGGCATCACCGGCGACAAGGACATCCCGGTGTTCCAGCTGACCAAGACCGAGACCGCGCGGCTGCAGTCCGCAGCCGGCGCGGGCACCCTGAACGTCACGTTCACCAAGACGCTGCTGAACAACCAGCCCTCGACCGACCCCAGCATCACCGACCTGCTGTCCTCGTTCAGCTCGCGCGGCACGCACGGCTCCATCGGCGTGGTCAAGCCGGACGTGACGGCCCCCGGAGACACGATCTCCTCGGCCGGCATGGGCACGGGCGACGAGGTGCTGTCGATCTCGGGCACCTCGATGGCGACCCCGCACACCGCGGGTATCGCCGCCCTGGTCCGGGCGCAGCACCCGAGCTGGACGACCGAGCAGGTCAAGGCGGCGATCATGAACACCGCCTCGCACGACATCTACACCGGTGCGAACCAGAGCGGTCACATCTACGGTCCCGCCCGGGACGGAGCCGGCCGGGTCGACGCCCTGGACGCGGTGAACACCGAGATCCTCGCCTACGACGTCGACGCGGGCATGGAAGGCGCCGTCAGCGCCTCGTTCGGCGTGATCGAGGCGCCGGCCGGGACGACCGTCACCAGGACCCACACGATCAAGGTCGAGAACACCGGTGCGTCGTCGGCGACGCTGTCGCTGTCGTACGGCGCGGCGATCCAGCAGCCCGGGGTGAGCTACTCGGTCTCGCCGAGTTCGGTCACGATCGCGGCCGGTGCTTCGACGAACGCCACGGTCACCGTGACGGTCACCGCCGACGCGCTGCGGCACACGATCGACCCGACCATGGCGAGCGAGCAGGCCGGGCTGGCCCGCCAGTACCTGTCCGACGCGTCGGGCCGGCTGCTGATCGACCAGGCCGGGCACGACACGCTGCGGGTGCCGGTGTACGCCGCCGCCAAGCCGGTGTCCAGCATGACTGCCACAGGCAGCTTCCACGCCGGCAAGGCTGCGCTGAAGCTGACCGGCACCGGGGTGCGCCAGGGCGACCCGACCACCTCGGAGGCGTACGACTCGCTGGTGTCGGTGATGGATCTCGGCGCCACGAGCGGGCGGCTGCCCGCCTGCGGCGCCGACGGCGTCTCGGACTGCACGGTCAACGAGACGGCCAGGGGCGGCGACATCAAGTATGTCGGCGCAGGCAGCTCGCGGAGCCCGGACGACGGCACGCTGGAGAACGGCTGGTTGTACTTCGGCGTCGCGACCTACGGCGACAACGCCACCATCGGCAACGCGACGATCCCGTACGTGGACATCGACGTCGACGGTGACGACGTGCCGGACTACGAGGTGTACGCACAGAACGCGCCCGGCACCGACGTGCTGCTGGCCTGGCTGATCGACCTCAACACCGGGGATGCGATCGACGCCGAGCCGGTGAACTTCAACCTGGGCGATGTCGACAGCAACGTGTTCGACACCGACGTGGTGACCCTGCCGGTTTGGCCGGCGGCGATCGGCGTCACCGGCAACCCGAAGAAGTTCCCGATCAGCTACACGGTCGGCACGTTCAGCGCGTACGCGGCACCGCTCAGCAACGGCGACGTCGACGACGTGGGCCCGGTGGCCTTCGACGTCGCCAAGCCGCGGGTGGCGGTCTCCGACCCGCTGTACCTCGACCAGGCCGGGGTGTCGATCGACGCCGACGTGCGCAACGCACACACCAAGGCGCTCGTGCTGCACCTGCACAACGCCACCGGCAACCGAGCCCAGGTCGTCGACCTCGGCCCGGCCAAGGCGTCGGCGCCGACCCACGTGCGCGGCACGCCCGGCAACCGGTCGGTCCGGCTGAGCTGGACGGCACCCAGCTGGACCGGCGCCGGCCCGATCACCGGGTACGACATCAGGTACTCCAGCAACAACGGGCACACCTGGCGGTCGGCGTCGGCGGCGTACCACAACCGGACGGCCACGTCGGCGACGATCACCGGCCTGACCAACGGCGCGCGCTACGTGTTCCAGGTGGCGGCGCTGACCTCGGCGGGCACGAGCGCGTACTCGGCGTCCTCGGCACCGGTGCGGCCGGCGTTCGACCGGACGCACGTCGGCATCGGCGGCTCGCGGCACGTGCACCCAGGCGGACACGCGACGCTGACGGTGCGCGTGGTCGACACCACGACGCACCAGCCGGTGCACGCGAAGGTGACGCTCTGGATGCGGGCCAACCGCAACCACGCGTGGGTGAAGGTGGCCACGCGCATCACCGGTACCCAAGGGCGGGCGAGCGCGCAGATCCGCCAGTTCGCCTCCGCGTGGTACCAGTGGCGGTACGCCGGCAACTCCCGCCACCTGCCCGCGCACAGCGTGATGCGGCACGTGGTGGCGCACTGAGCCAACCACTCGGGTCCGTCGCGGCCCGGCACGGCGGGTCGTTCCGCCGTGCCGGGCCGCAGTCACGTGCGGGCAACTGAGACGATGTGCAGATGGGCATGCATGACTCCGCGCGGCCGCGGCCGCTTCCCACCAGCGCGTCGTACGGGATCACCGTGCGCCTCTACGCCGCCCCGTCCGCCTCGGTGGTCGGCATGCTGGCCACCGCGGTCGGCACCGCGGGTGGGCTGGTCACCGCCATCGACGTCAGCGAGTCCCGCCCGGACCGGATCACGATCGACGTCAGCTGCTCGGCGTCCAACGGCGAGCACGCCGCGGAGATCGTCGAGGCGATGCGCGGCGTGCCGGGCGTCACCGTGCACCGCGTGTCGGACCGGACCTTCCTGCTGCACCTGGGCGGGAAGATCAGCGTGGAGTCCAAGGTGCCGCTCAAGACGCGTGACGACCTGTCGATGGCGTACACCCCGGGTGTCGGCCGGGTCTCGCTCGCCCTCGCCGCGCACCCCGAGGACGTCGCCAAGCTGACCATCAAGGGCAACTCGGTCGCCGTGGTGACCGACGGCTCGGCCGTGCTGGGGCTCGGCAACATCGGGCCCGGCGCCGCGCTGCCGGTGATGGAGGGCAAGGCAGCGCTGTTCAAGCGCTTCGCCAACATCGACGCGTGGCCGATCTGCCTGGACACCCAGGACGCCGACGAGATCGTGCGCATCGTGCGGGGCATCTCGCCCGGCTTCGGCGGCATCAACCTCGAGGACATCTCCGCGCCGCGCTGCTTCGAGATCGAGCGGCGGCTGCGCGCCGAACTGGACATCCCGGTGTTCCACGACGACCAGCACGGCACCGCGATCGTGGTGCTCGCCGCGCTGACCAACGCGCTGCGCTGCGTGAGCAAGACGCTCGCGACTGCGCGCATCGTCATTTCCGGCGGCGGTGCGGCGGGCACCGCGATCGTGACGCTGCTGCTCGCCGCCGGCGCCGCGCACGTGCTGGTGTGGGACCGCGAGGGCATCCTCTCGCCGACCGACCCGACGCTGAACCCGGCCAAGGCCGCGCTCGCGGCCCAGACCAACCCGGCCGGTGTCACCGGCGACCTGCACGACGCGCTGCGCGGCGCCGACGTGTTCATCGGGGTGAGCGCGCCCAACGTGCTGCCCGCCGAGTGGCTCGCCGACATGGCGCCGAGCCCGGTGGTGTTCGCGCTGGCCAACCCCGACCCCGAGGTCGACGTGGACGCCGCGCAGCAGTACGTGGCGGTGCTCGCGACCGGGCGCAGCGACTACCCGAACCAGATCAACAACGTGCTCGCCTTTCCCGGCGTGTTCCGCGGCCTGCTCGACGCCCGCGCGCGGGAGATCACCGTGCCGATGCTGCTGGGTGCCGCCGAGGCGATCGCCTGCTGCGTGAGCGACGACCAGCTCAACGCCACCTACATCGTCCCGTCGGTGTTCGACCCGGCCGTGCCCACCGCCGTGGCGGCCGCGGTACGCGAGGCCGCCGGGACGCAGCAGCCGACCGAGCCGGACGACCACGGGCTGCACTGAGCAGTCCCGGCGGTCGCGCCGCAGAACCGCACGTGCCCGCCGCCTCGTCCAGACAGTCAGGAACCCGAGCTGACTGGAGCGGACCATGCGACCGATCGTGCTTGCCGGCCTGGCGCTGGCCACTGCCACCCTGCTGGCCGGGTGCTCCGGATCGTCCTCATCGGACGGGCGGTCCCTCGTGAGTGGCGGCGCGGCAAAGGCGGCACCGGCACGTGCGGCCGACGCGGCCGGCGAACGGGCGAACCCGGCCGGCGGCGGCGCGGCCAAGGCGCCGGACGTCGCCGATGCGCAGTCCAAGATCGTCAAGGCGGACATCAGCGTCAGCGTCCAGCACGCCGACGAGGTGGCCGCGCGGGCCGATCAGGCCGGCGTGATCGCGCGCCGCTACGGCGGGGACGTGTACGCGGAGCAACGCAGCGGCGGTGCGCACGCCGCGGCGACGGTGACCATCAAGGTACGGCCGGCGGACACCACGGCCGCACTGGACGACCTGGCCGGCCTCGGCAAGGAGCTCGACCGGCACATGAGCACCGAGGACGTCACCCAGCAGGTGGCCGATGTCGATTCCCGGGTGCGCAGCGCGCAGCTGGCGATCGACCAGCTCAACGCGCTGTACTCCCGCGCGAGCAAGGTCAGCGACATGATCGTGATCGACAACGAACTGGCGCAGCGCCAGTCGGACCTGGAGGCCCTGCTGGCGCAGCAGCGGGCGCTCGCGCACCAGACCGCGCTGGCCACGATCGATCTGTCGCTGAGCACGGCCGCGGCAACGCCCGCTGCAGCGCACCATGCGCGCACCGGCTTCCTGGGCGGCCTGCAGCGCGGGTGGGACGCGTTCACCTCGGCCGCCGGCGGGCTCGCGACCGGTTTCGGCGCCGCGCTGCCGTTCCTGGTCGTCCTCGCGCTACTCGGCGCCGGCGGTGTCTACGGCTACCGCCGCACCAGGCACCCCGCGCCGCCGCAGCCGGCCGCCGAGTGACCGGCCGGCGACCGCCGCTCGCGGCATGACCAGGTAGGCGCCGACGTACAGCGCGGCCGCCAGGATCAGCAGCGCCCGATAGCCGAACACCAGCGAGAAGTACTCCAGGCAGCCGCCCACGATCGCACCCAGCAGATTGGTGCCGAACGCGAGCGGCGCATCGGCGGTTGCCGAGAAGCGCTTGGCGAAGATGATGTTGGCCGCGAAGATCGGCAGGAAGCTGACCGCGATCGCCGCCACCGCCCTGGGCAGCACGCCGAGCGAGAGCAGCCAGCTCGCCGGAACCAGCCAGCTCAGGGCCAGCCCACCCAGGAGCAGCGCGTACATCGCGATCAGGGGTGGGGTCCTGGTCCGGCTGGTCACCTCGACCGCGGCGAGGACCGCGAGCAGGACGCCGCCGAACACGAGGGAGTTGACGACCCAGGTCGTGCCGAACAGCAGGGCGAACCCGGTCACGCTCTTGGTCTCGATCAGCAGGAACGCCGCGCCGAGCAGGAACAGGTCGCGATAGGACCACAGGCCCCGCGCCTGCTCGCGCAGCCGGCGGGCGCCCCCGGCGCCACCGCCCGCCGCGTTCAGGGCCAGGACGAATCCGATCGCCAGGATGCTGCCGAGCACGATCAGGACCAGTGCCGTCCGATACAGGGACGGGATCGTGCTCTCGCGCAGGTACAGGAACGGTTGGTCGTCGGTGGCCGGCGGGGGCGTCGCGGCCGTGCGCGCCCAGGGCCTGGCGCACGTCTGGTCCTCGGGCGTCAACCCGGCCGTCATCACCGCCAGTGCGGTAGCGGCGCGGTCCTCGTACACGCACGGCGCGTGACCGAAGACGTCCTCGAGCGTGCCGGCCAGCCGGTCGACCAGCCACTGCTCTCGGTAGAAGTTGTACATCGAGAACGCGCCGCCGGGCGCGAGGTGCGAGCGGACCGCCTGAACGGCCTGCCTGGTGAACAGGTAACTCTCCAGGCGCAACGAGCTGGCGCCGGACACGAGGGTCAACGAGTCCGGGAGGGCGAAGATGATCAGGTCGAACTTCGTGCCGGTGCTCTCCAGGAACGCGCGACCGTCGTCGACGTGGGTGCGCACGCGTGGGTCCTGGTACGCGTGATCGGGATTGTGCTGGCGGCCGAACCGCAGCAGCGTCGGGTCGATCTCCACGGCGTCGATGTGCGTGGCGCCTTGGGCGAGGGCGATCGCCACGTCGGTCCCGGTCCCGGCGCCGACGATCAGGACGTTGCCCGGCCGGTGCGGGATCTGCCGGTAGGTCTGCAGGTACCACGGCTCCTCCGACGAGCGCAGCGCCGCAGAGGTCAGCCGCTGGTGCGGGATGCCGTTGACGTCGACGCTCCACGTCCGCTGGCCCTGGTCGACCACGAGCGCGGTCGAGACCTTGTAGTAGGGCGACCAGAAGTCACCGGTGTCGTGGCGCAGCGGGTACACGAACATCACCAGCAGCGCGAGCAGCAGCGTCACGCTCACCGACGTCGCCGGCCGCCCGAGCAGCGCGATGAACAGCACGCCGACGATCGTGAACCACACCAGCGGCGGTGCGCCGAGGAAGGACAGTCCGGTGAAGGCGAGGATGCCCAGCAGGCTGCCGAGCAGGTCGAGCCGGTAGGCCTCGAGCCGCTCCAGGCGGCCGAAGCACGAGCCGACGATCTCACCCGGGCCGGAGAGAACGCCCGCGACGGCCAGGAAGACGGCGGGCAGCGTCATCCAGATCGGCGGTCCGGTCGTCGTGCCGGTGGTGAAGAAGATCAGCTTGTTGCTCGTCTTGTCGACCGTGACCGGGTAGGCGCTGACGAACGCGACCAGCCCGAGCAGGACGACCAGGGCGTGCAGCGGCATCGGCCGGGGACCGCGGTCGCGCCCCGCGGCGCGGAGGAACCCGAGGCCGATCCCCAGGAACGAGCCCATCAGCACGAAGTTGGAGAAGTACGACAGGTGGACGATGTTCGCGCCCAGCCACCGGATGAGCGCCAGCTCGAGGAAGAGCATCAGCGCGCTCGCGAGCAGGAGCCGAACGCGAATGCTCATGCGCGCATTCCTACCAGCCGATCAGCGCCTCACCCTACGAATCGGGTCAGTGTGGCGTCGGGGCGAGCTCGCGCGCGGCGGCGAGGAAACGGTCGTTCTCCTCGGCATTGCTGATCGTCACCCGGACGCCGGCGCCCGCGAACGCGCGGACGATCACCTGCCGCTGTTCGCAGTGCGCGGCCCAGTCGGTGGTGGCGTCACCGAGCGGGAACCAGACGAAGTTCGCCTGGGTCGGCGGCACGTCGTACCCCATCGCGATCAGCTCGCGGTGCACCCGGTCGCGCTCGTGGACGATCTCGTCCACGCGCTTCATCAGCTGCGCCTCGGCCTCGGGCTCGAGGCAGGCCAGCGCGGCCTGCTGCGCGACCGTCGTCACCGCGAACGGCACCTGGGTCTGCCGCAGCGCGCCCGCGATCGCCGGGTCGGCCGCGACGGCGTAGCCGACCCGCAGCCCGGCCAGCCCGTACGCCTTGGAGAAGGTGCGCAGCACCACCACGTTCGGGTGCTCGTCGAGCAGCGTGGTGCCGTCCGGCACCTGCGGGTCGGTGACGAACTCGCGGTACGCCTCGTCCAGCGCGACGACCACGTTCGCCGGCACCCGGCCCAGGAACGCGACCAGCTCGTCGCGGCGCACCGCGGTCGCGGTGGGGTTGTTCGGGTTGCAGACGAACACCAGCCGGGTCTTGCCGGTGATCGCCTCGGCCATCGCGTCCAGGTCGTGGACGTGCGCCCGCAGCGGCACCTGCACCGACGACGCGCCGCTGACCGCGGTGATGATCGGGTACGCCTCGAACGAGCGCCAGCCGTAGATCACCTCGTCGTCGGCATCGGCGACGGCCTGCACGAGCTGGGTGCACAGCGACACCGAGCCGCAGCCCACCGCGACCCGCTCCGCGGCGACACCGAACTTCGCGGCCAGCGCGGCGGTCAGCTCGGCCGAGCCGTTGTCCGGGTAGCGGTTCGCGGCGGCGGCGGCCGCGGCGATGCGCTCGACCACGTGCGGCAGCAGCGGGTACGGCGTCTCGTTGCTGGCCAGCTTGATCGCACCCGGCACGGTCCGTCCGGGGACGTACGGCGGCAGGGTGCCGAGGACGGGTCGCAGCTGCACGCTCACCTGTTCGCTCCTGATCGTTCTGGTCGTTCGGTACGCGGCTTGTACCGCTCCACCTTCGCCTTGCGACCCTTGATCAAGGTCGCCTGCAGTGCCGCGACGACTTCGTCGACGGACTGCTCGGGGATCTCGACGATGGAGAACTTGTGGGTGATCTCGATGGCGCCGATCTGCCGGCCGGACAGGCTGGTCTCGTTCGCGATCGCGCCGACGAGGTCCTGGGGACGGATCTTGGCGGCGTGCCCGAGGCTGACGAAGATGCGGGTGGACTCACCGCCCGACACCGCACGGGGCGACCCCTTCGCGGCGTGGCTGCCCTTGCCCCCGTCGCGACCTCGCTCGGCCGGGCGGTCCCCGTCGCGCGGGACCGTGACGTCGGGGATCTCGTCGTCCGCGTCGACCGGCCCGCTGGCCTCGTGCGCGAGCTTGACCGCCGCCAGCGCGACCTGCATCAGGTCGAACTCGTCGGTGAGCGTGTCGACGACCACGCGGAACTGCTCGACGTCGTCCTCTTCCAGCGCCTCGTGCAGCGCGGCGCGGGTCAGCTCCAGCCGGCGCGCCCGCAGATCGGCCACGGTGGGCAGCTTCTCGACCGCGATGGCCTGCTTGGTGGCCTTCTCGATCGTCTTGAGCAGCCGGTGCTGGCGCGGCTCGACGAGCGTGATGGCCACGCCTTCGCGCCCGGCGCGCCCGACCCGTCCGATGCGGTGCACGTACGCGTCCGGTGCCGACGGCACGTCGTAGTTGACGACGTGGGTGAGGTGGTCGATGTCCAGCCCGCGGGCGGCGACGTCGGTGGCGACGAGCAGTTCGGCCGCGCCGCTGCGCACCCGCTGCATCACCCGGTCGCGGTGGTCCTGGGTCATGCCGCCGTGCAGCGCCTCAGCCCGGTAGCCGCGCGCCGTCATGCTCTGGCTGAGCGAGTCGACCTCCTCGCGGGTGCGGCAGAAGACGATCGCGGCGGCGGGTTGCTCGATGTCCAGCAGCCGGCCGAGGGCGGACGGCTTGTGCGCGCGGGGGGCGAGGTAGGCCACCTGGCGCACCCGCTTGGCTGCGCCGCCCTTCTCCTCGCGGTGGATCTTCACCTTGACCGGGTCGGTGAGGTAGCGCTTGACCAGCCCGTTGATGCGCGCCGGCAGGGTCGCGGAGAACAGCACGGTCTGCCGCTGTGCCGGGATCTCTTGCAGAATCGCCTCGATGTCCTCGGCGAAGCCCATGTCCAGCATCTCGTCGGCCTCGTCCAGCACCACGATGCGCAGGTTGTCGGTGCGCAGCGTCTTGCGGGCCAGGTGGTCGATGGCGCGGCCGGGGGTGGCGACGACGACGTCGATCCCGGACTCGAGCGCGCGGATCTGCCGGGTGATCGGCTGGCCGCCGTAGACGGGCAGCACCCGGGCACCCAGGTCGCGGCCGTACCGGTGGATCGCCTCAGACACCTGGATCGCCAGCTCGCGGGTCGGCACCAGGATCAGCGCGTACGGATCCCGCCCGCCGGGGGTGTGCACGTTCAGGATCGGCAGCGCGAAGGCGGCGGTCTTGCCGGTGCCGGTCGCGGCCTGGCCGATGAGGTCGTGGCCGGCCAGCAACTGCGGGATCGCCTCACGCTGGATCGGCGTCGGCTCCTCGTACCCCAGCGAGTCGAGCGCCTGCTGCAGTTCCGGGCGCAGGTCCAGTCCGGCGAAGCTAGTCACACGTACAGCATCCCAGTAGCCCGCCACGGAGCGATGGGCGCTAGCTGCCGCGCCGAGATCACAAATTCCCGCGCAGTTCCTGCTCGCGCTCGATCGCCTCGAACAGGGCCTTGAAGTTGCCCTTGCCGAATCCGAGCGAGCCGTGCCGCTCGATCAATTCGAAGAACACGGTCGGCCGGTCGCCCACCGGCTTGGTGAAGATCTGCAGCAGGTAGCCGTCCTCATCGCGATCGACCAGGATCTTGCGCGCCTTCAGCTGTTCGATCGGCACCCGCACGTGGCCGATCCGGGCCCGCAGCTCGGGATCTTCGTAGTAGGAGTCCGGGGTGTCCAGGAACTCCACGCCCCGCGCGCGCATCTCGTCGGTGGTGCGCAGGATGTCGTTGGTCGCCAGCGCGATGTGCTGGCAGCCGGCGCCGGCGTAGAACTCCAGGTACTCGTCGATCTGCGACTTCTTCTTCGCGATCGCCGGCTCGTTGAGCGGGAACTTGACCCGGTGGTTGCCGTTCGCGACCACCTTGCTCATCAGCGCCGAGTACTCGGTCGCGATGTCATCGCCCACGAATTCGGCCATGTTCACGAACCCCATGACCCGGTTGTAGAAGTCGACCCACTCGTCCATGCGGCCGAGCTCGACGTTGCCCACGCAGTGGTCGACGGCCTGGAACAGCCGGCGCTCCGGCGTCGGCAGGGTGGACGTGCGCTGCACGTAACCCGGCAGGTACACGCCGTCGTACCGCGAACGGTCCACCAGCGTGTGCCGGGTCTCGCCGTAGATCCCGATCGCGGCCGTCCGTACCGTGCCGTTCCCGTCGCTGACGTCGTGCGGCTCGTCGAGCACCGTCGCCCCCTGGGCCCGCGCGTGCGCGATGCACTTGTCGACGTCCGGGACTTCCAGCGCGAGGTCGATCACCCCGTCGCCGTGCCGCCGGTGGTGGTCGGCGTACCGGCTCGCCGGGTCGACCGCGCCGAGGATCACGAACCGCGCCGATCCGGCACGCAGCACGAAGCCCTTGTGGTCCCGGTTGCCCGTCTCGGGGCCGGTGTACGCGACGAGCTCCATGCCGAGCGCGTGCTGGTAGAAGTGCGCGCTCTGGGTGGCGTTACCGGCCACGAACACGACCGCGTCCATCGCGGTGACCGGGAACGGGTCCTTCGCCTCGTCGTAGTCCACCAGGCCGACGAGCTGCTTCAGGCGCTCGACGGTGAGTTCGGCGGCGCGCTCGTCGGGGGTCAGCTCCACACTGGTCATGGAGCCAGCTTTCAATCCGGGCTGCGATACCGCAACCTGTCGCCGCAAACCCTGACACTCTGCACAGGATGCCCAGCTGACAGGCCTAAAGGCCTGACAATCTGCCTAACCCGTGGCGTGGCGGTCAGCCGCGGATCGCCGCCACCAGCGCGATGAGGGCGAACCCGGCGAACAGCACGCCGGCCACCCGATGCACCAGGTGCAGCCGAAGCCGGCGCACCAGCACCTTGCCGATGACGGTCGCCAGCGCGGCCACCGCGACCAGCGCGGCGAACGCGCCCACCCCGGTCGCCACCGCATGCTGCAGGCCGTCCTTGCGCGCCACCAGCCCGGCCGTCGCGATCTGGCTGGCGTCGCCCCACTCGGCCGCGAACAGCACGCCGAAACAGGTCAACACGATTCGCCAGAACGGCCGCGACTCGCGGTGTTCGGCCAACTCGACGTCGTCGTCGTCCGGCTCCAGCGACTCGCGGATCAGCAGCACCGCCCCGATCGCGAACAGTGCCGCCACCACGGCCTCGACCGCCCGGCGCGGCAGCAGGGTGATCACGCTGCCGGCCGTGGCCGCGATCGCGCACTGCACGGCGAAGGCCGCGGCAACCCCCACGAGAACCGGACGCGGGCGGTACCGCGTCGACAGCACCAGCGTCGCGACCAGCGTCTTGTCCGGCAGTTCGACCAGCACGATCACGCCGAACGCGATCGCCGCGGCTGCTAGAAAGGTCACGGGCGTCCATCCTGCCGTGTCGTCCGGGCATCCGGGCTCGCCGCCCCTAGCCTGGTGAGGATGTCCACCACCTACGTCGCGGTTTTCGCGCTGATCATGGCCTACGTCGCCCTCGTCGCGGCGTACTGCGCGCTGCGGACGCTTGCCAAGGTGCGCCGGGCGACGACGCTGCTCGCGCGGGGTACCCGGGGTGAGCAGGGGCAGGAGTCACTGCTCGAGGCCACCAGCCGGCACGCCGAGCTGACCACCGCAGCGCTGCAGGAACTGGCCGAGCTGCGCGAGTTCACGGCCAGTGCCCGCGAGGAGGCGCTCGCCGCGGCGCAGGCCGGTGCCGCCGACGTCGCGGGCGTGCTGCAGCACGTGGCGCTGGTGCGCTACGACGCGTTCCCCGGCGTGTCCGGGCGGATGTCCTTCTCACTCGCACTGCTGGACGAGCGCGGCGACGGGGTGACGATCAGCGCGCTCGCCGGGCAGAGCGATACCCGGGTGTACGCGAAGGGCGTCGCCGCGGGCAAGGGCGAGCACGAGCTCTCGCCCGAGGAGGCGCAGGCCGTCACGTCCGCCCTGCAGAAGCAGCGCGGCGGGCTGCTCGCCCGCAAAGCCGGCTGACCACCATGCTCCCGTTCTCGTTGAGTGGCGGCTTTCGCGTTGAGTGGCGACCTGTAACCCGCCACTCAGCCGCTAACCCGCCACTCAACGGGGGAGGACGGCGGCCATGAGCACGCTCGCCTTCCTGGGCCCCGAGGGGACCTTCGCGCACGCCGCGCTGCTCGGGCTGGACGCGGCCGCGGGCGCGACGCTGCAACCGATGGCCACCGTCACCTCGGCGATCGACGCGGTGCGTTCCGGCGCGGCGGACGGCGCGCTGGTGCCGCTGGAGAACTCGGTCGAGGGCGCGGTGCCGGCGACACTGGACGAACTGGCGGGCGGCGAACCGCTGGTGATCGCGGCCGAGGCGTACCTGCCGGTCAGCTTCGACCTGCTCGCCCGGGACGGGACGGCGCTGGCCGACGTCCGCACCGTGGCCACGCACCCGCACGCCGAGGCGCAGGTTCGCCGGTGGCTGCAGGCTAACCTGCCCGGCGCCCAGGTGGCGATGGTGGGCTCGACGGCCGGCGGAGCGCAGGCAACGGCCGCCGGCGAGTTCGACGCCGCGATCAGCGCGCCGGTTGCCGCAGGACTGTTCGGCCTGACCGCGCTCGCGCGCGACATCGCCGACAACCCCGGCGCGGTCACCAGGTTCGTGCTGCTCACCCGCCCGGCCGCCCCGCCGGCACGCACCGGCAACGACCGCACCACGCTGGTCGCCTACCTGCGCGCGGACCACTCGGGCGCGCTGCTGGAGATCCTGACCGAGTTCGCCTCCCGCGCCGTCAACCTGACCCGCATCGAGTCCCGGCCGACCAAGGGACGGATCGGCCAGTACTGCTTCTCCATCGACTGCGAGGGGCACATCTGCGACGAGCGGGTGGGCGACGCGATCGCCGCGCTGCGCCGGGTGTGCGCCGACGTGCGCTACCTCGGCTCGTACCCGCGCCGCGACGGCGTCCAGGGCCCGGTGCCGGGCGGGCGCACCGACGGCGACTTCACCGACTCCCGGGCCTGGTTGGACCGGGTCCGCGGGACGGGCGCGTCCTGAGCGCTACGTGTTCGACGGGGCTCGCCTGCTGACCGGTCCGACCTGTTCCTTTGCGCAGTGAAGCGCGGCGCCGGGCTGGCTACAGGTAAAGGCCGGTGTTCGCGTCGTTGCGCTCGGCCGCGACCGCATGCAGGTCACGCTCGCGCAGCAGCAGGTACTGGTCGCCGGCGATCTCGACCTCGTGGTGGTCGTCCGGGCTGAACAGGACGCGGTCACCGACCTCGACGGCGCGCACGTGGTTGCCGACCGCGAGCACCTCGGCCCAGATCAGCCGCTTGGCCACCGAAGCGGTCGCCGGGATCAGGATGCCCCCGGACGAGCGCCGCTCGCCCTCGTCCCGCGGCTCCTTCACCAGCACGCGGTCGTGCAGCATCTTGATCGGCAGCCGATCGGTCACCTCGGGGTCCCCGCGAACGTGCGGAGTGTTGGGTACGGCGCAGGTTTGCGGGGTGAGCTCACCGGCCCAGCCTACGAGGCGCGCTGCGCCTACGGTGACCGCATGCCCGCCAGCGGTGGCCGGATGCGCAACCAGCCGCCACCGCCGCGCGTCCGGTTCGAGGGCAGCCAGGGCAGCCGGCCTTGCGAATCCTGACCGGCCGGAGGCCCCGCACGCGCTCTGCGCAGTCGGCCGCCCAGGCGGCGAGAACGCGGCGTTCGGCTTCGCTCAAAGCCTGAGGTGATCCCATCAGCAACCTCCAGCGGCACGAGCGTAGCGAGCGGATTCGGGGGTGAAGCTGTCTCAGCCCCAGCCGAGCTCGTGCAAGCGGGCCTCGGAGATACCGAAGTGGTGCCCGATCTCGTGCACCACGGTCACCGCGACCTCGTGTGCGACCTCGTCCTGCGTCGCGCAGATCGCGAGGATGGCCTCCCGGAAGATGGTGATGGTGTCCGGCAGCGCGAACGTGTAGTCGTGTGTGCGCTCGGTGAGGGCGATGCCGTGATAGACACCCAAAAGGTGCGGATCATCCGGGTCCCGGTCCGCGATCTGGATGACCACATTGTCCAGCAGCCGCAGCAGTTCGTCCGGCAGGGTGTCGAGGGCGTCGTCGACGAGTTGACCGAATCGATACCTGGAAACCGTTATCACCAGGCAAGTCTGCCCTCAGGATGGACTAGGCTCGGCCACCGCTTGTGGCTGCGGTCACCTGAAGCCAGTGCGGGCGACGAGGCCCGCGAGAGAGAGGACGACATGCTGAACTCATCTCGAACAACCCGGCTACTCGCCGTGGCTGCGGCCGCAGCGTTAGCCGTGTCGCTCGGCGCGTGCGGCGCGGGGAAGAAGAAGAGCGACAACTCCAGCCCGGCGCCGGGCGGCAGCGGGAGTTCGTCCGCGACGGGCAGCAAGGCGATCACCATCGGCACGACCGACCAGGTCGTCGCTCTCGACCCGGCGGGCTCGTACGACAACGGCTCGCTGCTGCTCGAGGACAACATCTACCAGTTCCTGATGAACGTCCCCGCGGGCGGCAAGGCGCCCGCGCCCGATGCTGCCGACAAGTGCGGCTTCTCCTCGCCGACCGAGTACACGTGCACGCTCAAGCAGGGGCTGAAGTTCTCCAACGGCGATCCACTGACGGCCGATGACGTGGTGTTCTCCTTCAACCGCATCAACAAGATCAACGACCCTAACGGTCCCGCCTCGCTGATCGGCAACATGACCAAGGTCGAGGCCAAGGACGCCAGCACGGTCGTCTTCACGCTCAAGAACCCGAACGACCAGACCTGGCCGTTCGTGCTCGGGACCTCCGCCGGGCCGATCGTCGACAGCAAGGTGTTCCCGGCCGACAAGCTGCTCTCGGACGACAAGGTCGTCGGTTCCGGGCCGTTCATGCTCGGCAGCTACAACAAGAACTCGCTGGTGCAGCTCAAGGCGAACCCGAACTACACCGGCCCCAACAAGGCCAAGGCCAGCGACATCACGCTGAAGTACTACACCGAGTCGAACAACCTCAAGCTCGACGTGCAGAGCGGTGCGATCGACATCGCGTGGCGCAGTCTCGCCCCGACCGACGTCGAGAGCCTGAGCAAGGACAGCAACGTCAAGGTGCTGACCGGCTCCGGCGGCGAACTGCGCTACATGGTGTTCAACTTCAAGACGATGCCCGGCAACAACGACGCGCAGAAGCTGGCCATCCGGCAGGCGATCGCGTACTCGGTCGACCGCAATGACCTGGCGACGAACGTCTACAAGGGCACCTACCAGCCCGCCTATTCGATGATCCCGCAAGGTATCGCCGATGCGACCGAGCCGTTTAAGGACACCTACGGCGACGCGCCGAACAAGGACAAGGCCAAGCAGACGCTCACGGCCGCCGGCGTCACCACTCCGGTGAACCTGAACATCGACTACACCACCGACCACTACGGACCGACCTCGGCGGACGAGTGGAACGAGATCAAGCGCCAACTCGAGTCGACCGGGCTGTTCAAGGTTAAGATCAACGGCACGGCCTGGACGACCTACAACGCCGAGCGGGTGAAGGACACCTACTCGATCTACCAGCTCGGCTGGTTCCCGGACTTCGTGGACGGCGACAACTACCTCGGCCCGTTCCTCGCCGAGAACAACTTCGTCCACGCGCACTACTGCGACCCGGGTGCCCAGAACCGGCCGTGTGACAAGGACGGCGTGCTGCCGCTCCTGACCCAGGAGGAGACCAAGGCCGGCGCCGAGCGCACGGATGCGTTCAAGCAGATCCAGGAGAAGCTGGCCACCGGCACCCTGCCGCTGCTGCCGCTGCTCTCGGGCAAGCAGGTTGCCGTGACCGGCAAGGGGATCAGCGGTGTCCAGGACACCCTGGACCCCACCTATCAGTTCCGGATGTGGCTGTTCAGCAAGAGCTGACACCGCTCCGCCCGGGCAGTGCGCCGGGCACGCCAGAACGGCGTGCCCGGCGCCTGCTGAGGTTCGCACGAAGGGCCCGCATCCGAGGTGGCCACCACCAAGAGTTCGTCCGGATCACTGCGCACCTACCTGATCACCCGGTTACTGCTGGTGATCCCGATGGTGTGGATCCTCGTCACCGTCGTCTTCTTCACCGTCCGCGGTATCGGCGACCCCATCAAGTCCGCCTTCGCCGGCCACCTGTCCGACGCCGAGATCGCCAAGCGGGAGCACGCGGCCGGGCTGGACAAGCCCCTGCTGGAGCAGTACTGGCACTACATCACCAGCGTCGCGCACGGGAACTTCGGCAAGGCGCTGACCGAGAACACCCCGATCAGCCACATCCTCATCGTCAACGGCGCGGCCACCCTCGAGCTGTCGTTCTGGGCAGTGATCGTCGCGCTGGCCGTCGGCATCCCGCTCGGGCGGGTCGCGGCCCGCTACCGCGACCGGCTGCCGGACGTGGGCCTGCGGCTGTTCGCGGTCCTGGCGTACGCGGTGCCGGTGTTCTTCCTCGGCCTGCTGCTCAAGCTGCTGTTCGCGATCAAGCTCGGCTGGCTGCCGGCCAACGGCCGCGCCGGCGGGCAGATCGAGCCGCTGCTGAACAGCGTTTCGCCGAACACGCACATCTACGCGATCAACGCGATCCTGTACGGCGATCCGTCCTACTTCTGGGACGTCATCAAGCACGCGGTGCTGCCGGCGATCACACTCGGGTTGCTCGTCGCAGGCGTGTTCCTGCGCCTGGTGCGCGTCAACCTGCTGCAGACACTGCGCTCGGACTACGTCGAAGCCGCGCGTGCCCGCGGCGTGCACGAGGGCAGGGTGGTACGCAAGCACGCGTTCCGCAACGCGCTCATCCCGGTCGTCACCGTGATGGGCCTGCAGATCGCGGCGCTGCTCGGCGGCGCGGTGCTCACCGAGACCACCTTCGAGTGGCAGGGGCTCGGCTACAAGCTCGCCTACTTCCTGAACCGGCGTGACTTCGTCGCGGTACAGGGCATCGTCACTGCGGCGGCGGTGATCGTCGCGCTGATCAGCTTCGTGATCGACGTCATCGCCGCGCTGATCGACCCGCGGGTGAGGTACTGAGCATGAGCATCAACTTGCCCGAACTCGAGAGCACCGAGGTCGCCGTCGCGGTCGCGCCGAGCGGCCGGCGGCACAGCCGGATCCCCGGCATGGACGCGATGCGGGCCACGTCCGGCTTCCAGCGCGGCATGCTGGTCGCCGGCATCGTCATCGTGCTGTTCTTCGCCGTCGTCGCGATCTTCGCGCCGCTGCTCGCGCCGTACGGCTTCAACGACGCTTCCGCGAACGGCAAGTTCTTCATCCGGCTCTCGCCGCCGTCGGGGCAGCACTGGTTCGGCGTCGCGTCCGGCGGCGAGGACGTGCTGTCGCAGGTGATCTACGGCGCTCGCACCGCGCTCGAGGTGATCATCCTCGCGGTGGTGCTCTCGATCGTGATCGGGGTGCCGCTCGGTCTGGTCTCCGGTTACCTCGGCGGCTGGCTGGACCGGGTGCTCGTGCTGATCACCGACTCGCTGTTCGCCTTCCCGTCATTGCTGCTCGCGATCATCGTGTCGATCTCGATCAATCACGGGCAGAACACCCAGGGCGGCGGCATCTTGTCCGCGGCCATCTCGATCACCGTCGTCTACGTGCCGCAGTACTTCCGCGTGGTGCGTAACGCGACCGTAGCCGCGCGCGAGGAGCCGTACGTCGAGGCGGCGCGTGCCATCGGCGCGCCACCTCGGGTGCTGATGACGCGGTACCTGTTCGGCAACGTGGTGCAGAGCGTGCCGGTGATCGCCACGCTCAACGCCGGCGACGCGATCCTCACCCTCGCCGGGCTGGGCTTCCTCGGCTACGGCATCGAACCGTCCGCCGGGGCCGAGTGGGGTTACGAGCTGAGCAAGGCGGTGAGCGACGCCGGGAACGGGCAGTGGTGGACCTCGCTCTACCCGGGACTGGCGATCGTCCTGATCGTGGTCGGCGTGACGCTCGTGGGCGAGTCCCTCAACGACGTGCTGAACCCGTTGCTCCGCACCGCGAAGGTCACCGATGTCGAGCTGCCCGCCCTGGAAGCGGGGAGCTACCGTGAGCGCTGAGCACGTGATGGACGTCCGCGACCTGCGGGTCTGGTACGCCGGGCCGGCCGGTCCGGTCCGCGCCGTCGACGGCGTCTCGTTCGCGCTGCGGCCGGGCGAAGTGCTCGGCCTGGTCGGCGAGTCCGGCTGCGGCAAGTCGACGCTCGGACGCGGCCTGATGGGCCTGCTCCCGCGCGGCGCCGCGATCGACGGGCAGATCCGGTTCGACGGCACCGAGATCCTCGCACTGCCGCGCAAGCAGCGCGAGCGGCTGCGCGGTGCCGGCATGGGGCTGATCTTCCAGGAGCCGATGACCCGGCTGGACCCGTTGATGCGCGTGAGCGAGCACTTCGAGGAAGCGATCAAGACGCACGAGCGCTCGCTGTCACGGCACGATCGGCGCAACCGCGCGCTCGACGCGCTGCGTTCACTCGGGATCCCGCCGACGCGCTACCGCAACTACCCGCACGAGTTCTCCGGCGGCATGCGCCAGCGGATCATGATCGCGCTGGCGCTCGCGTTGCGTCCGAAGTTCATCATCGCCGACGAGCCGACGACCGCACTGGACGTGCTGGTCGAGGCCCAGATCCTGCGCATCCTCGCCGACATCCGCGAGACGTACGCGCCGGCCATCTTGCTGATCACGCACAACCTCGGCATCGTCGCCGAGGCGTGCGATCGGGTCGCGGTGATGTACGCCGGGCGCATCGTCGAGCAGGGTCCGGTGCGCGAGGTGTTCGCCAACCCGCAGCATCCGTACACCCGGGCGCTGCTGTCCTCGACGATCTCGCTGAGCACGCAGGAGCTGGTGTCCATCCCGGGTGCCCCGCCGGACCTCGTCGACCCGCCCGCCGGCTGCCGGTTCCACCCACGCTGCTCGCACGCGATGAACGTCTGCCTGACGTTTCCGCCGCTGGTGCAGCGCGACGCGCAGCTGGCCGAGTGCTGGCTGCTCGCCGACGAGCTGACCGACGAGCAACGCCGGCCACTGCAACGCGAGGAGGTGTCCGTTGCCGACGAAGCCTGACGTGACGTCCGCGGGCGCTCCGCTGCCGGCGGGCGAGCCGATCGTCGCGATCCGCGACCTGAACGTGCACTTCGCGCTGCGCACCAACTCGCTCTCTCGGCTGGTCGGCGGCTCGGCCGGCTCGGTCAAGGCGGTCGACGGGGTGAACCTCGACCTCGCGCCGGGCGAGGTGCTCGGCCTGGTCGGCGAATCCGGTTCGGGCAAGTCGACGCTCGGGCGCGCGCTGCTCGGGCTGGTCCGCCCGACAGGCGGCAGCATCCGGTACCGCGGCCGGGAGCTGGTCGGGCTGTCCGAGTCGACGATGCGCCCGCTGCGCCGCAACCTGCAGATGGTCTTCCAGGACCCGGGCGCGTCGTTCAACCCGTCGATGACCGTCGGCGGCGCGATCGCCGACGCGTTGCGCATCCACGGGCTGTTCCCGGGCAAGGGGGAGCGGCGAGCTGCCGTGGCCACCGCACTGGAGCGGGTCGGCCTCGCTCCGGCCGGCCGGTTCATCGACAAGTACCCGGCCGAGCTGTCCGGCGGCCAGAAGCAGCGTGCTGTGATCGCCCGCGCGATCGCGCTCGGCCCGGAGCTGCTCGTCGCCGACGAGCCGATCTCGATGCTGGACATGAGCGTGCGCGCGAAGATCCTCGGCCTGCTCGACGAGCTCAAGCGCGACCTCGGGCTGACCTACATCTACATCACGCACGACCTGGCCAGCGCCCGGTTCTTCTGCGACCGGATCGCGATCATGTACCTCGGCAAGATCGTCGAGATCGGCCCCACCGAGCAGATCTTCGAAGAGCCGAGGCACCCGTACACCAAGGCGCTGCTGCGCGCGGTGCCCGATCCGGATCCGTCCCGCGGCGTGGCCCGCGACCTGCCCCGCGGCGAGGTGCCCGACGCGTCCGACCCGCCGGCCGGCTGCCCGTTCCATCCGCGCTGCTCGCAGGCCTTCGCCCCGTGCGGGTGGCAGGCGCGCGACCTGCCGATGATCCTCGAGCAGCGCTGGACGGAAGTCCCACCGGATCAGTACGCCGACGAGTCGGCGATCGCCGGCGACCTGACGATCGAGGAGCCCGCACCGCAGGTGGCGCTGGTCAAGCCGGGGCGCGGTCCGGCCGAGGACCTGCTCGACCTGCTCGAGCAGGAGCGGCGCCGCGACCCGGACGAGCCGCTGTGGACCGGCGTCGTGGGCATGGGCGTGGACGGCGGCGCGGTGCGGATGGAGTTCGTACCGCGCGCGGTGCCCCGGCTGCTGCCCGTGGCCGGTACGTCCGTGGAGGTGTCCTGTCACCTGTACCACGAGCCCGTCCCCGAGCAGTGAGCGTGGCACCGCGGGCGCGGTTCGCACTCGCCGCGGGGTCGGGTCGGCTCTGACCCACTATCTCGGCATACTGCACGCCGACGAGCGGTGGAACTGGGCTAGCGGTGGAACTGAGCTACCGGTGGAACTGGGCTACCGGTGGAACTGCGGGACGATCAGGTAGATGCCGAACAGTGCGGCCGCCGCGCACGCGGTGAAGCACGAGCCCGCGACCACATAGCCGCGTACCCGGCCCGTACCGGCCCGGCCCGTACCGGCCCGGCCCGTACCGGCCCGGCCCGTACCGGCCCGAGCCGTATCGGCTTGAGCCGCGCCGACGACTCCGAGCGCGAACACCACGGCGATGCCCACGCCGAAGGCCAGACTCACCCATGCCACCTTCGCCAGGTCTGCCCAGTGGATCATTGCTGCTCCCTTCAGGCGGCGACGGCCGGCACCGAAGCGGCCAGCTCGACGGCGGGTTCCGGTACCCCGTTGACGTTGTCCGCAGTCACCGGCTGACGGCGCGAGTGTCGGTAGATCGCAGCGACGGCGAGGAGAGCCAGCGCCGCCACCACGGCGACGCCTGCGTTCCCGGTGGACGCCACCTTCGCCGCCACGCCGCCGACCAGCGCGGCCATGGGCAGCGTGACCAGCCAGGCCATCGCCATCCGTCCGGCCAGCGTCCAGCGCACCTGCGCGCGCCGGCGGCCCAGCCCGGCCCCGAGGATGCCGCCTGCGCACACGTGCGTGGTCGACAGCGCGAAGCCCAGGTGCGACGAGGCGAGCAGCACGGCGGTCGAGGACGTCTCGGCGGCGAAGCCCTGCGGCGCCTCGATGTCAGTGAGCCCCTTGCCCATCGTCCGGATGATCCGCCAGCCGCCCGCGTAGGTGCCGGCCGCGATCGCCAGCCCGGCCGTCACGATCACCCACAACGGGGGGCCGGAGTCGGCAGGCAACGCGCCGGCCGAGATCAGCACCAGGGTGATGACGCCCATCGTCTTCTGCGCGTCACCCGTGCCGTGCGCCAGCGAGACCAGCGATGCGGACACGGTCTGCCCGGCGCGGAAGCCGCGCTGCACGGTGCTGCGGCGGGTGCGCCGGATGATCCGGTAGACGGCGGACGTCGCCAGCAAGGCGACCAGGCCGGCCACCAGCGGCGACGCGAGCGCGGGCAGCAGGATCTTCGAGACGACCGCGTCGAAGTGCACGGCGCCCGAGCCGGCGGCGACGAAGACCGCGCCGATCAGGCCGCCGAACAAGGCATGCGACGACGACGACGGCAGCCCGGCCAGCCACGTGACCAGGTTCCACACGATCGCGCCGACCAGGCCGCCGAAGATGATCGCCGGTGTCACCCGGGTCTCGTCGACCAGGCCGCCGGAGATGGTCTTGGCGACCGCGGTCGACAAGAACGCTCCGGCCAGGTTCAGCACCGCGCAGATCGCGACGGCCACCTTCGGCTGCAACGCGCCGGTCGCGATCGAGGTCGCCATCGCGTTGGCGGTGTCGTGGAAGCCGTTGGTGAAGTCGAACACCAGGGCCGTCACGATCACGACGATCACCAGGAAGGAGATGTCCACGCCTGGCACGCTAGGGCGATCAGGTGAACGTCTCCGACGTCCAGGTGAACGGCAGATGAACAGATTGGCCCGGCCGATAGCCTGGTCACTGTGATCGACCTCAGAGTGCTGCGCGACGACCCCGACCTGGTGCGCGCGTCCCAGCGGGTCCGCGGCGCGGATGAGGGCGTGGTCGACGCGCTGCTCGCCGCCGACGACGCCCGGCGTGCCGCGGTGGCCCGGGCGGATGCGTTGCGTGCCGAGCAGAAGGCGGCCAGCAGATCGGTCGCGAAGGCCGGTGCGGACGAGCGCGCTCACCTGCTCGCGCGGGCGAGGGATCTCGCGGCGCAGGTGAAGGCGGCCGAGGCCGACCAGGCCGCCGCCGACGCGGCGCTGCGGGCGGCCCAACTCGCGGTGCCGAACGTCGTCGAGGACGGCGTGCCGCCCGGTGGCGAGGACGACTTCGTGACCCTGGAGACGGTCGGGATCGTGCCCGAGGTCGCCGAGCCGCGTGACCACACCGAGATCGGCGCGGCGCTCAGGGCGATCGACACCGAGCGTGGCGCCAAGGTCAGCGGCGCGCGCTTCTACTTCCTCATCGGGGTCGGCGCGCAGCTCGAGCTGGCGCTGGTCAACCTGGCCATGGAGCAGGCCGCCGCGGCCGGCTTCGTCCCGGTCATCGCGCCCGCGCTGGTGAAGCCGGAGACGATGGAGGGCACCGGCTTCCTCGGCGCGCACGCGGCCGAGGTGTACAAGCTGGCCGACGACGAGCTGTACCTGGTCGGCACGTCCGAGGTGGCGCTCGCCGGCTACCACGCGAACGAGATCCTGGACCGCGACAGCCTGCCGCTGCGCTACGCCGGCTTCTCCTCGTGTTTCCGCCGCGAGGCCGGTTCGTACGGCAAGGACACCAAGGGCATCATCCGGGTGCACTGGTTCGACAAGGTCGAGATGTTCTCCTACGTGCCCGCCGAGGACGCGCGCGAGGAGCACCAGCGGCTGCTCGCCTGGGAGCGGCAGTTCCTGGACACGCTCGAGCTGGCCTACCGGGTGATCGACGTGGCGGCAGGTGACCTGGGCAGCTCGGCCGCACGCAAGTACGACTGCGAGGCGTGGTTCCCGTCGCAGGGCACGTACCGCGAGCTCACCTCGACGTCCAACTGCACGACGTTCCAGGCGCGCCGGCTCAACATCCGCACCCGCGGGGCGGCCGGCAACGAGCCGGTGGCCACCCTGAACGGGACACTGTGCGCGATCGCCCGCACGATCGCCTGCCTGCTCGATCACCACCAGCAGCCGGACGGCTCGGTGTACGTGCCCGCCGCGCTGCGTCCGTGGCTCGGCGGCCGCGAGGTGCTGACGCCTGCATGAACCCCGCTACGGCAGGCAACTCGATCCGGATGCTCGCGACCGATCTGGACGGCACGCTGCTGCGCTCCGACGGCACGGTGTCCGACCGCACCCGCGCGGCGCTGCGCGCTGCCGACGACGCCGGGCTGCTGATCGCGTTCGTCACCGGCCGTCCGCCGCGTTGGCTGGACGAGGTGATCGAGACGACCGGGCACCTGGGCGTGGCAGTCGGGGCGAACGGAGCGGTGCTGTACGACCTGGCGCGCGAGCTGGTGCTGCGCGCGCACTTCCTGCAGCCGCCGGCGCTGGCCGAGCTGGCCCGTGACCTGCGTGCGGCGTTCCCGGACGTGCAGTTCGCGGCCGAGTACGGCCACGGCTTCGCGGCCGAACCCGGCTACGTGCACGACTGGCAGATCAACCCGCGCGCCGACCGGCAGGGCCGGCCGATACCGCCACCGGTCGTCGGCGAGCTGACCGAGATCCTCGCGCAGCCGGCCGTCAAGCTGCTCGCCAAGGACCGCGGCGCCGATGCCGACGACTTCCTGACCCTGGCCGGCGACGTGATCGGCGAGCGGGCCAGCGTGACCCACTCGTCCTCGTTCGGTCTGCTGGAGATCGGCGCGCCGGGCGTCACCAAGGCCAGCGGGCTGGCCGACCTGGCCGGCTCGCACGGCATCAGCGCGGCGCAGATCGTGGCGGTCGGCGACATGCCCAACGACGTGCCGATGCTGGTCTGGGCCGGGACGAGCTACGCCGTGGCCAACGCGCATCCGGCGGCGGTGGCAGCGGCGGGCGCGGTGCTGGGCAGCAATGACGAGGACGCCGTGGCCGTCCTGATCGAGTCGCTGCTGGCCGGCTGATCGCGCCGGCGGGTCAGAGGTACTGGCCGGTGCCGCGCTCCGGCCGCTCCTCGCCGGGCTCGCCGAGCCGCCCGCCCGGCACGATCATCTGCCCGCCGGGGCCGACGATCACGTGCTGCTCACCGACGCCGGGCGGCAGGGCGCGGCCGCGCATCTGCTCCAGCTGGGCACGGGCGGCCATCTGCTGGGCGAACAGCGCCGTCTGGATGCCGTGGAACAGGCCCTCCAGCCAGCCGACCAGCTGGGCCTGGGCGATCCGCAGCTCGGCCTCGGACGGCACCTCCGAACCGAACGGCAGGCTCAGCCGGTCCAGCTCCTCGCGCAGTTCGGGCGCCAGGCCGTCCTCGAGCTCGTGGATCGAGGACTCGTGGATCTCGCGCAACCGCTGCCGGCCCGCCTCGTCCAGCGGAGCGGCCCGGACCTCCTCCAGCAGCTGCTTGATCATCGTGCCGATGCGCATCACCTTCGCCGGCTGCTCGACCATGGCGGTCAGCTCCTCGGCGTCGGACGGCTCGGCCGGCTCGATCTCGTTCTTGGCCCGCTCGTCGGCGTCGGACGGCTCGGGCTGCGGGTGCTGGATGTCATCGCTCACCCGTCCAGTCTTACGCACCACCCCCGGCACGCAACCAGGCGCTACCCGGCGACGCGCATCAGCACCTTGCCGATGTGCTCGCTGGACTCCACCAGCCGGTGCGCTTCGACCGCGTCGTCCAGGGTCAGGACGCGGTCGACGACCGGCCGCACCGTGCCGGACTCGATCAGCGGCCACACCTGCAGCTGCGTCTCGGCGACGATTGCCGCCTTCTGCGGCAACGGCCGGGCGCGCAGTCCGGCGGCGTGCACGGTGAGCCGCTTGGCCAGCGTCGTGCCGAGATCCAGCTCGCCCTTGCGCCCGCCCTGCAGGCCGAGCACGATCAGCCGGCCGCCGACGGCGAGCGAGCGGACATTGCGCGGCAGGTAGACGGCGCCCATGTTGTCGAGCACGACGTCCACACCCGCGTTGTGCGTTTCGGCGAGGACGCGCTCGTCGAAGACCTCGTCGCGGTAGTTGATCGCAACCTCCGCGCCGAGTTCGCGGCAGAAGGCGGCCTTGCGCGGCGTGCCGACGGTGACGAACACGGTTGCGCCGCGCGCGCGGGCGAGCTGGATCGCCATCGTCCCGATCCCGCTGGACCCGCCGTGCACGAGCAGCCGCTCGCCGGGCTGCAGCCGGCCGGCCTGCGCGCCGAAGACCATCGACCACACGGTGCACGCGACCTCGGGGAGCGCGGCCGCGTCGACCAGCGACACACCCTGCGGCGCGCGCATCAGCTGTCCGGCCGGCACCGCGACCTGCTCGGCGTAGCCGCCGCCGGCCAGCAGCGCGCACACCGCGTCACCCACCCGCCAGCCGGTGACGGCCGCGCCGACTGCTGCGATGGTGCCGGAGCACTCCAGCCCCAGGTACGGCGAGGCGCCCTGCGGCGGCGGGTAGTTGCCCTGCCGCTGCAGCAGGTCCGCCCGGTTTACCGCGGTCGCGGCCACGGTGACGAGCACCTCGCCGGGTGCGGGCTCGGGTGCGGGCACCTCCTGCACCCGCAACACCTCGGGGCCGCCTGGTTCGGTGATGACGACAGCGCGCATCCGCCGACCGTAGCGCGCGCCCCCCTTCGTTGAGTGGCGGGTTACGCGTTCAGTGGCGGGCTATAGGTCGCCACTGAACGCAGAAGTCGCCACTCAGCGGAGCGATCGGGGGGTGCGGCCGGCTGGGGCAGTCTGGGATACCAGACGGCGTGCGTGCGCGGTGGCGGCTGGCCCGGCCCGGGCGGCACAGTGGGCGTCATGGAGCGCATCACCGTGGACGTCGGGCCGCTGACCGAGCCGGACGTCGTGGCCGTGGCCCGCCACGGCGCCGGCGTGCAGCTCGGCGCGGCCGCCCTCACCGCGATCGAGGCGTCCCGCGCGATTGTCGACTCCCTCGCCGACGACATCGAGCCGCACTACGGCATCTCCACCGGCTTCGGCGCGCTGGCCACCAAGCACATCGCACCCGAGCAGCGCGCCCTGCTGCAGCGTTCGCTGATCCGCTCGCACGCGGCGGGCTCCGGCCCCGAGGTCGAGCGCGAGGTGACCCGCGCGCTGATGCTGCTACGCCTGTCCACACTGGCCACCGGGCGCACCGGCGTCCGACCGCCGACCGCGCGCCTGCTCGCCGAGCTGCTCGACAACGGCATCACCCCGATCGTGCGAGAGTTCGGCTCGCTCGGCTGCTCCGGCGACCTGGCGCCCCTCGCGCACGTCGCGCTCGCGCTGATCGGCGAGGGGACGGTGCGCACCGCGGACGGCGCCGAGCTCCCCGCCGCCGAGGCGCTGCGCGGGCACGGCCTGGAGCCGGTCGAGCTGGCCGAGAAGGAGGGCCTGGCGCTGATCAACGGGACGGACGGCATGCTCGGGCAGTTGCTGCTCGCGTGCACCGACCTGGACCTGCTGCTGCGCACCGCCGACCTCACCGCCGCGATGAGCGTGGAGGCGATGCTGGGCACGGCGCGGGTGTTCGCGGCCGACCTGCAGGCGCTGCGGCCACAACCGGGCCAGGCGGTCGCCGCCGCGAACATGCGAGCGCTGCTGGCCGGCTCGCCGATCATCGCCAGCCACACCGGGCCGGACTGCCCCTACGTCCAGGACGCCTATTCGATGCGCTGCGCGCCACAGGTGGCCGGTGCCGCCCGCGACACCCTCGCGCACGCGCGCCTGGTGGCCGGCCACGAACTCGCCAGCGCCGTCGACAATCCGGTGATCACCCCTGACGGACGGGTCGAGTCCAACGGCAACTTCCACGGCGCGCCCGTCGCGTACGTGCTGGACTTCCTCGCGATCCCGGCGGCGGACGTCGCGTCCATGAGCGAGCGGCGCACCGACCGGATGCTCGACGTCGCGCGCAGCCGAGGCCTGCCGCCGTTCCTGGCCGACGATCCGGGCGTCGACTCCGGGCACATGATCGCGCAGTACACCCAGGCCGCGATGGTGTCCGAGCTCAAGCGGCTCGCGGTGCCGGCCAGCGTCGACTCGATCCCGTCCAGCGCGATGCAGGAGGACCACGTCTCGATGGGCTGGTCGGCGGCGCGCAAGCTGCGCCGGTCGGTCGACGCGCTGACCCGGGTGCTGGCGATCGAACTGCTCACCGCGGCGCGCGCCCTGGACCTGCGCGGCCCGCTGCACCCCGGGCCGGCCACCGGCGCGGTCGTCGCGGCGTTGCGCGAGCGCGTCGCCGGCCCTGGTCCGGACCGTCACCTGTCCCCGGAGGTGGAGGCGGCAGTGGAGTTCGTCCGCTCGGGCGCCG
Organism: Jatrophihabitans cynanchi; assembly: GCF_027247405.1. Classification (NCBI taxonomy): domain Bacteria; kingdom Bacillati; phylum Actinomycetota; class Actinomycetes; order Jatrophihabitantales; family Jatrophihabitantaceae; genus Jatrophihabitans; species Jatrophihabitans cynanchi. Next base: position 2,475,105 of record NZ_CP097463.1, on the reverse strand, counting down.
CTGTCGCCGCCGCCGACGCCGCACTGCCCGCACCACTGGCCTGACCCGAGCTGAAGGAGACGCCATGATCAGCGCGCCGCACGGCACCGCGCTCACCGCCCGCGGCTGGCACACCGAGGCCCCGCTGCGGATGCTGCAGAACAACCTCGATCCCGAGGTGGCCGAGCACCCCGAGGAGCTGGTCGTCTACGGCGGCACCGGCAAGGCCGCGCGCGACTGGCCGAGCTACCACGCCATCGTGCGCACCCTGACCGACCTCGAACTGGACGAGACGCTGCTGGTGCAGAGCGGCAAGCCGGTGGGCGTGATGCGCACCCACGAGTGGGCACCGCGCGTGCTGATCGCGAACTCCAACCTGGTGGGCGACTGGGCCAACTGGGACGAGTTCCGCCGCCTCGAGCACCTGGGCCTGATGATGTACGGGCAGATGACCGCCGGCTCGTGGATCTACATCGGCACCCAGGGCATCCTGCAGGGCACCTACGAGACGTTCGCCGCCGTCGCCGCGAAACGCTTCGCCGGCACGCTCGCGGGCACCATCACGCTGACCGCCGGCCTCGGCGGGATGGGCGGCGCGCAGCCCCTGGCCGTCACCATGAACGGCGGCGTCGCCATCTGCATCGACGTCGACCCGAGCCGGATCGCGCGCCGCATCCAACACGGCTACCTGGACGTGCGCGCCGACAGCGTGCGGCAGGCGCTGAACCTCGCTGTCGAGGCGCGTGACGCCAGAAAGCCGCTGTCCATAGGCCTGTTGGGCAACGCCGCCTCGCTCGTCCCGCAACTGCTCGCGAACGACGCCCCGATCGACATCGTCACCGACCAGACGTCCGCCCACGATCCGCTGGCCTACCTGCCGATCGGCGTCGAGTTCGACGACTGGCGCGATTACGCGGCGCGCAAGCCCGAGGAGTTCACCGGCCGGGCCCGCGCCAGCATGGCGCGGCACGTCGAGGCGATGGTCGGCTTCCAGGACAGGGGCGCCGAGGTCTTCGACTACGGCAACTCGATCCGCGGCGAGGCGAAACTGGCCGGCTACAACCGGGCCTTCGACTTCCCGGGCTTCGTCCCCGCCTACATCCGCCCGCTCTTCTGCGAGGGCAAGGGCCCGTTCCGGTGGGCGGCGCTGTCCGGGGATCCGAAGGACATCGCCCGTACCGACAAGGCGATTCTCGACCTGTTCCCCGAGAACGAGTCCCTCGCGCGCTGGATCACGCTGGCCCAGGAGCGGGTGCACTTCCAGGGCCTGCCCGCGCGGATCTGCTGGCTCGGCTACGGCGAGCGCGATCGCGCCGGCCTGGAGTTCAACCGGCTGGTCGGCAACGGCGAGATCAGCGCGCCGATCGTCATCGGACGCGACCACCTGGACTGCGGATCGGTCGCTTCCCCGTATCGGGAAACCGAATCCATGCTGGACGGCTCGGACGCGATCGCCGACTGGCCGCTGCTCAACGCGATGGTCAACGTCGCGAGCGGCGCGTCATGGGTGTCGATCCACCACGGCGGCGGCGTCGGGATGGGTCGCTCCATCCACGCCGGGCAGGTCAGCGTCGCGGACGGGACGGAGCTGGCGGCCGCCAAGCTCGAGCGGGTCCTCACCAATGACCCCGGCATGGGCGTGATCAGGCACGTGGACGCAGGCTACGAGCGGGCCACCGAGGTGGCCGCCGAACGGGGCGTCCGCGTGCCGATGCGGGAGGGCTGATCGGCCACCGGCCACCCCCGCACCGGCTACAGCATGAGCGCCAGCATGTAGCCGCTCGCGCCGATCATGGCGAGCTGGCAGCCCGCCGTCGCCGCGGGCGCAACCGAAGTCCCCGCCCGGTGCGCCCGGCCTGCCGCCGGCACGCTGCGTACCGCGACCGCCGCCAGCGCGAGGACGAACAGCACGGTGAGCGCGGGAACCGCGGCCAGGTTCGTCGGGCCCTGCGGGGTGGTCATGCCGGGCATGGCCATCACGGCGTGCGGCCCGTGCGCCGCGAGCATGTACAGCATCGCCGCGCAGAGCAACGCCTCGCGCAGCGGGTGAGCCGCCGCGGCGCGCCCGTGCAGCACGTAGGCGTGCACGCCGCGGCAGAGGAACCACAGCGTCGGGATCGCCATCGCCACGGCCCAGCCTGGCTCGCGCGCGGGCGGCCCGAGCAGCATGGCCGCCATCGCCGCGCCCATCGCGGCGTGCGCCAGGTTGACGTCCAGTTCACAGGGCCGTCCGGACAGCCGTGCGGCGAGCGGCCGGCCCAGGTGGTGCGCGGCGGTCAGCGCCATGGCACCGGCGAGTGCCAGGTCCAGCCAGCCGACATTCGCCACAAACCGCTCCCCTCGCGTCCGGTGCACGGCACGGCGCTCTCGGCGGAGCATCCGGCTCCCGCGGCGACCCGGCAAGAGCAGATTAAGTGGCTGCTTAGGTTGCCGTTGACATTGCCCGCCGCGGGGCGCCCACTGTGCGCACACCCACGAGTGGAAGGGGCCGCCGATGCAGGTTCCCGCGCCGTTCGAGTACGAACGGGCCTCCAGTGTCGAGCACGCCATCGGATTGCTGGACCGGCTGGGTGACGGCGCGCGCCTCGTCGCCGGCGGCCACAGCCTGCTGCCGATGATGAAGCTGCGACTGGCCAACTTCGAGTACCTGATCGACATCAACGACCTGCACCGCGAGCTCGGCTACATCACCGTCGAGAGCGGGCAGATCCGCATCGGGGCGATGACCCGGCACCGCGAACTGCTCGAGTCCGCCGACCTGGCCGCCGCCTTCCCGATCTTCGCCGACGCGGAGCGGGTGATCGCCGACCCGATCGTGCGCAACCGCGGCACGCTGGGCGGTTCGCTGTGCCAGGCGGACCCGTCCGAGGACCTGTCCGCGGTGTGCACGACGCTGAACGCCACCTGCGTCATCCGCGGCAGTGGCGGCGAGCGGGTCGTCACGATGGACGAGTTCCATCGCGGCCCGTACGAGACGGCGGTCGGGGACGCGGAGATCCTGACCGAGGTCCGCTTCCCGATCAGGCCGGGCGGTTCGAGCGCGTACGAGAAGGTCGAGCGACGCGCCGGCGACTGGGCCGTGGTGTCCGCGGGGGCGGCGGTGTGGCTCGACGGCGGGGTCATCGCCGACGCCCGGGTGGGGCTCGCGGCGGTCGGGCCGAACACGACCGGGCTTCCCGAGATCTCGGCCGCACTGCGCGGCCAGGCGCCGACCGAGGAGATGTACGCGCTGGCGGGCGAGATCGCCGCGCGTAGCTGCAGCCCGGCGAGCGACATGCGCGGCAGCGAGGAGTACAAGCGGCACCTCGCGGACGAACTGACCCGGCGGACGCTGCGTCGCGCCGTCGCCCGCATCAACGAGAGGGGATGAGCATGCAGGTGACGATGAGCGTCAACGGCGAGGAGGTCACCCGCGAGATCGAGGGCCGGCTGCTGCTCGTGCACTTCTTGCGCGATCACCTCGGCCTCACCGGGACGCACTGGGGCTGTGACACCAGCAACTGCGGCACCTGCGTGGTGTGGCTCGACGGCGAACCGGTGAAGTCCTGCACCGTGCTGGCCGCGATGGCCGGCGGCCACGAGGTCCGGACCGTCGAGGGCCTCGAACAGGAGGGCGAGCTCGACCCGGTCCAGAAGGGCTTCATGGCGTGCCACGGCCTGCAGTGCGGCTTCTGCACCCCGGGGATGATGATGACGGCCCGGGCGCTGCTGGATCGCAACCCCGAACCCACCCAGAGCGAGATCCGCGAAGCGATCTCCGGGCAGATCTGCCGGTGCACCGGCTACGCCACGATCGTCCGATCCATCCAGTGGGCTGCCGCCGAGCAGGCCGGCACCCGCACGAGCGTCGGGGCGGGGAGCGCGTCATGACCAGCCTGCAGGACCGACCGCGCACCGAGTTCGAGGACAACGACCAGCACCCGGTCGGCCACGGCCGGATGCTGCGCAAGGAGGACCCGCGCTTCATCCGTGGCAAGGGACGGTACGTCGACGACCTGCAGCTGCCCGGCATGCTGCACCTGGCGATCCTGCGCGCGCCGATGGCCCACGCGCGGCTGGTGAGCATCGACACCAGCGCGGCGCAGGCACATCCGAAGGTGAAGCTGGTGGTGACCGGCGCGATGCTCGCCGAGAAGGGCCTGGCCTGGATGCCGACCCTGTCCAACGACGTGCAGGCGGTGCTGGTCACCGACAAGGTGCGGTTCCAGGGTCAGGAGGTCGCGTTCGTCGTCGCCGAGGACCGGTACTCGGCGCGGGACGCACTGGAACTGATCGACGTCGAGTACGACGTGCTGCCCGCCGTGGTCGACGTCCGGACGGCACTCGACCCGTCCTCGCCGGTCATCCGCGACGACCTGGACGGCAAGACCGACAACCACTGCTTCGACTGGGAGACCGGGGATGCGGCGGCGACCGAGGCGGTGTTCGCGAAGGCGGAGGTCGTCGTCAGCCAGGACATGGTCTACCCGCGCGTGCACCCCGCCCCGATGGAGACGTGCGGCGCGGTCGCGGACTACGACTCCATCGACGGCCAACTGACGCTCTACTGCACGACCCAGGCGCCGCATGCGCACCGCACCCTGTACGCGATCGTCGCCGGCCTGCCCGAGCACAAGATCCGGATCCGGGCGGGCGACATCGGCGGCGGCTTCGGCAACAAGGTGCCGATCTACCCCGGCTACGTGTGCGCGATCGTCGCCTCACTGCTCACCGGCAAGCCGGTCAAGTGGGTGGAGGACCGTTCCGAGAACCTGACCAGCACGTCGTTCGCGCGCGACTACGTCATGCGCGGGGAGATCGCCGCCACCAAGGACGGCAAGATCCTCGCGGTCCGCACCAACGTGCTCGCCGACCACGGGGCGTTCAACGGGCAGGCCGCGCCGGTCAAGTACCCGGCCGGCTTCTTCGGCGTCTTCACCGGCAGTTACGACCTGCAGGCGGCGTACGCCAAGCAGACCGCCGTCTACACGAACAAGGCACCCGGCGGCGTCGCCTATGCCTGCTCCTTCCGCATCACCGAGGCCGTGTACCTCGTCGAACGCCTGGTCGACTGCCTGGCGGACGAGCTGAAGATGGACCCGGTCGCCTTGCGGATCAAGAACTTCATCCAGCCGGACCAGTTCCCGTACACGACCAAGACCGGGTGGATCTACGACTCCGGCAACTACGAGGCGACGATGCGCGAAGCCATGCGGATCGCCGACTACGACGGCCTGCGCCGTGAGCAGGCCGAGAAGCGCGAGCGCGGCGAACTGATGGGCATCGGTATCTCGTTCTTCACCGAGGCGGTCGGCGCGGGACCGCGCAAGGACATGGACATCCTCGGTCTGGGCATGGCCGACGGCTGCGAGTTGCGCGTGCACCCCACCGGCAAGGCGGTCGTGCGCGTCTCCTGCATGAGCCAGGGGCAGGGGCACGAGACGACGTTCGCGCAGATCATCGCCGAGGAGATCGGCATACCGCCGGCAGACATCCAGGTCGTCAACGGCGACACCGACCAGACGCCGTTCGGGCTGGGCACGTACGGCAGCCGGTCAACGCCGGTGTCCGGGGCGGCGGCGGCACTCGTGGCGCGCAAGGTGCGCGACAAGGCGCGCATCATCGCGTCCGGGATGCTCGAGGTCTCGGTGGCCGACCTGGACTGGGACAAGGGCTCCTTCCACGTCAAGGGTGACCCGACGAAGTCGGTCACGATCCAGGACATCGCGATGAGGGCGCACGGCGCGGGCGACCTGCCCGAGGGCGTGGAGGGCGGGCTGGAAGCGCAGATCTGCTACAACCCGGAGAACCTCACCTACCCGAACGGCGCCTACATCTGCGTGGTCGATGTCGATCCGGGGACAGCTGTCGTCAAGGTGCGTCGGTTCGTCGCGGTGGACGACTGCGGCACCAGGATCAACCCGATGATCATCGAGGGCCAGGTGCACGGCGGCCTCGCCGACGGCGTGGGGATGGCGCTGATGGAGATGATCGCGTTCGACGAGGACGGCAACTGTCTCGGCGGATCGCTGATGGACTATCTCATCCCGACCGCGCTCGAGGTCCCGGACTGGGAGACCGGTGCGACGGTGACGCCGTCACCGCACCACCCGATCGGCGCGAAGGGCGTGGGGGAGTCGGCCACTGTCGGCTCGCCGCCCGCCGTCGTCAACGCGGTGATCGACGCGCTCACGCCGTTCGGCGTCCGCCACGCGGACATGCCCTTGACGCCGTCACGGGTCTGGGATGCGATGCAGGGCCACCCGCACCCGCCCATCTGAGCCGGAGCCGCCGATGACCAGGTCCATGTCCACCCGGGTGATGGAGTTGACGGCCGCCCGCGTCCCGTTCGTGCACGCGACCGTGGTGCGCGCGCAGGTGCCCACCTCGGCCTGTGCCGGTGACGACGCGATCATCCTGCAGGACGGCGCGATCGAGGGTTTCGTCGGCGGCCAGTGTGCCGAGGGCTCGGTCCGGACGGCGGCGGTCGACGCGCTGCGGACCGGCGAGAGCGTGCTGCTGCGAGTCCTCCCGGACGACGCCGCCGACTTCCCGGAGACACCCGGTGCCCGGGTCGTCGTGAACCCGTGCCTGTCCGGCGGCGCGCTGGAGATCTTCCTCGAGCCGATGCTGCCGCCGCCGTTGATCCAGGTGGTCGGGAGCACGCCCATCGCGCGCGCGGTCGTCGCGATCGCGGACGTGCTCGGCTATGCGACGGCTCCGTCCTCGCCCGGCACGGCACCGGGCGAGGCGGCCGCGGTGATCATCGCGACCCACGGGCGGGACGAGCACGCGACGATCCGGGCGGCACTGGACGCGGGGGTGCGCTACATCGCGCTCGTGGCGAGCCCGCGGCGTGGAACCGCGGTGCTGGACGAGCTGGCCCTGACCGAGGCGGAGCGGGTCCGCGTCAGCACGCCCGCCGGCCTGGACATCGGGGCGCGGACGGCACCCGAGGTGGCGCTGTCGATCCTTGCCGAAGTGATCACCTCGGTACGCGCCAGGCACGGTGCGGAACCGCTCGTCGCGGCCGCTGCCCCTGCGCGCGCCGTCGATCCGGTCTGCGGCATGACGGTCACGGTCATGCCGGACACCCCGCACCTTGCCGTCGGGGGCGAGGACTTCTGGTTCTGCAACCCCGGCTGCCGCGACCGTTACGCGGCGCAGGTCGGGACGTAGCACGTGGCCTTCAGCAGCATCGACGAGGTACGTCAGCGGCTCGACGAGGTCGACTACCTGGTCGACGAGGGAACCGCCACCGCGCTGTTCTTCGCGCTCACGCTCGGCCAGCCGGTGCTGCTGGAGGGCGAGCCCGGCGTGGGGAAGACGGCGGCGGCGAAGGCACTGGCCCGCGCCCTGGGCACCGAACTCATCCGGCTGCAGTGCTACGAGGGGCTGACGGTGAGCGAGGCCCTGTACGAGTGGAACTACCAGCGACAACTGCTCGCGATCCGGCTGGCCGAGTCGAACCGGCGCACGCTCGCGGACGCCGACCTGTTCACCGAGGAGTTCTTGCAGGAACGCCCTGTCCTCAAGGCGATCCGCTACGTCGGCCCGTCCGCGCCGGTACTGCTCATCGACGAGATCGACCGCGCCGACGACGAGTTCGAGGCGCTGCTGTTCGAGTTCCTCGGGGAGTCCTCGATCACCGTCCCGGAACTCGGCACGTTCACCGCGACTCGCCGGCCGATCGTGGTGCTCACCTCCAACCGCAGCCGGGAGCTGCACGACGCGCTGCGCCGGCGCTGCCTGTATCACTGGATCGAGTTCCCCGAGCCGCAGCGCGCCGCGGAGATCGTGCGCCGGTCGGTACCGGCCGCGGGCGAGCCGCTGATCGCGTCTAGCACCGAGTTCATCGGCCGGGCGCGGCAGCTCGATCTCGACAAGGCGCCCGGCATGGCCGAGACGATCGACTGGGTGTCCGCGCTGTCGGCCGTCGGCGTGACCGAACTCGTGCGCGCCGACATCGTGCGGACGCTCAGCACGATCGCCAAGACGCCCGACGACCGCACCACGATCGCGCAGTCGCTGGACGAACTGGGCTACCCGGACGCCGCGCGGATCTGATCGCCGTGGCTGCCGAGCACGCGTCGCCGCAGCTGCTGCGCGGTGTCGACCGGGCGGCGTTCGCGGTGGCGCTGGCGGTGCGGCTGCGCGACCGCGGCGTGCCGGTGGGCCTGACCGCGATCGAGGTCCTCGCCCGGGCGCTCGCCGTGTCGCCGCCGCGGTCGCGGTCGGCGCTGTACTGGACCGCGCGGATCAGCCTGGTCCGGCACCAGTCCGAGCTGGCGGCGTTCGACGCCATGTTCGCCGCGGTGTTCGACGACGCGATGCTGGAGCTCGGCGCCCACCGCGCACCACCGATCGGCCCGTCCGGAGAGGATCGGCTCGCCCCGGTGTCCGGCGGCGCGCGCGACGAGCAGGCCGGTTCCGGGCTGCCCTGGGTGTCGCTGCCTCCGGTCGTGGCCGGCGCCGAGGATTCCGACGCCGATTTCGCCGTCCCGGAGCGGCTGCCCAGCGCTCTCGCCGCTCGTGCCGAGGTTCCGTTCGACCAGCTGAGTGCGGCCGAGACGCGACTGCTGGGGCAGTGGCTGGCCGCCGCGGTGCGGGTCTGGCCCGCGCGGCGTACCCGCCGTACCGCCGTCGCCACCGGTGGGCACCGCATCGCGCTCCGGTCGACGATCGCCCGCTCCCGGCGCACCGGATGGGAGCCGATCGAGCTGGTGCACGTGCGCGCAGTGCACAAGCCGCGGCCGGTGGTGATGCTGTGCGACGTGAGCCAGTCCATGCAGGCGCAGGCGACGGCGTACCTGTACCTGATGCGGGCCCTCACGCTGGCCACCGACGCGGAGGTGTTCGCGTTCGCGACCACGCTCACCCGGCTCACCGGCGTACTGGCACATCGCTCGCCCGAGGCCGCGATCGAGCAGGCCACCGGGCGGGTTGCCGACCGCTTCGGCGGAACCCGGATCGCCACGAACGTGCAGGACCTGCTCGCCTCCCACCATGGGCACGCGCTGCGTGGCGCCATCGTGATCGTCGCGTCCGACGGTTGGGACAGCGACCCGGCCACCCAGCTGGCCGCCGCGATGGCCCGGCTGCGCCGCCGGGCGTACCGGGTGATCTGGCTGAACCCGCGGGCGGCCGCACCCGGCTTCACCCCCCAGGTGTCGGCGATGGCGGCGGCGCTGCCCTACTGCGATTCGCTGCTGCCCGCCGACACGTTCGGCTCGCTGGCCGCTGCGATCGGCGAGATCTCCTCGGCGGTCAGCTCCACAAGGTCACGTGGATCGAGGGACGGAACCGCCCGACGCTGACCCCGGAGCCGCGCAGCATCGCCTGCGTGGCACGCGGCGTCATGACGAAGCGCCGCAACTCGGACGCCGCCGCAGGGGCGCTGCGGTCCGCGAGGGTCAGGATGCTCCACGCTTCGCGCGCCTGCAGCGCGGGAACCACGATCTTCTTCAACTCGTGGTTCGCCAGCTCCTGCGCCGCCGCGAACGAGACGACGAGCGCCACCCCGCGGCCGCGCTTGGCCTCCTCGAGCGCGGCCGCATGGCTCTGGAAGATCTGCTGACGGTCCTCCGGAACCTCGATCCGGCGCAGGATCGACCAGACCAGCCCCTTCTCCGCGGCCGCGGATGGCCCGAGCAGCCAGGTCTGCTCGCGCAGCTCGCCGGCGCCCGGTCGCATCCTGGTCAGCGGATGCTCCGGGTGCGCCACGAGGGCGAGTTCGTAGTTCAGGAACGGGGTGCAGAGCATCGGCTCGTCGACGACCGCGGGGCGGGGGCCGATCGCGACGTCCACCGTCCGCGTCAGCAGCAGCTGGGCGAAATCCGCGCTGCGGTGCACGCTCAGTTCGACGTCGAGGTCGGCGGCCCGGCCGGTGAACAGATCGATCAGGCCGGGCGCGGCGTGCTCGGCGAACATGCTCGAGGTGGCCACCCGAAGCAGCCGGCGCCCGTTTCGCGCCTGGCTGACCTCGAGGATGGTGCGGTCCTGCAGCCCCAGCAGCTCCGTTGCCCGGCTGGCCAGACGCAGCCCACCCGGCGTGAACGCGAGCCCGGCCGCGGTTCGGGAGAACAGCTTGTCGCCGAGCTCCCGGCGCAGCTGGCCCACGTGCAGGGACACCGCCGCCTCGGACACGGCCAACTCGGCGGCCGCCCGCTTCACCGAGCCCAGCCGCACGATCGCGGCGAAGGCGCGCAGCTGAGTCGGTGTCACGGCTCGCCTCTTCCTCGCGGCTCGGTGCGCTGATGCGTCCAAGCTACCGCCGGCAAGGGCGCTCAGGGTCCGAGCAGCGGACCGACGGCGGCGACCGCCGGGCGGTCGGCAGGCAGCCAGTCCAGCCCGCCGAGTTCGCTCGCCCCGACCCAGCGCAGTTCGTCGTGATCCTGCAGCGCCACCGGCTCGCCGGCGCGCAGCGTGCACCGGTAGACCCGCAGCTCCAGCACGTCACGCACGGTCGCCCGTGCCAGCTGCGTCCCTACCTCGACGTCGACGCCGAGCTCCTCGCGGCACTCCCGAGTGAGCGCGTCGGCGTCCGACTCGCCGTCCTCGACCTTGCCGCCGGGGAACTCCCAGCGACCGGCCAGGGCGGGCGGCGCGGAGCGCCTGGCCGCCAGCACCGAGCCGGCGCGCACGATCGCCGCGCCCACCACGACCGGCAGGTCAGCCGGCCCCGTGCCCCGCCGGTCGCAGCCGCTGCCCCGCGTCACGTACGTCCTAGCCTCACTGCGCCCGAGCCGCGCGTGCCGTACTGCCCCGGACGACCAGTTCGGCCGGGAGCCGGGGCGGCCGCACGCGCTCGCCGGCGATCCGCCGCAGTGCCAACCGGGCTGCCGCGACCCCTTGCTCGTACAGCGCATGCGCGACCGTGGTGAGCGACGGGACGTTCGTTGCGGCGGCCGGGATGTCGTCGAAGCCGGCCACCGAGAGCTCGTCCGGGACCGCGATGCCGGCCGCGATCGAGGCATCGATCACGCCGAGTGCGAGGATGTCGGTGACGGCGAAGATGGCGGTGGGGCGCGGCGAGACGGCGAGCAGTTCGGCCGCGGCCGCCGCACCGGCGTCGCGGTCGTTTCGTTCCGCCGAGTGCACGGTCACGTGGTCGACAGGTACGCCGCGCTCGAGCAACGCGGCGCGGAACCCCTCGGTGCGGCTCTGGAAGCCAGGGCGCCGCGGACCCGTTCCGCTGTGCGGTTGGTGGGTCAGCACCGCGACGCGGCGGTGCCCGAGCCGGTACAGGTGCTCGGCGACGAGGGCGGCTGCCGAGTGGTTGTCCGCACCGACATTGGGTACCTTCGGCAGCTTCGGGCTGCCCACCATGACGAGGGGCAGCTGCCGGTCCAGGGCGGCACTCACGGCCGGGTCGTCCGGCGCGATCGAACACAGGATCAGGGCATCGACCATGACGCGGCGCAGCAGCGCCCCCGGCTCGCTGTTGCCCGGGCCGGCCGCGGGAACCAGCAGCAGCGCGTGCCCTGCCGCGCTCAGCTCGGCCGCGATGCCGTGCAGGATCGTGACCATGCCGGGGTCGGCGAACGCGTACGGCAGCTGCTCGGTGAGCACGACACCGACTGTCGCGGTGTTGCCACGCCGCAGCGACGCGGCGGTCGGGTCCGGGCCGGCGTAACCGACCCTGACCGCTGCGGCGAGCACCCGCTCGCGGGTCTGCGGGGACAGCTGATCGGGACGGTTGTACGCGTTGGACACGGTCATCCGGGACACCCCCGCCTCGGCGGCGACCGTATCCAGCGTGGGCCGGCCTTCCGGCATCGGCTGTCCTCTCGTGGTGCTCGCACTCGATTTGGTGGCTGACTGTATCGTTACAGTCGTGCACGCTTCTGTATCGATACAGCTACTGCCCGGTATCCCCGATCTGCACAGCCTGGCAGTGGGCTCAGGCTATCTGGGTGCTGCGCTGGGCATGGGCATGGTGATCCCGCAGATCGCCCGTACCGTGCGCAACCGCGCCATGCCGGGCGTATCGGCGCTGTCCTGGTCGCTCACCGCGATCTCGTGCAGCACCTGGCTGTTGTACGGCATCCGTGCCCGCGAGTTGCCACAGATCCCCGGCAACGTGGTGATCGTCAGCGGCGCGGTCCTGATCGCGCTGCTCGTGCCGAGCGTGACCGCGCCGCGGACCCGGGCAGCCCGGCTCGCCGCCTTGCTCGCCGTGGTCGGCGCCGTCGCAGCCGTGGCGCCGCCCACGCTGCTCGGGCTGCTGGCGTTCGCGATCGGACTGGTGTCGTCCTGGCCGCAACTGATCACCTCGCTCACCCGGCCGGCGCACGTGCCTTCAGCGGTGTCGATCAGTGCCTGGCTGATGCGCTGTGCCTCGCAGGCCGCCTGGTTGTTCTACGCGCTCGTGCTGCACGACCTCGCCGTCACCGTCGCGGCGACCGTCACCCTCACCAGCGCGCTGGTGATCCTCGCCGTCGAGTTGCGGCGACGCCCGGCAACCACGGCCGCGGGCCGCACCGGCGCACCGGCTGCCATGGCGCTCGCCACCGCGGGCGATTCGCGGGTGTAGCGTCGCCCCGTCCACGCGGCCATCGGGAGGGAGACGACGTGAGCCGAGCACAGCACGACCCGGCGGCGCTGGCGGGGCTGTTCTCCGGGTTCGGGCGTGAGCTCAACTCGCTGCGCACCGTCGACGAGGTCATGGAGACGATCAGCCGGCGGGCCTTCGAGTCGATCCCGGCGGCCCAGCACGCGGCGATCAGCCGGGGGCGCAAGGGCAAGTTCGAGACGATCGCCGCCACCAGTGAGCTGCCGTTGCGGGTCGACGCGATCCAGTACGAACTCAGCTCCGGCCCGTGCGTCGACGCGATCCTCGCCGACACCACCTACCGCGTCGGCGACCTCGCCCACGACCGCACCTGGCCGGAGTTCGGCCGGCGGGCGTCCGCGGAGTTCGGCATTCACAGCATGCTGTCCGTCCGGCTGTACCTGGAGAACGACGACCTGCTCGCCGGCCTCAACCTGTACTCCGCCGAACTCGACGCATTCGACGAGACCGACCAGACGACCGCGGTCCTGCTCGCCACGCACGGCGCGCTCGCGCACACCGCGGCACGCCGCCAGGACAAGATCGACAACCTCGAGCAGGCGCTGGTGAACAGCCGCCGCATCGGCACCGCGATTGGCGTGCTGATGGCCAGCTACCGCGTCACCGACGAGCAGGCCTTCGACCTGTTGCGAATCGCCAGCCAGAGCCGGCACCGCAAGCTGATCGCGATCGCCGAGGACGTCATCGAGTCCGGCGAGCTGGAGCTGCCACCGCTGCCGGAATCACGCCACCGCGACTGACCGCCGTCATGGCACTCGATGTGAGCCGCTCGGTGTGATGGGATCACCGCATGTACCTCGCGAGCACCCCGCAAGCCAACCGCCTGCTGGACGACAGCCCGCTGGCCCTGCTCGTCGGCATGCTGCTCGACCAGCAGATACCGATGGAAAAGGCATTCACCTCACCTGAGGTGCTGCGCGAGCGCCTCGGCGGTGCGCTGGACGCCCGGGCCATCGCCGAGCACGACCCGGCCGGCCTGGAGGCGATCTTCCGTGAGCCGCCGGCACTGCACCGCTTCCCGGCCGCGATGGCCAAGCGGGTGCAGGCCCTCGCGCAGGCGATCGTCGAGGGCTACGACGGCGACCCGGCCGCGATCTGGACGGGGGCTGGTTCCGGCAGCGAACTCGTGCGGCGGCTCAGCGCCCTGCCCGGCTTCGGCCCGCAGAAGGCCAAGATCTTCACCGCACTGCTGGGCAAGCAGTTCGGCGTCCGCCCGCGTGGCTGGCGCGAGGCCGCGGGTGACTACGGGGTAGCGGGCGCGCTGCGCTCGGTGGCCGACGTGGTGGACGCGAAATCGCTCAAGGCGGTGCGCGCGTTCAAGCAGCAGGCCAAAGCCGCCGCGCAGGCGCACGCCGCCGCCGGCGGCTGACTCAGGCGAAGGCGCTTTCGCGCAGCGACTCGACCTCGGCACCCAACCGCGACACCAGCGCGTCGTCCACCGTGGCGCCGCAGCGGGTCAGCCAGTTCGCCAGCATCCGGTGCCCGCCCTGGGTGAGCACCGACTCCGGGTGGAACTGCACGCCGTCGATCGGCAACTCCGCGTGCCGCAACGCCATCACCACGCCCGAGTCGGTCCAGCCGGTGACCACGATCTCGGCCGGTAGCGCGGCACGCTCGACGGCGAGCGAGTGGTAGCGCGTCGCGGTGAACGGCGACGGCAAACCGGCGAGCACCCCGGTGCCGTCGTGCAGCACCGCGCTCGTCTTGCCGTGCAGCAACTCCGGCGCGCGCACCACCGGCGCGCCGAACACCGCGCCGATCGCCTGGTGCCCGAGGCACACGCCGAACAGCGGCAACCGGCGGGTGGCGCACTCGGACACGATCGCCATCGAGAGGCCGGCGTCCTGCGGGGTGCCCGGCCCGGGTGAGATCAGCACCCCGTCGAAGCCGTCCACATCCTGCGGGACGAGTTCGTCGTTGCGCCGCACGTCGACCGCGGCGCCCAGTTGCCCGAGGTACTGGACCAGGTTGTAGACGAAGCTGTCGTAGTTGTCGACGACCAGGATCCGCGGGGTGGTCATTGGCCGGGCACCGTGACGTCGTTGATCGGCAGGTGCGGCTCGATCCAGGGGAACACGACGAACAGCAGCAGCGCGCACACCGCCGCGAGAAGCAGCAAGGTCTGCAGCAGCTTCAGCGGCAACGTGCCGGGTAGGTGCCGCCAGATCCATACGTACATCAGTGACCGACCTGGGTGTAGAGGGCGTTGATCGGGGCCGGGATCGCGGTGCTGTACTTGCCGTTCGCGGCCTTGTGCTTGGCGATCCCGCGCGGGTACTGCGCGTCCAGCACGGCGTGCACGATCATCCGCTGGTTCGCGGTGAACTTCGGGTGGCAGGTGGTCATCGTCAGGTAGCCGGTGCGGTACGGCCGGGTCGCGCCCGGATCGTTCGGGACCGGCAGCACGACCTGCCCGGCGCTCGGGCTGACGATCTCGCGGCCGGGCACCTTGTTCGCGTCCACGTTCGACAGGCTCGCACCACGGGCGCCGGGGGAGCAGGAGCGGTTGTCGTTGCCGGCGCCGATCACGCAGTACACGAACCACGTGGTCTGGGTCTCGACGACGACCGCGTCACCGGCCCGCAGCTTGTCCAGGTTGAGGAACGGCTCGCCCTTGCCGACGCGGTGGCCGGCCACGGCGAAGTCGCCGAGCTGGCCGGGCAGTTGCGAGTTCGGGTAGTGGCCCGGCCCCTTCTCCAGGTCGGCGTCGTTGGTGCCCTCGACCACCGTCCACGCGTAGTCCGTGCCGAAGCGCGGGATGTACAGGTTCGCGATCCCGTGCCCGTCCAGCTTGCGCAACTCGCCCTGCGGCAGCGCCAGCACGTCGGTGCCCTGCTCCCACTGCTGCTCGAGTGCGGTGTGCACCCGGTGCTGGGCGCGGTGCGCGTAGAAGTTGGTGATGTAGACCTCGTAGACCACGAACAGCAGCACGACGACGCCCGCGGTGATCAGCGTCTGCCCGATGCCGCGGACCACGAAGCGCACCTTGTCCCCGAAGGACGAGCGGCGGTGGCTGTCGTCCGGGTCATCGCCGCCGCCCGGCGGCGGACCGGTCGGCGGGACGAGCGGTGGGACGTCACCGACCGACGCGGTGTGCGTCTGCTCGCTCACTGGTTCGGCCTCACTTCGTCCCCGCCCGCGCGTAGGCGAGCCCAATCGTGCCACGGTAGGCGGGCAGCCGCAGCGCGGCCTGTGACTCAGTGGTGTAGCCGAGGCCGTAATAGCCGGCAGCCTGCTGGAACAGTTTCACCCCGGGGGAGGCGTCCAGCGCCTTCTCCATCGGCCGGTACGGCCCGATCGCGGCGACCCGGAACGGCGGCGAGTACACCTCACCGTTCAGCAGCAGCGTGTTGCCGACACAGCGCACCGCGCTGGTGGCGATCATCCGTTGCCCGGCGATGCTCATCGCCTCCGCGCCGCCGGCCCAGAGCGCGTTCACGACCGCCTGCAGGTCGGACTGGTGCACGACGAGCTGGTTCGGATCCACGCCGGCCGAGTCGGCGGACTGCGGAGCGTCGTCGAGCACCACGACGATCCCCGGGCCGGTGACCGGAGTCAGGCCGGCCGGCGCCTTCAGCGGGGTCACCTGTTGCTGGGCCTCGGCGACGCGATGGTCCGCGCGGCCGGCCCCCACGGCGGCTGCGGAGACCTGCCGCTGCAGCCCGGCCAGCACCGCGTCGGCCTGCTGCACCCGCCGCTCGGCCGTGCGCACCAGATCGGTGAGATTGGCGGTGCCGGCCGGGCGCAGGTCGGTGCCGCGCGAGTCACGGGCGCTCGCGGCGAAGCCGAGCCCGGCGACGAGGCAGACGACCGGGACGAGCACCCGCCATGGGCCGCGCCCGCCGGGCCGTCCGCTCAGCCTGCCCACCACCGCACCTCACTTCCGAGCTCGGGTCCGGGCTTTCGTCCCGGGCGATTCCCCCCGCCCGGCTGTCGCTGGGGCGAATCGGGGTCGCCGACTACGCTAACCGGTGTGGCCCGCACTCGTGGTCACCCGTCCGGGGGCTGCCCGGGCGATGCTCGAGCAGGAGATCGACGTGCCCAAGTCCAAGGTCCGCAAGAAGAACGACGCCCCGGTGCGGGCCGAGGCGCTGCACGCGAGCTCGAAGCAGCTTGCCCCTAGCCCGAGCTGGTACCCGATCGTCATGTCCGCGGTCATGCTGATCGGGCTCGCCTACCTGGTCGTGTACTACCTCACCAGCAGCGGCACGTCGCCACACGTGCCGGTGATGGCCGACCTCGGCTCGTGGAACTTCGCCGTCGGCTTCGGCGTGATGCTCGTCGGCCTGGTCATGGCCGTCAAGTGGCGCTGAGCCGGGCGTCCACAGCATTGTCCACGCCTGTGATTACACGGCTGTAACTCATCCCCAGCTGGGGACAACTCTGTGGACAACGAACGGATGGGCCCGCCGCGCCGGGTCCGGTTGCACTTCGGCCCGGACCACCGGCTGACGGCGCTGACCGGGTTGCTCTGCGTTCTGGCCGTGGGTGCCGCAGCCCTGACGGGTGATCCGGCCGGCCGGTTGCTGTTCGCCGGCGCCGCTGCGGTGCTGCTCGGCTACGCGCTGATCGACCTGCTGTGCTGGCCGCGCCTGGCCGCCGACGCGCACGGCCTGGAGCTGCGCACGCCCTTCACCCACCTGCGGCTGCCATGGGAGCAGGTTGACGACGTGCGGGCCGACGTGCGCGATCGGCTCGGCCTGCGCTCGCGCACCCTGGAGATCGACGCCGGGCCGCACCTGGTCGTGTTCAGCCGTCGCGCCCTGGGTGCCGATCCGGAGCAGGTGGCCGCGCTGGTGCGTGCCTGCCGGCCGGACTGATCCTCCGGTTCAGAACGACGAGGCGCCGGTCGCACTGCGCAACGCGACGACCAGCACCACCACGGCGGCGACCGCGGCCAGCCCGGCGACCTGACGACCGGTCGCCAGCCGGGTGCGCACCGTCGGCCAACCCGCTATCGCGAGCGCCGCGAGCCCGCCGGTGACGAAGCCGCCGAGGTGCCCGAGCTTGGAGATGTCACGCACCGAGAAGGTGAAGACGAAGTTGAGCACGATGATCCCGATCAGCCACTGCGGGTCGAGGCCGAGCCGGCGCACCAGCACCAGGCTCGCCGCGAACAACCCGAAGATCGCGCCGGACGCCCCGACCACCGGCTGCTCCGCCGTGCCGAAGGCGAAGATCGCGGCCGAGCCACCCAGCGCGCCGAGCAGGTAGAGCGCGAGCAGCCGGGTGCGGCCGAGCAGCCGTTCCAGCGGCGGCCCGATCACGCCGAGCGCGAGCATGTTCGCCCCGATGTGCAGCAGGCTGACGTGCAGGAACGCCGAGGTGAGCAGCCGGTAGTACTCGTCGTGGTGGTAGACCACGTCCGGCTGCAGTTGCCAGTCCAGGAACAGCCGGGCGGCGTACGGCCGGTCCAGGCCGCCCGGCGACTTCGCGCCGGTGTACAGGTAGGCCGCCACGTTCAGGACGATCAGCGCGATGGTCACGACCGGCGCCGATTCGCGCAGCCGGGCACCGACGGACGTGCGCTGCCTCGGGATGCTGCGCGCGCCCAGGCTCGCGTCGTCCGGGCAGTGGAAGCCGACGGCCGCCTGCCGCATGCACTCCGGGCAGATCGGCCGATCACACCGCGTGCAGCGGACCAGCGCCTCCCGATTCGGGTGCCGGTAGCAGGTCGCTACCGGCGGACCCGAGGGGTCACTCGGTTGGTTCAATGCTGACCGAGTTGATGGTGATGTCCTGGACGGGGCGGTCGCCGCGCCCGGTGGCGGTGGTCGCGATCGCATCGACCACCGCGCGGCTGTCTGCGTCTGCGACCTCGCCGAAGATGGTGTGCTTTCGGTTCAGGTGCGGGGTGCGCCCGACGGTGATGAAGAACTGCGAGCCGTTCGTGCCCGGCCCGGCGTTGGCCATCGCCAGCAGATACGGCCGGTCGAAGGACAGCTCGGGGTGGAACTCGTCGCCGAACTGGTAGCCGGGACCGCCGAAGCCCTGCCCGAGCGGGTCGCCGCCCTGGATCATGAAGCCCTCGATGACCCGGTGGAAGATCGTCCCGTCGTACAGCGGCGCGGTCGACTTCGCACCGGTGCCGGGGTGCGTCCACTCGCGCGATCCTTCGGCGAGCTCCACGAAGTTGCGCACGGTCTTCGGCGCGTGGTTGCCGAACAGGTTGACGCGGATGTCTCCGGCGCTGGTGTGCAGGACGGCGATCTGGGTCGCGGACAAGACGGCTCCCTTGTGCGTGGCTGGCCATGGTGCTGGTCTGCGCCATCCTGCCACGCCGCCGTGTTCAGAACTTCGACGCGATCGCCTTCGCCAGCTCCAAAGCACTCACCGACTGGTCGGTGCGTTGGGTGTGCACCACCACCATCACCTTGCCCTTGGCGAACGCGCAGGCCCAGTCGCGGGCACCGTCCGGGCCGAAGAACTTCGTCCGGAACAGCACCGCGTCCACACCGGGCACGATGTCGCTCCGGCCGCTGGCCTGGCTGCCGGTGCGCTGCGCGGTCAGCACCATCGCGTTGTGCGCGGCAAGCGCGGAGTCGAAGGTGCGCGGGACGATGTCGGCGATCGCCTCGTACGGGCCGGCGTAGAAGTAGAACCGGCAGCCGACCGGCGCGAGGTCGGTGAGCACGGTGGTGCGGTACACGTGATCGCCCTCGATGTCGGCGACGTTGTGCTGCGCGTTCTCCTGCGGGGTGGACGCGATGTACGGGCAGGCCCGCTCCACCTCGCCGCGCGGCAGCCTCGAGCCGGGCGGCTGCGGTGTGACCGTGCGCGCCGGTGGCGGCAGGTACGTGGGCTGCGCGGTCGCGGTGCGCGTCACCGTCCGCGTCTGCGTGCTGTCCTGGACCACCGGCGAATCGGTGGCGGACGAGGAGCACGCACCCAGGGCGGCCGCGCACACCGCGAGGAGTCCGAGCGCCGCTCTCATGAGCGGCGAGCCTAGGCGATCACCAGGTCCCGCGCCGCGCGAGGTCAGCGTGGCCGGCGCACCGCGACCGAGGCCGCCTGCTCGGCCAGGGTGTCATCGAGCGGCTCCAGTTCGACGTCCGCGCCGCGCCGGCGCAGCGCGCGCTGCAGCAGCGAGTCGGCGAAGCGCGGGCTCTTGGCCAGCACCGGGCCGTGCAGGTAGGTGCCGATCACGTTGTCGCGGACCGCGCCTTCGGTGTGGTCGCGGCCGTTGTTGCCCCGCCCGATCGCGGTGCGCCCGAGCGGCCGTACGCCGGGACCGAGTTCGGTCATCCCGCTGTGGTTCTCGTAGCCGACCAGCCGGCCGGCGTCCGGGGTGTCGACGTGGTTGTTGCCGATCAGCCGCTCGGCCTGCCCCCGCGTGATCACATCGAGCACGCCGACGCCGGCGATGCGCTGCCCGTCGTGCGTGATGAACTCGTGCCCGAGCATCTGGTAGCTGCCACAGATCGCCAGCATCACCACGCCGTCGTCGGCCATCGCCCGCAATTCGGCGCCGCGCGAGGCGAAGTCGGCGCCGATCTCGCCCTGGGCGGCGTCCTGCCCGCCGCCACCGAGCAGGATGTCCGCGTCGTGCGGCAACCGGTCGCCGATGCTCACCGGCACCACCTCGACCGGCAGCCCGCGCCACATCAGCCGGCGGCGCAGTACGAGGACGTTGCCCGTATCTCCGTAGATGTTCATCTCGCGCGGGTAGAGGTGGATCAGCTTCACGTCGGGGTCCCGATCCGTTGCAGGATCGCGTGCAACGTCCACATCGCGGTGTACGTGCTGAACACGACCACCAGCCCGTCCGCGGGCGCGGCCTCGACGGCAGAGCGCACCGCCTTCTCCAGGTCGGCCTCGACCTCGGCCACCGTGACGTCGTCGTAGCGCAGCCGCACCGCCATGTCCGCAGCCCGGGTGCCCGCGGTCGACAGCCGTGCGGCGCGGGTGTCCAGCCCGGCGAAGTCGACGTCCCACAGCCACGAGACGTCGCGGCCGTCGGCGTACTCGTCGTTGATCGCGATTACCACGGCATCGGCCGACCGGCCGGTGTCCAGCGTGCGCAGGCTCTGCCGGAAACCCGCCGGGTTCTTCACCAGTTGCAGCACGAGGCGCCGCCCGTCGACCGTGAACGACTGGCCCCGCCCGAAAGCCGGCTCCACCTTCGTCAGACCGCTCACCACCTCGTCGGCGGACAGCCCGAAGGTGAGCGCCACCGCCGCGGCCCCGGCCGCGTTCTGCGCGTTGTGTGCCCCTTCCGCGCGCAGCCGCACGCTGCGGATCTCACCGCCGATCGCGAGCACGGTGGCCGGATCCGTGTCGTGCGGCAACGCGCGCAGCTCCGCGTCGGCCGGCAGCGTCGACACCCGGATCTCGCCGCCGTACAGCTCCTCGTCGTTCGGGAAGACACTGCGCAGGTCGGCTGCCACGCCGTAGTACGACACGTGCGCGGAGGTCCGGGCGGCCAGCGCCGCGACGCGCTCGTCGTCGCGGTTGAGCACCAGGTGGCCGGTCGTCGCGGCGGCGACCTGGCTCAGCAGGCCCGCCGTCGTGTCGATCTCACCGAAGCGGTCCAGCTGGTCGCGCATCACGTTGAGCAGCAGGGCCCGGCGGGGCGGGACGAGCGCCACGAAGCGGACCGCCCAGGCCTCGTCCAGTTCGAAGACCGCTACGTCGTAGGGCAGCCGGCCGCTCCAACCGGCGTGCTCGCAGGTAGCGGTGATGGCGCCGCGGACAAAGTTGCTGCCGGTGTCGTTCGTGAGCACCCGGTAACGCTCGCCGAGCAGGGTAGCCAGCATCTTGGTGGTGGTGGTCTTGCCGTTCGTGCCGGTGACCACCACGACGCCCTCGGGCAGGGTGGCCATCGCGTGGGCGAGGAAGTGCGGGAACAGCTTCTCGACCACCAGGCCGGGCAGCGCGTTGCCCCGCCGTCCGATAGCTCGCAGCGCCAGCAGGGTGAGCTTGCCCAGCCAGATCGCGAGCACGTTCATGATGCCGCCCACGGTACCTGCCGGCCCTTCCGACCCGCCTTCCCCCACCCGGTTCCCAACACGCCGCCGCTCCCCCCACCCAGTGCCGAGATCCGGGGCCCGGATCTGGTTACTGGGTGGGGGGAGCGGGACGTAGCTGGTTACTGGATGGGGGAAGCGGGACGGCTCATGTGGGTGGCGCGATCGCGGTCAGCCAGCCACCGTTCGGCGTGCCGAGCCCGGTCACGTTGTCCCAGCCCTTGCGCACCTGCAGGCTCGAGTCCTGGTTGAAGGTGCGTACCGAGTACAGCAGCCCGCCGGTCGCGTCGACCCCGTTGGCGAAGTCGACCCGGACGTCGCCGGCCTGCTTGGCCGTGCCCTTGATGTCGTTGAACACCCCGCTCGTCGCGTTGCCATAGATCACCGGGTTGAGCAGCCCCACCCCGCCGCCTGCGTTCTGCAAGCTGAGCGCGGTCATCCCGGCGAACAGCGGCGAGGCCAGGCTCGTGCCGCCGATGCGGTACTCGTCGTAGTACTTGCCGTCCGGGAAGGTCTGCGTCTCACCGACCAGCATGCCGGTGTTCGGGTCGGCATCCATCGCGACGTCCGGCACGGTCCGGTACGAGCTGCGCACCACGCCCGCCTGGTAGGCCGGCTGGTTGAACAGCGAGGACGTCCCGCCGCCGGCGCCGTACAGGTACCCGACCGGGTTCCATGACTGGCCGTCCGCCGACAGGCTGTACTTCACGGTTCCCCAGCCGGTCTCGAAGCTCATGCTGCCGTCCGCACCGATGGCGGCGGACGTGCCGCCGACGCTGGTCACGTACGGGTCGGACGTCGGGTAGTCGGCCTGCTTGATGCCCGAGTTCGCCAGTTCGTCACCGTTGTCACCGGAGGAGAACATGAAGCTGATGCCCTGCATCGCGCCCTGCAGGAAGACCTGCTCGTACGCCGCGATCGAGTCCGAGCTCTCGCCCTCCTCGACCTCGCCCCAGGAGTTGGTCACCAGTTGCGCGGCGTTGTCGTCGACGGCCTGGGCGAGCGCCGCCAGCAGGTCGTTGTCGTAGCAGCTGGCCGCACCGTAGTAGATGATGTTCGCGGCCGGTGCCATGGCGTGCACGGCCTCGACGTCCAGCGTCTCCTCGCCGTACCAGCCGTTGCCGCCACATTCGGCGACGTGCCGGAACTTGCCCGCGGTCCACTGGCTGAACTGGCCACCCCGGTACGCGCCGTCGCCGTGGTTCTCGGCGTACTTGTTGGCGTCGTTGAAGATCGTCGGCGCGGCGAACGCGTCGGTGATCGCGACCGTGACGCCCTGACCGTCCAGCGTGGTGTTGCCCTCATAGGCGGCACGGAACTGCGGGCCGGTGTAGCCGCACGGCGCGTAGGACAGGTACTTGCCGTCGAACTGTGGCAACGGGGTGTGGAAGTCCGCCTGGGTCTTCGCCTTCAACTGGCCGAAGTAGGTCGAGCACGGCCGCGCGTTACGGAAACCTGCCGGCGGCGGCAGTTGCGCCTTGACGTTGGTCGGCTCGACCTTGTGCGCGGTGGTGTCCAGCCCGGTGACGGTGAGGACGGCCGCACCGACGGACGCGGGGGCGGTGAGCGTACGGCTGGGTGCCTGGACCGTCTGCCCGTCGTGCCGATAGCGGTCGATCGTCGCGCCGAAGGCCCGCTTGGCCGCCGCGGCGGTGCCACTGACCGAGATGTAGCGGTAGTGCGACTCGACGCCGGTGACCTTCAGCCCGGACGAGCGCAGCCACGACTCGACCTCGGCCACGGTCTGCCGGGTCGGGGCGTACTGGGCGCGGTACTGCGCCGGGTTCAGGAACTGGCGGTAGGTGGCGCTGCCGGGGGTCGACACCGCAAGTGCGGCGCGCTGCAGGGCGGCCAGGCCGCCGCGCGGCGCGAGGTAGACCTTGGCCTGGACGCGGGCCTTCGTGCTGGCGTGGCCGAGGTGCTGAGCGTGGCCGACCCAACTGGGCGCGGTGTTGGGGATGACCTTCGCGGCGGGTGCCGCCTCTGCTCCTGGCGATGCGGCCAGGATTCCGGCGACGAGCGCCGACACTGCGCCGAGCGCGGCGGCGACGTGGCGTTTGGGCATGCAGATACCTCCACTTGTGATGGATGGCTGTGCGGGGGCCGGCGGTTTCGGGCCCGGGCTACGGCACGCCACAACGCTAGGGGCGCGACCGTGCAGCGAATAGTGCGCGCAACTGTCTGCTTCCTGCCGCGCAACGAGTGGCCATGTGAATCCTGTGCGCGGGCAATGTGCGCGGCTGACCGAAGGCGGCGCGCGCTCTGTCATGCGATTGCGGGCCGCGGGCACCACGATCGCAGGACAGACGCCGGGCCGGGGCGGTGTCGTCTGGTGCCGGTTGAGATCGAGTACCAGCCCAGGGTGCAGTGTCGACCGGTGGTTGACAGACCCCAGTCCGTAAGTTAACACTTACCGTTCGTGGACACTTACCGGTCGGACGACGAGTGGACGGTCCTCGGCGACCACACCCGCCGCACCATCGTCGAGCACCTCGCGGCCGGTCCACTGGCGGTCGGCGAGCTGTCGGAACGGCTGCCCGTCAGCCGACCGGCCGTGTCCCAGCACCTGAAGGTGCTCAAGGACGCCGGCCTGGTCTTCGAGCAGGCCGCCGGCGCCCGGCGGATCTACCGCCTCAACCCGGCCGGTGTCTGCGCCCTGCGCGACCAGCTCGACACGTTCTGGTCCCGCACGCTGGCCGCCTACTCCGACGCTATCGACGCCCCGGATCACCCGAACGAGGAGAAGCCATGACCGAGAAGACCGCCACCGAGGTCCACCGCCAGATCGTCGTGCCGGCCGCCATCGAGCGGGCGTTCACCGTATTCACCGAACGATTCGGCGACTTCAAGCCGCCCGAGCACAACCTCCTCGGCGCGCCCATCGCCGAGACCCGGTTCGAGCCCTGGGTCGGCGGCCACCTCTACGACCGGGCGGCCGACGGCACCGAGTGCCGATGGGCCCGCATCCTCGCCTACGACCCCCCGACCCGCGTCGTCTTCAGCTGGGACATCGGACCGACCTGGCAGCTCGAGACCGACCCCGCCAACACCAGCGAGGTCGAGGTCACCTTCACCGCCGAGAGCGCGGAGAGCACCCGCGTCACGCTCGTCCACCGCCACATCGACCGGCACGGACCCGGCTGGAATGCCGTCGCCGACGGCGTTGCCGGCGACGCCGGCTGGCCGCTCTACCTCGACCGGTACGCCGCCCTGTTCACCGATACCGAGTAGGGACGGTCATGCAGCCCGGCAAATCCGGGGCCTCAAGGCTGTGGAGACGAGGGGAATCGAACCCCTAACCCCCGCCTTGCAAAGGCGGTGCTCTGCCAATTGAGCTACGTCCCCGGGCTGTTCAGCTGTTGGGTCAGCGCGAGGTGTCCGAGGTCGCCTCGCGCCACAGTGCGGTGGTGTCCTGGGCCTTGCGGCGGCGGAGCACGGCAAGCGCCGCAGCGGCCGCGCCGAGCAGCAGCACGAGTGACTTGGTCACGACCTCATCCTCCTGCCGCGCCGTCGCGATGGGTGGTTGCGGTGGGCCTGGGAGGACTTGAACCTCCGGCCTCATCCTTATCAGGGATGCGCTCTAACCGTCTGAGCTACAGGCCCGCAAACGCGAAGAGTGAGCCTACCCGGCCACTCATGCGCCCTCCAAACCGGCCGGTTTCAGCTCTCCGAGAGGGTCAGTTCGACGCCGCCGACCAGATCGGCGCAGAGGTTGTAGATCACCGAGCCGATGGTGCTCAGCGCGATGAACAGCACGATGTTGACCACGCCGATGATCGCCGCGCCGCCGAACACGATGCCGGCGGTGACCGGATCCTTCGAGCCCTGGCCGTTGATCGTGGTGACCGTGTCGTTGATCTTGTTGATGACGCCGGCGGCGTCCAGCACGCCGTACAGCACGCCGATCACGATCAGCCACACGAAGAACAACGCGATGGACAGCACGCAGGAGAACTTCAGCACCGTCCACGGGTTGATGTGCCGCAACTGCAGCCTGGCGCGCCGCGGGCCGCGCGACGCGCGGACGTTGCCGCGTTGCCCGGCTCCCTTGGCCTGCGGAGCGGCAGTGGCGCCCGCCGGTGGCCGCTGACCCGGTGGGGTCGGCGGGTGCAGATCGGACGAGACGATCGGCGGGGCGGCCGCAGTCGCAGTCGCCGCGGTCCCCTCGGCCGGCGCCCAGCCCTTGCCGGACACCGTGGTCGCGCCGAAATCGGTGCCCGGCGTGACGGACTGGCCGATCGAGTGGCCCCCGTGGGACTGGGTCATTCGCCTACTCCTGCTCGTCCGGTTCGTCGGCGTTGCGGGCGACGGCGACCACATTGACGCCCTCGGGCAGGTTCATCAGGCGCACGCCCATGGTCTGGCGCTGGGCCCGGCGAACCTCCGCTGCCTTGGTGCGGATGACCACCCCGTCGGACGTGATCGCGTAGATCTCATCCTTCGGGCTGACCGCCACGGCACCGACCAACCCACCTCGGGTCGACACGATACGCGCGGTGAGGACGCCCTTACCGCCACGCCCCTGTACCGGATACTCCTCGATTTTGGTGCGCTTTGCGTACCCGCCCTCAGTCGCGACCAAGATTTCGATCCCGTCCAGGTCGTCCCGGACCACCTCCATCGCGAGCAGTTCGTCGCCGGAGTTGAACCGCATCCCGAACACACCGGACGTGGCCCGGCCCATCGGCCGCAGCGTCTCGTCGTCCGCGCGGAACCGGATCGACATCGCGTTGCGGCTGACCAGCAGCAGGTCGTCGTCGGAGGACACCAGCGCGGCGTCGATCAGCTCGTCGTCATCGCGCAGGTTGATCGCGATGACGCCACCGCTGCGGTTGGAGTCGAAGTCGGTGAGTTTGGACTTCTTCACCAGGCCGTGCTTGGTGGCGAGCACGAGATACGGCGCGACCTCGTAGTTCTTGAGGGTGATCACCTCGGCGATCGTCTCGTCCGGCTGGAAGGCCAGCAGATTCGCGACGTGCTGGCCCCGGGCGTTGCGGTTCGCCTCGGGCAGTTCGTACGCCTTCGCCCGGTAGACCCGGCCCTTGTTGGTGAAGAACAGGATCCAGTCGTGGGTGGAGGTCACGAAGAAGTGCTCGACGATGTCGTCGGTGCGCAGCGCAGCGCCCTGCACGCCCTTGCCGCCGCGGCGCTGGGCCCGGTACAGGTCGGTCTTGGTCCGCTTGGCGTAGCCGGTGCGGGTGACCGTGACGACGACCTCCTCGTTCGCGATGAGGTCCTCCATGGACACGTCACCGTCGTAGGGGACCAGCCTGGTACGCCGGTCGTCGCCGTACTTGTCGACGATCTCGCCCATCTCGTCACGGACGATCTGCCGCTGCCGGCCCGGCTTGGCCAGGATGTCGTTGAGGTCGGCGATCTTCGCCTCGATCTCGGCGGCCTCGTCGATGATGCGCTGCCGCTCCAGGGCGGCCAGCCGGCGCAGCTGCAGGTCCAGGATCGCGATGGCCTGCACGTCGTCGATCTCGAGCAGTTCCATCAAGCCGGTCCGTGCCTCGTCGGCGGACGGCGAGCGGCGGATGAGCGCGATCACCGCGTCGAGTTGGTCCAGGGCCTTGAGGTAGCCGCGCAGGATGTGCGCGCGCTTCTCGGCCTCGGCCAGCAGGTACCGGGTGCGCCGGACGATGACCTCGACCTGGTGCTCGACGTAGTAGCTGACGAACTGGTCCAGCCGCAACGTCCGCGGCACCCCGTCGACGATCGCCAGCATGTTGGCGCCGAACGTGGTCTGCAGTTGGGTGTGCTTGAACAGGTTGTTCAGCACGACCTTGGCCACCGCGTCGCGCTTGAGGGTCACCACGATGCGCATGCCGATGCGGTCGGACGACTCGTCGTTGATGTCGGCGATGCCGGCGATCTTGCCTTCCTTGGCGAGCTGCGCCATCGACTCGACGAGGTTATCCGGGTTCACCTGGTAGGGCAGCTCGGTGACGACCAGGATCGCGCGCCCCTTGGCGTCCTCCTCCACGGTGACGACCGCGCGCATCCGCACCGAGCCACGGCCGGTGCGGTAGGCGTCCTCGATGCCTTCCCGGCCGACGATCAGCGCCTTGGTCGGGAAGTCCGGACCGGGGACGAGCTTGATCAGCTCCTCGAGGAGCTCCTCGGGCGTGGCGTCCGGGTGATCCAGTGCCCAGGTGACGCCGGCGGCGACCTCGCGCAGGTTGTGCGGCGGGATCTTGGTGGCCATGCCGACCGCGATGCCCTCGGAACCGTTCACCAGCAGGTTCGGGATCCGAGCCGGCAGGATCACCGGTTCGACGGTGTTGCCGGCGTAGTTCGGGATGAAGTCGACGGTTTCCTTGTCGATGTCCCGCAGCATCTCCATCGCGAGGTTCTGCAGCCGGCATTCGGTGTACCGGTACGCAGCCGCCGGGTCGTTGCCCGGGGAGCCGAAGTTCCCCTGCGGGTCGATCATCGGGTAGCGCAGCGACCAGGGCTGCGCCATCCGCACGAGCGCGTCGTACAGCGCGGTGTCGCCGTGCGGGTGGTAGTTGCCCATCACGTCACCGACGACACGGCCGCACTTGACGTAGTTGCGGTCCGGACGGAAACCCGAGTCGTACATGCCGTAGAGGATCTTGCGGTGCACTGGTTTGAGGCCGTCCCGCACGTCCGGCAGCGCGCGCCCGACGATCACCGACATCGCGTAGTCGATGTAGCTGCGCTGCATCTCGGTCTGGATGTCGACCGGCTCGATCCGGTCGAAGCTGCCGGTATCGGTGGTGTCAGTCATCAGAAGATCGCCTTATCTCGCCGGCATGCCGTGAACTGGATCAGCCGCAACGCCCCGGGCAGGTTGCGCTCCAGTGGCGCGCGCTCAGATATCCGCTCAGATATCAAGGAACCTGACGTCCTTCGCGTTGCGGATGATGAACGAGCGGCGTGCTTCCACGTCCTCACCCATGAGCACGCTGAACAGTTCGTCCGCCGTCGCCGCATCGTCGAGCGTGACCAGGCGCAGGATCCGGTTGGCCGGGTCCATCGTGGTCTCCCAGAGCTCCTTGGCGTTCATCTCGCCGAGGCCCTTGTACCGCTGGATCGCCTCGTCCTTGGGCAGCTTGCGGCCGCCCTTGAGCCCCTCGGCGATGACGACGTCCTTCTCCTTCTCGGAGTAGACGTAGTCGGCGCCCCCCTTCGTCCACTTGATCTTGTACAGCGGCGGGGCGGCCAGGTAGACGTGCCCGTTCTCGATCAGCGGGCGCATGAACCGGAACAGCAGGGTGAGCAGCAGCGTGGTGATGTGCTGGCCGTCGACGTCGGCGTCGGCCATCAGCACCAGCTTGTGATACCGCAGCT
This sequence comes from Jatrophihabitans cynanchi, assembly GCF_027247405.1. Lineage (NCBI taxonomy): Bacteria > Bacillati > Actinomycetota > Actinomycetes > Jatrophihabitantales > Jatrophihabitantaceae > Jatrophihabitans > Jatrophihabitans cynanchi. Next base: position 2,446,290 of record NZ_CP097463.1, on the reverse strand, counting down.
TGGCCAGGTCGAAGTCGTCGTGGATGCCCGTACCGAGGGCGGTGATGATCGACTGCACCTCGTTGTTCTTCAGGACGCGATCGATGCGCGACTTCTCGACGTTGATGATCTTGCCGCGGATCGGCAGGATTGCCTGGAACATCGAATCGCGGCAGGACTTGGCCGAGCCGCCGGCCGAGTCGCCCTCGACGATGTACAGTTCGCTCTCCCTCGGGTCGGTCGAGCGGCAGTCTGAGAGCTTGCCCGGCATACCCATCGTGTCCAGGGCGTTCTTGCGGGCCAGCTTGCGCGCCTGCTGCGCCGCCTTGCGGGCCCGCGCTGCCTGGCTGGCCTTGGTGACGATGATCCGGCCCTCGGTGGGGTTGCGCTCGAACCAGTCGGCCAGCCACTGGTTGCAGACCCGCTGCACGAAGGACTTGGCCTCGGAGTTGCCGAGCTTGCTCTTGGTCTGCCCCTCGAACTGCGGCTCACCGAGCTTGACCGAGATGATCGCCGCGAGACCCTCACGCACGTCGTCACCGGTGAGTTTGTCGTCGTTCTTCTTGAGGATGTTCTTGTCGGCCGCCCATTTGTTGACGACCGTGGTGAGCGCGGCCCGGAAGCCCTCCTCGTGCGTGCCGCCCTCGATCGTGTTGATCGTGTTCGCGAAGGTGTGCACGCTCTCGGCGTAGGTCTCGTTCCACTGCATCGCGATCTCCACCGAGATCCGCGCCTGCTCGTCCTCGTCCTCGAAGCTGATCACGGACTTGTGCAGCGGCGTCTTGCTGGCGTTCAGGTGCTTGATGTAGTCGGCGATGCCGCCGACGTAGTGATAGGTCACCTCGGTCGGCGCCTGCGGGTTCACCCGATCCTCGACGGCCCGTTCGTCGCGCAGCGCGATGGTCAGCCCCTTGTTCAGGAACGCCATCTCCTGCAGCCGGCGGCTGATGGTCTCGAAGTTGTACTGGGTGGTCTCGAAGATGTTCGGGTCCGCCCAGAAGGTGACGGTCGTTCCGGTCCGCTTGGTCTTCTCGCCGCGCTTGAGGGGTTCGGCAGGCTTCTGGTCCACGTACGGCTGGCTCCAGTGGTAGCCGTCCTTGTCGATCTCGACCTCGAGCCGGTGGCTGAGGGCGTTGACGACCGAGACGCCGACGCCGTGCAGGCCACCGGACACGGCGTACGCCTTGCCGTCGAACTTGCCGCCGGCGTGCAGTACGGTCAGGATCACCTCGACCGTCGGCCGCTTCTGGGTCGGGTGCATGTCCACCGGCATGCCACGCCCGTTGTCCGAGACCCGCACCCCCCCGTCGGCGAGCAGGGTGAGCTCGACGCGATCGCAGTAGCCGGCCAGGGCCTCGTCGACCGAGTTGTCCACAACCTCCCAGACCAGGTGGTGCAGGCCGCGCTCGGACGTGGACCCGATGTACATGCCGGGGCGCTTGCGGACCGCCTCGAGCCCCTCCAGGACGGTGATGGAGCTGCCGGTGTACTCATTCTTGGCGGCGACGCGCGTCACAGGCACGAACCTCTCTCGTCGGCACGGACGCCGGCGACTGGCGAGTTACAGACACGAACAAGGGGCGGACGAAGCGGTGCACGCGGTGCCCTGAGTGGGACCTTGCACCGGCCGACGCCGACCCCAGGATTTCGACCCAAGTCTACCGCACCGGGATGACACAAGTGGCTGTAGACGCGCCTGAATCAGTCCTGGACGTTCCTTGGCCTCGGTCGGTACGTGTCCCCACGTACCCACGCCCGCACGGCACGTCAACGCCAGCTGAGCCGATGGTCAGCCGTATGTGTCCCGCGGCCCACGGGCACCGCGCACCGAGAACCCGCCGTGCTTCCAGCTCGGCGCACTCGGGCCGCTGAAGTGCAGCTTGTGCACCACGTCCGGGCCCAGCTCCGCGGCGAGCCGGGCCAGCACCGTGCCGCTCAACAGCCGCAGTTGCGTCGCCCAGGCGGTCGACTCGGCGGCCACCCGAAGCTCCCCCGCACGGAGCGAGATCGGCCGGCAGTGGGCGGCGACTTCCGTGCCCACGATCTGCTGCCAGTCGGCGAAGACCCGGGCCTCGTTCAACGGGCGGCGCCAGCCCCGGTCGCTGATGTAGCCGGCCGCGACCTCGCCGAGACGCTGCGGGTCGGTGGCATCCGGCGCCGGGCCGGAGTAGCCACCGCGCGTGCGGCCGCGCAGGTTCTCCTCGCGCAGCCGGCGGCGGCCACCCCTGGCGTGCGGGCGCGCCTTGCCGCGGGTGATTCCCTGCGCTGCCGCGAGGGCCGCTTTTACCGCGTCCACAGCACCGTTGTCCACAGCTTGTGCCGGTTGTCCACCGGAGCCTGTGGACGACGGGCGGGTTTCTGCCCGGTTCTGTGCCGGTTCCGGCGCCGGGGTGAGGTCATCGGCTGGCTGGTCACCGGACACGGCGCACCGTCCCGTCGTGCACGTCGTAGCGCGCACCACCCAGCTGTTCGGGCACGTCCGAGGCGACCGCGGCGGTGATGATCGCCTGCTCGGCCTTGCCCGCGACGAGCGCCAGGTGCTCACGGCGAGCGGTGTCCAGCTCGGCGAACACGTCGTCCAGAACCAGGATCGGCTCGGCACCACGCGGGAAGTCCGCGCGCAGCAGCTCGTAGCTGCCCAGCCTTAGCGCGAGCGCGGCCGACCAGCCTTCACCATGGCTCGCGTAGCCGCGGATCGGCAGGGCACCGAGGCGCAGCTCGACGTCGTCGCGGTGCGGACCGACGAGGTTCACGCCGCGCTCGAGCTCGTTGGGCCGCACACGGGCCAACTCTGCCAGCAGCGCCGCCTCGATCACCACGGTCTCCGGCGGGTCACCGGCGGCGGTCAGTTCTGGTAGCGACCCGGACAACGAGCTGGCGTACTGCATTTCCAGGGCCGCACCGGCCGGCGCCACGCGCGCGTACGCCTCGGCAGCGTGTGGCGCCAACGCCTGTAGCGCGCGCAGCCGGGCGGCCAGCAGTTGGGCGCCGTGCTCGGCCAGATGCCCGTCCCACACGTCCAGGGTGCGCAGGTCGCTACCCGAGCCGCTGCGCCGCGCCGCGCCGGCGGACTTGAGCAGCGCCGCGCGCTGCTTGAGCACCCGGTCGTAGTCGGCCCGAACTCCGGCCAGCCGCGGCGCGCGGGCCACCACCAGCTCGTCCAGGAACCGCCGCCGCTCACTCGGGTCGCCGCGCACGATCGCCAGGTCCTCCGGCGCGAACAGCACCCAGCGCAACGCACCGAGGACCTCGCGTGGACGGGGCACCGGCGCGCCGTTGAGCCGCGCCTTGTTGGCCCGACCGGGGCTGATCTCCAGCTCGACCCGCAATTCGCGGCCGTCGGCGACGATCGCCGTCTGCACGATCGCGCGCTCGCAGCCGGTGCGCACCAGCGGCGCGTCGGTCGGCACCCGATGACTGGCGAGCGTGGCCACGTAGCCGAGCGCCTCGACCAGGTTCGTCTTGCCCTGCCCGTTCGAGCCGACCAGCGCGCACGCACCCGGCTCGAACGCCACGTCCGCCGATGCCCAGCTGCGGAAGTCGGCGACGGACAGGTGCCGGACGTACATGTGGCGCGCGGACTCAGCCGGGGAGCCGGACCGGCATGATCAGATACGTGTAGTCCATGCCGTCAGCGCCGTCCTGCGGACCTGCGGGGCGCAGCACGACCGGCTTGTTCGAGGACGTGAACAGCAGCCGCGCAGTCGGCGCGGACAGCGAGCCGAGGCCGTCGAGCAGGAACTGCGGGTTGAACGCGGTGGTGATCGCCTCGCCCTCGTAGCTCACCTCGAGCTGCTCCTCGGCCCGACCCTCGTCATCGCCGCCGGCGCTCAGGGCGACCGCACCGTCGGCGAACTCCAGCCGCACCGGGGCGTTGCGGTCGGCGACGAGCGCAACCCGCCGGACTGCCTCCACCAGGGGGCCGACCGGCACCTCGGCCGAGGACGACCATTCACTGGGCAGCAGCGAGCGGTAGGCGGGGAACGTGGCGTCCAGCAGCCGGGTGGTGGTGCGGCTGGCCCGCCCGCTGGTGGTGCCCGTGAAACCGATGATTCCCTCGCCGGCCCCGCCGGAGGACAACGCGATCGTCAGGCTCTGGCTGTGCGCGAGGCTCTTGGCCGCGTCGGCGAGGGTGCGTGCGGGCACCAGGACCTGGGCCGCGTCGGCGGACGGGTCCTGCGGATTCCAGGTCAGCTCGCGGACCGCGAGCCGGTACCTGTCGGTGGCGGCCAAGGTGAGCTTGGCGCCCTCGATCTCGAGGCGGACGCCGGTCAGCATCGGCAACGTGTCATCACGGCCGGCCGCGACGGCCACCTGGGCGACGGCGGTCGCGAACTCGCCGGCGTCGACGGTTCCCGCGGTGCTCGGCATCGCGGGCAGCTTCGGGTACTCCTCGACCGGCATCGTCGGCAGCGTGAACCGAGCCGAACCACACGCGATCGACAGCCGTGAGCCGGACACCGCCACGTCCACCGGGTGCGGCGGCAGCGCCTTGGTGATGTCCGCGAGCAGCCGGCCCGAGACCAGGGCCTGCCCGCTCTCGCCACCGGTCACGTCAACGTCGACCTCGGTGGAGGCCTCGAGGTCGAAGCCGGAGATGGAGATGGCGTCGTCCTCGACCGACAGCAGCAGGCCGGCGAGCACCGGCACGGTGGGCCGGGCGGACAGGCTGCGGGCCGCCCAGGCGACCGCATCGGCCAGCGCGTCGCGCTCTACCCGGAACTTCATCGTGCCTCCATCGCTACGGCTTCGCTGTCGGGTCGCTGCTGTGGCTGTCCCCAGACAGCGCGTTTGCTGTCTGCTCTTGTGGTTCTTGTTCTTGAAGGGAGTTCATCGTCAATCGTCTTCGCAGCTGTGCACAGTGGGGATAACCATCTGCAGGCTAGCGTTCACCGGCGCCGGCCCTGTGGACGACCAACCGTAGGTCATCCCGACGACAGCGCGGCCCGGTGGACGGATCCGCCGACCGCGCCGCTGTCCACAGCCGGGCGGCTGCGTGTGCACGGCGGCATGCACAACTGGTGTGGACAACGGCAAGGCGACTGCTCACGCCCGCGCCCGGACCTTGATCCGGCTGGTCAACTCGGCGATCTGGTTGTACACAGTGAGCTTCTCGGCCATCTGCGCCTTGATCTTGCGCTCGGCGTGCATGACGGTCGTGTGGTCCCGATTGCCGAACTTCTCGCCGATGCGCGGCAGCGACAGGTCGGTGAGTTCGCGGCACAGGTACATCGCCATCTGCCTGGCGCCGACCAGCACCCGGCTGCGCGACGTCCCGGTCAGGTCGTCGATGGACACGGCGAAGTACTCGGCGGTGACACCCATGATCATCGAGGCGGTGATCTGCGGGGTGTCCGATTCGGTGATCAGGTCGCGCAGCACCGTCTCGACGAGCGGCATCTCGACGATCTGGCGGTTCAGGCTGGCGAAGGCGGTGACCCGGATCAGCGCGCCCTCGAGCTCGCGGATGTTGCTCTGGATCTTCGTCGCGATGAACTCGAGCACCTCCGGCGGCAGGTTCATCCCGTCCTGGGCCGCCTTCTTGCGCAAGATGGCGATCCGGGTCTCCAGGTCAGGCGCCTGGACGTCGCTGATCAGGCCCCACTCGAAGCGGGTGCGCAGCCGGTCCTCGAGCGAGGAGAGCTGTCGCGGCGCCTTGTCCGAGCTGATGACGATCTGCTTGTTGGCGTTGTGCAGCGTGTTGAAGGTGTGGAAGAACTCCTCCTGGGTGCGTTCGGCGCGCTCGAGGAACTGGATGTCATCGATCAGGAGAAGGTCCACCGAGCGGTACCGCGACTGGAACGCCTGCATCTTGTCGTCGCGCACGGAGTTGATGAAGTCGTTCGTGAACTCCTCGCTGGACACGTACCGGGTTCGCAGGCCGGGCAGCAACCGCTGCGCGTAGTGCCCGATCGCGTGCAGCAGGTGCGTCTTGCCCAGCCCCGAGTCGCCGTAGATGAACAGCGGGTTGTAGGCGCGCGCCGGCGCTTCCGCCACCGCGACGGCGGCCGCGTGGGTGAACCGGTTGCTGGAGCCGATGACGAACGTGTCGAAGGTGTACTTGGGGTTCAGCCGGGCGTCCTTGTCCGATCCGGCGACGGTCCGCACCGGCCGGGCCGGGCGGGGTGACCACGGCTCAGGCTCGTCGGCCTCGGCGTCCTCCGGGTCGGCTTCCTCGTCGGAGGCGGCCTCGTCGGTGCGCTCGTCGACGGTGGTGGCCACCCGAACCTCGTGACCGAGTTCGGCGCTGAGCATGGTCGCGATCAGCGGGCGGAGCCGGTCTTCGAAGTACTCGCGGGCCCAGTCGTTCGGCACCGCGAACAGCGCGGTGTCCTCGACCAGGCCGAGCGGCCGGGTCAGCCGGATCCAGGCACGCTGCTGCGGACGCACCGACGGGTCGTCGAATCGGGATTTGATCCTGTCCCAGACGGCAACGAGATCTGATCGGTCGTCCACGGATCGGGTCCACTCCAGGTGCTGTCATGCGCTGCGAAACTCGGCTCGCCGACGATCTCACGTCGGCACGGCGGCGCGAAATCCACAGAGTTCTCCACACACTGTGTACGCAGAGACCACCGGAGTCCACCGGATCGCGGATGTCAGGCAATGCCGGGTGACACGGTCCGGGAACCTAACAGCGGCTAGATTGGGGCGGCAATAGGTTCCGGCGTGTCGTCCGGGCAGTAGTGTAAATCCGGCATAGGTTGGCCGGTTCGCCACCCCGGCCGGTTTGACCGCGCAGGCTTGCGATCCGTACCGTGGAGACCGGTCCGTGCGGTCCGCGTCTTGATCGCTGCCCGCACGGCGTCCCGATCAGGTTGCAGGTCGCACCCGCGCGACCACCGCGGGATGAGTAGGTCTCTCGATAGGAAAGAGTCGGTCCGTGAGCAAGCGCACCTTCCAGCCGAACAACCGCCGCCGCGCCAAGACGCACGGCTTCCGGTTGCGGATGCGCACCCGCGCCGGGCGTGCCATCATCTCCGCCCGCCGGCGTAAGGGTCGCAGCGAACTGTCGGCCTGAGCCGACACGTTCGTCGTCCCGTGCTCGCGCCGGCGCACCGGATGCGGCGGTCCGCGGACTTCGCCGCAGTCGTGCGCACGGGTGCGCGCGTCCGCCGTGGCAGCCTCGTCGTGCATCAGTTGGCCGGCCTGAGCGACGGTCCGGCGACCGCCGGGCTGGTCGTCGGCCGCTCCGTGGGTGGCAGCGTCGTCCGCCACCGGGTGAGCCGGCGGCTGCGGGCGCAGCTGGCCGCCAGGGTGCAGTTGCTGCCCGTCGGCTCCGGAACGGTCGTGCGGGCGTTGCCACCATCGGCGTCGGCCTCGTCCGCCGAGTTCGGACGCGACCTGGACGCGGCGCTCAGCAAGCTGGCCCGGGTGCCGCGGCCTGCCGGTGCCGGCAGATGAGAGCCCCGGCCCGCGCCGCGGTGCGGGCGATCACCTTCTACCGGACCGCGATCAGCCCGGCACGGCCACCGTCGTGCCGCTACACGCCGACCTGCAGCGCGTACGCGGCCGAGGCGATCGAACGCTTCGGGTTGGCCCGCGGCGGGTGGCTGGCGATGCGCCGGCTGTTGCGGTGCCACCCGTTCCACGCCGGCGGGCACGACCCGGTACCCGCACTCGTTGATCGAACCGCAGATGCGTCCGCAGCCACGACCGACCTGATGGCCGTTTAGGAGTCATTGAGTGCTCAACTTCCTGTACACCCCGGTCTCCTGGGTCTTGCTGCAGTGGCACCACCTGTTCAACGCGGTAGGGCTGGACAAGAACGGCGGCCTGAACTGGACGCTGTCGATCGTCTTCCTGGTGATCACCGCCCGGCTGCTGCTGTTCCGGCTGTTCATCAAGCAGGTCAAGTACCAGCGGCACATGCAGACGATGCAGCCGGAGATCCAGAAGCTGCGCAAGAAGTACAAGGACGACCGGGCCGAGATGCAGCGCCAGATGATGGCGCTGCAGCAGGAGCAGGGCTTCAACCCGCTGTCCGGTTGCCTGCCGATGTTCCTGCAGTTCCCGATCTTCATCGCGCTGTACCACGTGCTGCGGCACCTCTCGAACTCTGTCCTGCTGTGCCACCAGCCGTCCTACGACGGCAAGCTGCTGACGCTGTACACCTTCACGCGCAACGAGACCTGCGGCGCGGCCCAGGCCAAGCTGTTCGGCGCGCCGCTGGCCGGGCGGCTCACCGACACGGCCGACCAGGTGAACGTGCTCGGCGGCGAGCGCGGGGTGATGATCGGCGTAATTCTGGTGCTGGTGCTGATCAGCGCCGGGGCCACCTTCACCACCCAGTTGCTCGTGCGGGCCGGCAACCCGACCCAGGCCGAGGGCACCGCAGCAACGGTGCAGAAGCTGATGCTGTACTTGATCCCGCTGGGCACCCTGGGGTCTGGTCTGTTCTTCCCGCTGGGCGTGCTGCTGTACTGGTTCACGAGCAATACCTGGACGATGGCGCAGCAGCTGTACATCAACAAGTACCACCCCCACGAGGGCCTCACCGCCGCGCCGGCGGGCGAGCTGGGCAAGACCCTCGCGCCGAAACCAGGACAGCGCCCGCAGCGCGCCAGACCCGGGACCACCTCGCTGACCAAGGAGCCGGTCGAACCGAGCGAGGACGCGCCGGCCACACCAGCACGCAACGCACCCCGGCCGGGCCAGCGCCCGCAACGGCAGGCGAACAAGCGGCCACCGGCCAAGCGTCCCACCCAGGCGAAGAAGCGCCGCTGACCGCGTGCGCGGGCAGTACGAACACACCGAAAGAGAGCCATACCGTGAGTGACACCGACGTTGTGACCGAGCCCGCCGACGACGCCAACAGCATCGGCACAGACAGCAGCGACGCGGACGGCAGCGACGCGCAGGATGTGGATCACCTGCTCGTCCGTGAGGGGGACATCGCGGCCGACTACCTGGAGCGGTTGCTGGACATCGTCGACTTCGACGGAGACATCGACCTGGACGTGGAGAACGGCCGGGCGATCGTCGCGATCGTCGGCTCCGGGCTGACCTCGCTGATCGGGCCGCGGGGGGAGACCCTGGACGCGCTGCAGGAACTGACCCGGCTGGCTGTCGCGCAGAAGACCGGGAACCGCAGCCGGCTGATGCTGGACGTCAGCGGCCACCGGCAGGCTCGCCGGGACGAACTGGCCGCACTGGCCCGGGACACCGCGACCCGCGTACTGGAGTCCGGAGAGTCGGCGCGGCTGACGCCGATGAACCCGTTCGAGCGCAAGGTCGTGCACGACGCGATCTCGGTGATCGACGGCGTGCGCAGCGAGTCCGAGGGCGAGGAGCCGAACCGGCGCGTCGTCGTGCTCACCGACCGATGAGCCGGTGAACTCCGGTCCTGATGCGGCACCGCCGATCGGACCGGAGGCGACGGCCGCTTCGGAGCTGTTCGGCGACCGGCTGCCGTTGGCGATCCGGTACGCCAGGTTGCTGACCACGGTCGGCACGGAACACGGGCTGATAGGTCCGCGCGAGGCCGAACGAATCTGGGCCCGCCATCTGCTCAACTGTGCGGCCGTCGCCGACCTGCTCCCCCTGTCCACCCGGCTCGTCGACATCGGGTCCGGTGCCGGCCTTCCCGGCCTGGTTCTGGCGATTCGTCGGCCGGACCTGCGTGTCGACCTGGTCGAGCCACTGCAGCGCCGTGTGAACTTCCTCGTCCGGGCAGTCGATGAGCTGGGGCTTGCCGAAGCGGTCCGCGTGCATCATGGCCGGGCCGAAGAGCGCACCGTCAGCGCCGCGGTCGGTGCGTGCGAGTGGGTGACCGCACGTGCGGTGGCGCCACTAGCTCGGTTAGTGGGATGGTGTCTACCGTTGCTGGCGCCCGGCGGCAGCTTGCTGGCACTTAAGGGTCGGAGTGCAGCAGCAGAGCTCGATCGTGACGGTGTGGCCGTGCGCCGCGCCGGTGGCACCGCCGGGCAGGTCGTCGAATGCCAGATCCCAGGACTCGACCAGCCGAGCCGGGTGATCGTGATACAGCGGGCCGCGCACCGGAAGCAGAAGGGGAGTTCATGAGCGAGCCAGAGCCCGGTCAGGTTTCACGTGAAACACTGCTCGAATCTCCTGACGTGGTCGGCGATGTTTCACGTGAAACGAGTGACCAGGACCGGGCCTACGACACGCCGATCGCCAGGGAAGCCGCTCAAGCGGTGCATGTCATGAACGTGCGCCAGGAGCAGTGGCCCCGGCCGGCGGCAACCCGCGTCGTCACCGTTGCGAACCAGAAGGGCGGGGTCGGCAAGACCACCACCACGGTGAACATCGCGGCGGCGATGGCGCTGCATGGCCTGCGAATCGTGGTGATCGACCTGGATCCCCAGGGCAACGCGAGTACGGCGCTCGGTATCGCGCACGGCGTCGGCACACCTTCGGTGTATGACCTGTTGCTCAACGGCAGGCCGTTGCACGAGCTGTGCTCCATCGCAGAGTTCGCACCGACGCTGCAGTGCGTGCCTGCCACCCTGGACCTGGCCGGAGCGGACATCGAGCTGACCTCACAGGTGGCTCGTGAGCATCGCCTGCAGCGCGCGGTCCAGGACTACCTGCGCCGGCCCGAGCCGCCGGACTACATCTTCATCGACTGCCCGCCGTCGCTGGGGCTGCTCACCCTGAACGCGCTCGTCGCGGCTCGCGAGGTGCTCATCCCGATCCAGTGCGAGTACTACGCGCTGGAGGGGCTGGCGCAACTGCTCAACACGGTGGACCTGGTCAAGTCGCATCTGAACCCCGAGTTGACCGTCACCACGGTGCTTCTCACGATGTACGACAGCCGCACCCGGCTCGCCGATCAGGTCGCGTCCGAGGTGCGTGCCCACTTCGGCGAGCTGGTTCTGGAGCCGGTCATTCCACGGAACGTGCGCGTGTCCGAGGCGCCCGGCTTCGGGCAGACCGTGATGACCTACGACGCCGGCTCACGCGGCGCCATCGGATACCTTCAGGCAGCGCGCGAAATGGCTGAGCGCGGCAGGACGATGCAGGCGGGGGGATCTGGCGAATGAGTAACAAGAATCGTCGTGGCGGGCTGGGGCGCGGGCTCGGTGCCCTGATTCCCACCGCGCCACCGGTGGTCGAACCGGCAGATGCCCTCGCACCGGCTGGTTCGGCCACCGACAGCGCCGAACGACCCGGTCCGGACGGGTTCGGAGCCGGCGCGACAGTTGCGGTGCCGGACCCGGCGATGCCCGAGTCGCCCGCGGGTGAGGCCGCGCACCCGGCGGTGGAGTCGGCAGTGGAATCGGCGACGGCGTCTGAAGCCATGTCCGGCGACCACATGTCCGGCGACCACATGTCCGGCGACCACACGTCCGGTCACAACGGGGCCGTCGATGTCGAACCGGGCGCCACGCTGCTGCCGGTGGCGGGCGCCAGCTTCGCTGAACTGCCGATCGAGCGCATCCACGCGAACGCCAAGCAGCCCCGCCAGGTCTTCGACGAGGACGCGCTCGCCGAGCTGACCCACTCGGTCCGTGAGTTCGGCGTGCTGCAGCCGGTCGTCGTCCGGCCCGATAGCGACGGATACGAGCTGGTGATGGGGGAGCGACGGCTGCGGGCAGCCGAGGCTGCCGGCCTGACGGTCGTTCCGGCAATCATCCGCTCCACTGCCGATGACGCCATGCTGCGCGACGCCCTGTTGGAGAACATCCACCGGGCCCAACTCAACCCCCTGGAAGAGGCGGCTGCGTACCAGCAACTCCTGGAGGAGTTCGGGACGACGCACGACGAACTGGCCGCACGCATCGGTCGGAGCCGGCCGCAGGTCACCAACACGATCCGGCTGCTGAACCTGTCCATCCCGGTCCAGCGCCGTGTCGCGGCCGGGGTCTTGTCGGCCGGCCACGCGCGCGCCCTGCTCGGCCTGCAGGACACCGAGGCGCAGGACGAGCTCGCCTCCCGGATCGTGGCCGAAGGCCTGTCGGTGCGCGCCACCGAGGAGCAGGTCGCGTTGCACGCCAGTGGCGCCGCGGGCAAGAAGCCCGGCCGGCACGCTCCCACGCACCGCATGACCGCGCCGGCGATCAACGAACTCGCGGACAAGCTGTCGGACGCCTTCGACACCCGGGTCCGGGTCGAACTCGGCCGGCGCAAGGGCAAGATCACCGTCGAGTTCGCCTCGGTCGACGACCTCGAGCGGATCATCGCGGTGATGGCGCCGCAGCTCTCACCGCGGCGCCGCACCGAAGCTCAGCCGGCGGCGAACGAGCCGTAACTCACCACGTCGTCCAGCGGGCGGCGGCCGCGGCGCAGCGAAGGGGAGCGAACGTCGGCAGCGGGGTAGCCGAGGCTCACCACACCCACCGCTGCCAGCCGATCCGGCACCGCGAACGCCGCGCGCAGCTGCGGCCAGCGTTCGCCGGGCACGCCGAAGAAGCAGGCGCCCAGGCCGGCCTCCTGCGCGGCGAGCAGCAAGATCATGGCGGCCATCCCTGTGTCGATGTGCCAGTAGGGGACCGGCCAGCGTGCTTCGTCGCGATCGGTCCAGCCCTTGTCCGGCTCCGCGTACCGGTCGAGGTAGGCATCCTTGTCGGAGAAGCAGACGATCAAGGCGGGCGCGGTCTGCATCCGAGTCAACCAAGCGTCCGCTTCGCCGCCGGAGGTGGCCGTCCAGAACGCACTGCGCGACGTTATGTCGTCCAGGACCAGGAATTGCCAGCCTTGGGTATGCCCCGCCGAAGGTGCCCTGATCGCGAGCCTGAGCAGCCCGTCAAGCACTTCGCGTGAAACGGGCCGATCCGGGTCGTAGGAGCGGACCATCCTGCGGTTGCGCACCGCTTCGCTCAGTTCCATGCCGCCACTGTGGCATGAGAAGCGCACCGGCAGCGCACAACCGGCGCCCTCGGCATGTGGTGCTGGTGATATCGGATGCTCGCGACCCGCATGGTGTGCCATCGTGTGACGCGTGAGCTCATTCGGCACGGGCGGCCGCGATCTGCGCCAGTCCCGCAAGTTGCAGGACGTCTGCTATGACATCCGCGGTCCGGTCCTTCAAGAGGCCAAGCGCCTGGAGGAGGAGGGCCGCCGGATCATCAAGTTGAACATCGGCAATCCGGCACCGTTCGGCTTCGAGGCTCCGGACGAGATTCTCGTCGACATCGTGCGTAACCTGCCTACGGCGCAAGGGTATTGCGATTCGCAGGGGCTGCTGTCGGCGCGCACCGCGATCGTGAACCACTACCAGGAGCAGCAGATCGAGTCGATCACCGTCGATGACGTGTGGCTCGGCAACGGTGTCAGTGAATTGATCACGATGTCACTGCAGGCGATGCTCGACAACGGCGACGAGGTGCTCGTTCCCGCGCCGGACTACCCGCTGTGGACGGCGGCCACCTCCCTGGCCGGCGGCGTGCCGGTGCACTACCTGTGCGACGAGCGGAACGGCTGGCTGCCGGATATCGAGGACATCCGCGCCCGGATCACCCCGCGCAGCAAGGCGATCGTCGTCATCAACCCGAACAACCCGACCGGTGCGGTATACCCACCGGGGGTACTAGAGCAGATCGCCGACGTGGCGCGTGAGTACGGCCTCGCGGTCCTGTCGGACGAGATCTACGACAAGATCCTCTACGACGGCGCGGTGCACACCGCGTTCGCCCGTGTCGCGCCCGATCTGTTCGTGCTCACCTTCAACGGATTGTCCAAGGCCTACCGGGTCGCGGGATTCCGCGCCGGCTGGATGGCGGTGTCCGGGCCGAAGAAGCACGCGGCCAGCTACCTCGAAGGCATCACGATCCTGGCGAACATGCGGCTGTGCGCGAACGTCCCGGCGCAGCACGCGATCCAGATCGCCCTCGGTGGGCGGCAGAGCATCCGCGAGCTCGTCCTTCCCGGCGGCCGCCTGCACGAGCAACGTGAAGCCGCGCTCACCGCGTTGGACAAGATCCCCGGCGTCAGTTGCGTGCGCCCGTCCGGTGCGATGTACGTCTTCCCCCGGCTCGACCCGGAGCGCTATCCGATCAAGGACGACCAGCAGTTCGTGCTGCAACTGCTGCGCGAGCAGCACGTGCTCGTCGTGCAGGGCAGCGGCTTCAACTGGCCCGAGCCCGATCACCTGCGGATCGTCACGCTGCCCCGGGCGGACGATCTGACCGAGGCGATCGGCCGGATCGGATCCTTCCTGTCCGACTACGACGGTGGGGCCTAGCCCGCCCCACCGGCCGGCGTCGGCCAGTGGGGTGACGGTGCGGACCTTGCCCGGGCACAATGGCTGTCGTGACGCGCCGCTTGACCAGCATCACGCTCGACAACCTCGACGACCTGCCGCATCGCTGCCGCTCCTGTGTCTTCTGGGAGCTCGATCCCGTCGCGGGCGAGCGTGCCTGCGCGTCCGGGTCGGCGGAGCTGGAAAAGGAGGCGTGGCTGTCGGACACCCTGCTGGAGTGGGGAAGTTGCGGGTACCTGCTGTACGTCGACACCATCCCGGCCGGCTACGTGCTGTACGCGCCCGCCTCGTACGTCCCACGCTCGGTCGCCTTCCCCACCTCGCCGGTCAGCCCGGACGCGGTGCTGCTGATGACCGCGCGGCTGGTGCCGGAGTTCGTCGGCGGCGGGCTCGGCCGCACGCTGGTGCAGGCTGTCGCGCGCGACGTGAGCCGGCGCGGGATCAGGGCCATCGAGGCCTTCGGGCGCATCGACGGCGGCGAGCCGGACGCGAGTGATCGGCAGTGCCTGCTGCCCGCCGACTACCTGCTGTCCGTCGGGTTCAAGACCCTCCGGCCGCACCCGAGGACGCCGCGGTTACGGCTGGACATCAAGAGCACCGCGTCGTGGCGGGAGGACGTCGAGTACGCGCTGGACCGGCTGCTGTCCTCGATGCAGTCGCCGGTGTTGTCCCGCTGATCAGCCGGCGATCTTGGAGATCTGCAGCACGCCCGTTGGCGGGTCGTCGGCGCTGGCCAGGTACAGCCGCTGGATCGCGACGAGCAGCCCTTCGGCGGCGGTGTCCCGGAACAGTGGGTCGAGCAGCATGGGCCGGTCGATCGGCGAGGTGAGATAGCCGACCTCGACACGCACCGCGGGCATCTTGGTCATCCGCAGCAGCGACCAGGCCTTGCCGTGGATGCGGCCGTCGGTCAGGCCGGTGCGGGCGACCAATTCGCGGCGGACCAGGTCGGCCAGCCGCTCACCGACGGTCGAGCTGGAGCCGTCCGTCCCGAAGTAGTACGCGGCCAGACCGTTGGCCCGGGGCGAGGCGAAGCCGTCCACGTGCAGCGAGAGCACCACGTCGGCGTTCACGTCATTGGCCAGCTCGGCGCGCTCGGCGTCCGAGCGCCCGTTCTGCGGGCCGCGGGTGAGCCAGGTGCGTACCCCGAGCGCGGCCAGCCGGCCCTCCAGCCGGCTGGCCAGGTCCCAGACCAGCTCGGCCTCGGCGATGCCCTCGTGCTCCACGCCCGGATCGGCGCCGCCGTGGCCCGGGTCGATGACGATCCGCTTGCCCAGCAGGTTGGGTCCGGACACCGCGACCGCGACCATCTCCCGCAGCAGCTGCGGGCTGCCACCCACCACGCGCCGGCCCAGCTGACGCAGTGCCCGCAACGTGTTCGGCCCGCACAGCCCGTCGGCAACCAGTCCGTAGTCGCGCTGGAACGAGCGCAGTGCGTCGGCCGTCGATGGCCCGAACACGCCGTCGGCGCGGATCACGTTGTAGCCCAGCTCGAGCAACTGCTGCTGCAACGCGCTGACGTCGTCCCCGGTGAGCGGGTTGCCCGCGTCGTGGGCCAGCAGCCGGTCGCCCAGCTGGCGTTGCGCGCCGGCCAGTGCGGCATAGGTCTCGGCGCCCACGGTGCCGTCGACCGAGATCGACCGGCGCTGCTGGAAGTGCCGGACCGCCAGCTCGACGGCTTCGTCGAACTGGTCCTCCTGCTTCGGGTCGGTGTTGTTCAGCAGGCCGAGGGTAGCCAGCATGCGACGAACCTCGACGACGGCGCTACCGGTCGCGCCGCGGCGGAGTGAGTGCATGAGTCAGGCGCACCTTCGTCGTTTCGGGGCAGGCACGTGTCGGTGTCATTGTGCCTCACGTCGGCTCCGGCACCGTCGCCGTCACAGCGAACGTTGATGCGCGATACGACGAAGCGGCCGCACCGGGCGGCCGCCTCGTGGCATGCTGTTCGGATCGAGTCAGGCGACGTACTCGGACAGCTCGTTGAGGATCGCGGCCTTCGGACGCGCCCCCACGATCGTCTTGACCAGCTTGCCCTTTTCGAACACGGCCATGGTCGGGATCGACATGATCTGGTACTCGCGGGCGACGCCCGGGTTCGCGTCGATGTCGACCTTCGCGATCGTCAGCTTGTCGGCGTACTCACCGGCGATCTCTTCCAGGACGGGTGCCACCTGACGGCACGGTCCGCACCAGGTCGCCCAGAAGTCGACCAGTACGGGGCGCTCGGACTGCAGCACCTCGCTGGCGAAACTGGCGTCCGTGACGTGCACGGTGTTCTGACCCATGTCTCTCATCTCCTGATCCTGCGGCGGTACCTGTGCAACATAACGTGTGCCCGGCGGATTCCCGCAAGACCCTGGTCGCCGCGCTTTCGTGTGGCGGTCAGCCCCGCCCGGCGCCGGTGCTCGTGGACGGGATGGTGTCGGCGAGCGCGGAGAGATAGCGCTCGGCGTCCAGTGCAGCCTGGCACCCCGTACCCGCCGCGGTGATGGCCTGCCGGTACGTGTGATCGACGAGGTCACCGGCCGCGAACACGCCGTCCAGGTTGGTGCGGGTGCCGACCGTGGTGAGTACGTACCCCTCGTCGTCGAGGTCGACCTGGCCCTTGACGAGCTCGCTGCGCGGCTCGTGGCCGATCGCGATGAACAGTCCACCGACCGGCAGCTGCCGCTCCTCACCGGTGACCGTGTCGCGCAGCGTGATGGCCGACACGGCGTTCTCGCCGGCGATGTCCGTGACCGCACTGTTCCAGGCCCAGCGGATCTTCGGGTTCGCCTCGGCCCGCTCGGCCATGATCTTGCTGGCGCGCAGCGTGTCGCGGCGATGCACCACCGTCACGGACTTGGCGAACCGGGTGAGGAAGGTGGCCTCCTCCATCGCGGTGTCGCCGCCGCCGACGACGGCGATGTCCTGGTCGCGGAAGAAGAATCCGTCACAGGTGGCGCACCAGGACACGCCGTGCCCGGACAGTTCGTCCTCGCGGGCGATGCCGAGCTTGCGGTACGCAGAGCCCATCGCCAGGATCACCGCGTCCGCGGTGTACTCCCCGGCCAGCGTCCGGACCGTCTTGACCGGCCCGCTGAGATCGACCGAGACGACGTCGTCGCTGACCAGTTCGGCGCCGAACCGCTCGGCCTGCGCCCTGATCTGGTGCATCAGGTCCGGGCCGATGATGCCCTCGGGGAAACCCGGGAAGTTCTCGACCTCGGTGGTGTTCATCAACGCGCCGCCGTACTGCGCACCCTCGAACACGAGCGGGGCGAGGTCGGCGCGTGCGGTGTAGAGCGCAGCCGTGTACCCGGCCGGCCCCGACCCCACGATGATCACGTTGCGATGCTGCGTCACGATGTGCCTTCCACCTCTGCTGGTGCTGCCTTCAACGATCCTAGGTTCGGCGCGATTCCCGGGCATCAGCGGCGCACCATGGCCCGGATGTCCTGCAGCTCCGGCAGCCGCAGCCGCGACGCGATGACGCCGAGCACGGCAAGCCCCACTACCGCGCCGGCCATAAGCGCGGTGAGCGAGCCGACATGCCCGCGGCCGAGCGCATGCTCGCAGCCGAGCACCACGGCCCACGCCGCGGCGCCGCCGAGCGCCGACGCCCCCGCGATCCGCACCGCGGTGTTCGCCACCGACGCGAAGCCGAGGTGCCCCAGCCGCCTGCTGAGCAGCAGGTGGCCGGCAGCGGCGCCGACCAGGTACGACGCCGAGGTCGCAACGGTGAGCGCTTCGGCCATGTGCGCGGGATCGTCGATCGTCGCGGTGCACACCAGCACCAGGACCACCTTGGTCGCGACCATGACCGCGTTGATCATCGTCGGGGTGCGGCCGTCACGCATCGCGTAGAACACGCGTAGCTGCAACATCACGATGGCGAAGGGGAACAGGCCGAACGCGGACGCCGCGAGCGCGGTGCCGATCAACCGGCCGCCCGCGATGCTGGTCTCTCCGTAGGCGAACAACGTCACGCACAGCGCCGGGCCGAGCACGATCAACCCGGCGGTGATCGGGAGCAGCGCCACGGCCGAGAGCCGCGCACCGAGACCGAGGTCCGCGACCACCTCGGCGGTGCGCCCTCGTGCGGCCGCGCGCGAGAGCCGCGGCATGAGCGCGGTCAGCAGCGAGACGACCAGGATTCCGTACGGCATCTGCACCAGCAGGTCGGCGTTCGTGAACACGGTGAACACGTGGCGCCGGCCGCCGACCACGGCGATGACGGTGACACCGATCTGGCTGGCGACCACGTAGCCGAGCACCCAGCCCGCCAGCCGGCCCACCTCGCGCATCCGGCCCTGTTCGTTGGGGCGCGCCCGAAAGCGCCACTTCCAGCGAAAGCCCGTGCTGCGCAGCGCGGGGACGAGTACCAGCGCCTGGGCGGCGATACCCAGGGTGGTGCCGATGCCCAGCACCAGGATCTGGGCTGTGGTGATGCTGGTCGGGGTGAGCGTGTTCGGGCCGGGCAACGCGAAGAACACCGCGAGGGTGACGATCATGATCACGTTGTTGACCACCGGGGCCCAGGCGCCCGGGCCGTAGCTGTGCCGCACGTTCAGCACGGCCATGAACATCGCGCCGACACCGTAGAAGAAGATCTCGGGCAGCAGCAGTGTCGCGAACACGCTGGTGAGCGAGCGCTGATCGGGGTACGGAACGAAGCCGGCGGCGATCAGCGGGGCGCAGGCCACCGCGACCAGCGTCATCGCACCGAGCGCGGCCGTGGCGATCGACAGCAGCCGCTGGGTATACGCGGTGCCGCCGTCGGCGTCGTCCTCCTGCGCGTGCACCAGTAGCGGCACCAGCACGCTGGAGAGCACGCCGCCGAGCAGCAGTTCGTACACCATGTTCGGGAAGTTGTTGGCCAGGTTGTAGGCGTCGCCGACGTGACCGATCCCGATCGCGGCCACCAGCAGGCTGCTTCGCAGGAAGCCGGTCACCCGGCTGACGAGGCTCGCGATCGCCATCGTGCGGCTGTTCGCGAGCAGCCCGCGCTTACCGGCATCCTCGCCGGGCTGTGCTGCCGGCTCGTGCGGCCGCTCGGTCGCGGCAGGCCCGGCGGGCGCGGCAGGCCCGGCCGGCTCAACGGCGAGCGCGCCGTCTCGTCTGGCCTGATCGATCGTCTCCGCGGCCGGCTTGGTGCCGGGCCGTAGCCTGCGCCGCCCGACATACGTCGGGGTGCTCCACCGAACCTGGTCGGCGGCCTCGCCCTCGCCCCAGTCCGCGACGAGTACCGAGGAGATCGGGTCCGCTTCGGTGAACGTGCGCGGCGTGATCACCCGCTCGCCGCCGGTGTACAGCGCGGGCCTGCTCCAGCCCTCGTCCGGCTCGCTCACCGGGCCCGTCCGGCCGCTTTCCGGCGGTGTCGCAAGCGCCGCGCGCCGCGCAACAGCAGCGCCGCAGCGAGCACCGCGGCCGCCCCGAAGGTGATGATCTTGCCGATGGTGCCCAGCGCGGTACTTCGCACCGACAGCACCAGCGGGCTGCCGACCACGTCACCGTCGCCGTTCAGCAGTTGCACGTTCACCTTGATCCGGCGGACCGGGTCGATGTGCGCCGGCACGTGCAGCGGTAGCTTGCTGTGCGGGGCGATGGTCTGCGCACCGACATCGTCGGCCGAGAAACCGAGCACCCCGCCGACCGTACCGATCGCGAGCCGGACCGAGACGGTCACGTCGAGCGTGTTGGAGATCGTCACCGGCAGCGGGGAGTCGGCCGAGCCGAACGTGTACGAGCCGGTGCTCGGACGGACCAGGTGCACGCCGTCGAGCAGCTTGCTCAGCCGGGACCGGATCGCGGTGGCGATCTGCGCGCTGCGCTGCGGGCTGTCGCGCCAGGCCGAGGACTCGCTGCGCTGCACTGCCGCCTCGACCGAACCGAACGAGTCGGCTGCCTGCTTGGCGTCCGGGATCAGGCCGGTGAGGGTCGGGACGGCGGTGGCGGCGTACCTGGCGGTGTTCACGGTGCTGGTCGGCAGCCCACCGGAGTTGCTCTGGTCGGCAAGCCGACCGTGCCCGACCGGTCTGACCGAGTGGGTCGCCGCCTGCAGGGACAGCGCCCGGGACCACGCCGTGCTGGCGGTTTCCCGGATCGCGCGCGTCGCCGCGGCCGGATCCGGGTCGACGTCGCGCGGTGGGGTGATCAGCAGGTAGTGCGAACGGCTGCCGTCCTCGACGGCGCGCACCGCGACCTCCGACACCAGCTGCGGCAGCAGCGCGGTGCCGTTTGCGCCGTTGCCGACCACCGCAGCGACGAACTGTTCGACGGTCGAGGAGGTGACCGCCATGGTCGCCGGCCCCGCGCTGCTACGCAGCCGGCCGAGAGCGTTCGGCAGGGGCGAGCCGCCGGTGCCGCCGGGAAGGGTGTGGTCGTCGACGATGACGGTGTCGGTCCCGTTGCGCACCAGTGCCGTGAGCGCGGCCGCGCCCAGCGTGCTGTGCACCGGCCAGGCCAGGCCGGTGGACGCGCTGCGGCCGCCGAGCAGTGCGCTCACCCGCGCCTGCGCGTCGGGAGGCAGTTGCGTGGCCCAGTCCAGGCCGTTGCGGGCCAGTGAGTCCACGTCCGGGTCGGCGTACGGGGTGAAGCTGAGTTGCAGGTTCGGGGCAGCGGCCAACGCGGTGCTGAAGCGAGCCAGCCACGCCTTGGCAGCCGCGGTGCCGGTGCCGGGGACCGTCTTGCTGCCGGCGTCGCTGCCCGCGCCCGCGGCGGCCACTCGGTACGGCCCGGCCGCCATGATCGCCAGCTCGTCGAGCAGGTTGGGGTCGACGAGCAGGGTGAGCGGGACGCTGTTGCCGACGTTCTGCACCACCTGCAGCAGCCGGTCCAGCCTGCCGCCGGGCGCGATCGATCCGGCCAGCCGGTCGTCGGCGAACACGTCGTCGGACAGCGAGCGGTGCGGCGGCTCCAGGATCGGCCAGACCCAGCTGACCTCGGTCGGTGCGACGCGCTGGTCCGGCGCGAAGGCCGGGATGAAGGTCTGGGTGCTGCCGAGCACGCTGTCCGCGCCGTCCGTGCCGGTCTGGTGTACGGCGAAGTACAGCGGGTAGATGCGGGTCTGGCAGATGCACAGGCCCGCCTGCACGCCCGCCATGCTGGTGGTGCTGGCGTAGCTCACGGTTCGGCTGGCCAGTGGGCCAAGCGACGCCTTGACCGGGGTGGTGGCCGCGAAGCGGCCGGCCAGCGACTCGTCGGGCGGCTGCACGCTCGAGATGGCCGCATCGAGCGAGTGCTGGTTGCTGATCGGGTTGCCGCGGGTCCCGACGACGGTCAGGTCGGGGAGGGCCCGGTCGGTGGTGTTGGTGAGCTTGAGCGTCACGACCAGCGGCTGGGGCGTCGGGCCGGCCGCCGGGGTGGTCGGATTCACATCGAGCACGCTGACCTGGACCGTGTCGTTCGCCGGAACGTCCGCGCGTGCCGCGGCCTGTAGACGGGTGAGCGGTGTGCCGCAGAGCAGCGCCGCCGCCACGGCCAGCACGGCCCTGGTGCGGTGCCGACCGCTCATGCGGGTCTCATGCGGGGTGCTGTCATGCCGGGTCGGCCAGCAGGCGGCCGGCGGTGTCGACCAGGCCCCGTTCGTCCGGGTAGGCGAGCCGTCCGGGGATCTCCGGCAACGGCACCCAGGCGACCTCGGCCACCTCGATGTCGGCGTCGGACAGCTCACCGCCGGTCGCACGCATCAGGTAATGCTGGACGGTCTTGTGGATCCGCCGGCCCTCGGCCACGAACCAGAAGTCGATGGTGCCGAGCTCGCCCATGATCACACCGCTGATACCGGTCTCCTCGGCCACTTCGCGCACGGCGGCCTGCTCGGCGGTCTCGCCCTGCTCGATGTGCCCCTTGGGCAGCGACCACAGCAGCCGGCCGTGCCGGTCGGTGCGCCCGATCAGCGCCCCGAGCGGGACGTCGCCGGCGAGGTCGACCACCAGGCCGCCCGCACTGAACTCGTTCACCTGGCGCAGCCAACGGGCCCGGCGCCGGCGCGGCTGCCGCGCCTTGCGCGCGGAACGGCCGTCCGAGCCCCGCGACATGGCCCCGATGGTATCCGCAGGTCGGTACGCTGGCGGCCCGTGACCGCTCCCCACGCCGCCCGCTGCGCCCGCCCCGTCTGCGGGCACACGCCGTGAGCCTGCCCGCAGACCTGATCCCGGTGCCGGCGGCCGCCGCTCGGCTGGGGACGGCCTTCGCGGCCGCGGGGCACGAGCTGCACCTGGTGGGCGGCACGGTGCGCGATGCGCTGATGGGTCGGCCGGACGCCGACCTGGACTTCACGACGGACGCCCGGCCCGAGCAGATCCTGGCGCTGGTCGAGCCGCTGGCGCAGGCGACCTGGACCACGGGCATCGAGTTCGGCACGGTCGGCGCGCGTGTCGAGGGCCGGATGTGCGAGATCACCACCTTCCGGGCCGACCGCTACGACCGGGTCAGCCGGAACCCGGCGGTCGAGTTCGGCACGTCCTTGGCCGAGGACCTGCGCCGCCGGGACTTCACCATGAACGCGATGGCGCTCTCGGTCACCGGTGAGGCCACCTTCACCGATCCTTACGGCGGCCTGGCCGACCTGGCGCGCGGCGTGCTGCGGACCCCGGCGCTGCCCGCTGAGTCCTTTGCCGACGACCCGCTGCGGATGCTCCGAGCGGCCCGGTTCGCGGCGACCCTGCAGGTCCAACTCGCGCCGGAGGTGCGCGAGTCGATGACGTCGATGGCCGGGCAGCTCGGTCGGATCACGCCCGAGCGGGTGCAGGCGGAGCTGAACAAGCTGCTGCTCGGTGCCTGCCCGCGAGCGGGGCTGGAGGTGCTGGTGGAGGCCGGCCTTGCCGACATCGTGCTGCCGGAACTGCCCGCGCTGCAGATGGCGGCCGACGAGCACGGCCAGCACAAGGACGTGTACGCGCACACCTTGCAGGTGCTGGACCAGGCGATCGACCTGGACGACTCGCCCGACGGTGACCTGACGCTGCGCTGGGCCGCGCTCTTGCATGACATCGGCAAGCCCGCCACCCGCGAGTTCGGGCCGGGCGGGCGGGTGAGCTTTCACCACCACGAGGTGGTGGGCGCCCGGATGGCCCGCAAGAGGCTGCGCGAACTGCGGTGCAGCAAGACGCTGATCGAGGACGTCGGCCAGTTGGTGTTCCTGCATCTGCGCTTCTACGGCTACCGCACCGGGGAGTGGACCGACTCGGCCGTGCGCCGTTACGTCGTGGACGCCGGGCCACTGCTGTCACGGCTGCACAAACTCGTCCGGTCCGACTGCACCACTCGCAACAAGCGCAAGGCGGCGGCGCTGTCGGCGGCATACGACACGCTCGAGCAGCGCATCGAGCAGTTGCAGCGCCAGGAGCAGCTGGACGCGATCCGGCCGGACCTGGACGGCAACGAGATCATGCAGCTGCTCGGGCTGCCGCCGGGACCGCTTGTCGGCAAGGCCTACCAGTACCTGCTCGCGCTGCGTATGGAACACGGCCCGCTGGGCCACGAGCGTGCGGTGCGAGAGCTCACCGACTGGTACGCGCAACAGCGGTGACCGAGCCGGTCACCGTCCGGGCCAGCGCGAGGTAACCGGCGGCGGTGAGCAGGTAGCCGGCACTGAGCAGGACCAGCGTCACCGGGGTTCGTCCGGTCTCCGGCAGCGCCAGCGCGGTGAGGGCCGCGGCGAGTACCAGGGCGAGGTTGAACAGCGTGTCGTAGAGCGCGAACACCCGGCCGCGGAACTCGTCGTCGACGCTCACCTGCACGATCGTGTCCACGCAGATCTTGATGCCCTGCGAGGCGAATCCGAGCAGCAGCGCCCCGGCGAGGGCGAGGGTGATTCGGTACGGCAGGCCGAAGGCCGGCAGCACGACGCCGCTGCCGGCGAGCAGCAGCGCCGGCCAGGTGGCGTAGCCCAGCCGCCGGGCCGCGCCGGGCGTGCTGAGTGCCGCCAGACCGCCGCCGATCGCGACGGCCACCACCACCTGGGTCAGCCCGGCCAGCCCGGTGCGCACCGGTCCGGACGCGGCGAAGTAGTTGCGGTACAGCAGCAGCGTGGTCACCGTCCAGAGCCCGAAGCACAGCCGGTGCACGGCGATGGCCGACAGTGCGTAGAGCGCGGGCCGCCGGGCCCGGACATGGCGCGCCCCGTCCAGCAGCCCTCGCGCGATCGCGGCCACCGTCTCGCGGTTCCCCCGCTCGACCTCGTCCGGGCCGAGCCGGTCGCGCTCGAACCGGCGGGCCAGAGCCGCCGAGCCGAGGTACGGGGCCAGCGCGACGGTGGCGATCACCGCGTACGCGCCGGCCGAGCTGCCCGCGGCCGCGCGTACGGCAAGGGCACTGGCCCCGCCGAGGGTGGTCGCGATCGAGCCGACGGTCCCGGACAGCGAGTTCGCCGTCACCAGGTCGTCCTCGACGACCACGTGCGGCAGCGCTGCGGACAGGGCGGACAGGAAGAACCGGCTCAACGAGATCACCACCAACGCGGTGGCGTAGAACAGCACGCCGCTCCACCGCGCGGCGATCTCCGCGGCGACCAGCAGCACGACGAGCGCCCGGCACACGTTCGAGAAGACGAGCACCCGTTGGCGCCACCAGCGGTCCAGCAGGACGCCGGCGAACGGGCCGACCAGCGAGTAGGGCAGCAGCAGCACGGTGAAGCCGGCCGCGACGTCGGACGCGTGCACCTGCCGGTCGGGGCTGAACAGCACCGCGCCGGCCAGGCTCACCTGGAACACCCCGTCGCCGAACTGGCCGGCCAGGCGCACCGCGAACAGCCGCCGGAATCCCGGCGCCGCCAGGATCGTGGTGAGGTGTCCGCGAGCTCGCACGGCCTGACGCTAGTGAGTGCGACCGGACGCGCGCCAAGATGGGCAGGTGACGAGTGCGGACTGGGGATCGCTGAACACGCTCGTGCCGGCCGGCGGGAGGCTGCTCGTGGCCACCCCGTTGCTGGTCGATCCACACTTTCACCGCGCCGTCGTCTACCTGCTCGAGCACGACAGCGGCGGCAGCGTCGGGGTGATCGTCAACCGGCCCAGCCGTACACCGGTCGGTCAGGTGCTGCCCGACTGGCACGACGTGGTGTGCGGGCCTTCGGTCGTGTTCGGTGGCGGGCCGGTGCAGCCGGACGGTGCGCTGTGCCTAGGCCGGGTCGCCGGCGAGGTGCCGGGAGTGCGACAGGTGGTGGACGGGGTGTGCACGGTCGACCTGGACGGGGACGTCTCGGTGATCACCCGGGGCACCACGGCGCTGCGCGTGTTCGCCGGGCACGCCGGCTGGTCGCCCGGGCAGCTGGACGGCGAGATCGGCGAGGGCGCCTGGTGGGTGGTCCCGGGCGCCGCGGAGGACCTGTTCAGTGCCGACCCCCGCCGGCTCTGGTCCGGCGTCCTGCGCCGCCAACCCGCGCCGCTGAACCTGCTGTCGACCTACCCGCAGGACCCGGCGATGAACTGACGCCCGCCCGTCCGCCGGCCCGTGGCGCGGTAGCGTCACCGCCCGTGGAGCTCGACGGCGGGCCGGACCTGATCTACGCAGCCGACAACGCTGCGGTGCTGCCGCTGCTGCCCGACCGCGCCTTCGGGCTGATCTACCTCGACCCGCCGTTCAACACCGGCCGGGCCCAGGTGCGCAGGTCGATGCGCACGGTCCGCTCCGCCGGCGGCAACCGGGTGGGCTTTCGCGGCCAGACCTACGAGAACGTGCTGGGCCGGGTGACTGCCTACGACGACGTCTTCGGCGACTACTGGGCCTACCTCGAACCGCGGCTCGAACAGCTCTGGCGGCTGCTGGCCGACGACGGCACGCTCTACCTGCACCTGGACTACCGGGAGGTGCACTACGCCAAGGTGCTGCTGGACGCGTTGTTCGGCCGGGACTGCTTCCTGAACGAGATCATCTGGGCGTACGACTTCGGGGCGCGCACCAAGCGGCGCTGGCCGGCCAAGCACGACAACATCCTGGTGTACGTGAAGGACCCGGCGAACTACGTGTTCGACGCCGAGGCGGTCGACCGCGAGCCGTACATGGCGCCCGGACTGGTCGGCCCGGACAAGGCCGCACGGGGCAAGCTGCCGACCGACGTCTGGTGGCACACCATCGTCTCGCCGACCGGGCGGGAGAAGACCGGCTACCCCACCCAGAAACCCGAGGGAGTGCTGCGCCGGATCGTGCAGGCGAGCAGCCGCCCCGGCGACTGGGTGCTCGACTGCTTCGCCGGCAGCGGCACCCTCGGCGCGGTGGCCCGCTCGCTGGACCGGCGCTTCGTGCTGGTCGACAGCAACCCCGAGGCGGTCACGGTGATGCGCGCGCGGCTCGGCCCCGATCGGGTGGACGTCCGGACGCTAGCGGGCACCTGACGGGCGCAGCTGCACGTCGCGGCACAGGACGGCGCCGAGCGTCAGCGCCCGCACCGAGACGGGTGTGCCCGCACCGAAGCGCAGCGAGTAGCCGCGCAGGTAGGCGCCGCCGGCGAGCGCCTGACGCACGCCCACGGTGCGGACGTCGACGGTCGCGACGACCGCGCCGTCCGGGCGGGCCAGGTCGAACCCGCTCGGCAGCGTCCGGGTGGCCTCGGCCAGCACCGCCCCGGCCGCGTCACACAGCCGCAGGTGCGCGAACGGCGCGCGCTGCCGCGCGGTGCCGACGGGCGTGCCGTCGGCCAGAGCCGCACTCACCCGTAGTGGGCCGCGCAGGATGCTGTCGCGCGCCTTGGTGATGGTGAGGACCAGTCCGTCGTGCGGGTCGCGCAGGTCGATGACGAAACCGAACCGCGCGCGGGTCGACAGCGACCTGCGCAGCCGCTTCCATGCCGAGAGCGGACGCACCGCCGCGCATGCCAGGAGCCGGTCGTCCTCGTCGGTGAGCTCGAACGAGGGCGCGGCGCTGCGGGCGGATTCGACCGTTAGGCCGACGCGTACGTGGGGCATAGTGAGCAGATCGATCACGCGGGGATTCTCGCAGGGGCACGCAGGGTGGCTGCTGGCCCGGCCGTGCAGGAAGGGAGCCGTCGCGTTGGCGACAGTGGACACCGACGCGCTGCGGGCGGTCGCGGGCCGGTTCGAGACCGAGGTCGCCGCGCACCTGGCGAAGGCGACGAGCGCCCTCGGGCAGGCCCGCTCGATCGAGTACTCGAACTTCACCAACGTGCACATCCCGCTCGCGATCGTCTATGTCGAGGCGTGGAACTTCGAGAATCGCGACCTGGACCGCAAGGCGCAGAACGCCGGGGAGTTCGCCGCCCGGCTCAACAAGACAGCGGCGGACTGGGACGCCGCCGAGCACAAGAGCACGATCAAGCCGGGTGGGGGCGGCTGATGAGCGGCAGCCCGCTGGACGCCGGCAAGTACCTGGCCGAGTTCGCGCTGATCGGCACCACGACCGCGGCCTGTGTCATCCCGGACGCCTGGGCGCTGGCCGGGGAGTTCTACAAGCTGCAGTCCGACCCCGGTGCGCAGTACGAGGCAGGGATGGCCTGGTTGCAGGTGGCCCAGCATCTGGGCGATGCCGTCACCGCGGCCGAAGGCGTGAACAACTCCGTCGCCGCGACCGGCTGGGAGGGACCCGACCAGGAGGCGTACAGCGCGAAGGTCGCCGACTACATCCGCGAGCTGATGGTCGGGCAGGTCTTCGCCTGCACGGTCGGCATCGCCCTGATCATCAGCGCCGTCTCGCTGTTCATCATCGTGTCGATCGCCGCGGTCATGGCCACCGGCCTGCTGACCTTCATGGGCGCGATCCTCGCCGCGATGGCCTCGGTGGTCGGAAACCTGGGCGCCTCGGAGGCGCTGGAGGCCGACGCGCTGCTGTACGCGATCGAGTGCGAGATGTCGATGGCCGAGCTGGAGTCGGCGATGCTGACGCTGGACGCCGCGCTGGCGGCCGGCATCGGTGCGTTCCTCGCCGGAGACGTCGGCGTTCAGTTCGCGATGGGCGACCACGACGCGCTCACCGATCTCGCGCAGGCCACCGTCGACGGCGTCGGCACGATCACTGCGGGCTTGGTCGCCAAGCTCTACCAGGAGGGCGTCGGCAAGGTCTACGGCAACCCGTTCGCCGGTGGCTTCGGCACGGTGGTGCGGGCACTCGGGATCACCGACGTCGTCACCGGCGAGTCGATCCCGGACCGGGCGAGCGCCCCGATCGACTCCTCGCGCTGAGGGGGGCCTCAGCGGCCGGACTGCGCCCGGAACCGCTCGAACAGGGCCAGCAGGTCGCCAGTGCCGCTGCGGAAGCTCTCCTGCAGTTCGGCCAGCCGGGCCCGGCTCTGCTCCAGGTCGACCTCGGGCAGCGCGCCGGTCTCGGCGAGCAGCTCGCTGCGCTGCCGGTCGTAGTCCTCGCGAGCGCACCGGCTGACGGTCACGATCGCCGCCGCGAGGTCCTCGGACGGCAGCCGCATGGCCCGCGGCTCCAGAGTGAGTTCGTGCAGCCCGGTGCCGTCCCAGGCCGCGGCGATGTAGCCGTCGTCGGTGGCGGCACGGCCGAGCAGGGCGCCCAACTGCTCACGCAACCCGGCCAGCCGGTCCGCCCTGGCCCGCGCCGCCTCGACCAGCGCATGCGGATCGGGCGGCAGCGAGAACGACCGGAGCCTGTCGAAATCGGACGGAACCGTCATGGCGGCCACCCTAACGACGCGAGGGCCGCTGCGCGAAGAGACGCCCGCGCGGGCCGGAACCGTTGCGCTCGAAAGCCCGGATCCACCGCGTTCTTCAGGGTGGTCCGGGCTTTCGAGTGGGGCGCGAGATGCAGAACTACCGCTCGACGGTCCCGTCGATGAAGTCCTGCACGGCCTTGCGGGCCTCGTCGTCGAAGTACTGCACGGGCGGTGACTTCATGAAGTAGCTGGACGCGGACAGGATCGGGCCGCCGATCCCGCGGTCCTTGGCGATCTTCGCGGCGCGCAGCGCGTCGATGATGATGCCGGCCGAGTTGGGGGAGTCCCAGACCTCGAGCTTGTACTCCAGGTTCAGCGGCACGTCACCGAAGGTCTTGCCCTCCAGCCGGATGAACGCCCACTTGCGGTCGTCCAGCCACGCGACGTAGTCGGACGGGCCGATGTGCACGTTGCGGGCACCGAGGTCGCGGTCCGGGATCTGCGAGGTGACCGACTGCGTCTTGGAGATCTTCTTGGACTCCAGGCGGTCGCGCTCGAGCATGTTCTTGAAGTCCATGTTGCCGCCGACGTTGAGCTGGTAGGTGCGCTGCACCTCGACGCCACGGTCCTCGAACAGCTTGGTCAGCACGCGGTGCGTGATGGTCGCGCCGACCTGCGACTTGATGTCGTCGCCCACGATCGGGACGCCGGCGTCGGTGAACTTCTTGGCCCACACCGGGTCGGAGGCGATGAACACCGGCAGTGCGTTGACGAACGCCACCTTGGCGTCGATCGCGCACTGCGCGTAGAACTTGTCAGCCTGCTCCGAGCCCACCGGCAGGTAGGAGATGAGGACGTCGACCTGCTTGTCCTTGAGCACCTGGACGATGTCCACCGGCTGCTCGTCGGACTCGGTGATGGTCTCGCGGTAGTACTTGCCGAGGCCGTCGAGGGTGTGGCCCCGCTGCACCGGGATGTCCAGTTGCGGTACGTCGCAGATCTTGATGGTGTTGTTCTCGCTCGCGTTGATCGCCTGCGACAGGTCGAGGCCGACCTTCTTGGCGTCGACGTCGAACGCGGCCACGAACTGGATGTCGCGGACGTGGTACGGGCCGAACTCGACGTGCATGAGCCCGGGCACCTTCCCGCTCGGGTCGGCGTCGCGGTAGAAGTGGACGCCCTGAACCAGCGACGACGCGCAGTTTCCGACGCCGACGATGGCGACCCTGATGGGACCGCCCTTGTTCTCTGAACCCATCAGGGCTCCTCCTTCATGGTTGTGACTGCTTGCTGGATGGTGCGAACTCATCGCTCGTTGCCCCGTTCGGTTCCGGACCGTTCGTGTTCGATGAGCTCGGTGAGCCAGCGGACCTCGCGATCCACCGACTCCAGGCCGTGCTCGTGCAGTTCCCGGGTGTAGCGGTCCAGCCGCTCACCGGTGCGTGCGAGGGTGCTCTTCATGCCGTCCCGCTGCTCCTCCACCCGCCGGCGTCGGCCCTCCAGGACCTGCAGCCGGATGTCGGAGCGGGTCTGGGCGAAGAACGCCAACCGGGCGCCGAACCCGTCGTCGTCGAACGCGTCCGGGCCCACCTCGGCCAGCAGGTCGGCCAGGTGTTCCTTGCCCTCGGCCGTCAACCGGTACACCCGCTTGCCGCGTCGCGACCGTGCCCCGCTCGGCGGCTCGATCGGCTCCTCCTCGGAGATCCATCCGGCCTCGGACAGACGCCGCAGGGTGGGGTAGAGCGAACCGTAGGAAAAGGCCCGGAACGTTCCGAGCAGGGTGGACAGCCGCTTGCGGAGCTCGTACCCGTGCATCGGGCTCTCGCCCAGCAGCCCGAGGACGGCGATCTCCAGCATGTGACCGGCCCCCTATCTCGTCGTGATGTATCAAGACGATACATCACGGCGACAGGTCGGCGAACCGCCCCCCGGCTGTGCGCGCCGGGAGTGCTCAGCCGCCGGGATCGTGCAGCTGCTGCTGACGGGCCAGCTCGGCACCCTGGGCGATCGGGGCGGCAATGGCCTGGTCCGGGATGCCGAACGCGTCGACCAGGGTGGCCGCGTGCGGGCGGAGCCGGCGACACAGCTCGTTCACCGCGGCCACGACCGCCTTCGACCGGGCGGCGGTGAGCCGGCCGTGCTCCTGCACCCAGCCGCGGTCGGCCTCGATCGTGGACAGGGCGAACAGGTCGCAGAGCAGGTCCAGCAGGTCGCGTTCCGCGCCGGCCGGCAGTGCCTCGATGCCGGCGAGGAAGGCGCGCAACAGAAGTGTGTCCACGTGTGCCTGCGCGGCGGCGAGCAGGTGATCCTGCGCGGCGTTGAACACGGCGAAGGCCGCGGTGCTGTCGCCGCCACCGGCCGCCGCGCGCAACCGGCGGGCGAGCGTCTCCAGCAGGTGCCTGGCCCGCCAGTCGAACAGCTCCAGCTGCCAATCGTGGCCCAGCATGCTGCCCTCGTCGCCGGCGGACGGGCCGACATCGCGCAACCGCTGCAGCAGCAGCCGGCCACCCACCCGCTCCAGAACGGTCTCGACCGTCTGGTCGGCGACGAACCGGACCGTCCCGAGCAGGTCCAGCTCACCGAAGTGCTCGGCGAAGCCGGTGAGCAACTCCTTGGCCAGCAGCTGGAGCAGCACCGTGTTGTCGCCCTCGAACGTGGTGAACACGTCGGTGTCGGCCTTCAGGCCCGGCAGCCGGTTCTCGCTCAGGTACCCCGCGCCGCCGCACGCCTCGCGGCAGGCCTGGATCGTCCGGGTCGCGTGCCACGTCCCGACCGCCTTCAGCCCGGCGGCGTGTGCCTCCAGCTGGCGGCGGCGCGGGTCCTCGGCGGGCAGACCGTTCGCGTCCGGCCGCGCGTCCGGGCCGGGTGTCGTCTCGTGCAGCAGCTCGACCAGTTCGGCCTGGGCGAAGTGCAGCGCGTACGTCCTGGCCAGCGCGGGGAACAGCCTGCGCTGGTGCGCCAGGTAGTCGAGCACCACGATCTCCGCGCCCCCGGGCGGGGCGAACTGCCGGCGGACCAGGCCGTAGCGGATCGCGATGGTGAGCGCGAGCTTGGTGGCGCTGCCGGCCGCGCCGCCGACGCTGATCCGGCCCTGCACCAGCGTGCCGAGCATGGTGAAGAACCGGCGTGACGCGCTGGCGATCGGGGTGCGGTAGGTGCCGTCCGGGTCCACCTCGCCATAGCGATCGAGCAGGTTCTCCCGTGGCACGCGCACGTGGTCGAACCAGATCCGGCCGTTGTCGACGCCGTTCAGGCCGGCCTTCGGCCCGCAGTCCTGCAGCCGGACGCCGGGCATCGGCTCGCCGTGCTCGTCGCGGATCGGGACGAGCAGCGCGTGCACCCCCTTGGACTCGCCCTCGGTGATCAGCTGGGCGAACACGACCGCCAGCCGGCCGTGCTCGCCGGCGTTGCCGATGTAGTCCTTGCGGGCGGCTTCGTACGGGGTGTGGACGTCGAACTCCCGCGTCCCGGGGTGGTAGGTGGCGGTGGTGCGCACGGACGCGACGTCCGAGCCGTGCCCGGTCTCGGTCATCGCGAAGCAGCCGAGCAGCCGGGCGTTGATCGCGTCCTGCAGGTACGCCTGGTGGTGTCGCTCGGTGCCCAGGTGCAGGATCGCCCCGGCGAACAGGCCGAACTGCACACCCACCTTCACCAGTAGCGACAGGTCGCCGAACCCGAGCATCTCGAACCCGGTTATCCAGCCGCCCAGGTCGTCGCCGCCGCCGTACCGGGACGGGAAGCCGCCCTGGGTCGCGCCCGCGTCGACGAGCAGCAGCAACTGGTCGAGCACCCGCTCGCGGTGCGTGGCCAGGTCGGCGTCGATCGGGGGCGGCGCGAACCGCGGGTCGGCGAAGAGCTCCCGGGCGCTCCGGCGCGCCTGCGCCCAACGGCCGTCCAGGTGCGCGCGCAGCACTGCGGGATCGGGCGCCGCGGGCAGCTGCTCGTCCGCTGGGTGCTCTGTTGCCGGGTTCTCGTCGCCCGGGTGCGCCTGCGCTCGCTCGGTCATCGCGACACCGGACTCGCTAACCCGGCAGGTGCGGGAAGACCCCGGCAGCGGGCCGGGCGTCGGCGGGCTCCCCCACGTACTGGTACACCCCCGCTGCCCCGCCCCACAGCAACGCGCCGAGGTAGGCGGTCAGCTGCTGCCGGGTCATGGCGTCCCGATGGTCGAGCCACCACAGGCTGGCCGAGGTGATGAAGCCGACGATGCCCTCGCCCCACGGGTGCGCGAACGCCGGGTCGAGCCGGCCCTGCTCCAGGTGCCCGCCGAGCTGCTCGTTGAGCAGGTCGGCGACCACCGCGCTGAAGTCGGCGACGGTGCCGTCTGCGGTGTCGATCTGCGGGTGCTGGGTGACGAACCGGTACAGCTCCGGGCTCTGCTCCACCAGACCGAGGAAGGCGTCGATGCCGGCGTGGATCAGCTTGCGCGGCGGCGGGTCGGTCGCGGCCACGGCGGTCAGGCTCGCCAGCACCCGCTGCACCAGCCGGGTGCTCACCGCGCGGTAGAGGTCGGTCTTGTCGGCGAAGTAGCGGTACACCACCGGCTTGCTGGTCCTGGCGAAAGAGGCGATCTGGTCCATGCCGACGCTCGCGCCGTGCGCGCTGATCGCCGCGATCGTGGCGGCGATCAGATCGTCCCGCCGGGTGGCGCGGTGCGCGTCCCAGCGGGAGTGCCGGCCGTCCGGTCGCGGCGCAGCCTGACCCGACTCGGGGGGCTTGTCGCTGGTAACCGCGGCCACAGAATTCTTCACGCTACTCAAAGTAGCGGATACCTTGGGGTCAAGGCAGCCGGAAAGGACCTGAAGATGACCATTCGACGCGCCGCGATCCTCGGCGGCAACCGGATTCCCTTCGCCCGCTCGAACGGCCCGTACGCGCACGCGTCCAACCAGGACATGCTGACCGCCACGCTCGACGGGCTCGTGGCCCGGTTCGGGCTGCAGGACGAGCGGATGGGCGAGGTCGTGGCCGGCGCGGTGCTCAAGCACAGCAAGGACTTCAACCTCACCCGCGAATCGGTGCTCGGCTCGCGGCTCTCGCCGTACACGCCGGCGTACGACGTGCAGCAGGCGTGCGGCTCCGGCCTGGAGGCGGCGATCCTGGTCGCCAACAAGATCGCCCTCGGGCAGATCGACTGCGGTATCGCCGGGGGGACGGACACCACCTCGGACGCCCCGATCGCGGTGAACGAGGACCTGCGCGCGGTGCTGCTGGAGGCCAACCGGGCGAAGTCACTGGGCGGCCGGCTCAAGGCGCTCGCCGGCTTGCGGCCCACCCAGCTGATCCCGGCGATCCCCGCGAACCTCGAGCCGCGCACCGGGCTGTCGATGGGTGAGCATCAGGCCATCACCGGAAACGAGTGGGGTATCGGCCGCGAGGCGCAGGACGAGCTCGCCGCGGCCAGCCACCGCAACCTCGCCGCCGCCTACGAGCGTGGCTTCATGGACGACCTGGTCACCGGCTTCCTCGGCCTGACCCGGGACCAGAACCTGCGCCCGGACTCGTCGGTGGACAAGCTGGCCAAGCTCGCCCCGGCGTTCGGCAAGTCACTGGGCGACGGCGCGACGATGACCGCGGGCAACTCGACCCCGCTCAGCGACGGCGCGTCGGCGGTCCTGCTCGCCAGCGAGGAATGGGCGGCAGCGCACAAGCTGCCGGTGCTGGCGTACCTGGTAGACGCCGAGACCGCGGCCGTCGACTACGTGCACGGCGACCGGCGGGCCGACGGGCTGCTGATGGCGCCGGTCTACGCGCTGCCGCGGCTGCTGGAGCGCAACAAGCTGAGCCTGCAGGACTTCGACTACTACGAGATCCACGAGGCGTTCGCCTCGACCGTGCTGACCACCTTGGCCGCGTGGGAGGACGAGGAGTTCTGCCGCACCCGGCTCGGGCTCGACGGCGCGCTGGGCCCGATCGAGCGGGCGAAGCTGAACGTGAACGGCTCCTCGCTCGCGGCCGGCCACCCGTTCGCCGCGACCGGGGGGCGGATCGTTGCCGGCTTGGCCAAGCAGTTGCACGAGCGCGGCTCGGGCCGCGGTCTCATCTCGATCTGCGCGGCCGGCGGCCAGGGCGTCGTCGCGATCCTGGAGGCGTGATGGCCGACAAGTACCTCAGCCTGGTCAACTCGCCGGTCGGCGCGGCCGTCGCGTCGCGGATCGGGCTGCCCCGCCCGGCCGTGCTGCGCCGCTTCCGGCCCGGCGACCCGCTGCTGCCCGGGCCGGTGTTGCTCGGTGCCACCCCCGGAGAGCCCACGCCTGAACTCACCGGGCTGGTTGCCGGCACCGGGGCAGAGGTGACCGAGCTGGACGGTCCGGACGTGCGGTACGGGGCGCTGATCTTCGACGCCCGGGCCGTCGCGACCCCCGGCGACCTGGCCGGCTTCCAGGCCTTCTTCACCGGCCGGCTGCGCCGGTTGCTGCCGTCCGGACGGGTACTGGTGCTCGGGCTGCCGGCCGACGGCGGCGACGTCGTGGTGGACGCCTCGCGCCAGGCGCTCGACGGCATCGTCCGCTCGCTGGCCAAGGAGTTGCGCCGTGGTGCAACCGCGAACCTCCTCCTGGTGCAGGACGAGGCGTCGTTGCCCTCGGCGCTGCGCTTCTTCCTGTCCGGCCGCTCCGCGTACGTCGACGGCCAGTCGGTCCGGCTCGGCACCGGAGTCGCCGCGGAACCCGCGGACCGGGATCGGCCGCTCGCCGGCAAGACCGCGCTGGTGACCGGGGCGGCGCGCGGGATCGGCGCCGCGATCGCGGGGGTACTGGCACGCGACGGGGCACACGTGGTCGTGGCCGACCTGCCCGCCGCGGGGGAGGCGCTCGCCGAGGTCGCCAACCGGCTGCGCGGCACCACGCTGCACCTGGACGTCGCCTCCGCCGAGGCGCCGCAGCGGCTGCTGGCGTACCTGGCGGCGCACACCGACGGGCTGGACATCCTGATCCACAACGCCGGCATCACCCGCGACAAGCTGCTCGCGAACATGTCGCCCGAGCACTGGGCGGCGGTGATGGCGGTGAACCTCGAGTCGCAGCTGCGGATCGACGCGGCACTGCTGGGCAGTGACCAGTTGCGTGATCAGGCGCGCGTCGTGTGCCTGTCCTCGACGACCGGGCTGGCCGGCAACCGTGGGCAGACCAACTACGGCGCGACCAAGGCCGGCGTCATCGGGCTGGTGCGCTCGTCCGCCGCGGCGTTCGCCGCGCACGGCAACTCGACGATCAACGCGATCGCGCCCGGGTTCATCGACACCGAGATGACAGCGAGGATGCCGCTGGCAACGCGCGAGGTCGCCCGCCGGCTGTCCAGCCTGCAGCAGGCCGGGCTGCCGATCGACGTGGCCGAGGCGGTCGGCTGGCTCAGCTCGCCCGGTGCCGGCGGCGTCAACGGGCAGGTGCTGCGCGTGTGCGGCCAGAACCTGGTCGGGGCGTAGGTGCCATGCCCACACTGACCAGCCCGCCCTCGCTGACCGCGCTGTACGCGCGTGCGGCGGCCACTACGCCACTGCACCGCGGCGGCGGCGACCTGCCGGACTCGGTGTACGAACTCGCCCCGCAGCCGATCGATCCCGGGCACGTGGCCGGCTACGCGCGGGTGTGCGGGTTCAGGTACGGCGCCGTCCTTCCGCCGACGTACCTGCACGTGCTCGCCTTCGGGCTTCAGGTCGCGCTGATGAGCGAGCGCGGCTTTCCCTTCCCGCTCGTCGGCCTGGTGCACGTCGCCAACTCGATCACGGTGCACCGCCCGGTGACGGTGGACGAGCAGGTGTCGTTCACGGTGCGGGCGGCGAACCTGCGGCCGCATCCGGCCGGCACCCAGTTGGACCTGCTCAGCGAGGGCGCCGTCGACGGGCAGCGCGTGTGGTCCGGCCGCAGCACCTACCTGCGCCGTGGCGGGCGGCCGCCGGGGCGCCCGGCCGGTCCGAAACCCGGGAACGCGCTCGAGCCGCCGGCCGGGGCGGTGTCGCAGGTGCGGGTACCCGCCGACATCGGCCGCAGGTACGCGGCGGTGTCCGGTGACCGCAACCCGATCCACCTGTCCGCGCTGAGCGCCAAGCTGTTCGGCTTCCCGTCGGCGATCGCGCACGGCATGTGGCTCAAGGCGCGCACGCTGGCAATGCTCGAGGGCCGGCTGCCGGAGCGGTTCACCGTCGACGTCTCGTTCAAGACCCCGGTGCTGTTACCGACGACGGTCGCGATCGGGTCGACCCGCACGGGCGCGGGGTGGACGCTGGACGTGCGCGGAGTGGAGTCCGGCAAGCCGCACTTGGCCGGCACGGTGTCCGGCGCGAGTTGATCGTCACCGCGCCCAGGGTGGCTCGAACCGGGTCCCGTCGGGGAGCTCGGCGACCAGGCCCGCCGTGGTGGTGACCCACGCCGTCGCCGGCCGGTCCCCGGTGGCGACGAGGAGCGTGGAGCCGGCCGGAACGTGCACGACCTGGCCCTGCTCTACCTGCCCACCGATTCCGTCGACGGTGACCTGAAGGGTGCCGGCGAGGACGAGCAGCACCTCCTCGCGTGAGACCCGGTGCTCGAGCCCCGGTGTGCCGGCGGGGACGTCCAGTTGCCAGGCGCACAACTGCGCGCTGCCGAGGGACGGGGCGACGTAAGCGGTGAACCGGCTCCCGTGCACGTCGTGCTGTACCGCGTCGGCCGGACTCAAGACAGGCATGACTTCCTCCATATGGTCAAGCTACTTGACCATATGGTCCAGGAACTTGACCGTTGTGTCAAAGTGGATCGATGGACGCAGAGGCCGAAGAGCTGGCGATGCGGGTGCTGTCGATCGCGACGCAGGTCGTGGACCGCATCCAGGAGGCCTTGGCCCGCCGGGGCTACGTCGACGTCCGGCCGGCACACGGCTTCGCGTTCGTCCGGATCAGCGCAGGCAACGCGACCACGCTGGACGTCGCCGAGCACCTCGGGGTCACCAAGCAGGCGGCCAGCCAGCTGGTCGAGCAGCTCGTCGCACGAGGCTACGTCGAGCGCACCGTCGATCCGGACGACGCCCGGCGCCGACCGCTTCGCCTGACCCCACGCGGGCGCGCCTGCACCCGCGCCGCACAAGCCGGTGCCGCCGAGGCGGTCAAGCCGTGGGCTGACCAGCTGAGCCCGGACGGCCTGCGCCGGCTGCTCGGCGCGCTGCGCCGGATAGACACCGGCGGACCGCTGCGGCCGGCCTGGTGAGGCGTCAGCGGCGGCTGCTGAGGATGCCGCGCTTGCGCAGCGAGCCGGCCAGCGTGAAGCCGAACGCGACGCAGGCGATCACGAACAACCAGAAAAGGCCCTTGATGATGAACCCGACGACGCCCAGCGCGACCCAGATCGCGACAAGCACCAGCACTACCTTGACGGCGGACATGACCACCTCCTGCAGCTAGAACTACGGGCCGCCGCGAGCGGTTCCCGGCCGCTGCCGCCAGGGCAGCGCGTAGTAGTCCTCGGTGGCGAGCCGGGTGAAGCCGATCGAGGTGTACCGGCCCAGGGCCCGATCGTTGTCGACTGCGACCTCGAGGCCGATCCGGTCGGTACCGGCGGCGAAGAGCCCGGAACAGACCCGGCGCAGGACATCGCGCCCGCGATCGTGCGTTCCTCGAGCTCGGCGATCGCGGACAGGGCCGCCGGCCGCAAGCCGCGTGCGCGTTCGAGCACGCGCTCAGCCGATCACGGCGGTCAACCGCGATACGTGCCGCCCGCCGCGCGGTGCTCGGCGGCCCTGTCCCCGCCGGTCAGCTGCAGCCGCAGGAAGTCTCCGACGGAACGGGCCTCGTCGGTCGCGTCGCGAAGCAGGCCGGCGAGGACGTGACCGCTGTGCCACACGCGCGCGCTCTCGAACTCGCGCACGTCGACACCAGCGGCGCGTGCGGCCGCGATGAACCGACCGATCTGCGCCCGGAGCATCTCCTCGGCGTGGTAGTGCACCAGCATGGGGGGCAGTCCGTGGAGCCGCCCGTGCAGCGGCGCGAACCCCGGATCGGAGGGGTCGGCCTGGCCGAGGTAGAGCTCCGAGCAGCGCCGGCCCCACCCGACGTTGACGACGAAATCGCGCTCGGGCAGGTCCTGGTCCGCCGGATCGGTCCAGGGTGACAGCAACGCGAGCGCGCCCGGACGCATGCCCTCGTCGGTGAGTACGCGGGCCGCGGCGACCGCCAACCCGCCGCCGGCCGAGTCGCCGGCGAGGGCGATCTGCCCGGGTTGGTAGCCGTGGTGGCGAACCAGGTCGCCGAATGCCGCCACGGTGTCCTCGAGCGCAGCCGGGAAGCGATGTTCGGGGGCGAGCCGGTAGTCCAGGTTGTAGACGACCGCCGCGGCCGCCCGGGACAGGTGTGCCGCGAGGGTGCGGTACATGCGCGGCGAGCCGACGACGTAGCCGCCGCCGTGCAGGTAGAGCACCGCGCTGCGGCCGGCACCCAGGGCGGTCGCCTCCGCGGGTCGCCCGCCCAGCACGATGTGCTCGACCCGGGTGCCGGACGGCGCCGGGTTGAGGCGGCAGGACAGCTCGGTGATCAGCCGTTGCGCGCGGACGGAGCGGCGCTCGGCCAGGCCCAGCCGGTAGGCCGGGGCGGACAGCGCGCGCACCACGGGGCGCGGCAGGTGCACCATGACCGCGGTCCTACGCCGAGACCGTGGGACGCTCGGTCACGGGCGCCACGGGCGCCACGGGCGCCACGGTCGCGCCGTCGGCCCGCGGCATCACCCGGCCCGCGCACCAGGCGAACGCGCGCTGGTAGGCCGGACCGACGAGCCTGACGAACAGGTCCAGCGCCTTGGCGTCCAGACCGACGACGGCGCGAGGGCGGTTGCCGATCACCGCGCGGGCGATCGACTTGGCGGCCGAGTCCGCCGACGTGCGGGCAAGTCGACTGTCGAAGAACTCCGCCAGCTGCCCGGCGTCCCGGCCCTCGACCGCGCAGGCGTTGCGCGCGATCGCGGTCTTGATGCCGCCGGGGTGCACGCAGGTGACGCGCACCGGGTGCCCGGCGATGAGCAGCTCCTGGCGCAACGACTCGGTGAAGCCGCGGACGGCGAACTTGGCGGCGTTGTAGGCGCTCTGGCTGGGCATCGCCAGCAGGCCGAACAGGCTCGAGACGTTCACCAGGTGGCCGTCACCGGACGCGATCAGGTGCGGCAGGAACGCCTTGGTGCCGTTGACGACGCCCCAGAAGTCGACGTCCATCACCCGCTCGATCTGCTCGAACGTCATCGCCTCGACATCGCCGGTGAACGCGATGCCCGCGTTGTTCACCACGATGTGCACCGCGCCGAACTCGGTGGCGACCGCGTCGGCGTACGCGAGCACCGCGGCCCGGTCGGTCACGTCCAGGCGCTGCTCGTGCACGCTCGCGCCGATCACCCGCACGTGCTGGGCGCTCTCGGCGAGGCCGCCGGGGTCGACGTCGCTGATCGCCAGCCGCGCGCCACGTCGCGCGAAGTCGTACGCCAGCGCCCGTCCGATGCCCGAGCCGGCGCCGGTGATGACAGCGACCTTTCCCCTGATCGCGGTCACGCCTGCCGTCCCACACTGTTGAGTGGCGGGTTATCGCTTGAGTGGCGGGCTATAGCCCGCCACTCAGCGGACAGGTCGCCACTCAACGGGGTAGCGGGGGACGAGGCGGCCCGGGCGCTCACCCGGTACGCGCCCACGTCGAAGCGGCGGGTCATCCGGCGGAACGCGAACGTGAAGCCCGGCCACAGCGTGGTGTTGTTGCCGTGCTTGTCCAGGTACCAGCTGGCGCACCCGCCGGTCGTCCAGATCGTGCGGCGCATCTGCTTTTGCAGCCGGTCGTTGTAGCGGCGCTGCTCCTCGTCGCGTACCTCGACGGTTGCCAGCCCGCGCCGGTCCATCTCCGCCAGCGCGCTGGACAGGTAGTTGATGTGCGACTCGATCATGTACACCATCGAGCTGTGCCCGAGGCCGGTGTTGGGGCCGATCACGAAGAACAGGTTGGGGAAGCCGGCAACGGTCGCGCCCTTGTACGCCTGCTGGCCCTGCTCGTCCCACACGTCTGCCAGCGTCCGGCCACCCGCGCCGACGATCCGTTCGTAGGTCGGGGAGTCGGTCACGTGGAAGCCGGTGGCGACGATGATCGCGTCCACCTCACGCGTCTCGCCGCTCGCCGTGACGATCGCGTTCTCACGCACCTCGGCGATGCCGTCGGTGACCAGCGTGACGTCCTCGCGCGCGAGCATCGGGTACCAGTCGTTGGAGATCAGGATGCGCTTGCAGCCGATCTGGAACTGTGGCGTCACCCGCTCGCGCAGCGCTGGATCGGAGATGCCGCGGGCGATGTTGCGCCGGGCGATGCGCTGCGCGGCGAGCAGGATCTTGGGCTGGAGCGCGAACCCCAGCACGAACGATTCACGGCCCCAGTAGATCGCTTCGCGAGCGGCGCGCTGCAAGAGCGGCACGTGCTGGTAGGCGAACTTCTCGGCCGCGGGGTACGCGCGGTCGTGGCGCGGCATGATCCAGGGGGCGGTGCGCTGGTAGACGTCCAGGTGGGCGACCCGGTCGACGATGGCCGGACCGATCTGGATCGCCGAGGCGCCGGTGCCGATCAGGGCGACCCGCTTGCCGGCCAGGTTCGCGGCGTGGTTCCAGCGGGCGGAGTGGAAGATCTCGCCGCGGAAGCTGGAGAGCCCTTTGACGTCCGGCAGGCTGGGCTCGCACAGCGCACCGATCGCGCCGACCAGCACCCGCGCCCGGAAGGTGCCGTTCGTGGTGTCGACCAGCCAGTGCCGGTCCGCCTCGTCCCACCGGGCCTGGGTGACCTCGGTGTCGAACAGGTGCCTGTCGAGCACGCCGTACTTGACCGCGGTCGCGCGCAGGTACTCCTGGATCTCCGCCTGGGGCGAGAACGAGCGCGACCAGTTCGGGTTCAGCTCGAAGGAGTAGGAGTACAGGTGCGAGGGGACGTCGCAGGCCGCGCCGGGGTAGGTGTTGTCGCGCCAGGTGCCGCCCACCTCGCTGCCGCGCTCGACGACCAGGAAGTCCTCCCGGCCGTCCTTGGCGAGGCGGATCGCCGCGCCCAGGCCACCGAACCCGCTGCCGATGATGAGGACGTCGACCGTCCGGCGGGGTACCTGAGTCATGGCGTCCAGGGTAAACACGACATTGAACGCGAGTCAATAGCTAGTTGGCC
This sequence comes from Jatrophihabitans cynanchi, assembly GCF_027247405.1. Lineage (NCBI taxonomy): Bacteria > Bacillati > Actinomycetota > Actinomycetes > Jatrophihabitantales > Jatrophihabitantaceae > Jatrophihabitans > Jatrophihabitans cynanchi. Next base: position 2,404,467 of record NZ_CP097463.1, on the reverse strand, counting down.
GCTGTTCAATAGGGCGCTAGGCTCACGACGATGACCCGCGAGAAGCGCACCCGGCTCGATCCCGCCGCTCGCCGGGCGCAGCTGATCGCGCTCGGCGTCGAGATGCTCGCCACCCGCACCCTGGACGCGCTCTCGGTGGAGGACATCGCCAAGCAGGCCGGAATCTCGCGTGGCCTGCTCTTCCACTACTTCGCCTCCAAGCAGGAGTTCCACACCGCGGTCGCGCAGGCCGCCGCCCAGGACCTGCTCGCGCGCACCGAACCGGACACCGGGCTGCCGCCCGTCGAGGCACTGCGCGAGGCGCTCGGCGCGTTCATCGGCTACGTCGCGGAGAACCCGGACAGCTACAAGTCGCTGGTGCGCGGCGCGGCCAGCGGCGACGCCGAGATGCGCGCGATCTTCGACCAGACGCGCGCCAGCATGGCGGGCCGGGTGATCGAGGTGGTCCGCCGGCTCGGTTTCGAACTCAGCCCGCGCGCGCAGCTCGCCGTCCACGGCTGGGTCGCCTACTGCGAGGAGTGCACGATCCGCTGGATCGACAGCCGGACGGTGAGTCGGGACGAACTGCAGGAGATGCTCACCAAGTCGCTGCCGGCGCTCGTCCTTGCCGCCACCGACGAGCAGGTCGGCTCGCTGGTGTCGATCCTGACGGCGGACGCGGCCATCGGCAGTGGATAAGGCTTCCGCGCGCGCACACCGGCGGAACTAGGATGTCCGACTATGACGTTCAGCCTCGAGCGAAACCCGAACCCCCGCAGCGCCGAGGAGCGCGCCGCCATCTTGGCCGCGCCCGGCTTCGGCCGGTACTTCACCGACCACATGGTGCGCATCGACTACGCCGACGGCCGGTGGGGTGAGGGGCAGGTCGTCCCCTACGGCCCGGTGGCGTTCGACCCGGCGGCGACCGTCTTCCACTACGGCCAGGAGATCTTCGAGGGCCTCAAGGCGTACCGCCAGCCGGACGGCTCGATCGCCAGCTTCCGGCCCGACGCGAACGCCGCTCGCTTCGCCCGCTCGGCACAGCGGCTCGGGATGGCCGCGTTGCCCGAGGAGCTGTTCGTCGAGTCGCTGCGCGCGCTCGTCGACATCGACCGGGACTGGGTGCCGTCCGCGCCCGACGAGTCGCTCTACCTGCGCCCGTTCATGATCGCCACCGAGGTCGGGCTGGGCGTCAACAAGCCGGCGGGCAGCTACAGCTACTTCGTGATCGCCTCGCCCGCCGGTCCGTACTTCGCGGGCGGCGTCAAGCCGGTCACCGTGTGGCTGTCCACCGAGTACACCCGCGCTGCACCCGGCGGCACCGGCGAGGCCAAGTGTGGTGGCAACTACGCGGCCGCGTTCGTCGCGCAGGCCCACGCCACCGCGCAGGGGTGCGACCAGGTCGTCTGGCTGGACGCCGCCGAGCACCGCTGGGTGGAGGAGATGGGCGGCATGAACCTGTGCTTCGTCTTCGGATCCGGTCCCGGCGCGCGCATCGTCACGCCGGCCCTGACCGGGACGCTGCTGCCGGGCGTCACCCGCGACTCGCTGCTCACCCTGGCCGGCGACCTCGGCTACACCGCCGAGGAGGGCAAGCTGAGCACCGACGAGTGGCGCGAGGGCTGCGCCTCGGGGGCGCTCACCGAGGTGTTCGCGTGCGGCACGGCCGCCGTGATCACCCCGGTGGGCGCTGTGCGGAGCGCGACGGACTCGTGGACGGTCGGCGATGGCAAGCCGGGCCCGATCACCATGCAACTGCGCGAGCGGTTGACCGGTATCCAGACCGGCCAGGTGCCCGACGGCCACGGCTGGATGCACACCCTCGCCTGACGACTGGACGGTGCGCCGGCCCTAGCTCGCTGGCGGCCCTCACTCATGACGCCGGCTCAGGACACCGGCTCAGGACGTCGGCCAGCGCCGGAAGTTCTGGTAGGAACGGCTCGGCGTCGGGCCGCGCTGGCCCTGGTAGCGCGAGCCGTACTGGCTGGACCCGTACGGGAACTCCGCAGCCGAGGACAGCCGGAACAGGCACAGCTGGCCGATCTTCATCCCGGGCCACAGCGTGATCGGCAGGTTCGCGACGTTGGACAGTTCGAGCGTGATGTGCCCGGTGAACCCGGGATCGATGAAGCCCGCTGTCGAGTGCGTGAGCAGCCCGAGCCGGCCCAGGCTGCTCTTGCCCTCCAGCCGGCCGGCCAGGTCATCCGGAAGGGTGACGATCTCCAGCGTGGAGCCGAGGACGAACTCGTTCGGGTGCAGTACGAAGGGCTCGTCGCCCTTGGGCTCGACCAGCGAGGTCAGCTCGTCCTGCTGCACGGCCGGGTCGATGTGCGTGTACTGCGAGTTGTTGAACACCCGGAAGAAGCGGTCCAGTCGCACGTCGATGCTGGACGGCTGGACGAGCTCGGCGTCCCAGGGGTCGAGCACCAGGCGGTTCGCCTGGACCTCGGCCCGGATGTCACGGTCGGACAGCAGCATGCGCGACAGGTTACTGGGTGGGTGTCTGCTCGATGAACCGCGCGATCCGGGCGGCGAGTGCGGGTCCGGCGTCCTCCTGCAGGAAGTGACCGGCACCGGCGATCACCGGATGCTCGCGCCCCTGTGCCCCCGGCAGCGCGCGACGCAGGACCGGCGCCATCGCCCCGGTGATCGGGTCGCCGTCGCTGAAGGCGATCAGGGCCGGGATCGGCAGATCGGCCAAGCTTGCCCACGCGGCACGGTTCGCCTCGCTCGCCGGATCGTCCGGTGCGGTCGGGACGAGGTCCGGCATCGCTCGCGGGGCGGCCTTGTACGTCTCGTCCGGGAACGGCGCGTCGTACGCGGCGCGGACCGGGTCGGTCAGCCGCGTCCGGCAACCGCTCTGCACGAACCGGGCGACGTCCAGCGCGGGCGCGCTGCGCACCGCCTCGCGAAACGCGTGCCAGATGTCCGGCATCGGGTGATCACCCGTCGGCAGGCCGGTGTTCGCCGCGACGAGGCGGGCGAACCGGTCCGGGTGCTCGGCGACCAGGCGCAGCCCGATCAGCCCGCCCCAGTCCTGGCCGACCAGCGTCACGCCGTGCAGGTCGAGCACGTCGAAGGCCAGCGCGCGCACCCACTCCACGTGGCGCTCGTACGAATGGTCCTCGGGGCGGGTCGGCTTGTCCGAGCGTCCGAACCCGACCAGGTCCGGCGCGATCGCCCGAAGTCCCGCGGCGGCCAGCAACGGCAACATCGAGCGGTACAGGAACGACCAGGACGGCTCGCCGTGCAACAGCAGCACCGGCTCCGCGTCCGCGGGCCCTGCCTCGACCCAGGCCATCCGCAACGAGCCCCCCTCCGCATCCGGCACGTCGGCGTAGTGCGGCTCGAAGCCGAAGTCCGGCAGGTCCAGGAAACGCTCCTCGGGCGTGCGCAGCGTCTGCATGCGCCGAACCTAGCCGGTCCGGCATGATCGTCGGGTGAGCAGTGACGCGCCCGTTCCCGCCCTGGCCGACGAGCTGATGGACACCCTGCTCGCGGCCGACCCGTTCCTCGCCACCGGCCTGGGGCTGCGCGAGTACGACGCGCTGCTGCCCGACCCGACCGCCGAGGCCGAGGACGCCCTGGACGCGAACCTGGCTGCGATCGCCGCGCGCGCCGATGCGCTGCGTCCGCACGGCCGGGCCGACGTGATCACGGCCGGCGTGATCGGCGCCGTGTGCGACCAGCGCCGCAAGCGCCTCGCCTGCCGCGCCGAGGAGTTCACCGTGTCGGCCATGCCGATCGGTGGGCCTCCTGCGCTGTGCGCGGTCATGGCGCGCACCGTGCTGCCGGATGCGGCCGCCGCCGCCGACTTCCTGGCCCGACTGCGCGCCGCACCGCGGTGGCTCGACGGCACCACCGAGCGGCTGCGCGAAGGGCGCGCCAAGGGGCGGCTGCCGGTCGGCGAGCTCGTCGACCAGGCCATCGACTGGGCCGAGCGCACCCTGGCCACGCCGCTGCCGCCGGCGTTCACCGGGATAGCCGCGCCGGCGGACTGGGCCGGCGCGGGCGACTGGCGGGACGCGGTCGAGGACGTGGTGCGCGAGCAGATCGGGCCGGCGATCGGGCGGTGGCGGGACCTGCTGCTCGAGCTGCGCCCGCACGCCCGTCCCGACGACCAGGCCGGCGTCAGCGCGATTCCGGGCGGCGCCGACGACTACGCACGGCTGGTCGGCGTGCACACCACGTTGGCGTTGACTCCGGACGAGCTGCACCGCATCGGCCTGGACACCATGGCGCAGCTCACCGAGGAGGCGCTCGCCATCGGAGCGGACCTCGGCCTGTCCGGACTGCAGGAGATCGTCGTCGCGGCGCGGCTGGCGGCCACCGGAAGCGACCCGCAGGCGGCCGTCTCGGCTGCCCAGGCTGCGATCGCCCGCGCCGAGTCACGGGCCGCCGAGCTGATGCCGGCGCCGCTGCCCGCCCCCTGCGCCGTCGAGCCGATGCCGCAGAGCGTCGGCGAGTCCGGGATGGCCCCGCACTACA